>NZ_JBICTD010000001.1:0-1224712 GCF_043197455.1 Nocardia sp. NPDC049149
GGCCACCATCCACATCGCCGCAATCAACCAATGGCTACGACACCAATGAGGGCGGGCCAACCGGCCCGCCCTCACCACTTCGAAACACTGCCTAGTCGACCTGTTCCGGCAACGTCCGCAACTGGCCGCCGAACTGCTAACGACCGTGCTGGACACCCAGCTACCCGAATACGACCACGCCCGTTTGGAATCTGGCGACTTTCCCGACATCAACCCCACCGAGTACCGCGCCGACCTCGTCGTGGTGTTTGCAGAGGGAACCACCCCTGCCGTAGCGGTGGTAATAGAAATTCAATTGCAGCCGGACAAAGACAAGACTTGGAGTTGGCCGGTTTACCTGACAACGCTCCGTGCTCGGTTGAAGTGTCCGACTATCCTGCTCGTGCTCTGCCCAGACCAACGCACTGCTACGCATTGCCGCAAACCCATTACCGTCGCCCCCGAGTTCACGCTCAAGCCCTTGGTGCTGAGCCCTGCCGACATCCCAGTAGTCACCGACGCGGAGGCCGCGACAGCCAACCCCGAGCTGACGGTCCTCTCGGCTATCGCACACGGCAGCCATCCGGACCGCGAAGCCATCCTGACCGTCCTCGCCACCTGCGTACTCCCGGGGCCCGGGGGCACGAGGTACATTGACCTGGTATCGGGCCTCTTGCCCGAGGCCGCCCGACACTTCCTGGAGAGCGTCATGACCGCTGGCTACGAGTACCAAAATGAGCTCATCCGGACCTACTACTTCGAGGGTGAAGCAGAGGCGCTCCTGACGGTGCTCGAAGCACGAGGGCTCACTGTCTCGGAAAAGATCAGAACGCGGATTCAGGAGTGCACAGATCGGGAGCAATTCGACGCCTGGCTCCGCCGTGCCGCCAACGCCACCGCCGCCGAGGATATCGGCGTTGAGTAGCTCTGTGTAGCGCTATTTGCCCAGTAGGGCGTTTCGTTCGTGGTGGACCTTGGCGCGAAGGGCGTCGACGAAGGCGGATACTTCAGGGCGGCGGAGGGTTTCGGGGCGGGCGACCAGCCAGTAGGTGAGCTCGACGCTGACGGCGTCGGCCAGGACGCGGACCAGGTCGGGGTGGCGGTCGGCCATGAAGCAGGGGAGCAGGCCGATGCCTGCGGCGGCGCGGGTTGCTTCGACATGGACGAAAACGTTGGTGGAGGTGACGGATTCGCGCATGGCGGGGGCGAAGCTGGAGGCCAGGTCGAGGTCGTCTACCTGGAGCATGGAATCGATGAAGTAGACGAGGGGGTAGTCGGCGAGGTCGTCGATGGTTGCCGGGGTGCCGTGTTCGCGGAGATAGTCACGGGAACCGTAGAGGCCGAGGCAGTAGTCGGCGAGGCGAATCGCCTTGGCGCGGTGGACTTGTGGTTCGCCGACCACCACCTCCAGATCCAGGCCGGAGCGCTGGGTGGAGGCACGCCGGGTGGTGGCAACGATCTCGACGGTGATCCCCGGATGCTGCCGCCGCACCTCGGCGGCGGCAGGGGCGGCGAGGTATGCGCTGAATCCGTCGGTGGCCGAGATCCGGACAACCCCCTCGAGCACCCGATTTCCGCTGGCGTCGGCGGCGAGAGATTGCACCGCCGACTCGACGGCTTCGGCCGCCACCAATGCTTCCCGGCCGAGGTCGGTGAGTTCCCAGCCCCCGGCGACCCGGGTCAGGACGCGTCCGCCGAGGGTTTGTTCGAGCGCGGTGATGCGGCGCGAGATGGTGGTGTGGTTGAGGCCAAGTTCGTCGGCGGCGGTGACGAAGCGCCCGGAGCGGCCGACGGCGAGCAGCACGAGGAGGTCGTCGGCGCTCGGTCGTCGGGAGGATCCCGAGGACAGCACGCTCATATGTGCATTCTCGCAGATGCGTCGTGCGGATCTGGGCATTGCGGACATCGTTATGTGCACGAATACTCGGTGCAGCCGAAGATTTGTGGGGCCGGTCACACATGAGCGTGATTGTGAGCCCGGGCACGAAGGAGAGTTCGATGAGCGTGCGCAGCGCACTGTGGCCGGCGGATGAGCCAGGAAAGGCGCCGACCGGGCTGAAACGGGTGGTTGCCGCGTCGATGGCGGGCACGGTCGTCGAGTGGTACGAGTTCTTCCTGTACGGCACCGCGGCGACGCTGGTGTTCAGCAAGGTGTTCTTCGCCAAGGGCACCAGCGATCTGGACGCGATCCTCGCCGCGTTCGTCACCTACGCGGTCGGGTTCGCCGCACGCCCGCTCGGCGGCATCGTCTTCGGACACTACGGCGACAAGTACGGACGCAAGAAGCTGCTGCAGTTCAGCCTGATCCTGGTCGGCAGCGCGACGTTCCTGATGGGATGTCTGCCGACCTTCGGCCAGATCGGGTACTGGGCACCCGCATTGCTGGTCGTCCTGCGTTTCATCCAGGGCTTCGCGGTCGGCGGCGAGTGGGGTGGCGCGGTACTCCTTGTTGCCGAACACAGTCCGAGCCGCCGTCGCGGCTTCTGGGCGAGCTGGCCGCAGGCGGGCGTGCCGATGGGCAATCTGCTGGCCACCCTGGTGCTGCTGGTGCTGACCACGTGGTTGTCCGACGCTGCCTTCCTCAGTTGGGGCTGGCGCGTGGCCTTTTGGCTGTCCGCGGTGGTCGTCCTCGTCGGCTACTACATCCGCACGAAGGTCACCGACGCACCCATTTTCGTTGCGGCACAACAGGAAGTGGAACAGATCAAGGCGACATCGCTGAGCGTCGTCGAGGTGGTCAAGCGCTACCCGCGCGGCGTACTCACCGCGATGGGCCTGCGTTTCGGCGAGAACATCCTGTACTACCTGGTGGTCACCTTCACCATCACCTACCTCAAGGTGCAGGTGCACGTCGACACGAAGGTCATCCTGTGGTGGCTGCTCGCGGCGCATGCCGTGCACTTCGTGATGATCCCGGTGGCGGGCAACCTGTCCGACCGCTTCGGCAGGAAGCCGGTGTATCTGGTCGGCGCGCTCACCGCGGGGACATGGGGCTTCTTCGCCTTCCCGATGATGGACAGCGGCCACAACGCGGTCATCTTGTTCGCCATCATCATCGGCCTGGTGTTCCATGCGCTGATGTACGCGGGCCAGCCCGCGATCATGGCGGAGATGTTCCCCACCCGGATGCGGTATTCCGGTGTGTCCCTCGGCTATCAGGTCACCTCGATCGTGGCGGGCTCGCTGGCGCCGATCATTGCGGTCCGCCTGCTCAACACCTACAAATCCGCGGTGCCGATCGCGATCTATCTCGCCATCGCCGCGGCCGTCACCGTGGTCGCCGTGCTCGTCGCCCGCGAAACGAAAGGCCTGGATTTGGCAAGCATCGACCTCGCCGACGCCGAGTATCTGGCCGCCAAGCCCGCTCCGGTGGCCGCCAAATGACCGACCTCGCAGGACGTTCCGCCTTGGTCACCGGCGCGGCAAGCGGGATCGGCGCGGCCTGCGCGCGGGAACTGTCCGCGCGCGGGGCGGCGGTCACCCTGGCCGACATCGACGAGGTCGGCGCCAAGGCGCTGGCCCGCGAGCTCGGCGGCACGTCATGGGCGGTGGATCTGCTCGAGGTCGAGGCTTTGGAAAACCTCGACCTCGAGGTGGACATCCTGGTGAACAACGCTGGGGTACAACGCATCAGCCCGATCGAGGATTTCGCTCCGCACGATTTCCGTACCCTGCTGACGCTGATGGTCGAGGCGCCGTTCCTGCTGATCCGCGCGGCCCTGCCGCACATGTATCGGCAGGGCTTCGGCCGGATCATCAATATCTCGTCGGTGCACGGGCTCCGGGCCTCGGAGTTCAAGTCCGCCTACGTGACGGCCAAGCACGGGCTGGAGGGCCTGTCCAAGGTCACCGCGCTGGAAGGCGGCAGGCACGGTGTCACCAGCAACTGCGTGAATCCCGGCTATGTCCGAACCCCGTTGGTGGACAAGCAGATTGCCGACCAGGCCGCGGCGCACGGCATCCCGGAGCAGGAGGTGCTGGAAAGGATCCTGCTCACCGAGAGTGCGATCAAACGGCTGGTCGAGCCGGACGAGGTGGCCGCGCTGGTCGGCTGGCTGGCGTCCGCGCAGGCGGGCATGGTGACCGGCGCGTCCTACACGATGGACGGCGGCTGGAGCGCTCGATGAGCAAGCACCCGAGCGCGGGCAACGGGCGCCTAACCCAAGGCACTCAACGCCATTCGACGCAGGATGGGCCGCGCACGGGTGGCGGTCGCCTTCGTCGCACTGTGCGGAGTCGAGTTGATCAGGCCGAACGCGGCGTGGGCCTGCACCCGCGCCGTCTCCTCGGGTAGCCCGGGGTGCAGCTCGCGCAGCACCTCGACCCAGATCTCCACGTACTGGCGCTGGGTGCGGCGCAGCTCGCGCCGTGCGGCGGTCGGCACGTTCTCGAGGTCCCGATCCTGGATCCGAATGAGCTCGGGATCCCCGAGCGCGAAGTCGAGGTGGAAATCGACGAGCGCGCCGAGCGCCTCCTGCGCCGACGTCGTGCTGGCCACCACGTTCTTGCCGCCGTCGAGCAGCCGCTGGCTGACCCCGACGAGGAGCTCGACGAGCAACGCCTCTTTGTTGGGGAAGTGGCGGTAGACCGCCGGACCGCTGATGCCGACGGCGGCACCGAGGTCGTCCAAGCGCATGCCGACGAATCCCCGGTCCGCGATGAGCCGGGCGCCCGCGTCGAGGAGCTGCTGCCTTCGCTGCGCCTTCAGCTGTTCGCGGCGGGTGAGCGTGCCGGTGTCGATGCTGGTCACACGCGCTCCTTTCGCCCTACCTGGACATCTCGGTTAACCAAGATTAACCTGAATTCTAGTTATCGGTGACTAACTGAAGGACAGGATCACCTCATGACCGTTACCGAAGAGGCCGTCGACAACCGAGCCGCCCACAAGGCGCTGGTGGACGACCTGAGCGCCAGGCTGACCGCCGCCGCGCTCGGCGGACCCGCGAAGGCGCGGGACCGCCACGTCGCGCGCGGCAAGCTGCTGCCGCGGCAACGAGTCGACCAGCTACTCGACCCGGGCAGCCCGTTCCTCGAGCTCTCCCCGCTCGCCGCGACCGGGATGTACGGCGACGACTCCCCCGGCGCCGGAATCATCACCGGGATCGGCCGGGTCTCCGGCCGCGAATGCGTGATCGTGGCCAACGACGCCACCGTCAAGGGCGGCACCTACTACCCGATGACGGTGAAGAAGCATCTGCGCGCGCAGGAGATCGCGCTGCAGAATCAGCTGCCCTGCGTCTATCTCGTCGATTCCGGCGGCGCCTACCTGCCCGAGCAGGACGAGGTGTTCCCGGACCGCGAGCACTTCGGGCGCATCTTCTACAACCAGGCGACCATGAGCGCCAAGGGAATTCCGCAGATCGCCGCGGTGCTCGGCTCGTGCACGGCGGGCGGCGCGTACGTGCCAGCGATGAGCGATGAGGCGGTGATCGTCCGCAATCAGGGCACGATCTTCCTCGGCGGCCCGCCGCTGGTGAAGGCGGCCACCGGCGAAGTGGTCACCGCTGAGGAGCTCGGCGGCGGCGAATTGCATTCGCGCGTCTCGGGAGTCACCGATCATCTGGCCGAGGACGACCAGGACGCGTTGCGCATCGTGCGCCGCATCGTCGCCACTCTCGGCCCGCGCCCAGCGAGCCCGTGGGCGATCCGGCCGACGGTGGCACCTGCCGCACCGACCGACGAGCTGTACGACGTGGTCCCGGTCGACCTGCGCAGCCCGTACGACGTCCGCGAGGTGATCAGCCGCCTTGTCGACGGTGATCCGCACGCGGACAGCGGCTTCCACGAGTTCAAGGCCGAGTACGGCAAGACGCTGGTGACCGGTTTCGCGCACATCCACGGCCATCCGGTCGGCATCGTCGCGAACAACGGCGTGCTGTTCAGCGAATCCGCCATGAAGGGCGCGCATTTCATCGAGCTGTGCGACAAGCGCAAGATCCCGCTGCTGTTCCTGCAGAACATCACCGGTTTCATGGTCGGGCGCGACTACGAGGCGGGCGGCATCGCCAAGCACGGCGCCAAGATGGTCACCGCGGTCGCCTGCGCGCGGGTGCCGAAGCTGACCGTGGTGATCGGCGGCTCGTACGGCGCAGGCAACTACTCGATGTGCGGGCGCGCGTATTCGCCGCGCTTCCTGTGGATGTGGCCCAATGCCAGGATCTCGGTGATGGGCGGCGAGCAGGCCGCGTCCGTCCTGTCGACGGTGCGCGGTGACCAGCTCGACAGCTCCGGTCAGCCGTGGTCACCCGCAGAGGAAGAGGCGTTCAAGGCGCCCATCCGCGAGCAGTACGAAAGCCAAGGCAACCCCTACTATTCGACCGCCCGACTCTGGGACGACGGCGTTATCGACCCCGCGGACACGAGAACCGTCCTCGGACTTGCCCTTTCGGTGTGCGCGCAGGCGCCGCTCGAACCCGTTTCCTACGGCGTCTTCCGGATGTGACTGCGATGCTGAACAAATCTCATCCCGTCGGTTTCGACACCATTCTCGTGGCCAATCGCGGCGAGATCGCGGTCCGGGTCATCAAGACCTTGCGCGCCATGGGGATTCGCTCGGTCGCGGTCTACAGCGACGCGGACGCCGACGCCAGGCACGTGCACGAGGCCGACACCGCGGTGCGCTTGGGCCCGGCCTCGGCCCGCGAAAGCTACCTCGACATCGACAAGGTCGTCGCCGCGGCCGTGCGCACTGGCGCCCAAGGCGTGCACCCCGGGTACGGATTCCTGTCCGAGAACGCCGCGTTCGCCGCCGCGCTCGACGCCGCAGGCATCGCCTTCCTCGGCCCGCCCGCCAAGGCGATCGAGGTGATGGGCGACAAGATCGCCGCGAAGAACACCGTGTCCGCCTTCAATGTCCCGGTCGTGCCAGGCATCGCCAGGCCAGGCCTCACCGATGCCGACCTGATCGAGGCGGCGGCCGAGGTCGGCTACCCGGTGCTGGTCAAGCCCTCCGCCGGTGGTGGCGGCAAGGGCATGCGGCTGGTCGACGACCCGGCCAACCTGCCGGAGGCGCTGGTCAGCGCCCGCCGTGAGGCCGCGTCCGCGTTCGGCGACGACACTCTGTTCCTGGAGCGTTTCGTCACCCGGCCGCGGCACATCGAGGTCCAGGTCCTCGCCGACCGGTTCGGCAACGTCCTGCATCTCGGCGAGCGCGAATGCAGTCTGCAACGCAGGCATCAGAAGGTCATCGAGGAGGCGCCGTCGCCGCTGCTCGACGCGGCGACGCGGGCCAAGATCGGCGCGGCCGCGTGCAACACCGCGCGCAGCGTCGACTATGTCGGCGCAGGCACCGTCGAATTCATCGTCTCCGCCGACCGGCCCGACGAGTTCTTCTTCATGGAGATGAATACCCGGCTGCAGGTGGAACATCCGGTCACCGAGTTGGTAACCGGCGTCGACCTGGTGGAGTGCCAGGTCAGGGTCGCGGCCGGGCAGAAGCTCGGCGTGCAGCAGCACGAGATCCGGATGATCGGGCATGCCATCGAGGCCAGGGTGTATGCCGAGGATCCCGGTCGGGGCTTCCTGCCCACCGGCGGCACGGTGCTCGACCTGTCCGAGCCGGACGGGGTCGGCGTCAGGGTCGATTCCGGGCTGCGCGTCGGCACGGTGGTCGGCAGCGATTACGACCCGATGCTGTCCAAGGTCATCGCGCACGGCGCCGACCGGACCGCGGCGATCGCGAAACTCGATCGGGCACTTGGCGATACCGTGCTGCTCGGGGTGACCAGCAATATCGAGTTCCTGCGCTTCCTGCTCGCCGACCCGGATGTCGCGGCGGGACAGCTGGATACCGCACTGCTGGATCGGCGGGTCGCCGACTTCCACCCGGCCCCGGTGGGCGAAGACGAATTTCTGGCCGCGGCCGCGTACCGATGGCTGGGCCGCTGGGCCACGGCATCGGCCGACCCGTGGCAGGCCCCGTCCGGCTGGCGGATCGGCGACGCCGCGCCGACCTCGCTCCGGCTCGCCGGCGGCGACCGGGTCGAGCAGGTGTCCTTCACCGGCACGCCCGACGCCGCGACAGCGCGCGTCGGAACAGGCGAATCCGTCGCTGTCACTGCGGCTTTCACTGGCGGTGTGCTGACGCTGACACTGGACGGCCTGCGCCGCGAGTACCGCGTCGCCGAAGGCGATGGACAGATCTGGCTGGCCGGACCGTCGGGCAGCGCCGTGCTGCGCGAAATGGCGGAGGCGAGCGTGCGCGGCGTCGCCGAGCACGTCGGCGACGCCGAAATCCGCAGCCCCATGCCGGGTTCGGTGATCGCGGTACCGATCGAAACCGGCACGACCGTTGCCGCGGGCGCGCCGATCGTCATCGTGGAGGCGATGAAGATGGAGCACTCGCTCACCGCACCGGTCGCGGGCACCGTCGAGATCCTGGTGACCCCCGGCACACAAGTACGTCTCGACCAGGTGCTCGCCCGCATCACCGTGCCCGCCGACCTACCGGCCACCGACCCGAACTCCACTGAGCCAGAAGGAAACCCAGCATGACCGACTTCCTGTCCACCGGCACCCTGCCGGAGGAATACCGCGATCTCGCCATGACGGTGCGAGACTTCGCGCGGTCGGTGGTCGCTCCGGTGGCCGCCGAACACGACGCCAACCACACCTTCCCCTACGAGGTCGTCTCGGGCATGGCCGACATGGGCCTGTTCGGCCTGCCGTTCCCGGAGGAATACGGCGGCATGGGCGGCGACTATTTCGCACTGTGCCTCGCCCTCGAAGAGCTCGGCAAGATCGACCAGAGCGTGGCGATCACCCTGGAAGCCGGTGTCTCCCTCGGTGCGATGCCGATCTACCGGTTCGGCAACGACAAGCAGAAACAGGAATGGTTGCCGCAGTTGACCAGTGGCCGTTCGCTCGCCGCGTTCGGGCTCACCGAGCCGGGAGCGGGCAGCGACGCGGGCGGCACCAGGACCACCGCGGTGGTCGACAGCGGTGACTGGATCATCAACGGCAGCAAGCAGTTCATCACCAACTCCGGCACCGATATCACCCGCCTGGTGACGGTCACCGCGGTGACCGGGCAGACCGGCGACAAGAAGGAAATCTCCACCATCCTGGTGCCCACCGACACACCGGGCTTCGTCGCCGAGCCCGCCTACAACAAGGTCGGCTGGAACGCCTCGGACACCCATCCGCTGAGCTTCACCGATGTCAGAGTGCCGGAGGAGAACCTGCTCGGCGAGCGCGGCCGCGGCTACGCCAACTTCCTGCGCATCCTGGACGAGGGCCGCATCGCGATCGCGGCACTCTCGGTCGGTGCTGCGCAAGGCTGTGTCGACGAGAGCGTGCGCTACGCCAAAGAACGCGAGGCCTTCGGACAGGCCATCGGCCGCAACCAAGCCATCGCGTTCAAGATCGGCCGGATGGAGGCACGCGCCCACACGGCCCGCACGGCCTACTATGACGCTGCGGCACTGATGCTGGCGGGCAAGCCGTTCAAGAAGCAAGCGTCCATCGCCAAGCTGGTGTCCAGCGAGGCGGCCATGGACAACGCGCGCGACGCCACCCAGATCTTCGGCGGCTACGGCTTCATGAACGAATACCCGGTGGCCCGGCACTATCGGGACAGCAAGATCCTCGAAATCGGTGAGGGCACAACGGAGGTGCAGTTGATGCTGATCGGACGGGAGCTCGGACTATGACCAGCACCGGCGAAACAACGAATCTGCGCAGGGTCGTGCAGACCGGCATGTGGTTCGAGGAGCTCGAGACCGGCGTGCTCTACGAGCACCGGCCTGGCCGCACCATGACCGAGACCGACAACGTGCTGTTCAGCACCCTCACCATGAATCCGCAAGGGCTGCACATCGATGCGGCCTACAGCGACGCCCAGGAGCCGTTCCATCAGCGCCTGGTCAATTCGCTGTTCACCCTCGGAACCATGGTCGGCCTCGCGGTGGCGCACCTGACCCAGGGCACCACGGTCGCCAATCTCGGCTTCTCCGAGGTGAAGTTCCCCGCCCCGCTGTTCCACGGTGACACCGTCTACGCCGAAACCGAGGTACTCGACAAACGAGTGTCGAAGAGCAGGCCCGGCGAGGGCATCGTCACCTTCCGCCACACCGCCCGCAACCAGCACGGCGTTGTCGTCGCGGTTGCGGTGCGCAACGCGATGATCCGGCTGCGACCCAGCGCCGAGCAGCCATGACCTGGGAGGTGCCAGGCCCCGCCTGGCTGTTCTGCCCGGCCGATCGGCCCGAACGCTACGAAAAGGCCGCCGCGGCAGCGGATGTGGTGATCCTCGACCTGGAGGACGGCGTCGCCGCGGGCGACAAGACGGCCGCCCGCAAGGCATTGGTCGAGACCCCGTTGGATCCCGAGACCACCGTGGTCCGGATCAACGCCGTCGGCTCCGACGAGCACCCGTTCGACCTGGCCGCGCTGGCCGACACCAGGTATCGGCGCATCATGCTGCCGAAATGTGAATCCGCGGAACAGCTCTCGGCGCTGGCCGAGTACGAGGTGATCGCACTGATCGAGTCGCCGCTCGGCGCGCTCGCCGTCGGCCGAGCGGCCATGGCGCGCAACGCGATCGGCGTGATGTGGGGCGCCGAGGATCTCATCGCCGGGCTCGGCGGCAACTCGAGCAGGCACGACGACGGCAGCTATCGCGATGTCGCGCGCCATGTTCGGTCGACCACCCTGCTTGCGGCCAAGGCGTACGGCAAGTTCGCGCTCGACTCGGTGTATCTGAACATCAAGGATCTCGAGGGCCTGCACGCCGAATCGCTGGACGCCGTCGCCAGCGGATTCGATGCGAAGGTCGCCATCCACCCGAGTCAGGTCCCAGTCATCCGCACGGCCTACGCACCATCGGCGACCGAGGTGGACTGGGCCAGGCGGGTGCTCGATGAGGTACCCCGCCATCGCGGCGTGTTCGCATTCGAGGGTCGCATGGTCGACGCCCCCGTGCTGCGCCATGCCGAGCAGATCGTGCGGCGCGCCGACCGCGCCTGACCACCAGTTCGAACAGCCAGGAGGAACACGGTGCAACCACAATGGGTGCCGACCGAAGCGGACATCGCGCAGGCACGCATCACCGATTTCGCGACGTTCGTCGAGGCGCGCACCGGGGTTGCCGCGCCGGACTACCGCACATTGTGGCAGTGGTCCGTCGATGATCTCGCCGGTTTCTGGCGGGCGGTCTGGGACTACTTCGAGCTGGGCGAGGTCGCGGGCGAGGTCATCTCCAGCATGGAAATGCCCGGCGCACAATGGTTTCCCGGCACTCGGTTGAACTACGTCGACCAGGTCGTCCGGCAGTTCCGCACCGACCGGCCCGCGATCCTCGCGCTCGCCGAGGACGCGCCGATCCGTGAGGTGTCCTGGGCCGAATTGATCGACGACACCGCGGCATTGGCGCGCACCCTGCGCGCCCTCGGCGTCCGGCCCGGCGATCGGGTGGCCGGGTACCTGCCCAACATTCCGGAGGCGGTGGTCGCCTTCCTGGCGACCGCGAGCATCGGCGCCGTCTGGAGCGCGTGCGGTCAGGACTACTCGCCCAAGGCCGCGTTGGATCGGCTCGGACAGCTGGAACCCACGGTGCTGATCACGGCCGACGGGTACCGCTTCGGTGGTAAGGCGCACGACAAGCGCGCCGACATCGCCGCACTGCAGGCCGGTTTCGCCGGCCTCAGCGGCACGATCGTCGTCTCGCAGCTCGGACTGGAGGTCACCGACGCCACGCCGTGGCGCGACGCGATCGCCACCGACGAGGCGGCTCCGGCCGTGATCACCACGGAGCCGGTCGATTTCGACCATCCGCTGTGGATCGTGTTCTCCTCCGGCACCACCGGGTTGCCGAAGGGCATCGTGCACGGCCACGGGGGCGTGCTGCTGGAACACCTCAAAGCCGTTGCGCTGCAATCCGATATCGGCGCCGACGACACCTTCTTCTGGTACACCAGCCCGAGCTGGATGATGTGGAACTTCCAGATCGCCGGCCTGCTGGTGGGCGCGACCATCGTCTGCTACGACGGCAGCCCCACCTATCCGGCGCCGGATGCGTTGTGGCGCATCGCCGCCGAGACCAAGACCACCGTGCTCGGCACCAGCCCCGGCTACGTGCTCGCCTGCATCAAAGCGGGCGCGGTGCCGCGCACCGAACACGATCTGGCCGCGCTGCGCACCGTCGGCATCACCGGTGCGTCGCTGCCCACCTCGTCGGCGGTGTGGCTCGGGGAGAACACCGGTGAGCACGTGCAGGTCAACTCGATCAGCGGCGGCACCGACGTGGTTTCGGCCTTCATCGGCGGGGCGCCCACCGTCCCGGCCTGGCCCGGCGAGCTCTCCGTGCGCTTCCTCGGCGCGGCACTCGACGCCTTCGACACCGCGGGACAGCCAGTGCGGGACGAAGTCGGCGAGCTCGTCATCACCAAGCCCATGCCGTCCATGCCGGTCCGCTTCTGGAACGATCCCGACGGAAAGCGGTATCACGACGCCTATTTCGACATGTACGCGGGCATCTGGCGGCACGGCGACTGGATCACCATCACCGAGCGGGACACCGTCGTCGTGCACGGCCGCTCCGACTCGACGCTCAACCGGCACGGCATCCGGATGGGCAGCGCCGACATCTACCAGTCCGTCGAGCGGCTCCCCGAGATCGCCGAGGCCCTGGTCATCGGCGCCGAGCAACCCGACGGCGGCTACTGGATGCCCCTGTTCATCGTGCTCGCCCCCGGCGCCGAGCTCACCGACGACCTGAAGACCAGGATCAACACCACCATTCGCACCGAGGTGTCGCCGCGGCACGTCCCCGACGAAATCCTGGTCGCCCCAGGCATTCCACACACCCGCACCGGAAAGAAGCTGGAAGTGCCCATCAAAAAGCTCTTCCAGGGCGCCGACCCCGCCCGCGTCGTCGAACGCAGCGCGGTCGACAACCCGGACCTGCTCGACTGGTACGCCACCATCCGGCCCGCCACTGCGCCATGAGGAAAGCCTGGTCATCCCCGTTCGTACCGACGGGGATGACCACGCAGCCACCGTTACCGGTAGTAGGAATGTCCGCCCATGGACGCTGTGAAGATGGCCGCCCGCGCCGCGCGTGCCGCGACGAGATTGCGGCGCTCGTCGGGGGTCAGCCGATACCTGGCCATGGTGCGACGGGCCGAATAGACGAGTCCTGGCCACAGCGGTAGTTCCCGGGGAAATGCGAACGTCATGATGAACTCCTTTCGGAAGGCCCACCACCACAACCGTTTTCCGGCACGACAAACACCAGCGACCGCACCGCGCGGACCTGGCGCAGGATCGGTTCTGGTTCAATCGCCGTGACGACGGCAGCGGGCCGAGAGCAAGAGGGATGCGAAATCGCTACTCGGATAAGGACTATCGCCGGATTCCATCGACCCTCACCTCCTCGCTGCCGAGACGCACGGGCGCGTCGCCGATACCTGGTGCCGGACCACGCTGGGCAAGGGAACGCCACGGCCGGAACGGCCTGGGGGCACCCCTCTCGTCAGAGCTTCGGCACTGCACGACGTATCCCGGGACCCGGGAAGCCACCTGGGATCGCCCCTTAATCCGAAGCGATCTGTCCTGATCCTGGGCGTCTCTCGACGTCGTCGGATCAGTGGCCTGTGTTCGCGCAGGAGCCTCGCCTAGCGAGGTGCTGACGGACCCAGGATGGCCGCTCCGGCACGTCCCGTCAAGTACGGTTGAAAACGACCGCGTCATAGACCTTGCCGCGTGTATCTCCTAGCGTGGTAATCAACAGGCTTCGTATTACCCGTGGGAGGTGGCATCGTGGCCGCACAGGACGTCCGAGAGCAGTCCGAGGTCACCGCCTATCCACCGGGCCCTCGGCTGCCCGCGCTCCTGCAAGGCGCCTGGTACCAGCTCAACCGTCAGCGGTTCATCTCCGCGAGCGCCCGCCGCTACGGCGACGTGTTCGCGCTGCGAGTGCCGCCGTTCGCGGACAACGCCGTGGTGTTCTCCCGTCCCGAACACATCAAGGAGATCTACGCGGGCAACCCGCGCGACATGCACGCGGGCGAGGGCAACCAGATCCTCGGCACCATCATGGGCCAGCACTCGCTGCTGCTCACCGACGAGGACGAGCACGCGCGGGCGCGGCGACTGCTGATGCCCGCTTTCAACGGCTCGGCGTTGCGCGGCTATCGCGATCTGGTCACCGAGATTGCGATAGCCGAGATCAACAGTTGGACAACACGTTCCACGCTGATCACGCTCGACCGGATGAACGCGCTCACCCTCGAGGTGATCACCCAGGTGGTGTTCGGCGTCACCGACGCGCAGACCCGTGCCGAGCTGACGCCACGACTGAAGCGCATCGTGCACCTCAACCCGCTGGTGTTCCTCGGCTTCCAGTCGGCTCTGCTTGCCAGGTTCGGCCCGTGGAAGCGGTTCGCCGACAACCTGCACGAGCTCGACGCTCTCCTCTACGCCGAGATCGCGGGTCGGCGGCGCGCGCCGGACCTGACCGAACGCACCGACGTGCTGTCCACACTGCTACACGCGGGCACCGGCGACGATGATGACCCGCCGCTCACCGACGCCGAGCTGCGCGACCAGCTCATCACCCTGCTGCTCGCCGGTCACGAGACGACCGCCTCCGCGCTGTCCTGGGCGCTGTACGAGATCGCCGCGCACCCGGCGATCCAAGCCGAGGCGTACGACGCAGCGCGCGACGGCGACGAAAAGTACCTCGAAGCCGTGCTGAAAGAGGCGATGCGCCTGCACGTCGTCATCAATGGCACGAACCGAAAACTGACCAGGGACATGACAATCGGCGGCAGGCGACTGCCCGCAGGCACGGTGGTGAACACCTCGATCCTGCTCGCGCACGGCAATCCCGACAGCCATCCCGACGCCGGTGCCTTCCGCCCGGATCGGTTCCTCACCGGCGAGGTGGCCCCGAACACCTGGTTCCCCTTCGGTGGCGGCGTCCGGCGCTGCATCGGTGCAGGTTTCTCGCTCATGGAGGGCACTGCGGTGCTACGCGAAATCCTTTTGCGGCACACACTTTCGCTGCCGGAAGGGGCGAAACCCGAACAACCGAAGACGCGCAACATCACCACCGTCCCGCGCGGGAAGGCGCGACTCGTCCTTACCCCGCGTACGTGAGCAGCATTCGGCACGACGCGCACGCGACGACTTGTCGGCATAACGCACAGGTGAGAAACGGACGGCGCGGCACCGGATTGTGACGGCCCGCACAGCGGTCACCCACGGGATCGGCCCGCGTCGTCTGGCACATTTCGGTACGCCCCGCGCTGGGCGAACCGGTCCTCAATCCATCCCGTCCGGCTCAGCCCCGAGCCGTGGCCGTTCCCATCAGCGCTGATCAGTACGATGTCCGATATGAGTGTCGACAATCGCCGTACGGCGCGGAAGGCGAGCAGCGGCGACTCGGCACCGCGAGAGATCCGGCGCAGGCCGAAGAATCGGCGGGCGCAGATCGCCGCGGCCTCGGCGGCCGCGTTCGGCGCGCTCGGCTATCACGGCGTGAGCATGGAGGACATCGCCTCCGGTCTCGGCATCAGTTCGGCGGCGCTCTACCGGCATTATCCGAGCAAGTACGCGCTGTTCCGCGAGGAACTGCTGCGGGTCGGCCGGGCAATGACCGAGGCGGTGGAGCTGCCTGCAGCGGCCACGGACTGGCCGCCCGAGCGGCGGCTGCGCCAGGTGATCGACGCGCTCATCGCCGTCACGATCGAGAATCGCGCGACCATCACCCTGGTGCGCTGGGAGGGCCGCTACCTCGAGCCCGACGACCTCAGGACACTCGAGGATCAGCAACTCGTCGTACTCGCCGCCTTCGGCAGCCAACTCGCCGAGCTCAGGCCGGAACTCACCGAGGACGACGTCAGGGTGCTGCGGCTTTCGCTGCTCAGCACGATCACCAGCATCTCCGATCACCACGCCAATCTTCCGGCCAAACCCCTTGCCCACCTGCTGAGTTCGGCCTGCCAGTCGATCATCGAGGCCGAGCTGCCCGCGGAGCAGCCCGCCGAGCCGCTGCAGGTGGTCGAGATCCCGGATTCGTTCAAACACGAACTGCTGCTGCGCAAAGCGGTGGAGCTGTTCCATGAACGCGGCTACCCGAACGTCAGCGTGGAGGACATCGCCACTGCGGCAGGCCTGTCCGCGGCCTCGGCCGTGTACCGCTTCTACCGCGGCAAGAGCGACCTGCTTGCCGCGGCGTTTCGTCGTGCGGCGGAACGGGTTTCGGGCGCGGTCGGCCCGGCGGTGGCCAGCTCGTCGAGCCCGGAGGGCGCCCTGACGGCGCTGATCGACCAGTACGTCGCGGGCTCGTTCGCCGAGCGCGCCCTCACCTACGTGTATTTCACCGAGTTCCAACATGTTCCGGCCGAGGAACGCACGGTGCTGCGAAACATCCAGCGGCTCAGCGTCGAAGAGTGGGCACGGCTGCTCCGTGAGGTGCGGCCGGAGCTCTCGCCCGCCGAGGCGCGGTTCCTCACCCATGCCGCGTTCGCGTTGGTGGTCGATCTGGGGCGAGCCTTCGACAATCAGCCGATGGCGGCGCAGTGCCGAGTGCGCTTGTTGATGCAGCTGGTCTTGTTCGGGCGTCCGGCAGCGGCGTAGCGCCTCGTGCCGAGCAAGCGGTCGGCCGGGTACCAACCGGTCGTTTATGTTAAGCAGAATTCCACCTGAGTGAACCAAATATATCGAGGTAACCACGGTAATACTGCGTGAGATGTGATCTTCAAGTCACTTCCCAGCAGAGGTGGTTCAAGCCTCGGTGACAAGCCAGAGGTTCGGCTAACATCGCGGCATGGGTGCCCAGGATCGCCGGACCGCGAACAAGGCGACCGACGGCACCGCACCGCGGGTGATCCGGCGGCGGCCGCGTGATCGGCGCGCCCAGATCGCGGCGGTCTCCGCCGAGGCATTCGGGTCACTCGGCTATCACGGCGTGAGCATGGAGGACATTGCCTCCCGGCTCGACATCAGCTCGGCCGCGCTGTACCGCCACTATCCGAGCAAGTACGCGTTGTTCCGCGAGGAGGCGCTGCGGCTCGGCGCACTCTCCGAGGCCGCGGTGCGGGACAACGCGAGCTCGGCACCGTCGGAGACCAGGCTGACCCAGGTCATCGACGCGCTCATCGCGTCATCGATCACGAACCGGCGTAGCGCCGCACTCCTGCGATGGCAGCGGCGCTACCTCGACGAGGCCGACACCGCGACCCTGAACAACCAACTGGCGACGGTGAATTCGGCACTCACCTCGTTGCTCGGCCAGACTCGCCCAGAGCTCCCCGAGGTGGACTTGTCCGTGCTGGCCGCCGCGGTGTTGAGCGTGCTCAGCAGCATCGGCGATCATCACGTGTCGGTCCCGGTCCGCGCGTTGCACGCCCTGCTCAGCACCGCATGCCGCGCGGTGGCCGCCAGCACCCTTCCGCCGCCCGTTCATGCCGAAACCGTTGTGGCAAGCGAGATCCCAGAGACGTTCAAGCACGAGCTGCTGCTCGCGCGCGCGATCGAACTGTTCCACGAACGTGGCTATCCGAATGTCAGCGTGGAGGACATCGCCGCCGCGGCAGGCCTGCCCGGCTCCTCGACGGTCTACCGGTTCTATCGCGGCAAGGGCGATATCCTCGCGGCCGCGTTCCGCCGTGTCGCCGACCGGGTTTCGGCCGCGATCGGCCCTGCCGTCGCCGCCGCGGATTCCCCGGAACAGGCGTTGCGCACGGTGATCGAGCTGTACGTCGCAGGCTCGTTCGCCGAACGCGCGCTGACGTTCGTCTACTACGCCGAGATCAGCAACGTGCCGGCAGACGAACGGACGGTCCTGCGAAACATCCAGCGGCTCAACGTCGAAGAGTGGGCGAAGCTGCTCGTCGGCGCGCGGCCCGCGCTCAGTGCCGCCGAGGCCAGGCTGCTGGTGCACGCGGCGCTGGCACTGGTCGTCGACCTCGGCCAGCGCTTCGGCTCCGACGACCCGGCCTGTTCCCGCGAGCGGGTCGTGCACCTGATGCGGGTCGTCCTGTTCGGCTGACTACTGCTGCAACGGCGGAGCCAGTGGCGAATTCACCTTGTTGACCAGCCACCGTCCGTCCGCCTTTTCCAAGCGCATCACCATGGACAACTGACCGGGCGCAGGCTTGCCCTGGGTGCCGAGGCTGGTGACGGTCTGCCCGATGACCACGATGGCCTCGGCGGAGTTCTCGTCGCCGGTCTTGATCGCGCACTGGACGTCGTTCACCTTCGACACCACCGCACCCTGGGTGAGCACCTCGCGCAATTCCTTACTGGTGCTGTCGAATTGCTTCTTCCAATCGCCGGTCGCACCGGCGAGGACGGCGGCGAAGTAGGTGTCCAGGTTCTTGGCGTCGTAGTCGGCCAAGACCGGAGCGTACTTGCATGCGGCGGCGCGGGCATCCGCGTTGGCGTCGAGGGTGGCTTTGTGGCCCCGGTTCTGGATGTAGAAGAAGACACTCGAAGCAACTGCGGCACAAAGGATTACCGCAGCCGTCGCCCGGAGGGCGAGCGTTCCGGACAGCCGTTTGCCTCGCGCGGCCACTACCGGTTCGACGGTCACGGCCGAGACAGCTTGTGGCACTGACTCCTTCGTGGAACTCGCGGTCTCCTCGTGCTGCGCGTCGGCAGCACCGTCGTTGTCGGTCATGCGCAATGCTCCTATCTGCCAGGTGCCGGACGGGACAGCTCGTTACCGGTCACGCCGGGCGGCGGACCGGAACCGTTGTCCGGCACATTCGGTCGTGGCGCGTTCGCCGAACCCCGGATCTGTAGCGCGGGATCGCTGGTGACGCAGTAGTTGTAGAGGCGGACCCTGGTGTCGACGGTCGCTGTCGTCGGCACCACGGGCACCGTGTCGTAATCACAGCTCGGCCGCGGCCACGGGTCGATGAGGGTGTGATAGGCGTTGTCGTGCGCGGGAATTCCGATGGCTTCCGACCCTGCACGCAGCGCGGGGAACAGCGCGGCGATGGCGGGCGCGCGCAGCTTCGCGGCCTTGGTGATCGCGACGAAGTTGGTGACCAGGTTGGTCACCGGGTCCTCGGTGTCGTGCACGATGCCGCCAAGGGTGGCCAGCTGACCGGGCCCGAGGTCGAGGAAGGCACGGACCTCCTGATCCGCGGCGGTCAACTGCTGGAACAGCGCGCTGGACCCGGTTGTCAACGTGGTCAGGTCGGGTTGCGCGTGTGCGGTGGTCTCCGCGATCACCTGGAGATTCGCGACCAGCTGGCGGGTCTGCGGCAGCAGGTCGGTCAACCCGGCCATGGCCCTGCTGATGCCGGAGATCATGTTGCGCAACCGATCCGGGCCGCCGGCGAGCGCCTTGTCGAGCTCATCGATGATCACATTCAGCCGAGCAGGGTTCATCCCTCCGATCAGCCCGCTCATGTTCGCCAGCACCGACTGCACCGTCACCGGCACGGCGGTCTGGGCACGCGCGACCACCGCACCATCGGTCAGATACGGCCCGCTGTCCGCGTCGGGGCGGAAGTCGAGATACTGCTCTCCCGCCGCGGACAGCCTGCCGACCGCGACCGTGCCGCCCACCGGAATCCTGGTGGCCTTGTCGATTTCGGCGATCGCCGCGACACCGTCACCGGAGACGCGGACATCGTCGACCCGGCCGATCCTGGTGCCGCGGAAGGTGACGTCGTTGTTCGGCGCCAGACCACCCGAGTTCGCCAATTCCACCCGTACCTGGTACGTGCTCGGCAGGGGGTTGAACCGCAGCACCTTGGCGCCGAGATAGGACACCCCGAGCACGAGCACGACGACCAGGCCGATATTGGCAACCGCGATCCGATGCCGGACCAGCCATTGCCACAACGGCGGATTCATCGGCCACCGCCCTGCAGCCGACCGAGCACCTTCTCGATCACCTGCGCCAGGCTGCCGATAAAGGCAGGCACATCACCGATTTCGGGCGGCCGCGAGCCCTTCGGGTCGGTGAGTGCGCCGACACTGAGATAGGACACGGTGGCCGCGACCGCGAGCACCGGGCCGTCCAGCCCAGCCATCACCGACGGATAGATGGCATGCAGCCCATCGAGCGTCCCCGCCAGATCGTCACCCATCTGCGCGAACCCGGACATCAACCGCTGAATGCTGTCGAACAGGCCGAGGAACTCCGGCCCGGTGGTGTTGGTGAAGTCGCCGAGCGCGGCCATCGTCACCGAGACCTTGGCGATGAGATCGGCGATGGCCTTGTTGTTTGCGGCGACCAAGCCGATCAGCGGCGGGAAGGTGTCCGCCGCTGCGCCCAGTTCGGCTTTGCGCCTCGCCAATTCACCGGTCAGCGTGTTCAACCCGGACAGCACGCTGTCGACGTCGGCGGTGCGCCGGTTGAGTGCGGCGAGCACATCGGTCATCTCGGTGAGCAGATGCGACAGCTCGGGCGCCCGCCCGCCGACCATGGAGTTCATCTCGGCGGTGATCCGTGCCGCCTGGTTGAGGCCACCACCGTTGAGCAGCAGCGAGATCGACATCATCAGCTGCTCCACCGAGGCGCCGGTCGAGGTGCGGTCGGGCGCGATGGTGTCGCCGGGGCGCAGCAACTCGGCGCTGTCCTGCTTGGCAGGCAACGTCATCGCGACGAACATGTCGCCGAGCGGGGTGGCTTGACGCAGCTCGGCGGTGGTGCCGCGCGGCAGCTGAATGTCCGCGCGGATCCGCATTTCCACGTCGGCGACGAAATCGGTGGTGCTGATCGCGGACACCATGCCGATATCGGTGCCGCCGATCTTGACGTGCGCGTTCGCCGGCAGGTTGAGCGCGTCACGGAACTCGGCGTGCAGGGTATAGCCGGGGCCGCCGATACCCGGCTTGGGCAGCGGCACATTGTCCACGGTGACCGCGCAACCTGCCGACGCACTGAGCGTCATCGCGACCACTAACGCTGCTGTGCGCCTGCTCATTTGGTCAACCCGAGCAGTGCCGCGGTGAGCCCGAAGTCCGGGCCGAAGTCTTGAATCTTGCCGGTGCGGCACCCGTCCAGCCGCATCTGCACGCGTTCGCAGAACACCGAAAGCGCTTCACCGTCGAGGACCGACTTGTCCAGCAGTCCGTGTAGGCGCAGCGCCTGATGTTCGCGGCTGGTCGCGTTGTTCAAGTTCTGGAAGAACAGCGGCCCGACATCGACGATCTCGGTGAGCGAGCGGGCGTTGGCGCGCATCTGCCCGGTGAGCGTGGTGAATCGGGTGAGGGCGCCGAGCAATTGCTCGCGATTGCCGCCGACCACGGTCGCGGTGTTGGTGACGAAGTCGTTGAGCTGGGTGAGCACCGCCTGCAGCCCCGGCGCCTGATCACCCATGAGCTGAACCATGTCGGTGAGCCTGCCGCTGAAATCGCGTACCGTCTGGTCGTTCTCGGCGATGATCTGGGTGATCTCGTTGAGTTTGACGATGGTGTTGGAGATTTGATCGCCGTTGGCCAGGCTCACCTCGAAGGCCGAGGACATCGCGTCGAGCGTCGCGCGCAGCTTGTCCCCGTTGCCGTCGAGCAGCGGGAACAGCACCCGGCTCGCCATCGGCCCTGTCTCGTTGTCGCCCTTCAGCGCTCGGCCGAGCTGGTCGAAGTTCTCCAGAATGCGATCGAGTTCGACCGGGGTGCGGGTGTGTTCGAGCGGGATGTGCGCGCCGTCGGCCAGCACCGGTCCCGTGCCCTCGTAGGCGGGCGCGAGCTCGACATGGCGGTTGGTGATCAATTGCGGAGACACCAGCGCGGCCATGGCATCGGCGGGCACCTTGACGTTCTTGTCGATGGACATGGTCACCTCGACGTAGCTGCCCCTTGCCGTCACCGTGTCCACCCGGCCGACCGGGACACCGAGGATCGCGACGTCATTGCCGGCGTAGAGCCCGGCGACGTTCTCGAAATCGGCGCTGATCCGCAGGTGTTCGGCAAGATACTGATCCGGCAGCCCGCTCAGACTGTCCGGCAGCAGCGAGCAGCCGGACGCCACGCCCGCCGCCATACACAAGACTGCGGTTTTCAGGAACGTCCCTATCTTCATCATTTGCACCCCTGTACCGCGCCCGCGAAACACAACCAGTTGTCCGGGAAAACCCACGGCGCCCACACGTCGCCGTACGGTCCGTTGCCGAGCGCATTGTTGAACTGGCGCAAGGCAACCGGCATGATCTCGTAGAGCGAGTCGAGGTTGTCCCTGTTCTTCTCCAGGCCCTCGGACATGGTGTTCAGGCTGTTGATCAGCGGCCCGAGCTGGTCGTTGTTCTCTAGGCCCATCTCCTGCAGCAGGCGGGAGAGCTCGGCGACGTTGTCCAGCAACGACTTCAGCATTCGCTGGCGCAGCGCGACGGCGTTGCCGATCGCCTCGCCCCTGGTCAACAGCAGCAGCACGCTGTTGCGGTTGTCCGAGACCAGTTGGGAGACCTGATCCATGCTCTTCAACAGCACATCGACCTCGTCACGCCGATCGTTGATCACCTTGGCGAGTGCACCGATGCTGTTCAACGCCTCGACGGTGAGCTGCGGTGAATCACCCATCTGCTTGCTCAGCAGGTCGAGCGATTGCCGCAGCTTGGCCGGATCGATCCGCTCGATCCGCTCGAACGACGATTTGTACGCCGGATCGCGGATGACTTTGCCGAGGTTATACGGCACCGAGGTGTTCGCCAGGGCAATCCGATTGCCCGGCAGGCCTTTTCCGTTGCCTGGCACCAGTTCCACGTGCAGCTTGCCGAGGATGGTTGTCATCTTGATGGCCGCGCGGGCGTCCGGGCCGAGCCGCAGATCTCCGCGCACGCGCAGGTCGACCAGGACCTTGGCGCCGTCGAGCCGCACCGCGCGCACCGCGCCGACCTCGATACCGGACACATCCACCGACGCGCCCGCCCGCAGCCCCGCCGCCTGGGCGAACTCCGCCTGAATCGTCTTGTCGCCCAGCCGCGCCTCGGACAGCACGCTGGAGCCGACCAGCAACAGCACCACCGACCCCGCCGCGAGCAGGCCGAGCCACAGCAGCCGGTTCCGCGGCAGCCGCACCCGGCCGAACAGCGATCGCACCCGTGTCTTCACCGGCACACCTCCGATTGCGCGTTGCCGCCGATCTGCGAGAACAGCCCCGGTGGGAGCAGCACGCCCCAGAGCGACACATCCAGCCGGCAGATGTAGGCGTTGCCGTACGCGCCGTAACTGGTGAACCTGGCGATGCCGTTGAGCAGCGTCGGCAATTCGACCGCGGCCTGGTCGAGCGAGGCGCCGTTGAGCAGCAGCAGCGCCACGCCGTTTGTCGCATCGTTCTGGGCCCGAGCCATATTCGGCTTCACCTGACCGATCAGACGCGCCAGCGCATCGGTCGAGGTCGCCACCTGATCGACGGAGCTCTTGAGCGACTCGCCCTGCGCATACAACGACTCGACCAGCGAACGTGCCTGGGTGATCAGTGTTTCCAGCTCGCCGCTGCGATGCGCGAGCCCGGCGATGACGCTGCTGAGATTGCCGATGACATCACCCAGAATCTTGTCGCGCTGCCCGAAAGTGCCTGCCAGCTGGGCGGCCTGGGTGATCAGCGCGCTGAGCGAGACGTTGTTGCCCTGCAAGGCTTGAATCAGCGTCTCCGACAGCGAATTGATCTGATCCGGTTGCAGCACGCTGAACAGCGGCTCGAACCCGGACAGCAGCCCGGAGACATCGAAGGAAGGCTCGGTGCGCTCGATCGGGATTGCCGAGCCTGCCGCCATGACCTGTCCGCCACCCTCCCCCGGCACCAGCGCGATATAGCGCTGGCCGATCAGATTCTGGTAGCGGACAAGGGCTTTCGTGGTGGTGGTGAGCCGCTGGCGGTCCTGGATGCGGAAGTCGATGCGGGCGCGGTAGTCACCGTCGAAGTCGATCCGGTCCACCCGGCCGACGCGCACACCCGCCATCCGGATGTCGTCGCCGACGCGAAGGCCGAGCACATCGGAGAAGGTCGCGGAGTAGGAAGCGGTGTCGCCGGTCACCGAACGCTGCAGCGTCGACCAGATCGTGTAGGTCAACACGATCGCGACGATGGCGAAGAGGCTGAACCCGGCCAGTGCCTTTCCTGATTTCATGGTCAGCGCCCGCCCTTGTCCGCCGGGGTGAGCGAGCCGCCGGCCAGCAGCGGTGCCAGCAACAGGTACTGCGCGGCGTTCGGTGGGCCGCCGACGAGCGCGGCCACCGCGTCGGTGCCGCGTAAACCGTTGGGATCAGCAGAGTTCGGTGCCGGATCCCGCGCCGCCGCCGGTGCGGTGAGCCCGGGGATCATCGGCAGTCCGGGCGTCGTCGGCACTCCCGGAATCGTCGGCACCCCGGGAATGCCGGGCACCGTGGGCAGCACCGGCTTCGGACCGGCGGCAGGCAGCCAGTTCGGCACCAGCTGCGACGGAAAGTCCTGCGGCGCAGCGACATCGGGGACACTGGCGCCGCCGCACCGCGGTCCGGCCATGCCGCCGTACCGCGGACAGTCGGCGGCCGTGTACTGCTTGAACGGCGTGAAGGACACGTCCATCTTCCACACCATCTGACGGCTCGGCCCGAAGCTGAACACCGAACGCAACTTGTTCAGTGCCACATTGAAATTCGCCGCCGTGGCCTGGAGCGCCTGCGGATCCTCGGCCAGGCTGCCGAACAGCTGGCCGACGCCGGCGACGACCTCCTTGCCCGCGTCAGGGTTGCGGGCGAACAACGAATTCACCGAGTCCACCGCCCCACTCGCGTTGGTCAGCAACGCCACCAGCTGGTCCCGCCGTTCGGTCAGCGTGCGCGCGGTGGTCACCGACTCCGACAGCACGCCGACCAGGTCGGGCGCGGACACGCTCAATGCGGTGGCGGCCCTGCCGAGATTGCCTAGCAGGTCACCGATCCCCGGAATCGCGTGCACCTCGGTGAGCCAGCGGTCCAACCGTTCGATCGTGGAACCTGGCACCCGCGCGGCCGGGTCGAGGGCGTCGGCCAGGGTGGCGAGCACTCGGCCGAGCTTCTCCGGCTGGATGCGGTTGAGCACCTCACGCAACACGGTCAGCGTGGTCTGCAACTGCACCGTGCCCGCGCTGGTGTCCTCGGGGATCTCCGCGCCCGCCCGCAGGGTCTCGGCGCTCCTACCGTTGTCGACGAGCTCGATCGCGGTCACCCCGAAGATGTTGTTGGGGATGACCCGTGCCGTCACCGCGGCCGGAATCATCGAGGCCACATCGGGTTTCAGGTCGAGCGCGGCGCGCTGCCGCTCGCCCTTGGCGACGACCTGCACGTCGGCGACCGAGCCGACGATCATGCCGCGGAATTTCACGTCGGCGTGCTCGGGCAGGCCGTCACCGGTGCTGGTGAGCACGGCGACGACGCCGACCTTGTCCTCGAAGCGTCCGGTGTAGCGCAGCCCGAGCAGCACGAGCAGCAGCGCGGTCACTGTCGTCAGGGCGATGCCTGCGAGCGCGAGCTGCGCCGGACTCGGTCCGCGGCCACTGGGGTCGATGAGCATCCGGCACCTACCCGGAGATCCGGAAGCCGGGGTCGATGCCCCAGATCGCCAGCGTGAGAAACAGATTCGCGAAGACCATGACGACGATCACCATCTTGATCGCCCGGCCCGCCGCCTGGCCGACGCCTTCCGGTCCACCGGTGGCGACATAGCCGTAGTAGCACTGCAGGAACGTCGAAAGCAGCACGAACACCATCACTTTGAGCACCGAGAAGAACACGTCGGCGCCGTTGAGGAACTGGAAGAAGTAGTGGTCGTAGGTGCCCGCGGAGGTACCGCCGAGGAACAGCACCGACAACTTGGTCATCAGATAAGCGACCGCAAGACCCACGCTGTACAGCGGGACAATGGTCAGCGTCGCCGCGATCATCCTGGTGGTCACCAGGTACGGAAGCGGCCGGATGGCAATGGATTCCAGCGCGTCGATCTCCTCGGCGATCCGCATCGCGCCGAGCTGCGCGGTGAATCGGCAGCCCGCCTGGATGGCGAAGGCCAATGTGGCCAGGATCGGGCCGATCTCCCTGGTGGTGGCGAACCCCGAGATGGCACCCGTCAGCGGGTTCATCGTGAGCAGGTTCAACGCCGTGTAGGACTCCATGCCGACGGTGATGCCGCCGAACCCGCACAGGATGATCACGACGCCGACGGTCCCGCCGCCGACGATCAGCGACCCGTTGCCCCACCCGACATCGGCGGTGAGCCGCAGCACCTCTTTGCGATAGTGCTTGAGCACGAACGGAATCGCCGCGATCGCCGCAACAAACGTGATGGCTTGGTGGCCGAGCCGCTCGTTGAGCCGCACCGGCCCGCGCATCGCCCCTGCGACCACGCGCAAGGGCCGCAATGCCGGCGGGGTGTACCGCGAGCCCATCTCAGAGCACCTTCGCCGGGAACAGCGTGTTGTACACCTGCGTGATGATGATGTTGGTGGCGAACAACATCAGCGCCGAGTTGACCACCGCCGCGTTCACCGAGTTCGCGACGCCACCGGGCCCACCCCTGGTGTGCAGGCCGATATCGCAGGCGATGATCGCGGTGAGCGCGCCGAAGATCGCGGCCTTCAGCAGCGCGACGATCAGGTCGTTCGCCACCGCGAAGGACGCGAAGGTGCTGATGAACGAGCCCGCGGTGCCGCCCTGCGCGTACACGTTGAACAGGTAGCCGGTGGCGAACCCGACGAACACCACGAACCCGCACAGCAGCATGCTCACCAGGACCGCGGCCGCGAGTCGTGGCGCGACCAGTCTGCGGATCGGATCGACGCCCATCACCTTCATGGCGTCGATCTCCTCCCTGATGGTGCGGGAGCCGAGGTCCGCGCAGATGGCCGAGCCGACAGCGCCCGCGATCATCAGCGAGGTGACCAGCGGCGCGCCCTGGCGGATGATGCCGAGCCCGCTGACCGCGCCGATGAAGGTGGTCGCGCCGACCTGACTCACCAACGCGCCCAGCTGAATCGAGACCACGACCGCCACCGGGATGGCGACGAACACGGTCGGTGCCGCGGACACACTGGCCATGAACGCGCACTGCTTGATGAATTCCTGGAACGGAAACCGTCGGGCAAGCAGCGCACGCACCAGCTCGAGCACCGCGTCGCGACCGAGAAGCACTTGTCTGCCAAGGGTTTCCAACGAACGCTGTGGGTGCCGCCGCCACAGGCCGCGCAGGTCGTCGACGGCCCGCTCCAGGTCGGTTCGGCCGCGTTCGGCGATCGTCACTCGCTATCCCTCTCCACGATCAGGCGATCAGCTGCCGCTGCAGCAACACCAGGAGGTAGCCGACCGCGGCGATGCCCGCCGCGACGGCGCCGAGCACCATCAGCCACAGCCCGAGCCGGAGTACCGGGTGCACCCTCGTGCGCCCGCCGAGCACCTTGACGCCGATCACGAGGACGTCGATCAACCACACCGCCGCCATCATCAGGTCATACACACATTCGAGAAGGTGAGCACCGGCCAGCACACGATCGATCCGAGGAACGAGATGATCACGTCGATGCCGTGCATGCCACGCAGATGGCTGGTGTGGGTGAGCGTCCAGACGACGCCGATCAGCCCGTAAGGAACGCCGAGGATGATCAGCGTGCCGAGGAACTCCGAGACCTTCATCTCGTAGCTGAATATCCGATCCAGCCTCTTGAGCATGCGTGTCCTTTCGCGCGCCGGTCGGGCGGGACCGGCCGCCCGCGGCGGGATCGTCGGTGATCCGCCACTGGATCCAGCCGGACATCGCGTGGTCCGGTATGCGCCCGTATGTTACGCACGATTCCGACATCTTCGGAAGAGTTCCGCGAAAATACATAGGGGCTTTAGCTGCGATAACCATATGCATGACCGTTGACTGGAGGATGCAAGCAGACATAAGTTAGCAACAGTTCACATAGCATATACTTCGCCCCCGGAGTCGGTTCAAGACACGGAAGGACTCCCATGACCGCCGCAGCGCCGTCCCCGCAGCCCGCACCCACGCTGACCAAAGACCGCACCCGGATCCCGATCGACGCCACCCACCGCCCGGTCACCAAACGGCCGCTCGCGCTCACCGACGCGTTGGACTTCTGGTCCTTCGCCGGTGCGGCGGCCAATGTGGTGATGCAGATGGCGCGGCCCGGCGTCGGCTACGGGGTTGCCGAGAGCAAGGTCGAATCCGGGGCGTTGATGCGGCATCCGTGGAAGCGGGCCCGCACCACCACCCAGTACCTCGCCGTCGCCATCCTCGGCACCGAAGAAGAGCGAAACGCCTACCGCGAAGCGGTGAATGTCGCGCACCGGCAAGTGCATTCGGCTCCGGGTGCGCCGGTGAAGTACAACGCTTTCGACCGCAACCTCCAATTATGGGTCGCCGCTTGCCTGTACATCGGTTTCGAAGACACCTACCAGCTACTGCAGGGCAGGATGAGCGACGAGCAGGCCGAGGCCTTCTACGTGTCGTCCTCGACCCTCGGCACCACATTGCAAGTGACAGCAGACATGTGGCCTGCCACCAGGGCCGATTTCGATCGGTACTGGAACGAGGCGTGCGCGCAGGTCGAGATCGACGAGTTCGTCCGCGCCTACTTGAACGACCTGCTCGACCTCCGCATGATCCACTGGTCCCTGCGCCTACCCTTCCGAAACCTGTTGCGATTCCTCACCATCGGCTTCCTGGCCCCCCTGTTCCGCGACCAACTCGGCGTCGAATGGACCACCACCGATCAACGCCGCTTCAACCACCTCTTCGTCTTCGTAGCCTTCGTCAACCGCTTCATTCCCCGCTTCCTCCGCCACTCCGGCACCCACACCATGATGGCCGACGTCCGCCGCCGAATCCGGCACCACAAGAACCTGATCTGAGCCCGGCGTAGCCACTCACCACGGCACGGCCAACTCAGGCATCAATCATCGCGTCAGCGACCGGGAACCGGATATGGCACCGTCGTCCGGGTGCTTGGCACCCGGACGACGGAGACCCCTCGAGGGCAGGTGGTTCAGGGGCAGAGGGCGTGGCTCAGGAGGGCGGAAAGGTCGGGGAGGTCCTTCGGGGGCTTGGTGAAGGTGTAGGTGACGGCTCGGCCTTCGGGGGTGGCGCCGGAGAAGCTGAGGAAGCCGTAGATGCCGCCGGTGTGGCCGAAGTACTCTGCGCCGCAAGGTAGTTGGACGGTGCCGACGCCGAGGCCGTATTGCATCGTGACGCCGAGACCTTCGCCGATCGGGACACCGTTGCGCATTTCTTGTAACTCGTTGGCGGGGAGGACCTTTCCGGACAGCAGCGCTGTATAGAAATGGTTCAGATCCGCGCCGGTCGACACCATCGCGCCGGCCGCCCACGGGACGGACGGCTCGATGCGGGAGACGTCGGTGAGCACGCCGTCGATCTCGGCGTAGCCCTTCGGATGCGGCCCGCGGATGTCGCGTTCGCCAGGCCCTGGGAGGTAGGTGTCGTTGAGCCCCAATGGCTTCAGGATGCGCCGGTCCAGCTCGTCGACGTACCGTGCGCCGGTGACTCGCTCGACCAGCACCCCCGCGATGATGTAGTTCGAGTTGCTGTATTCGTAGCGCGCGCCGGGCGCGAAGTCCGCGGGCTTGCTCATGATGATGGCGATCGCCTCGTCGGGCGTCATCGTGCGGTTCTGCAGCGCCGCCCGATATTCGTCGACCCGCTCATCCTTGGCGAAGTCCGGTATGCCGCTCTGATGCCGCAGAATCTGGCGCACGGTGATCGCGCGTCCATCAATCCCCTGGCCGTGCACCACCCCCGGCAGATAGGTGTCGATCGGCTCGTCGAGCCGAATCTTGCCGTCCGACACCAGCTGCAGCACGATCGCGCTGGTGAAGGTTTTCGCGATGCTGCCGACCCTGACCTGCTGTGGCGGATCAGTGGGAATCTTCGCCGCGGTGGCGGTATCGGCCACCCCGCTGGTGAGTGCGACCGTCTTCCCGTTCTCGGTGACGGTGGCGATCGCCCCGGTGACACCGGCACCGACGACGCCGTCGATGTCGGCTTGAACGGAGCGAATCCTGTTGTCCGACACCACGGATTCCGGTTCGGGCTGCGGATCGGACGCACATCCGGCGAACAGTACGACCCCGGAGACGGCGGCAATTACTGGTGCGAATCGCATGCCTGCGACGCTAGGAGCCCGGCGCCTCCCCCACATCGGGGACCGACCCCGAGATCGCCCTGATCTTGTCTCCACTTCGAGGATGAGAGCTTGCGCTGGAGTGCACTCCAACTTTTACAGTCGTGCCATGACCAGCACTCAGAACTCCGCAGCCGAGCTCGATCGCTACGAGCGCGGCATGGCACTGCTCCAGCGCGTCGGCGGACCGGCAGCGACCGCCGTGATCGACAGCCTGGCCGACATCGCCCCCGACCTCGGCCGTCTCACCGTGGAGTTCGGCTACGGCGACATCCTGTCGCGCCCAGGACTGACCCTGCGCCAGCGGCAACTCGCCACGGTCGGCGCCCTCACCGTCCTCGGCAACGCCGCACCCCAGTTGCGGTTCCACATCGACGGCGCGCTCAACGTCGGCGTCACCCGCACCGAAATCGTCGAAACCCTCATCCACGCCAGCGTCTACGCCGGATTCCCGGCCGCGCTCAACGGTTTGACCGTCGCAAGGGAGGTCTTCGCAGCTCGCACCGACCTCCCCGCCGAACCGCCTGCTCCCAGTGCACCCGAAGGTGACCGATTCGCACGCGGTTCAGCCGCCTTGACTGAAATCGACGGGCACGCAGGCGAACAGGTGGTGGCCGCGCTGCAGGACATCGCGCCCGATTTCGCCAGGCTCCTCATCGAATTCGCCTTCGGCGACATCTACTCCAGGCCGGGGCTCGACCTGAAGAGCCGCGAGCTGGTGACCGTCGCCATGTGCACCGCACTCGGCGTCGCACCCCAACTCGGCGTGCACATCCACGGCCTGCTCAATGTCGGCGGCACCGAGCAGGAGGTCGTCGAGGTGCTGATCCAGATGGCCGGATATGCGGGATTCCCCGCCGCGCTCAACGGCATCTCGGTGGCACGCGCGGTCTTCGCCGAGCGCAAGATCAATCAGAATTCCGATATCTGATATCGGCGTTCCCATTGGCTAGTTTACTGGCCCGGTCCTAGGGTCGACTTCATGGCGAAGATACTTTTTGTGATGACCGGCGCCGACACGTGGACGCTTGCCGACGGAACCAAACACCCGACCGGATTCTGGGCCGAGGAGTTCGCCGTGCCCTACGCGGCGGTGAAAGCGGCGGGCTACGAGGTCGTGGTGGCCACTCCGGACGGGGTGGTGCCGCCGGTCGACCAGGGCAGCCTCGCCGCGGCCGCCAACGGCGGACAGGACCGGGCCGACGCGTTCGCCGCAACGCTGGCCGCGAGCACCGAGCTGCGGACCCCGATCAAGCTGTCCGAGGTCGACCTCGCCGACTATGCCGCGGTCTTCTACCCGGGCGGGCACGGTCCGATGGAGGACCTCGCGGTGAACGCCGAATCCGGTGAAATCCTCACCGCCGCACTGGCATCCGGCAAGCCGCTGGCGGTGGTCTGCCATGGTCCCGCCGCCCTGCTCGCCGCGACGAAGGCGGACGGCACCAACGCCTTCGCCGGGTACGCCGTGACCGGGTTCACCAACGCGGAGGAAATCCAGGGCGGGCTCGCGGACAAAGCGAAGTGGCTGCTGCAGGACCGGCTGGTCGAGATCGGCGCGGATTTCCGCGCGGGTGCGCCGTGGGCGCCGAACATCGTGGTCGACCGGAACCTGATCACCGGGCAGAATCCGGCCTCCTCCGCCAGGGTCGCCGAGGAGCTGCTGCACTCGCTCACCTGACGTGTCCGGGCCGCGAACGCGATACTCATATCGGGAATCCCTCGCGCGATAGTGACGTTGCTCGCGATATCGACGTTGCCGCGCGACGTCACTTCTGCTCGTCCGCTTTCGCGTAATTCCACTTCGGAAGGAACCGAACACTATGAGCACCAACCTGCACGCCCGGCCCGCCGCAGCGTCGGGCACGTTCGCCGTCGGCGGTGACCTACCCGTGCACCGGCTCGGCTATGGCGCCATGCGACTGACCGGCCCCGGCGTCTGGGGCGATCCGGAGGATCCCGACGAGGCGATCCGGGTGCTGCGACGAGTCGTCGATCTCGGCATCAACTTCATCGACACCGCCGACTCGTACGGCCCGTTCGTCAGCGAAGAACTCATCCGCAAGGCGCTGCACCCCTACACCGACGACCTGGTGATCGCGACCAAGGGTGGCTTCTCCCGCAGCGGCCCCGGCGACTGGCGTGCGCTCGGCAGGCCCGAGTACTTGCGGCAGCAGACCGAACTCAGCCTGCGTCACCTCGGCCTCGACCGCATCGATCTCTACCAGCTGCATCGCATCGACCCGAAGGTGCCGCTGGCCGACCAGCTCGGCGAGCTCACCCTGCTGCAGCAGGAGGGCAAGATTCGTCACATCGGCCTGTCCCAGGTCAGCGTCGAGCAGCTGAAGCAGGCCCGCGAGCTCGCCACCATCGTCTCGGTGCAGAACCTCTACAACCTGGCCAACCGCACCGACGAGGACGTGCTCGAGTACGCCGAGCGCGAGAACCTCGCGTTCATCCCGTGGTACCCCATCGCGACCGGCGAACTCGCCAGGCCGGGCGGCCCGCTGGACGCGATCGCCAAGGACCACGGCGCCACACCCGCTCAGCTCGCGCTCGCGTGGCTGCTGCGGCGCTCGCCCGTGATGCTGCCGATTCCGGGCACCGCGAGCATCGCGCATCTGGAAGAGAACACCGAGGCGGCGCGGATCACGCTGACCGACACGGAGTTCGAGGCCCTCTCGGCAGCGGCCTGACTGTTTTCGTGAGCCCGGCGGGGACTCGGCTCAGATCGAGTCCCGCCGGGCTCACTTGTCGGCGGCTCGGCGAAGGCAGAAGGCCGAGGCCGCCAGGTATTGGTGACAGTGGGCGCCGTGACCACCGTGGACGGTGCGGATGAAGCGCGCTCGGTCGTAGCTGAGACCGACCGGTTCCTGCGTGCAATCTCGGCTTTGGATCAGCCACAATTCCCGATCGTCCGAGCGCAATACGTCCACAGTTCACCTCCACGTAAAGGTCAGTGCACCCGGCACCGAAGGCGCCCTCCGGATTCGCGCGCGACACGGATGGATCGGGCCGTGCCGGGACCGTGCGTCGAGTTCCGGAATACCGGCGCCCTCGTGAGGGTTTGGGCAGAACCCCGGCGCCGGGTGCTGATTCAGCGTGCACGTTGCGATTCGGTAGATAACAGACCCGAATACGGTAATTGCGGGTAGTTTCCGTTTGTATCAGCCTGGTACGAGGAAGCAGAACCTATGGTTGAGATCGACTGGACGGGCGAGGATGTCCGTGCGCTTCGCGCCGCGATGCGGCGAAGCCGCTACGAATTCGCGCGTCTGGTGGGCGTCACCCCGCGCACGGTGGTCTTGTGGGAAAACGGCCGGACAACCCGGATGCATGCCGCAAGCCAGCGCCTGCTCGACAGGGTTGTGTCGGAAGCCGATCCGGTCGTCGTCGCACGGTTCGAGCGGTCTGTCACCACAGGCCAAGACACCGCCGTCGACCACGCGGACACCGACTCGGCGCTCGAGACACACACCCAGCTCGGTAGGGAAATCGGGCTCGACAAGGAAGTCGGGGATGACGACGTGAGAAGGCGAGAGTTGCTGGCCTGCATCGGGGTTGGCCTCACCGGCCCCGCGGCTGCGCTGGTCGCGGGCGAGCCGGAGAAGATGCTGGCCACCCTGGATGCCGGATCGATCAGCGAGCGAAGGCTCGGCCAGCTCGAGCAGACGGTCGAGGCCTTGGGCAAACGAGTGGTGCAGGTGCCGCCGCACGAGCTGCTACACCCGACGCTCGAGCAATTCCGCACGGTCCGTGGCGTTCTCGCGCAACGGCAGGCTACCCACCATCAGGTCCGGCTGGTGCGCACCGCGGGCAGGCTGGCCAACGTGGTCGGCGAGATCTTGTTCAACGAAGGACATTTCGGCCAGGCCAGGCTGTGGTACGGCACCGCAATTCATGCGGCGCAGGACATCGGAGATCGTTATTCCGAGGACATCGCACTCGCCGGCCTCGCATATCTACCGACTTACAGCGATAAACCGAAGGAAGTTCTGAGCCTGCTCGCCGGGCGGCTCGACGATAATCCGACGAACGGTCCAGCGGCGGCCTGGTTGTGGGGAATGGCGGCCAGGGCATACGCCAGTCTCGACAATGCCGACCAGTTTGCGCGGTGCATCGAGAAATCGGCCCGCGCATTGGAAAATGCTGGCCAGGAAGAGCTTACGGTGGGGATCTTTTCCTATCGACCGGAAAAGCTCGCTTTCTATCAAGCGATTGGCTATTCCCGCCTAGGTCGCGCTGCGGAAACCGCCAAGGCGGCGGCCTGTGCGCTGGTCCGATATGACCCGCAGGAAACAATGGAACCCGCCCTTGTCCGCTTCGAACACGCCACCGCGTTGCTGAGCGCCGGCGAGATCGACGAGGCGTGTTCCGTTGCGACACAAGCGATCACCAGTCATCACACCTATATCGGCCTCACGGTCACCAAGCGCGCAACGCAATTCGACGCCGCGCTCGCCGGGTTCCGTGGCCGCGCCGTCACCGAGTGGCGTCAGCACGCCCGCTCGGTCGTCGAGTCCGCCCGAACGAGGGCGTAGCGGAGCACCATTCGACGACCGGCTCGCTCGACCCCTCACCGGTGGCATTGCCGATCGGTGAGGTCGGCGGTGGGTCGGCCGTCGGCGCCGCTGTGGCGCTAGGAATTCGCGGCTTCCTGCGGCCTGCCGCGGTGCATGATCGCGTTCAGCCAACCGCTGATCTGTTGTGTTTGTGCGGGTGTCGGGCGTCCGGCCTGCCAGCGGTTGGCGGCTTGGATCAACGTCTCCTGCAGCGTGGGGGTGATCCGTTGATTCGTCATACGTCCATGATGCACTGGGGCGCAGCGAAGTACGAGTAGGGGGCGGGGTGTGCCGGTTGGCAGGGGGGATGTGAACCGGCACACCCCGCCGATATGGGTGGATTCGGGGGTTCTCCGCACCCTCAGGGAGATTCGTTCGGTCGTCGCTCGACTCCGGTAGCGCCGCCACGTAACTCAGCACGGGCCATTGCGGGCCGTAACCGCCACGCTGCGGGCCGAACTGCACCGCCATGCCCGGAAAGGGCCGGGTAACACCGCCGACCGGGTAGCGGCGGAACAGGCGCTGGAGCGAAGAATTTCATCGGCCTTCGGCTCCGGGAACGCCGCCCGGTCGACCTTCGCGTTCACGTTGCGCGGCAGCGTCTCCAGGTGCCACAGCATGGGACAGCCGGGCAGCCGATCCGCCGCCCCTGCGCGCAGCGGGATGCCGCCGATCGTCGAGCACGTAGACCTTGCTGCCGGTTTCCGGCCCGCCGACGGGCGCGATCACGTGCCGAGCGCTGCGCCCGGCCGGGTAGCGGGTCACCGACGCCTCGGTCGGGCGGTACAGGTATTCCAGCTTTCTCGGTTCACAGTCACTACCGCGCACCCAGCGCACCAGGTCACCGGTCCGGTACATCCGCTCGCCCACCGGGCCGTCCGGGTTGGCGACGAACCGCGCGGAGGTCAGGCCTGGGCGGGCGAGGTATCCACGAGCCAGCTGGACGCCCGCGAGATACAGCTCACCGGCCACACCGGTGGGAACCTGGCGCAGGTTGTCGTCGAGCACAAGCAGTTCGGTGTCATCCGCAGGCGCACCTATCGGCACACCGGTCGCGTCGTCGGCGGTCACCTCGTGCGCGGTCACATCGACCGCGGCCTCCGTCGGGCCGTACAGGGCGTGCAGTGTCGCGCCGCTGATATCGCGGAAGGCCGCCGCGGTGACAGCGGCCAGCGTTCCACCCGACGCGAAGACCAGGCGCAGCGAATCCACTGCCGCCCGCGCTCTCGGCTCGGCGGTGAATATCGCGAGCATGGACGGCGCGAAATGGGCGACCGTAACCAGATTCTCGCCGATTATTCCAGCCAGGTGGCTGGGCGAACGATGGCCATCCGGCGGGGCGATGATCAGACGAGCGCCGACCTGCAACGGCCAGAAGAACTCCCACACGGAGACGTCGAAGGTCAACGGCGCCTTCTGCAAGACGACGTCGTCCGCACGAAGCCGATATAGTCGCTGCCGCCAGCGCAGATTGGCCAGGATCGATCGATGCGAGACCGCGACGCCCTCGAGGCGACCCGTCGATCCAGCGGTGAAGACCACGTAGGCGATGTTGTCCGCCGACAAGCGCGGCAACAGCGCTGCGGCCGATGGCGATTCGAGGGCAGTGGCGCCGCATCCGGCGATATCGAGCACGACCGTGTCTGCCCCCAGTCGGGCTCGGTCGCCCTCCGTGGTGAGCACAAGAACGGGGCGCACGACCTCGAGGACGTAGGCGATGCGGTCGGCAGAATGGTCAGGATCGATCGGCACATACGCGCCGCCCGCCTTGAGAATCGCGTGCATACCGATCATCAGGTCGATCGAGCGGCGAATGGCGAGTCCCACCATGGCATCCGGGCCGACACCGTACGAGATCAGTCGGCGAGCAAGTGCATTGACCCTTGCGTTGAATTCGGCGTAAGTGAGGGTGGTCCCCGCATACGCCACGGCCACTGCGTCGGGGGTGCGCCGCACCTGCCGCTCGAACTCCGTCACGAGGGTCTCGGCCGGAGCGCGATCACTACATGTGGCTGAATCTGCGTGCGCCATCAGCTGTTTCCTTCCGGATCGACTGCCGACTCGGCGGCGGCGAGGAGCGGCCGCGCAGGCGCCGCGAGCCAGGGACCGTCGATGATCGCGCGGAGGAATCGGGTGAACCGGTGCGCGTAGTCGGCCGTGGTGGATTCGTCGAACAAGTACGCGATGCGGGCGAACCCCGGGCGGATCCCCGCCGGTGCCGGACCTTCCCCGAGTCCGGCACCGGCGAAGTCGTGCATGACCGCCGAACCTGCGCTGACCGTAAGGCCTTCAGTGACCGTCAGCTGGAGGTCGAACTTGGTCACTCCGGTATCCAGGGTACTGGCGACCGCCGACAAACCGGCCAGTTCGAACTCGATTGCCTCGGCATTGTCGTTGGCGGGCGTCACCCGACCCGGCGCGACCGACGGAGCCACCTGATCCGTGGCGTCTGCCGAACCGGATCGCGCTGGATAACCTCGGGCGAGCTGTACCCCCGACGGATACAGCTCACCCGGCGGCCCGACCGGCACCGGCCGTGGCCGCGAATCGAGAGCAGACAGTAGAGGATTGAATACCGGCGCACCGATTGGCACGGAGAGGGTATCGGTCTCGGTCGCTTCGGGAAAGCCGGCATCGACGACGGCCACGGTCGGACTCGAATCCCTACCGCGCACCAGAGCCTCCTAGATCGGCGAAACAACAGCTGACCGGAGTGCAGGTGGGCAGCACGATCAAGCCACCGCAGCACGGGCTTTCGGCCCTGCCGCCTGGCGTCGATCAGCGGAGGCGATGCGGCGATGCGGGTGCCGCGGCCATGTCAGCTACGTCACACGGAGGTGATCCGTGCATTGCGAACATTAAGCCCTTAGTTAATAAAAGGGAACTTTTTCCACTAAAAACTTTGAGCGCTAGACCAACGCAACCACCTGAGCCGGAGCTCCGGCGCAGAGCGAAGCGCGCGACCACTTTGCTGTCGCGTATGTGAGCTACCACACTTGTGGAAGTGCAGACTATGAGCGGGAACGTTGCATCCACGTTGCATCGGCGCCGAGCCGTCGATCGAGCACCCGAATCTTGGCCTCGATCTGCGCATATAGCGGCGAATCACGGTCGACCGTCGCCCGGTACGCGGCCCAGGCCGCGGCATCGTCGCGCCCTGCCGCACCCGCCGTCCACCGCCGAAGCAGTGCGGCCTCCCCCGAGCTCAACACCGCGGTCCGCAGCCGCACTCGCAGCTCGTCGCGAATGTCGACAATCCCCGGCGCGGTCGAGCGCGGCAGCACCGGTCCGGCATAGAGCCGTAATGCCGCATCGACATCACCGGAGTCGAGCGCGGCGCGCAGCGCCTCCACGTCTGTTGCGATATGGACAAGCAAACGGTAAGGGCGCGAGCCGAATACCGTCGGCCCGACGACGGCGCGCAGCCGCGACACCGCGGCGCGGATGGTGCCGTTGTCCAGATCCGTATCGTCGAGCAACAACGCGAGATGATCGGCGCCGAGCCCCTCCGGATGCTCGGTGAGCAACAGCAGGATCTCGGAATGCCGCTGCGACAACGCAACCCGATCGCCTGCGATGCTCAGCTGTGGCTGCCCGAGGCCGAGCACGTCGAGCCCGAGCCTGCCGGACGCGTCCACGGTCCGCCCGCCTGGCGAGCCGTGCCGACTCGACCGCATCGCGGTCAGCAGCAGATCCATCTCCGCGGCCGCCGCGGCCGCCTTCACCAACGCGAGGATCTCCGGCTGGGCGACCCGCACCCCACCGGCGATCATCAGCACACCGACCAGCCTGCCGTCCGGATCATGTACGGGCGCAGCGGCTCCGGTGATCTGCTGCATCCGATGCAGGAAGTGTTCCGGGCCGTGGATCCAGGCGGGCCTGCCGGTGCGGACCACGAGGCCGACCGCGTTCGTCCCGATGCGACGCTCGCTGAGATCGTCGCCCGCCCGCAGGCCGACCTCGGCCGCGGCGCTCACCTGGTCCTGGTTGCCCTGCACCGAGAGCACGCGACCGAACTGATCGGCGACCACGACGATCAAACCCGTTCCGGCCGTGTCCTGTACGAGAAGCTTGTCGATCAGCGGCATCAGCGCGGCGGTCGGATGTGCCTCGCGGTAACGATGCAGATCGGCGCCACGCAGGCCGCGCCCGTCCAGCGGCTCCATCGGGTCGACGCCGCCGCGCACACTGCGCAGCCAGGATTCGAGCACAGCCGGGCGCAACAATCCGGCAAGCTGAGTAAGCTGATCGCCACCCGCGCCGAGGTGGCCGTGGGCCTGCGCGGCATAGGATTCGAGCGCGCCGAGTTGCGTTCCCGGCTCGACGCCGTGCTGTGGGGGCCGCCCACCTGAAATGTTGCTGACCATTTGCCTTTCTTTCCGCCCCAAACTGTACCGGCGCGTATCTCGCGACAAGGGTGGATGTTCGGGTTTGTCCGCCAGGTCACACCGTATTTGCACGACACACAAATGTGACCTAAATGTCTTTCACTTTCATCGGACGGGAAAGCCCGCCGCGTTTTCCGCAATCATCACCGTGGTCGCTTGCGGGCCTCGGCTCAACGCCACCGGAACGACGGAAAGATCGACCACCGACAAACCGCTGACTCCGTGCACTCGACACAACTCGTCCACCACCGCGCGGTCGTCGTGCGCGGGCCCCATCCGACAGGTTCCGGATAAATGTTGCGAGGTTGCCAGATTCGCGTGCAGCCAGTCGTCGGCCGCGCGCGGCTGCCCCGGTATCGGGTCGGTGCATGCCGTCGCGCCCATCTCCCGGATGATCCCTGCCGCCGTCGCCACCGCCGCGCGCAGCCGCGTCCGATCGTGCTCGGCGGCGAGATACCGGCACTCGATCGCGGGCGGCACCGCGGGGTCGGCCGAGCGTAGGCGCAGCACGCCTGCGGACTCCGGTCGCATCAATGCCACACCGAGTCGCCACTGACCCGGGGTGAAAGGGACCGTATATGGCCGAATTTCGATGTCGTCGATGGTCAGCACGTATTCCAGGGGAACGGTGGCGTGCTCGGGCACCGATAATCGGTATTCGAGGCCGATTTCCGGATGATCGGTGCACCAGCCACCGACCGGTGCGGGATGCACTATCGGAATATCGAGCGCCCGAAGATGTTCAGCGGGACCGATTCCGGAACGCTGCAGTATCGCGGCGGATTCGATCGCGCCCGCGCTCACCACGATCCGGTCGGCCGAGAGGGTTTCCACCCTGCCGTCACGGAGCACCTCGACACCGACGGCATCGGTGCCGCGAAAAAGGATGCGCACTACCGATACCGAACCGTGCACGGCGAGATTCGGCCGTGCCGAGACCGGGAGCAGGTAACAGTCCGCCGTGCTCACTCGGCTGCCTGCCTCGGTATTGCACGGCACCAGACCGAGACCGTTGCCGGTGGCGTCGGGTGCATTCATATCGGCGATCGCTGGAAAGCCAACGGCCGCACAGGCGGCGGCGAACCCGGTGCTCACGGGAGTCGGATTTGCGGTGCGGCGCACCGGAATAGGACCGGACTGCCCATGCCACGGCTGTACACCGAAATCGTGATCATTCTCCGAGCGGCGATACGCGGGCAGCACCGCATCCGGCGACCACCACGACGATCCCACCACACCTGCCCACGCCGCGAAATCCGCGGCGGTGGCCCGCACGAAATAGCTACCGTTCACGGCACTCGAGCCACCGAACACCTTGCCGCGCACGATATTTCCCATACCGCCACGGTCGGTGAGGCGAACCGGATAGTGCCACAACCACGACGCGTCCGCCGCCAATGGCAGGCGGGTGGCATCGCGCAATGCCGCCGGAATCGCCCCCGGCGCGGTCCACAGCGGACCGGCTTCCAGCAACCGCACGGTGTGGTTCGGATCTTCGCTCAGCCGCGCCGCGAGCACACAGCCCGCGGTGCCACCGCCGACGATGAGCGTGTCGGTCATCCGAACCTCGATCGGTCAGTGTGACGGCGCAGTGGGTTTCAGCGATTCGACGCTGCGCGCACGGAAGGCACCGAGCCACAGGCCGGTGCCGTAGGCGATGTCGTCGAGCCGCTTGTACGCCACGTAACGCACCGGATCCAGGCCACCCGCGTCACGATGGGTGAACCAGTCCGCGAGCCCGTCCGCGACGGCCATGGTGATCGCGATGCGCCGAATTCGCTTGGAGGCCACCATCGCCAGCAACGTCACGGGCCAGTAGTGCCTGCACATCGCCGACGCCAACCGCCACAGACCGGCGAAGAATCCGCGGGCCAGATAGATCGCGGCGATCCGCGTCGGATTGTCCAGCTCCGCGAAGACCCGCCGTAGTCGGACCAGCGCGGTGGCCAAGGTGATCAGCCCGCCGAACAGTCCCCACTTCGACAGGGTGGCGAACAGGAACGCGGCGAGCATGGTCCACGAGGGCAGCGACAGCGGCGAGACCATGCCGGGGTGACGGGCACCGAGCGGCGCTGCGCCGGTGCCGTAGAACAGCTTTCGGCCGAACCAGGCGCGGAACGACACCCGGTGATCGTGCGCGACATGGGCGGCAGGCTCGTAGCGCAGGCGCCAGCCTGCCTGCTCGAGCCGCCAGCACAAATCGACGTCCTCGGCGACCTGCATCGATTCGTCGAACCCGTCCAGTTCGAGCAGCGCGCGGCGGCGCACGAGCAGCGCGGCGCTCGGCACGTAGGACACCAGCCCGTGCGACTGCACGGCGGCCTCACGCCTGCCCAGATCCAACGAGGAGCGCGTGTGCTCGTAGCGGGCGAGTGCATTGGACTCCGGGTCGAGCGCGACGATCCTCGGGGCAACGAGCGCCACCTCCGGGTCGCTGAAATGTCCGAGCATCACCTCGAGCCAGCCGCTGCGCGGCACCACGTCCGAATCCAGGAACGCGACGAAGTCTGTTGTCGCAGCCTTCAATCCGGCGTTGCGCGCGGCGGCAGGCCCTTGCTTCTCGTCCTGGCGCAGCACGGTCACCCGGCAGCGGGTGCCGCGGTCGCGCGGGATCTGCACCGGCTGATCAGAGCCGTCGTCGACCACGATGACGTTGTGCCCGCGCAGCGCGGCGAGCAACCTGGCGAGCCCGTCGGCGTTGTTGTGCAACGGCACGATGACCGTCACGTCATCGGGCGACGGAAGCAGGCGGGGACGCGGATTGGCTACTCCGGAGTCGAGCAGCCGTCTGGCAACGGTCGCGGATTTCGGACCGGTCACCTCGAGGTACCCGTCGCCGATCATCTCGGCGGCCTCCGGGGCAAGTCGCAGCAACCGTGCGGGGGAACCGCCGATCAGCACTCGCCCTCCGGAGTATGCGCGTACCCGTGGATCAATCCGCACCCCGAATCCGTCGGGCAGGCGATCATGGCGCATTCCTGGCATGCTAGGCGGAGATTCGCGCATTAGCATCATCGGTCCGGTTAAAAGGACAGAATTCCGCACGAATCCGTCCCGCCGAGTGATGTGACACTCGTTGCAGTGCACGATGACGCGCGACCGCGCGGCCGAATTCAGCATCCGGCAACGCGGCGGCAATCGGCCGGTCGCAACCGGAGGACCACCGCCGCGCGGCAGGCAGCAGACGACTGGCTATCGCCATGGCATCACGCGAACGGACTCTCATCACAGGCCCGCGCAGGCGGACGTTCAGGTGGAAAAACGCTCGGGCGCGTCACGGACAGGGTCAGCGGCACCGGAGCGGGCTTGCGCGCGGCCGCCCGCGGCGTTGCCCGCCGGGAGTGATCGACCGAGGAGCGCGGGATCATCCGTGCGGTGTCGGCCAGCGCCGCCTCGCCGTACCCCTGGACGCACTCGGGATCAGGACCGTCGGCAGGCAGACCCGTGAAGAACTTCGCCGCCATGCAGCCACCGCGGCACGCGTCGTAGTGACTGCACGACGCGCACGCGCCGCCGCCGCTCGGCGCCCGCAGCTCGGCGAACAGCTCCGACTCCTGCCACACGGTGCGAAAACCACCGTCCGCCACCACGTTTCCGGCATGGAACCGGTCGTGAATGGCGAACGGGCAGGCGTACACATCGCCGAGCGGATCGACAAGACAGACCACCCGGCCCGCGCCGCACATGTTCAAACCGGGCAGCGCCTGACCGAACGCGGACAGGTGGAAGAACGAGTCGCCGGTGAGCACGCCCTCGCCGTTGCGCAGCAGCCAGTCGTAGAGCACTCGCTGCTGCTCGTGGGTCGGATGCAGGTCGTCCCACACGTCCGCACCACGACCGGAGGGCCGCAGTCTGGTCAATCGCAAGGTGGCGCCGTACCTTTCGGCGATGGCGCGGAACTCGTCGAGCTGGCCGATGTTGTGCCTGGTCGCCACAACGGACACCTTCGCGTCCTTGAACCCTGCCGCCGCAAGGTTTTCCAGCGCGCGGATGGCCATGTCGTAGGAACCGGGACCACGCACCGCGTCGTTCACCGCGGCGTCGGCGCCGTCCAGTGAAATCTGGACGTCGACATAGTCGCTGGCGACCAGCCGGGCGGCGACCTCGGGGGTGATCCGAACTCCGTTGGTGGAGAACTTCACTCCGACGTGGTGCGCCGTCGCATAGTCGACCAGCTCCCAGAAGTCCGGGCGCACTGTGGGTTCGCCGCCGCCGATGTTCACGTAGAACACCTGCATGCGCTCGAACTCGTCGATCAACGCCTTGCACTGCTCGGTGCTCAGCTCCCGCGGGTCACGCCTACCGGACGAGGACAGGCAGTGCACACAGGACAGATTGCAGGCGTAGGTCAACTCCCAGGTCAGGCAAATCGGTGCGGCGAGACCGGTTTCGAACCGATCGACCAGTCGGACCGCCGCGTCGGACGGCGGGACCACCCCCGCCGTCGACGGCGCCGGAGCCGCGCTCGATCGCGCGGGCTCGGCGGCGGGCGCCGACGGGGCATCGGTCGGCGCACCGACGATCATGTCTGAATCGACCAGCTGTGTCAGCGCTTTCACATAGAGCGCGGAATTTTCGTCGGAAACGCCCGCCGCCCGCAGTGCGGTGCGCGCGGACGGGTGCGCGGGCAGCGACCGCACGATCTCGACGATCCGCGGGCTCTTCAGGAAGGAGAGCTTGCGGGTGCCGAAGTGGTAAAGCAGCGCGCCGAACGGTTCGGGCCGCAGCGCCACCCGGGGATGGAGTTGCCATCGGGTATCGAGATCGAGCATGGTCTGTCCCGCCTTGTCAGTAGACGCCGCACATGCCGTCGATGGACACCTCTTCGATGAGGGTCTCCTCGACCAGCGGTGCGGATTCCTGTGTCGTCTCGACCGTGCCGACGGTTCCCGAGTTGTCGGTGTCGGTGTGTGCGGTGGCTCCGTATTCCGGCATGTGTACCTCCGAGCGAGCGGTCCGTGGCCGCGGCCACCCGATGTAGCCGCGATCACACGATAACGTCATTCGCTGACAAAATGGAACATGTTCCACTAAGCGGGACGGTCGCAGGCCGATCTTGCTGGTCGCCACCGTCGCGCCCACTTCTCTGCACGGCGAACCGGCCGACGGCGACGCCCTCTAGACTTCGGATGGAAAGTTGCTGAACAGACGTGACGGGCGACACGCGCCCGCGGTGGTAGAGGTGGCATGGGAGTCGGACGGATGCAGACGAGCGGGGGCGGCAATACTCTGTCGGAGTCCGAGATCGTCGAGGCGGCTTTGCGGGTGGTCCGCGAAGACGGTGTGGAGAAGTTGTCGATGCGGCGACTGTCCCGCGAACTCGGCGTCTCGCCGATGGCGCCGTACTACTACGTCGCCGACAAGCGCGAGTTACTCGACCTGGTCGCCACCGCCGCGCTGACCGGAGTACGCACGCCACCACCGGAATCCGGCCCGTGGCAGCACCGGCTGCGCGATCTGATCGATCAGATCGACGACAAGTTGCGCAAGCATCCCGGCCTCGGCGACGTGCTGATCGAGCAGATGCTCGGCAAACAGCTGGATCTGATCGCGGCCATCATGGAGATCCTGTTCGAGGCCGGGTTCACCGAGCGCAACGTGCTCGCCGCGTACGCGACGATCCACACCTACCTGTTCGGCCGCAGCCGGGTGAACCCGCGCGATCGCGCGCCGCTGTCGGATGTGGCACTGCCCGACGCCGTCGAACGCGCCACCAAGTACATGGCGGACCTGCGCGGAAAGTACGCATACGACTTCGGCATGGAGGTGTTGGTCGCAGGCCTCGAGGCCCAGCTTGTCCGGCAGCCGAAGTCCGACGTACGATGAAACTGAAACACGTTCTAGTTTTGGCGGAACCCGGTTGCCCCGTGGCACGGGCCGCCTGCGCCGGGTTCGAGAGGACGACATGACCACAGTCGAGGTGCCGCATGGCTCGCGTTCGGTCGTGCTGCGGGTAGCCGCGGTCATCACCGAGACGATCGATACCTGCTCGCTGGTCTTCGACATTCCCGACGAGCTGCACGATCGCTTCCGCTACCAGCCGGGCCAGTTCCTCACGCTGCGGATCCCGAGCGAGCTGACCGGCTCGGTGGCCAGGTGCTATTCGCTGGCCAGCTCGCCGTACACCGACGATCGGCCGAAGGTCACCATCAAGCGGACGGTCGGCGGCTACGGCTCGAACTGGGTGTGCGACAACGTGAAAGCGGGCGACTCGCTCGAAGTACTGCCGCCCTCAGGTGTTTTCACGCCGAAGGATCTCGACGCCGACCTGCTGCTGTTCGGCGCGGGCAGCGGCATCACGCCGGTGATGTCGATCCTCAAGTCGGCGCTCGCCCGCGGCAACGGCCGAGTCGTGCTGGTGTACGCCAATCGCGACCACGAATCGGTGATCTTCGCGGCCGAGCTGCGTGAGTTGGCGGACAAGCATCCGCAGCGGTTGACCGTCATTCACTGGCTCGAGTATTTGCAGGGCTTGCCGACCGCGGACGCGTTGGCCACCCTGGTCACCCCGTACCAGGAGTTCGAGGCGTTCATGTGTGGGCCGAAGCCGTTCATGGATCGGGTGCACGACGCGCTCGGCCAGCTCGGTGTGCCACGCGCGCGGACCCATGCCGAGGTGTTCAATTCCCTTGCAGGAGACCCGTTCGCGGATCAGGCGCCGGTCGAGGTTTCCGACGAGGAAGCGGCCGATGCGGCCACCGTCGAGGTGGAACTCGACGGCGAGGTGCACGAGCTGAGCTGGCCGCGCAAGCAGACCCTGGTGGACATCATGCTGGCCAAGGGTCTCGACGTGCCGTACTCCTGTCAGGAGGGCGAATGCGGGTCGTGCGCCTGCACGGTGCTCGAGGGCAAGGTCGAGATGGACAACGCCGAGATCCTCGACCCGGAGGACATCGAGAACGGCTACATCCTCGGCTGCCAGGCACATCCGGTGACCGACCACCTGAAAATCCAGTTCTGAAGCGGTGTCTCGGCCAGGAACGAACTTCCTGGACGGGGCCCTAGCGCGCCCGGTAGTCGGCGCGAACCACGGCGTCCAAGTGCTCGGTGGCATAGCTCAGCGCGGTACGGCCGAGCTGGGCCGCGTGCTTGTCGAGGAAGCCGATCAGCAGGCGCTGATCGATCCGCTTCCCGACCTCGCGCAGCATCCAACCCAGCGCCTTCTGGATGAGGTCGCGGTGGTCGTCGAGCAGCCGCTCGGACAATGCGAAAGTCGTTGTGGCGTCGCCGTTCTTGATGAACGCGAAGGTGGAGAGCAAAGCAACCCTGCGCTCCCACAGCGAATCGGCGGCAGCGAGCTCGAACAACAGGTCGCGGGGTTTGTCGGCCAGCCATGGGCCGACGATGTTCTCGGCCGAGGCGTCGACCAGGTCCCAGTTGTTCACCCTGCCGCGGCGCACGGCGGCCAGATAGAGATCCACCATGGCGGCGCGCGCCTCGTCGTCGAAGGTGCGTGGCTTGGAGGCCGCGGCGAACTTGGCGTTGAGGATGATCAGCCCCGCGAACCGATCCTCGTGCACGGCGCTGTCGAGCAGCGCGTCGATCTCGGTGAGCGGCAGTGCCGCAAAGCGTTTCGCGATGCCGCGGGTCATCGGGACGCGCACACCGAGGAAGACATCGCCCTCGCCGTACTCCCCCGGCCCGGTTTTGAAGAACCGCTGCAGATGGATCGCGTCCTTGGCGTCGGCGACCGCAACCAGGGCGGCCTGCACGTCGGCGGCGGTCTGCGCGAGTTCGTTCATCGAACGGCTCCTTAGCGATTCAGCCTTGGGCTCCGAGGATTCGGCCTGATTCGAAGGTGGCGGCGCTGGCAGGCAACGAGCCAGGCCGTCCGCTGTTGCGCACCAGCACTTCCCCGTTGCCGGGGTTGGGCCTGCCGAGCGCGTCCATGCGCCGGATGGTTTGTGCGGCAACGGCTTGCGCGCTGTCGAAGAGACGGACACCGTCGGGCAGGGCCGCGACGATGGAGTCGATCACCAGGGGGTAGTGCGTACAACCGAGGACAACGCCCTCGACGTCGTCCGGGGTCTGCTCGACCGCGCGGGCGATCGATTCGCGGGCGCCGACCAGGTCGCCCCGATCAATCGCATCGGCCAGGCCGTGACAGGCCACGCCGACCACGTCCGCGTCGCCGCCGAACTTGGCGATCAGATCCGCCTGATACCGGCTTGCCGTCGTCGCCGCGGTGGCCCACACCGCCACCGACCGGCAGACGGCCGCTGCGGGTTTGATCGCGGGCACGGTGCCGACCACCGGTACGTCCGGCCCCACCTCGGCGCGCACGTGCTCCAGCGCGGTGACGCTCGCGGTATTACAGGGAATCACGATGACTTCCGCGCCGAGATCGATCGATATCCGCGCCGTCTGCACCACCCGTTCGATCGTCCACTGCTCCGGCTTCGGCCCCCATGGCGCGCCATCCGGGTCCAGTTGCAGCAGCAAATCCACGTCTGGACGCAGCTTGCGCAGCCAGGCGGATGTGGGTAGCAATCCGAGACCCGAATCGATGAGCGCGACGATCACATCGACAACCGTATTACAGCGCTCCGACGCGATTTGCGCGGTAGCGCCCGGACCGGCCGTCGGGCACCGCGCGGCCCGGAGCTCGGGGTCGGTGACTCAGCTCGGGGTGAGTAGTTCCGCGACCGGCGCGCCAGCGGCGATCTTCGCCCTGGTCTTCATGACCTGAGCCGTGGTGCCTGCGCCGACGACGCCGGTCAGCGTGCCGTCCTGGGAGTAGTAGGCGAGGAATTTACGGCCGTCGTCGGTGACCAGATGGACGTCGTCGGTCGCGGCGGGAGTGCCGAGGGCCTGGATCTTGACGTCGTACTGGTCGCTCCAGAAGTAGGGGACGCGGGCAACGGTCGGTGCGGCCGCGCCGAGCAGGGCGCAGGCAGTGAGCCGCGCCTGTTCGCCCGCGTTGGTCCAGTGTTCGACCCGCTTGCGGTGGCCGGTCTGGTGCAGCCAGGCGGCGACATCGCCCACGGCCCAGACTCGGTCGGCCGAGGTGCGGCCCACCTCGTCGGCCAGCACGCCGCCGCCTGCCGCCGGGTCGGCGAGGGCAATGCCGGAGTCGGCGAGCCATTCGGTCACCGGACGCGATCCGACGCCGATCACCACCAGGTCGGCGGCCACCTCGGCGCCGTCGGACAGGCGCGCACCGCGGACCCGGTCGCCGTCGGCGAGGAGCGTGTCCAGGCCGGTGCCGCAGCGCAGATCGACGCCTTCGGCCATGTGCATCCTGGCAACGAGCGCGCCGATCTCCGCGCCGAGCACCGAGGCGAGCGGCGTCGGCTGGGGTTCGACCAGGATCACCTCGACGCCGCGGGTGCGGAAGCTGGCCGCGAGCTCGCAGCCGATGAAGCCTGCACCGACCACGAGTGCGGTTGCGGCATCGGCCAATTCGGCGCGCAGCGCGGTGGCGTCGGTGTGGCCGCGCAGCACGTGCACGCCGCGCAGTTCCGGCAGGCCCGGCAGGCGGCGCGGGCGCAAGCCGGTCGCGATGATCAGCTGGTCGTAGTCGAGCGTGCTGCCGTCCGCGAGCTTCAGCTGCCGCGCCGCGGTGTCGACGCCGACCGCCTCGGTGCCGAGCCGCAGGTCGATCTGCTTCTCCGCGAAGAACTCCGGCGGCCGCAGCGTGGTGTCGTCGGTTTCGCCGCGGACGAATTGCTTGGACAGCGGCGGCCGGTCGTAGGGCGGCCTGGACTCGTCGCCCAGCAGGATCAGCGGACCCGCATAGCCTGCGCGGCGCAGTTCCTCGGCGGTACGCAGGCCGGCGAGCCCGGCGCCGACGATCACGATCGGTCCGGGGTCTGTTGGTGAAGGCGACACAGAGCTCACCCTAACGTTTGCTTGGTTCGGTGCCGGAGTGAGGCCGGTCACGCGGCGATCGCTGTGCAATCGTAGCCATACCGATATTGATCGGGCGGTCAATCAGGTCTATACCGAGAGGCAGGACATATTCCTGAGCCCAAGGAGGCACATCATGTTCACCGAAAGTCGCGCACAAGATTTACTGGCCGTCGTGCTCGGCGTCTTCGCCGCGCTGTCACCGCTGTGGGTGGAAACCACCGACAAGGCGCAGTGGTCACTGATCGTGCTCGGCGTCCTCATCGCGCTCACCGGTCTCGCCCAGATGTACCGGCCTGCCATGGGCGCGACCGCCGACTATGCGATGGGTCTGTTCGGTCTGCTGCTCTTCATTTCCCCGTGGGCCATGGACTTCACCGAATACCGGGGCGCATCCTGGACCGCATGGGTAGTCGGGGTAGTGACGGCGGTAGTCGCGGTAGCGGCGCTGCCGACGGTGTCGGGACGTCTGCACAACATGGCGCCGCACCACTGATGCAGATGCCGAAACCCGGCCGGCAACGGCCGGGAAAGGAACCGAGGGCCGGGCGTCGCCGTAGCGCGAAAGTGGACGGCGACGCCCGCCAGCTCATTCTCGACTCCGCCGAAAAGCTCTTCGCGGCACAGGGATTCGACGCCACCGCGACGGCGGCCATCGCAGGCGCCGCCGGTGTGCCGAAAGGTCTTGTCTTCTATTACTTTCCGACCAAGGACTCGATACTGTCGGCGCTGATGGCCGAGCGGGTGCCCGCGCAGCCGATCGAGGACATCGGCACCGTCGTCGCGCCCGGCGATCCCGCCGCCAGCCTCGTCGCGCTCGACGCCGCGCTCAACCTGCGCGATCACCATTCCTCCGTGCTACGCGTCATCATGTGGCGCGAGGCCGACACCCATCCCGACGTGCGCCGCCAACTACGCCGTCTGCGTGACCAATTGCTCGACGTCACCGCGCGGGTGTTGCAGGCGAGCGCGCCGAACCCGGTCCGTCCCGGCACCCTGAGCGCCTGCGCCGCCGCCTGGGTTTCCGCGATGTTCGCGATCGCGAGCACCGATCGGCTGCACGCCCTCGACGGCGTGCCCATCCCCACCGCGGAGGAACTCCTCAACGTCGCCCAGGTGGTCGCCGCCGGGATGACGCAGCTCGGCTAGCGGCCTTCCCCAGTTATCCACAGGGTGCGTGTTGTGCACACTCGCTGACGCGGGGCTGTTGTCGCGCTCAGCAGGCAGGCACGCTCGGGACATGGACGCACCGCACCTGATCTCCCGGCGCCAGGCGCTCGCCTCGGGAATGTCCGACCGGGAACTGCAGCGCCGCTGCGAATCCGGGCAATGGCGCCGGATTCGTCCCGGGCGCTATCTCGATGCGCCGGAACCGGACCCCACACCCGAAGGGCGACATATTCTGCTCGCCGTCGCGACGTGCGACGCGATGTCCGTTGAACCCGTCCTGAGCCACTGCTCCGCGCTGGTATTCCACGGAATACCCACTTGGACCATCCCTTTGGACCGAGTGCATCTGACCCAGGGTCGAATAAACGGTGGGCGAATCCAGAAACAACTCGTCGTCCACGCAGCACATCTGGAACCGGACGAGATCACCATCGTCAACGACCTCCGAGTCACCACCCCACCCAGGACTGTTTTAGACATCGCACGCTCCATGGATTTCGAGCAGGCGGTCGTCATCGGTGACAACGCACTGCGCATGGGGCTCACGACCACCAACGAACTGCGGGCACACCTGGAGCGCGCACGCCAGCGCCGGGGAGCCCGAAAAGCCGCGCACGCCATTGCATTCCTGGACGGCCGTAGCGAAAGCATCGGCGAGTCCCTGAGCCGAATAGCGATCCAACGAGGTGGGTTACCCGCACCCGAATTGCAGGCGCGAGTCTTCACCGATGAGGAAGCATGCGTCGGCCGAGTCGACTTCCTCTTCGCAGAACTCGGTGTGATCGGCGAGTTCGACGAAGCGGTCGAGTATCGGAGCGAATTGCGCGGCGCACACCTGCCCGAACAGGTTGTCATCGCGGAGAAGAACCGCGAAGACCAGCTCCGCTCTCTCGGCTGGATGGTGGTGCGCTGGACCTGGACCGACCTGAACGATCCCACCCGCCTGGCCAGAAAGGTCCACGCCGCCGCGGCAATCGCCGCCCGCACCCGCCGCTCGGGAAGCTGGATCCCTAGTCCGAAGCCGTAAACATCGACCGCCCGGGCGTTTTCACCAGTGACTGTTAGACCGTGGATCGGCTGGAGTCGAATGGTTGCCGAGGCGCGTTGACGGGAGTCGAATGGCTGGTGAGCCTCATTGACGGTAGTCAAAGGTTGGTGAGGCTCGTTGACGGTAGTCAAATGGTTGGTGAGCCTCGTTGAGGGGAGAGAAATGGTTGTTGGCCCATCGACGGGAGTGAAATGGTTGATCAACTTCATCGACGGGAGTCATATGGTGGCAGTACGCACCGAGACGCCCACCATTTGACTACCGTCGATTTCTTTCAAGATCTTTGAACCGGACCACAGCCAAGCAACCCGGTCTGGGACAAGAGAACCCGCACCTGACAGCGGAGGTCAGCCGGGTACGGCACACGACGCCACCACGCTATCCAGTGCAAACCCCGAGACCGTCCCGCTCGCCAGGAAACCGTCGAACCCGCGGATAAACCCACCACCCCAAACGCAACACGCCCTACGAAACCCGCACCAACCCCCAAAGCCGCGCCCGCCCGAAGCCGCGCCCGCCCGAGACCGCGCCCGCCCGAAGCCGCGCCCGCCCGAGACCGCGCCCGCCCGAAGCCGCGCCCGCCCGAAGCCGCGCCCGCCCGAAGCCGCGCCCGCCCGAGGCCGCGGCCCACGGGGCGGGTTGGGCTGTGGCCGTGCCGCTTTGGGCTCGGCGAAGGCAAAGGCTTCCTCGGCTCCACGGTCTCCTGTGAATTCGGCAGCCAAGGGTTTGCACCGGATAGCGTGGTGGCGTCGCCTGCCGTACCCGGCTGACCTCCGCAGTCAGTCACGGGTTCTCTCGTTCCAGCCGGGTCACTTGGCTGTGCTCCCGTTTCGAGAACTTCAAGATCGAAGACAGAGATTCAAGATCAAAAACTCTCAGCCGCACACTTTTTGAGTTACCGCACACGATTTTGCTAGCCAAATCGTGTGCGGGAAGACAGCAGGTGTGCGGCTGCGGGGGTTTCAAGATCGAAGACTCGGATCCGCACCCCTTCTGGGGATTCGCACTCGTTCTGGGCTGCTAGAAGGGGTGCGGACGCACGGAAGGGGTGCGGATTTCGATGCTAGGGCGCCACTCGCCGTATTTGCCGGTCTCAAGAGTGCCCGTGATCCCGGTATGTGGGATCACCGGGGTGGTTTCGCGCCGAGGGGGTACTGGTGCAGGTGGCTTCTCGGGCGATGCCTACACCAGTTCCCCGTGATCAACCGACCAACTCCAGAACGGGCCGGGAGCGAGTGATCGGGGCGAAAGTTGGCTCGGCTGTGTCCTGTTCGATGAGGGCGGGTTGGGTGAGGGGACATGGTGGAGGCGTTTGCGGCGTGTCGCCTCTGTCATGTCCCACTCGCGGCGTGGTTTGAGGGTTAGGGGGTTTCGGCGGTGAGGAAGGTGGTGACGTCGGTGGCGAAGTTGGGGTGTTTGGCTACGCCGGTGTGGGTGGTGCGGGGGTAGATGGTGAGGCGGGAGTCGGGGATGCCGTCGGCGGTGTGGCGGAAGTTGTCGATGCTGTAAGCCGCGTCGCGTTCGCCGCCGAGAATGAGGGTGGGCGTGGTGATTTCGTGGAGGCGAGAATCCAGGTCGAAGGCGTCTTCGGCGCGGATGAAGGCATACGTGTCGGCGGGGTTCTTCGGGCGAGCCAGCGGATCGAACAGCCACATGGCGACGCCGAGGACGCGGGCGAGCGCTCGGGAGGAGACGGCGATCGGGGCCATCAGGTGCAGAGCGCGACGGCCTGCGAAAACCGCTTCGCCGTAGCGGAGTTGGATTTCCTTTGCGAGCGGATCCAGGCGGTAGCCGGAGGAGGCGACGACCAAGCGGCGCACGACCTTCGGGTGGTCGGCGGCGAGTTGCAGGGCGATCGAGCCGCCCGAGGAAATGCCGAGCACGTCTACCGGCTCGCCGAACTCGTCCTGCAATGCCGCTGCATGCTGGGTGGCGATGTCGGTCATCGTGATGCCCTCGGACAGGCCGGGCGCCCGGTTGACCGCGTACACGCGGAAATGCTTGGCCAGCGGGGCGAGCATCTTGATCTCGGCGTCGCGCATCCAGCCGCTGGGATTCGCGTGGTCGGGGGTGAACCAGCGCAGGAAGACCAGCGGTCGCCCGGAACCCATCGCCAGGTACGGCATCCCATGCTTCAAGGCACCCTCGGTGATATTCAGCTCGGCGGCGAGGGATGACTTACTCATGGTTCCTCCGGATCGACTGATCGTTGTCTGCCATTGTCGACGCTAACGGACGGTGTCGACCAGCCGTGACAACCTTTTCCCAGGTGTGGAAATGTGCTCCGACCAGGCTGGCCGGGTCCGCCGCCGGAACCTGTTGCGGCGCAAACGACTAGTGTGATGATCATGCGAATCGCGGCGCTCGCTGCTTTGATCCTGGCGCTGAGCGCCTGCTCCCAGTCCACCCCAGGCAAGCCACAGTCGAGCTCGGACCGACCCCCGGAGACCTCGACCGCGGCGACACCCTCGAAGCCGCCGAGCCGGGACAGCCAGCTCAAGGAACGGATCGCCTGGGTCCAGGCCGGCACCCAAGCGGACCTGGGCGGATACCACTCCGCCAGCACCGGCACCGGACCCGCCACCGATCTCAAAAGCGATATCGCCTTCGTCAGCCCGTCCGGGAAGATCAGCTGCATCACCGGCACCGGATACCAGATCGATGGCATCAACTGTGTCGTCAAACTGAAGAACCCGGTCCCCAAGCCGGCCGAGGGCATCGGCAACTGGGACGGCGGCTACGTGCACTACACGGGCTCCGCCCTCACCGTCGGCCAATTCCGTGGCGACCCAGGCCTTTTCATCTACGGCGACGGCCAGACGCTGCCCTACGACAGCGCGCTGACCTTCGGCAAATACTCCTGCCGCATCGCCACCAACGGCCTCACCTGTGTCAACCCAACCACCAAGAGCGGTGTGCAACTGAGCGACGACGGCATCGTCCCCTTCGGCTGCCTGCACGAGATCCCGGACGCTCGCCGCGAGCAGTACGACGGCCAAGTCTTCAAGTGCTGACCGCGGCAGCGACGAACCCGGGTCGCCCATCGCAATCGGCCGAGAACCACCACCGACAGGTCTAGGGTTGCCTTATGCGCGGCACAGCATTGGTCGTCCTCGCTGCGGCACTCACCCTGGCCGCATGCACCGACTCCTCGCCAGGACCGTCGCCCACAGCCAGCTCGGTGGTGGGCACGCCTGCCGCCGAGCCGACCTCGAACCGACCCGCGGCGCCCCCGGCCCCCAATGCCGAAGCTGCCTGCACCGCAGCCGATCTCGACATAGCACTCGGCAGGCAGGGCGGAGCCGCAGGCAGCATCTACGTTCCCGTCGTGTTCACCAACACCGGCAAGACCCCGTGCACGCTCGCCGGTTACCCCGACATCTCTCTCGCCGCGGGCACACCCCCAACGCCCCTCGGCCCCGCCGCCGACCACAAGACCGACAGCACCGCCCCGGCCTCGGTCACCCTGGCCCCGACCGAAGCCGCCCACGCCACCCTCCGCTACGCCCAAGCAGGCAACTTCGACTGCGAACGCACCCCGGCCCAATACCTCCTGGTCTCCCCGCCGGCGCAGCCCGCACGCCCCCTCCCCTTCAGCGTCGACGCCTGCACCAAGCCTGCCCACCAACTCCTGCACGTCGACCCCATCAAACCCGGCAAGCAGGACTGACGCCGACAAGCACTCGGAAGATCACCCCTCGACGTAGACCGCATCCTCGGTCTCGCCCGCGGCCAAAAGCTCGCCCACCTCACGAGGGTGGACAAGCCCGACCCGACAACGCCGACCGGCGCCGCTCCCTGTAGGAGCGGCGCCGACGGATCAGCGACCGGCAACCTTGGCGATGATCTCCTTCGACACGTTGGCCGGAACCTCCGCGTACGAGTTGAACACCATGGAGTAGTTCGCCCGGCCCTGGGTCTTCGACCGCAGATCACCGATATAGCCGAACATCTCCGAGAGCGGAACCAGCGCCTTGACGACACGGGCACCACTGCGTTCCTCCATGGCCTGAATCTGGCCACGGCGGGAGTTCAGGTCGCCGATCACATCACCCATGTAGTCCTCGGGCGTGATGACCTCCACCGCCATCAGCGGCTCGAGAATCACCGGACCGGCCTTACGCACCGCCTCTCGTACGGCTTGGGCACCTGCCGTGCGGAAGGCCAGTTCCGACGAATCCTGTTCGTGCGCAGCACCATCGAGCAGGATCACCCGCACGTTCACCAGCGGGTACCCGGCAAGCACGCCGGACTGCATGGCATCCTGCGCACCGGCGTCGACCGCGGGGATGTACTCCTTCGGCACCCGGCCACCGGTCACCCGGTTGTCGAAGGCGTAGATCTCCCCGTCGGACCCGAGGAACGGTTCAACGGCGACAACCACTTTGGCGAACTGCCCGTTCCCACCGCGCTGCTTGCGGTGGGTGTGTTCGAGCTTGTCGACCTTCTTGGTGATCGTCTCGCGGTAGGCCACCTGTGGCTTGCCGATGTTCGCCTCGACCCGGAATTCCCGTTTCATGCGGTCGAGCAGGACATCGAGGTGCAACTCGCCCATGCCGCCGATGACGGTCTGACCGGTCTCCTGATCCAGCGCCACCGAGAAGGTCGGATCCTCCCTGGCCAGCTTCTGGATCGCGAGGCTCAGCTTCTCCTGGTCGGACTTGGTCTTCGGCTCGATGGCGACCTCGATGACCGGGTCGGGGAACGTCATCGACTCGAGCACGATCTGGTGCTGCGGATCGCACAGGGTGTCGCCGGTGCTGACGTCCTTCAACCCGACCACGGCATAGATATGGCCCGCCATGGCTTCGCCGACCGGAATCTCCTTGTCGGAGTGCATCTGGAACAGCCTGCCTAAACGCTCCTTTCGACCTCGTCCTGGATTGCTGACGACCGTGCCCGGCTCGGCACGGCCCGAATACACCCGGATGTAGGCGAGTTCGCCGAAGAACGGGTGCGTGGCAATCTTGAACACCAACGCCGCGAAAGGCGCACTGCTGCTGGCACTTCGGTGGATCACCTGCGTCTCGTCCTGCGGCGGGCAACCATCCGTGCCGCCGCCGTCCAGCGGCGAAGGCAGATAGTCGACCACGGCGTCGAGCATCGGCTGCACGCCGGTGTTCTTGAACGCCGAACCGCACAACACCGGGTACACAACGGATTTCACCGTCATTGCCCGAATAGCCGCCTTGATCTCCGCGACCGTGAAGGCGACGCCACCGACGAACTTCTCCAGCAGCGCCTCGTCCGACTCCGCGACGATCTCGACCAGCTCGGCCCGGTACCGCTCGGCCAGCGCACGCAGCTCGGCCGGAATCGCGACAACGTCGTAGTGCTTACCGAGATCCGTTGCACCACACCAGATCTTGGCGTTCATCTCGACCAGGTCGACGACACCCTCGAAGGTGCCCTCGGCCCCGATCGGCAGCTGCACGACCAGCGGCGTCGCGCCGAGACGGTCCCTGATGGTCTGCACGGTGCAGAAGAAGTCCGCACCGAGCTTGTCCATCTTGTTCACGAAACAGATCCGTGGCACGTCGTACCTGTCGGCCTGACGCCACACCTGTTCGGACTGCGGCTCGACGCCCTCCTTGGCATCGAAGACCGCGACCGCACCGTCGAGCACCCGCAGCGAACGCTCCACCTCCGCGGTGAAGTCGACATGCCCTGGCGTGTCGATGATGTTGACCTGGAAGCCATTCCAGAAACAGGTCGTCGCCGCCGAGGCGATGGTGATCCCGTGTTCCTGCTCCTGCACGGTCCGATCCATCACGGCGGTCCCGTCATGCACCTCACCGAGCTTGTAGGTGACACCGGTGTAGAACAGAATCCGCTCGGTGGTGGTTGTCTTGCCCGCATCGATATGCGCCATGATCCCGATATTCCGAACCATGCCGAGATCGGCGGTGATTGCACGCGTCATGGGAATCCCCCACTCCATCAACTGGTTTCGTCAAAGAAACGACACCCGCCTGGTTGATGCGTTCCGGCGACGGCACGAGTATCGGGAGCTGACGCGGCGCGGGCAGCGCGCCACTGAACGCTCTACCGACTGCTACCGCGAATGCGGACGTGCTGTAACCATGCCCCCATGTGTACCCGCCCCCTGATCGACTGTCGACCGAATATCCCCTGAAATGCCGAACGGCGCCGCCCCTTTCGGGGCGACGCCGTTCAGTGCAGCGATTCAGTGAATCACTTGACGATCTTCGTGACGCGACCGGCGCCGACGGTGCGGCCACCCTCGCGGATCGCGAAGCGCAGACCCTCGTCCATGGCGACCGGCTGGATCAGCTTGACGGACATCTCGGTGTTGTCACCGGGCATGACCATCTCGGTGCCCTCGGGCAGGGTCACAACGCCCGTCACGTCAGTCGTACGGAAGTAGAACTGCGGACGGTAGTTGTTGAAGAACGGCGTGTGGCGGCCACCCTCGTCCTTGGACAGGATGTAGGCCTGGCCCTCGAACTCGGTGTGCGGGGTGGTGGTGCCCGGCTTCACGACAACCTGGCCACGCTCGACATCTTCACGCTTGATACCACGAACCAGCAGACCGACGTTGTCGCCGGCCTGGCCCTGGTCGAGCAGCTTGCGGAACATCTCGATGCCCGTGATGGTGGTCTTGGTGACCTTCTCACGGATGCCGACGATCTCGACTTCCTCGTTCACGTTGATGATGCCGCGCTCGACGCGACCGGTGACGACGGTGCCACGACCGGTGATCGTGAACACGTCCTCGACCGGCATCAGGAACGGCTTCTCGGTCTCACGAACCGGGGTCGGGATCGACTCGTCGACGGCGTTCATCAGCTCGACGATGGACTCGGTCCACTTCGGGTCGCCCTCGAGCGCCTTCAGACCGGAGACGCGCACGACCGGCGCTTCCTCGTCGAACTCCTGGGCCGCGAGCAGCTCACGGACCTCCATCTCGACGAGCTCGAGGATTTCCTCGTCGTCGACCATGTCCGACTTGTTCAGCGCGACCAGGATGTAGGGCACACCGACCTGACGGGCGAGCAGCACGTGCTCGCGGGTCTGCGGCATCGGGCCGTCGGTCGCGGCGACCACGAGGATGGCACCGTCCATCTGCGCCGCACCGGTGATCATGTTCTTGATGTAGTCAGCGTGACCCGGGGCGTCGACGTGCGCGTAGTGGCGCTTGTCGGTCTGGTACTCGACGTGGGAGATGTTGATCGTGATACCACGAGCCTTCTCCTCCGGCGCCTTGTCGATCTGGTCGAACGCGAACGCCGCGTTCAGATCCGGGTACTTGTCAGCCAGCACCTTGGTGATCGCTGCAGTCAGCGTGGTCTTGCCGTGGTCGACGTGACCGATGGTGCCGATGTTGACGTGCGGCTTCGTCCGCTCGAACTTCGCCTTCGCCACTGTGGTGTCCTCCTGGACTTGTTGGTGCGTGCAGTTGCAGCAGTGCGGTTATTTCTGGGGTCGTACTGACTCCCGGCTGGCGGGGCAAGTGCCTGCAACGCGTCCCGGAAGTGGGACTTGCAGCAAGTGTGGCACTTGCCCTACCGGACTTATTCGCCGGTCGCCTTGGCGATGATCTCCTTCGACACGTTGGCCGGAACCTCCGCGTACGAGTTGAACACCATGGAGTAGTTCGCCCGGCCCTGGGTCTTCGACCGCAGATCACCGATATAGCCGAACATCTCCGAGAGCGGAACCAGCGCCTTGACGACACGGGCACCACTGCGTTCCTCCATGGCCTGAATCTGGCCACGGCGGGAGTTCAGGTCGCCGATCACATCACCCATGTAGTCCTCGGGCGTGATGACCTCCACCGCCATCAGCGGCTCGAGAATCACCGGACCGGCCTTACGGGCCGCTTCCTTGAGCGCCTGCGAACCGGCGATCTTGAAGGCCATTTCCGACGAGTCGACGTCGTGGTAGGCGCCGTCGAGCAGGGTGACCTTCAGGTTGACCAGGGGGTAGCCCGCGAGCACACCGTACTGCATGGCATCCTGCGCACCGGCGTCCACCGAAGGGATGTACTCGCGCGGCACGCGGCCACCCGAGACCTTGTTCTCGAACTCGTAGGTCGCGCCGTCTTCGCCGATGAACGGCTCGAGGGCGATGATGACCTTCGCGAACTGGCCGGAGCCACCCGTCTGCTTCTTGTGGGTGAACTCGAGCTTCTCCACCTTCTTGGTGATGGTCTCGCGGTAGGCCACCTGCGGCTTGCCGACGTTCGCCTCGACCTTGAATTCACGCTTCATGCGGTCGACAAGGATGTCGAGGTGGAGCTCGCCCATGCCGCCGATGACGGTCTGGCCGGTCTCCTGGTCGAGCTTGACCGAGAAGGTCGGGTCCTCTTCCGAGAGACGCTGGATCGCGGTGCCCAGCTTCTCCTGGTCGGACTTGGTCTTCGGCTCGATGGAGACCTCGATGACCGGGTCAGGGAAGGTCATCGACTCGAGCACGATCTGGTTCTGCGGGTCGCAGAGGGTGTCACCGGTGGTGGTGTCCTTCAGACCGATGACCGCGTAGATGTGGCCTGCCACGGCCTCGCCGACCGGGTTCTCCTTGTTGGAGTGCATCTGGAACAGCTTGCCCAGACGCTCCTTCTTGCCCTTGGTCGAGTTGATGACCTGGGCGCCGGAGTCGACCTTGCCCGAGTACACGCGGACGTAGGTCAGCTTGCCGAAGAACGGGTGCACGGCGATCTTGAACGCCAGGCCGGCGAACGGCTCGGACGTGCTGGCATCGCGGTGGATGATCTGGTCTTCCTTGCCGGGCACGTGGCCGTCGGTGCCACCGTCGTCCAGCGGCGTCGGCAGGTAGTCGATCACGGCGTCGAGCATGGGCTGCACGCCCTTGTTCTTGAACGCCGAACCACACAGCACCGGGTAGAGCTCGGAGTTGACCGTCATCTTGCGGATGGCGCCCTTGATCTCCTCGATCGAGAGCTCCTCGCCGCCGAAGAACTTCTCCAGCAACGCCTCATCGGATTCGGCGACCGTCTCCATCAGTTCCTGACGGTACTGATCGGCCTTCTCCTTGAGCTCGGCCGGAATCTCGACGACCTCGTAGGACTCGCCCAGCTTGGTCTCGCCGCGCCAGACCTTGGCATTCATCTCGACCAGGTCGACGATGCCCTCGAAGGTGTCCTCAGCGCCGATCGGCAGCTGAATGACCAGCGGCTTGGCACCGAGGCGGTCCTTGATGGTCTGCACGGTGAAGTAGAAGTCCGCACCGAGCTTGTCCATCTTGTTGACGAAGCAGATACGCGGCACGTCGTACTTATCGGCCTGTCGCCACACCTGCTCGGACTGCGGCTCGACGCCTTCCTTGCCGTCGAACACCGCGACGGCGCCGTCGAGCACGCGCAGCGAACGCTCCACCTCGACGGTGAAGTCGACGTGCCCGGGGGTGTCGATGATGTTGATCTGGTTGTTGTTCCAGTAACACGTGGTAGCCGCGGAGGTGATGGTGATACCACGCTCCTGCTCCTGCTCCATCCAGTCCATGGTGGCTGCGCCATCGTGGACCTCACCGATCTTGTAGGTGATGCCGGTGTAGAAGAGGATGCGTTCAGTTGTGGTCGTCTTGCCCGCATCGATGTGGGCCATGATGCCGATGTTGCGGACCTTGTTCAGGTCGGTGAGCACGTCCTGTGCCACGGAAATCTTCCCCGCTCGTAGCTAGTTGGGATTTTCGGGGACGACCCGTTGGTCGTCTTTTTGTCAACGCCGGACGCGGCAGGTAGGTGCCGCGACCGGCTGTGCCTCCCGACCCAATAACGACGGGCCGGGCAGACGTCACCAGCGGTAGTGCGCGAAGGCCCGGTTCGATTCGGCCATCTTGTGGGTGTCTTCCCGACGCTTCACCGAGGCGCCGAGACCATTGCTGGCATCGAGCAGCTCGTTGGCGAGACGCTCGACCATGGTCTTCTCACGGCGTGCCCGGGAGTAGTTGACCAGCCAGCGCAGCGCGAGGGTGTTGGAGCGACCCGGACGAACCTCGACCGGCACCTGGTAGGTGGCGCCACCGACGCGGCGCGGCTTGACCTCGAGGGCAGGCTTGACGTTGTCCAGCGCGCGCTTGAGGGTGACGACCGGATCGGTGCCGGTCTTCTCGCGCGCCTGCTCCAGCGCGCCGTAGACGATGCGCTCGGCGGTGGACTTCTTGCCGTCCAGCAGGATCTTGTTGACCAGCTGAGTGACCAGCGGCGAACCGTAGACCGGGTCGTTGATCAGCGGACGCTTGGGTGCGGGGCCCTTGCGTGGCATATCAGCTCTTCTCCTTCTTGGCGCCGTAACGGCTGCGGGCCTGCTTGCGGTTCTTCACACCCTGGGTGTCGAGGGAACCGCGAATGATCTTGTAGCGCACACCGGGGAGGTCCTTCACACGACCGCCACGCACGAGCACCATCGAGTGCTCCTGGAGGTTGTGGCCTTCGCCCGGGATGTAGGCCGTGACCTCGACCGCGCTGGTCAGGCGAACGCGCGCGACCTTACGCAGCGCGGAGTTCGGCTTCTTCGGGGTCGTGGTGTACACGCGGGTGCACACGCCACGACGCTGCGGGCTCCCCTTGAGGGCCGCGGTCTTCGTCTTCGCGACCTTGTCGCGGCGACCCTTGCGGACCAGCTGGTTGATCGTTGGCATAGACCGGCTTTCCTTATTAGTAACGCGGTGTCTGGTTCTTAATGTCCGTGTCATCGAGCCTTCACTCGCACGTCCAACCACGTTTCTCGCGTCCCGAGGTCGGGCGTGTCGCGCGCGGCGCAGGACCCGAATTACGGGCACGCTGGAGGTGTCAGCCGCTTTCGCTGGCCTACGGTCACGCACGAACTTGCCCGCATGCTTCCGGGCACAGCGATCCACGATACCTGTGGTCGCGACACAGGGTCAAAGCGGGGTGGCTCGAGACCCCGCTACCTGGCCAAGTTCAACGTCAACTCTACGAGTTTCTTCGCCCCTTCGCACGGATCCGGATGCGTCGACCCCGGGCGGTAGTTGATCCAGAAGCCGATGACGCCCTGGTCCGCCGCGCCGGCACTGACGCCGCAGGAATCCGGATCGTTCGGCCGCTTGGTCTGCAACGCCCGCCTGCCCTGCACGGTGATGTTGTCGGTGAGGTACCCGAGCTTGTCGTTGTTGGTCTTCTCGTTGTTCAACGCGCCGACCTCGTACCAGTTCAGGGTGACCATGGCATTGCCTGCGGACCCCGGCACTTCCCACATGCACACCGCACCGTAGAAAGACGGCTGCGCGACGGCCCCTTTGCCCGCGGCCGCCTCCCCGATCTGCTCGAGGGTGACGATTTCGCATTCGCGCAGCAGTTTGTCGAACTTGGTGTTGACGTTGTCCCCGGTGCCTGCGCCCGCAGGAAAGGCCTGACCGCTGATGGTCTGGCCGCAACCGGCGACGGTGGCCGACACTGTCAACGCGGTCAGTGCGACGAGTATTCCTCGGGTCGAGGCGCGACGACGATTCATGGCCGGTCCCCTTCTCACTTCAGCCGCTGCACGGTGAGTTCGGCGAGCTTGTGCATCCGATCGCACGGGTTGCCGTTCGCCGGGTAGACGCCGAACGACATGGACCATTCGAAGAAGTCGTCGTCGAGTTGCACGGCCAGATCGCAGACCTGGCCGGTCGGCTCCAGCGCCTGCCAGCCGGTGCGGCCGCCGACGTTGATCGTCTGCGGATTGCGCCCCTGGGTGGACACCCAGGCCTTCTCACGCGCGATCGGGCTGCCTCGATAGGAGGCGAAAGTGACACTGGGCGAACCGAATCCTGAGGACTGCCAATTGCAGCCGGTCGAATTCTTCAGCGCCTGAGAAATCTGGCCGAGCTGTGCGATATCGCGCACCTCGTCGTCAGTGGCGTGTCCGCACTCACCGACGAACGGGCCGAGCGAGGCCACCTTCGGCGGCGGCCGCAACGGGGTGTTGGTGTTGTCCGAATCGCCCCCCGAACCGCACGCCGTCAGCACCAAAGACAGCGCTGCCGCGCAGCCGACCAACGCCCCTATCCGCATGCCTGCACTCTACCCACGCCGACGGCGAGTGGCCTGGCACACGACCCGCTAGCCGTTGGGGACGCGGAGCTCCCAGACGCGTCGGTCTTCGAGGAAGGTGCACTGGGCCGGGCCCGCTTTGATTCTCGACATGGCGGCGAGGCAGTCGTCGAAGGAAGGGTGGTAGCTGGGTGCGGGATCGGCGTGTGCCGTCGCGCTCGCAGCACAGGTGAGCGCGACGGCACACGCTACGGCCGCGGCAGATCGATAGAGCACTGCGGCCCTCCCCATGCATCCGGCGAATCCACGGAGCGTACTGCCGGATGCTCAGGGCCACAACCGATCACAGGTTGCCGCGAGCCTCTTGTTCGCGCTCGATCGCCTGGAAGAGTGCCTTGAAGTTGCCCTTGCCGAAGCCGAGCGAACCGTGCCGCTCGATCAGCTCGAAGAAGACGGTGGGGCGGTCGGTGATCGGCTTGGTGAAGATCTGCAGCAGGTAGCCGTCCTCGTCACGGTCCACCAGGATGCCTCGGCGCTGCAGCTCCTCGACCGGCACCCGGACGTGACCGATGCGGGCACGCAGTTCGGGGTCCTCGTAGTAGGAGTCGGGGGCATCGAGGAACTCGACACCCTCGCGGCGCAGCGCGTCGACGCAGGCGAGGATGTCGCTGGTGGCCAGCGCGATGTGCTGGACGCCTGGCCCGCGGTAGAACTCGAGGTATTCGTCGATCTGCGAACGCTTCTTGCTGACGGCGGGCTCGTTGAGCGGGAACTTCACCCGGTGATTGCCGTTCGCGACAACCTTGCTCATCAGCGCTGAATACTCGGTGGCGATGTCGTCGCCGACGAACTCGGCCATGTTGGTGAATCCCATGACGCGGCGGTAGAACTCGACCCACTCGTCCATCTGCCCGAGCTCGACGTTGCCGACGACATGGTCGATCGCCTGGAACAGCCGCACCGGGGCGCCTTCGCGCGGCTGGTAGCCGGCCTTGCGGGTGATGTAGCCGGGCAGATACGGGCCGTCGTAACGGGAACGGTCGACCAGGGTGTGCCGCGTCTCGCCGTAGGTGGCGATGGCCGCGCTCCGGACGGTGCCGAATTCGTCTGTGTCGTCGTGCGGTTCGACGAGGACGGTGGCGCCGTGGGTGCGTGCCCACTCGACACAGCGGTCCACATCGGGCACCTCGAGCGCGATGTCGACCACGCCGTCGCCGTGCCGATCATGGTGCGCGACCAGGCTGCTTTCCGGATCGACGGCGCCCTTGATCACGAAGCGGGCTCCGCCGCTGCGCAATACGAAGGCCTTGTGATCGCGGTTGCCGGTCTCGGGACCCGAATAGGCCTCGAGGCGCATACCATAGGCGGACTCGAGGTAATGCGCGGTCTGCGTCGCGTTGCCGACGACCCAGACGAGGGCATCCCAGCCGATCACCGGAAAGGGATCGACGCTGACATCATGGTCGACGAGGCCGACGAGCTTGCGCAGCTCGCCGTCGGTCGGGGCGGTGCTCGAACCGCCTGAGGTCGTGCTGGACCGGGCATTGGGCAGTTGCTCGATGGTCATGCACCAAGTAATCGTCAGGCAGGTCGGATAGGCAACCGCAGCGATTTTCGGTAGACACTGTGGCGGTTTCGGCTAGGAAACGCCCCGGAATGCTGGACAATTTGAATAGCATCGGCTTGCTGATGCTATTCCTGGCTGGAAGCCCCCAGCCTGCGCTCGAAACGGAGGCGGTCATGTCGCGCACGCCGGCGAAATTAGACGAACTCGATCTCGCGATTCTCACCGCGATGCACGAGTATCAGAAGGCGGGCATCCTCGAGCTGTCCCGGCGGACCCGAGTGGCGAGGGCGACGGTGCAGTCCAGGATCGGCCGAATGGAGGAATCCGGCGTCATCGCCTCCTACGACCCGCAGATCGATGTCACCGCAGCGGGTTTCGATGTCCAGGCGTTCGTGACGCTGGAGATCGCCCAGGGCGCGTTGGACGCGGTCGCCGCCGAACTCGACGGGATACCAGGGGTTTTGGAGGCGTACGCGACCACCGGCTCCGGGGACGTCTGGTGCCGGATCGGCGCCGACTCGCACGCGGGCCTGCAGACGGTGTTGTTGAGCATCGACCAGACGTCGTCGGTGGTGCGGTCGCACAGCGTGATCGTGCTGTCGACGGTGGTGCCGTATCGCACGCTGCCGCTGCTGCGCACCCTCGATCCGGCGGGCACGACGAAGGCGCCTGCCTATCGCGCGGCCACCGACCGGTAGGCGACACACACAGGCTGCGGTGTTCGTTCCGGTGACCTGCCTCGACCGCACGAAACCGGCTGTCCCGCAGCCCGTCACAGGCGCAGGTCCGCGCCCACCTCGAGGATCTCGACCTGCGGTTCCTTACCCGCTTCGAGAAATGCGAGCAGCGCGTGGCTTTCGGCATCGACCGCACGGCGTTCGGCGGCCGACCAGGTCCGGGTCGGGCTGATCCGCAGCCGGGCAACGTTCTTGTCCGGGAAGACCTTGTAGAGCCCGGCGAGGTATCCGTCGAGCAGCACCGGCGACACCGCGAGGCCGAAGGTCCCGAGAAACGGGCCCTCCGGCACGATCCTGGTCCGATCCTGGTGTGAGAGCAGCGCATTGTCGTACCAGCCGAGCAGCCGGACCGGGGCAGGCAGGTCCGGATCGGCCAGTTCGCCGTCCGCGACGTCGTAGAGGGTGCGGCCGCGTTCGTCGGTGTAGGTGCGCAGGCGATCACCGAGCTCATCGACGGCAGCCTTCATCCCGGTCATCTTGGACCAGGTCTGCATGTCCATGGTGCTGGCCGGGCCGAACGCGCGCAGATAGCGAAAGACCAACTCTGCCAGCGGATAGCTGGGGTCCAGCGGTGCGCCGAGCCACGGCTCGACCCGCGACCACACCGGCCTGCTGCTGTCCTTCCACTTGCCGCGCGGCGGTGTCTGCAGCACCGGAAGCTGATACAGCCAGGTCTGTAAGACCGCGCCCGCATCCCGATCCGGGTACAGCGCCGCGGCTTTGGCGCGCAGGTCGGCGGCCGACATGGGCTCGTCGCCGAGCGCTGCCTCGCCGTGCTTGCGCACCTCGTCGGGATCGAGCCCGACCATCGCGCCGTAATTGAAACCCTTACGGAAGGGCACCTTTTCCAGCTCCGGCTGAATATGCGGCGCGATCCGCAGCGCGTCCGGCGGTGTCACCAGGTGAATAGTGCCGCGCATCAGGGTGATCCGGACCAGCGAACGATCCTCCAGCCCGTCCGACACTGTCGCCGGATCGAAATCGGCGATACGGCTCCACAATGCGACGAACGGCGGCGGGGAGTCCTGTGCTTGCAACCCGACGAGATGGTCACACATCTCGGGCACGGTCAGGCTCGACCGTTCGAGCAGGTGCTGGCGGGCGAGCAGGGTCCGGTTCAACACCCGGTTGGACAACATCATGATTCGAACAACCCGTCAGCGCAGTGTGACAACGACTTTGCCGGTCGCGGTCCGGTTGTCCAGCGACGCGACGGCCTCGGCGGCCCGATCCAACGGGTAGAGCACCGGCTCCGGCGGGGCGATCGTGCCCGCGGCGAGCAGCGGCGCGACCTCGTCCCACTGCTCGGCCAGGTAGCCGGGATGGGTCATCACCCATTCACCCCAAGCCGCGCCGGTGACCTCGACGTTCTTGAGCAACAGCCGGTTCACCTTGACCGTGGGGATCTCCCCCGCGGTGAAGCCGACCACGAGCAGGCGGCCCGCCGAGGCCAGCGAACGGATGCTGTCGGTGAAGCGATCGCCGCCGACCGGGTCGAGCACGATGTCCACGCCACGGCCGCCGGTCAGTTCCTTGACCGCGGCGAGCCAGCCGTCGGTGAGCACCACGTCGGTGGCGCCGTTGGCCCGCGCCACCGCGGCCTTTTCTTCCGTGCTGACCACCGCGATGACCCGACCTGCGCCGAGGGCGACCGCCATGCGCAGCGTCGACGTGCCGATGCCGCCCGCGGCGCCGTGCACGAGCACGGTCTCGCCTGCAGCGAGCCTGCCGCGATTGCGCAAGCAGAAGTGCACGGTCAGATCGTTGAACAGAATGCCTGCACCCGCCGCCAACGAGACGTTGTCGGGCAGCGCGAACACCATCGCGGCAGGCGCGACTGCCACCTCTGCCATGGCATTGCCGAGCAGGGTGAGCGCGACGACCCGGTCACCCGCCTTGACGTGCGCGTCCGCCGGGGCTTCCCGGACGATCCCGGCCACCTCGCCGCCGACGACGAACGGCAGCTCCGGCTTCATCTGGTAGAGCCCGCGCGACATCAGCACATCGGGGAACGCCACCCCGGCCGCGTGCACGTCGATCACGACGCCACCCGGATAGGCCGCAGGTTCCGGGATATCCACGATCTCGATCGCTTCCGGGCCCTCTAGCTTGCTGATCTGAGCTGCGCGCATGCGCCGACCTCTCTGTCGTGGCGCCTGCACTTGTCCTCGCAGGCGCCGCCGTGATCAACATAACGGACCAGGACTGCCAGAGTTCGGTTCGCGGGCTGCCTGAGCCTCACTGACACCCTTGTCGGCAACCCGATTTTGCTATGCTGACCGCGACCTACGGTCGGGCGGGAAGGGGGACTTATGGTCGAGCGTAACCAGTCGCCTGCGACGAAAATGCAGGTCGACCCCGAGGCGCTGCGGTCGTTCGCGCAAACTCTCGGCACGGAAGCCGGTGCGGTCACCAAACTCAACGAGGGCGACGCCTTCGCCAACGCGGCCACCGCGCTCCCCGGCACCGAATTCGGCGCCACCGCACAGCGGGCAGGCGATGCGGTCAACCGCTGCCTCGGCAGCATCGGCAACCGGCTCACCACCATCGCCGACAACATGCACAACGCCGCGGGCAAATACGAACTCGCCGAGGACGATTTCACCGCCAAGCTCAAGGCGATCGGATTGCCATGACGCTGACCATCCCCGACGTGGACAACTGGAAGCCCGAACAACTCGGCACCGCGGGCGAGCACGCGGGCACCATCTCGCAAGGGTTGGACACCGCCGTCGGCAACGGCGTCACCCAGACGAAAGCGCTGGACGACAAGTGGTCCGGCGCCGCGGGCGCGGCGGCGAACGCCAGGATGGACACCGAGAAGACCAAAGCGTCCGCCGTCAGCGCCGCGCTGCTCGAACTGAAGACGGCACTCACCGCTCAAGTCGGCAACCTGGTCGAAGCGAAAGCCAAAGTGGTGCAGCTGCGCGACGACGCGATCAACCAGAGCCCGCCGTTCGACGTCGAGCCCAACGGCACCGTCAACGCCACCACCCGCATCGCCGCCCTCCGCGCGCACGCGGACAAAGCCGACGTCGAGGGACTGGTCCTCCAGGAACAACACCAGGCCGCGACACGCACCTGGGATCTGACCAACGCGCTGAAATCCGCCGAAACCGTTGCCAACCAAGCAAAGACACAGGTGGATGCCGCGATCACCAAGCTGGACCAGGCATTTGCCGGGCTCGGTGAGCCGAGCGCGAACGTGGCGCCCGCCGCGACCACCACGCCCGCAGGCGCCAACTCCGGCACCCCGGCCAACAACACGTCGTCGCACGGGTCCCCGGTCAGCAAGGCATCTCCGGTCAGCTCGTCGAACTCAGACCGACCGAATTACGCGATGGGGAACTACAACTCGGGATCCGGCAGCCCGAGTTCCAGCGCCCCCACCGGCCCGCTGCCGAGCGGTGATATGGCGAAATGGATCGCCGAAGCCAAACAGAAGCTCATCGAAATGGGTTACGACCCCAAAGATATCGATGAGCGCGCCATCGCGATGATCATCGAGCACGAGTCAGCCGGTAACCCGTATGCGGAGAACCGGTGGGACAGCAACTGGGAGGCCGGGCATCCGTCGAAGGGGTTGATGCAGACCATCGACAGTACGTTCAACGCGTACAAGGCGCCCGGGCACGACGATATCTGGAATCCGGTGGACAACATCATCGCTGGGGTGCGGTATTCGATCGACAGGTATGGGTCTGTCAACAATGTGCCGGGTGTGGTGGCCGTGGGTCAGGGGCGCGCGTACCAGGGGTACTAGCGGGCAGGCTGGGACCTGATCGACCGGAGAGAAATGGTTGCCGCGCCTCGTTGACGGTAGTCAAATGGTTGCAGGTGACAGTTGACGGGAGTCATATGGTGGCAATACGCACCGAGACGCCCACCATTGAACTCCCGTCAACATTTCCAAGATCACTTCCTGGAAAAGATCTTTGAACCGGACCACAGCCAAGTAACCCGTTCTGGGACAAGAGAACCCGCACCTGACAGCGGAGGTCAGCCGGGTACGGCAGACGACGCCACCACGCTATCCAGTGCAAACCCCGAGACTGTCCCGCTCGCCAGGAAACCGTTCAACCCGCGGATAAACCACCACCCCAAACGCAACACGCCCTACGAAACCCACACCAACCCCCAAAGCCGCGCCCCTCCAAAGCCGCGCCTGTCCGAGGCCGCGCCCACCCGAGACCGCACCCACCCGAGACCGCACCCACCCGAGACCGCACCCACCCGAAGCCGCGCCCACCCGAGACCGCGCGCGTCTGAGGCCGCGCCCGCCCAAGACCGCGCCCACCCGAAGCCGCGCCCACCCGAAGCCGCGCCCACCCGAAGCCGCGGCCGCCCGAAGCCGCGCGCGTCTGAGGCCGCGCCCGCCCGAGACCGCGCCCGTCCGAGGCCGCGGCCCACGGGGCGGGTTGGGCTGTGTCCGTGCCGCTTTGGGCTCGGCGAAGGCAAAGCTTCCTCGGCTCCACGGTCTCCTGTGAATTCGGCAGCCAAGGGTTTGCACCGGATAGCGTGGTGGCGTCGCCTGCCGTACCCGGCTGACCTCCGCAGTCAGTCACGGGTTCTCTCGTTCCAGCCGGGTCACTTGGCTGTGCTCCCGTTTCGAGAACTTCAAGATCGAAGACAGAGATTCAAGATCAAAAACTCTCAGCCGCACACTTTTTGAGTTACCGCACACGATTTTGCTAGCCAAATCGTGTGCGGGAAGACAGCAGGTGTGCGGCTGCGGGGGTTTCAAGATCGAAGACTCGGATCCGCACCCCTTCTGGGGATTCGCACTCGTTCTGGGCCGCTAGAAGGGGTGCGGATCCACAGAAGGGGTGCAGGTTTCGGGGTTCGTGGTCGAACACGCTGACGGTTGTTGGTGTGGCGGCGGTGCGCTCGTGCTCGCAGTTACCGCTGACTGTTGGCTAGCAGGGCGAATTGCGCCGCGGCCCGCTGCTGGGTTTCCCACAGTCGTGGACCGATCACCAGGGCGACGTATCTGCGATAGGAGACGAAGCAGCGGAACTGCCCCTCCTTGAACGCGAGATAGTCCTGCACACACTGCGCCCCGGGGACGTCGTCGGGCGGATCGACAGCCCTGCGGTCTACCGCGTTGCCGAGTTCGGCGGACTCCCGCACGAATGTCATTGCGGCAGCGTCATCGCGGGTACGGAAGCCGAAAGCGTCTGGTGTCACCGCGATCTGGTCGACTCCGGCCCGCTGTAGAACCGGATATCGACCCGTCTGATCCTGCAGATAGTTCAGGTAGCCGCGCAACGACAGCACCACTTCCCCCTGCCCGTCGGGCGCAGGCACCACGCGTTGATCGTGGATAACCCTGGCGAGCAGCCCGTCCGGATCCTGCCGCAGAGTACTGAACTTGCCGACTGGTGTCGGCGTGAACTTGTCCAGCTCAACGACTTCGGCATCGAGGTACTTCTGTGTCGATTCGACCAACCGGTTGAGGTCCGGGGTTCGTGCCTCCGTGAGAACGCTGATCACGTAGTTGCCATGCGGAGTGGTGCTGCCGAGTGACGGCACGCCAGGACGCCAATGTGCCCGGGAATCAGGGTATTTCGGCAGAGTGGCCGGGGCATTCTCCGGACTGAGCCCGAGGTCGACCGCATCGAGCTCGACGGCCGCCGCCTTCGCCGCCGCGGCATCGGGGAATCGCAGCACCGTCACGGTCAACCCCGCACGCACTGTGCTCCCGTCGGGGGCCTGCTGCGCCCGCTTCTCGTCCGCCGAGCCCGTCGAGAACCCTAGGAGAAAGCCATGATTCAGCAGCACCGGAATCACCGGCTCGGCGAGATATCGCGTCAACGACTGCACGTCGGTGTGCACCTGGGCGGACATACCGTTGGAATAGACGGCATCGACCTCGTGCGGGCTCAGCACTGCGCCTGCCAACCGCGCCGCCTCCAGCCGGGCATAGCCGACCTCGTCCAACCGGGTGGGCTGGCTCGGCCGCGCGGTCGGGAACCGGCCGGTGTCCAACGTCCGCACATCGGGTTCGCCGGGCACCCCCGTCCCCGGCTCCGTCGACGCGCATCCGCCGACCAGCACAAGGGCAACAGCGGCCAAGGAAGCGGCCGCCCGCGCACGCACGCTCATCCGCTCACCCGCGGCAGGTTCTCCATGATGTTCTGCAACACCGTTTGCGCGGCAGCACACCGGAATTCGGGATGTTCGTTCATCGACGGATTCTCGACCTGCACCGTCACCACCTCCGCGTCGCTGTTGTCGATCTGTCGATATTGGCCGCGACGCACACAGGCAGGCGAGCCCAGCTCCGCCTCATCGAGGAAGACGAAGTTGCCGCCGCCCAGGTCGAACGGGATGGGCTTCTCGGTCGGCACCAGAATTTTCGAGCGTTCGAAGGAGACGGTGGCCGGACCGACAGAGCTCCACTTGCAGGTGTGCAGCAGATCCGGCTCGCCACGCACCTTGTCACCGATGTTGAGCTTGACCACGATCGAATCGACCAGTGCGCACGGGTCGTGCTTCGCGAGCGAGACGCGGCTGTTCGGAAGTTGGGGTGCGCCTTGCGCTATCCGGCTCACCAACTGCGTGGCGGCGGCGTCGGCGATGCCGCAGCGCTTGTCGGTTTCTCCGCCGCGCACACGCACCGCAATGCCGAATTGGCGTTCCATCGCTGCGGGCAGCAGGGCCCGGCCGCAGCCGTCTTGTGCGCCGGCCACGTCTTCCAGCACCGGGGCGCCTGCTGCCTTCGCGCCGTTGTCCCGGTAGCCATCGGTGCGTTTGATGTCGAAGTCGAACTGATACCCGCCCGCCTCGGCGGCGCAGGTACCCCATTGCGTGGAGTTCGGCTTCTTGGTCCAGTCGCCGATCGACGAGACCAGCGGCTGCTCGACGGCGGCACACAGATCGATCGACCGGAGCTTCGTGAGGTTCAGCCCCGCAAGCGGATTCGCTGTCTCGGGGACCGGGCTGTTCTCGCCACCACTGAACGCGGCAGTCCCCACGATGACTCCAGCGATCAGCAGTACCACCGCTGATACGGCGATCAACGCTCGCTTACGCCGCCTGCGTAGGTTGGTGGCCCGTTGGATCTCGACAAGTGCCTGCAACCGCTGCTCGATGTCGGCCACGTGCTGCGCCGCGCTGGGCGTAGGAGTGGCACCGACAATCTGGGTTGCCTCAGGATCGGCCAGCAGCTCCGCGACCTCCGCCGCCTGATCGTTGATCGCCCGGTGCACGCGGGCCGACCACGGCCGATGGGGTGGCGGCAGCGGGCCGAGGAAATCGAGAAGCTCGGCCGGCGTCGGGCGCTCCTGCGGATCCTTCGCCAGGCAGGGCCGCACCAATTCCGCCACCTCGGGCGGCAATCCGCTCAGGTCGGCTTCGGTGTGCGCGATGTTGTAGAGCGTGTGCGGCATCGACGCACCGGCGAACGGGCTGGTGCCGCCCGCAGCCATGGCGAGGACGCTGCCGAGGGAGAAGATGTCGCTGGCGGGCGTCAGCGGGAGCGATTGCGCTTGCTCCGGCGACATGTATGCGGGGGAACCGATGATCGAGCCGGTGTGGGTGAGCTCGGACCGGCCCTCGACCGCCCGCGCGATGCCGAAGTCGATGACCCGCGGGCCGTCTTCGGCGAGAATCACGTTGGCGGGCTTGAGATCCCGGTGCACCAGCCCGGCGCCGTGAATGGCCTGCAATGCCGTGACAAGGCCGACGGCCAGTACGCGCACTTCGGCGGTGGTGCACGGGCCGAATTCCTGGACGGCCTTGTCCAATGGCACACCGGGCACGAAAAGCGAAGCAAGCCAAGGCGATTCCGATTCCGTATCGAAGTCGACCACGGCGGCGGTAAAGGCGCCGGAGACCTTGGCCGAGGTCTGCACCTCGCGCCGGAACCTGGGCAGGAAGTCTTCTTCGGTGACCAGATGCTGGTGCACCTGTTTGATGGCGACGAGTCGTCCGTCGGGGCCGACACCGAGCAGAACCCGCCCCATGCCGCCGGAACCGAGTTCACCGAGCAGCCGGTATCTGCCGATCCTGGCCGGGTCACCGACCGCCAAACGTTTCACCATCAGGAATTCACCCTCCGAGCTTCGACACCGGTGAGCACCGCTTCGGTCGTGGCGCAGGCGGTGTCGGCGGCGCCTGCGGCTGCCGGTTGTGCGGTCACGGCGATCAGTTCTCCTCGATCTTCGATGGTCGGGCGAACCAGATAGTAGGTGGCGCAGGTTCCGTCCGCATCGATACGGCGCGCCGCCTGGAGGTCGCCCAGCTTGCCCGCGTTCACCTCGAGCACGGTGTACCGCGGGTCCGAGTCGACCCGTTTGCTCTCCGCCGCGTGCAAGGTGATCACGAACGGGCTGCCCGTCCAGGTGCAGGTATGGACGTCCACTGCCGTCGGACGCGCACCGCCCGTGTACGGCGCGAGAACGGCTTGGTCGACGGCATCGCAGGGAACGAGGGTCACCGCAGACTGTTTCGGCGGGTGCACACTCGGTGGATTCGTGACCAGGCGCGTCACAACGGCTTTCAACGCGGCGGTCGCCAGGGTGCAGGAATCGCCGTCGGCTTCGGCGATTTTCACGTCGACGCCGAGCGTCGGTTCGGTGCGGACGGCCACCGCTCGGCCGCAGGACCGCACGCCGGAGGTGGTGTCGAGCACAGATCGGCCTGCGACCTGCTCGGTGCGCGGTTGTCCGGCCACCGCCGTTCCCACGCTGACCGTCATGCGCGTTCGGCGCCCACCCGGTTCCACGAATGTCGTTCCGCACATCGACGAGTCCGCGAGCTCTGGCCGCACCGGTTGTCCCAGACTTCCGACGACATCGTTGCCGAGCAACGCGCAGGTGTCGGTTAGGCGCATTTGCTCGTCGGTCAATTCCAGCGTCCGGTTCGCCAGTGGGTCGGGAGTGTCAGGCGAACCGCCTCGATCGACAAGGAAGGCCGTGATCGTGCCCGCTGCCAACACGGCGAGCACCGCCGCGGCGGCAACCCATATCGCGGTGTGCCGCGACGAACGGATCGGCGCCTCGCCGGTTTCGACCCAGTTCTCGGCCGCCGCACGATCGCGCCCGATCTGCTGTCGAACCGCTGCGGGCCATCCCGGCCGTGCCGTCATCGCGGCCACCGCGTCGATCAGTTGGCCGGGCGTCGGGCGCGCAGCCGGGTTCTTCTCCAAACAGGCAGCAACGACTGGTCGCAGCGCCGCAGGCACCTGGCTCGTGTCGGCGCTGTTGTGCACGACGTTGTACAACGTCTGCGGCGTCGACGCGCCGAGGAACGGGCTCTCTCCTGTCGCCGCCATGACCAGCATCGCGCCGACCGAGAAAACGTCACTGGCAGTGCCGAGTTCGTGGCCCGAGGCCTGCTCTGGCGACATGAACGCGGGCGAACCGACCAGCGTGCCGGTGCCGGTGAGCTGGAGATCGGCTTCCAGCGCACGGGCGATGCCGAAGTCGATGACGCGCGGGCCGTCCTCGGCCAGTAGGACATTCGTCGGCTTGAGGTCGCGGTGGATCATGCCCGCACGGTGGATCTCCACCAGGGCGGAGCCGAGACCCGCTGTCAGTAGCCGCAAGCCGCCGAGCGGCATCGGTCCGTACTGATCGACCGCGGCGCGCAATGACGGACCAGGTACGAAAACCGAAGCGAGCCAAGGCTCTTCCGCATCCGGATCGGCATCCCGAACAGCCGCCGTGTAGGCACCGGTAACCCGTTGGGACGCTTGTACTTCCAACCGGAACCGAGCACGGAATTCGGGATTCGCGGCGAGATGCCGGTGAATCATCTTGACCGCGACCAGCCTGCCGTCCGGCGCGCGGCCGAGCAGCACCCGCCCCATCGCGCCATGACCGATCACCGCGACCAAGCGGTGCCTGCCCGCGACGCGCGGGTCGTGTCGGCCGAGCGGCTTCACCGGTTTCCCCTCCCCTGGAGTGCTTGTCGGATCGTACCGGCGCACTCGCGCGCCGTCCCCGCGTCGCGCGAAGGCCAGGTCAGGCGAAGGTCTGGTTGCGGGCGGCGAGCGCGGCGCGGAGCTTGGTCACCGCGGTCGGGCCGACGCCGTGCAGGGCGGCGAGGTCGCGTTCGGTCCAGGTGGTGAGGTCGTCGAGGTGGCGGATTCCGGCCGCCGCGAGGGCTCGTTCGGCCGGTTTGCCGAGTTTCGCGGGCAGGCCCGTATCGGTCATGGCGCCCATCATGCCTGGCCAAGCGAATTTTCGTGCGGGCATTCCTGAGTAGCGGCGGCTCAACGCGATGGTGCGACATCCGCCCCGTAAAGTCAGTCACAACAGCAACACGAAGAACGCGGCACACCGTGCAGCGCGAGGAGCACCAGTGTCACTCGATCAGCCACTCGCCCCGCTTCCCCAGGAGGGCATGGGCTTTGCTTCGGCGTGGCCCATCCGGGCTGGCGACGTGGATCCCTACGTTCGGCTGCGTTTCGACGCGATCGCCCGCTATCTGCAGGACATCGCCTGGGAGAATCTGTACGGCACCTTCCTGAACCGAACCGATCCGAACTGGATCGTGCGGCGCACGGTGATCGATGTGATCCGGCCGATCCAGTGGCCGGACGAGGTGCAGTTGTTGCGCTGGTGCTCGGCGATGTCGACCCGGTGGACGAACATGCGGGTGCGGATCACCAGCACGAACGGCGGATTGATCGAGACAGAGGGTTTCTGGATCAACATCAGCGAGTCGACCGGGATGCCCGCGCGGATCAGCGACGACGGCCTCGCCTATCTGGCGCAGACCACCCAGGAGCACCGGCTGCGCTGGCGGCCCTATCTGACCGACACCGTGCCTGCGGAATCGGATACCGATATGCCGTTTCCGGTGCGCGCGACCGACATCGACCAGTACAACCACGTCAACAATGCCTGCTACTGGCAGGCGGTCGAGCAGTTCCTCGTCGACTATCCCAAGCTGCTCGCAGGCCCGCACCGCGCGGTGATCGAATACGTGGCGCCGGTGCTCGCCCGTCAACATGTGACGGTGCGCAGCCGCTACGAGCCGGGCGATCGCACCGGACGGCCGGTGCTTCGACTCTGGTTCGTGGTCGGTGGCACGACCACCACGGTCGTGCGCATCATGCCATTGCCAACGAACTGAGCGACCGGACCCAGGTGGGCCCGGTCGTCCCCGTCCGCTAGCCGCGCGCGGCCTTCAACAGATCCGCGCGGGTGGTGAACTTGACCCGTGGCCGGCCCGAGGACTTGCCCGCGGCGCGTTCGGCCTGATCGATCGCCCGCCAGCCTTCCCGGTCGACCAAGTCGGCCTGCCGCTCGCCGAGCAGCGCCTTGAGCTGGGCCCGATTCGCCTCCGGCGCAGCGAGTTTGCCCGTGGTGAAGTCGGCGATCAGGTTCTCGACGGTTTCCTCGGCGTCGGTCCGGTTCGAGCCGATGACACCGCGCGGACCGCGCTTGATCCAGCCGCTGACGTACACCCCGGACAGCGGAGCACCGTCATCGGCAAGCACCCGCCCGTGCTCGTTCGGCACGACGCCGCGCCGCTCGTCGAACGGGATGTCGGCGACGGCCGCACCGCGGTAACCGATCGAGCGCAGCACCAGCGAGGCGTCCATGTGCTCGGTGCGGTCGGTCGCCCGCGCCACCACCTGCCCGTTCTCCTCGAACAATTCGTTGTGCACGAACTCGATCGCCTCGACCTTGTCGGTGCCGGTCAGCGCGGTCGGTGAAGCCAGGTAGCGGAAGACGATCCGCTTGTTGCCCGGATCGCGCCGCCCGCCGGAGTACTCCTCGGCGAGGGTGTACTTGAGCTTCAGCGACGGCTCGATGTCCGGGTCGTCCAGCACGGCCTGGCTGGCGTGATCCAGCGCCAGGTCGGCCGCGTCGACGACGACATCTATGCCCTTCAGGTGCGCCAGTGCCAGGAACTCCGACGACGTGTAGGCCGCCTGCAGCGGGCCGCGCCTACCGAGCACGACGACCTCGCGAATATTGCTGCGGCGCAGCGCGTCCAGTGCGTGGTCGGCGATATCGGTCTTTGCCAGCTCGTCCGGGGACACGGTCAAGACCCTGGCCACATCGAGGGCGACGTTGCCGTTGCCGACGATCACGGCCCGCTCGCCGGACAGGTCGAACTGCCGGTCCGCGTAGTCGGGATGGCCGTTGTACCAGGCGACGAACTCGGTCGCGGAGTGGCTGCCAGGCAGATCTTCACCCGGCACGTCGAGGCGGCGGTCGGTCGACGCGCCGACCGCGTAGATGACCGCGTGGTGGTGACGAAGCAGTTCCTCGTGCGAAATATGCGTGCCGACCTCGACATTGAGGTAGTACTGCAGGGTCTCGCGCCGGAACGCCGACTCGAACAGGCCCGAAACCGTCTTGGTGCCAGGGTGATCGGGGGCGACGCCCGAGCGAACCAGGCCCCACGGCGTCGGCACCCGGTCGAACATCTCGATCTCCACGTCCGCTCTGCGCAGCAGCTCGTCGGCCGCGTAGCAGGCGGCCGGGCCTGCGCCGACGATCGCGACCCGCAAGGTGCCGAGATCCTTCGGCGGCCGCGGCGGCGTCACGATCGGGTCGAAGTTGGATTCGAGCGGATGCCGCTGGAAGTAGGCGGCATTGATGTCGCGGTAGCGCGCCAGCGATGCGGTCAGGTCGTCCTCGGAGAAGATGGCTTCCACTGGGCACGCATCCACACACGCACCGCAGTCGATGCAGGTGTCGGGGTCGATGTAGAGCATCTCGGTTGTCGCGAACTCCGGCTGATCCGGTGTCGGGCGGATGCAATCGACCGGACACTCGGAGACGCAGCTGGCGTCGTTGCAACAACGTTGCGTGATTACGTAGGCCATATTGTGCAAGTCCTCGAAGTACGTGGGCTGTAGGCCACCCGATGGGCAGAGGTGGACAAAAGCGGCACGCCGCGCAACCGCCGCGATGTGACGCCGCTTTCAGTTTGCCTCGAGTGTGGTCGAGGCCATGCCACCGGAGGCCTTACGGTATCTCCATGGTGCGGACTCTGATCCTCATGCGACACGGCAAGTCGGCATATCCCGACGGTGTCGGCGACCACGAACGCCCGCTCGCGCCGCGCGGACAGCGCGAGGCCGCGCTGGCAGGCGACTGGTTGCGTGCGACCCAGCCCCCGATCGACGCGGTGCGGTGCTCGACCGCCACTCGGACCAGGGAAACGCTGGCCGTCACCGGCATCGACGCACCGGTGGTCTACGAGGCCGGGATCTACGAGGCCTCGCCGCAAAGCCTCATCGAGCTGGTCCAGCTCAGCGACGACGACGTGTCGACACTGCTGGTGATCGGGCACGCGCCCGGAATGCCGTGGACGGCATGGGAGTTGGCGAGCAATCGGAATTCGACGCACGCCGTCGAGCTCAGCCGCAAGTTCCCCACTTCGGCGCTCGCGGTGCTCGAGTTCGACCGGCCGTGGGCACAGGTCGACGCGGGGACCGGGGAGCTGGTGCGCTTTCACATCCCCCGGTAAGCGGACGCAGTGGGCCGCCGATGTTGTTCGCGGCTCCCCGTGAACGCCGACGGGCGTGGGTGCACCACTCGGGAAGGCAGCCGTGGGTGCGTTCCCGTGGACGACAGCCTGCGGAGCCGACGCGGTGGGTGAGTTCAGCGCAGCAACTTGCCGCCGACCACCACGACCGCGCCGAGGATGATCAGCAATACGAATGCGGCGAAACCGCCGAGCAGCCACCACACGACGGCGAGCGCGAGCACCACCGGCGCCACCGCGATGGCGGTGATCATGGGGCTTTCCTTGACCGTGGCCCAGGCCGAACGGGCCCTGATCCGGTCGATGTCCTTACCTGGCATATCCCCAGAGTAGGCCGGAACCCGGGACTTTGTCGGCGACCTTTGGGATGCTCGGGCGATGGATTGGAAAATCGAGCTCATCGCGATCCCCGTCAGCGACGTCGACCGTGCGAAAGACTTCTACACCAAGATCGGGTTCAACGCCGACCACGATCACCGGGTCAACGAGAACCTGCGATTCGTGCAGCTCACCCCGCCCGGCTCCGGCTGCTCCATCTGCATCGGTGACGGCATCACCGAGGCCGCACCCGGCAGCGTCAGCGGCGTGCAGATCGTCGTCGCCAGCGCCGAGGACGCCTACAAGGAACTGATCGCCGCAGGCGTGGAAGCCACCCCGGTAGAAACCCTCGACTGGGGCAAATTCACCTACTTCGCCGACCCCGACGGCAACAAATGGGCCGTCCAGGAACTCCCGAAATACAACTGACCCCGAAACATTCGCCGACGCCGCCGATGTGGACCAGCTGACCGTCAGCCCAGTTGCTTCAGGTCGATGGTCAGCGGGCACGGCGACGAGGTCGTGAAAGTCCCGGTTGCCTCACCCTCATCGACGTAGCCCAACTCGTCCGTGAGCCGGAAAGCAACCAGGCTCAATGGCGTGCTGAGGTCGATGATCCAGTAGTTCGGGATTCCCGCATCCTCGTACTCGCTTCGCTTCATGACGTAGTCCGTTCGCCGAGAACCCGGCGAAACGATTTCGACGACGAGGCGAGCACCGGACGCGCGAAGGACTCCGCGTTCGTCCTTGACCCGCTGGAGTTCGAACCGGTCGACCACGACCAAGTCCGGTCGACGGACAGTGGCCAGTCCGTCTTCTGGCACTAACTGAAGGTCGAGGTCGACATCGGGCACGGCGGCCAAATCCGGAGGCAACTGCGTTTTCACCTGGCTGTAGAGCTCAGCACCAGCAATATTGTGTTCTGGTTTCGGCGACGGCGAAATGGTGAGAACCCCCTCCTGCAACTCATGGCGAACCAGCTCGTCCTCATCGAGTGCCAAATAGTCGGCAATCGTCAGCAGCCGCCACGGTTCCGGAAGTGCCGTCACCCTCACTCCTCAGCTCGTCCCACCCGGTCGGCTCCAGTGTCCCACGCAAGGTAAAGGAACGGAGGGAAGCTGTCGGGTACTTCGGCAGACTGGAACGTTGCTTGGAGTGGGCTCTAGGTGGGTACCGTCGATGGTGTCGTCGGGAAGAGGTGAATGTGATGGCTGAAGCTGCCGGGAACGAGCGCGGGGGCGATTGGGAGGTGCCTCGATATTCGATCGGCGAGGTGGCCGAGCGGTCGGGGCTGAGCAGGGATACGTTGCGCTGGTATGAGCGGATCGGGCTGATGAACTACATCGGGCGCGATCACGCGGGGAAGCGGCGGTTCAGCGGGCGCGATCTGGAGTGGCTCACGTTGATCGGTCATCTGCGCACCACGGGGATGTCGGTGGCGGACATGGTCCGCTACGCCGAACTGGTGCGGGAAGGGGAATCGACGTTCCCCGAACGGCTGGAGATGTTCCGAAATACCCGTGCCGAGGTGCTCGCCAAGATCGCCGACCTGCAACAGGCCGTCGCCGTCCTGGACTACAAGATCGGCGTCTACGAGGGCAAGGTCGCGCCGGTCCGAGCAGCCGCCGTCGACGCCACACGGTGACTCGCACCGGAAATATCAAGCACCACAACGAAAGAGGAGCCACAGTGGCCACGCTGACACTCAATGTCCGGTTCACCGCCAAGGCGGGCCGGGAGTCGGAGCTGCGCGAGGTGTTGCAGAACATGATCGAACCGACCGTCGCCGAAGAAGGCTGCCTCGCCTACGAGCTGTACCTGCATCCCACCGATCCGAGCAAGGCGGTGCTGCTGGAGGAATGGGTCGACGCGGACGCGCTGGCACGGCATTTCGAGACACCACACCTCGAGGCGTGCGCGGCGGCGTTGGATGAGCTGCTCGTCGAGCCGTTCCAACTGCGCCGGTTCACCGAAATCTAGTGGGACAGCACGCGGCCCGGCGATCCGAAAGGTGGATCGCCGGGCCGCAGTGTGTCAGTGGAAGGTGCGCCCGCCCAGTGACGCGCTGATGATCGCGGGCGGTGTCCAGCCCGCCATCAGATTCGCGCGTTCCTGCGGGGTGAGATCCTGCCTGGCCCAGATGCGGTGCGCGCTGCGGCGGCAGGCGGCGACCAGGGTTGGGGCGGTGCGGTTGCGGAACCTCATGACATTTCTCCTTCGGTGAACCTCCAATTCTGTGCCGTGAGCAGGGCGTGCGCGAGCGTCGGCGACGATCTTCACGAATTCTGTATGCGGGTGTAAATGACGCGGACCTCGGTCCGTTTGAGCCGGACCCGGCCGGACGCCCGACCGTTCGAGCCGCTAACATCCCACGGAGTGAAGCCCGATACACCGCACGACCGCGTCTGGCTCGACAAACAGACGCCCACCGCGTACCGCGCCCTCGGCAAGGTCGCCAACGAAGTACGCGCCGCGGCCGCCGCGGCAGGCCTCGACCGCAAACTCGTCGAGCTGATCAACCTGCGGGTTTCCCAGATCAACGGGTGCGCCTACTGCCTGGACGTACACAGCCGAGCCGCGCGCGCCGCGGGCAACACCGAACAGGAACTGGCCGTGCTGTCCGCTTGGCGGCGCACGGAACTGTATTCCCCGAAGGAGCGAGCCGCGCTGGCGCTGGCCGAGCTCACCACGACACTTCCCGACGAGGACACCCTTGCGCGCGCCTACGCACTCGCGCGCACCGCGCTGACGGACGATCAACTGTCCGTTGTCCTCTGGGCCGCCACCACGATCGGCGCGTTCAATCGCGTGTCGATCCTGAGCAATCACCCTGTCCATGCCGCGAAGGAGAAGCCGACCATGACCACATCCACCCCGGAGTCCACTGTCGCCCGCAACGCCGAGAAGAACCGCTACGAGGTGTTCTACGGCGGCGAACTGGCAGGCTTCGCCGAGTACGAGGAGCGCGACGACGAGACGGTGTTCACGCACACCGAGATCGACGGCGCGTTCTCCGGCAAGGGGCTCGGCAGCGTCCTGGCCAAGCAGGCCATCGAGGACACGATCGAGCGCGGCAGGGTGATCCGGCCGCTGTGCCCGTTCATCAGGGCGTACCTGGACAAGCACCCGCAGTACGACGCGCAGGTGATCGGCAAGGGCATCAGCCGGTGAGCCGAGCGTCGGCGACCGCATCGGAGGCGGAGTCATGAGCGATCTCGACGCACATCCTGAAGAGGCGCTCTGCGAGCCTACGGCCGGTCCCGGACCGGTCGCCGAGCTCTTTCCGTTGCGTGAGGTGCCGCTCGGCGGCGTCCGCGGCGTCTACGTGGAACGCGTACTGCCGCAACGGGATCTGCCGACCGTCGGCGCCTGGTGCTTCCTCGATCACTTCGGCTCCCCCACTGTCACCACCACCGGGGCGTCCCCGGATATCGATCCGCATCCGCACATCGGCTTGCAGACGGTGACCTGGCCGTTCAACGGCCGGATCCGCCATCGCGATTCGGTCGGTTCCGATGTGGAGATCGAGCCGGGGCAGCTGAACCTGATGACCTCGGGGCGCGGCATCGCGCACTCGGAGTACAAGGTCGCAGGCGCGCACGCCGGGCACGGCCTGCAGCTGTGGATCGCGTTGCCTGGCAACAGCACCGGGATCGAGCCGCATTTCGAGCAGCATCGCGAACTTCCGGTGTACGAAGCGCAAGGGCTACGCGCGATCGTCTTGATCGGCTCGCTGGCAGGCACCGTCTCGCCCGCCAAGGCGTATACACCGATCGTCGGCGCGGACGTGCGGCTGGATCCTGGCGCCGAGGTCACCCTGCCGCTGGACCGGGGCTTCGAGCACGCGGTGATGGTGATCGAGGGCGAGGTGACGGTCGACGGCACGCCGCTCACCGCAGGCCCGCTGCTCTACCTCGGCACCGATCGCGACGAGATCGCGCTGACCAGCACGGCGGGTGCGCATTTCGCGCTGATCGGCGGCGAGCCGTTCGGCGAGGAACTGGTGATGTGGTGGAACTTCGTCGGACGCAGCCACGATGAGATCGTGGCGGCCCGAAACGATTGGGAGAATCACAATCTCGATCGCTTCGCCGATATCGCCGGGCACTCGCCGAAGCAGCGCATTCCGGCGCCGCCGTTGCCCGCCTTGCATCTGAAGCCGCGTAAACGCCGGATCGGTCCGGCCAGAGACTGATTCGAGCGGGCGCCGCGGTTCAGGGAGCCGCGGTGAAGATCTCGTAGCTGTGGCGGTCCGGTGCGCACACGTACACACCGCGGCCGCCGCCGAGGCGATTGATGTCGCGGTTCCAGCCGTGCTCGATGCCTGCACCGTAGGCGACGTCGGGCCACCCGGCCAGGCGATGCAGGATCGCGTCGAAGGTGGTGTCGTCGACGAGGAAGGCGTAGTGGCCGGGTTCGACCCGGCCACGGTCGTCGAAGTCGAGGGTCAGGTCGCCGTTCACTCGGACCGGAACGAACGGGCCGGTCGGCGCGCCCACCGTCAGACCCATCAGCTCAGCGAAAAACGTTGCGGCGGCGTGCCGATCGGCGGTGGGCACGATCGTGTGATGCAAGACGATGGCCATGGACTACCCTCCATATATATGCGATACGCACACAAATATACATGCGCATCACATGCGATCGCCAGGGTTCGCGTTAGGCTGGCGGCATGAGCACACGGGGGACCAAACCTGGCACGGCCGACGGCGGGCCTGCACTGTTCCGGGTGGTGCGATTCTGGTCGCGCCGCTGGATCAATCGAACATCCGAAGACCTGCCCGACGAACTGCGGCACGCGCAACACGTGCAAGTGGTCGAGGTGGTCGCCGCCACCATCGAGCAGGGCGGCGAGGCCACGATCACGTCGGTGGCACACCAACTCGGACTCGACCATTCCGGCGCGAGCCGCATGGTGCGCGATGCGACGGCCGCAGGCCATCTGTCCCGCGCCGAATCCGAACACGACCGTCGCCGTACCTCGCTCGCGTTGACCACCCGCGGCGAACAGCTGCTCGCGGACGCGCACGAGTGGCAACGCCACGTCTTCGCCGAGCTCACCGCCGACTGGGACGACCAGGATCGGCGACAGTTCGCCGGCTATCTGCGCAGGGTGTGCGACCAGCTGCAGGCGTGATCCGAACGCGTTGTGCCCGAACCCCTTCTGCTGAAGGTCACGAAACGGTATCGTCGCCGACGAAAACACCGCGCAGGGGGAGCGCTACCGAAAAGAGCACAACGATGAGCATCTTCAGAAGCACCGCCACGGTATTGCTCGCCATGACCGCAACGGTCATCACCGCGGGCACCACCCATGCGGACCCCGCAAGCACCGCACCCGACGCACCGCTCGATGTGCGCGGGTCATTCCACGAAATCGCCTACCAGGTCGCGGCATCCGAGGATCGGCGAGGGGCGGTGACCACCATCCAGGACGGCCGGTTCGAGCTGATCAAGGAGGGTCGGGTCGTCACACTCACCGACCGCGACGGCACCGTCGTCGCCGCGCTACCGATGGCGGTGCGCGTCGGCGACCAACGGGTGCAACTACATCCGGACATCGACGCGTCAGGCCGCCAGCTCACCCTCATCCCCGACAACATGACGCAGACACCGCTGCGCGATGTGGCCACCCAGGAACGCTTATTCGCCGAGGTCGAGAAGGTGTGGCCGATTGTGTTGGCGGGCGCGGGAATCGGCGCAGGCATCGGGTTCATCCTCGGCTTCCCGCTCGGCCTGTTCATCTTCGACTTCATCACGGTGCCGATCACCACGGTGCTCGGCGCCGCGATCGGCGCGGCAAGCGGACTCGCGATGGGCGGCGGCCAGCCAGCGATCGACGCGGCGCTGGAATACGCCTCCGGCGCACCCTGATCCGACACCACCGGGTCACGCGGGTCCTCGGCGGCTGCGCCCAGGACCCGCGTTCCGATGACGCGCAACAGATCCAGCTTGTCGGCGGCATCGACGCCAGAACGATCGACCAGCAAGGGTGTGCGCCCCCGGTGCGCGCTACACGGATCTGCGCGGTCGGATGACCGCGGTGAATGCCGCTGCCGCGACGGACTTTCCGGTGTTGTCGGTGATGTTCACCGGGACTTCGAGCTCGATCGACGCCTTGGCGGCGATATCGGCTCTGATCCGCTGCAGGAGTTCACCGGACAATTCGGAGGTCGCCAGGAACGGGCCCGCCTCCCCCTTGGCGCGCGCCCGGTATTCGATCCGTCCGTCCCTGGCGACGATGAACGTCTCGCCCATCAGGTCGACGATGCCCGAGACCGATGCTCCCATCGCCGCGGTTTCCGCGAGTCCGAACAGCACCGCAGCGTGCAGGTCGCCGTTGTGGTTCAGATGCTCCGCTCGCGGCGCCATTCGCACCACGTTCCGTCCGGCGTCGAACTCCACCCCTTCGATCCCGGTGTACTGGATGAAGCCCAGCTTCTGGAAGCCGGCCATCACCAACTCCCCCATGGCCGCGCTGTCCATCGCATCTCCCGCCGCACAAAATGAAACGTGTTCTAATTTCATACTCGCATCGGGTGCGGGTTGTCCAGGCAGCTGGTCGACTTACCGCTGGTACCGCTTCGGCAGCTGGTAGCCACGCTCGGCGAGGACGGTGCGCAACAGGTCGGGCCGGTTGGTGATGAGGCCGTCGACACCGAGATCGAGCAAGGTGAGCATGGTGGCGCGATCGTCGACGGTCCACGGCACCACCCGGATTCCGCGATCATGCGCGGCCTTGACGAGGTCGGCCGTGGTGAACGGGCGATAGCCAGGGGTGGCGACCGTGGCATCCTGGGGGTCGCCGTGCACCGGCGACACCGCGTCCGCGCCGAAAGATGCTGCGGCGGCGACATATTTCTGCTGGAGGGAACCAGGGAAGTCATCGATGTCGAGGCCGCCGAGCCATGGTGAGGGACCCGGCTGACCCTCCTGTAAGAACTGCTGGCCGTTGGTGAGGGCGACCAACGGCAGCTCAGGGGCGACTTCGCGCATCCGCATCAATGCGCCCCAATCGAAACTTTGGATGGTGACCTGATTTTCGATGTGGGCACGGCGGATCTCCGCCGCGACGACCTGCACAAACTGCTCCCGCGGTGCCGTCTGTTGCGGGGCGCCCGCTTCGACCTTGGTTTCGATGTTCAGCTTCACCTCATCGGCGTGATAGGCCCGGACGAGGTCGAAAACCTCGGACAGCAGGGGCATCTGGGCGCCGGGCACTGTGCGCTGTTCGGGGAATGCGGCCAATTGTTTTGAACCGCAATCGATCGTGCGAACCTGCGCCAACGTCAGGTCGCGGATGTACCTGGTGCCGGGCACATACGGGAACTTCGGGTCGCCGGGGAAAGCGGGGGCCGTGTCGATGCACTTGTCCGGGTTGGGATCCCGATCGTGGGTGAGCACCGGGTAGCCGTCCTCGGTGATCTGCACGTCCAACTCGAGCGTGCTGACGCCGAGCTCCAGCGCGTTCGCGAATGCCGCCAGGGTGTTCTCCACGACCAATGCGGTGCCGCCGCGGTGGGCTTGCAGGTCGAAAGGACGCCCCGGGCCGCCCGCGGATGCCGTCCCCGTCGACAGGACGCCGATCAGCAGGACGGCTGCCGCGCTCGCATACATTCGTCGCATATACCCATGGTGGACCGCACGATCCACACGCCGGTGACCGTGGGATGAAAGGCTACGGAACCAGGATCACCTTGCCGGTCGTTGCCCGCCGCTCCAGAGCGGCGTGGGCTTGCGCCGCCGCGGCGAGCGGGAAGGTGTGCACCGTCGGCACCATCGCCGCGTCGGCGGCGGCTTGCAGGGCCCTGGATTCCTCGTTGCGCACCTCGCGCGGTTTACTCAGCATGATCGACAGTGCGTCGATCATCGTAATGCCCTGTTCCCGCAGCTTTTCCGCGTCCGGTGTGAATTCGTCGCGGGACGCGTTGCCGTAGGTGACATAGCGGGCACCCTCGGCAAGCAGATCCATTGCCGCCCTGCCTTTTTCGCCCATGACGCCGTCTAGTGCCACCGTGACCGGGCGCTCGCCGTATGCCTGCCGAACCTGATCGGTCCAGTCGGGCTGGTTGTAGTCGACGGCGAGGTCCGCGCCGAGTGCCGCCACGGCAGCGACCTTGGCCGGTCCGCCTGCCGCGCCGATGACGCGGGCACCGATGGTGCGGGCATGCTGGACCATCAGCCGTCCGATCCCACCCGCCGCCGAGTTCACCAGGACCACGTCGTCAGCGGTCAGTGCCGCGATGTCGAGCACTTCGATGGTGGTGGTGCCGGTGACGATCATCGCGGCAGCGGACTCGTAGTCCAGGCCAGCCGGAATCCGATGCAGTGCAGTCACTTCAGCGACGGCCAGTTCGGAATACCCGCCGGACACGCTCCTCGACGTCACCACATCCGCCCCGACCAACGACGTATCCACCCCCGGCCCAACGGATTCGACGATCCCCGCCACCTCACCACCGAAGATCGCAGGCAGCTCCGGCAGCGGCGGACCGATCGGCAACCCCTCGCGCATCGCCGTCTCGATCAGATGCACCCCCGCCGCTTTCACCACAATCCGCACCTGCCCCGCCCTCGGAATCGGATCAGGAACAGTTTCGTATCGCAGATTCCCTGCGGGCCCAAAAGCATGCAATACAACCGCGCGCATGGTGTCTCCTCCGGTCAGAACTCGATCATCCTCTGACCCCACCCTGCAACCTCAACATTAGTTGATGTCAACTGACGCAGGCACAGCACCGATCAAAGGTGCAGGTGCCATTCCGCGATTTCACGGACGCGGGCCATCGTGATGCCGGTGCGCTGCTCCACGGCAAGCGGGTGGTCGGTGGGTTCCAACTCGACCAGCGGCCGGATCCCGAGTGGCTGCGTGTGCATGTCCGGGACGCTGCTCGAGATCGGAACTCCAGTAGGCGGGTGCGGGTAAGGCATAGGCGAAGGGCGGGCCGTCGTGCGCCTGATCGCAGGATCCACAGCGAAAGGTAGAGCTCATCACGCCGGAAGCATACGGAGTTCGGCTCGGCCGATGCCGACGGGACGGCTCCGGACGTGCAGGTGATGCGGGCAGTGTCCGGCGGTGACTCAGCCCGCATCACCTTACGATCGGTCGGGGGCGTCGTCGTGTGGTCGGATTCCTTCGAGGGGTGGGCCGATCAGTGTGTCGGTGCGATCGCGCACGTCGTCCCAGACTGCTAGGGCGACAATGGCTATCAGCACTACGCTGCCGATCGCCGCTACGAGTATGTAGTCCACGGTTCGGATCCCGCGATTCAGTTGTTTGTTGGGGTGTCAGGCCAGCCCGCCTGGCTTGGCCAAGAGTTCGGACAAGGCGGTATCGATGAACCGGGTGTCCTCGGGATTGCTGCCATGGCCCGCGAAATGGCCCCAAATGCCGGGGATTACGCGCAGTTCGGCGTTCGGGATGTGGGTGACGGCCCATGCTTCGTCTTCCGGCGGGAAGTAGAGGTCCTTCTCGGCGGGCAGCACGAGGGCGGTCGCCTTGATCGAGGCGAGAGCGGCTTCGGTGTAGCCGTCGAAGCCGGGTGTGCGGCCGACGTCGCCGTTCTGCCAGGTCCACAGCATGCTCAGCAGATTGTTGGGATCACGGCCGTCCAGGAAGAAGCCTTCCCAAAAGCCGATCAGGAAATCGTCGAGGGAGGTGTAGCCGAGTTTCTCGTACTCGCGCTCCCAATAGAAGGCCTGCGAGAAGCCCCAGCCCGCGTAAACCCTTGCCAGCGCACGCAATCCGGTGGTCGGCCAGTTCTCGCCGTACCAGCCGCCCGCGAACGTCGAGTCGGCGGTCAGCGCCGCCTTGACGCCCTCCAGGAACACCTTGTTGTGCAGGCTGGTGCGCGCGGAACCACAGAACGGGGCGATCCGCTCGACCATCTCCGGATAGCTCACCGCCCACTGGTAGGTCTGCCCCGCACCCATCGACCAACCAGTCACCAGCGCGAGCCGCTCGATGCCGAACTTCTCGGTCACCAAACGATGTTGGGCGGCAACCTGATCGAAGACCGTGATGTTCGGGAACCGCGCCCGATCGTAGGGCGGCAGCGTGTTGCTCGGCGAACTCGACAGCCCGTTGCCCATCATGTTCGGCACGATGATGAAGTACTTCTCCGGGTCCAATGCCATCCCCGGCCCGATCAGCCACTCATTGTCCCAGTGCCGCCCCGAATACCACGTCGGATACACCACCGCATTGCTCTTGTCGGCATTCAGCTCGCCATACGTCGCGTACGCCAAGAAGGCGCCGCGCAAAGTGGCACCGTGCTGCGTGGTGAAATCACCGAGATCGAAGATCTGGTGGTGGGTCATGGAGTGACTCGCTTTCGAACGGGCGGAACAGCTTTCACCAGGACACAGGCCGCCGTCGCACCCCACAACCAGCCGAACCCTTACATCCGAAAATATTCTGACAGCAACAATTCCCCCAGAAATAATTTTCCCATCACCGCCCCATCCTCACCGGCCAAGGTGCGCAGCACCGTACGCCGAGCAACGGGTGTACGCCGAGCCTGAACTGCTACTACAGCTCCTCGGAGGCGGGGGTGGTTGGGTCGGGGTGGGAGATGAAGGGGACGAGCCATTCGATGCGGGGGCGGCCGCCGGTGCCGTCGTATTCGAGGAAAGCGGCTTGGTGGTAGTCGAATTGCTGGAGGAAACCTTGGAGTTTGCGGTAGTCGGGTTCGCGGTCGATGTCGGTCGGCGCGCCCTTCTTGGCTTCCAAGACGAGGAGGTTGTGGTCGGGGCCGCCACCACGCGGGTCGTGCACGATGAGGTTCGGGTAGACGTCGAGACGGTCGCCAGCCCCGCGCAGATACTTGGTGCCGATCGCCTCGAGCCCGCGGTCGTGGAAACGGTTGTATTCGACGTCGGCGCGCCACAGTCCCGACCACGCCTCGAGCCGCAGGTTCAGCGCTGCGGCGATGTGCGCCACCACCGTTCGCTCGTGCACACCGTGCTCGATCAGGTCGGGACACTGCTTCCACACCGACCGGATCGCTTCTCGTACGACATCGCGAACGACGTCGTCGGCCACCGGAGCCGTCATTCCGCAGATCATGCCAGCACCGACCAGCGCCGGAGTGCGGAAACGCAAACGGCCCCCGCTCGCGAGGAGCGGGGGCCGGATGTTGTTGCTGCGCTACCGGTTAGCGGTAGTCGCTGAAACCGTAATCGTCCAGCGGAACCGCGGCACCGGTGGTCTGACCGAAGCTGTCCGGGCTGTAGTAGGTGTCGTCGTAGGACGGCACCGCGTACGCGGCGGCACGGGCTTCTTCGGTCGGCTGCACCTGGATGTTGCGGTACCGGTTGATACCGGTACCCGCCGGGATCAGCTTGCCGATGATCACGTTCTCCTTGAGGCCGATGAGCTTGTCGGAGCGGCAGTTGATCGCCGCGTCCGTCAGAACTCGGGTGGTCTCCTGGAAGGACGCCGCCGACAGCCACGAATCGGTCGCGAGCGACGCCTTCGTGATACCCATCAGCACCGGGCGGCCCGCCGCGGGCTCATTGCCCTCGGCGACGACGCGACGGTTGGAGGCCTCGAACTCGGACCGCTCGGTGAGCGAGCCGGGCAGGAACTCCGTGGCACCCGAATCGATGATCGTCACGCGACGCAGCATCTGGCGCACGATGACCTCGATGTGCTTGTCGTGGATCGACACACCCTGCGAGCGGTAGACCTCCTGGACCTCGTGGACCAGGTGGATCTGCACCTGACGGGGGCCCATGATGCGCAGCACCTCGTGCGGATCCGCCGCGCCTTCCAGCAGCTGCTGGCCGACCTCGACGTGGTCACCATCGGAGAGCAGACGCTCGGTGCCGTCGTCGTGCTTGAAGACACGCAGACGCTGACGCTTCGAGAGCTTGTCGTAGACAACCTCTTCACCACCGTCATCCGGGATGATGGTGATCTTGTAGAAGCGATCGTCGTCCTCGAGCCGCACGCGACCCGAGACCTCGGCGATGGGCGCCTTGCCCTTCGGCACACGAGCCTCGAAGAGCTCCTGCACACGGGGCAGACCGCCGGTGATGTCATCGCCAGCGACACCACCCTGGTGGAAGGTACGCATGGTGAGCTGGGTACCCGGCTCACCGATGGACTGCGCGGCCACGATGCCGACGGCCTCGCCGATGTCGACCAGCTTGCCGGTCGCCATGGAGCGGCCGTAGCAGGTCGCACACACGCCGGTGCCGGTGGTGCAGGTCAGCACGGAACGGACCTTCACCTCGGTGATGCCCGCGTCGAGCAGCGCCTCGATGGCCGGGTCGCCGAGGTCGGCACCCTTCGCCACCACGACATTGCCCTTGGCGTCCACCGCGTCGGACGCGAGAGTCCGTGCGTAGGCCGAGGTTTCGACGTGCGCGTCGCGAATCAGCGTGCCGTCCGGCTGCTTCTCCGCGATCGGGACGACGATGCCGCGCTCGGTGGCGCAGTCGTGCTCGCGCACGATCACGTCCTGCGAGACGTCCACCAGACGACGGGTCAGGTAACCCGAGTCGGCGGTACGAAGTGCGGTGTCGGCCAGACCCTTTCGGGCACCGTGGGTGTTGATGAAGTACTCGAGAACGGTCAGGCCCTCACGGAACGAGGACTTGATCGGCCGCGGGATGAACTCACCCTTCGGGTTGGTCACCAGGCCCTTCATACCGGCGAGGGTACGAGTCTGGGTGAAGTTACCCGTGGCGCCCGACTCGACGATCGTGATGATCGGGTTGTCCGGCGGGTAGTGCGCACGCAGCGCCGTACCGACCTCTTCCGTCGCCTCCTGCCAGATCTTGACCAGAGCGTTGTTGCGTTCCTGGTGATCCAAAGCACCACGCTGGTACTTCTTCTCGATCTGATCGGCAAGCGCCTCGTAGCGCTCCATGATCTCGGTCTTCTCCGGCGGCACGAGGACGTCGGACATCGAGACCGTCACGCCGGAACGGGTGGCCCAGTAGAAGCCCGCGTCCTTCAGCTTGTCGACGGTCTGCGCGACCACGATCATCGGGTAGCGCTCGGCGAGATCGTTGATGATCGTCGCCTGACGCTTCTTCGGCATCGGCTCGTTGATGAACGCGTAGTCCGCCGGGAGCAGCTCGTTGAACAGCACACGACCAAGGGTGGTCTCGGCAATCCACGCGTCGCCGCGGTTCCAGCCCTCCGGGAACAGCTTCGCCTCGATCTCCTTCGGCGGGCGCTGGTGGATGAGCCGCACCTTGATCAGCGAACGCACGGTGAGTTCACCACGGTCCACCGCCATCTGTGCCTCGGACGGCGAGGAGTACACGCCGAACTCGACCGAATCCTTTGCGGCCGGCTTGTATTGACCCTTCGCGCCCTCTTCGAGGCGGGTCAGGTAGTACAGGCCGGTCACCATGTCCAGACGCGGCATGGCCAGCGGACGACCCGAGGCGGGCGACAGGATGTTGTTCGAGGACAGCATCAGGATGCGGGCCTCGGCCTGCGCCTCCGCGGACAGCGGGAGGTGCACGGCCATCTGGTCACCGTCGAAGTCGGCGTTGAACGCTTCACAGACGAGCGGGTGCAGCTGGATCGCCTTACCCTCGACGAGCTGCGGCTCGAACGCCTGGATGCCGAGGCGGTGCAGGGTGGGCGCACGGTTCAGCAGCACCGGGTGCTCGGCGATGACCTCTTCGAGGACATCCCACACCTGGGGACGCTGACGCTCGACCATCCGCTTGGCGGACTTGATGTTCTGCGCGTGGTTCAGGTCGACCAGACGCTTCATCACGAACGGCTTGAACAGCTCCAGCGCCATCAGCTTGGGCAGACCGCACTGATGCAGCTTGAGCTGCGGACCGACCACGATGACCGAACGGCCCGAGTAGTCGACGCGCTTGCCGAGCAGGTTCTGCCGGAAACGACCCTGCTTGCCCTTGAGCAGATCGCTCAGGGACTTCAGCGGGCGGTTACCCGGTCCGGTGACCGGACGTCCACGACGGCCGTTGTCGAACAGCGCGTCGACGGACTCCTGCAGCATCCGCTTCTCGTTGTTGACGATGATCTCGGGCGCACCGAGGTCGATCAGTCGCTTGAGGCGATTGTTGCGGTTGATCACGCGGCGGTACAGGTCGTTCAGGTCGGAGGTGGCGAAGCGGCCACCGTCGAGCTGAACCATCGGGCGCAGCTCCGGCGGGATCACCGGAACGGCGTCGAGCACCATGCCCATCGGCGAGTTGCCGTTGGTCTGGAACGCCGCGACGACCTTGAGCCGCTTGAGCGCACGCAGCTTCTTCTGGCCCTTACCGCTACGGATGGTCTCCCGCAGGTTCTCGGCCTCGGCGTCGATGTCGAAGTTCTCCATCAGCTTCTGGATGGACTCCGCACCCATGGCGCCGGTGAAGTATTCGCCGTAGCGGTCGATCAGCTCGCGGTACAGCACCTCGTCGACGATGAGCTGCTTGACGGCCAGCTTGGTGAAGGTGGTCCAGATCTCGTCGAGCCGGTCCAGCTCACGCTGGGACCGATCGCGGAGCTGACGCATCTCGCGCTCGCCGCCGTCCTTGACCTTGCGGCGCACGTCGGACTTGGCACCCTCGGCCTCGAGCTCGGCCAGGTCGGCCTCGAGCTTCTGGGCGCGGGCTTCCAGGTCGGCGTCCCGCTGGTCGGCGACGGCCTTCTTCTCGACCTCCATCTCGGCCTCGAGGGTGCTGAGCTCGTTGTGGCGCAGCTCCTCGTCGACTCCGACGATGACGTAGGCGGCGAAGTAGATGATCTTTTCCAGATCCTTCGGCGCCAGGTCGAGCAGGTACCCGAGGCGCGAAGGGACGCCCTTGAAGTACCAGATGTGGGTAACGGGAGCGGCCAGCTCGATGTGGCCCATCCGCTCACGACGCACCTTGGCGCGCGTGACCTCGACGCCACAGCGCTCACAGATGATGCCCTTGAAGCGGACACGCTTGTACTTGCCGCAGTAGCACTCCCAGTCCCGGGTGGGGCCGAAGATCTTCTCGCAGAAGAGTCCGTCCTTCTCCGGCTTGAGCGTGCGGTAGTTGATGGTCTCCGGCTTTTTCACCTCGCCGAAGGACCACTGGCGGATGTCGTCCGCGGTGGCCAGGCCGATCCGGAGTTCATCGAAGAAGTTGACGTCTAGCACGTAACTTCCTTTCCCCTATTCGGGTCGAATTCGAGCAAAAAGTTCACTAGTTGGTGGAACGCGGGGTGCGAATGCCGTTTAAAACAAACAGCATTCGCACCTACCGCCTAGTTCGCCAGATCGTCGACGGTGGCGGCTTCGTTCCTGGACAGGTTGATGCCCAGGTTGGCCGCCGCGCGCTCCAGATCCTCGTCATCGCCATCGCGCATCTCGATCGCGGCGCCGTCGGAAGACAGCACCTCGACGTTGAGGCACAGCGACTGGAGTTCCTTGAGGAGCACCTTGAACGACTCCGGAATGCCCGGCTCCGGAATGTTCTCGCCCTTGACGATCGCCTCGTAGACCTTCACTCGGCCGACCACGTCGTCCGACTTGATGGTCAGCAGCTCCTGCAGCGTGTAGGCCGCGCCGTAGGCCTGCATCGCCCAGCACTCCATTTCACCGAAGCGCTGGCCACCGAACTGGGCCTTACCGCCGAGCGGCTGCTGGGTGATCATCGAGTACGGACCGGTCGAACGGGCGTGGATCTTGTCGTCGACCAGGTGGTGCAGCTTCAGGATGTACATGTAGCCGACCGCCACCGGGTACGGGAACGGTTCGCCGGAACGTCCGTCGAGCAGCGTCGCCTTGCCGTTGTCGTCGACCATGCGCTCACCATCGCGGTTCGGCAGGGTCGAGGCGAGCAGACCGGTCAGTTCCTCCTCGCGGGCACCGTCGAAGACGGGGGTCGCGATGTTGGAGTCGGACGGCGCGCCGAGCATCTCCTCCGGCAGTGCCTTCGCCCAGTCGGGACGGGTCCCGTCCGAGGCGACGTCGACCTGCCAGCCTGCCTTGCCGATCCACCCGAGGTGGGTCTCCAAGATCTGGCCGATGTTCATACGACGCGGCACACCGTGGGTGTTCAGGATGATGTCGACCGGGGTGCCGTCCGGGAGGAACGGCATGTCTTCGGTCGGCAGGATCTTGCCGATGACACCCTTGTTGCCGTGGCGGCCTGCGAGCTTGTCGCCGTCCTGAATCTTGCGCTTCTGCGCAACGTAGACGCGGACCAACTCGTTGACGCCCGGAGGCAGATCGTCGTCGTCCTCGCGCGAGAACACGCGGATGCCGATGACCTTGCCGGACTCACCGTGCGGAACCTTCAGCGAGGTGTCGCGGACTTCGCGGGCCTTCTCACCGAAGATCGCGCGCAGCAGCCGCTCTTCCGGGGTCAGCTCGGTTTCACCCTTCGGGGTGACCTTGCCGACCAGGATGTCACCGTCGCGCACCTCGGCACCGATCCGAACGATGCCACGCTCGTCGAGGTCGGCGAGGACCTCATCGGAGACGTTCGGGATGTCGCGGGTGATCTCCTCGGCACCGAGCTTGGTGTCGCGGGCGTCGATCTCGTGCTCCTCGATGTGGATCGAGGTCAGGACGTCCTCTTCCACGAGGCGCTGCGACAGGATGATCGCGTCCTCGTAGTTGTGGCCTTCCCACGGCATGATCGCCACGAGCAGGTTCTTGCCGAGGGCCATCTCACCGTTCTCGGTGCACGGACCGTCGGCCAGCACCTGGCCGGTCTCGACGCGCTGACCCTCGTCCACGATCGGACGCTGGTTGGCGCAGGTGCCCTGGTTCGAACGCGCGAACTTGCGCATCCGGTAGGACTTGCGGGTGCCGTCGTCGGCCATCACGGTGACGTAGTCGGCCGAAACCTCTTCCACCACACCGGACTTCTCGTTCACCACGACATCGCCCGCGTCGACGGCGGCGCGCAGTTCCATACCGGTGCCGACAACGGGCGCCTCGGAACGGATCAGCGGCACAGCCTGACGCTGCATGTTCGCACCCATGAGGGCACGGTTGGCGTCGTCGTGCTCGAGGAACGGGATCATCGCGGTCGCGACCGACACCATCTGGCGCGGCGAGACGTCCATGTAGTCGACCTCGGAGGCCGGGACGAGCTCGTTCTCCTCGTTGCCGCGGCGGCAGAGCACGCGGTCCTCGAGGAAGCGACCATCCGCATCGACCGGCGAGTTGGCCTGCGCACGAACGTGCCGGTCCTCTTCGTCGGCGGTGAGGTACTTGACCTCGTCGGTCACCCGGCCGTCGACCACCTTGCGGTACGGCGTCTCGATGAAGCCGAACGGGTTGACCCGCGCGTACACCGACAGCGAACCGATCAGGCCGATGTTCGGGCCTTCCGGGGTCTCGATCGGGCACATACGGCCGTAGTGCGAGGTGTGGACGTCACGGACTTCCAGGCCGGCCCGCTCACGGGACAGACCACCCGGGCCAAGAGCCGACAGGCGGCGCTTGTGGGTCAGACCCGACAGCGGGTTGTTCTGGTCCATGAACTGCGACAGCTGGGAGGTTCCGAAGAACTCCTTGATCGCGGCGACGACCGGACGGATGTTGATCAGGGTCTGCGGCGTGATCGCCTCAACGTCCTGAGTCGTCATCCGCTCACGGACCACGCGCTCCATGCGGGAGAGGCCGACCCGGATCTGGTTCTGGATCAGCTCGCCGACGGTGCGCAGGCGACGGTTACCGAAGTGGTCGATGTCGTCGACGTCGACCGGGACCTCCTGGCCGCCGGGGGCGGTCATGACGCGGTCACCGGCGTGCAGGCGGACCAGGTACTCGATCGTGGAGACGATGTCTTCCTTGGTGAGCACCGATCCGGTGACCTGCTCGCCGAGGTGGATACCGAGCTTCTTGTTGATCTTGTACCGGCCGACGCGGGCCAGGTCGTAGCGCTTCTCCTTGAAGAACAGGTTCTCCAGCAGGGTCTGCGCGGACTCCTTGGTCGGCGGCTCGCCCGGACGCAACTTGCGGTAGATGTCCAGCAGCGCCTCGTCCTGACCGGCGGTGTTGTCCTTCTCCAGCGTCGACATCATGATCTCGGAGAAGCCGAAACGCTCGACGATCTCCTCGGTCGTCCAGCCGAGCGCCTTCAGCAGCACGGTGACCGGCTGGCGGCGCTTGCGGTCGATGCGGACACCAACGGTGTCGCGCTTGTCGACGTCGAACTCCAGCCACGCGCCGCGCGACGGGATGACGCGCACGCTGTGCAGGTCCTTCTCCGTGCCCTTGTCGACCGAGTGGTCGAAGTAGACACCCGGCGAGCGGACCAGCTGCGAGACGACGACGCGCTCGGTGCCGTTGATGATGAACGTGCCCTTGTCGGTCATCATCGGGAAATCTCCCATGAAGACCGTCTGGCTCTTGATCTCACCGGTGTTGTTGTTGATGAACTCCGCGGTGACGAACAGCGGCGCCGCGTAGGTCATGTCCTTGTCTTTGCACTCGTCGATCGAGGCCTTGACCTCCTCGAAACGAGGGTCAGAGAAAGACAGGGACATCGAGCCCGAGAAGTCCTCGATCGGCGAAAGCTCCTCGAGCACCTCCTCGAGTCCCCCGACTAGCCCGACGTCGCCGCGCGCGGCAACCTTTTCACGCCATGACGGCGAACCGATCAACCATGCAAATGAGTCCGTCTGTAGATCGAGAAGTCCGGGCACCTCCAAGGGTTCACGGATCTTCGCGAAAGACACCCGCAACGGGGCTCCGGGGATTCCGGCAACTGCCTTGGTCTGGGTGGAGACTGCCAAGATGCGTCCTTCCAGCACCTCACGCGCGTCGCGTGGTGGTCCGCGACCGTCGCTTGTCTGCTACGAATTCCGCTGGTTACAACCCGAACGAAACCCGAACAGGCAACAACGGAAGTAACACCGGAAGGGTGGAACTTACGTGTGCAAATCGAGGTATGGACAGGAGGCAGCCAGCGCAACGTCCAACCATACACCAACCGCCACGGGGGCGTCAACCTACCACCCGTGCGCACATTCACGTGGCTGGCGCGCCGAGTCCGAATCGCTGGCTGCGTCGGGGACGACGGGGCGCTAGGGAGCCACTGTGACAGCTGCCGCTGTTGTGAATAGCGTGACGGCTCGGGCGAAACTCGTCAAGTGGCAGGGCCGTGTGGCGCTCGGTGAGATCCGCTGGGCCGCTAGGCGATCACTGGTCAACGATGTCGCTGGCCAGCCAGCGATCGCCCACCTTCTGCATGTGCAGCACGATCGGGCCCGCGACGCTCTGCTGGGCGACGCCGTTCTTTGTCGCGCTCACCACAAGATTGACGATCAGCTCAGCCCGATCGTCGGTGAGCAATGTCACAGCGATCGGATCTGCCTTGGCATCTGCGCTGGTCTGAGCCTGTTTTACCGCCGAGATGGTGGTGTCGGCGTACTTGTCGAGATCGGCGAGCATCTTGCCGGTGAGCACCTGCTTGGCGGCGTCGCGGTAGCCGTCGATGTTCTTCACGTCATAGGCGTAGACGGTCTGCAGCGCGTGGTCGGCGGCCGCGCGGACCTCCTCGGTGGCCTTGTTGTCGACGAAGGCCTTGTTCGAATCGTCGACGCCGGGGCGCAGCGCGGCGAGCACGGCGAATCCACCGAGCAGCACGGCGGCGACCAGGCAGGTGACCACGATCGACCAGTACGAACGTCCCGGCCGTGCGATGCGCGGGCGCGCGGACCGCTTCGGCTCGGGCCGTTGCTCGGCACGCGGCGGGCGCGCAGTCGTCGCGCGCGAGGTAGTGGTCGAGCGCGGCTTACGGGCGGGGGCAGTGCGCGGCGCGGTGGCGCGAGACTGCGGTTCGGCGCCAGGGCGGCGCTTGGAGGTGACCCGGTTGACCGGTTTACGCGAAGTCATGTCGATCCCCTCCTACGATCCCGGCTTGGGTGCGGCGGGCGGCTGGTCGCCGGGTGGCGCAGGCGGCGCCTGCCCCTGGCCGCCGCTGAGCAGCACCGGCTGGCTCAGCGAGGAGATCTGCTCGGCTTTCCACACCTCGCCCGTCTTGGCCATGTCGACGTTCCAGGTGTAGCGGTACTCGGCGGGCGGCTTGTCCTTGCCCTTCTCGGTGACCTGCAGCACGACCAGCGCCGACGCCTTGTCCTCTTCGCTGTTCAGCGTGGTCAGCGCGGCGCCGAGCACCTTGGAGGTCATCCCGACATTGGTCTGCTTGGCCAGCGTCTCGGCCTGGTCCTTGTTCTTGTTGGCCGAGTCGAGCAGCGCGCCGGTCATCGAGGACCTGGCCAGCGCCAGCGAACCGGGCACGTCGTCGAGGTTCATCGACGTCATGTTGAGCGCGGCCTGGCGAGCGCCGTCGAGCGCGGTGTCGCGGGCATCGGCGCGCGGGCCGTCGGTGAAGGCGGCCCGCACCCAACCGGTGCCGAACCACACGGCAGCGACCAGCGCGACGACCAAGGCGGCCGCAGAGCCGATCAGCACGAACGTACGGAGGAGACCGGTCCGCTCGGGTGCATCGGAGTCGCGCGCCGCGACCGGCGCCTCAGCGGCCGGCTCGTCGGTGGCCTTCGATGCGTCGAGCTGTTTGGACAGATCGGTGCTCACGACTGCGCCTCACGGTTGGATTCGGTTCGCTCGCCCATGCGAGTCACCCTAACGTCGTCGGTCCTGGTCACCGCTTCGGCGTGACCCCCATCAGGGTGGCCAACTGCACGGCGATCGGATTCATGTTCAGCTTTTCCGGATCGGTTTTCGGGGTGGCGTCCCACGGCTGCACGATGCTCGGATCGGCGAGCTCGGCCCGCTCCCCGCCGCGTACCGCGGTCGGATTACCAAACGGCACAAGGCATTTGGCGTCCTTGTTGAACGGGAACTCGTCGCGGGTGTCGTCGAAGTCCGGGTTCTGCGCCTTCATCTGTTCGAGAATCCGCTGGGTTCCCTCGTAGCCGACGGTACAGGCAGGCGGATTGTTCGCCTCGAGCACCAGACCGAAATGGCTGGTGCCGTCGCCGGGCGCGGTGGCCGAACCGCCGATGGACAGGTGCGGCAGCATCTGCAACAGCGGCTTGAGCGCGTAGAACTTCGGCGAGATGGTCAGCAGCAACTGACGCAGGTTGGCGAAGTCCTGGGTGAGCGCGGGGCCGCTCTCCTTGACCAGCGCGCCGATCTGCTGGCCCGCATCGGTGCCGGTGCCGATCAACCTGCGGATATCGGGGTCGCTGGAACGCAGCTGGGCGCTCAATTTGTCGAGGCCGTCGCTGAATTCGCGGATGGCGCCGGACTGCTCGGCCTGGGTGCCGAGTGCGACCTTGCCGTCCTGGATCAGCTGAATCGTTTGCGGCAGTGTGTCATTGAAGGTGGTGGTGAAATTGTTCAGCGATTCGACGAAGACCTGAAGATCGTCGCCCTTGCCGTCGAAGGCCTTGCCGAGCTCGCGCACCGTCGTGTTCAGCGCCTTCAGGTCCACCGAGCGGGTGAACGTGTCGACGCTGGCGATCAGCTGCTGCACCGGCACCGGCGTGGTCGCCGAGGAGATCACCGAATTGTCGCGCAGGTACGGGCCGGTGTCGGTGTCGGGCTGCAGATCGACGAACTGCTCACCGATCGCGGAACGGTTGGCGACAACGGCTTTCGCGGACGCGGGAATCCTCGGCGAATCCGAATCGATGACGAGGTTCATCACGACACCGTCGCCGGTGAGCTCCAGCGTGCCGACCCGGCCGACCGGAACACCACGATAGGTGACCTCGGCGCCCTTGTAGATGCCACCGGTCTGCTCGGCCTGCACCTTGACGGTGTACTGGCCGAATCCGATCATGTGGTCGAGCCGTATGTACTTGGCGCCGACGAAAACAACGCCAACTACCGCAAGCACGGCAAACGCGATCAGCTGCCAGCGGACCAGACGAGTCATCGGGGACCTCCCGGTTGCGGCGCGACACCGAGTTGCTCGAGAATCGCGCCGACCGGATTGGGCGGCACTCCCGGTGCGGGCGGCTGCGCCATGTTCGGCGGCAGCGGCAGGATCGAAATCGTCGGCCAGCCAGGGCGCGGGCCGTTGCCGTTGTAGTACGGGTTGGTCGGATTCACCGGCACCGGCGGGCCGACCGGCGGGATGTACACCGGATCCGGTTTGCCGACACCGAGATTGCTCAGCGTGACGCCGATCTGCTGATCCACCGAGAGCCAGGTGTTCATCTGACCGCCGAAGGTGCTGGCCAGCGACGAATCCGGGAACGGATAGGTGGGGATGAGCGGGAACGCGGTCACCAGATCCGGTGCGGCCTTGCCCAATTCCTGCAACGTCGGGCGCAGCGAGGTCAGGTCGCGGATGAGCTCGTCCTTCGAGTGATCGAGCACATCGAAGCCCGCCTGACCGACCCGATCCAGCTGGCTGAGCAGCCCGATCAGCTGCGGGCGCTGCTGCTCGAGGATCTTGATGCCCTGGGGCAGCTCGTCGAGGATCTTGCCGATCTGTTCGGTCTGCCTGCTCACTCGGCTACTGAGCACATCGAGACCGTCGAGCGCCCTGGTGATGTCGTTGACCTGATCGTCGAGGCCCTTGATCAAGATGTTCGCCTGGTCGAGCAGCGAGCGCACCCGGTCCTCGCGACCACCGATGGCCTTGTTCAGTTCGGTCACGATCGGCTGCAGCTGAGCGACGCCACCGCCGTTGAGCAGCAACGACATCGCGCCGAGCACCTGCTCGATCTCGGTGGCGTGCCTGGTCCGGTCGACCGGGATCACCGCGCCGTCGCTGAGCTTCTTGGCGTCCGCGTCGGCGGGCGGCTTGGACAACTCGATGAACTTCTCGCCGAGCAGATTCGACTGGCGCACTTCGGCACGCGCGTTCGCGGGCAGGTTCACCGTCGAGCTCACCACGGTGCGCACGGTGGCGGTCCACTGGTCCTTGCCGATGGTGATGTCCTCGACGCGACCGACCGGAACGCCCTCGACCTTCACCGCGGACTGCGGCACCAGGTCGAGCACGTCGTCGAACTGGATGTCGATGCGCATCGGGTGCGCGCCCACGTCGGCGCCGCCGGGCAGCGGCACGCTGTAGATGCCGTCGGACGCGCACGAGGCGACCAGCGCCGCGCTCACCCCGAACACCAGCGCGGCACCGAAACCTCGTGTGACGGAACGGATTCGGGTACTCACCGCGCACCTCCCTGAGACGGTGGCTGCTGATCCGACGGCGTGCCTGGCACGGTGCCTGGCACCGGAGCGCGCTGCTGGTTCTCGTTGCTGAGGATGCCGAACGGCAGGATCAGCGTCGGCGTCTTCACGCCTGCGGTGATCTGGTCGGAGATCTCCTTGCAGTGCTCCAGGATCGGGCGCATCTGCCTGCCGAGCGCCTCGAACTGCGGATCGCCCGGCCGCAGCTTGGCCACGTCGATCAGCTTGCACATGACGCCGAACGGGTCCTGCAGGTCGGTGAAGTTGGCGCGCATATCGAGCGTGCCGGATTCGGCGTTGTGGATGTTGACCAGGTTGCTCAGCGCCACCGGCAACACGGGCAGCAGTTTGGCCAGATCGTCACGCTGGTCGGCCAGCGTCTTGGTGAGGGTGACCAGCCCCTCGGCATTGCTGGCGATCAGCTCGCGGTTGTTGTCGATGAACCGCGCCACATCGCCGAGGGCGACCGAGAGCAGGTTCAACGCGGCGCCGAGATCGGCGCGCTCGTTGGCGAGGAAGCTGGACAGATCCGCGAGCTGCACGTTGAACTGCCGCACCTGCTGATCGTTCCTGGCGAGCATGGTGACGAAGGTCTGCAGATTCTTGACGGTGTCGAAGATGTCACCGCGCGCGTCGGACAGATAGCGCGCCGCCTTGGACAGCTGGGTGAGGCTGTTGGCCAGCGCCTCGCCGTTGCCATCGAGATTCGCCGCGCCGGTGCGGACCAGGTCGTTCACCGCGCCGTCCTTGTTGGCGCCGTTGGGGCCCAACGCATCCGAGAGCTCGGTGATGCTCTTGTACAGCTGGTCGACCTCGACGGGGGTGACGGTGCGGTCGCGCGGAATGGTCGCGGTGCGGTCCATCTTCGGCCCGCCGGTGTAGACCGGGGTCAGCTGGATGTAGCGATCCGACACGATCGACGGCGTGATCTGCGCCGCCCGCGCGCCGGCGGGCACGTCGAACTTGCGCTCGACATGCATCACGATCTTGACCTGATCACCTTGCGGCTCAACGGAATCCACTCGACCGACCGGAACACCGAGGATGCGGACATCCGAGCCCTCGTAGATGCCGACGGAGCGATCGAAGTACGCGGTGATCTTGGTGGTGGTCAGCCGATCGAACGTCCACCACAGCACGCCTGCCAGCACCACCGCGACGACCGCGACGAGCGCGATCGCGACCTTGGTGCCTCGACCTGAATTCCGCAGCGCCGTCAGCGGTTCGCCGCGCCAGTTCGCCGCCATGTCAGTTGCCTCCCATGGTGCGCACCGGCGGCCGGTCGCCGGGGATCTCCGGCAGCGCGGGCGGAATCAGGTTGACGATCACCGCGTCGAACCAACGTCCGGTGCCGAGGACGTTGGCGTAGATGCCGTAGAACGGCGCGGCGAGTTCCAGTGTTTTGGAGATGTTCTGCTGGTTGGCGTTGAGCAGATCGATCGAGCCGCGCAGGTTCTTCAGCGCGGGACCGATCTGCTCCTCGTTGTCGTGCACCAGCGCGCTCAGCTCCGACGCGACCGTCTTGGCGCCGGACAGCAACTGCGCGATCGACTGCTGGCGAATGTTGAGCTCGGCGAGCAACTGGCCACCCGACGCGAGCAGCCGCTCGAATTCGGCGTTGCGGTCGGCCAGCACCGTGGTCGTCTGCCTGGTCGCCGCGAACAGCTTCTTCAGTTCCTCGTCGCGCTTGGCGAGGGTTTCCGAGAGCCGGGCCACGCCGTCGATGGAGCCGCGGATCTCCGGTGGCGTCGTCGCGAACGCATCGGACAGCACCCGCATGCTGGTGGCCAGCTGCGCGGTGTCGATCTGATCGATGTTCTTCGCGGCATCGGTGAACGCGTCCACCACGTCGTACGGAGCGACGGTGCGCGACAACGGAATCCGCTTGCTCGGATCGGCGGTGCGCGACCCCTTCGGATCCAGCGCGAGGTACTTCTGGCCGAGCACGGTCTTGATCTGGATCGAGGCGGTGGTGTCGCTGCCGATCCAGGCGTTCTGGGTGCGGAAATCGACGAGGACCTTGTCCCGGTCCAGGCGCACGTCGGACACCGAGCCGACCTTCACGCCTGCGATGCGCACCTCGTTGCCCTTCTTCAGGCCTGCCGCCTCGGAGAATTCGGCCGTGTATTTGGTGCCCGCGCCGATGATCGGCAGCCGGTCGATGAAGAACGCCGACACCGTCACCAGCAACACGATGGCAAGACCGAGCACACCCATGAACGCGGGGCTGCGTTTGCCGAGCAGGATCCGATCGTCCATCAGCGGGCCCTCCCCTGGCAGCGCGGCGCGGCATTGGTGTACAGCGGCTGGTTGATCGTCGGCAGGCCCGCGGGCAGGTTGAGCTGCGGCGCTTCCACCGCGCCAGGCCCGACGACGATGTCGATGCCGCACAGATAGAACTGGAACCAGGAGCCGTAACTGCCGACGCGGCCGAGCTTTTCCATCTTGAGCGGCAGGTTGGCCAGTGCCTCGTTGACCTCGTCCTTGCGGCCGTTGAGGGTGCCGGTCACCTGGTTCAGGCCCGCGATCGAGCCCTGCAGCGTCGGGCGAACCGGGACAAGCAGATCCGCGGTCGCCGACGCGAGATTGCCGAGCGAGGTCACCGAGCGCCCGATCGTGTCCCGTTCCGCGGACAGACCGCTGATCAGCGCCTCGGTGTTCACGATGAGCTGGTCGAACTGATCGTCGCGCTTGTTCACGGTGTCGAGCACCGCGGTCAGGTTGCGGGTCAGCTCGCCGATCACCGCATCCTTGTCCGCGATCTTGTTGGTCAGGCTGGCCGTGGTGGTCACCAGATCATGGATGGTCCCCTGCTCACCCTGGAACACCTGGATGATCTCGAAGGACAGCTTGTTCACGTCGTCGGCGGTCAGCGTGCGGAACAGCGGACGGAAACCGTTGAAGAGGGTCGTCAGGTTCAGCGCGGGGCGGGTGTGGTCGAGCGCGATGGTGCCGCCCTTGTTGAGCTTGCGGCCCTGCTCGCCCGTGCCTTGCTCGAGCGCGATGTAGCGCTGGCCGACCAGGTTTCGGTAGCGGATGCTCGCCGTGGTCGACGCGGGCAGCCAATCCCGGTCGGTCAGTTGGAATTCCACCTCGGCGAGGCGCTTGTCGACGATCGCGATGTTGGTGACCTTGCCGACCCGCACACCCGCGATCCGCACCTCGTCACCCTTGTTCAGCGAGGTGACATCGGTGAAGCGGGCCTTGAAACCGGTGCCGCCGCCGCTGTAGTTCGCGATGGACAGGGCGAGCACCGTTGTCGCGAACAGCGTCACGACGACGAAGATGATCAACTTGGTCAGCGACCCACCCAGGCCGCGCAGCTGCTGCTTCATCGCACGCTCACCTCGCTGCCACGGAACGCGGGCGCGCCGACCCTGGTCACCCAGCTCGGCACCTGATCCGGCGAAACACCGTGCGCCGCACCGTAAATCGCGCCGAGCGACTGCCGCTCCAGCGGTGAACCGGCGAGCGTCGGCACCTGGCCCGCGGGGTAGACGCCGAACTGCGGCGGCGACATCTTGCCCGACTCCTGATCGCCGGGGTTACGGCTCGGCACCGCGTACGAACCGTCGCTGTACGGCCCGCCGGTGTACTGACCGGGATCGACACCCAGCGGGTACTCGGGAACGCAGAACGGGCCCTCGGTGCCGAGCCAGCGCGGCTCGTCCTGGTTGGGCAGGTATTTGCCGCGAGTATTGGTCAGCTCGATGCTCACCCGGGAACCTGGGTTCGGCTTGCCCTTGCCCATGATCTCGTCGATGCGCGGCTTCAGCTTCGCGAAATTCGCCATCGTGCACGGGAATCCGGGCGAGTAGGTGGCGAGCAGCTCGAGCGCGGGCCTGGAGTCGATCGCCACGTCGATGAAGTTGTCGCGGTTGGCGACAAGGAAATCCGCGGTGTCCGACGAGGCAGGGGTGAGCACGGCGTAGAGCGAGTCGATGTCCCAGCGCCGCTGCACGATCGTCGCGTTGGTGGTGCGCAGGTTGTCCAGTGCCTGCACCAGCTGCGGCGCGGCATCGGAGTAGGTGGCGGCCACCTCGGCGAAGCTGCGCAGATCCTGCTGCAGGTCCGGCAGCACGCCGTTCACCTGACGGAAGATGTTGTCCAGCTTGTCCACACTCTCGCCGAGCGCGAGGCCCTGGCCGGACAGCGCCTGGGACAGCGAGCCGAGCGTCGCGGCGAGGTCCTGCGGCGGGATCGCCTGCAGCAGCGGCATCAGGTCGTCGAGCAGCTTGCTGAGCTCGATCGCGTTGCCGCTCTTGTCCTGGTGCAGCGTCACGCCGTCGGCCAGGTGCTGGGCACTGCGGTCGGCGGGGATGATCAGGTCGACGTAGCGTTCGCCGAACAGCGTCTTGGGCAGCAGCCGTGCGGTCGCGTTGGCCGGAATCTGCTCGGCCTTGTCCGGCTGGATGGCCAGGTTCAGCGTCACCTTGCCGTCGGTCGAGTGGCTGGAACGCACCTCGCCGACGGTGATGCCGCGGACCTTCACGTCGGCGTTCTTGGTCAGCGCGTTGCCGACGCTGTCGGTGACCAGATCGACGTCGACCGTCTTCGTGAACGCCTTGTTGTAGATCGCGATGGTCGTCCAGAGGAACAGCGCGACCACCACGAAGAAGGCGATGCCGAGCACTCGGACGCGCAACTTCGCGGTCGACCGCCAGGCCTGCACGCCGCGACTCATCCCGCCACCCGCACCGTTGTCGTCGTCCCCCAGATCGCCAGGCTCAGGAAGAAGTCGAGCACGTTCACCAGCACGATCGCCGCACGCACCGCACGGCCGACCGCGACGCCGACGCCCGCGGGCCCGCCGGTGGCGTGAAAACCGTAGTAGCAGTGCACCATGATGATCACGAAGGCGAACACCAGCACCTTGAGGAACGAATAGAGCACGTCCTCAGGCGGTAGGAACAAGCTGAAGTAGTGATCGTAGGAACCGCTGGACTGGCCGTTGAACCAGATGCTGATCATCCGGGACGCCAGGAAGGTGCCGAGCAGGCCGACGACGTAGAGCGGGATCACCGCGAGGAAACCGGCGATCACCCTGGTGGAGACGAGGAACGGCACACCGGGCACCGCCATCACCTCGAGCGCGTCGATCTCCTCGGAGATCCGCATGGCGCCGAGCTGCGCGGTGAAACCACAGCCCACCGTCGCCGACAACGCCAAAGCCGCGACCAGCGGCGCGATTTCCCGCGTATTGATGTAGGCGGTGAGGAAGCCGGTCAGCACCGAACTGCCGAGCGCGTCCAGCGCCTTGAAGCCCTGCAGGCCGACGACGACGCCGACCGATCCGGACATGAACACGATGACGCCGATGGTGCCGCCGATCACCGCGAGCGCGCCGCTGCCGAAGGTCACCTCGGCGAGCAGCCGCATGACCTCCTTGCGGTAGCGGACAACGGTGCGCGGAATCCACGCGATGGCACGCGAATAGAACGACATCTGGTGGCCCGCGCGATCGATCACCTTCAAGGGTGCGCGCACGACCTCGCCCGTGCGGCGCACGGACTTGGCGATGATCGGGTGACGGTACTGGGTGGCCACCGGTCAGGCGCCCTTGGCCGGGACGACCTGCAGATACACCAGGGTGAGGATGAGGTTGACGAAGAACAGCACGAGGAACGTGATCACCACCGATTGGTTCACCGCGTCACCTACTCCTTTCGGGCCGCCCTTGGGATGCAGTCCCTTGTACGCGGCGATCACTCCGGCGATCAAACCGAAGACCAGCGCCTTGATTTCGCCGATCCACAGGTCGGGTAGCTGGGCGAGCGCGGAGAACGAGGCGAGGTAAGCGCCCGGCGTGCCACCCTGCAACAACACGTTGAAGAAGTAGCCGCCGGCGATGCCGACCACCGAAACCAGGCCGTTCAGCAGCAGCGCGACCAGCGTCATGCCGAGCACGCGCGGGACAACCAGCTTGCGCACCGGATCGACGCCGAGCACCTCGAGCGCGTCGATCTCCTCACGGATGGTGCGCGAACCGAGGTCGGCGGCGACCGCGGACCCGGCGGCACCGGCGATGATCAGCGCAGTGACCACGGGCGCGGCCTGCTGCACGGTGGCAAGCACGCTCGTTGCACCGGTGAAGGATTCGGCGCCGAGCTGCTTGATCAACGAGCCGGTCTGCAATGCGACGACCGCACCGAACGGGATAGCGACGAGTGCGCTGGGCAGGATCGAGACACTCGCGATGAACCACGACTGCTCGATGAACTCCCGCCACTCGAAGGGCCGGCGAAACATCTTGCGCAAGACGTCGACGAAGAGCGCGAAGATGTTGCCGGCCTGGGCAAATCCCGACTCCAATGGAGTCCGCAATCGCGCCAGTGTGGAGTTCACGAACGCAGATGTTACCCGTTAGTTGTGTTGTGTCGAGTGGTGGTGTCGTACGCGCCGCCCTGGTAACTACCCAGGTCGCTGTTGTTGTACGCCATTACCTGCGTCTCGTCGTTCTGCTCAAGTGATTCACGAATCGCCACCTGGGCCGCGTGCGGCAGCGTGTGCATGATCTCGCGAACGCGCTCTTTGCGGCGCAGCACGGCCTGGCGCACCGGCATGCCGGGGGTTGCCTGCATCTGCGGGATGATGCCCTCGACCTCTTCGGCGCCGCCGTGGTGATGGCCTGCGTCGAACATCGCCTGCTCGCGCGCCATCTGGGCTTCGTCCTTCTCCTCGGACATGCCGATCGGACCCTGCATGCGGCCGTTGAGGAACTGCTTGACCACCGGCTCGTCCGAGGTGAGCAGCACCTCGCGCGGGCCGAACATGACCAGCTGGCGACGGAACAGCATGCCGATGTTGTCGGGCACGGTGCGGGCCAGGTTGATGTTGTGCGTGACGATCAGGATCGTGGCGTCGATCTGCGCGTTGATGTCGATGAGCAGCTGGCTCAAGTAGGAGGTACGCACCGGGTCGAGGCCGGAGTCCGGCTCGTCGACGAGGATGATCTGCGGGTCGAGCACGAGCGCGCGGGCCAGGCCTGCTCGCTTGCGCATACCGCCGGAGATCTCGCCGGGCAGCTTGCCTTCGGCCCCGAGCAGACCGGTCAGCTCCAGCTTCTCCATGACGATCTTCTTGATCTCGGATTCCGACTTCTTTGTGTGTTCACGAAGCGGGAACGCGACATTGTCGAAAAGATTCATCGAGCCGAACAGCGCACCGTCCTGGAACAGCACGCCGAAGAGCTTGCGAATCTCGTAGAGCTCCTTGTTGGAGCAGGTGGTGATGTCCGTATCGCCGATATAAATCGAGCCGCGTTCTGGACGCAGTAGCCCGATGAGCGACTTCAGGAAGACCGATTTACCGGTACCCGATGGGCCGAGCAGGGCGCTGACCTCACCAGACGGCAAAGTCAGGGACACATCCTGCCAAATTCGCTGCGAACCGAAGGACTTGGTAACACCCTCGGTCCTGACCTCGACGCCCACGCCTACCTCCACAATTTCTCAGCGAGCTGGCCCACCGGCGAACCGCGTGCTCGGTCCCGCGGTGTGTCACGTCACAGTGGGTCCGGCCACTGTATCCCATGACCCAGACGGTTCACACCCCTACCTGACTGAAGAGTAACCCCGTTTCACTCACTATTTCCGGATTGTTGGTGCAGGTCCGTAGAAATAGCAAACGGGCGGCCCCCCGGAGGGGACCGCCCGTCGGCGATTGCGGTCGGGAATTACTTGACCGAAACCTTGGCGCCGGCTTCTTCCAGCTTCGCCTTGGCGGCCTCGGCGGCATCCTTGGCGACCTTCTCCAGGATCGGCTTCGGGGCACCCTCGACCAGGTCCTTGGCTTCCTTCAGGCCCAGGCCGGAGACGATCTCACGGACCACCTTGATGACCTGGATCTTCTTCTCGCCCGCACCCTCGAGGATGACGTCGAACTCGTCCTGCTCCTCCACGGCGTCGACCGCAGCGGCAGCGCCACCGACGGCGGCGACGGCGACCGGAGCAGCCGCGGTGACCTCGAACTTCTCTTCGAACTTCTTGACGAAGTCCGACAGCTCGAGCAGGGTCATGCTGCCGAAGGTCTCCAGCAGTTCGTCAACGTTGGCCATGATTGTTGTCCTTTCGGTAGTTGTTGTCTGCGTGGGGCGTTCGCGCGCGAATCACCCGTAGCGGGTTATTCGGCGGCAGCGACTTCGCCACCGGCTTCGGCCTGTCGCTTCTCCAGCAGGGCGGCGGCAAGGCGAGCCACCTGCGATGCGGGAGCGTTGAACAGACCGGCGGCCTTCGCCATGTTGCCCTTCATCGCGCCGGCCAACTTGGCCAGCAGGACCTCGCGGGACTCCAGGTCGGCGATCTTCTCGACCTCGGACACGGACAGCGCAGCGCCGTCCATGTAGCCGCCCTTGATGATGAGCGCCTTGTTGTCCTTCGCGAAGGTCTTGAGGGCCTTCGCCGCGTTGACCGGCTCACCGCTGATGAAGGTGATCGCGGTCGGTCCGACGAACAAGTCATCCAGGCCTTCGACGCCCGCCTCGGCGGCCGCGCGCTTGACCAGGGTGTTCTTGGCGACGGAGTACGTGGCGTCGGCGCCGAGCGCACGCCGCAGCTCGGTGAGCTTGCCGACCGAAAGACCACGGTATTCCGTGACAACGGTGGCGGTCGAGCTCTTGAACTGCTCCGCGATCTCCTCGACCGCAGTGACCTTCTCGGGTTTTGCCATACTTCGCCTCCTCTCTGATGGTCGGTTCGTAGCGAACTACCGATCAGGGGGACGGCCACAAAACTAACGCCCCGGACGCAGGGCGTCTCGGGGCGCAAACAGGAATCATCGATCCAGGCCCATCACCCGGATCGGGTTCCCCAGCCTCGACTCTCCCTGCGTGGGCCGCCGGCAATGTGGCCGGACCTTCGACTGCACTCGAATGAGCGCAGCGACCAACGGTCTTCGGTAGAACGAATTGGGTAGTCATCGAACTTGTCGATTACTTCCGCCCACTGTACCTGGACCACTTGCCATCTGCCAAAACGGGGTGGGGGCAACGGAAATCGAGGCCATCGGGATCCCCATTCGTTATGACCTGGATCACAACAGAGTGGGCAATGTGTCCGAGATCGCCATCTTCAGCTGTTACCAACAGTGACAGTTACTGCTTGACTGCTGAACTATGGCCACCTCCATAGTCGATCCACCGGTGCTGTTGGAACGACCTTCCCAGCGCTACCTCGCCCTCGCCGTGATCTGCCTGGCCGAACTCCTGGTCATGCTCGACAACACCCTCGTCAACGTGGCGCTTCCGTCCATCGGGGTGCAGCTCTCGGCCGGTGTCAGCAGCCTGCAATGGGTTGTCGATGCGTTCACTCTGACCTTCGCCGGCCTGCTGCTGGCGTTCGGCAATCTCGGCGACCGCTACGGCCGCCGCCGCATCATGATGGTCGGCCTGGTCGGCGTCGCCCTCATGTCCGTCGCTGGCGCGCTGTCGGAGTCGATGACCCAGGTCATCGTCGCCAGGGCCGCGATGGGCGTGTTCGCCGCCGCGGTGTTCCCCGCCACCCTCGCCCTGATCATCAACATCTTCACCGAGCGGCGCGAGCGCGCCCTCGCCATCGCCGCGTGGACCGCGATCGCCGGCGTCGCCGTCGCCATCGGACCGATCTCCGGCGGCTGGCTGCTTGCCCAGTTCTCCTGGCATTCGGTCTTCTGGATCAATGTGCCGGTGGCGATCGTCGCGCTGATCGCGACCGTGAAATGGGTGCCGGAATCGCGCGCGGCGCAGGTCGGGCGGCTCGATCTGTTCGGCATCGTGCTGTCCATCGTCGGCATCACGCTGGTGGTGTGGGCGATCATCGAGGCGCCGCGCAACGGGTGGCTCTCGACGCTCACCCTCGGCACGGCCGCAGTCGGGCTGTTCCTGCTCGCGGCGTTCGTCGTCTGGGAATTGCGCACCAGCTCACCGATTCTCGACGTGGATCTGTTTCGCAACCGCCGATTCTCGATGCCCGCCTTCGCCATTGCCATCGGCTACTTCTCGATGTTCGGCTTCCTGTTCCTGATCACCCAGTACTTCCAGGGTGTTCGGGAGTACACGCCGCTCGAATTCGGCATCGCCTCACTGCCGTTCGCGTTCTCGGTGGGTCTCGGCGCACCGATCGCCACGCTGCTGGCCCAGAAACTGGGCACGACACCGGTGGTGGTGACCGGCCTGCTGACCATGGCGGTCGGGCTGTACCTGGGCGGGCAGGTGGACGTGGACAGCAGCTACGTCACCGACGTACTGCCCGCCATGATCTTCATGGCCCTCGGCCTTGCCATCACCCAGGGCCCGGCCACCGAATCCATCATGGGCGCTTTGCCATTGGACGAGGCAGGTGCCGGTTCGGCGGTCAACGACACCACCCGTGAGGTCGGCGGCACGCTCGGTGTCGCCGTCCTCGGCTCGATCGTGGCGTCCTACTACACGACGCGGATCGCGCCGCGCATCGACGCGGTACCGGCCACCATGATGACCGCCAACGAGAAAGAGCTGGTCAAGTCCAGCCCGATCAGCGTGCTGGAATTGCGCAAGCGCGAGCTCCCGCCGTTCTTCGAGAGCCAGCGCGAAAACCTCATCACCGCAATGAAATCGGCCGCGCTGCAGGGTTCGCACACCGCGTCCATGGTTGCCGCGGCGGCCGTGGTGGTTGCCGCCGTGATCGTCGCCCTGTTCTTGCCGTGGGGCGTGCAGCAGGGCGAGTCCGTCCTGCTCGGCTGGCGAAAGTCCGGCGCAGACGAATAACCCGTGCTGATTTCCCGCGCACGAGGCGTGCATGATGCCACCTCGTGCGCGGGAATCACTGTGTGCGCGCCTGCGCCACCAGGCGCTGCAGGAGTTCCCTTGCGCCGGTGCGAAATTCGGGGGTGTCGATCAAGCCGTCCGCGCCGACGTCGTCGCGCAAGACCGGCAGGCGCGCAGGAACGCCGGAGTCGACGGCCGCGCCGACATAACCGAGCACGCTGGCCAAGGTCGCCGTCGCGCCCTCGCCGCGGCCAGGCACCGCGATAGTCAGCCAGGCAGTGGGCTTTTCGTAGAGGTCGGCGGTGCCGACCGTCCAATCCAGCAGGTTCTTGAGGCTGCCCGGCAGCGTGCCCGCATATTCCGGGGTGCAGAACAGGACAGCGTCGGCGCGGCCGAGCTCTTCGCGAAGCGCGAGAACCGACGGCTGCCCAGCGCCGTCGTCGTCAGGGTTGAAGGCGGGGAGGTCGGCGAGGCCGTCATACCAGCGGGCCTCGACGTCGGCCGGCGCGACGGCCTGCACCGTGCGCAGCGCGGCGGAATTGGTCGAGGCACTACGCGTGCTCCCGGAGATCAGCAGAACGACCGTCACCTTTCAAGCCAACCACCGCCGCACCCGGATTAGTCCGGAAACGCACAAGGGCGGGAACGCGATTCGCGTTCCCGCCCTTGCGGACTTACTCAGGTGCTACTGCGTCGCATCCTCGTCGAGGAGGTTGCGGGTGCGGTTCGGGTCCACCGGGATGCCCGGTCCGGTGTTCGTCGAAACCGTCACCTTCTTGACGTAGCGGCCCTTGGCGGTCGACGGCTTCACACGCAGGATCTCGTCCAGCGCGGCGCCGTAGTTCTCGACCAGCTTGGCATCGTCGAAGGACGCCTTGCCGATGACGAAGTGCAGGTTGGCCTGCTTGTCGACGCGGAAGTTGATCTTGCCGCCCTTGATGTCGTTGACGGCCTTGGTCACATCGGTGGTGACCGTGCCCGTCTTCGGGTTCGGCATCAGGCCACGCGGTCCGAGGACACGCGCGATCCGGCCGACCTTGGCCATCTGGTCCGGGGTGGCGATCGCGGCGTCGAAGTCCAGCCAGCCGCCCTGGATCCGCTCGATCAGGTCCTCGGCGCCAACGGCGTCCGCACCGGCGGCCTCGGCCTCGGCGGCCTTCTCGCCTGCCGCGAACACGATGACGCGGGCGGTCTTACCGGTGCCGTGCGGCAGGTTGACGGTGCCGCGGACCATCTGGTCGGCCTTGCGGGGATCCACACCGAGACGAACGGCAACCTCGACGGTCGCGTCGGTCTTGGTGGTGGCGGTCTCCTTGGCCAGCCGCGCAGCGGCGAGCGGGGAGTACAGCTTGTCGTGATCGACCTTCTCGGCCGCGGCGAGATACGCCTTGCTTCGTTTTGCCATAATTCTCTGTCCTTAGTCGTCTGGTTCAGCCGTGGTTATCGGGCCTGGCCGGCCCTCCCACCTGTGAGCGCGAACGCTCAGCCTTCGATGGTGATACCCATCGAACGAGCGGTGCCTGCGATGATCTTCGCGGCCTGCTCGATGTCGTTGGCGTTCAGGTCTTCCTGCTTGGTCTTGGCGATCTCACGGACCTGGTCCATGGTGACCTTCGCGACCTTGGTGCGGTGCGGCTCAGCCGAACCCTTCTGCACACCGGCGGCCTTGAGCAGCAGGCGAGCGGCAGGCGGGGTCTTCAGCTTGAAGTCGAACGACCGATCCTCGTACACCGAGATCTCGACCGGAATGACGTTGCCACGCTGCGACTCGGTCGCGGCGTTGTACGCCTTGCAGAACTCCATGATGTTGACGCCGTGCTGACCAAGCGCGGGACCCACCGGAGGGGCAGGGTTCGCCTGGCCGGCCTGGATCTGAAGCTTGATGATCCCGGCGAGCTTCTTCTTCTTGGGGGGCATCTTTCTTTCCTAGGTGTCTGTTTTCCTTGCTCTTTGCAAGTCCTGGTGTTGCGATCTGCGGCAGCGTTGTTCCACGCCGCCGCGGACGAACAGTCTTAAATCTTCGCAACCTGGGTGAAGCCGAGCTCCACCGGGGTCTCGCGACCGAAGATCGACACGAGCACCTTGAGCTTCTGCTGCTCGGCGTTGACCTCGGAGATGCTGGCGGGCAGCGTCGCGAACGGGCCGTCCATCACGGTCACCGACTCGCCGACCTCGAAGTCGACCTCGATGGTGGGCTTGGACACGGACTCGGTGGTGGACTCGGTCCCGCCTGCGGTACCGGCCGGAGCCGCGGCCTTCTTCTGCTGCGCGGCCGGGACCAGGAACTTCACCACGTCATCGATGGACAGCGGCGAGGGGCGCGAGGTGGCGCCGACGAAACCGGTGACGCCGGGGGTGTTGCGCACCGCGCCCCACGACTCGTCGTTCAGTTCCATCCGAACCAGGATGTAGCCCGGCAGGACCTTGCGGTTGACGTTCTTGCGCTGGCCGTTCTTGATCTCGGTGACCTCTTCGGTCGGCACCTCGACCTGGAAGATGTAGTCCTCGAGATCGAGGTTCTGCACGCGGGTCTCGAGGTTGGCCTTCACCTTGTTCTCGTAGCCGGCGTAGGAGTGGATGACGTACCAGTCACCAGGGGCGCGGCGCAGGGCCGACTTCATTTCGGCGACCGGATCGGCGGGCTCGGCGTCGATCGGAGCGGCCGCTTCGGCGCTCTCGACCTCGGCGTCCACCGAGCCCTCGGAGTCCACGTCCTCGGAGTCTTCGTCGGTCGCGTCAGCCTCGATGGTGGGATCCACCACCGGCTCGTCGACCGAGAACTCTTCGTTTGTGTCGTTCTCCGGGGTGCTCACTGGGGCACTCGCTTCCTGTGTCGTCACGTACATCCTCTGCGTGCCGGGGCCGGGCGCGCGGCGGAACTACTTCCACCCGTGTCCGTCCCGGATCGGCCGGCGTCTTGCCCTTTCGAGCGACCCGCAAGAGTCGCTGGCGCCGGGCGGCGTCGATCTAGCCGAACAGCCAGTTGACACCCTTGATGAACGCCACATCCAACCCGCTGATGAACGCGACCATGAAGACCACGAACACCAGAACAACGGTCGTATAGGTGACCATCTGCTTCCGGTTGGGCCAGATCACCTTGCGCAGTTCCGCGACGACCTCACGCAGGAACTTGATCAAACGCTTGAACGGATTGACCGTCCCACCGCGTTCGGCCCGATCGGTTTTGGCTGCCTTGCGCGACGAAGGTCGATCGAGTGTGGCGATCGAACCCGTATCCGACGATGCACTGCGCGTCCGCCGAGCGGAACGCTTGCCGCTCGGCCGAGCCACCGCGGTGCCCTCGTCCTCGGCCGCATGCGAGCCGTGGCGATTGTCCCGCTCGTCGCTCACGTCGATCCTTTCGTCCGCTGGCATTCCAGGGCAGGGGCGACAGGACTTGAACCTGCAACCTGCGGTTTTGGAGACCGCTGCTCTGCCAGTTGAGCTACGCCCCTTCGGCTGGATCCGTGTTGGCTGTCCAACCACTGTTCGGTATTCAGTTGTGCGGTTCCGGTGTCGGCCAGCGACATAACACGCGCGCTGCCTTCGCAGTCGCCGGCTCCGCTGACGAATCCTTGCGGACTCGCCTGGAACCAGCCCCACAGAGCAGCGCGCAGCGGCTGGTGACCCCAGAAACCTCAGTGTACGTCACCGTCCACGTCGTTAGCTAATCAGGGTCACTCGACCAGGTCACGCGGTTTTCAGGCCAGCTGCACGGTCGCGGTCGCGCGCCCGAAGATCTTGCGCCCCGCCGACTTCGCCACGATGGCGACGACCGCGGTCCGCGTCTCCGGATCCACAGACTTCACCTTACCGGTGTACTCGATCTCGGCCGCCTCATCGGTGCCGACATAGACCGGGCTGGTGAAGCGGACGTTGTACTCCTTGACCGCGCCGGGGTCGCCGAGCCACGAGGTGACGAAGCCGCCGCCGAGGCCCATGGTCAGCATGCCGTGCGCGACAACGTCATCCAGGCCGACGAGCTTGGTGACCTCGTCGCTCCAGTGGATCGGGTTGGCGTCGCCGGAGACACCGGCGTAGTTCACCAGATCGCCGCGGGTCAGCCGGACGGTGCGCGCCGGAAGCTCGTCGCCGACGGTGATGTCCTCGAAGCTGAGCGCGCGCTTGCTCGCCACCACCTCGGGCACCGAGGCGACCGGGGTGGGCTCGGCGATGGCCTGCACCGCGCGCGGACGATGCTGCGGCGCGTCTTCGCCGATGCCGTGCATCAGCACATTGCGCACGGCGTCATTGAGATTGGGGTCGATATCGCCGCCGCTGCGGCCGATCAGCGTGGTGTAGGTGGTCAGCACCAGCTCGTCGTTCTGCGCGGTGACAATGTTCTTGGTGACGATGATGTCGCCGCCGAAGGCCTGCCGGAACGAATGCAGGTACACGTCACAGACCAGCTGGTCGCCGACCCTGATCGGCCGGTGGAATTCCAGGATCTGATCGGTCTGCATGATCTGGCTCAGGTCGTAACCGGTGACGATCTGCTCGAACAGCTTGCGCTGCGCGAGGATTCCGACCAGCGAGATGAAGGTGAGCGGCGCGAGCAGGCCGTCGTAGCCGTATTCCTGCGCGAGGTCCTCGTCCCAGTGCACCGGGTGGTAGTCCTGCACGGCGCGCGCGTATTCGCGCACCTTCTCGCGGCCGACTTCGTAGTAGTCGTCGACGCGATAGTGGTGACCCACCATGGAGGCCGCGTGTGCTGCGGGGTCGAACATCTCGGCCACCTGAACCGCTTCGTCTGTACCGGTGTTGATTGTCACTGGAGGACTGTACCTATCTGACTCCGAACCCGGAGTCGGCGGAGCAATCACAAACTCACCGGGCTCATTCGACGCTCGGTTTCGTCGTGACCGCTGTGGCGGCTGTGACGATAGATCCTCGCTACGCTCACTCACTGACCGCACCCGACCGTGGAAATGCGTCAGGGCCGGACGATTGTCCGGCCCTCGCACTGGCACGTTCCGAGATTGCCGAGTGCGCGCACGCGCTCGGCGCCGATCCACGCGGCAGTATTCACGCGTGGCGGACTAGCGGGATTCTTTGTGTCCCCGGTGCGTGCCGCAGTTCGGGCAGAACTTCTTCAGTTCCAGCCGGTCCGGGTCGTTGCGCCGGTTCTTCTTGGTGATGTAGTTGCGGTGCTTGCACTGCTCGCAGGCCAAGGTGATCTTTGGCCGGACATCGGTGGACTTCGCGGCCACGATATTCCTTCTTTCGGGTCAACCAGATGGTCTGATCGGTTTTGGTAGCGATGGCCGGACTTGAACCGGCGACACAACGATTATGAGTCGTTTGCTCTACCGACTGAGCTACACCGCCACGGGGTCGCATTGCTGTGGTGCCGCGCCCAAGCTTGGAGATGCCGAGTCGGTCACCACCGGCAATCCGGCGAGCCCCCTAACGGAATCGAACCGTTGACCTTTTCCTTACCATGGAAACGCTCTGCCGACTGAGCTAAGGGGGCATGACTACATCCGCACCAGGCTCCGAACACTCGACCCCGGCGCGGCGAAGTCTTGAACGAGGTTACACACTTACTGGTCCGACCTCCAAACCGGGTGGTCAGGAGGCCTTTTCGACGGACCTTCCTGCGCATCCCCGACCGAGGGCGATGCCAGCACCCCGGTGCGCGACCCCGACAACGGGAAAACCCCCGTGGATCGAAGTCGATCCACGGGGGCTTCGGGTGGCAGATGTAGGATTCGAACCTACGTAGGCTTTCGCCGACGGATTTACAGTCCGCTCCCATTGGCCGCTCGGGCAATCTGCCGTCGCGCTCTCGGCGCGAAAAGCAGAATACATCCAACCCCGGCCCTCAATGCAAACCGGCTGGCTATCGGCCATGCGCGCACACTAGCGTGCTAGTTCCGGGTACAACTGTCGAGTGCCGGTTTTCCGGTGAAGTGACCCGTCGAACCGTGAGGAACAGGAGCGCAGCGTGGCCGATTCGTCTTTCGATGTCGTGAGCAAGGTCGACCGTCAGGAGGTCGACAATGCCCTGCATCAAGCCGAGAAGGAGCTGACCACCCGCTACGACTTCCGCGGCACCGGTGCGGCGATCGAATGGTCGGGCGAGGACAAGATCGTGCTCACGGCGGAGGCCGAGGAGCGGGTCAAGGCGGCGCTGGATGTGTTCAAGGAGAAGCTGATTCGCCGCGACATCTCGCTCAAGGCGTTCGACGCGGGCGAGCCGATCGCGTCCGGCAAGACCTACAAGATCACCGGCACGCTGGTGCAGGGCATCGACACCGAGCACGCGAAGAAGATCTCCAAGAAGATCCGCGACGAAGGCCCGAAGGGCGTGAAGGCGCAGATTCAGGGCGAGGAGTTGCGGGTGAGCAGCAAGAAGCGCGACGACCTTCAGGCCGTCATCTCGCTGCTGAAGGGCGAGGACTTCGGGATCGCGCTGCAGTTCGTCAACTACCGTTAATGCTCGTCCGCCTCTCCGCGTTTTTTGGCCAGACTCAGGCGCGTTACCAGTTGCGTTGGCGGCCAGACTTATTGGACGGATGAGTCAGCCGGTACCCGGCGAGTTACCCATGCTCTTACGAAATCAGTTGCGCCTGAGCAATATTCGACCGACTAGCGCACCGTGGGCCCGCCTGCCATCTCCTCCAAGCGCGCGATCCGGTCGGCCATCGGCGGGTGGGTGGAGAACCAGCGAGCGGCCCGCTCGCCCGCGCGGAACGGGTTGGCGATCATCAGGTGGGACTGAGCGGTCAACTGCGGCTCAGGAGGCAAGGGGGCGGCCTGCACGCCGCGCTCCAGCTTGCGCAGCGCCGAGGCGAGCGCGAGCGGGTCGCCGGTGAGTTCGGCGCCCGATTGGTCCGCCTGGTATTCCCGCGAGCGCGACACCGCCAGCTTGATCAGGGTCGCGGCGATCGGGCCGAGCAACGAGACGAGCAGCACGCCGAGCATGTTGGGGCCTTCGCCGTTGCGATTGCCGCCGAACGCCGAGGCGAAGAAGGCCAGGTTGGCCAGGCCGGAAATGACCGCGGCCAGCGCGCCTGCGACCGAAGAGATCAGGATGTCGCGGTTGTAGACGTGCGATAGCTCGTGGCCGAGCACGGCGCGTAGCTCACGCTCGTCGAGAATCTGCAGAATGCCGCTGGTACAGCAGACTGCGGCGTGCCGAGGACTGCGGCCGGTCGCGAAGGCGTTGGGGGCATTGGTCGGGCTGATGTAGAGCCGAGGCATCGGCTGGCGTGCGGTGGTCGCCAGCTCACGCACGATCCGGTAGATCACCGGCGCTTCCAGCTCGCTCACCGGTTGTGCGTGCATGGCTTTCAACGCGAGTTTGTCGCTGTTGAAATACGCGTACGCGTTCATGCCGACGGCCAGCAGGATGGCGATGACCAGGATCGTCGGACTCCGGAACATGGCGCCGGCAAAAACGATCAATGCCGAAAGTCCGACCATCAGGCCGAACGTCTTCAACCCGTTCGCATAACCATGCCCGTGCATAGAGCGTCTCCCTCGCCACTCCCCCGATCGTTGAGTGCTTTACACGGGATCAACGATAGGAGCCCGAACCAAAGTTCCGCTGAACTCAGCCGACACGCTCGATGGTGTAGCGGACCAGGCGCTCGAGGGCATCGTTGGCCGGGCCCGCGGGCAGCGCGGACAGTTCGGCGTGCGCGATATCGGCGTAGCCCTGCAGCTTCTCCTTGGCCAGCACCATGCCGTGCGAGCGGGACAGCAGATCGAGCGCTTCCTCGACTTCCGCGTCGGTTTCCAGCGGCCTGGCGAGCAGCTTGCGCAGCCGGTCGCCGTCGGCGCCCTCGTCGCGCAGCGCGTACAGCACCGGCAGGGTGTGCACGCCCTCGCGCAGGTCGGTGCCCGGCGTCTTGCCGGACTGCTCGGCGGCCGAGGAGATGTCGATGATGTCGTCGGAGATCTGGAACGCGGTGCCGACCGCGTCACCGAGGCGGGCCAGCCGCTCGACGTGCTCGGCGGACGCGCCGGAGAAGGTGCCGCCGAACCGGCCGGAGGCCGCGATCAGCGAACCGGTCTTCTCCCAGACGACGCGCAGGTAATGCTCGACCGGGTCTTGGGATTCGCGGGCGCCCATGGTCTCGCGCATCTGGCCGGTGACCAGTTCGGCGAAGGTCTCCGCGATGATCCGCACCGCGTCGGGGCCGAGCGTGGAGGTCAGCCGGGAGGCGTGCGCGAACAGATAGTCGCCTGCCAGGATCGCGATGTTGTTGCCCCAGCGCGAATTCACGCTCGGGGCGCCGCGGCGCATCGTCGCCTCGTCCATCACGTCGTCGTGGTACAGCGTGGCCAGGTGCACCAGTTCGACCACGGTGCCCGCAGTGACCAGCGCGGGATCGGTGGGGTTCGGGCCGAGCTGGCCGGTCAGCACGGTGAACAGCGGACGGAATCGCTTGCCGCCTGCCTTCGCCAGGTGCAGCGCCGCCTCCTGCAGGAATTCCTCGCCGTCGGACAGCTCGTCGACCAGGAGCTTTTCGACCTCTTCCAGGCGGTTACGCACGATTGCCGCGAGCTCGACGTCACCCAGATCGACCCCGGCAACCACGGTGCTCGCCTCACTCACAGCAGATGTGCTCATTTCTTCTCCCAGCGATGCGTCCGACCCCACGGTAGAGAACCTAGCGTGTCCCCAGCCGAAGCCCCATGAACACCGTCACTATGGGGTGTATCAGACACTTTCGCACACGATTTTCTCCGCGCCCCGATCGCCCGCGCGGGCGGTGATGCAAGTATTGATGCCATGGGTTCACCGGAAGTCACCCCCGCGGACGGGGACGCGCTGCCCACCAGAGCCGAGGTGCTCGTCGTCGGCGCGGGCCCGGCCGGGTCGGCGTCGGCCGCCTGGGCGGCGCGCGCCGGACGCGACGTGGTGCTCCTCGACTCCGCCGTCTTCCCCAGGGACAAGACCTGCGGCGATGGGCTGACACCCCGCGCGACAGCCGAGCTGGAACACCTCGGCCTCGGCGACTGGGTGCGCGCGCACATAGTCAACCACGGGCTCAGGATGACCGGCTTCGGCAAGGAAGCCTTGCTGAGCTGGCCCGCCGGTTCCTTCCCGACATACGGAAGTGCCGTCCCACGAACCGAACTCGACGACAAGCTGCGCGAGACCGCGATGAAGTCCGGCGCACGGATGATCGACGGCACCAAGGTGGTCGATGTCACCCGCGACGGCGACCGGGTCACCGGCGTGTCCGTGCGCACCGCCGGTGGAACACACACCATCGAGTGCGCGCTGCTCATCGTCGCCGACGGTGTGCGGTCGCCGATCGGGCGGATGCTCGGCCGCACCTGGCACCGGCAGTACGCGTACGGCACCGCCGCGCGTGCCTACATCAAGTCCGGCCGCAGCGACGACCAGTGGATCACCTCGCATCTGGAACTGCGCGACGCCGACAACGTGCTCGTCCCCGGCTACGGCTGGGTGTTCCCGCTCGGCAACGGCGAGGTCAATATCGGCGTCGGCTCGCTGGCCACCGAGCAGCGGCCCTCGCACATCGCGTTGAAGCCGCTGCTCGAGCACTACACCAAGTTGCGTTTCGACGAGTGGGAGTTCGAGGGGTCGCTGCGGGCGGTCGCCTCGGCGCTGCTGCCGATGGGCGGCGCGGTGTCGAATGTGGCAGGCCGCAACTGGGTGCTGGTCGGCGACGCCGCAGGCTGCGTGAACCCACTCAACGGCGAGGGCATCGACTACGGCCTCGAGGGCGGGCACATGCTGTCCGAGCTGCTCGACGAGCCGGACCTGACCACGATCTGGCCCGAGCTGCTGCGCGCCCGCTACGGCCGCACCTTCTCGGTGGCCCGCCGGATCGCCGGACTCGCCACGCATCCGCGCATGGTTCCGCTCGGCGGGCCGCCGGTGATGCGGTCGAAGTACTTGCAGCGCACCGCGGTTCGGGTGATGGGCAATCTCGTCACCGACGAGGACGTCGACATGACCGCGCGGGCGTGGCGGGCCGCGGGCCGACTGTCCATGCGCGCCGACGACCTGCCGCCGTTCGCCTGACCTGCGATATCGACACACCGCCCTGCCGAAGTGCCGACGGTAGGCTGAACCTTGTTTGCCGACCATCGACGCACGCGACAGGGTTCCAGCCATGGGCGGACAACAGTCCGGTGGATTACCCGCGCTGTATTTGCTTCCGCATTTACGACGGGCCAAGGATCACGCGGATCGGCACTATGCCGAGCCGCTTCGCCTCGATGAATTGGCCGCTGCCGCCGGAGTTTCCAAGTATCACTTTCTGCGTGCCTTCGCCGCGGTCTATGGGCTCACGCCGGTCGCGTATCTGACCGAACGCCGGATCGAGCGCGCACAGGATCTGCTTCGCTCCAGCAATGTGACAGTGACCGAGGTGTGCATGCTGGTCGGGTACAGCAGCCTCGGCTCGTTCAGCAGCAAGTTCCGCCAGCTGGTCGGGGTCACGCCGTCGGAATACCAGGCCAAGTTCGCCGCGGGGGCGCCGCACATTCCTGGCTGCTACGTATTCATGCACGGTCTCAGCGACCGGAAACGCGACTCCTGATCCCGCAATTTTGGAGAAGCCCGGCCGGAGTGCCCGGTCATAGCCTTGCCCCATGACGACGATAACGAATGTCTCCCTGGTCACCGTGTATGTCACCGACCAGGACGAAGCGAAGCAGTGGTACATCGACAAGCTGGGATTCGTCGAGACCGCGGACGTCACGATGGGCGACAACGGATTCCGCTGGGTCACCGTCGCGCACCCCGCGCATCTGGAACTCGAGGTGACCCTGATGGTGCCGGGGCCGCCGCTGGACGAAGGCATGACCGAAGCCATCAAGCGCGCCCTGGCCAATGGCACGCACGGCGCGCTCGGACTGAGCACCGAGAACTGCCAGAAGACCTTCGAGGAGCTCACCGCCAAGGGCGTCGAGTTCATTCAGCCCCCGGCCGAGCGGCCGTACGGCACCGAGGCGATCGTCCGGGACAACTCCGGGAACTGGCTGGTGTTGGTGGAGAAGAAGGAGTACTCCCCCGAGGACTTCACATAGCGGACGAGGGGTTCCGTTGCCCCGGCACGCGCCGGGGCAACGGATCATGCGCGGGCGCGGGTCAGGCGGTCGCCTGGGCGGCCACCCACTCCTCGATGAACTTGCGCTCGCTGTTGAGCACCCGATGGTGCAGTTGCTCGGCGAGCGGTTCGATGGCGCCGCCGACCAGCGGCACCTTGACCTGCACGGTGCCGACCACCTCGATCTCGGAACCCTCTGCGGTCGAACGCATTTCGTAGGTGCCCGACATCTCGGTGCTGATGCCGCCGGTGGCGCCCTCGAAGGTGCCCTTGGCGACCTCGCCCGTGAGTGCCTGCCAGTTGTCGGTGCGCGAGAGCATGAGCTCGCTCTTGAGCACCTTGCTCACCACACTGGGAATCTTGTCCTGCGCGGCCTTTTCGGTCATATGGATGCGAATGGTGCCCGCACCCTCGGGGTGCGAGAGGTCGAGCGTTGCGGTCTCGGCGTCGGCGAAACGCGCCTGCCAGACCTTGTCGTCGGTGAGTGCCCGGTGAAGATCTTCGACCGGGACGGCGTAAGGCACGGTGAAGCTGAATTTTCGGGACATGCGCGACACGGTATCCGAGTCGCTCGGTAGCCTGTTGCGGTGTTGGAAACCAGCCAGTCTGATCGGCGGTCGAACCGTCTGCGGCGGGCCAGGATCGGCGTGCTCTGGGCCGCGGGGGTGATCAGCGTCCTCGTCGTGCTACTGGTGCTCGCCGCCTGGCGCAACGACTACCTGATCAACTCGGACAAGGGCGTGACCAGCGCGGAGGTGCTCTCCGCAGGCAGACTGCGTTCGGCGGTCATGTACGTGACACCGGACGGCGAGACACACAATCCGAAGGTCGGCGTGCTGTATCCGACCAACCTCACCGCCGGCGAGCGGATCCGGGTCGAGTACTACCGCGCCGACCCCGATCTGGTGCGGGTGGAAGGACGCGATGTGCGCGTCGCCATCCCGCCCGCACTGTCGGTGATCGTGGTGGTGTGGGCGCTCGCGCTACCGACGGTCTGGCTGCTGCTACGGCTGGACCGGCGCCGGCCGACGGCGGCAGGTGCGGCATCGAAGCCTGCCGATCCGAGCTGACCCTGCCGTCGGGCATGAATGCCGAACAGAACACCGCGGATTCTCGATTCTCCGCGTTCAACCGGTGACAGAGCCGCAAGGAGTTCGCCGGATCTTTCCGTGTCCTTAACGCATGTTTAGCGCCATGGGCCGTCGTGGCGGTCAACCTGAGGGTGTGCGTGTAGCGATTGTCGCGGAGTCGTTTCTGCCGAATATGAATGGCGTCGTCAACTCCGTGCTGCGGGTGCTCGACCACCTGGACCGGCACGGCCACGACGCGTTGATCATCGCGCCCGACACCATCCGCGGATTGCCACCGGCCCCACGCTGGCACGATCGGTTCCGGGTGCACCGGGTGCCCGCGGTGATGGTGCCCAAGATCAGTTCGCTGCCGGTGGGACTGCCGCAGCCGGGAATCGTCTCGGCCATCGACGATTTCGATGCCGACGTGGTGCATCTGGCCTCACCCTTCCTGCTCGGCGCAGGCGGCCTCGGCGCGGCACTGCGCCTGGATCTGCCCACCGTCGCGGTGTACCAGACCGATGTGGCCGGATTCGCCAAGAGCTACGGGCTTTCGCTGGCCAGCCGGGCGGCGTGGGCCTGGACCCGCCGCATCCACGAGAGCGCGACCAGGACGCTCGCCCCCTCGCGCGCCGCGGCGGACGACCTGGCCAGCCACGGCATTCCCCGGGTGCACCGGTGGGGACGTGGCGTCGACATCGCCCGCTTCAACCCGTCGGCGCGGCGCACCGAGCTGCGCGACGCCTGGCACAGCGACGACAAGCTGGTGGTCGGCTTCGTCGGACGGCTCGCGCCGGAGAAGCACGTCGAACGGCTTGCGGTGCTGGCGAACGACCCGGACATCCAGCTGGTGATCGTCGGCGACGGGCCCGAACGCGACCGGCTCGCGCGGATGATGCCGCGCGCGGTGTTCACCGGCGAGCTCGGCGGGGACACCCTGGCCCAGGCGTACGCCAGCCTGGACGTGATGGTGCACGCGGGCGAGCACGAGACGTTCTGCCAGGGCGTGCAGGAAGCCTTGGCCTCCGGCATCCCGGTGATCGGGCCGGACGCGGGCGGACCGCGCGACCTGATCGCGCACTGCCGCAACGGCTATCTGCTCCCGGTCGACCGTTTCACCGAGCTGTTGCCGAGTGCGGTTGCGGCGCTGCACGATCCGATCCTGCGCGCCCGATTCGCCGGAGCGGCACGCAAATCGGTGCTGCACCGCACCTGGCCCGCGATCTGCACCGAGCTGATGGGCCACTATGCCGACGTGACCGGCACCCGAATGCGCTTACCGCACACGGCCTGATCCCGCCTCGACTGTGACCGAGGAATCTGCGCACCAGGCTCGGCGTGCCGTACCGCGCGCGTTAGGGTCAGGCGTGGCGAAAACAGAATCCACCAGGGCCTCGCTGGACAAGCAGCCGCATGAGGTCGCGTCGATGTTCGACGGGGTCGCGAAGCGGTACGACCTGACCAACACGGTGATCTCCGGTGGCCAGGATCGCTACTGGCGCTGGGCGGTGCGCAAGGCATTGGCGCCGCGGCCCGGCGAGCGGGTGCTCGACCTCGCGGCGGGCACCGGTGTCTCCACCCTCGATCTGGCGAAGTCCGGCGCCTGGTGCCTGGCCGCCGACTTCTCCCAGGGCATGCTCGCCGCGGGCAGGTTCCGCAAGGTGCCGATGGTGGCGGCGGACGCGACCGCGCTGCCGTTCGCCGACAACTCGTTCGACGCGGTGACCATCTCCTACGGCCTGCGCAACATTTCCGACAGCGAGGCCGCGCTGCGCGAGATGCTGCGGGTCACCAAGCCTGGCGGCAGGCTGGTCGTCGCGGAGTTCTCCACACCGGTCGTGCCCGGCTTCCGCACGGTGTACATGGAGTACCTGATGAAGGCGCTGCCGAAGGTGGCCCGCGCGGTCAGCAGCAACCCGGATGCCTACGTCTACCTGGCCGAATCCATTCGCGCGTGGCCCAACCAGCGCCAGCTCGCGATGCGCATCGCCGATACCGGATGGTCGTCGGTGAAGTGGCGTAATCTCACCGGGGGCATTGTCGCCTTGCACCGCGCGTACAAGCTCGGCTGAGCTGCGACCTCCGTCACACCTCACCAACCGGGACGCGGGTGGTGAGGCTGAATGTGACGTGCCGATAACGCAAGGTAAACCTGGCGCAATCGGCGATGGCCATGATCGAGGCATGGTGGACGCAGGCACGGATCGCGCAGGGGGCACTGCGAGAACGGCATGCTCGTACTGCGGCGTCGGGTGCGGCATCACCGTGCAGACGCGGACGGGAGCCGACGGCGCACCCGTGATCGCCAAGGTGAGCGGCGACAAACTGCATCCGGCGAACGCGGGCAGGCTGTGCACCAAGGGCGCCACCCACCTGGAGCTGATGCGCACCCCCGGCCGGATGGCGACCGCGTACCGACGGCCCGAGCGCGGTCAGGAGCCGGTGCCGGTGCCGGTCGAGGCGGCCGTGCAGGAGGCTGCCGCGCGGTTGCGGGCCATCCTCGACGAACACGGGCCGGACGCGATCGCGCTGTATGTCTCGGGGCAGATGTCGCTGGAGGCGCAGTACCTGGCGACCAAGCTGGCCAAGGGATACCTGCGGACCGTGCATATCGAGGCCAATTCCCGGCTGTGCATGGCGAGCGCAGGCACCGGATACAAGCAGTCGCTCGGCGCGGACGGCCCGCCCGGCTCCTACGATGACTTCGAGCACGCCGACCTGTTCTTCGTGATCGGCGCGAATATGGCCGACTGCCATCCGATTCTGTACCTGCGCATGGTCGATCGGCTCAAGGCAGGCGCGAAGCTGATCGTGGTCGACCCGCGGCGCACCGAGACCGCCGCCAAGGCCGACCTGTTCCTGCAGATCGCACCGGGCACCGATCTGGCCTTGCTGAACGGCCTGCTGCACCTGCTCGTCGAAAACGGTGACATCGACAAGGATTTCATCGCCGAGCACACCGAGGGCTGGGACGGGATGCCCGCATTTCTCGGCGACTACCCGCCCGCGAAGGTGGCCGAGCTCACCGGCCTTGCCGAGGCCGACATCCGCACCGCCGCACAGTGGATCGGCGCGGCAGGCGCATGGATGTCGCTGTGGACGATGGGGCTCAACCAGTCCACCCACGGCACCTGGAACACCAACGCACTCTGCAATCTGCACCTGGCCACCGGCGCCATCGCGCGGCCGGGCAGCGGGCCGTTCTCGCTGACCGGACAGCCGAATGCCATGGGCGGCCGCGAAATGGGTTACATGGGGCCGGGACTGCCCGGGCAGCGCAGCGTGCTCGCCCCCGCCGACCGCGCCTTCGTCGAAACCGCGTGGGGCCTTGCGCCCGGCACGATCCGCGACCAGGTCGGGCCTGGCACCGTCGAGATGTTCCGCGGGCTGGCCGCGGGACAGATCAAGGCGGCCTGGATCATCTGCACGAATCCCGTTGCCTCCATGGCCAACCGAAGGACCGTCATCGACGGCCTCGAAGCCGCCGAGCTGGTGATCGCCCAGGACGCCTACACCGAGACCGCCACCACCGCGTACGCCGACCTGCTGTTGCCTGCCACCCTGTGGGCCGAAGCCGATGCGGTGATGGTGAATTCGGAGCGCAACGTCACCCTGCTGCGGCGTTCGGTCGATCCGGTCGGCGAGGCCAAGCCGGACTGGCTGCTGATCGCCGAGGTCGCCACCGCGATGGGGTTCGCCGGCTTCGAGTTCGCGTCCAGCGCCGAGGTTTTCGCCGAGATCAAGCAGTTCGCCAATCCGGTCACCGGATATGACCTGCGCGGCATGGATTTCGATCGGCTCAGCGAAGGGCCGATGCAGTGGCCGTGTCCCGACGGCACGCGGCGACGCAATCCGATCCGCTACTTGAACGACGGGGTCAGCCAGCACCTTTTCGTCGACGAGACCGGGCGGCAGCCGCGCCTGGCCTTCGCGACGCCGAGCCGTCGGGCCGTGTTCTGGCCGCGCCCGCATCTGCTGCCGGAGGAAATGCCCGACGACGACTTCCCATTCCTGCTCAATACCGGTCGGCTGCAACATCAGTGGCACACGATGACCAAGACCGGGAAGATCGACAAGCTGACCAAACTGACCGGGCAGCCGTTCGTCGAGGTCCACCCGGCCGACGCGGAACGCCTAGGGGTACGCGCCGGTGACCAGCTCGAAATCGCGTCCCGTCGAGGCAGAGCGGTGCTGGCCGTGCAGGTCAGCGACCGGGTCCGGCCCGGCGATTGCTTCGCGCCGTTCCACTGGAACGACGAGCACGGCGAGTATTTGACCATCAATGCGGTCACGAACGACGCCGTCGATCCGGCCTCGCTGCAGCCGGAGTTCAAGGCCTGTGCGGTCTCGCTGCGCCGGGTCGCGGTGCCGGAGACGGAGACGCCCGTCAAGTCGACGCCGCAGCAGGCCGACCTGCACCCGTTGGCGATCGCGCTCGGGCTGGACGCGGCAACCACCCCGACGCTGTCCGAGCACGAGCGGGTCTACCTCAGCGGGTATCTCGCCGCCCTGCAGGCGGTTCCGGTGACAGGTCAGCCGGTGCTCCCCGCTGCCGCGCCGATGTCCGCGCAGGGCAGGCTCTGGATCGACGGAATGCTCGCTGGCATGTACTCCCGTGCGACGACGCCGGGTGTGGCCGCCGCGCCGGTGCGATCGGTGACGGTGCTGTGGGCCTCGCAGACCGGGACGGCGGAGGAACTCGCCGCGACCACGGCCGCCAGGCTGACCGAATGTGGTTTCGCGCCACGACTACTCGACATGGACTCCTGCGCGCTGGACGGGCTGAGCGGCGACGTGCTGGTGATCACCAGTACGTTCGGCGACGGCGGTCCGCCGGACAACGGCACCGACTTCTGGGAACGCCTGGAGGCAGGCGCGGTGCGATTCACCGGCATGCGCTATGCGGTGTTCGCGCTCGGCGACTCCAGTTACGACGACTTCTGCGGGCACGGGCGCAAATTGGACGAGCGGTTCGCCGAATTCGGTGCGGTGCGGCTGTTGCCGCGCGTCGACAGCGAACCGGACTTCCACGAGCCCGCCGAGCATTGGCTCGACGCGGTGCTCGCGGCGCTGGGCGACACACTGGAATCCGGTGCGACGGACGACGATCCGGGCCTGCCGACATCGACGCAAGGACCGGTACGCCTCGGCGGTGCGGCGACAGCGGTGCTGACCAGGGCCACCGCACCCGCCCCTGGACGGATCCGCCGAGAGGTCGCGTCGTTCACGCGAAGCGCGCCGGTGCGCGCACCCCTGGTGCGCAACGAATCGCTTACCCCGAGCGGTGCGCCGAAAGAGGTGCGGCAGTTCGGCTTCGATCTGCGCGGGCTCGAAGCCGATTACGAGGTCGGCGATTCGCTCGGCGTCTGGCCGACCAACGACGCGGCGCTGGTCAACGAATGGCTCACCACCACGGGGCTCGACGGTCGCCGGATCATCGAGGTCGACGATCGGGAACTGTCGCTGGCCGAGGCGCTGCGCACGCACTACGACATCAGCAAGGTGAGCAACGACCTGCTCTCCTTCATCGCCGACCGCAACCCGAACATCCGGCTGGCCAAGCTGCTGCGGCGCGACAATCGCAATGAACTCGACAACTACCTGTGGGATCGCCAGGCGGTCGACGTGCTGCGCGACTTTCCGGTGCGCGCCGACCTGGTCGACTGGCTCGGCACGCTGAAAAAGTTGCAGCCGCGCCAATATTCGATCTCGTCGAGCCCGCTGGTCAGCCCGCACGAGGTGCAGCTGACGGTCGGCGTCGTCCGCTACGGCGACCCGGTCGCCAAGGGGTCGGCGGCCAGGCGCGGCGGGGTGTGCTCGACCTTCCTCGCCGATCGTGCGGGCGGCGACCCGGCCGCGGTGCCGATCTTCCTGCAGCGCGCGCCGCACTTTCGCCCGCCCGCCGACCCGACAGCGCCGATGATCATGGTCGGGCCTGGCACCGGCATCGCGCCGTTCCGCGGCTTCCTCCAGGAACGCAGAGAACTCGGCTGCACCGGCCGCAACTGGCTGTTCTTCGGTGAACAGCACGCCGCCAAGAACTTCTACTACCGCGCCGAACTCGAAGACATGTTCCGCTCGGGCTTCCTCACCCGACTCGACCTGGCCTTCTCCCGTGACCAGCGGGAGCGGATCTACGTGCAGCACCGCATGATCGAGCACGGCGCCGAGCTCTGGTCCTGGCTGCGCGACGGCGCCCACCTCTACGTCTGTGGCGACGCCGCGCGCATGGCCAAGGATGTGGACGAGGCGCTGCTGCACATCGCCCGCGTGCACGGCAAGCTGGACGACGCTGCCGCGCAAGCCTTCCGGAAACAACTGGTCGCGGAGAAACGGTACGTCCGCGACGTGTACTAGTTCGGTGGCGAGACCGCATACGGTCTCGCCGATCCCGATGACTAGACCGCTGGCGGGTTGAGCCGGGTGAAGTCGCCGAGGCGGTAGTACGGGTAGTAGGGGTACGGCGGCGTGGTCGCACTCGCCTTGTCCAGGCGGGCCACCTGGTCCGCGGTGAGCTCCCAGCCGACCGCGCCGAGGTTCTGCCGCAGCTGCTCCTCGTTGCGGGCGCCGACGATGACGGTCGACACGGTCGGGCGGCGCAGCAGCCAGTTGAGGGCGATCTGCGGAACGGTCTTGCCGGTCTCCGCGGCAAGCTCGTCGAGAACGTCCACGACGTCGTAGAGCTTCTCGTCGTCGACCGGCGGGCCTGCGGCGGCGGTCTGGTGCAGGCGGCTGCCGTCCGGAATGGGGTGGCCGCGCCGGATTTTGCCGGTCAGCCTGCCCCAGCCGAGCGGGCTCCAGACCACGGCGCCGACGCCCTGGTCTTGGCCGAGCGGCATCAGTTCCCACTCGTAGTCGCGGCCGACGAGCGAGTAGTACACCTGGTGGGCGACGTAGCGGGTGCGGCCGTTCTTGTCGGCCGCGGCAAGGGATTTCATCAGTTGCCAGCCTGCGAAGTTGGAGGCGCCGAGGTAGCGGATCTTGCCTGCGCGGACCAGATCGTCCAGTGCGGCAACGACTTCCTCGACCGGGGTGCCCGCGTCGAAGGCGTGCAGCTGGAACAGGTCGATGTAGTCGGTGCCGAGCCTGCGCAGCGCGCCCTCCACCGCGGCGATGAGCCTGGCCCGTCCGGACCCCGCCTGTGCGGGTCCCGGGCCGGTGGGCAGGGAGGCCTTGGTCGAAAGGAGCAGCTGATCGCGCCTGCCCTTGATAGCGGCGCCGAGTACTTCTTCCGAGGCGCCGTCGGAGTAGACGTCGGCGGTGTCGAACATGGTGACGCCTGCTTCCAGGCTGATGTCGACCAATCGCCGCGCCTGCTCGGCGTCGGTGTCACCCCAGGCGCTGAACAGTTCGCCGCGTCCGCCGAAGGTGCCCGCGCCGAAGCTGAGGGCTGGGACGTGCAGGCCGGAAGCGCCGAGCCGACGGTACTCCATGATGACTCCTAAAAGGGTCTATAGTTCCGTTAACACGTCGAACATTACACGCTTCCGGCGCTAAACGAAACTGGAGTTCCGTTATGACCGAAGAGGACGCCGTCCCCGGCTCGGTCCGCCCCGGCGGACGCACGGCCAGGGTCCGCGAGGCAGTGCTGCAAGCCGCGGGCGATCTGCTGGCCGAACGCGGCTTCGCCCAGCTCGATCTGGCCGAGGTCGCCGCCGCGGCCGCCGTCGGCAAGACCACCGTCTATCGCCGCTGGCGCCACCCGGCGGGCCTGATCACCGACCTCCTGGTCGAGATGGCCGAGGGCTCGCTGCCGCACGCCGACACCGGCTCACTGCTCGGCGACCTCACCGCCAACGCCCGCCTGGTCGCCGAAACATTGGCAAACCCACGCCAGGGCAAGCTCTTTCAGGCCGTCATCGCGGCCGCCACCTGCGACGAAGCCGCCGCCGCCGCGTTGCGCCGGTTCTACGACATCCGCCTCACCGAATGGTCGATCTGCGTCGAGCGGGCCATCGAACGCGGCGAGGCGCCCGCAGGCACCGACGCGCGCGCTGTCCTGTCCGCGGTCTCCGCCCCGCTCTACTACCGCCTACTGGCCAGCGGTGATCCCATCGACGAGGCCGCCGCGACCACCGCCGCCCGTGCCGCCGTAAACGCAGTCACCGCAGGCATATTCGTCACCCCCACAACGACTTAGCCGACCCAGAAGCCGTTCTCAGCTCGACTTCAGCCCGCGGCAGCGATCCAACGGGACCACATCGTCCGCCCACTCACCGCCGCGCGGCGAGCTGATCGGTCTGCGCACGATGCACCTGCAACGCGGTGCGCAGGAAGTCGAGGATGAGCGCGAGCTGCCCGGAGTCGTACCGCGACAGCGCTTGCGCGCCTGCACGACCCACCGGTTCGAAGATGTCCCCGGCCACCTCGCGCGCGGCATCGGTGGGCGCGACCAGCACTCGGCGCCGATTGGCGGGATCCGGAGCCCGAGTGACCAGGCCTGCCCGTTCGAGCCGATCGATCACCGTGGTGGTCGCTGCCGGGCTGAGTTTGAGCTCGGTGCTGAGCTCCCCCGCCGCCAGCGGCCCACGCCCCGACACCACATCCAGGCATCGCAGGTCGGTGCGATTCAGGCCGAGATGCGCGGCCGCCACCTCGTCGAAGGTGTCGAAGCTCTGCTGGAGCAGCCGTAGGTGCAGCCCGATCTGCCCGATCGATTCATCTTTCGACATTCGAAACTTTCTGTTATCGTATATTTCGTTGATCGAAACGATACCACAGAACGGCTCCAACCATGAACGACACCCTCGACCGCACGACCGACGACGCGCAGATCCGGGATCTGTTCCAACACTTCATGCAGGCATGGACCGACAACGACGCGGCAGCGTTCGGCGCGCTGTTCACCGACGACTCCGACTACGTGTCCTACGACGGCACCCGCGCGATCGGGCGCGCCGCGCACCAGGCCAACCACGACAAGCTGTTTCGCGGCGTGCTGGCGGGTTCGGCACTGGTCGGTGAGCTGGAGTCGGTCCGCTACCTCACCGAGGACGTGGCCGTCCTGCACGGCACCGCGTCGGTGCTGATGCCGTGGCGGGCGCGGCTGCCCAAGCGCAGGCTGTCCAGGCAGACGGTGGTGCTGGTGCGCACGCCGGAAGGCTGGCGCATCAGCGCGATTCACAACGGGCGGGTGCGTCCGGTCACGGTGCCGGAACCGGAGTCGTTGCCGTCCACCATGTCTCAGCTGATTGGCCGCATCGCGCGCCTGCTCGGCCTCGGCAGGCGCTGACCAGGCATCGTGCCGCCCTTGCGGTTTCGGCTACGCCGTCCAGTGCAGGCTGCGGCCGGTGAGTGCGAGGACGCGCTCCAGCGCGGAGGACTCGGCGGGCACCGGGACGACCGGGCCGAAGAGGCCGGGGGTGCCCTCGGGTGGGGTGGTGCTCAGCATGTCGAGCAGGACGGCGAGGTCGGCGGCGGTCGCGGTGAACGGTTGGCCGGTCGCCTTGGCCAGATCCCAGGCGTGGACGACCACCTCATCGAGCGCGATCATCGCCATCACCGGGGCCTGCTCGCTCACGCCGCCCGCCTCGGTGATCCCGTCCCAGGCCGCGGGCTCACGCCACGCGCTGACCAATGCCTTGAGCTGAGCCGGGATTCGGGCCCGCCAATCGCCGGCGAGCGCACGCTCCGGCGAGACGTCGGGCGCGACAGAACCACCGACCGCCTCCTTCGTCGCGGCCTGACGGAACGCCTCGGTCAGATCGATGACGTGGGCGAGCAGATCACGCACGGTGGTGTCGGCGCACGGCGTTGCGGCGGTGAGCTGTTCATCGCTGATGCCACAGACCACGGTCTCCAGCGCGGTCGCGGCCGGTTCGAAGTCGAATTCCGGATTCATCGGTTCTCCTGAGCGAGTGGGCGTCTCCAGATGTGCAGACGGCGCCGCGCTCCGGGATTCATCGGCGCGGGGGCGTCCGCCCGCGTTCGGCGCCGTCCGATACCCGCCGGAGGCCGCCCACCGCGACCAAGTCGTGACCGCGAAATGCGCTGGAAAAGAGGAGAATTGGTAGATGAAGGGTGATCGTGTGGAGATTGTCGTCGACTTCGGCGACGGCTCCAGAAGTTACGAAGTGGTCGCTACCCGAGCAGGGCGGCGAGTCGAGGTACGCATCGCGCGCGGCGTCGTCGAAGTCAGCGAGGTGACCCGCACCGGAACCGCGGTGCGCACCGCGCGCTTCATGGCCGGACGCACGCTGGCACTTGTCGAATTTCCCGCCGACGGCACGGCAGCACTCGACGGCGAGTAACCGGCTCTCGCGGCCGCAGGCGGGTTGCCCGTGCGCCGTGCAGAGCGCATGCTCGACTGTGCCGGACTGTTGTTCACCTCGATTGCGGCGCGCCACGACGGGTAAGCCGTCGACCGAGGCCACTGCGGAGAGGAGCACACGATGACTGATCGCAGCACGTCACGCGAACTGGATCCGGTGCCGGAGGGCGACCTCGCCGAGCAGTCGATGCCCGCATACCCGAACGAAGCTGGGTATGCGGACGACGGGGGTGTTCAGGACGACAGCATCGACCGCGAGATTGCCGCGGCGCTGGACCGCGACGGGTGGAACGCGAACACGGCCGATCTGATCGAACAATCCATTCCGGTGCCACTGGACGACGAGCCAGACCCCGCGTGATCCGGTGCGGCACCGAGTAATGCGCACGCCCGAACGGGCCGTTCAGCTCAGGGGTTGATCTTCGCGCGCACCGTGGCATGCAGCTCACGCAAGCTGGAGCGTTCGGTGGCCACCTCGAGCACCCGCATGCCGTGCGCGTGCCCGGCCAGCTCCACGGCAAGCTGTTCCGGATCGACCTGCCGGTGCGGGATGCGGTAGGCGGCGCACAGCGCGGCCAGATCCATCCCGTGTGGCGTGCCGAAGACCCGCTCGAAGACGCCCGCGTATTGCGGGTCGCCCTGCTCGAGCAGCTCGAAGATGCCGCCGCCGTCGTCGTTGGCCACCACGATGGTCAGGTCGGCGGGGCGCGGTTCGCCGGGACCGATCAGCAGGCCGGAGGCGTCGTGCAGGAAGGTCAGGTCGCCGATCAGCGCGACCGTGCGGCCCTCGTGCCACAACGCGGCGCCGACGGCGGTCGACACGGTGCCGTCGATGCCTGCCACGCCGCGGTTGGACAGCACCCGGATGCCCGGCCGCGGATGCGAGACCAATGCGGCGTCACGGACCGGGTTGGAGGCGCCGAGTAGGAGTTGATCGCCCTCGCGCAGCGCGTTCATCACGACCCCGGCCACGTGCAGGCCGGTCGGCTTCGGGTGCCGGTCGAGTTCCGCGCGCACCACCTCGTTCGCCTTCGCGTCGAGTTCGCGGCAGTACGCCAGCCACTCCGGCCGGGGCGCACCGGTGGTGACCGCCCTGGTTCCGGTGCCGACCACATTGCCGGAGACATCGGGCCAGCGCGGACCGGTGGTCAACGCGTAGACCCGAACCGCCGGATCGGCAAGGACTTTGGACACCTGCCGGTGCAGGGTCGGGCGGCCGGTGATGATGGCCTGGCGTGGCTTCAGCAACGGCAGCGCAAGCGGATGCAGCGCGGGGCCGTGCATCGGCGCGGTGGGCTCGGCGACGGTGGGCAGCTCCGCGAGTTCCGGCCGCAGCCCGGCGCCGTGGCCGGAGATGACAACGGTGTCCGGCGTGAGGTCGAGATCGAGCGGCACATCCAGCGTCGCGTACTGGGTTTTGGTCCACGCCTGATCGTCCGCGCGGCCGCCGGGGGCCGACTCGCCAGGCGCGAGGTTCGGCACCAGCGGCTCGCGCAGCGGGATGTCGAAATGCACCGGGCCCGCGTTGCCGGAGCGGGTGCCGCGCGCGGCGGCGAGCACCCGACACACGGCCGAGCGCCACTGGCTGTTCTGGTGTCCGTACGGCGCGCATTCGGCGGTGCCCGCCTCCTCCTCGGCGAGGCCGAGGCTGATGGTGGCACGCACCTGGCTACCGAACAGCCCGAACTGTTCGACGGTCTGATTCGCGCCGGATCCGAGCATCTCGTAGGGCCGGTTGGCGCTGAGCACCACCAGCGGGATGCGCGCGTAATTGGCCTCGAGCACGGCAGGGCCGAGATTGGCGACGGCGGTGCCCGAGGTCATCACGACCGGGACGGGCAGGCGGCTGGCCACCGAGAGTCCGATGGCGAGGAAGCCAGCGGTTCGTTCGTCGATGCGCATGTGCAGCCGCAGTCGACCGGCGGCGTCGGCGGCCTGCAAGGCGAAGGCCAGCGGCGCGTTCCGCGATCCTGGGCACAGGACGACATCTCGCACACCCCCGCGCGCGAGTTCGTCGACGACGACCTGCGCTTGTGCTGTCGATGGGTTCACGCCTCCAGCCTCTCAGACAGTGCGCTGTCCCGCTGCGTCGCCCTGGTCACACCGGACCAATCGGGCTTGCCCCGGCAAACGACAAAGCGCGCCGCACATCGAAAAGCGCGGCCGGGGCCGGCCGCTCGATGTGCGACGCGCTCGACGTGCACGGTGTCGATTCAGTTGGCGTGCTTCTGAATCAGATCGCCGACGCGCGGCAGCGCCTCGATGACGTTCTTCTTCGCCGAGGAACGCATCGACGAGTAGACCTTCTTCAGCGCGGGCCGGGTTGAGGCATCGGCACGTGCGTCGGTCACCGACAGCAACGCCTCGGCGACCTCATCGGACTTGGCGACCAGCAGATCGCCGAACTTGCCGGATCCCGAGGCGGTGAATTCCTGCCAGAACGGGTCCAACTGTGCAACCAGTTTGGGCGCCAACGACTCCAGGGCATCAGGCACGATCGACGGGCTGATCTTCTTGACCGCCGCGTAGCCACCCTTCACTGCCAGGCCGGACGCACCACCCTTGTCCGATACCTCGGCATCAAGAACCTCGACGGCATCGGCGAGAAAAGCCGGGCGCTTGGCGTCGTCGAGCAGGGATTCAGACAGTGCTGCAACCACTTTCAGGTCCTCCGGAATAGGTTTCGATGAACGAGCAGCCGCAACTATACGCATGACATCGCAACTGGTCGCGACACTCACCCGCTCAGGGCTGCCACGGCAGCAACTGCACCATCAGTCCTTCACAATCGGCGAGCACATTGCCCTGCTCATCGACCAATTCGGCGGTGATGAACGTCTTGCGCCCTTCGATGCGATCGACACGACCTCGAACAGTCAGCGGCGTTTCCAACGGAGTGATCTTGCGGTAGTTCACATGGAGATACGCGGTGCGGCTGATCGGCCGGCCTGCGTAATGCACGATCATGCCGAGCAAGTCGTCGAACAGCAGCGGCAGCACGCCGCCGTGCGCCGCGCCGTTGCCGCCGAGATGGAAGCGGCGGAACTCGCCGGTCATCGCGATGCCGTCCGGACCCGCCTCGAGCACGCGCCACGGCAGCAGCAAAAGGCTGCCGCGCCCTGGCAATTCGACGGCACGGCCTGCCGGGCCTTGGAGCTCGGGTGCGCGGTAGGGCTCCAGCGTGGCGATCAGCTGTTCGGCTTGCGCGAGCGCGTCGCCGAAGACGTCGTCGGGCGCGTCCACGGAGACGGCGAGATCCTGCAGCGTGCGCATCGCCTCGACGAACGGCCCGAAGTTCGGCCCGATCTTCGCCCGCGACACCTTGGGGAACCCGCCGTGGCGCTCATAACGGGACTCGTCCACCGCACTACGGTCGATAACCGGTTTCACTCGCTCACGCCCTCCCGCCGCCCGGCCGCCACCCCTCATCGAATCGCTGCGCGATGCTCTTTCCATAGATGCACGGTATCGCGTCGCTTTACACCGTCAAGTCAACATCTCATTACCGGCTGGGCATGGTCCCGATATCACCGAGGCCAACCTCTCCATACCTGCCCGGCCAACGTCTCGTTACCAGCCAGGGCAAGAGTGCGCGCAGCACAGAGAAGGCCGAGGGCAATAATCACTGGGGTGACGTTCAATCCGAAGTTGTGGCGGCCCGTCCCCGGGTTCGAGAACCTGACCGACATCACCTACCACCGGCACATCGAACAAGGCACCGTCCGTGTCGCTTTCGATCGCCCAGAGGTGCGCAACGCGTTTCGCCCGCACACGGTCGACGAACTCTATCGGGCGCTCGACCACGCGCGGATGACCCCTGACGTCGGCGCCGTGCTCATCACCGGCAACGGCCCGAGTCCCAAGGACGGCGGCTGGGCCTTCTGCTCCGGCGGCGACCAGCGCATCCGCGGCCGCAACGGCTACCAGTACGCCAGCGGCGAGACCGCGGACACCGTCGATCAGGCCCGCGCGGGCCGGCTGCACATCCTCGAGGTGCAGCGGCTGATCCGGTTCATGCCGAAGGTGGTCATCGCGCTGGTGAACGGCTGGGCCGCGGGCGGCGGGCACAGCCTGCACGTGGTCTGCGACCTCACCCTGGCCAGCCGCGAGCACGCCCGCTTCAAGCAGACCGACGCCGACGTCGGCAGCTTCGACGGCGGCTACGGCAGCGCCTACCTCGCGAAGATGGTCGGCCAGAAGTTCGCCCGCGAGATCTTCTTCCTCGGCCGTCCCTACACCGCCGAGGAAATGCACCAGATGGGCGCGGTGAACAAGGTCATCGACCATGCCGAGCTGGAGAACGTCGCGCTGGAGTGGACCGCCGACATCAACGGCAAATCCCCGCAGGCGCAACGCATGTTGAAGTACGCGTTCAACCTGCTCGACGACGGACTGGTCGGCCAGCAGCTGTTCGCGGGCGAGGCGACACGGATGGCGTACATGACCGACGAGGCCGTCGAGGGCCGCGACGCGTTCCTGGAGAAGCGCGCACCCGACTGGGCCCCCTACCCCTGGTACTTCTGACATGGACATTCTCAGCAGCCGCGTCATCCTGCGGCCCGCCGACTACGAACGGACGCTCGCCTTCTACCGCGACACGCTCGAGCTGGCGATCGCGCGCGAGTATCCGGGCGGCACGGTGTTCTTCGCAGGGCAGGCGCTGATCGAGGTGGCCGCGCACGGTGGATCCGGTCGGTCCTCGGCCTTCGAGGGCGCCCTGTGGCTGCAGGTGCGCGACGCCGCGGACGCGGCGGCCGAACTCGCGGTGAAAGGGGTTGTCCTCGACCGGCCGCCGGTGCAGGAGCCGTGGGGTCTGATCGAAATGTGGGTGCGCGACCCGGACGGGGTGCCGATCGTGCTCGTCCAGGTGCCGTCGGACCATCCGATCCGCAGGGATCAGCGCTAGGGCGACGGCACCCTGCGAAGCCGGACGGGCAGGTAAGCGCTGGTCAACCGACTGACAACGGATTACGACGGGTTTAGCGGGTCTGGACCGAGTTGCCAAGGCCTGTTCCGACGAGGACGATAGCGCTCGGATGGCCCCCGACCGCCGATGTCCGGCCCGGCCACCGTGCGTAACCCGTCCGACGAGTGAATCGCAGTCTCGATGCCTGGCGTACCTGAGCCCCATTTCCTGGGGGCGGCCGAACATGTCTCGGTCCGCCCCAGCAAACCGACCACCCGTTCCGCGTTCGGCGACGCGGCCATGACACGATCGCTACCGTGAGTGAGCGAGCCAAAGGCACAGCGCCTCTGGGCACGGAGGAACCGAGCGCCAGCGAGGTGGAGTCGTGAGCCGCACCCTTCGCACGCTGCCGATGTCGAGCGGATCCGGCGCTGGTGAGGTCCTGCCGCATCTGCGAGAAGCGTTGGAGGGCAACGGGCCCGCCTGGCTGCCGATCCCGACCAGCGACCGCCGCGAAGCCAGGCGACTGAGCGACGCGCTCGCCCCCGGCGAAACGATCAATGATGAAGTCGCACTCGTGGTCACCACGTCCGGCACCACCGGCGTGCCCAAGGGGGCGATGCTCAGTGCCGCCGCGCTGCGGGCCAGCGGCACCGCAACCCACGAGCGACTCGGCGGGCCCGGCACCTGGCTGCTGGCATTGCCGACGCACCACATCGCGGGCATTCAGGTGCTGTTGCGCAGCATCCTGGCAGGCACGACGCCGACCATCCTCGACGTGTCGGGTGGCTTCCTGCCCGAGGCGCTGGCCGGCGCGGTGTCGAGCATGCGCGGCGAGCGCCGCTACACCGCGCTCGTGCCGACCCAGCTGATCAAGGCGCTCGACGCACCTGGCGCCGCGGCCGCGCTCGCCGAACTGGACGGCGTGCTCGTCGGCGGCGCCGCCACCCCGCTTCCGGTGTACGAGCGGGCAAAGGCCGCCGGTATCACCGTCGTTCGCACCTACGGCATGAGCGAGACCTGTGGTGGCTGCGTCTACGACGGCGTCCCACTCGACGGCACCGAGATCCGCATCGAAGACGGCCGGGTGCTGATCGGCGGCGCGATGATCGCCTCCGGCTACCGCGGCCAACCCGACCATCCCGCGTTCGCCGAGCCGGGCTGGTTCCGCACCGAGGACGCGGGCAGCTTCGTCGACGGCAAGCTGAGCGTCACCGGCAGGCTGGACGAAGCCATCATGACCGGCGGCCTGCTGGTGGTCCCCCAGGTCGTCGAGGCCGTGCTGATGACCCATCCCGGCATCCGCGAGGTCGTGGTGCTCGGGCTGCCGGACGAACGGCTCGGTCAGCGCGTCGCCGTCGCGGTGGTGCCCACCGACGGCAGCGCCCCGACCCTCGATGAACTGCGCGACCATGTCGTCGCCGAACTCGACGCCATCGCCGCGCCACGGGAGCTCACCCTCGTCTCCGAGATCCCGCTGCGCGGCCCAGGCAAACCCGACAGGGAGAAGCTGCGCGCGCACTTGCGCGCCGACTCGACCAGCTAGCCACCATGCAAGTGGGCACGTCATCGCGGTGCAAGTGGCGTGCAAGACCTCGGCCGCAAGGTTGTGGTCATGACTTCTTACACACCAACCGCAGCGCTCGCCGTCGAGGCGAACGAGCTCGTCAAGGTGTTCGGGGAACAGCGCGCCGTCGACGGTGTGAGCCTGGCGGTGCCGCAGGGCTCCGTGTACGGCGTGCTCGGACCGAACGGCGCGGGCAAGACCACCACCATCCGCATGCTGGCCACGCTCTTGCGCCCGGACGCGGGCAGTGCCCGCATCTTCGGCCACGACGTGGTCGCCGAACCGACCGCGGTCCGCTCGCTGGTCGGCGTCACCGGCCAGTACGCCACCGTGGACGAGGATCTCTCGGCCACCGAGAACCTGGTCCTCTTCTCCCGCCTGCTCGGCCTGAGCCGGATCGACTCCCGGCGTAAGGCCGTCGAGCTGCTCGAGGAATTCGACCTCACCGAGGCGGCCGACAAGCCGCTGAAGAACTTCTCCGGCGGCATGCGCAGGCGCCTCGATCTGGCGGCCAGCCTGATCGCGACCCCGCCGCTGCTGTTCCTCGATGAACCGACCACCGGCCTCGATCCGCGCACCCGCGCCCAGATGTGGGAAACCATCCGCAGGCTGGTCCGCGAGGGCGCGACGGTCCTGCTCACCACCCAGTACCTCGACGAGGCCGATCAGCTTGCCGACCGCATCGCGGTGATCGACCACGGCAAGGTGATCGCCGACGGCACCGCCGACGAGCTCAAGGCCTCGGTCGGCGGCTCCTCGCTGCACCTGACCCTGGTCGACCGCGCCCAGCTCGACGAGGCGCGGCGCATCGTCAGCGACTTCCTCGGCACCGACGCCTCGATCACCCCGGAGGCAGGCAGGCTCACCGCGCCGCTGCAGGACGCGGGCATGACCGCCGATCTGCTGATCCGCTTGCGCGAGTGGGAGATCGGGATCGACGAGATCACCGTCAGTAAGCCGAGCCTCGACGAAGTATTCCTCACCATCACCGGCCGACCGGCCGACGACGACAACGATTCCGAACGGAGTGCGGCATGACGACCATCACCGCCACCACCCCGGCGGCGCGCCACGCGGCACCCGCCACCATTCCCGAGGTCAGCAACCACATCGGGGTCGCCAAGACCGTGGCGAACTCGTTCACCATGGCCTACCGCGGGCTGCTGAAACTCAAGCACAACCCCGAACAGCTCTTCGATGTGACGGTGCAGCCGATCCTGTTCACCGCCCTGTTCGCCTACCTCTTCGGCGGCGCGATCTCGCACAGCGTGCACGACTATCTGCCGCTGCTGATCCCGGGCATCATGGTGCAGACGGTGGTTCTCACCTCGGTCGTCACCGGCACCCAGCTGCGTGAGGACATGGACAAGGGCGTCTTCGATCGGTTCAAATCCCTGCCGATCGCCCGCATTTCGGCGCTGTCGGGTGCGTTGCTCGCCGATGTGGTGCGCTACACGCTGGCCACGGTGCTCACCGTTGTCGTCGGACTGATCCTCGGCTACCGACCCGAGGGCGGGTTCGCCGGTGTCGTCGTCGCCGGACTGGTGATCATCTTCTGCTCGTTCGCGGTCAGCTGGATCTGGGCTCTCGTCGGCGTGACCGGCAAGAGCGCCGCAGGCGTGCAAGGCATTTCGATGATGATCATGTTCCCGCTGACGTTCATGTCCGGCGCGTTCGTTCCGGTGTCGACCATGCCGGGCTGGCTGCAGGGGATCAACCACGCGAACCCCATCTACTACATGGTGAACGCGGCACGAGAGCTGATGAACAACAACGCCTACACCAGCAACCTGGTCTGGTCGCTGGTCGGCTCGGTCGCGGTGATCGCGGTCTTCGCACCGTTGGCGCTGCGGGCGTACATGCGCAGGGCATGACGACCGACAACCGATGAGGGGCGCAACGCCGGACGACACAGTGTCGTCCGGCGTTGCGCCGTTCAGTGCCGCTGCACTTCGATTGTCAGCGTTCGTCGTTCAGTTCCCCAACGATGGTCATGATTCGGCGGGCCGATTCCATCCGGCGCAGGCCGCCCGCCGCCGCTCTGGCGGCCGCCAACTGTTCCTTGCCGAGCAGCCGGTCGACGAACTCGGCGTGCGAGCTCCAGCGCATCGACGGGAAGTCCTGGCGGCACAGGACATTCGGCGCCAGCGCAAGCAACTCGAGGCCGCGCGCCGGATCCGGCTCGGTGACAACCAGATACGAGCCGAGCGCACAGGCGATGCCACCGATCTGCGGCAGATCCAGGAACTGCGCCATCGTCTGCAGCGCGCGTTCGAGCAGCTGCTTGACCAGCTCGTCCGCGCCGTCCGCCGCGCCGTGCAGCACCCGCGCGGCCAGCACGGAGGCGCCGACCATCTGCATCCCCGGATCGTTGTCGCGCGGCCAGCCGTGCAGCGCAAGCGACTGCTGGTAGCGGTCGAACCCCTCTTCGATATCGCCTCGGGCCAAGGCTATTTCGGCGGCGCTGTGCAGCACGGTGCCGAGCAGATTGTTCTGCGTGGCCGGTAGATGATCGAGGTCGGAGGAACCGAGCGCGATCTGCAGCTCGTGCTCGGCGGCCGTGAGGTCGCCTGTGCCGACGAGTGCGGCGATCAGCATGCCGCGGGTCTCGACGGTGTCCTCGTACGCGCCCAATCGCTGCAGCATCTCGAGCGCACGCCGGTAGTGCGCTATCGCGTTCGCGTATTCGGCCATCTGCCCGTACACCTGGCCGAGGTGCCTGGCCACCATGGCAACGCTCCAGACGTTCTCCTCGTCGAAGAGCTCGAGCGCGCGGACAGCGTCCACCGTCGAACCACGCACATCGCCGAGATTTTCCCGGATGTTCGCGCGCAACAGCAATGCGGCGGCCCGGGTTTCGAGGTCAGCGGAGCGGACGGCGTGCGCGATCAGGCGCGCCAGCCCCGAACCGTCGGACCGCGTGAGGATGATGCTTGCGATGAAACGATTCAGCGCCGAGAGATCGGTTCGGTTGCGCAGCAATCGACGCACGCGAGTGCGCAACCGGGCCATGTCGCGCGCGCTACCCCGGCTGAAAGCCACGTGCATGAACATCGTCTGCAGACTCGCCAACATCAGGTCGGCAGGCGGCGCATCCTGGCCACTGTCTTCCGGATGCAGCTCCGCGATCCGCGGCACCCAGGCGACCACTTCGGCGTGGGCGCCGCGCATCATCCACAGCCCGGAGACGACCGGGAACACCGTGTACGCGATGCCCGCGTGCCCCCGATCGAGCGCATAACGCAGTGCCGCAAGGAGATTGTCCAGCTCAGCCGCGACCGAGGAGGCCAGCGACTCCTGGTCGCCGCTGCGGTACCGCCGCTCGGCATCGATGGCATAGTCCCTGGCCCACACCATCATTCGTTCTTCGACCAGGTCGGCTTCGCCGGGCAAGCGGGACAACTGTTCCTCGCCGTATTCCCGCACCGTCTCCAGCATGCGGTACCTGGTACCGAGTTTCGCGTCGTCGAGCACGGTGAGCAGCGACTGGTTCACCAATCCGTCCACCGCCGTTGCGACATCGTCGACCTCGACGCCCCGCGCGGCCGCCTCCGCCGAGGACAGCGTGAAACCCGCTGGGAATCGGCACAATCGGCGCAATGCGACTTGCTGCGAGGTATCGAGCAGATTCCAGCTCCAGTCGATCACCGCATGCAAGGTGCGGTGCCGCTCCGGCGAACTGCGATCGCCGTGGCGCAACAGCGCGAACCGATCGGTGAGCCGCCGGTTGATCTCCTCGACGCTCATCACCCGGACGCGCGCGGCGGCCAATTCGATGGCCAGCGGCAGTCCGTCCAGCGTGTGACACAGCTGGGCGACGACCTCCGGATCGAGCCGGACTCCTGGCCGCACCGCGCGGGCGCGGGCCGCGAACAACTCGGTCGCGGGCGATCCGGCCGCGTCGATGGTCAAGGGCGGCAACGGATAAACGGCCTCGGCGGTGATCATCAGTGGCGCTCGGCTGGTGGTCAGGACCGTCAATCGATCCGCGACACCGATCAGATCGGCGACCACCACCGCGACCGCGTCGATCAGGTGCTCGCAGTTGTCGAGGATCAGCAGCATCGGATACGCGGCGAGGGCGTCACGCAGGCGCTGGCGGACGTCGGCACTCGGCAGACCGAGCAACGCCGCCATGTCGGTCCGTAGATCGCTCAGGCCGAGCACTGCGCCGATCGCCGCCTCGACCTCGCTCCTGGCGTCGGCGCCGTCGGCACGCACCGACGCAAGTTCCACCAGGACCACCGGGCGTCCGCCTGCCGTACGGGCGCCGACTTCGTTGGCCACCCTGGTCTTTCCGGTGCCGCCGGGGCCGAGAATGGTGGTCACCCGCGAGACGCGCAGCAGTTCGTCGAGCGCGGTCAGATCGTCCGCGCGACCGAGCAGGGCGTTGGGCGCGGCGCGCAACCCGATCGCCGATGGCATGACGAATTCGACCGCAGTGTCGGATGATCCGTTGCCCGATGGTGTTTTCGGCGCGGCGATCGCGGATCCCTCGCTCTGGCCGACGGATTCGCCGCGCAGGATCGCCGTGTTCAACGCGACGAGCGCCGGTCCTGGGTCGGCGCCGAGATGTTCGGCGAGCAGCGCGCGGAAGGTCGCGAACGATTCCAGCGCCTCGTTCGGGCGGCCAGCGGCGGCGAGCAACCGCATCAGCGTGAGCTGCGCCGGTTCGTCCAGCGGGCTGATCTCGGCCCGGGTCCGTGCCACCTGGAGCGCACCATCGACATCGCCGATCGACTCCCGCGCCGCCAGCTCGAGCTCGTCCAGTTCGGTGAGTCGGCTCGCCGCCGCGGCGAGCAGCGCGTCGGCGACCTCGCCCGGCGGCAGGTCGGCACCCGGCTCGCCGCGCCACAGCGCACGGGCCTGCGCGATCGCGTCGAGGCAGCCCCCATGGTCACCGGTGCTCTGGCATTCGCGGGCGCAGCGCACGAGTTCGGCGACGAGCGTCAGGTCCACCTGGTCGGGCCGCAGCGTCAGGCGGTAGCCCGCGGGACCGATTTCCAGCGCACCGTCCGGCAACGCCGAACGCAACCGGGACACCTGAGTGTGCAGCGCGTTCATCGGCGCGCGCGGCGGCTGCTCGGCCCACACGTCATCGATCAGAGCCTGGGCGCTGCGACTGCGGCCGGGCCGCAATGCCAACGCAGCGAGCAGCAGGCGAGATCGCGTGCCTGGCAGCGCGGTCAGCGCCTCGTCTTTGCGCAGCGCGACCTCACCCAGCAGGGCCACCACCACGGGCTGACCTGCGGGCGCGCGTAAGACTTGAGCGCGGCCATCCGGGCCGCTCCGAGCAGACAACATCCCCCGGTAATCGTAGGCGAGCATCGCTGGCTGGGCCGACATGGTTTTTCCCCGCTCCCGGTGGTCGGTCGCCTACGCTGTTGCGCATGGCTGAGTTCGAAGTGGTCCGGCAGGCCGTCATCTCGGCTGAGCCGTCGCGTATTCACGGGTTGATCGACAATTTGCACGAGTGGACCAAGTGGTCGCCGTGGGAAGATCTCGATCCGCAGTTGCAGCGCACCTACACCGGCCCCGAGTCGGGGATCGGCGCCAAGTACGCCTGGACCGGTGACCGCAAGGTCGGCGCGGGCAACATGGAGGTCGTCGCCAGCGCCGATCGGGAGATCGGCATCCGGCTGATCTTCGAGCGGCCGTGGAAGGCCACCAATCAGGTGCGGTTCGAGCTGAATCCGACCGAATCCGGCGCCACCGAGGTGGTCTGGCGGATGACCGGCGAGCAGCAGGGCCTGATGAAGGTGCTCTCGAAGATCTTCCCGACGGATCGGATCGTCGGTAAGGATTTCGAGAAGGGGCTGGCCAGGCTGAAAGCGGTCGCCGAGGCCAACGGGGCCTGAGCGCGCGGACGGCGCGCGGCCTTCGTCAGGCCGCGACACTATGCTGCGGGAATGGCTACTGCAGCACAATGGATCGAGGGCGCGCGCCCACGCACTCTGCCGAATGCAATCGCCCCTGTGCTGGCCGGAACCGGCGCCGCAGCCGGGCTCGACGCCGCGGTGTGGTGGAAAGCCGCTCTCGCGCTGCTGGTTTCGCTGACCCTGATCGTCGGCGTCAACTTCGCCAACGACTACTCCGACGGCATCCGCGGCACCGATGACGTACGCGTCGGCCCGGTGCGGTTGGTCGGGCAGCAGCTGGCCTCGGCCGCCGCGGTCCGCAATGCCGCGATCCTGAGCCTCGGCCTTGCCGCGGTGATCGGGCTGATCCTCGTCGCGACGACGGCGTGGTGGCTGTTGCTCGTCGGGGCGGCGTGCCTGGCTGGCGCCTGGTTCTACACCGGCGGCAGTAAGCCCTACGGCTACAGCGGGTTCGGCGAAATCGCGGTGTTCGTGTTCTTCGGCCTGGTCGGCGTGCTCGGCACCCAGTTCGTGCAGGCAGAGCGGATCGACTGGGTCGGCGCGGTGCTCGCGGTGTCGGTCGGCGCGTTCTCCAGCGCGGTCCTCGTCGCGAACAACCTGCGCGACATCCCGACCGACACCCAGTCCGGAAAGGTCACCCTCGCAGTCAAACTCGGCGACCCCCGGACCAGGACCCTGCAGCTCGCCCTGCTCGCGGTGCCGTTCGTCGGCACGCTGGCGCTGGTGGCGCGCACGCCGTTCGCGCTGGTCGGCCTGCTCGCCATCCCGTTGGCCGTGCGCGCCAACGCGCCGGTTCGCTCCGGCAAGGGCGGCCTGGAACTCATTCCCGCCCTGCGCGATTCCGGCCTCGCCATGCTCGCCTGGTCGCTGCTCACCGCGTTGGCAGTGGGCTTCGGTTCTTAGTCGTCGTCGCGGACCAGGACGCCGAGCACCCAGTTCACGATCGAGACGATGACGCCACCGATCACCGCGGCCCAGAAGCCCTCGACGCGGAGCCCGTAGTCGGTGGTCTCGGTGATCTTCGCGGTCAGCCACAGCATGAGCGCGTTGATCACCAGCAGGAACAGGCCGAGCGAGACGATCACCAGCGGCAGTGACAGCAGCTTGATGATCGGCTTGACCAGGGCGTTCACCACCGTGAACACCGCGGCGACGGCCAGCAGCACCAGGATCTTGCCCATGTTGCCGTTGTCTGCCGGACTGATGATGTCGATCTTGTCGACCCAGGCGGCGGCCAGCCAGATGGCCACCGCGTTGATGATCAACCGAATCAGAAGCTGCATGCGCCCATGCTAAGGCGGGGAGCCGGACAAGTGCGGTCCCAAAACGCGAAACCTGGTGACCGCACCCGTCCGGCAGGTCAGGCGGCACGGTCGAGCAGGGCGTGCACCTTGGGGCGCAGGTCGTGCACGTGGCCGGAGCCGCCGAACAGCCGCACCGTGGTCTGATTGGGGGCGCGCAGGATGCCGAGCAGCACGTGGCCGGACTCGATGGTCTTGTCCTTGCGGCCCAACGCCTCGCGCAAGGACAGCTCGAGCACCTTCTTCGCGTCCTTGCTGAACGGGATGTGGCCGACGGCGACGCGTCCCCAGCCGAACGGGCCGCGCCGTTCCTCCGGTATCGCGCGCTCGAGGGCGTCCTCGCCGAAGGTGGCCTCCAGCGATTCGCGCACGGCGTCGAGGTCGATGCCGATCGACCGCAACGCCTCGGCGTCCTCTTCGCCGAGCGGTTCGCTCTTGGCCTGCGGCGCCAGCGTGGCCATGACCCCTTCGTAGGTGAGACCTTCCGCCGCGAGCAGTGCCTTCAGGTCCGCGTCGCTGTGCGCGAGCACACCGAGCAGCACGTGCTCGACATTGATTGATGACGAACCCAATTCGCGGGCGTCTTCCTGGGCGGTGACGATCGCCGTCTTCGCCGACTTGGTGAACCGTTCGAACATCAGCGGTCCCTGCCTCTCCGGTTGTACTTCTGGTGGACCGCCTGCTTGCTGACCTCGAGCGCCTCCGCGATCATCTGCCAGGACCAGCCCTGTTCTCGGGCATTGCCGACCTGGATCGCTTCGAGTCGTTCGAGCAGCCGCCGCAGGGCGAGTACCGCGCGCAACCCGACCTTGGGGTCGGGGCTGCCCGCGGCGGCCGCCAGAGTGGTTGCTTCAGTCATGTCGTCAATTTTGATTGACACCATGGGCAAGTGTCAACGAAAATTGACGAACCGGAGTTCGCGGAGAGAGAAATCGACTCCTAGCCGGTCCACTCACCGGTGGCGGCGAACTTGTCGAGGATCGCCGTGGGTTCGGCAAGGCTCAGGCCCTGCGATTCGACCCATGCGTCATCGAAATACGTTCCGGCGTAACGATCTCCGCCGTCGCACAGCAGGGTGACCACGCTGCCGCCGCGACCGGCGGCCAGCATTTCGGCGATGATCGCGAAGACGCCCCACAGGTTGGTGCCGGTGGAACCGCCCACCCGGCGGCCGAGCACCTTGCTGGCATACCTGGCCGCCGCGATGGAGCCGGCGTCGGGCACCTCGATCATCCGGTCGACCACCTGGCCGACGAACGACGGCTCCACCCTGGGACGGCCGATTCCCTCGATGCGCGAAGACATTCCGGTCTCATAGCCGGCGTCGGAGGTCTCGTAGCCGCCGAAGAACGCCGAGTTCTCCGGGTCCACAACGGCCAATTTCGTTGCGTGCCTGCGGTATCGGATGTAGCGGCCGATGGTGGCGCTGGTGCCGCCGGTGCCTGCACCGACCACGATCCAGTCCGGCACCGGATGCGACTCCAAAGTCATTTGCTGGAAGATGGATTCGGCGATGTTGTTGTTGCCGCGCCAGTCGGTGGCACGCTCGGCGTGCGTGAACTGATCCATGTAGTGGCCGCCACAGTCGGCGGCCAGCTGCGCAGCCTCGGTGTACATGTCGGGCGGGCGGCGCACGAAATGGCAACGGCCGCCTTGCGCTTCGATCAGCGCGATCTTCTGCGGCGAGGTGCTCGCAGGCATCACCGCGACGAAATCCAGGCCGAGCAGCTTCGCGAAATACGCCTCGCTCACCGCGGTCGAACCAGACGACGCCTCCACCACCGTCGTACCCTCGGTGACCCAGCCGTTGCAGATCGCGTACAGGAACAGCGACCGCGCGAGCCGATGCTTGAGACTGCCGGTGATATGGGTGGATTCGTCCTTCAAGTACAGCTCGATCTGCCACACCGACGGCAGCGGATAACGGAGCAGGTGCGTGTCGGCGCTGCGCTGGGCATCGGCGTCGATCAGCCGCACCGCGTTGTCGACCCAGTCGCGCGACGCGCTGCGGTCACAGGACCTCATGAGGTTGTCCCCTGATTGTCCTCGGCCGCCTCGCCACGCAGCCTGGCGCGCAGCTGGGCCTTGTCGTGGCGGCGCCGCTCGTCCACCACCGCGATGTCCTCGTTGACCCGGGTGCGCAGCCGCTTGAACAGCGTCAGCGACAGCGGCATCGCGATGATCAGCGCAAACAGGGCCGCGACCACCAGCGGGATATCCACCGAGACCAGCCGGGCGACCAGCATGATCAGCGCGGTGATCGCGACGACCAAGGCCAGCCTGGCCAGGGTGTAGAGCCCGAGATCGCGGGCGAGCCGACGGCCCGCGCCAGGGGTTTGCTGTCCTGGAACACCCTCAGGTGGAGTTGCGTCACTCACGTCTGCCAGCCTATGCGAAGCTGTTGCCCACCCCTGGCTCGCGCCTCGCGCGGAGGTGGAGAGCGTATCCGTTTTGTCTATTACTTCCCCTTTACCAACTGTAGGTGGTTCGAGTACCTAGGGGTTTCAGTGCAACGATGTCGCCATCTGATGAGGGAACTGTCGAGAACGGAGAGGTTTGCTATGAGTGCGATCACCGTCGGCGGCCAGGACACCCTGCTGACACCAGGGCAGGTTGCTGCCATGTTCCACGTAGACCCCAAGACGGTCACCCGCTGGGCCCATGCCGGGCGTCTCGGGTCGTTGCGCACACCGGGCGGACATCGCCGGTTCCGCGAGTCAGAGGTAATGCAGCTGCTCAAGTCGCTCACCACTGAGGCGACGACCGTACGCTGACTGCGGGCAGCGCGGGCCCATCGTGCCGGGGCCCGCGCCCACCCCGTCGTTGATTTTCGCGGCTGCGGTGTGCGGGAGCTACGCACGGGACTACCCTCGTAACCAGGAGGTGAGCGACGTGACGTACCTGTTGGCACTCATCGCAGTCGTGGCAGTCGCGGTGTTGTGCTGGAAAGCGTTCGGCCCCGAGAAGACTGCAGGGCCCACCGCCCCCCACTCGCGTTCGCCGCAGCGCAAACGCATCGTCGGCCCGGACGACGACCCCGAATTCCTCTGGCGGCTGGCCCGCCAGCATCGTGACGGAGACTCCGGCAAGCCCGAACACTGACGTCGTTCGAAACGCTGACGTAGCGACTGCTTGCAGGTCGCTCGAAACGATCAGTGTCGGCCGGATTCCTTTCGCCGCTTCACATCTCACCTTCCACGCAGGTGCGCGCAGGTAGCCCTTCGCTCGCTCGAAGTTGGCTCGCGACCCGCGCCAAGTGTTGCTGTGCCTCAGCCGAGAGCCCGCTCGCGGTCCGCACCAACCTGCGGAAGGCGCCGTCGTTCAATTGCTCGATCACTCGCCCGTCTTCCTGAACCATCGCATCAGGGAGATAAGTAAAGAATTCGGAATCCAAACCGCCACTCCTCGACCCCGTGTGCACCCGATCAGCGCATCGCCTGTTGAGAGGACACGGCGAGTCGTCGAACGGCACGCCACGTCGAGGGTGATTTACGCCACTCTCCGAGGGGCGCAATTCGCCCCAAAGTAAAGAAATGCCCCACCCGGCAGGTGCTCGGGCGGGGCATTCGGGCGGTTTGCCCTAAATGGTGGGGCAGAATTCGGCGGAGGTGATGGCGAGCAAGGCGCCGATCGGGTTGTTCCAGTCGCCGTTGACCGTGGTGACCAGAGTGTGACCGCCGTCACGTGATGCCATGGCATAGGTAAAGCCGCCTTGCACCGCGCCGCCGGTTCCGTAGACCGTGACGCCGCAGGGCAGTCGCTGTTCGAAGACGCCGCCGCTGCCGTATCGGGTCTGCGGGATCCACCCTGCGCCGTCCGTGCTGACGGTCGTCCACATCAGTTCGTGCAACGCGGGCGGTAGCAGTTCGCCTCCGGCCATTGCGGTGACGAAACGGCTCAGGTCGGCCGTGGTGGACACGATCGCGCCCGCCGCCCCGGCCCACGACGGATTCATATCGGTGACGTCGTAGACGGGAGCATCGGGGTCGGCGCTCCACAGCTTCGAATACAGCCTGCCGTGCGGACCACGCACCTCGAACTCCGGTCCGGCCACATACGTGTCAGCGAGGCCGAGCGGGTCGATCACCAGCCGCTGTATTTCGTCGGCATAGCCACGGCCCGTTGCCTTTTCGATGATCATGCCGAGCAGAAAGTAGTTGGTGTTCGAGTAGCGCCAGCCCGCACCCGGCGCATAGTACGGCGGGTACTTCATGGTGATCCTGACAATGTCCTCGGCGCCGAGGTTGTCGAAGCGGTGCTGCATGTAGTCCTTGCCGGAGAAGTTGTTCAACATCTCCTGGTCGTCGACGGACGGGTTGGCCAGGCCACTGGTCTGGTTCAGCAGGTGCCGCACCGTGATCGCGGCGCCGTCGTTGCCGTTGCCACGCACCACGCCGGGCAGCCATTTCGTCACGGTGTCATCGAGATTCAGCACGCCGGCCTCGACCAGTCGCAACACCGCCGCGGCGGTGAACGCCTTGGTGATACTGCCGACCCGGAATTGATCGCCGCGCATCGGCAGGCGCCCGGTCCCGGCATCGGCGAGACCTGCACGGCCCCACCAGGTTCCGGCGCTGTCGTGCACCTCGGCCACTGCGCCGGGGAGGCCGCCTGCCACGGCCTGGTCCAGCGCCTGCTGCACGGCAGGCTTCGCGGGTGCGGCGGCCGACGATGGCGCACAGGCGGTCACGCCCGCCGCGATGCCCGCGATAAGCAGGGCCGCGATGCCTGCGCGAAGAGTCTTGCTTGTCGATGAGCGGTGGTTGGTCAGCATCTGGTTCTCCTCGAACTCCGCGACCCGGTGTGGTCGCTGTCGGGAGAAAGCCTGCGGCGCCGCGGATTCACCGTGGTTGCGTCGCGGTTTCACGCGGTTACCTGCACTGTCTCGCACGCACAGGTTGCCAGGTCAGCCGCATTTCGCTGAGCCGACTAGGGTTTGCGGGTGGGAATCGAGTTGACCTTGCTGTCCGGGGTTGCACTACGCGGGCAGGACATCGCCGGGCCGCGCGTGCGCAGTCTGCTCGCGCTGCTGACGACCGAGCTGCGCACGGGATCCAGTACGACCCGGTTGATCGCGGGGCTGTGGCCGGACGATCTGCCGGAGAATCCCACCAAGGCTTTGCAGGTGCTGGTGTCGCGGGCGCGCGCACAGCTGGGGGCCGACCTCATCGCGAGCACGCCTACGGGCTATCGGCTGACGCTGCGTCCGGAACAGATCGACGCGACCGCGCTGGACGTGCACGCGGAGGCGGCCGAACGCCACAGCAGGGCAGGCGATCACGTGGCCGCCCTCGAGCAGGCCGCGGCGGGGCTCGCCATGTGGACCGGGGTCGTCGAGGACACTGAAGACCCGGATCCGTTGTCGGAGTTGCGGATTGCCAAGCAACCCGCGCATCGGGCACTGCATGTCAGGTTCGCGCTGACGCTGTCCCGGTTGGGCAGGTACGCCGAGGCACTCGGTCCGTTGACCGAGATCGCGGCGAGCGAACCGCGCAACGAGGAGGTGCTCGCCGAACTGCTGCGCGCCGAAGCCGACACCGCAGGCCCCGCCGCCGCGCTCGACCGCTACGACGACTATCGGCGGGCGCTGCGTGACGAACTGGGATCGGATCCGGGCGCCACGCTGCAGACGATCTACAAGCAGCTGCTGCGGGCGAACGAACCCGTTGTGCGCCACGGCATCCTGCACGATCCGAACCCGCTGCTCGGCCGCGAGCCGGACATCGCGGCGGTCCATGTGCTGCTGCGGTCCGCGCGGGTCGTCGCCGTCGTCGGCCCCGGCGGACTCGGCAAGACCCGGCTTGCCCACGCCGTCGGCAGGGCGGCCGAACAGCGGGTGGTGCATCTGGTGCCGCTCGCAGGCGTCGCGGACGACGGCATGGTTGCCGCCGAAGTGGCCGGTGCGGTCGGCGCCGAGGCCGCAGGCGTCGCCGCCATCGCCAAGTCGCTCGGTTCCGGTCCGACGCTGCTGATCCTGGACAACTGCGAGCAGGTGCTCGACGGCGTCAGCGCGCTGGTCGCCCCGCTGGTGGCACTGACCGGGGAGCTGCGCATCCTCGTGACCAGCCGGGCGCCACTGGGATTGACCTCGGAGGCCGTGCATCTGCTTCCGGTGCTTGCGCCCGCGACGGCGGCCGAGCTGTTCGCGCAGCGTGCCCGAGCGGTGCGGCCGGATGTCGTCTTGCCGCACGACGACGTCGCGGCGCTGTGCGCCGATCTGGACGGGTTGCCCTTGGCCATCGAACTGGCGGCGGCGCGGGTGCGGGTGTTGTCGGTTGCCGAGATTTCGGCACGATTGGTGGACCGGTTCGCGTTGCTGCGCAGCGGGTCTCGTGATGCGCCGCACCGCCATCGGACGCTGCGCGCGGTGGTCGAGTGGAGTTGGAACCTGCTCGACGAACACGCGCAAGCGGCGATGCGGTGGTTATCCGTCTTTCCGGCCGGATTCACCGCCGCGGCCGCCCATCGGATACTCCACGGATCGGGCGAAAAGGTCGGCCAGGATGCGACATTGGAGATCCTCGAGCATCTCGTCGATCATTCGCTGATTCAGCTCACGGAGGTCGGATCCGGCACCAGGTTCCGGATGCTGGAGTCGGTACGGGATTTCGCAGCGGCCCAGCGCGCCGAGGCGGGCGAAAACGACCGCGCATTGGCCGAATTCCTCTCCTGGGCCCGTGATTTCGGGACAAGCGTCGACGGGCTGGCGTTCAGCGATCTAGGCGAGAAGAGCCCTGTCCGCGCCGAGCAGGACAACCTGGTGCGCGCGCTGCGCCACGGGCTGGATCGGTCGGACGGGCCGACGGTCGCCGCCGCCTGGGCGGCGTTGGGTCCTTACTGGTACGTCGAAGCCAACTACGCGGGCATCGCGGAGCTGGTCGGCGAATGTGCCTGGGTGCTTTCGCATTATCGACCCGAGCCCGCCTATGTGGAGGTGACTCGAACGGCGGCCGCGGTCTGCGCGTTGAGCGGGGTCACCCAGGGCGGATTCGAACTCAGATCGCTGCTCGTCTTGCACCGCATGCCCGAGGCGCCGCCGGACACGCTCGTGCGCGCCATGGCGGTGCTGTTTCGCGCCGCGTCTGAGTTGCTCGGCCCCGACACCGCGGCGCTGGATCGGTGGTGCGCCAGTGCACAGCCGCTGCTGGCCGGAATGGCCCACCTCGTCGCAAGCTTCCGTGCGGAGCAGACCGGTGATCGCGCGGCGGCGCTCGCGGCGACGCGGCGGATGCTCGCGGCCTTCGAGCGCACCTCGAACACGTGGATGCGATACCAAGCGCATTGCCGGATAGGCAAACTCGCGCTGCTGTCGGAGCAAGGGGAACTGGCACGACAGCACGTGGAACGAGCGCTGCGCCAGATCGAGGACCACGGGCCGCGACCGGATCGTGTCGATCTGATCGTCGGGCTCGTCATGGCCGCACTCCAACTCGACGATATCGACTGCGCTGAGCAGTGGTTGGCGCAGCTGCCCGACCACACCGATCCGTTCGCGCAGCCGTACAAGATGATCGCCGATGCCGAGATCCGGCTCGCCCGTGGCGAAACCGACGACGGCCTGCGACGGTGGCGGGCGATCACCGAGCTCGTCGCGAGCACCTCGCACCCGTACTATCGCCCCGATCCGCGTGGAATTCAGGTGTGGGCGTTGGAGATTCGAGCTGCGGCCGTTCTCGCACACGCCTACCACGGCAGGCTGGACCTGGTCGACCAGCTCGTCGCGGACCTGCCAGGGCAGGTGACCACACTGCTGACACACCCGGCGACCACGCCGGGCGGCCATCTTGCGGAGCTGACCGCTTGTGGCGCAGTGCTTTCCGCCTTGGCGGTAGTGGACATCGACCGCGATCTCCGCGCGGACGGCGCCCGCCTGCTCGCGCTGGCCGAACGATTCGATCCGCCACGACACATCCAGCCGACCATGTCCAGCAGCCGGGCCAGGCACCGTGCCGAAAACGCCGATGGGGCGGCGTATGTCGAGGGTGTCTCGACATACGCCGCCCTGGACGTACTCGGTCTGCGTTCCGCCGCGCTGTCCGCACTGCGGCAGCGGGTGGATTAGCGGCCCGGCTCGCGGTTCAGCAGCTTGGTTGCGCCGAAAAAGCTCACCGCGGTGATGGCCGCGCACCAGGCGATCGCGATCCACGCGTTGGCACCGACCTCCGTGCCGAGCAGCAGACCGCGCAGCGACTCCATCACCGGGGTGAAGGGCTGGTGCTCGGCGACCCAGGCCAGCCAGGAAGGCATGGACTCGGTAGGCACGAAACCACTGCCGAAGAAGGGCAGCAGCATGAGCAGCATCGGCAGGTTGCTCGCGGTCTCGACACTGTCGCTGACCAGCCCCATGAGCACCGCGACCCAGGTGATCGCCATCGTCAGCATGGCGAGGATGCCCACTGCGGCAACCCATTCGAGCGGATTCGCGGTCGGGCGGAAGCCGATCACCACGGCGATGCCGAGCACCACAGCGACACTGAGCAGCGTCTGCACCACGCTGCCGACCACATGCCCGGTCAGCAACGACGGCCGGAAGATGGCCATGGTGCGGAATCTGGCGACGATCCCCTGCGTCATGTCCGTGCACACCGACACCGCGGTGGCCGTGGCCGCGCCAGCCACCGTCAGCAGCAGAATGCCGGGGGTGACGTAGTTGACGTAATCACCGCGACCCGAACCACCGCCGAGGCCCGCGCCGAGAGTGCCGCCGAAGACATAGACGAACAGCAGCAGGAACACCACCGGCCCGACGATCAGCGGAATGGTCATGGTCGGGTAGCGCACGATGTGCAACAGGCTGCGGCGCACCATCATCGCCGAATCGGTCGCCGCGTATTTGATCGTGCTCATCGCACAGACTCCTTCTGGTTGCCGGTGAGAGCGAGGAAAACATCGTCGAGATCGGGGGTGTGCACGGAGAGTTCGGCGGCCTGGATGGACGCGGACTTCAGCTTGTCCAGCAGGCTGTACAGCGCGTCGACGCCGCCATCGCTCGGCACCTGCAGCGTCAGCTCGTCCTCGTCACGCAGGTCGGCGTCGAGCAGGCGCGCGGCCGCCTCGTGCGTGCGCGGTTCGGCGAACCGCAAGGTGATATGTCCGCCGGGGACAAGGCGTTTCAACGCTTCCGGCGTGCCCTCGGCGACCACCTTGCCGCCGTCGATCAGCGCGATCCGATCGGCGAGCTGATCGGCCTCCTCCAGATACTGCGTGGTGAGGAAGACCGTGGTGCCGCCGGCGACCAGCTCCCTGACCAACCGCCAGACCGCCCGGCGGCTGCGCGGGTCGAGTCCGGTGGTCGGCTCATCCAGGAACAGCACCTGCGGGTCCCCCATCAGGCCCATCGCGATATCGAGCCGCCTGCGCATGCCGCCGGAGTAGGTCGACGCCGGCTTCTGCGCGGCCTCGACCAGGTCGAACTGTTCGATCAGCCGGGCAACGCGCCGCTTGCGCTCGGCGCGGCCGAGATGGTGCAGCGTCGCCATCATGGCGAGGTTCTCCGCGCCGGTGAGCAGGTTGTCCACCGCGGCGAACTGGCCGGTCACGCCGATGGCGGCCCTGACCGCTTCCGGCTCTGCGGTGACATCGTGTCCCGCAACCCGGATTTCGCCGCCGTCGGCGCCGATCAACGTGGAAAGGATCTGCACCGCAGTGGTTTTCCCGGCGCCGTTGGGGCCGAGCAGCGAAAAGATGGTGCCGGCGGGGACTTCCAGATCGATGCCGTCGAGCACCAGGTGGTCACCGTAGGACTTGCGCAATCCGGTCGCCGTGATCGCCGGCGGCCGTGGGCTGGTCATCATGTGTCTCTCCTCGAATCCGCGACCCGTTGTCGCTGTCGAGGAAAAGAATGCGACCCTCCGGATTCACCGCGGCAACACCGCGGTTTCACCGGGTTTCAGCAGGTGCCGAAGGAAGCCAGCACGGTCGGCCCGGAGCCTGCCATGTATCCCCCTCATGGCATCCTTCGGCAGGTAGGTCAGCGCGGCACCAGCATCCACGGACCCGCGTAGGGGCCTTGGCATTCGAAGTCCCACCATTCGCCGTTGAGAATGCCCTGATCCCCACGCTCGACGCAGTCGAGGTGATTGACGTACGGCCCGCGGAAATCGTCGCCGATCGCGGTGCCGGTTGCGTTGTCCGCCACGGCGATTGCGGTGGATGGGAGTGCACCGGCGATCAATGCGCCTGCCAGCGCGACGGTTGCGGCCACACGTCGCGAGTTGATGCCCGATGTCCTGGTGTTGCTCTTCATGGGAGCAACACTGCCAAGCCGGACTTACACCGGCGTCTCACGCGTGTCTCACGACGAACGTGCGGGTGTTCGGCGCAGGGCCATGGCCCGATGTGCAGCCCGGAACTTTCCGTGCGCCAAGGGAACCCGGCACCAACAGGGTCCGAGTTCCCGCTAGCCCACCGAACTCAGGACGCGTTGACGGTACAGAGCACCTCGCTGATCGCTGTCCCCGACTTGTCCGCGGAACCGACATTGGCCAGCATCGCGGGCGGGTGATGCTGAGCCAGAGTGGTGTTGGCCGCGAACAGCGCGGCCGAACTGTCGCGTCCCGAACCAGCGGCGACCGCCCAGGTGGCCGTCCGGGTGGTGGTGTAGACGAGCGCACCACAGCCGTCCGACCATTCCTGCAAGATGACACAATCCGCGACGCCGCACGAGGCGAGCGCCTCACCCAACGCTTCCTCGCGACTCCCCGCATCGATACTCGTGCCGTAGCTCCAGTCGTCGACACTGAACGCGATCGCACCGTAGAAACTGGCCGCATTCGCGGTACCAGCACCGATCACAGACCCCACCCCAAGACCCACCGCCGCGACCACGACGACAGCCTTACCCATGAACCTCATCAACCACTTTCCTTCGTGAACACCTACGCGAACATTGATCCCACGAATCATGGCCGACCCCACCCCAATCCACCCAATCCGTCCCCGCAGAATCACATCCCCCCGCCGACACCTATCACCACATCGCCCCGCAGCGGCACGGGTGTCGACGACACGCTACGTTCCTGGATAGCCCTTGACGCCGAGAGGCCCACAGCGGGACAAGATTTCGCTGCGGGCGGCAACGAGACGACGGGCGATGATGTCGCGGCCCGTGTCGCCAGGGCAGCGGCGCTACAGCCAGTCTTTGTCGACGTCCAGCAAGTCCGCCGGGTCGAACGCGATCGGGAAAGGTTGCTCGACCTCGAGCATCTGCCCGGCATACACGGTGGTCACATGTCGGTAGGTCAGGTCTTCCAGCACATGGATCGCGATCCTGGGACGCGGCTCAGATCGACGATCCAATAGTGCTCGATGCCTGCCGTCGTTTTCAGCCCCCTCCGGACTGCCATATGCGCGCACGGCTAATTAAGGCCGGCGTAGCTGTGCAGGCCGCTGATCACCATGTTGATGATGAAGAGGTTGAAGAGCATGGCTACGAAACCTGCGACGTTGATCCAGGCGGCCTTGGTGTCGCGCCAGCCGGAGGTGGCGCGGGCGTGGAGGTAGGCGGCGTAGAGGACCCAGGCGATGAAGGAGCAGGTTTCTTTGGGGTCCCAACCCCAGAAGCGGCCCCAGGCGGCTTCGGCCCAGATGGCGCCGAGGATGACGCCCGCGCCGAAGAGGGGGAAGCCGATGATGGTGGTTTTGTAGGCGAGGCGGTCCAGGGTGCGGGCGTCGGGGAGGCGGCGGGCGATGGTCCCGAAGATGCCGGAAGATTCCGCGCCCTCGGGCTGGCGGACCCGGTAGAGGAACAGGAGGCTGGCAACGCCAGCGAACAGGAAAACGCCGCTGCCGATGCTGACGATGGTGACGTGCACGGGCAGCCAGAAGGATCTCAGCGCGGGAACGACCGGGGCCGCGTCGGCGTAGAGGACCGTGCCCGCCAGGAACAGCAGGATCAGCACCGGGACGAGCAGGAAGACCCACATGGCCCGATAGCGCTGCTCACGCAGGAAGAGCACGCCCATGAGGATCGCCGCGGCCGTCGCCATGGTGACGAACTCGTACATGTTGCCGAGCGGGAAGCGGTGGGTCGCGAAGCCGCGCAACACAATCGAGGCGATGTGCAGGGCGATGGCGACGACGAGCACCGAGAACGCGGTGTTGCCGAGGCGCTCCGAGAGCGACTTCTCCGGCGGGCCGACGACCCGGCCCGGCATCGAGGGATCGATGGCGGGACCGCCGACCGAGACGAGTTCACGCTCGGCGACCTGACGGCTGCGCGCGGTGGCGTACTGCCAGATCAGCAGCACGAGCACCAGCGCGTAGACCACGATCGCGGTCTTGAACGAGAAATCGCTGTAGCGCGCGATGGTCTCGTTGATCGGCATCTCTACTCTCCCGTGGTCTTCGCATCGGCCGCCGAGTCGGGCCGCGTGTCCAGCAGGCGCGTGCGTAGCCGGTCGAACTCACTGCCCCAGCCCGCCTGATCGGTGCGCGCGAGCCCGCCCAGTTCTACTACGGTGCGTCGTTTGTCCAAGGTACCGGCTGCGTCCTCGGCAGGATAGACCCGCACCCAAATACGCCGCCGCTTGACCAGCAGCGACACCAGCAGACCCAGCATCATGGTCACCGCGGACACCAGCACCCACTGCTGCGCCGGATCGTGCGACACCTGCAGGTTCACGAACTCCTGCGCGCCGTCGAAGGTCACCTTGGTGCCGTTGGGCAGGCTGGTCGACTCGCCGGGACGCAGGTTGACCCTGGCCTCCTTGACCAGTCGCCCCTGTTTGACCTGCTCGGTGTCGAGCGCGAACAGCGACTGCGGCCGCCCGGTGTCCAGGCCGGTGTCGCCACGGTAGATGTCGACGGCGACGGCCGGATCGGTCATCGCCGGGTACGACGAGGTCATCAGCGAACCGTGGAACAGCGCGGTCGGCGCGAACAGCCCCTCGATGGCGATCTGGTTCTTGCGGCGCTCCTCGTCGGTGGCATACATGCCGCCGGGCGGGTCGATGCGCAGCACACCGCTGGACAGGAAGGTCATCGCGTCGTCGGGACGCCATTGGATGGTCTCGGTGCGCGCCTGCCCGTTCGGGAAGGTGACGGTGAAGGTCGGCGCGAAACCGTGGCCCTGCAGATAGATTCGGTCGCCCGCGACACGCAGCGGATGGTTCACCTGGATCCGGGTGGACCGCCAGGTGTTGTTCTGCAGGTCGGCGCCGGACTGGTATTCGATGTTCGAGGTGAACATCTCGGCCTGGCCGTTGGTCAGATAGTCGGCCTTGAAGTCCTTGACCCGCACGCAGATCGGCGCGAGACCGGTGCCGTCGTTGACGTTGCCCGCCTTGAACGAGTCGAAGACGGCGGGCGAGGTGGTGCAGAAACCAGGCCCGTTGTTCGCGATGACGATGACGCTGCCCTCGTAACCGAACAGCTTGCCGACCGCGATGGCGATGAGCAGCCCGACCAGCGCAAGATGGAAGACGAGGTTGCCGAGCTCGCGGGTGTAGCCCTTCTCCGCGGCGAGGGTGAGCTCACCGTCGCGGTCGCCCGGTCTGACCTCGGTTCGCCAGCCGCGCAACTCTTTTCGAACATGTGCGAGGACGTCGTCCGGCGCCTGCTCGGCAGTGCCGGAGTAGTGGTGCGGCAGCCGGGACAGGTTGCGCGGGGCGCGCACGGGCGGAGTGCGCAGCGCGCGATAGTGATCGACGGTGCGCGGCAGGATGCAGCCGACCAGCGAAATGAACAGCAGCACATAGATGGCCGTGAACCAGAAGCTGGCGAACACGTCGAACAGCTCGAACCGGTCCATCCACGGGCCGAGGGTCGGGCGGTTTGCGATGTACTGGGCGACCTTCTGCTCGTTGAGACTTCGCTGCGGCAGCAGCGCGCCGGGAATGGCGGCCAACGCGAGCAGGAACAGCAGCACCAGCGCGGTCCGCATGCTGGTGAGCCCGCGCCAGGTGTTGCGCACGAACGCCACCAGCCGGCCAGGCAGGGATTGACGCGGCGGGACCGAGGCGGTCACCGGCTTGTCTTGCACGGTCATATCGGGAGAGTCACCTCGGAGACGAACGCGTCGCGCACCCAGCCGACGAACTGATCCCATATCCCGGAGACCAGCGCGATGCCGACGGCGACGAGCAGCATGCCCCCGATGATCTGGATGGTCCTGGAATTGCGGCGCAGCCAGCCGACTCCGCGCAGCGCACTGGCCGAGCCGAACGCGAGGATCACGAACGGCAGGCCGAGCCCGAGGCAGTAGGCGACGATGAGCGCGACGCCGCGCACCGCAGTGGTCCCGTCGGTGCCCGCGGCCACCGCCATCACGCCGGACAGCGTCGGGCCGAGGCACGGGGTCCAGCCGAGCGCGAAGACGCCGCCGAGCAGCGGTGCGCCCGCGAGGCTGGTCAGCCTGCGCGGCTCCATCCGCGTATCGCGCTGCAGTGCGGGGACGAGGCCGATGAAGACCAGCCCCATCAGAATGGTGACCACGCCGCCGATGCGTTGCAGCAGTTCACGATTCACGTTCAAGGTCTGAATGACGCCGAAAACCGTTGCGGTGGCGAGCACGAAGACCACGGTGAACCCGGCGACGAACAGCCCGGCCGCACCGGCGACCCGCAGCCGCCCGGCCCGCGCGGCCTGCTTCGCGGAGTCGACGGCGACCGAACCCGGCTGCGCGGCAGTGGCTTGCGCGACGGTCGCGGGCGGCGCCTCGGCGCCGACGAGCCCGGCGAGGTAGGACAGGTAGCCCGGCACCAACGGGACAACGCAGGGCGAGGCGAACGACACCAGCCCGGCAAGCACGCACGCCCCCAATGCGAGCAGCAAGGGTCCGGTCGCGGCCGTCTGTTGAAAGGAATCCCCTACGGCGGCAAGCACCATCACCGGGTCGCCGTGGTCACGCGCGAGCTCACCCGGCCTCACCCTCCGCGGGCTCCTCGGCCGGTTCCTGCTCGCCGCGGAACAGGATCCGCGGTTCGGTGGGCTCGGATGCCGTGCCGAACAGCACGCCGGGGTCGAGCAGCGAATCGGCCGCGACGCTGCGCGGCACGGTGGCGATGCCCTTCCATCGGTCGTCTACGGTCCAGGCCCCGCCGACACGGCGGGCGCCCTGCCGAGGGCGACAGGCACGCAGGGTACGGGTACGACGATCGCGATTCACTGTGCTTCCTCCGAGGCGATTCTTTGAACGATCGGTTGCAGATCGTCGGCCAGCAATGAGCGCAGGAACACCGCGGCGACGCGGTGCTGACGATCCAAGATCAGGGTGGTTGGGATGACGCTGGTCGGGAAGTTTCCGCCGAGCGCCAGCAGGGTACGCATGGACGGGTCGTAGATGGACGGGTAGCCGACCTTGTTGTCGACGACGAAGTCCTGGGCCTTGTCCTGCTGTGGGTCGCGCACGTTGATGCCGAGAAACGCGACGCCGCTGTCTTTCGTTGCGGCATAAACCTTTTCGAGTGCGGGCGCCTCGGCGCGGCACGGCCCGCACCACTGGCCCCACAGGTTGAGCACCACGACCTTGCCCGCGAAATCCGCCACCGACACGGTCTTGCCCTGCGTCATCAGGTCGGGTCCGGCCAGCTTGCCGATGGTGCCCCTGGCGCTCGGCGGATCATAGAAGATCTCGGTTTTGCCGCCGGGCGAGACGAATTCGAAGGTGCCGCCGGAGGCCACCGCGTCGGTGCCGCCCGAGCACCCCGCGAGCGCGGCGATCAACGCCACGCACGCGAGCAGAGCCGGAACTACCCGCCGTGCCGAGCGGGCAGGCGGGATGGCAGCAGCGGTGGCCCAGTTCATGCGCCGTGTACCGAGGGATCCGAACCGCCCGCCGGCTCGGAGTACACGATGTCGACGAGCGTGTCGCCGTGGTAGACCAGCGAGGTCAGCGAGGCGAGCGAGCACTGTCGCTGCCGCGGGTCGTGCCAGAGCCGCTGGCCCTGCAGGAACCGGCGCAGCGTCCACACCGGCAGCTGATGCGAGACCAGCACGGCTTCGCGTCCCGCGGCCTCGACCCGCGCCTTGTTGACCGCGGCCAGCATGCGGTGCGCGATCTGCAGGTACGGCTCGCCCCACGACGGGGTGAACGGATCGCGCAGCTTCCACCAGTGCCTCGGCTTGCGCAGCGCGCCGTCGCCGACGGAAACCCGGAGACCCTCGAACGTGTTGCCCGCTTCGATCAGGTTCTCGTCGGTCCGCACGATCAGATGATGTTGTGCGGCAATCGGTTCCGCGGTTTCCTGGGCCCGCTGTAGCGGCGAGGCGATGACGACGGCGATGTCGTGATCCGACAGTGCGCGCGCGACCGCACCGGCCTGCGACCGACCGGCCACCGACAAGCTGAACCCGGGCAGGCGGCCGTAGAGAATGCCGTTCGGGTTGTGCACCTCGCCGTGGCGCAGCACGTGCACGATCGTCTCGACTGGACCACCGTCGGGCACCCGCTGCTCGGCCGACGCCTTCGGCTTCGACTCGGCAGCGGTCGCCTCGACCGCGGGAACCTCCTCGGCCGGACCCGACGCGGCCGCCGCGAACTGCGCGCCCGCATCGATGACGGCATTGGCCGTTGGTTCTGCTAGCTCGCGCTTGTCGGCATCGGGCAGATCGTGATCGGAGCTCACGCGCGGGATCCTTCGGGAGTGGCGGCCGCGGCCGCGTGTGCGGCGGCGGGCAGGGCGGCGGCGATACGGTCGAATGCGTCCTCATCGAGCGCCGCGGAGACGAACCACGTCTCGAACGCGCTCGGCGGGCCGTACACGCCACCGTCGAGCATGGCGTGGAAGAACGCTGGGTAGCGCCAGGTCTGGGTCGCCTTGGCGGTGGCGTAGTCGGTGACCGGGCGTTCGGCGAAGAACACGCTCACCATATTGCCCGCGAACTGGACCTGATGTTCGACCCCTGCGGCACTCAGCGACTCCGTGAACAACGCACCGAGCCGCTGCGCGTTGCGATCCAGCGCGGCGTACACCGCGTCGTCGGCCGCACGTAGCGTGGCCAGGCCTGCGGCGACCGCGACCGGGTTACCGGACAGCGTGCCCGCCTGATAGACCGGGCCGAGCGGAGCCAGGTGGTTCATGATGTCGGCGCGGCCGCCGAACGCGGCGGCGGGCAGGCCGCCGCTCATCACCTTGCCGAAGGTGTAAAGGTCGCCTGCGACGCCCTCGTGGCCGAACCAGCCTGCGCGGCTGACCCGGAATCCGGTCATCACCTCGTCCATGACGAGCAGTGCGCCGTTGTCGGCGGTCAGCTTCCGCAGTCCCGCGTTGTAGCCGGGCAGCGGCGCGACTGTGCCCATGTTGCCCGCGGCGGCCTCGGTGATCACGCACGCGATCGCGCCGGGATGCGCGGCGAACGCGGCGGCGACGGCGTCGAGGTCGTTGTACGGCAGCACGATGGTGTCGGCGGCCTGCGCGCCGGTGACGCCGGGCGAGGTCGGCAGGCCGAGGGTGGCGACACCGGACCCGGCATCGGCGAGCAACGCGTCGACGTGCCCGTGGTAGCAGCCGGAAAACTTGATGATCTTGGCGCGCCCGGTGTACCCGCGGGCCAGCCGGACCGCGCTCATCGTCGCCTCGGTGCCCGAGTTCACCAACCGCACCCGGTCCACCGGAGCCACCCGTTCGGCGATGGCCTCGGCCAGCTCGATCTCCGCCTCGGTCGGCGCACCGAACGATAGGCCGCCACCGGCAGCGCGCTGCACCGCATCGACCACCGCGGGATGCGCGTGCCCGAGAATCATCGGCCCCCACGAGCAGACCAGGTCGACGTACTCGTTGCGATCGGCGTCGACCAGGGTGTATCCGTTCGCGGATGCGATGAATCGCGGTGTGCCGCCGACGGAGTTGAAGGCGCGCACCGGCGAGTTGACGCCGCCCGGAATCACCGAACACGCGCGGTCGAAGAGTTGAGCGGAAACCGGCACCGATGCGCTGGTCACGCGCGGAGAAGAACTCACGACCTCCAGTGTCGCAGCCCGATCGGAACGGGTCGACGACAGGGTGTAGGAGGGGTGACGTAGACCGCAACACGCCGGGGCGATGTTTACGCCGTATTCGATCGCCGCGAGATTGCTGGTGCGTAATCTCGGGCGGCAACATTCCTCGGCCGAAAGGTTTTCTATGCGGTTTTCCATGTTCGGTGCGGCAGTGTCAACGGCACTGGTCAGCGCGGCGGTCATCGTCGGCGCGGGAACGGCCTGCGCGGTAGAGCCGGTCGCGCTGCCCGATCGCATCGGCCTGCACCTGACGCATGAGGAAACCAAGACTGTCGCCGATGGCCCGATTCCAGCGGTGATCTCCATGATGGTGCCGCTCAACCGGATCGGCGTCGGGCTGGAAGCCGACACCGGGATCTACAAGGACGAGCACGGTGGCGTGCACGCGTCGCTGCGGCAGGCGATCATGGAGGCGGCCAATCATTCCGATGGAACCGTCACCTTTTATCTGAATGCCCCTGGTACCCGCAACGGACGCGTGCTCGATATCTACCAGAACTGGAACTAGCCCAGCAGCACTAGCTGTACATGCACGGTACCGAGGCCGAAATGGTGTGCAGGTAGCACATGAAGGTGTTGTACGGTCCCGCGGAACCCGAGTCCGGCACCAAGACCGGTGCGTCGATGGGGCCCGCGGGCTCCAGTGCCAGTCCGGGGTTCGCACCGGCGGGTGCGGCGCCGATCCCGATCGCGGCGGCGATCGCCAGTGCGGCACAGACTTTCACGGCAAACCGGTTCATCAAACCCAATCCTTGTCGACATAGAGCGCTTGCGAGGCGCGAACGTGCGAGGCGCACACGTACGTTTACGGCCGAAATACTAACGGCGGCAGGGGTATTACTGGCAATGCCGGAGAGCAATACGGCAGTGCCCACCCGGCAAGGCGACAATGCTTGCTAGGTGATCCCCACGCACCACAGCGCGAATCCGGTGGTCATCAGGCAGGCCAGCGGGGTCGGCATGACGTGGGCGAGCAGTCCGGAGCCGCTGTCGACGTACACCGGCGCGACCGGCACCGCGGAAACCTCGGCGGGTGCCGCGGCGGCCGGAACCGCCGTCGCCGCGCCGATCAGTCCGGCCGCCGCCACGCCTAGGAGCGTTCGCTTCAGTGGGTCTGTCGGTTTCATGAGGTCCGGATTCCCGGGATTCCCCTGCCGAAACACCCTCGATGATCAGTTGTCGCGGCTGTGCCGCACCACGCGGCTGACCGCGTTGATCGCGAACACACCTGCCAGCGCGACCAATACCGCGGCGAGCACCAACCACGGCGCCACGTAGCGCGTCGCCACGAATTCCGGTGTCGGACCCGCCGCCGCGAACGTGGTGGTCTGGATGCCGTGGCGCCAGCTCAGCACCGCTCCGACCAGTCCGAGCACGACCAAGCCCAGTTCGACGGCGGCCGCCGCGCCCCATCCCCTCATCGGTCCGCTCCGTTCTCGCTGTGTTCGTCCTCGATATCGGTCACCGGCTTCGCCGCCGCACCGGTGGCCGTGGCCAGCGCGCTGCGGAGCGCGCGATGATCTCTGGCCCAAGCTTGCACCAGGGTGCCGTCGGTCAACCGCAGGCCGATGCCGGTGCGTCGGCGCGGCACGCCGCTCAATTCGCCGAGTGCGCGCGCGGATTCCCAGTCCTCGTCGTCCCAGGAGTCCTCGTCCCGTTCGGGCAGGACCGCATCGATGGAGGTGAGCGGCAGGATTTCGGTGCCTTCGCGCAGTGTGCTTCCGGTCAACTCGACGCTGACGTGTCGCTTACCCGCGACTACCTGCAGCGCAACGAATCCCGCGATCAACGCGGCACAGAACAGGAGGGCGAACCAGTGCACGGAGCTACCGGTCGCGAATTCGAGAACGAGAATAAGAATGCAGAGGATCGGCCCATAGGTGACCGTGCGCCATCGGGCGCCCGGTTCGGCGAACACGACGTCCGCGTCCGACACCTCCGTCATGCGACGCCGAGCGGCACCCGAGTGCCCGCGAGACGACGGTACGACACAGCGCGAATCGCCAAGGCGGCGTGGAAGATCAGCGAGTGAGGCCGGGCAACAACAACACGGCGACGGTGACCACCCCGAACAAAACCAGCAGGCTCAGCACGGCCAATTCCCGCCGGATGCTCTGCGGCTGTTGGATCACCACTCGCATTGATGTCTCCGATTCCCCGGAGCCATCTGCCGATTTCGCTTACGTAACGCAAGACAACGCCTGACAAACAACTACCGGTTCCCATGTCCACTGTGACAACCCTCACGATACATGCCGAGGATTCCGGAACAAACTCGGACGCCAAGCGTTCACCGTCGGCTCATCTGGAAATACGCTGTCGCTTCCGGCCGGTGGGATAGGTAAATAGCACCACCCGAAAGCACCGCCTGCACGATCGCGGCGCCACCGGCCACCAGCGAGGCGGTGCCGGTGACCGCGTTGAATGCGAACAGCGCGCCGACCCCGATCACCACCAGCCAGACGCCCGCGATGGTCAGCAGCGTGCGCGCCCACAGCTTGCCGCGGGCGAACTGGTGCACGATCACCAGCGCGACCACGGCGACAACCAGCCCGATCAGCACAACGACGACGTAGACCAGCGCGACCATCAGCTCGGCGCTGGCCAAGGTGACCTGCGGGTCCTTCTCCCTGGCCTGATCGAAGACCTGCTTGGCGAAGGTGTGCCGCTGCGACAGCGCGGCAACCACCGACGCGACCAGCTGCACGACCCCGAATCCGACCACGCCCCACCACAATTGCCGAGCGGTGCCGACATCCACCGGCATCGGCGCCTGCGGTGGGGGCGCGGCGCCGATCGGTCTCGGTAGGTTCGTCACGACAACCAGTGTGCGGCCTCGGTAGCCCAGTAGGTGAGCACGAAATCCGCACCCGCACGCCGGATACCGAGCAGCGATTCGAGGACGGCGCCGCGGCGGTCGATCCAGCCGCGTTCGGCGGCCGCGGTGATCATCGCGTACTCGCCGGAGATCTGATACGCCGCAACCGGGACGGTGGAGCGGTCGGCGACGTCGCGCAGGACGTCCAGGTAGGACATCGCCGGCTTGACCATGACGATGTCCGCGCCCTCGGCCAGGTCCAGCTCGAGCTCGCGGATGGCGTCGCGGCGGTTCGCCGGGTCCTGCTGATAGGTGCGCCGGTCGCCGTCCAACGACGAGCCGACGGCCTCGCGGAACGGGCCGTAGAACGCCGAGGCGTACTTGACCGCGTAGGCCAGGATGCCGGTGTCGGTGCGGCCGACCGCGTCGAGGCCGCGCCGGATCGCGCCGACCTGGCCGTCCATCATGCCGCTGGTGCCGAGCAGGTCGGCGCCGGACGCCGCCTGGGCGAGCGCCATCTCCACGTAGTGGTGCAGGGTGGCGTCGTTGTCGACCGAACCGTCGGCGCCGAGCACGCCGCAGTGGCCGTGATCGGTGAACTCGTCGAGGCAGGTGTCGGCCATGATCACGGTCGAGCCGCCGACCTCGTCGGCCAGTGCGCGCAAGCCACGGTTGAGGATGCCGTTCGGGTCGCTGGCCTGGCTACCGGTGGCGTCCTTGTCCTCCGGCCGCGGCACGCCGAAGAGCATCAGACCGCCGACGCCCGCGGTGACCGCCTCGACGGCCGCCTTGCGGAGCGAATCCATCGAGTGCTGGACGACACCGGGCATGGAACCGATTTCCTGCGGCTCTTCCAGGCCGTCGGCGACGAACATCGGCAACACCAATTGCCGTGGCTCCAGTGTGGTTTCGGCCACGAGACGACGTAGCGCGGGGGTGCGGCGCAACCGCCGCGGGCGGTCCAATCCGGTCATAACCGCACCATACGCCCGGCGATATGAGCTGTCGCGAGCGCCTATCGGCTCTGCGGCGGCGGTGCGCAAGCCCCCGCCGCGGTGCCCGCGTCGACGCTGGCGAAACGCCACGAGCGCCTGCGGCGAAACCCCGCATCGACAGGAACGGTGTGTCAAATCACACCTGCCGCGCAGGCCGATGGCGCATACTCCGACAGAGGGCGAGACCCCCTGGGGGACACCATGACCGAACCGCACACTGAAATCTCGCTGGCCAGAGCCGCCGACTTCGAATCGTGGGTGGCGGTGCTGCTCGCGGACTGGTGGCCGGTCCTCACCGGTGGGCTCACGCCGCCGGACACGACATTGCGCGCCTGGCGCGCGGCCGCCGACGGCCACGGCACGATCTTCCGGGTCGAGTTCATCGCACGGCAACTGGCCGAACCTGAGCTGATGACGGTGGCCCGGCGGGCCTTCGACGACCTCGGCATGATGCCGGACGAGCGCGAAATGACGCAGAGCCTCGGCAGGCACCTGGTCGGGCAGACCGACGACGCCACCGTGCAGATGCGGTTCTCCGACACCGCGCACACCGTTTTCGTGCGGCTGCAAAGCAGGCCGTGCCAGGTCTCGGCGGCCGCAGGGCGGCAATTGAGCGCCATGCCGGACGCGAACCTGCCGTTCCCGAACACCACGACGGGACCGATCGATATCCGGGTGGCCCGCAATGCCGCCAGGCATCTGCTCGCGCAGCACAGCGAGCGGTTCGCCGTGCCCATCGACCCGTTCCAGCTCGGGCCGCAGGGACATGTCTCGGATGTGGGCTGGGCGTTCGTCTTTCCCTGGTCGACCACGTCCTGGTACACCGACGGCACACCGCCCGCGCTCGCACCGGGCACCAAAGGCCCGATCGTGGTCGTGAAGGACACTGGAGACACCTGGCTGCTCGATAGCCTCAGTAGCTACGACTCCCAACTCGCCGGCTACGCCGACCAGTACGGTTACCGGCACGGCACGCCCGACCCGGCCTGAAAGGTCCGCGATGACAGATCGTCCGCTGGGCGCCCGTCGGCTGTCCGATGGGCGACTGCTGATCCCGTGGCACGGCAAGCAGCCCGACGGGACCATCGCCCACGGGATGGTCGAAATCGGACCCGAGGACGAGCGGTTCGCCGAATGGAGCGAATCCATCGCCAGGCGCGAGCGCGGCGAACTCCCCGACGATGCGCATCCGGTGGATCCCATCGGCCTGCAATCGTTCCGCGACCCACGACCCGATCCGGTGCCGACCGCGCACGAACGACGGCTCGACGCGCTGCGTGCCATCGCCGAGCGTGGCGATGTCGGCGCGATGGAACAGCTCGGGCATCTGCTGCGCGACACGAACGACCTGATCGAGGCCGAACAGTGGTTCCGGCGGGCTGCCGAGCGCGGCAGTGCGACCGCGATGGCGGACCTCGGGCTGCTGCTCGGCACGCACGGCCGGATCGCCGAGGCGGTGCACTGGCTGGAGGCGGCCGTCGCCGCGGGCTGTGCTGGCGCGGATCTGCAGCTCGGGCTGCTGCATCTGGAGCGCGGCAAGATCGACGACGCCGAACGCTGGCTGCGGCCCGCGGCCGAGGCAGGCTCGCCGGACGCGCTGTGCAACATGGGCGTTGTCGCCAATCGCCGGGGCAGCAACGAGGAAGCCGAGGAGTGGTACGAGCGTGCGGCCGCCGCCGGAAACCCAACGGCCATGCGCACTTTGGGCCTCTACGTGGCGCGACGCGGCGAGTTCGGCCGTGCGGTCGAGCTGCTCACCGAGGCCGTGCGCCGTGGCCGCCCCGACGCCATGGCGATTCTCGGCTCGCTGCACCTCGACCACGGCGACACTGCCGCGGGCGAGTCCTGGCTGCGGCGCGGCGCCGCCGCGGACGACCCCGACTCGATGTTCCACCTGGCGTTGTTCCTGCGCGAACACGAAACCTTCGCGATCACCGGCGATCTGACCGAACCCGGCGTGCTCCGCGCCGCCGCCGCGATCGCCACCGGCCGCACCCCCGCCCAGCAGGAGGCCAGGCACTGGCTCGAGCGTGCCGCCGCACTCGGCCACCCCCAGTCCCTGCAACTCCTGCACGACATCTGAGCTGTCACCAAAGCAGCTGCGGCCTGGGGTTTTTGTCGGTGGGCGGCGGTATAATCGAAGAAGTGTTCGAGGGGATTCGCCGAGTCCCCGATCGCAACGGGAGGAAGCCTGTGCCCGCGACGAAGACCGTCCTCATTGATCGTCCCTATGCCCCGCTGGAGAAGCAGCGGCTGCCCGCGGGACGCCCGCGGTCGTGGTACGTCCGCCACAACCGCAAGCTCAAGGCGATGCGCTTGACCATCGCGTTGCTCGACTCCGGGGTGTACACGCCGAGTTCGGCCAACAACAAGCGCATCCGGCACACCGCCGAAGTGGTGGGCATCCGCCCGCCGTCCGACACCACCTGCAACATGGTGCGGACGCTGATGCGCAAGCGGTACTGACATCGAGAAGGAAACGAGTCGCGACGCCGAACCCGGCGTCGCGACTCGTTTCGTTTACCGCCCAGGAACGGCCGCTGGTAGCGGCGCGCGTCCTCCAGATCAAAGACGGTGACTCGCACACCTTTTGATTTCCCGCACACGATTTCGCATGCCAGATCGTGTGCGGGAAATCAGGCGGGGTGCGGATTTCCACGAGAGGCGCAGCGGTGTGCGCACGTGGCAAGACCCTGGAACATGTGGCGGGGAAAGGTGATTCGCGTGCTGGGTGATCCTCTTATGGTGCAACGCATCGGGGGGTAGGCGCCATTCGGTGCCCTCGAGCGGATTCGGACGGACCATGACCACAGATCCCCTGCACGCCTTGCTCCTCGGGTTGGCCGGGCGGATCCCCGACTCGCTGCTGACCGATCTCCGCTACAGCCTGGCGCTCGGCGATCGGCTGGAAATCGCCTATGCGGTGGTGGCGATCGCGCGGCGACGCACCATGGCGCTGCTGCCTGCTGAACACGCCGTGCTCAGCGAGCTGCTTGCCCACCAGCCCGGCGGACCGAGCCTGGTCGACGAGGTGCCCGTGACCGCGACCTTGCCGCCGAGTACGTTTCGGTTCACCCCTATCTCCCCTGCGGCAGTGCGCGAAACCGGGATGGCGACGACTGGAGATGCGGAAAGCGGCAGCGCGAAACCCCGCCGAGAAACTACCGCCACCGATCACCGATCTGCTACCCGACCTGGCAGTGGCCGACGGTGTCCGAGCCCGCCGCGGCAGCTCGCGGACCACCGGGTTTCATAGCGAAACCTTCCGCAGTGCAAGCGAATCCGGCAGGAGTGACAGCACGTCCGCCGGTTGCGTCGGCGGCAGCAGCTGCGCGGGTGGCAGCGGATGCGGTGGCGGCGGCGGAGGAGGATGCGGCGGCGGGAGCTGACACCCCGCGGCCGCCAGGACCGGACAGCGCACTCTGACCACCGCGAGCAGGTCGGACCGACGGAACCCCTACGGACGCCGTCGGTCCGGAACGCTATGCGCCCTGGATGGTGCAGGGCTGGGCGGTGCCGCCGGACATGGTCTTGAGCAGGCAGGCAAGACCACGGGTCACCGCGGACAACGCGCCCGCCGAACCGGTTGCGCTGCCGCTGGACGCGTCGATGGGGGACGTGCTGACGGCGGCCGGTCCGGCGGGCTCCAGCGACAGCCCGGGCGCCGCCGATGCCGCTGCGCTGCCGGACAAGACAATGACCGAGGCAGCTGCCGTTGCGGTAACAACCTGCGCTATCGATCGTTTCATCGAAACCAACTCCTCTTGTGGATTGTGCGCTACGCGCCAGGACAAGTTAGCCCGACAAGAAGAGATGAGATGCCACCATTTCTGGGGGCATCGATGTCATCGAGAACCCGGAATTCTTTGCTGGACAACCGATATCGATACACAAAAGCACGCCATAGCGGAGGAACGCGCGCGGCGGGCGATCAGTCGCGGCCGACATCAACGCGAAAGCGCCACCAACCCTTGCCTTTTACGATCGAACGACGCCGATCTCCATCGGAACCGAGAAATCCCGCGAACCGAAGATGCTGGTCTGCAACGGAATCGAGAAACTGCGCAGACCACCGGCCTCCACCGATGCCGCGATGGCACCGATGCCCATCCCGATCCCTGTCGAAATCCCCACGGCGGCAACCGCAGTCGCGATGATACGAAACATGACCGCTCATCCTTTCGCGCACGCACACCGCGTACGTGAGGTCAGGGTAGGCGCGACCGCGACCAGGCAGCTGCCGACAATTCCGGTGCCACCAACATCATGGGCACGTCAGCGGCTGCGGCGGCTCTTCTTGCGCGGCGGGGGCAGCAGGCCCTCGGCGCGCAGGCGAGCCGCATGCTCGGCAAGCGCCTCGACGAGCGGGCCGACCTGGGCCACCTCGGGCTGCACGTCGACGCGCAGACCGAATTCGATGGCGGTTTCGGCGGTCTTGGGGCCGATGCACGCGACGATGGTGCGGGCGTGCGGCTTGCCCGCGATGCCGACCAGGTTGCGCACCGTGGAGGACGAGGTGAACAGGACCGCGTCGAACCCGCCGGTCTTGATCATCTCGCGGGTCTCCGCGGGCGGCGGCGAGGCGCGCACCGTGCGGTAGGCCGTGACGTCGTCGATTTCCCAGCCGCGGTCACGCAGGCCCTCGGCCAGCGTCTCGGTGGCAATGTCGGCGCGCGGCAACAGGACTCGGTTGACCGGATCGAAAACGTCGTCGTAGGGCGGGAAGTCGGCGAGCAGGCCCTCGGAGGACTGCTCACCACTCGGCACCAGCTCCGGATTGATGCCGAACGAGCGCACCCGGTCCGCGGTGGCCTCGCCGACGCAGGCGATCTTCACACCGGAGAAAGCCCGTGCGTCCAAACCGAATTCGGCGAACTTCTCCCACACCGCGCGCACCGCGTTGGTGGAGGTGAACACCACCCACTGGTAGCGGCCGTCGACCAGACCCTTGACCGCACGCTCCATCTGGGCCGGGCTGCGCGGCGGCTCGACCGCGATGGTCGGCACCTCCATCGGGATGGCGCCGTGGGTGACGAGCCGCTCGCTCATCTCCCCCGCCTGATCCTTGGTGCGCGGCACCAGCACGGTCCAGCCGTACAGCGCGCGCGACTCCCACCAGGACATCTTCGAGCGCGAGGCGACCACCTTGCCGATGGTCACCACCAGCGGACCGACCAGCTCGGAGGCGGCGCTGTTCAGCGTGGCCAGGGTCGCCTCGATGGTGCGCTGCTGACGAGTGGTGCCGCGCACGGTCACCGCGACCGGAGTCTGCGGCGCCATGCCGTGTTCCACCAGGGCGCTTGCGGTTTCGGCCAGGTGGCCGGAGGTCGCGTGCAGCACGAGCGGGCCCGGCGCCGCGGCCAGCGCGGCCCAGTCGACCTCGCCGCGCACGTCGGCCTCGGTGTGCCCGGAGCCGAGCGCGATACCCGCGTAACTCGGCACCGCGGAACCGTTGGGCAGGCCGGGCAGCACCTCGAACACCATGTGCGAGCGCGTCACCGCGTTGACCTCGGCGATCACCGAGTCGGTGGTCAGCGGGTCGTTCGCGACGACACGGACCACGTCGTGGCCGTTGCGGGCCTCGGCGATGAGCGTCTTGGCCACCTCGGCGGGCTCGCCGAGCGCGGGGCGCACGTCGACCGGGCGGGTGCCGTCGGGGCCGGGCTCGACCGCCGTCCCGATCAGGGCGAGCACACCCTTGTCGACGTCCGGGTCGGTGAACGCGAGCGTCGCGCGCCCGATCACCTCGCGGGCGCGCACCGTGAGCAACGCAGGGTCACCGGGGCCTGACCCGACGAAAAGGATCCGACCGGGATGCTTCTTAGTAGCTGCTCGACCGCTCATTGGTTGTTCTCCATTGGGCTGGGGTGGGTGAAGTCTGTGGCGGGCGCATTCACCGCCTGTGTGGACGAACCGGCAACCGGTTCGGGGGTGCTGAGCAACTCGCGCGCGCCGAGGTCGAGCAATTCGCGGGCAAGTGCCCGGCCCAGCTCGTCCGCGTGCTCGGGCGATCCGACCACCGACGCCCGGATCACATCGGATCCGTCGATGGCGGCCGCGCACCCGCGCAGCGAAAGCTCGTCGAAGATCCGCCCGTCGTCGTCGATCGACTCGACCACCTCGGCGAGCGCGCCGATCGGTGCGGAACAGCCTGCTTCCATCTCGGCGAGCAGCGCACGCTCGGCGAGCACCGCGGCGCGGGTCGCGGCATCGTCGAGCGCGCTGAGCACCTCGACGAGTTCGCTGTCGCCGCTGCGGCATTCGATGGCCAGTGCGCCCTGCGCCGGGGCGGGGAGCATCTGCACGGGCTCCAGCGCCTCGGTCACCGCGTCGAGTCTGCCGATTCTGGCCAGGCCTGCTCTGGCGACCACGACGGCGTCGAGATCGCCCTCGCTCACCTTGCGCAGGCGGGTGTCCAGGTTGCCGCGCAGCGGCACGATGTCGAGACCGAGGCCGAGCGCGCGCAGTTGGGACGCGCGGCGCGGCGCCGACGTGCCGACCGTGGCGCCAGGGGGCAGCTCGCCGAGCACGAGACCGTCGCGGGCCACGAGCGCGTCGCGCGGATCATGACGCGGCGGCACCGCGGCGAGGGTGAAGCGCGGATCCTGCTCGGTGGGCAGGTCTTTGAAGGAATGCACCGCGATGTCGATGGTGCCTGCGGCAAGCTCGTCGCGGATCGCGGAGGTGAAGACGCCGATGCCGATGTCCTGCACCGGCTCCGAGGACAGATCGCCCGCAGTCTTGACGACGACGAGCTCGGCGTCATGCCCGGCGGCGATGAGGTCGTCGCGCACGGTGCCCGCCTGGGTGAGCGCGAGCAGGCTGCCGCGCGTGCCGATCCGCCACGGCGCGCCGACGCTGCCTGCGGTCACGTTGCCCTCTTCCTGCACGAGTGTCATGCCGGCACCTCGCTCGGGCGCGTGGTGTCGGACCGTCCCCGCGTCATGTCGCCTGTCCTTGATCGTCGCTGCGGTGTCCCGCGGCGTCGCTGCGGTGTCCCGCGGTGAAGTCGTCGGCGAGCGCGATGTCGGCGTCGGTCAGCAGCATGCCCGCGTGCTCGCCGATCGTGCTGATCTCCATCGGCGCGGCAACCGCCTGCGCCGCACCGGGTTTCAGCTCGAACAGTTCGCGAAGTGCCTCGGCATAGCTGTCGCCGCCCGGAGTGGAGGCCAGCTGCTTGACCCGCACCGTCGGCGCGTGCAGCAGCTTGTCGACCACCCGGCGCACCGTGCGCGCCACCTCGTCGCGTTCCGGATCGGCCAGGCTCGGCAGCCGCGAATCCAACCGCAGCAGTTCGGCTTCGACCACTTCGGCGGCGCGCTGGCGCAGCGCGGCGACGGTCGGGGTGACCTCGGCCATCCGCTGACCGGTCAGGTACTTGGCGAGCTCGTCGGCCACGATCGCGCGGGCCGCCGCGGTGTCGTCGGCGGCCGCGCCTGCGGCCGGATCCCGTTGCAGCGTCTCGATATCGATGACCGTGACGCCGGGCAGACCGGCGACGGCGTGCTCGACGTCACGCGGCAGGCCGAGGTCGCAGAACACCAAAGGCCGTTCCGCGCCGCCGAATTCGGCGGTGCGCTCCCGTTCGGTCAGCGCCCGGTGGGTGTCGGCCAGCGTCACCACGTTGCCGACCGCGCCGGTGCAGGTGATCACCACGTCCGCCTCGGACATCGCCTCGGTGAGCCGGGACAGCTCCAGCGCCGACGCGGCGACGCCGTGCGTGCCCGCGGTCTCGGCGAGCCGCTGCGCCCGCGCCATGGTGCGGTTCACCACGATGATCCGGCCGATGCCAGCACGCGAAAGATGAGCCACCGCAAGGCCGCCCATCGCGCCGGCCCCGACGACCACCGCGGTGCGGCCCGCCAGCGGACCGACCACATGCTGGGCCCGATCCAGGGCCACCGACACCACCGAGGCGCCCGCCCGGTCGATCCCGGTCTCCGAGTGCACGCGCTTGCCGACCCGCAGCGCATGCTGAGCCAGCTCGTGCATGGTCCGGCCGACCGCCTGCTGCGCGTCGGCGGAGGCATAGGCGCCGCGGATCTGGCTGAGCACCTGCTGCTCGCCGATCACCATCGAATCCAGCCCGCTGGCCACCGCGAACAGGTGCTCGGCGGCGGCCTCGCTGTAGCGCACATAGGCATGCTTGGTCAGGTCGGGCAGCGGCAGCCCGGAATGCTTGGTGAGCAGGTCGCCGATCTCGGCGAGACCGCCGTGGAAGGCGTCGACTACGGCGTAGACCTCGACGCGATTGCAGGTCGACACGATCATCGCCTCGGAAACGTGGCTGGAGGCCAGCATGCGATCGATCAGCTTGGGCCGGTCGGCGTCGGTGATGGCCACCTTCTCCAGCACGGAAACCGGAGCACTCCGGTGTGAAATTCCGACCAGAAGAACACTCATGGGGTAACCACCGATCCCTTGCTGCTTGGCTCCGTTGCCGTATGCGAGGTCGCCGAATGCGCGGCCGCCGAGTGCTTGAGGGCCGGGTGTGCGGCCGAAGAGTGCGCCGTCCGGCTGATCCGAGTCGAAACCGGTCGCGCCACCTCGGCCTGCGCGGGCGCCTGCGGCACGGGTGCCTCGGAGGCGTTGTCCGCGTTACGTACTCGCTCGAACGACAGCATCTGCAGCTCGACCGCGAGATCGACGCGGCGCACCTCGACATCGGCGGGCGCGACCAGCTCGCAGGGCGCGAAGCTCAGGATGGACTGCAGCCCGGCCGCGACCAGCCGGTCGCAGGCGTCCTGGGCCGCGTCGTCGGGAACGGTGATCACCGCGATGGTCGGCTCCAGCGTGGTGACCGCAGCGGCGAGCCCGGCCACGTCGCAAACCACCAGCCCGGCCACCGAAAGACCGATCATCTCGGGGTCGTTGTCGAAGATGCCGACCACGGTGAAGCCACGCCGCTGGAACCCGCCGTAGCCGACCAGGGCCCGGCCGAGATTCCCGGCGCCGACGAGCACCACACGGTGTCCTTGCGACAGGCCGAGCACATCCTCGATCCTGGCCCGCAACTTGGCTACGTCATAGCCGACACCCCGTACGCCATTGGGTCCGAGGAACGACAGATCCTTGCGCAACTTGGCCGAATTGACACCCGCCGCGACAGCCAGTTCCTCACTCGATACGATGGCAACACCGTCGTCGGCCAACGTGGCAAGGACCCGGAGGTACGTGGCCAACCTGGCGACGGTGGCCTGCGGAATGTCCTTCTGCAGAGCCCTGCCGGAGACGCCGCCCGGCGCCTCATGCTGCTCTGTCACGTCTTCGGCTCCTCGTCCGGCCCGATCGGGTCCGGTTCGTCGCTGGACCTCTGGCCCGGGACGGTCCGGTGCCATGGTCGAAGTGTCGGATGCTGGGTGTCTGTACGCGGTGGGTCCGCAGCCTGGGCAAGCGGGTCCGCGTGCCACCACCGTAACTGCTTGTGCAGCCCTTCACAAAGTCGGTGAAATTGGCCTCATTTTCCGCCGCGACCAGCGCTGCGGCGGAAACGAGCGTCCACCGCTAGCGCTCAGCGCATCAGGTCGGCGCGCAATCGGCCCTCGTCGACGTCGAAATAGCTGTGCTCACGACCGTCGAGCAGCACCACTGGCAACCGGTCACCGAACTCCGCGCGCAGGCTCGGGTCGGTGCCTGCGGCCACATCGACGTCCACCGTGGCAGGCTCGATGCCGAAGTCGGCGCAGATCACTCGCAGCTGGTCCAGCGCCACGGTGCACAGGCCACAGCCGGATCTCGTCAACAACGTCACCGAATGTGTGGGATTGGTCATGGCGAACATTAAATCGCCTCGCCACGCCCGAATCGGTGTGCCAGGTCCTGCCGTGACTGTCACCGGACCCAGTTACTGTGGACGTGGTTCGCGCGACGGGCGGAGGTACGGTGCCGGAACGATCGAAGGTGGCAAGGGCCGGATTCATCGCGGGACGATTCGGCGAGTTTCCGGCACGGTGGAATCTGGGCCCACTCGGCCAGGGCCTGCAGGATCAACTTGCCCGCATCCCTCGGAGCCCCTTCGGCCCCAGCGAGGAAGAATTGCGCGCCAATCTGGCGGGTGAGGCCAGTGCCGACGCGGCGCTGTCCCTGCACGACGCGGAATTGGCCGCAGCGGAAGCGGATACGACCGGACCCGAGGTGCCGCGCGACCTGACCGCGGCGGCGTTCTTCGACGTGGACAACACGATGGTGCAGGGCGCGTCGATCGTGCACTTCGCCCGAGGGTTGGCCGCGCGCAAGTACTTCAAGACCTCCGACCTGGTCGACGTCGCCTGGAAGCAGGTGAAGTTCCGAGTCACCGGGCGGGAGAACAGCTCCGACATGGCCAGCGGCAAAGAGAAGGCGCTGGCGTTCATCGCGGGCCGCCCCACCGCGGAGCTGGCCGAGCTCGGCGAGGAGATCTACGACGAGATCATCGCCGACAAGATCTGGCCCGGGACAAGGGCGCTCGCGCAGATGCATCTCGATGCGGGACAGCAGGTGTGGTTGGTCACCGCGACGCCGGTCGAGCTGGCGCAGGTGATCGCCAAGCGGCTCGGCTTGACCGGCGCGCTCGGCACGGTGGCCGAAAGCGTGGACGGCAAGTTCACCGGACGGCTGGTCGGCGACATCCTGCATGGGCTCGGCAAGGCGCACGCGGTGCGCACGCTGGCGGTCCGGGAGGGGTTGAACCTCAAGCGGTGTACCGCGTACTCGGACAGCCACAACGACGTGCCGATGCTGTCGCTGGTCGGCACCGCGGTCGCGATCAACCCGGACTCCGATCTGCGCGAGGTCGCGAAGAACCGGGGCTGGGAAATCCGTGACTTCCGCACCGGGCGCAAGGCCGCGAAGATCGGCGTGCCAACGGCTTTGGCGCTCGGGGCGGCAGGTGGCGCCGTCGCGGCGGCCGTCACCCGTCGCCGTGATCACTGACGCATAGGCCCCGTCGGTCCGGCGAACGCCGGAAACCAGTGCGGCCGAGGGGTTTACCGACTGGTGTCCGGCGTTCGCCGGGACGACGGGCGGTGCAGCGGTCGGTGTGCTCCGTTCGGTGGGCGATCAGGGACGACGCGGCCGTTCAGCCGGTGAACGGGTTGCGCCGCTTGGTGAGCAGCTTGTAGAGCGTCGACTGGATGGTCTCCCGCACCTGATCGGTGACCTCGAACATGGTCATCGGATCGTCGGCGGCCTCCGGCTCGTAGCCGGTGGTCGGGATCGGCGCGCCGAATTCGATGGACCACTTCGACGGCAGCGGCAGCGCGCCGAGCGGGCCGAGCAGCGGGAACAGCGGCGTCACCGGGAAATACGGCAGGCCGAGCAACCGCGCCAGCGGCTTGATGTCGGCCAGCTTCGGGTAGATCTCCTCCGAGCCGACGATCGAGCACGGGATGATCGGCACGCCGGTGCGCACCGCCGCGGCCACGAAACCGCCGCGGCCGAACCGCTGCAGTTTGTAGCGATCGGCGAACTGCTTGCCGACACCCTTGAATCCCTCGGGGAAGACACCGGTCAGCTCGCCGGAGCGAAGCAACCGTTCGGCGTCCTCGCGGCAGGCCAGCGTGTGCCCGGCCTTGCGGGCAAGCACGCCGAGCACCGGGGTTTCGAAGATCAGGTCGGCGGCAAGCAGGCGCAGCGCCCGCTGCTTGGGATGCCGGTCGTGGATCGCCAGCTGCAGCATCAGTCCGTCCAGCGGCACCGTGCCCGCGTGGTTGGCGACGATCAACGCACCGCCCACCTCCGGAATGTTCTCCATCCCGCTCACCTGCACCCGGAACCACAGGTCCGACATCGGCCGCAGCGCGGGCAGGATCACGGATTCGAGCAGATGTTCGTCGAAGCCGAACTCGTCCACCTGGTAGTCGCCGGTGATCCGGCGCCTGGCGAAGTCGGCGGTCTTGCCGATCTGCTTGCCGACCACGTCGCGCAGCAGGTCCGACAACGATTGCGGCGCAGGCGGTTCGGTGGCCGCGAGCCGATCGGTCAGCGAAGTCACCGAGCTGGGCACTTCGCCGAGTGCATGCTCCGGCCAGCGCCGAGTGGTCGGGCGCGGGCGTGCGTCGATTTGCGTGTCGTGGAGGTGGATGACTTTCGCTACGTCGTTCATTGCTGTGCTCCCGTACCGGCCCCGAGCAGGCCGAGCAGTTTGGTTTCTGCGGCATCGATCCACGCGGGATTGATGACGGGCCGCGACGCTGCGCCCCCGATGAAGTCGTCGAAGGCCTGCACCGTCGTCCAGCGCGGCACGAACCCGAGTTCGGCACGCATCCTGGTGGTGTCGAGGCCACAACCGAAATGGAAATAGTCGAGTTGTTCGCCGCTGAATTCGCGCATCACCGGGCCCATCAGCACCCGGCCCGCCGTGCGGAACAGCCCGAACGGCACCGGGATTTCGACACGGCCCGCCCTGCGCACCGCTTGCGACAGGGTGAGGGCGCCGTCACCGGCGATGTTGTACGTGCCACCGCGACCGGCCAGCGCGGCATGGGCGAGGGACGCGACCGCGTCCTCCTCGTGCAGCAACTGCAGCCTGGCGTCGCGGCCGAACACCGTCGGCGTGATCGGTGAACGGAGATACTGCACACCGCGACCGGCCAGCCGCGGCCCGACGATCGGTGCGAAACGCAAAATAGCCGCGGCGATATCGGGGCGTCGGCGGGCAAGACCACGAACGAAACCCTCGATTTCGATCATGTCGTGTGCGAACCCGCCGCGCGGTGGGGTGCGCGCGCTCATTTCCTCGGTGAATTTCGCCGGGTCCTTTGCGCTGCATCCATAGACCGCGGACGAGGATCGCACCACCACCCTGCGCACGGTCGGCGCCTTCTGACAGACCGCGAGCAGTTGCATGGCGCTGAGCACGTTGAGGTCCTTCATGACCGAGCGGGCGGCGCCCGCGGGCGGCCTGGCCAGCACGGCGGTGTGCACAACGGTGTCCACCGCGGAGCCGTCGATCACTTTACGAATCAATGGATTTCGGATGTCGGCGCGGACAAATTCGGCCCGGCCCATGCGGCGAAGCAGCTCACGACTCGGCGTCATGGTGTCGACGGCGAGAATGCGTTCGACGCTCGGATCCTGGGCGAGACGTGCGACCAGGGCGCCACCGAAGAAGCGACTGGCACCGGTCACCAACACGACCTTCGGCGTGTCTCCGTCCCGAGCGTCAGAACCCACCGGCACCGCATCCCACCTTGACAAGCCCCCATTTCAATTATCCCCGTGTCCTAGGGTAGCCGCTGTGTTCGTGGGTTCCGATGTTATTTACCAGGATCTAACGATGACTTCTATCACCAGGCACAACAGGGGATTTCAAAATTTGGTATTTCAAACGAAAAGGCCCGCCACCTTATTGGTGACGGGCCCTCCAGCTATCGCGTAGCGCTTACTTGCCGAGTTTGCGCCGCTGCACGCGGGTGCGGCGAAGCAGCTTGCGGTGCTTCTTCTTCGACATGCGCTTGCGGCGCTTCTTGATCACAGAACCCATAGGGTTGTTCCTCGCGTTCTCTCTACTCGGCGCGCACGCTACACACGTACGCCAACTGACCGGTCGCTCGGCAAGCCTCACGCCCAGTGTCCGCGCCGCCGGATACCACGGGGCACCACACAGGGGCGCCACCGGCGGGCGAACACGAACCGAGGATCTATCGTACCGGCACGTCCGGCTACCTTCGAAACCGCCTCATCCGGCGTCGAAGTAGGACGTTTCGAGATAGTCGTGCACCGCCTTGGCGTGCACCCGGAACGAACGACCCACCCGCACCGCGGGCAACTCACCGGAATGCACGAGCCGGTACACCGTCATCTTGGACACTCGCATCAGGCTCGCCACCTCGGCGACCGTGAGGAACTGAGTGCCACCGAGTATCGGTTGACCCTGCGACCCCGCGGCGCCTTGCGCCCGGGAACCAGCTCGGGGGCCTGAGGGGCCGGAGCCGCTCGAGCTCCCTGAGCTACTAGCAGACATCTTGTTAGACATCATTGCACCATTGACCTCCGGCACGTCCGCGCCGCCGGCTTCCCCACCGGCGGAACAGACACGCACGTGCTCCTTGAAGCTTAGCGGGACCAGTGGTGTTACTGCGACGGGAGTGAGAAATCAGCTTTTCCCATCGGGAACCGACCGGTCACCTTATGGATGTGCCGTGTTCGATTTGTCGCTTTCTGGGTGCCGTAGGTGAGCCTGCCCACATCCCACAGGCCCGGGCACGTCGCGGCGTATGAGTTCCGCCAGGGGCGACTGCCATCCCGCCCGGCGCACCGGTGGGGTGCCCGAGCGGGTGCGGTTACGCGCCTGCGCCCGTCGGCCCGTCTGCGACGCCGCCTTGTTCCGCCGAGCGATGTTTGGCGGCGTACAGCGCTTCGATGAACGCGGAGCGAAGGCCGCCGCGCTCGAGCTCGCGCACGGCCGCCGCCGTGGTGCCCGCCGGCGACGTGACCGCCGCGCGCAGCTCGGCAGGCGTCTGGTCGGAGTCGTCGAGCAGGGCCGCCGAGCCGACCATGGTCTGCACCACCAGCTGGGTGGCGACCTCGCGGGTCAGGCCGAGGCCGACGCCCGCGTCCACCATGGCCTCGACGACCAGGAAAAAGTAGGCGGGGCCCGACCCGGACACCGCGGTGACCGCATCCATCTGCGACTCCGCGACGGTCACCACCTTGCCGACCGCGCCGAGCACCTCGGTCACCAATTCCAGCTGCTGCGGCCGGGCATAGCGGCCCGGCGCGAGCACGCTCATGCCTTGGCCGACCAGCATCGGCGTATTCGGCATCACCCGCACCACCGGGAACCCGGCGGGCAGCTTGGCCTCCAGCCGTGACGTCGGCACGCCGGCGGCCAGCGACACCAGGATCTGATCACGGTCGTTGCCGACGCTCGCGTTGTCGCTGAGCGCGGCCTTGCCGAGCGCGGTCATCACGGCGTCGACATCGGCGGGCTTGACCGCGACCACCAGCAGGTCGGCGCCCACCGCCGCGTCGGCGACCGAATCGGTGACCCGAACACCGAACCGCTCGGCGATCTGTGCGGCCCGCTCGGCTACCGGCTCGACGACAACCAGGTCTTTGGCCAGCCGCCCCGACTCGAGCAGACCGGCGAGCAACGCCTCGCCGATGCGCCCGCCACCGATAACCGCAATCCTTGTCATGAGGGTTAAGGCTAGACGGCGCTCATCCCTGCGGAATCAGGGCCAGTTGCCGACTCTGCGCGACGACCGCACCGGTGGCATCGAGGACGAGGTGATCCTCGTCGAACATCCGGTTGCCGATCTCGTGCGTGGTTGCGATGACGCGCAGCCAGCCGGGGGCGGGCTTGCGGCGCAGATAGGTGGTCATCTGCACGGTGGGCGCCCAGCCGAAGAGGCCGAGGTTGGCCGGGACCGGCGGGCTCATATCCGCGCTCATCATCGCGAAGTGCATCGCGACTTCCGGGTCCTGTGCGTCGGCGGCGCGCGGACGGATCCAGAGGCGCAGACGCGGCTCGCCCTGCTCGCGGTCGAGGAATCGCGCCCATTTCCGATCGATGTAGAGGTCGGCTGCCTCGCCGACGTGCACGATCTTGCCCATTGCGGAGCCCGGCTCGTAGCCGACGGCGTCGGCGGGCGGCGCGATGGGCATGTCGTCGTACTCGCGCGCATAGCGCGGCGCGGTGTCGTCGAGATGGCCGAAGGTCAGCGCGGTGCGCACCAGCGTGCGGTCGTTCTGGACCAGGTTGACGTCGGCCAGGCAGATCTGGCGGCCGACCTTGCGGATGTGCACCTGGTATTCGACCTCGCCCGGATCGGGCGCGCCGAGGAAGTCGGAGCTCGCGGCGATCGGCGCCATGCCTGCCAGCGCCGGATCGGTGGTGCGCAACCACTTCAGGCCCGCCGCGGCGGTGGCCGCGACCATGGTGCCGCCGTGCACCTTCTTGCCGATCGTCCAGACCCGGTCGATGATGCCGAGGTAGCGACCGGTGTCCTGGCTCGTCGACAGCAATTCGGTCAGCGCGAGCACCCTGCTGAACGGCGCATCGGTTGCGCTGGCCTGTTCGAGGCCGAGCTCCGTCGTCATTTCCACTCCTCGCTCACCGCCGCGTCGGCGTCGGGTTGCGGGCACGCGGCGTCTTACAGCGTAGAACGAACAGCGCGGCAACTGGCATTCCCCGTCGGCTCTGCGCACGAACGCGAGATTTATCACGTCGGCGCAGGCCGGGGCTTTTTCGCGTCAGGCGTGATGGGCCGAGGTCGGCGTCGGCGCGGTCTGACCGTTGAGATGCAGGCGCGCGAAGGCGAGCGTGCGGTGCAGCATCGCCGCACGATCCGCGGTGGTGCGCGCGGTCTGGGTGTTGATCTCGGCGACCGCCTGACCGGCGAAACCGTTGCGCACCAAGGTGGCACACACCTCGACGCAGGGCTGCGTGCCTTCGCCTGGCACGAGATGCTCGTCGTGCGCGGCGCCGCGACCGTCGGCCAGATGCAGATGGGCCAGGCCGTGACCCATGCGGGCGGCCAGCGCCAGCGGGTCGGCGCCTGCGGTCGCGGTGTGCGACAGGTCGAGGGTGTAGTGCGCGAAACCGGTGTCGGTCGGGTCGTAGGACGGGCTGAAGGCGGTCAGGCCGAGTCCGGGACCACCTCGTCGCTCCAGCCGCTTCACCGAGCGTTCGCCGCGCCCGAACAAGGTGTCGGCGCGCATCGGGAACATGTTCTCCACCGCGACGATGACCGGGCTCTGCTCCTCGAGCTCGGCGACCTGGGTGGCGAAATTCTCCGCGTAGCGGCGCTGCCAGCGGAACGGCGGATGCACGACGACGGTGGCCGCGCCGAGCGCTTCCGCGGTGCGCACGCTGCGCTCGAGCTTGGCGATCGGGTCCGGGCCCCACACCCGCTGCGAGATCAGCAGGCACGGCGCGTGGATCGCGATCACCGGAACGGCGTACTTGCGGACGTAGGACTGCACCGTGGCGATGCTCTGGCTGGCCGGTTCGGCCCAGACCATCAATTCGACGCCGTCGTAACCGAGTTCGGCCGCGTACCGGAACGCCGCCTCGGTGTTCTGCGGATACACCGAGGCCGTCGAGAGCCCGACGAGGATCTGCCTGCGGTCCGGCGCACCCGCGAGCTCGCCGGGCGACGTCGCGGCGGGACGCCCGCCAACGCCGGGCGCGTGCCGCGCCTTGGTCTCCTCCGCCTGCCCGATCTGCCCCACAGCCGCTCCCAGCCTCAGTTCGTACTGAGGAGAAAGGCTAGCGGCCCGAGCGTGACGAAGACGCCTACGACGACCGCGATCACCGTGCTCAGCACGTCATCGGTGCGGCGAAGGATGCGCACCAGCGCGACCAAGCCGAGAATCACGATCATCGCCAGGGCCAGCGCCACCCAGGGGAGCATCTCCCACATCCGCTCGAAACCCTTGAACAACAACATGCCTGCGACGGCGGCGCCGGTGCTCTGCCCGCCCAGGATCAGCCACTGGCGGCGGTTGGCGTCGTACTCGGCCTTCGCGGCCTTGCGCCCGACTCTGGAGCGGCGCGGCGCGGCGCCGTGCTCGGTGTCCTCGTGTTCGTCGAGGTCGTCGTGCTCGTCCTCGTCGAGGTGGACCGGCGCGAAATAGTCCGTTTTGCCGTCGTACATTTCGAGCTCGTCGACCGGGGCGCGACCCGAATCACGCTTGCCGCGGCCACGTTTGGCGTCCCGCTCGGCGCCTGCGCGTTCCGCGCGCTCGACACCGTCCCTGAGCAGATCACCCGCGACCGTCTGGCCGGAGAGCAGCTGCTGGTCCTGGCTCGCCAGCGACCACGCCGCGGTCGAGATGCCCTCGGGCTCCGGCTCGGCCTCGACGCGTGGTTGCGCATCGGATTTTCGTCTTCGCGCCGACCAGGCGGGCAGGCCGCCCTCGGCAGCACCGTTGCGCGGTGATGATCTTCGCTGCGGTTCCGGCGGCGCGACCGCAGGCGGCGGCGCGGACTCCGGCTCGTACCCGGCGGTCGGCGACCACGCCGCGGTCGATGGTCCGACCTCTTCGTCCGCCTCGGCCGCCCTGCGGCGCGCGGCGCGACCGCCTGCGGCGCCGTTACGACCATTGGATCCGGCACGGTCCGGCAGTGCGCCACCGGCTGCCCCACGGCCGCCGGGGTCGAGCCTGCCCGCATCGCGGATCGGCCGGACCTCGGTGGTCTCCTCGTCCGCTTCGGCATGCCTGCGCCTGCGGCCGGAACGGGGCTCCGGCGGCGGCTCGACGGGCGCCGGATCGGCCGCGTAGGGATTGGGCGATGGCGCATACGGATTGGGTGAGGGGGCGTACAGATCGGCGACCGGCGTGCGCGGCGACAGCGGATCGACCGGCGTGCTGTGCCGTGATCCCGGCATCTCGCGTCCCGGCATCACCCGGCTCGACCAGCCGGGCAACGGATCGGCCTGCGGCTCAGGCGGCGCGTACGCGGCGAGCGGGTCGTACATCGAGATCGGGCCGGAGATCGGCGAATACGACGGTTCCGGCGCGGGCGGCGCATACGACACCGGCTCCGGCGCGGGCGGTTCGTAGGCAGGCGGCGGCTCGTACGCGGGCGGCGGCTCGTAGGCAGGCTCGTCGGTGTCCGGTGCGGCGTGCGACGACTGTCCACTGCCGATGGCAGGCATGTCACCGGTCAGTTCGGCCACCGAGATGCCGCGACCACCGCGGCGGCGCCTGCCCCCACCGGCGGACGACGCGCCCTGCTGGCCGTTACGGGCCAGCAGCTCGGCGACCGATAGCTGTTTATCGTCACTCATGATGAGACCGTCCCTATGGGCCCGGGTAGCGCAGCATCACCGGAGGCCTTGCGACCGCTGTTGGTCGCCGGGCCCGGCAAGGTCGTCGCCCGGGGTCCGCCATTCATGTCGGTATCCAGTTTGCGCAGGATCAGCCCTTCCCGCAGCGCCCACGGACAAATCTCGAGGGACTCCAGCGATAGTGCCCGCATACTCGCCTCCGCGACCAATGCGCCAGCCACCAATTGCTGTGACCGATCGGAACTTACGCCTTCCAATTCTGCACGGTCCGCGGCAGTCATCCGCGAGATGAACGCAATCAGCTGCCGCAGACCTGAGCTGGTGAGTGTACGACGCACCCGAGGGCCTGCCGCCGAGGGTGCCGCCCCGGTCAGTCTGGCCAGCGAGCGGAAGGTCTTCGACGTGCCGACCGCGAGATCCGGTTTACCCGCTGCGATCAGCTGTTTCGCCGGCAGCGCCAGTTCCGCGTCGAGCCAGTCGCGCAGCACGTTGACGCGGCGCTTGCCCGGCGGATCCTCGCGCAGCCATTCCCTGGTCAACCGTCCGGCACCGAGTTGCAGCGACAGCGCGACATCGGGTTCCTCGTCGCCGCCGTTCGTCATTTCCAGCGAGCCGCCGCCGATGTCGAGGTTGAGGATGCGGCCCGCGCTCCAGCCGAACCAGCGGCGCACCGCGAGAAAGGTCAGCCGCGCCTCGTCGACGCCGGAGAGCACCTGCAGATCGACCCCGGTCTGTGCGCGGACACGCCCGAGCACTTCTTCGGAATTCGCGGCCTCACGCAACGCCGAGGTGGCGAACGGCATCAGCTCGACACACTTGGAAGTCTCGGCGATGCTGGCGAATTCGGCCACGGTCGCGATGAGGCGCTGGGCGCCCTCTTCGGTGATTCTGCCCTCGCCGTCGATGTTTTCCGACAGCCGTAAAGTGGCCTTTGTCGAGCTCATCGGCATGGGGTGGCCACCCCGGTGCGCGTCCACCACCAGCAGGTGAACGGTATTACTTCCGACGTCGAGTACCCCTAGCCGCACATGAACACGGTACTGGGTGAACCGGCCCTTTAGGCCAGGCGACTGAACTGTTAGCGTTCCGGGGTGTGACGGTAGGCGCATCGACGAGCGGCCCGACCCGGCCCCGACCAGCGGGGAAGATCGATCCGAGTCCTGAGGTCGACATGGATTTCCCCCGCGAGTGGATCGAGTTCGTCGATCCAGCAAACGATGAGCATCTCATCGTCGCGGATCTGACCTGGCTACTGTCGCGCTGGACGTGCGTCTTCGGCACGCCGGCATGCCAGGGCATCCTCCCCGACCGCCCCGACGACGGCTGCTGCTCGCACGGCGCGTTCCTGTCCGACAAGGACGATCGCAAGCGGCTGCAACACGCTGTGAAAATGCTCACACCTGCGGATTGGCAGCTGATGAGCGAGGCGCAGGATGCCAACGGCAAGGTCACCAAGAAGGGTTACCTGGAGCTCGACGAGCTCGAGGACGAACCCGCCTTGCGCACCCGCAGATTCGACGGTGCCTGCATTTTCCTGAACCGTCCCGGCTTCGAGGGCGGCGTCGGCTGTTCGCTGCACACGATGGCGCTGCGCCGCGGTATCGAGCCGCTCGAGGTGAAGCCGGATGTGTGCTGGCAGTTGCCGATCCGGCGCACCCAGGACTGGGTCGACCGCCCGGACGGCGTGCAGATCCTGCGCACCACCATCACCGAGTACGACCGCCGCGGCTGGGGCCCCGGCGGCGCCGACCTGGCGTGGTACTGCTCGGGCTCGCCGGACGCGCACGTCGGCACCAGGCCGGTCTGGCAGTCCTACGGACCGGAATTGAAAGAATTGCTCGGCGCCCCGGCGTACGAGGAACTGGCACGGCACTGCAAACGCCGAGAAGGCCTGGGCCTCATCGCCATTCATCCGGCGACGGTGCACGCGGACCGCATGCAGGATCCCGCCAGCGCCTGAGGCCTCGGTATGCGGGCTTGTACCTCGTTTACCTGCAAGGCATGCGGACTTCACCTGTTTGCGGTTTGATGTGCGGTCATGTCCAAGAAAGTTTTGACCATGGCCGCCGTCTCGCTCGGCGCCGTGCTGTGTCTTCCTGGCGTCGCGCACGCCGAACCCAATGGTGATCCCGCCAAGTACGCCGACTTCACCGCCGACTTCATGCCCGCCAACACCCCCGACGCGCCGAACGCCGCCGCGCAGGGCAAGAACCTGATCATGAGCCCGTACGGCACCTCGCACACCATCGCGTGCCGCGGCACCAGCGCGGCCGACGTCTACGACTGCATGCAGGAAGACGACCTCGGCTGGATCACGCTACGCAAGATGGACGTCCCCGGTATCGGCCCCACGTGGACCTACCTCCCCTGACCTCCGCCGCTGCGGCGAAGCACGACGAAACGGCCGAGGACTTCCGCAGTGTCCTCGGCCGTTTTTCTGTCTTGCTAAGCCTCTAGCTTGTAGCCGAGCCCGCGGACCGTGACCAAGTGTTCCGGCTTCGCCGGGTCGGCCTCGATCTTGGAGCGCAGCCGCTTCACGTGCACGTCAAGGGTTTTGGTGTCACCGACGTAGTCGGCGCCCCAGACGCGATCGATCAGCTGGCCACGGGTGAGCACCCGGCCGGAGTTGCGCAGCAGGTATTCGAGCAGGTCGAATTCCTTGAGCGGCAACGTGACCGGCTTCCCGTTGACCAGCACGGTGTGGCGGTCCACGTCCATCCGGACGGGGCCCGCTTCCAGCACGCCGCTTTCGTTCGTGCCATCCAGCTCGTCACCGGCGCCGCGCCGCAGCACGGCCCGGATGCGCGCGATCAGCTCGCGCGCCGAATACGGCTTGGTGACATAGTCGTCGGCGCCGAGCTCCAGCCCGACCACCTTGTCGATCTCGCTGTCCCGTGCGGTAACCATGATTACCGGCACGCCGCTCCTGGTACGCAACTGCTTGCACACATCGGTACCGCTCATGCCTGGGAGCATGAGGTCGAGCAGCACAATGTCTGCACCGGACCGATCGAACTCGGCAAGCGCGGACGGTCCGTCACCGACAACGGTGACCTCGAACCCTTCCTTGCGCAGCAGGAACGCGAGCGGATCGGCCAGCGACTCCTCATCCTCGACGATCAACACACTCGTCATCTGCGTGCCTCCACACCATTGGGTCGACCCGGCCCCGGAGGGCGCGGGCTTGTTTCTCTCATGCTCACCGTCGGACCGGCGGAATCCTCTTCTCCGTCGGCCTCGTGGTGCGCAGGTATTCGCAGGGTGAACGTCGAACCGGTACCCAGCTTGCTCCACAGGGTGATTTCACCGTTGTGGTTGGCGGCTACGTGCTTGACGATAGCCAGCCCGAGTCCGGTGCCGCCGGTGGCGCGCGAGCGCGCCTTGTCGGACCGGAAGAATCGTTCGAAGACCCGTTCCTGGTCTTCTTTGGCGATGCCGATGCCGCGGTCGGTCACGGCCATCGCGACGTGATCGCCGCGCAGCGAGCGGCTGACCGAGACGTGCGAGCCGGCAGGCGAGTACGCGATCGCGTTCTCCACCAGGTTGGACAGCGCGGTCACCAACAGGGTCTCGTCGCCGAGCACCTCGAGCCCGCTCGGCCGGTCGGTGCTGACGGTGATCCCCGCGGCCTCGGCGGCGGTGCGCGAGCGGTCCACCGCCTGCATCACCACGGTGTCCACGTCGACCACCTCGAGCTCGGGCAGCTTCTCCGCGCCCTGCAGGCGGGACAGCGCGATGAGTTCGGTCACCATCTTGCCGAGCCTGCGGGACTCGCCGAGCACCCGTTGTCCGAAGTGGCGCACCGCCTCCGGGTCGTCCGCGGATTCGAGCATGGCCTCGGCGAGCAGGCTCATCGCGCCGACCGGGGTTTTGAGCTCGTGGCTGACGTTTGCCACGAAGTCGCGGCGGGTCGCCTCCATGCGCGCCTGCTCGGAATCGTCGTCGGCGAAGAGCACCGTGAAATTGGTGTCCTCGCGCGACAACTGGCGCGCGACTCCGCGCACCGCGATGCGGCCGCGGCCGGGCACCGGGTTCTTGGCGGTGAGGTCGAACTCGGCGGATTCGCCGGTGGCCAGCACCTTTTCCACCGCGGCCCAGGCACGCTCGTCGAGCAGGCGATTGCGGACGAGGCCGAGCTCCTCGGCACGCGGATTCACGAGCACCACATCGCGGTACTCGTCGACCACCGCGATGCCGCTCTCGGAGGCGAGCACGATCAGATCGAGGACCTGCGACATCGTCAGGCCGGAATCCGCTTGTCTGCGGGCCGCCTGTCGGGCATTCATATAGGGGATAAGTAGCCCGCCGACTGCCAGGCCAACGACAGCCGCCAGGACTGCCAAGAGCACGGCCTGCGGAACACTCACAGTTGAATCGTACGGTCGCTACCCCGGTAACCAACTCCGGGTACGCTATGTTTCGCGCAGGTCATAGCCACTTATGCCGTTGTTCGCTCACCGTTTACGTGCCGTTGGGTACGGAAATGCCGGATTGTGATCAGCGCTGGTCTAGGCGAAATTTTCGTCGTTGTCCGGATCCGGGCCCGCCAAGCCCGCGCCGACCGCTCGGCCGTGCTTGTCCACCCACTCGCCGAGGGCGTAGATCGGGACGAGCAGGTCGCGTCCGGCGGTGGTCAGTTCGTATTCGACGCGCGGCGGCGCTTCGGCGTAGCGGTGGCGTTCGATGAGCGTCATCTTCTCCATCCGCCGCAGGGTCTGGGTCAGCATCTTCTGGCTGATGCCGCCGATGGCGGCCCGCAGGTCGCTCGGGCGCATCGGACCCTCGCGCAACATGTACACGATCACCGGTAGCCAGGAGTTTCCGAAGACGTCGACGCCGAGCCGGGCCGGGCAGTCCGCTTCGAAATCGCCGTAGGGCGCGAAGTCCACCCGTTCGGCGGAGATCGGCTCGGCTGGCGCGATGGTCATATGACCAGCTTGCCATCGCGACGGCGAGTCGGCATCCCACATCGTTCGGCTATGACGAACGTTTCGAGTGCACACCCGTTCGAACATCATGGCCCGTCGAACGAAGCGCACCCGAAGGTGCCTATCGACATTCCTACCGTCGGTTTCGCACACATTCAGGCGAGGCGGCTGCCTCGCACTCGCCCGGCGCCCACCGCGCGGGGTGAACCTTCTAGGAGTTGCGATGCGAATCGGAATCATCGGCGCCGGAGCGATGGCACGGGCGCTCGGCGGCGGCTGGGTCGCGGCCGGGCACGAGGTCCTTGTCGGCGCCAGATCGGCGGACAAGGCGGCGGACGCGGCGACCGCGATCGGGGCCGCGGCGGGCACCCTCCACGAGGCAGCGGGTTTCGGCGAGGTGGTGCTGCTCGCGCTGCCGGTGGCGGCGCTGGACGAGGTGCTGCGGTCGGTCGGCGAACAGCTCGCCGGGCGCACCGTCATCGACTGCACCAATGCCTTCGCCCCGGACACAGCCGCGCCGCAGGGGACAACGGCCTTCGTGTTGACGGAAGACGCTGTCGCCGAACGTGTTGCCGCGGGCGCGCCAGGGGCTCGGGTGGTGAAGGCCTTCAACGTCTGCGCCGCCGAGATATGGGCATCCGAGGCGCGGGTGTTCGACGAGCGCAGACTCGCGGTGCCACTGTGCGGTGACGACGAAGCGGCGCTGCGCCAGGTGGCTACGCTCACGGAAGATCTGAAGCTGCAACCGGTTTCAGCGGGCGGGCTGAACCGCGCCAAGTATCTGGAGGCGGTGTCGGTGTTCACCGTCGGACTGTGGTTCGCCGGGCACGACGCCAGGGCGGTGTTCCCGCCGCTCGAGGCGGCGTTCGCGACGGTGGACTAGCGGTGAAACCTGGCCTGAGCATGCACTATTCGCTCATACCCCGCGATTTCGAGCTTTGATGTGCGATAAGTGCACGCTCAGACCGGGTTACGGTTTACCAGCCCGGGTTTCCGCGCACCGGGATATTCACGAAACTTGGCCGGATCGGATCCAGCAACAGGTGTTGCGGGCGCAGGCCGCTGTCCACGACCAGCGGCATCGGCGCCAGACCGCGCGGGAAGTTGCCCGCGTAGACATCGACGCGCAACCGATGCCCCGGCTGCAGCACCGCTTCGATGCCCGGCACCGAAATGTCCAGTGTCGTCGGCTCTCCCGGCACGGGCGGCCGCATGCTGTCCAGCGACAGGTCCGGCACCGGATCGGTGTAGTCGCCGTTCGGCGACCGGGTGCTCAGCCCTTCGTCGATGGCGCGGAGCGAGGAGACCAGCTGTCCCGACGACAGGACCGAGGAATACCCGTCGGGGCCGACATCGTTCACCGTGACATTCCAGTAGCCGTCGGTGGCGTCGTGAACCGTGTTGAGCCGGACCGCGATCGGGCCGGAGATGCTGGTCGGCTCCGCGACCGGCGCGCTGGTGAAGGTCAGCCCGTTGAGTTCCTGGATCCGCGCGTCCTTGCTGCAGCCGTCGATGATCGATGTCACGCCCGCGGTCTCCTGGGCCATGTCGCGCGAGCAGACACCCGTCAATCCCGGTGCGACAGTGAGCCTGTCCACGGTCGGACTCGGCTCCGCGAACAACGAACCGTCGTGCACGCTGGCCGCGCCGGTCCCGCTCGGCGCGGCGGACAGGTACATCCGCCGGTGCTCGGTACCCGGCTGCGGGAAGGACGGTGCGGTGATCCAGCCGCCACCCTGCTGGCGCAGCGTCACCGGACCGTAGTCGTCGATCCCGTTGTCGATGCCCTTGAGCCACTTGTCGAACCAGGCCCGCTGCAGCACGTCCATGCGCGGCGGCAGACCAGGCCTTCCGGATTCGTTGCCGTTGCTGATGTGGTAGCCGGCGCCCATGAAGAGCTGTTTCTGACCGGGCGGCAAGGTCAGCCTCCGGTAGACGTCGGCCTGCGAGTTCACGAACACGTCGTGCCAGCCGCCGGTGACGAAGGTGGGCACGGTGATTCGACTCGGGTCGTTCTCCCACGCCTGCCGGAACGCGCTGCCGGAATGCAGCAGTGTCTGCACCTTGGGGTCGAGCTGGTCGATCTCCGGGGTGACCAGGATGTTCACCAGCGCGTCGAGGAAGGTGAACGGGTCGGCCAGCCGATCCATCAACCATTTCATGTCGAACTGCCCGCGCAGCACCGACGCCAGGTCGGGCACCAGCTTGGCGCCGTTCACCGCGAGCAACCAGGCGGGCATGAAGGTGACGCCGATGCCGCCGCCGGGTGCGACCAAGTCGCGGAACGGATTTCGGCTCGGCACCACGGGGAAGAGCGCCTTCAGCGCAGGCGGATTCTTGGCGCCGGCCTGCAGCTGGTTCAGACCCGAATAGGACACGCCGTTCATGCCGATGTCCCCGGTCGACCACGCTTGCCGCGCGGCCCAGTCGATCACCTCGACGGTGTCTTGCTGCTCGCGCTCGCGCAGCAGATCCCAGATCCCTTGGGAGAAGCCGGTTCCCCGGACGTCGACGACGACCTGGGTGTATCCGCTCTTGATCAGCTGCCGGTCGACGGTGAAGTTGCGAATCAGGCCACCGCCGAGCGCCTTGGTCAGATCGGTGATGCCGGAGAACGGCGTGCCTGACAGGTCGACATCGCGCGCCACCTGCATCACCGCGTCGGACAGCCACGGAATCGAGATCATGCTGTCCGCAATCATCGAACCGAGCTTGGTGTAGGGCGTCATGTTGACGATGGTCGGCGTCGGCGTCGAAATCGGTTGTCCCATGGCATCTGCCGGGTGATAGACGTTGCCTTTGAGCACGGTGCCGTCGCTCATGGTGATCGGCACGTCCCATTCGATGAAGACGTTCGGGTACTGCTGCGGGCCGTCTTCGGCCGCGGCCCATGCGGCGCCTGCCGCGCCGCCGTCCGGAGTCGCGGCGGCCGAGGGTGAAAGGAAGGGGGCCAAGGCCACCGCCGCGACGACTAACGCCGCGGTGCGGAGCGCATACCTCATTGGATCCACTCTCTTCGGTAACAAATGTTCTCTAACCGTAGGGAGGGAAGCAGGGGATGTACCCGGTTCGTGGGAGAACCGCGAAAAATCGTGCAGGCTCACAAGTACTTACCGCGCGCACCCACCTCTCGACCAAAGCGAAAGGGCGCCGCCGCTCGAAGGATTCGAAACGACAGCGCCCTTTTCGGGTCTTCAGCTCGATGTCACCAGCCGGGATTGCCCCGCACCGGCACGTTGACGAAGCTCGGCCGATTCGGATCCAGCTGCACGTGCTGCGGTTTCAGCCCAGTGTCGAGCAACATCGGCAGGATCGGCAGGCCCTTCGGAAAGTTACCCGCGAAGACATCCACCCGCAGGCGGTGCCCCGGCTGCAGAATCGCCTCGGTGGCGGACAACGCGATGTTCAGCGTGGTTGCCTCGCCGGGAACCGTCGGCTGCCTGTTGTCCAGCGACGTGAACGCCCGCGGATCGGTGTAGTCGCCGTTGGCGGACTTGCTGCTGTTGGCCTCGTCGACCTCCCGCAGCGACGCCATCAGCTGGCCGGAGGACAACACCGATGACCGGCCGTCGGGCGCAACGTCGTTGACCGTGGCCACCCAGTAGCCATCCGACGCGTCTTGAACGGTGTTGAGCCGCACCGCGATCCGTCCAGAGATACTGGTCGGCTCAGCGACCGGATCGCTGGTGAAGCTCAGCGCGTTCAATTCCGCGACCCGCGAATCTTCGCCGCAGCCATTGATGATCGACAGCACGCCCGCAGTGGCCTGTGCCGCGTCGTTGGAGCACAGGGTGGTCAAGCCGGGCGCGACAGTGAGCCGCGCGGTGTCGTCGTTGGCCGCCGCGGTGAGCGAACCGTCGTAAACGCTGTTCGCGGTGCCACTGCCGTTGGCGGACAGGTACATCCGGCGATACACCGGATTCTGCGCACCGCCCTTCTGCTCGGTCGGCTCGGCGAACGAGTCGGAGGTGATCCAGCCACCGCCCTGCTGGCGCAGGGTGATCGGGCCGTATCCATCAACGCCGTTGTCGATGCCCTTGAGCCACTTGTCGAACCACGCGCGCTGCAACACATCCAACCGAGGCGGCAGCCCCGGCTTCGCGTACTCGTTGCCGGAGTTGAGGTGGTAGGTGTTGCCCATCAGCAGCTGCTTCTGGCCGGCGGGCAGCGGAATCTCTTGGTAGATCTTCGATTCCGAGTAGGTGAACAGGTCGTGCCAGCCGCCGGTGACGAACGTCGGTATCTGGATCCGGCTCGGGTCGCCGAGCCAGGCCTGCCGAGGACGGGAGCCGTCGGTCAGCAGCTCTTTGGCGCGCGGGTCGAGATCGTCGATGCGCGTGGTGGTGTACGCGTTGAGCAGGACGTCCATGAACGTGAACGGATCTCGCACGCGGTCGGCCAGCCATCGAGTGTCGAACTGCCCGTTGACCATCGACGCCAGATCGGGAACCAGCTTGGTGCCGTTGATCGCGGTCAGCCACAGCGGGATGAAGGCGGTGCCGAAGCCGCCGCCCGGCGCGAGCACATCGTTGACAAGGTCACTGCCCGGCACGACGGGGAAGATCGTCTTCAGCGCGGCGGGCCGCTTCTCCGCGGCCTGCACCTGGTTGATGCCGGAGTAGGAGATGCCGTTCATGCCGATGCGGCCGTTGGACCACGGCTGCGCGGCCGCCCAGTCGATCACCTCGATGGTGTCCTGCTGCTCCCGGTCGCGCAGCATGTCCCAGGTGCCCTGGGAGAAGCCGGTGCCGCGCACGTCGACGACGACCTGCGAGTAGCCGCTCTTGATGAGCTGGCGGTCGACAGTGAAGCTGCGCAACTCACCGCCGCCGATGCCCTTGGTCAGGTCGGTGACGCCGGACAGCGGGGTGCCGCTCAGATCGATCTGACGGAGCAGCCCGAACAGCGCGTCGGACAGGCCGGGAACGGACTGCGCGTGGTCGGCCAGGTTCGACACCAGTTTGGTGTACGGAGTCAGGTTCACGATCGTCGGCGTCGGCGTATCGATGGGCCTGTTGAAGGCGTCCGCGGGGCGATAGACGTTGCCCTTCAAGACAGTTCCGTCGCTCATCGTGATGGGGACGTCCCACTGGATGTTGATGTTCGGATACTGCTGCGGGCCGTCCTGGGTTGCGGCCCAGGCCGCTCCCGCGGCACCGCCATCGGGGCCGGTGGGTGCTTGCGCGGCGGCAGCGCCGCTGACGAGGAAGGGGCCCAGCATTGCGGCGGCAACCGCCGCCACTGTGGTGCGCAACGCATACTTCATCGGACGTGATCTACCTCTCGGACTGGTCGAACGCCCAAAGTCTACATACCTACCTGTCGGTAATGACAAGGGGTAACTTCTGGGCAAATCCGAATGGAGATTTACATACCGCGTGCGCGACGACACCACCGCAGCCAAAGGCCAGGTAGCAGCCGCTAGACGGACGCCTCCGAATGAGAATGTTCAATTACGCAACGCGCAGATGAACTAGCCAGTGAGCACTGGCAAATACACAAAACGGGCGTGACGCAAAACACAGACGTCCACCACGAACGGCCGCGCCTGAAGCGGTCCAGCAATCCCTCAGCAAGGCTGCAACCTGCGGCGATCGCCCCCGCATTCGCCGAATCGGCACCGCGCACCGATCAACCGGTCGCATGACTGCCACGGACCAGGACGCCGCGCACACAGCAATGCGCCGCGGCCGATTGCCTGCCGCGGCGCATTGCTCGAATTCAGCGTGAAGCTACTTGGCGCCCTGATTCGCGACGGCGGCAGCGCCTGCGGCCGCCGCTTCGGGATCGAGGTACTCGCGCGGGCGGACCGGACGCAGGTTCTCGTCCAGCTCGTACCGCAACGGAATGCCGGTCGGGATGTTCAATTCGGCGATGTCCTCGTCGGAAATCTGGTCGAGGTGCTTCACCAGGGCACGCAGCGAGTTACCGTGCGCGGCAACCAGCACAGTCTTCCCCGTCAGCAGTTCCTTGGAGATGGTCGACTCCCAGTACGGGACCATCCGCTTGACCACATCGAGCAGGCACTCGGTCTTCGGCACCTCGATGCCCGCGTAGCGCGGATCGCCTTCCTGGCTGTACTCGTCGGTCGGGTCGATCGGCGGCGGCGGGGTGTCATAGCTGCGGCGCCACAGCATGAACTGCTCGTCGCCGTACTCGGCGCGGGTCTGCGGCTTGTTCTTGCCCTGCAGCGCGCCATAGTGCCGCTCGTTGAGCCGCCAGTCCCGGATCACCGGGATCCAGTGCCGGTCGGCCGCGTCCAGCGCGATGTTCGCGGTGCTGATCGCGCGGCGCAGCAGCGAGGTGTAGACGACGTCGGGCAGGATGCCGTGCTCGGCCAGCAGCTCCCCCGCGCGCTTGCCCTCGGCGATGCCCTTGTCGGTGAGGTGCACGTCCACCCAGCCGGTGAACAGATTCAGGGCATTCCATTCGCTCTCGCCGTGGCGCAGTAGCACGAGGGTGTACGTCATGGCCGCCATCTTTCCATGCGGCCCCCGCAGCGCTCACTGACCATGACCAGGGCTGGCGTCAGTCGATGGTGTCGGCGGTCGCGTGGCCTGCGGCGAGCACACCCGCGCCGACGAGGGTGGCGCCGTCGGTGATCCGCGACAGCACGACGTGCAGGTCGTCCAGGAAATTGAGGCGGGCGTGCTTGGCGACCGCCGCGCGCAGCGGATCCCACAGCGGCTCACCGGATTGCGCGAAACCGCCGCCGATGACGACCCGGTCGACGTCGAGCAGCGCGGCGGCCGAGGCGATCGCCTGGCCGAGGGCGGTGCCCGCGCGATGCAGTGCGGCCAGCGCGATCTCGTCGCCGGTGTGCGCCGCCTTGGCCAGCTGGGCACCGGTCTTGCCGGTCCACCCCTGCGAAACGGCCCAGCGCACCGAGGACATGCCGCTCGCGATCGCCTCGACGCAGCCGACACCGCCGCATTCGCAGGGCACATCCCACCCGGGAACGACGATGTGTCCGATATGTCCGGCATTGCCGGTGCGGCCGAGGACGACCTTCCCGTCCGCGATGAGCCCGCCGCCGATCCCCGACGACACCGTCATCGCCAGCCCGTTCGACAGCCCGCGCAACGCGCCGACATGATGCTCGGCCAGCGCGAGGCAGGCGCCGTCGATCGCGAATCGGATTGCCGCGCTGGGGAACAGCTTCTGCACCTCGGCGACGATCGGGAATCCCGACTTCCATTCGGGGATGTTCAGCGGCATGGTGATGCCGGTGCGCACGTCGACCGGTCCGGCCGAGCCGATGCCGACCGCGGTGATCGGTGCGTCCCCTGCCACCTCGAGCAGCAGTTCGCGGCACACCTCCCAGACCGACTCCGGTGGCACCATGGCCTGCCGCACGTCACGCACTTTCCGGCCGGTGTGCACGATGCCTGCCGCGAACTTCGTCGCGCCGATATCCAAAGCCAAAACAGTCATCGCGGTGCCTTCTTCACGATCCGAATCACAAGCGATTGTCACCCGTGCTCCTTTCCACCGCGCGCTATCCCTCTCGATTCGCCGGGCACGTGCTCGGCAGGCAGCCACGAACTATGGGTATTCGACTGACAGTCAACAGATTTCCGGGAATTACGGCTTGTCCGCCGAATCCACCAGATGTTCGAAGGCACGCAGGTTCTTCAGCGATTCCCCGCGCGAGACACGCCACTTCCATTCCTTGCGAATGGATTCGGCGAAACCGAGTTCGAGCAGCACATTGAAGTCGGCGTCGACGGCCTCGAGGATCTGGCCGAACACCCGATCGAGCTCGTCGGCGGTGACGGCGTGCGTGGCGATCCGGCCGACCAGGTAGATGTCGCCGACCCGATCGAGGGTGTAGGCCACGCCGTAGAGCCTGCGGTTGCGCCGCAGCAGGAATTTGTAGACGCCCTCGAAGTTCTCGTCGGGCTTGCGGCAGACGAACGACTCGATGCGCAACCCGTGCTTGCCGACGGTCAGCATCACCGTGGTCTCGAGCTTGCGCTCACCGGGGAGGATGACGACGAACGTCTCTTCACCCGAGCGGGTGTACTCGATCTCCCTGTCGCGCAGCGTGGCATCGATCAGCTGCGCGGTTGCCTGCGCCTCGCTCATCGACGTACTCCCGTCCTGCGCCGCCACAGCGCGCGTGATCTGGCCTGGTTCGGTTCCAGGTTAATGCGATCACCGGGTGCCCCTTCGCGCGCGTCGTCACGCACCATGCCGTGGGCGACCGGATCCCCGATCACCCGGCCGGAACGCCGACCTGCCCGCTCGTCCCGGAAATCGGTCAGCGCGGCGGAGTAGCTGGCGAGCAGGCCGTCGGCGGTGTGCTCCCAGGAGAAGTTCGCCGCGTGTTCGACCGCGCGGGTGCTCATCCGATGCAGCCGCTCGGGGTTGTCGAGCAGATAGCCGAGGGCGCCTGCCCAGTCCGGCGTCCGGTGACCTGGCACCAGCAAGCCGGATTCGCCGTGCCGGACGGCGGTGCCGAGCCCGCCGACATCGGCGGCGAGCACCGGGGTGCCGCTGGCCTGCGCCTCGATCGCGACCAGCCCGAAGGATTCGTTGTAGCTCGGCACCGCGACCACGTCGGCGGCTCGGTAGACGAGGACCAGCCGGTCCGGCGGCTGTGGCGGCAGGAAGGTGACGCGGTCGGCGATGCCGAGCGCGGCCGCGAGTTCGATCAACGCGTCCGGCCTGGCCAGGCCGGTGCCGGACGGACCGCCGACGATGAGGACCCGCAGCCGGTGCCCCGGCGCGGTGCGCAACAGTTCGGCTGCGGCGCGGACAAGCACGTCGGGGGCCTTGAGCGGCTGGATCCGGCCGACGAACGCGACGACCTGCTCGTCCGCGGACAATCCGAGCGCTGCCCTTGCCGCCGCCTTGTCGCCGGGCTGGTAGCGGATCAGGTCAGCGCCGGGCGGCACCACATCGATGCGCTCGGGCTGCGCGCCGTACAGGTCGACGAGCTGACGCGCCTCGTCCATGGTGTTGGCGACCAGCCGATCGGCCTCGGCGATCACCTGTTTCTCGCCGATCTCGCGAGTCAGCGGCTCCGGCGAATCGCCATCGGCGAGCGCGGCGTTCTTCACGGCGGCCAGCGTGTGCGCGGTGTGCACCAGCGGCACCCGCCAGCGATCCCTGGCCAGCCAGCCGACCTGACCGGACAGCCAGTAGTGCGAGTGCACCAGGTCGTAGTGGCCGGGCAGATGCCTGGCCTCCTGACGCAACACTTCGGCGGTGAACGGGCAGAGTTGAGTGGGCAGGTCGTGCTTGTCCAAGCCCTCGAACGGGCCTGCCACCACATTGCGGACCAGCACGCCTGGGCCCGCCTCTTGCACGGGCGGCAGGTTGGAGGAGGTGGCCCTGGTGAAGATCTCCACCTCGGTGCCGCGGCGAGCCAGCTGGAGCGCGGTCTGCAGCACGTAGACGTTCATGCCGCCCGCGTCGCCGGTGCCCGGTTGAGCCAGTGGTGAGGTATGCACCGAGAGGACGGCGACACGGTTCGGTCGTAGGTCCAGGCGTTGACTCACAGTATCCATAGTGCACGGTGGATTCCCGCCGCCGATGCGCTCACCCCGGCAAGTGAGAGCTATCACAGGCGTTCGGTGACCATGCTCACCCGGCCGCGCCGCCCGTACCTGGGACGACCCGAGACCAGCTGCCGGAACGCGCGATGGTCTGAAATCACAGACTGTCCGCGAACATCCCGATCTCGGTGACGAAGCGGGCGCGGTCCTCGAGGAACAGGCCGTGCTTGGCGCCCTCCCAGAACGACGCGCGCGCGTCCGGGACGGCCTCGTAGATGAACCTGGCGTTCTCGATCGGGACAACCTGGTCGTCGGTGCCGTGCAGGACCAGCACCGGAATATCCAGTGCGCGAAGGGTTTCGGTGTTGTCGACGGTGCGATAGAACAGCGCCTTGCGCACCGAGGGCGCGGTGGCGAGGCTGGTGCCGAACAGCCGCTGGGCGTCGGCGCCCTTGTCCGCGCCTGGGCCGGTGTTCGCGTTGCCGAAGGCACCGAACGCACGCACCGCGCGACCCGCGCTCTCCTCGAAGACGCCGGGAATCGCCGCCTGCATCGCCGGGCCGGTCGACCCGCCGGGCACGCCGCGCCCGATATTCGCCGTCGCGCCGGTGAAGACGACGCCGGCGATCGCGCCGGTGCCGTAGGCGGTCAGGTAGTCGCTGAGCACGATGCCGCCGTAGGACCAGCCGAGCAGGATCGCGTCGGACTCGATGCCCTCGGCCGCCAGCACCGCGGCGACGTCGGCGGCCCAGTTCTTCGGATCGTCGTAGCCTGCCGCGGGCGCATCGGAGTAGCCGTGGCCGCGCAGGTCGACGGCGAGCACCCGGAACCGGGCGGCGAGGTCGTCGGCCGCCCGCCCCCAGCAGCGCAGGTTCGCCGCCCAGCCGTGCAGCAACACCAGCGGGCGAGCCTCGGCCGGGCCGGTGACCCGATAGACGATGTTCGTGCCATCAGCGCTCACCACGTCCCGTACAGCCATGGGATCAGGCTAGCGGTGATCCGGGCAACAGCCCGCTGGTGTTGCGGCACCTAGGATCGGGGCCATGAGCAATCGCACCGCTGTCGTCACCGGGGCCAGCTCCGGTATCGGTGAAGCCACCGCCCGGGAACTGGCCAAACAGGGCTACCACGTCTATGTCGGCGCCCGCAGGCTCGATCGCCTGCAGCGCGTCGCCGACGAGATCGGCGGCACCGCACTGGAACTCGATGTGACCTCGGACGATTCGGTGCGCGCCTTCGCCGAGGCGATCGAGCGCGCCGACGTGCTCGTCAACAACGCGGGCGGCGCCAAGGGACTCGCGCCGGTCGCCGAGGCCGACCTGGACGACTGGCGCTGGATGTGGGAGACCAATGTCCTTGGCACGCTGCGCATCACGAAGGCGCTGCTGCCGAAGTTGATCGCGTCGGGTGACGGGCTGATCGTCACCATCACCTCGGTGGCCGCGTTCGTCGCCTACGACAACGGTGCGGGCTACACCTCGGCCAAGCACGCCCAGGCGGTGCTGCACCGCACGCTGCGCGGGGAGCTGCTCGGCCAGCCGGTGCGGTTGACCGAAATCGCGCCTGGCGCAGTGGAAACCGAGTTCTCGCTGGTCCGGTTCAACGGGGACGAAGAGCGCGCGGCCAAGGTGTACGAGGGCATCGACCCGTTGGTCGCGCAGGACATCGCGGAGGTCATCGGGTTCGTCGCGTCGCGGCCCTCGCACGTGAATCTCGATCAGATCATCATCAAGCCGCGTGATCAGGCCGACGCCGGCCGGTTCGCGCGCCGCGGCTGATCAGCCATGGCCGCAAGACATTTCCCGAGCCCGACCGGAGATTAGCTGAACGGTAGCCCGTTCCGCGCCGGTCCACCGAGCCCTTTACCATCTGAACTTTGACCTTTGTCTAGTTGAGATCGGAGTTTCTACTCATGCTCAAGGGGTTCAAAGACTTCCTGATGCGCGGGAACGTTATCGATTTGGCGGTTGCTGTCGTCATGGGCACGGCCTTTACCGCCGTAGTCACCGCGGTGACCAAGGGGATCATCAATCCCCTGCTCGCGGTGTTCGGCAGCACGAATGAGCTCGGCCTCGGCGTGCAACTGGTCGCGGGCAAACCGGCCACCTTCATCGCGGTCGGCCCGATCATCACCGCGCTCATCGACTTCATCATGGTCGCGGCCGTGCTCTATTTCGTGCTGATGGTGCCGATGAAGACGCTCAAGAACCGCTTCGGCACCACCAAGGCGGCCGAGCCGACCGAGACCGAACTGCTCATCGAGATCCGCGACCTGCTCGCCGAACGGCACGAGGCCGTGCGCGCCCAGCAGGCCGCCGACCGCGCCGTCGAACGCGAGGCCGAAGCGGATTCGGTCGGCCGCTAGGCGAATTGACCGGCAGTGGTGGGCAATTCGCCCCGAATGCCCGAGTTCCTCGGTCGCCGCGCCCGATCGGTCAGCGCCCGCCCGCAGGCTGCGGCGGCACCGGGGTGGCCGTCACCACCTGCGAGGGTGCGCCCTTCAGCGCGGACATGGTCGTCCAGGTGTTCCAGTCGATGGTCCAGTCGTAGAGGTCGCCGTCGGCCGCCGACAACGGGATCGAGGTGCCGACCACCTCGACCGGATCGCCGTAGAGGGCGGTCGGGAAGTAGGCCTGCGCATCGCCGGGCGAGAGGTTGATGCAGCCGTTGGTGACGTTCGCGGAGCCCTGGGCGGCCACGGATTCCGGGTTGGCGTGGATGAATTCGCCGTTGTTGGAGATGCGGACGGCCCAGCGTTCCCGAACATTCTCGTAGAACGGCGGATTGGTCATCATGAAGTCTTCGTACTTCTCGGTCACCACGTGCACGCCGGAGCGGGTCACGTTGCGCGGCTCGTTGCCCTCGCCGTAGCTGACCGCGAAATCGAAGACGGTCCGGCCGTCACGGACCACCTGCATCCGGTGGCTCGGCGCGTTCGCCTTGACGATCTGGCTGCGGCCGATGCGGAAATCCGTTGTCAGATCGGAGTATCCGTAGTTGCCGTTGCCCAGATCGAGCCCGTAGAGCTTGGCCGACACGTGCACGGTGGTGCCGGGCACCCAGTAATTCTTGGGCCGCCAATGCAATCGGGAGCCGTTGTCGTCCGGGAACCAGGCCCACGCGCCCTCGGTGGGCGGGTCGGTGGTGATGCTCAGCGCCTTCTCCACTGCCGACTTGTTCTGCACGGAAGTCTTGAACTGCAGGATGATCGGCGCGGCGATGCCGACCTCCTGGTTGTCGGCGATGTTGACGGTCGCCGGGACGGCGTTCTTCGGCGCGAGCGTCGTGAACGTGCCGTCGATCGGGACGGGCTTGCCGTCGGTGCCGATCGCGGTGCCCGACCAGCTGTACTTCGCGTTGTAGCCGAGCGGCTCGGTGATCGTGTACCGGCGCTTGTCCGGCGACAGCTCGCCTGCTACCTGCTTGCCGTTGGTGTTGGTCAGCGCGACCTGGTCGATGGTGCCGTTGCCGACGGTCACCGAGACCGGTGCGGTCGGGTTGACGTCGGCGGCCGCGTTGTCCGGCGCCAGCTCGACCTTGGCGACGGGTGCTTGCGTCGAGGAGGTCTTGGCGCCACCGTTGTCGCTGCCACAGCCTGCCACGAGGGCGACAAGGGCGACCACGACCAACAGCACGGCAGAGACGGCGGCGACCGGTCTGCGAATCACTAGACGGTTGCTCACGTCTTCGAATTTACGCGGGCAAACTCGTTCGGTCGGCTCACGAAGTGTGTGGTGTCGGTTTCACCTGGCAGAGCGTGACACCAATCGTGACAGGTTCCGGCTCGAGGTGGATGCCGAAGCGCTCGGCCACTCCGTCGCGCACCGTCCGCGCGAGCGCAACCACGTCGGCGGCGGTCGCGGTGCCGCGATTCGTCAGCGCGAGAGTGTGTTTCGTGGACAGCCGGGCCGGGGCGTCCTGGCCGGGAAAGCCTTTCGCGAAACCGGCCCGCTCGATCAGCCAGCCCGCGGAGAACTTGACCCCGTTCGGGTCGGGGTAGGTCGGAACCGTGACATCACCCACATATGCGGCGATCGCGGCATGCACCGCGGGGACGCGCTCCTCGGGGACGATCGGGTTGGTGAAGAAGGAACCCGCGCTCCAGGTGTCGTGATCGGCGGGGTCGAGGACCATGCCCTTGCCCGCGCGCAGCCGCAGCACGGCCTCGCGTACCTCGGCTGCCGGGCGGGATTCGCCGCTTGCCGCGCCGAGCGTGGCCGCCAGCTCGCCGTAGCGCAGCGGGGCGCTCGCACCGCTCGGGTCGAGCGCGAACTCGACCGCGAGCACCAGCGCGTCGTCGCGATGCTTGAGAACGCTGGTGCGGTAACCGAACCCGAGTTCAGCTGGCTCGACCCAGCGGATCTCGCCGGTCGCCCGATCGAGCAGTTGCACCTGACGCAACAGGTTCGCCACTTCCGCGCCGTACGCGCCGACGTTCTGCACCGGCGTCGCGCCCGCCGAACCCGGGATGCCGGACAGACATTCGAGACCGCCGAGCCCGGCCGCCACCGTCGCCGCGACCACCTCGTCCCAGTTCGCGCCCGCTTCGGCGCGCACCCCGTCCGCACCGAGCTCGACACCGGTCGTGGCAACTCGCACCACCACACCGTCGAAGCCGTCGTCCCCGATCAACAGGTTGGAACCACCCGCGATCAACAGCACGGGAATTTCGGCCGCGTCCAGCGCACCGACCGTGTCCACCAGCACTTCGGTCGTCGCACATTCGGCGACCAGCGCGGGGCCGCCGACCCGCAGCGTGGTCAGCTCCGCCAGCGGCACCGATGCGTGGATCCGGGCGCCGGTGGCGGCCAGCACTTCCGACGGCACCACACGTGAAGTTCGCACAGGCAGACGGTAGCGTGTCCGACCATGGCTACACCGCTGGCGTACACGGCCCGCTACTCGCATCCTGCTGCCGCCGTGCGCGCGGCCTTCGCGAACGACCAGTACTGGAAAGACCGCGTCGCGGAGGTCGGCGGGCCGAATGCCCGGCTCGATTCAGTGACGGTCGACGGCGATCAGATCCGGGTCGAACTGGTGCAGGCCATCGCCGCCGAGCTGCTGCCCGCCGCGATCACCGCGGTGCGCCCCGGCGACCTGATCATCCCGCGCGTCGAAATCTGGAACGGCGACTCGGCCACCTTCGACGCCCGCGTCGACGGCGCGCCCGCCGAGGTGCGCGGCACCATCACGCTGACCGACGACGGCGCGAGCTCGACCGCGGCCGCCAACGGCTCCATCGAGGTCAAGATTCCGCTCTTCGGCGGCAAGATCGAAGCCGCGATCGCCGAGCACCTGACCGAGGTGCTGAAGAACGAGGAAGAGTTCACCAACACCTGGCTGGCCGCACACTGATCCGATAGTGGCGCTGCGTGTCGTCGAACACGCAGCGCCGCAACTGTTGGCGGCACAACGCCGAAGGCGCTGCCGTTGCGGCACACCCCTCCCAGTAACCTCTTGGTGCATGGCCCGTCGACTGGATTACTCCGCTCGCTACCCGCTGCATACCACCAAGGAGCTGTATGCGGCGCTGTCCAACCGCGACTACTGGGACGCGCGGATGGCCGAGATGTTGAAGTATTCACCCGGGAACGAGGTCGCGCACCTGGAAGCCGGTGACGGCGGCGTCGACATCGAGCTGCACCACATCCTGCCGCGCGAGATGTTGCCCGAGATCGCGCAGGCCGTGATGCGCAAGGACATGGTGATCACCCGCAAGGAAACGTGGGGGCCGTTCGACGCCGAGGAGATCACCGGAAAGTACTCGGCGTCCATCCCGGCCGGGCCGGGCAGCCTCGGCGGCACCATCCGCCTGTTCCCCACCGAAACCGGCTGCACGATGCGTTTCTCCTCGGAGGCGAAGGTTTTCATCCCGATGGTCGGCCCGCGCTTGGAGCAGCTGATGCTGGTGAACCTGATCGATCTGTTCCGCGCCGAGGCCGAATTCACCGCACAGTGGCTCGACGACCACCACCCCACCAGCTGACCAAGCCGGTCGGTGCCATCACCCGCGGCACCACCGGTGTCAATCGGTTGCGCCGCAGCGACCGCTGGTTGGTGCACGACCAGCTGGTCACCGCCCGCCTGTGCGCGGCAGCCGATCCACTCATCGTCGACCTCGGGTACGGCGCAAGCCCGTGGACCACACTGGAATTGGCGGCGCGGCTGCGCACCGTGCGACCGGATGTCCGGGTCGTCGGGCTGGAGATCGATCCGGACCGGGTGGTGCCCGGCCGCGACGGCGTCAGCTTCGCGCGCGGCGGTTTCGAATTGGCCGGGCTGCGACCGGTGCTGGTGCGCGCGTTCAACGTGTTGCGCCAATATCCGGAAGCGGCGGTGCCCGAAGCATGGTCGACCATCCTGTCCGGCCTTGCGCCGGACGGCTTGCTGGTCGACGGCACCTGTGACGAGCTCGGCCGCCGCTGCGCCTGGATTCTGCTCGATCGAGCAGGGCCGCGCTCGCTCACCATGGCCTGGGACCCGTTCACCGTCGCGCAGCCCTCCGACATCGCCGAGCGACTACCGAAAGCCCTGATCCACCACAACATTCCGGGCGAACCGATCCACACCCTGCTCACCGCGGCAGACCGGGCCTGGTCGCACGCCGCCCCGCTCGCGCCGTTCGGCCCACGGGTCCGCTGGCGCGCCGCCGCGGAATCCCTACGCCGCGAAGGCTTTCCACTCCGCCCGTACCGCCGCCGCATGCGCGACTGCGTGCTCTCGGTGCCATGGGCCACCGTCGCCCCACGCTGACGTCACAGCGATTCCGCACGCCGCACAGCACGTCCCGATGCTGTGCGACGTGCGCATCCGCTATGACCAGAGGACTTATGCGCCTGCGAGCGCGCGATAGAGGCGCGAGGCCGCGCGCGCGGGTAGTCGCTTACCGGCGTAACGGATTTCGGCGCTGGTGCAGCGGTTGATGGCGATCGCGTCGGCGATCACCTCGTCCAGCGCGGGCTGGCCGATGTCGGCCTCGGCGAGGTCGAGCACCGTGCGCAGCGGGGTCGTCACCAGGAACGGACCGGCCGACTCGATCTCGGCGCCGATCAGCGAACGCCGCAGCACCACCAGTCGCGGCGTCACCGGCGGGCGCCCCGAGCCCACCGACAGGTGCAGGAAGCGCGGCTGCAACCGCCCGATGCCGTGCAACTCGGCGGCGCTGTGATGCGAGACCGCCGCGGCGCCGTCGAACCAGGCCGCCCACATGGCGTATTCGTCGAGCGGACCCGGCTGCCATTCGGCCAGGCGAAGCATGCCGACACCCGCCCTGGTCACCGAGCCGTCGCCGAGCGCGACGCGCACGCGTGCCTCGCATCGGGTGCGCAAGACCTGCCTGGTGGTGAAGAACCCCGCATGACGACCGGCCAATCGGCGCAGCACGCGCCACCCGTGTTCCGCGGATTCGAGCGCTCGGCCCGCCGCATCGCCAGCCATGCGCACCAGGCTACGCCCGATTCTTGTGTCAGACGTCACAATCAATCGTGCGGCCTCAACCGCTCGGCAGGCAGCCATCCCCTCAGCGACCCCACAGAGCTGGCACAGAAACGTACGGAAGAATCGCCCCATGTCTACGAAGCCTCCGTCCACCCTGACGATCAACCGGCGGGCCCTGCTGATCGCCCTGACCGTGGTGTCGATCCTGCTCGCCACGGTTCTGGTCGGCGGTGAGGCGTACGCCAGACACATCGTGTCCCGCTGTGTCAGTACGCAATTCGAGAAGGAGATGGGCTCGAAGATCGACGTGAGCTTCGGCGCGAAGCCGATGCTGATCACCTGGCTCGACGGCAAGCTGTCGAGCATCAGGGTGGACAGCGACGACACCAAGTTCGGCCCGGCCGTCGGCATGGTGGTGCACTCGAAGTTCAACGATGTCGAGGTCATCGACAACGGGCGTGGCGGCGGGGTGATCGGCAGCTCCTCCGCCGACGTCACCTGGAGCAACGACGGCATCCGGCAGACACTCGGCGGCCTGGTGCGCGACGTGAAATCGTCGGCCGCGTCGAACATGCTGACCTTGGACGTGCTCGGCGGGCTGGCCCAGCTGCAGGTGCAGCCGGTCATCAAGAACGGTGTCATCGAGGTGGAGACGATGTCCGCGCAGCTGCTCGGCTTGGGTCTGCCCACCGACCTGGTGCAGGGCATCGTCGAGGTGTTCAGCAAGAGCCTGCAGAACTACCCGTACGGGATGCAGCCGACCGAGGTGAAGGTCACCGACGCGGGCATCGCCGTCAAGCTGAAAGGCGGCCGCGCCGAGCTCCCGGCGGCCACTGACGGCACCGACGCGACCTGCTCCTGAAACAGCTGGGAATCCAGCGGCATTCGCCTATCGCACCCGCAGATCACCTGGTGGCGCTGCGCATTCACCGGAATGCGCCGCGCAACCAGGTGAATCGCGTTGTCGCTCAGGCGGGAAACCCGTCGAGCACCGTCCGCGACTTGGACAGGCCGAGCCGTGTCGCGCCCGCCGCGATCAACTCCGCCGCGGCCTCCGCCGTCCGGATACCACCGCTGGCCTTGATGCCGAGCTTGCCGCCGACCGTCGCCGCCATCAGCTCGATCGCGTGCACGCTCGCCCCACCTGCGGGATGAAATCCGGTGGAGGTCTTCACGAAATCGGCGCCTGCGCGTTCGGCCGCCCGGCAGACCTCGACGATCGCCGCATCCGACAGCGCCGCCGATTCGATGATCACCTTGAGCAGCGCCCTGTCCCCGGTCGCTTCGCGCACCGTGATGATGTCGGTGAGCACCGCGTTGTAATCGCCTGCCACCGCCGCACCGACATCGATCACCATGTCCACCTCGGCGGCGCCCTGCTCGACCGCGAGCCGCGCCTCGGCGCCCTTCACCAGCGAATGATGTTTGCCCGACGGGAATCCGGCGACCGTCGCCACCACGAGGCCCGGCGCGCGCACCGGAAGCATCGACGGGGAAACGCAGATCGCCAGCACCCCCAGTGCGCGAGCTTCGTCGATCAGCGCGGCGACGTCGGCTGGCGTCGCCTCCGGCGCCAGCAGCGTGTGATCGATCATGGCGGCCACTTCGGCCCTGGTCAGCGAGACAGAACGTGCCATGATCGGAAAGTCTGGCATACCACCGAGGGCTGAGCGTCAGCGCCGGAGGAGGTAGCGCAGCGTCACCACGTAGGCGCAGCGAAGCCCTCGATAAAGCTCTGTCGAATTCCGTTGCGTGCCTGGTAGCCGTCCCGCACACTCGTAGTGGTGACAGATCGGCGGTATGACGAAGCAGTCGACTGATTAACGTGTGCGGATGAGCCCTACTTCGTTCGGGAGGAGACGTCACCGTGTTGATCCGTCGCGAGCGCGCCGACGACATCGCCGCCATCGCGGCCGTCCATCGCAGTGCGTTCGGCGCGCACCACGCGGACAGTGATCTCGTCGAGCTCACCGGTGAACCGCCGGACGACGGCGGCGCCGAGCCACCCGAGGTCGATCTGGTCGCCCGGCTGCGCAGCGACGATGGCTGGATACCGACCCTCTCGATGGTCGCGATCGAATACGACACGGTGATCGGCCACATCTGCCTGACCAGGGCCGCCGTCGGTCCGTTCCCGGTGCTCGCGCTCGGCCCGGTCGGCGTGCTGGCCGAACATCAGCGCACCGGCGTCGGTTCGGCCTTGATGCACGCGGCCCTCGGCGCCGCCGACGCGCTCGACGAACCCCTCGTCGGCCTGCTCGGCCATCTCGATTACTACCCCAAGTTCGGCTTCGTGCCCGCCGCCCGCCTCGGCATCACCCCGAACGACCCGTCCTGGATCTCGCACTTCCAGGTCCGCCAGCTCAGCGCCTACGAATCCCAGATCACCGGCGAATTCCGCTACGCAGAACCGTTTTACGACCTCTGAACCTCGCGCGCCGGGCGTCTGCCACGCCGCGCGGCGCACGAGCAGCAAACCTCCTGGTCCTTCGTTCAGCACCGCCTGGGAGGATGGGCGGATGAGTTCTGCCTCCTCCGATGACCGCCGATTCGTGCTAACCCTCGGGTGCCCGGACCGACCGGGCATCATTGCCGGGATCACCTCGTTCATCGCGGGGTTCGGCGGGTCGATCGTGGAGGCGGGATACCACTCGGACACCGAAACAGGGTGGTTCTTCACCAGGCAGGCGATCAAAGCCGCGACGGTCCCGTTCGGGATCGCGGAGCTGCGCGACCGATTTGCCGCGGTCGCCGCCGAATTGGGGCCGGAAACCGAATGGCAGCTGCTCGATTCGGGAGCGCGCCGCCGGGCCGTGCTGCTGGTCAGCAAGGACGGGCATTGCCTGCACGACCTGCTCGGGCGCGCGACCAGCGGCGAACTACCCGCCACCATCGAGGCGGTGATCGGCAACCACCCCGATCTGGCCGAGATGACCGAGGCACACGGCGTGAAGTTCCATCACGTGCCGTTCCCGAAGGACCCGGCCGAGCGCGGCGCCGCCTTCGACGAGGTGCGCGCGCTGGTCGACGCGCACGATCCGCATGCGGTGGTGCTCGCCCGATTCATGCAGGTGCTGCCGCCGGAACTGTGCGCGCACTGGGCGGGCAAGGCGCTCAACATCCATCACAGTTTCCTGCCGTCGTTCGTCGGCGCCCGCCCGTATCACCAGGCGTTCGCGCGCGGCGTGAAGCTGATCGGCGCCACCTGCCACTACGTCACGGCAGAGCTGGACGCAGGCCCGATCATCGAGCAGGACGTGAGCCGCATCGATCACGCCGACGACGTGCGCGACATGGTCCGTCAGGGCCGCGACATCGAACGGGTGGTGCTGGCCCGCGGCCTGCGCTGGCATCTAGAGGGCCGGGTGCTCGTACATGGCCGCCGCACAGTCGTGTTCACCTGACCCGCGGTCAGGTCCCCACTCAACCCGCGATGTCGGCGCGCGGACGCACCACCGAGTCGAGCACGTGCCGCAGTTCCTCGTTGAACCGCTCGTACGCTTCGGTGTTGCCCATGTGCCCGGTCGGCAGGATCGCATACCGCGCGAGACTTCCGGTCTCCCTGAGCATCTCGACGATCCGCTCCGAATGCGCAACGGGCGTCATGTCATCGAACGCGCCGGCAAGCACGGTGGTGGGCACCACCAGGTTTCGCGCGGACTGGCCGACGTCCATCGCAGCGAGCAGGCGCCCGAAGGCGGCCCGCACCACGGCCGGACACGACCGGATGATGTTCAAGTTGAAGTCGAGCAGATCGCCCGTGGCCGAGCTGGTCAGGATCTGCCGCGCGACCACCCAGCGCACCGGCGCGATGGGCGGGAAGACCATCGGCGCGCCGAGGCCGAAGCGCCCGAGCAGGAACGGCAACGGCACCTTCAGCTGCAGCAGCCGCAGCGGCCGGTTGAACAACGGCACCACGGTGGTCTCGAAGATCAGCCGGTCTGCCGCGGTGTTGGTCAGCAGCACCGCGCTCGCCTGCTTGGCGACCTGGTCCGGGTAGCGGCCTGCCCAGGCTTGCAGCGTCATGCCGCCGAGGCTGTGGCCGACCAGCACGGCCCGCTGGCCTGGACGCAGCGTCGCCTCGAGCACGGCGGCCAGATCGTCGGCGAGCAGGTCCATGGTCAGCGGGGAGAATCCGCGTTCGCTCTCGCCGTGACCGCGCTGGTCGTAGGCGATCACCCGGTAGTCCCCCGCGAACGCGTTGATCTGGGGGTTCCAGTATTCGATGCTGCAGGTCCAGCCGTGCACCAGCACGAGCACCGGGCGGTCGGTGGGTCCGTAGGCGTGCGTCCGCAGCCGGGTCCCGTCCCTCGTGATCACCTGGATCACCTCGTGCGGGACGGTCGGCGGGTTGAACGCCGCGGTCTCATAAGTACGAGCCCGCAGGTTCGCGCGGTGTGCGTCGAGCAGTCCCCGGACTTGTTCCGGCAGGTTCACCAACGCAGACGGCAGCATTGCACGCATCGGACACTCCTTTGTGTTACTGCTCGATACAGTAACTCCGATTCGCGCTGCTTGCTAGTGCCTGGGCTAGGCACTCGGGGCAAGCACTAAGAAGTTATCGAGAATTCGGCGGCTACCAGCGCGGACCGCGCTGAATCTCGTCCACCTTCGGCCGTACGTCGGCCAGATAGACCCCCGTCGCGATGATCGCGATGAACGACAGCAGGCCGAGACCGGCGGGCGAGAGCAGCAGCAGCAACACCGCGACCCCGAGGATCGCCAGCCAGATCGGCTTGGTCAGCTTGTCCACCGCGGTGAAGGCGTCCGAACGCTGACGGACGGCATGAATCAGCGCGAAGATCGTCGCGCCCAACGCCACCAGCCACAGGACGAGCATGATCATCCCGGTCAATCCGTGCACCATGTTCACCTCACCCATCATACGAGCAACGCCCCCGCACACCAGAGTGTGCGAGGGCGTTCCCGGATCGTTCACCAATAGCCTTGCGGCCCTTGTGAATCAGCATTCAGTCGGCGGATCAAGCCTTCTTCGGCGCGGCCTTCTTGGCGGGGGCCTTCTTGGCAGGCGCCTTCTTGGCGGCAGGCGCGGCGGGCGCGGCGGGCGCGGCGGCGCCGTTCTCCTCGGCCGACGGCTCGGTCTCGGTGGTCACCGTGACGACCTCGGCGTCGACGACCGGCTCCTCGACCTCGTCCTCGACCTTGGCCGGACGGCCGAGCAGGCCGTTGACCCGGCCGAGCACATCCTCGGCGCGGCTCACGGCGTCGGTGTACAGGCTCTCGACGCGCTCGATCTGCTCCTCGACCAGGTGGTTGGCGCGCAGCCGCTCCACGGTCTCCTCGCCGCGAACGGCGAGATCGGCGTAGAGGTCGAGCACCTGGTGGTAGTACTTGTCGGCGAGCGTGCGCAGCTCCTCGGGGGTGAACTTCTCGCGCAGCGCGGCGAGGTCCTCCGGCAGTTCCGAGGGCAGTCCGGCCAGCCGCTCGCGCAGCGTCTCGAACTGGGCCTGCACGTCGGCGGGCACGTTGGCGAAGCGCTCGCGCGCCTCTTCGACCCGAGCGGAGACGTCGGTCGACGCGGCGCGCTCACGCACCTGGGTGACGACATCGGTGACGGCGGAGTAGATCGTGTCGCCCGCACCAACGGTGGCGAGCAGCGGCTTGGTCACCGGCTTGGACACGGCGGTCTTGGTTTCGGTCTCGGTCGGGTTGATCTCTGTCATGGTTCTTCGTTCTCCTGGCGTGGCGGAGTTTCAGTTGGTGTGCTCGGAACGGCGCTGTCCCCGTGTCCCCCCGGCTCGTTCCCTCCGTTTTCCCGGCGAAACGATTCATAGATTTCGAGCAACACCTGCTTCTGCCGTTCACTGATCGATGTGTCGGCAAGCAGGGCGTCCCGGACCGGGCTGTGTGGCCGCTGTTCGAGATAGCCGGCCCGGACGTACAACACCTCCGAAGACACCCGCAGTGCCTTGGCGATCTGCGCGAGTACCTCGGCGGATGGATTGCGCAATCCGCGCTCGATCTGGCTGAGGTACGGATTGCTCACTCCCGCAAGGGTGGCGAGCTGGCGCAGCGAGACTTGCGCGGCCTCTCGCTGTGCCCTGATGAAGCCTCCGATGTCATGCGCCGCGTTCACCACGCGGGCCGCTTTTTCTCCGACGCCGGTCGATTGCTCGGCCGAACTGTCGGGGTACTCAGCGGAAACCTCGGGTTGGTCTGCCATCACTCACCTTCTGGCGGTTGTACGAGTTCAATTCTAGGACAGGGTGCTAACTATTGCAAGCAGTCTGTTAGCAGCCCCTCGGCAAACATTCGGCGCGCTGCGCCTCAGCCGCCGAACATCAACTGCGAAATTGTGTAGATCGCCAGGCCCGCAAGCGAACCGACGACCGTTCCATTGATTCTGATGAATTGCAGATCCCGGCCTACCTGCAATTCGATCTTCTTGCTCGCCTCGTCGGCATCCCACCTGGCAACCGTGTCGGTGACCAGCGTCGAGATCTCCCCCGCGTAGTTCTGCACGAGATACCTTGCCCCCCGGTCGATCCAGCCGTCGACCTTGGCTCGCATGTCGGCGTCGTCGCGCAGCCGTTCGCCGAGTTGCTGCACGTTCTCGCCGACCTTACGCCGCAGCGCGCTGTTGGGATCATCGGCCGAATCCAAGATCATTTGTTTGGCCGCGCGCCAGGTCGCCTCGGCCATGCCGGTGATCTCGTCGCGGCCCATGATCTGGGACTTGATCCGTTCCGCCTTCTTGATCATGGCGTCGTCGTGCTGCAGGTCCTCCGCGAATTCCTGGAGGAACCGATTCGCCGCGAGCCGCACCTCGTGCTCGGGGTTGGACCTGACCTTCCAGGTGAACTCGACCAGCTCCCGATAGATGCGCTCGGAAAGCAAAATGTTGACGAATTTCGGGGCCCACTGCGGTGCATCCCGCAAAACGATCCGGTCGATCGTCTCCTGGGAACCCAACGCCCACTGATGCGCTCGCTCGGCAAGCATGTCGATCAGCGGCAGCTGCCGGTTGTCGGCAAGCAGCTCGGCAAGCACCCGCCCGATCGGCGGACCCCAGAGCGGTTCGGCGATCCGCTTGATGATCGTCTGGTCGATGATCTGCTCGACGTCCTCGTCGCGCAGCACCCCGACCACCGCCCGCAGCAGGGTCGAACTCTCCTCGGCGACCCGCGCCGCGTGCACCGGGTCGGCCATCCACCGACCGACCCGCCAGGAGATCTGCGCGGAGTTCACCTTCGCCGCAACCACGTCCGGCGACAGGAAGTTCGTGCCGACGAAGGCGCCGAGACTCTCGCCGAGCTGATCCTTCTTCTTGCGGATGATCGCGGTGTGCGGAATGGGCAGGCCGAGCGGGTGCCGGAACAGCGCGGTGACCGCGAACCAGTCGGCCAGCGCGCCGACCATGCCCGCCTCGGACGCGGCGCGCAGGTAGTCGACCCAGGCCCCGCCGGTGCCACGCGATTCCATCCAGCGACAGAACAGATAGATCGCCGTCGCCAGCGCAAGCAACCCGGTGGCCAGCGTCTTCATCCGCCACAGGTCGCGCCGTTTAGCCGTCTCGTCCAGCACGGAGGCGAAGCCGAGTGGCGCGGCCGCGGGCGGCGCCGGTGGCGTTTCCAGGACCGCGATGTTGCCGGGAGCTTTCTCCATGCCTCCCATTCTGCTGTGTGCGCTGCCGCATGCACGTCAAGCACCGAAGTTGTGCAACCCGTCGCATCGGGACCCAAACGCGCATATCACCGGCGGCCGGGACCTAAGCTGGTGGCACCAAGGGGGAACCGAACTAACGAGGGAGCTCACGCTGTCCACCGATGACCTTGTCGACGTCGGCGAACTTGCCGATCGACCGGCGGCGGTGCGCACCGGCCGACAGGATGGCCGCAAACGCCGATGGCGCCAGCACAAGATCGACCGCCGCGAGGAACTCGTCGACGGCACTCTTGCCGCTGTGCGAGCCCGCGGCAGCAACGCGGGGATGGACGAGATCGCCGCCGAGATCGGCGTCTCCAAAACCGTGCTCTACCGGTACTTCTCCGATAAGAACGACCTGGTCCACGCGACCATGCAGCGGTTCATCGAGACCACGCTGATGCCGAGGGTCTACGGCGCGATCAGCCTCGACGCCGACGAGTATCAGCTGGTTCGCACGGCGCTCGGCGAATACGTCGGCACCGTCGACGAGGACCCCGAGGTCTATCGCTTCATCATGGGCAACGGCTCGGCCGACCAGTCCTCGCTCGCCGAGTTCGAGAAGCTGTTCGCCGAGGTGGTCGCCGCCGTCATCATCGACCGCGCGACGGCGAAGGGCATCCTGACCGATGGCGTCGCGCTGTGCTCCTACGTGCTGGTCGGCGGCATTCAGCTGGCCACGCACTGGTGGACGACGAACAAGACGATGACTCGCGACGAGGTGATCGACTACCTCACCATGATGACGTGGAGCGCCATCGAAGGGATGGCGGGCGCCGGTGGCTCGCGCGAGGTGTTCAACGCACAACCGCATGTGCTGCCCGCTCCGGGCATGAACTCGGCAAACTGATCGATCGCCACGGACTCCCCTGGCGCTAGCTCGGGTGCTAGCAAAAGTATGACGAGGGTCTCGACATTGTCGCGGGGTTGGCTACTCTGAACGCGAGCGGTGCGCCGAGTGGGCTGCGTCACCGCCCCGCGCGCCGGCACCAATGGAGGTACCTCGATGGCGAAGCAAGTACCGACCTCCCGGCTTGCTCGTGGCACCAAGCTGGGTGCTGTCGCGGCCAGCTCGGTGATCCGCACGCAACGCGCCAGGCTGTCGATGCGCGGCAGATCCGAGGCCGTGCGCGCGAAGATGGCCGAGGAGTCCATGATTCGCACCACCGAGCAGGTGGTGATGGTGCTCGGCACCATGAAGGGCGTCGCCATGAAGCTCGGGCAGATGATGTCCGTGCTCGACATGGATCTGGTACCCGAGTCGCATCGGGAACGGTTCCAGAAGCGCCTCGCTGTGCTGCGCAACGCGGCGCCGACGGTCTCGTTCGCCGCGATGCGCCAGGTGATCGAGGACGATTTCGGCCAGCCGCTCGACACCATCTTCGCCGAATTCGAGGCAGAGCCGATCGCGGCCGCCTCGATCGGGCAGGTCTATCGGGGCAGGCTGCACGACGGGCGGCAGGTCGCGGTGAAGGTGCAGTACCCGGGCATCGACGCCGCGGTGCGCGCGGACCTGAAGAACCTGGCCATGTTTCGCAGGGTGCTGCAGTCGGCGATGCCGTGGGTGACCCCCGCGGTGCTGGACGAGCTGCGGCTCAACATGGAGAGCGAACTCGACTATCAGGCCGAGGCGAACACCCAGCTACAGATCGCCGAGCTCTACGCGGGCCATCCGTTCATCGTGGTGCCGCGCTCGATGCCGGAACTCAGCACCACCCGGGTGCTCGTCAGCGAATACGTGGCAGGCAAGGGATTCGAGGAAATCCGTGAGCTGCCGGACGCGGACCGCGACCGGATCGGCGAGATCATCTATCGCTTCTACGTCGGCTCGCTGTTCACCTTCAACGAGTTCTGCGGCGACCCGCATCCCGGCAATGTGCTGCTCGCCGCGGACGGCCGGGTCGCCTTTCTCGACTTCGGGCTGTTCAACCGGATGGATCCCGATCACGTGCAGTTCGAGCTGACCTGCCTGCGTGCGGCCGCCGAGGACCGCGCAGAAGACCTGCGCGACCTGATGATTCAGCGCGGCGTGATCGACTCGCCCGACGAGATCGGCGCCGACGAATGTCTGGAATACGTGCTTGCCGCGTCGGAATGGTGTCTGATCGACGAGGACCTGACCATCACCCCTGAGCTGGCCAGCGGCGCGTTCCTGCTCGCGGTGGACCCGAGAGCCAGCGAATTCGCGGGCATGAAGCAGCAGAACCTGCCGCCGGAGCACCTGTTCTCCCGCCGCGCCGACTTCCTCACCTTCGGCATGCTCGGCCAGCTCGGCTGCACCGCGAATTGGCATCGCATCTCGCGGGAATGGATCTACGGCGAACCGCCGGTCACCGAACTCGGCAAGGTGCACCACGCCTGGCTCGCCGACCATCCGCCCGTGGTGCCGAAGAAGTCGCGCGCCAAGGCGAAGAAACCAGCGAAAGCCGCCCAACCCGACGCGTGATCGCAGCGCTTCACCACCCCGCCGGCCTCGCCGGCTGCCGACCCCAGAACGGAAGACAATGCCAGACAATCGAGAGTTCGACCTAGTCCTCTTCGGCGCAACGGGTTTCGTCGGCAAACTCACCGCGCAGTACCTGATCGGCGCCGCACCGGCGACCGCGCGCATCGCACTGGCCGGTCGCTCGCTGGACAAGCTGACCGCGGTGCGCGACGAACTCGGCCCCGCCGCCGCGGGCTGGGGACTGGTGGTCGCCGATTCCAGCGATCAGCCCGCGCTCGATGCGCTGGCCGCACAGACCAAGGTCGTCGTCACCACCGTCGGGCCGTACCTGCGCTACGGGATGCCGCTCGTCGCCGCCTGCGCGAAGGCGGGCACGCACTACGCCGACCTGACCGGCGAACCGCTGTTCATTCGCGATGCGATCGACGGCTATCAGGAGCAGGCCGTCGAGACCGGCGCGAAGATCGTGAATTCCTGTGGGTACGACTCGATTCCGTCGGATCTCGCCGTGTACCTGCTGTACCAGCGGTCGGTGGCGGACAACACCGGTGAGCTGGAAGACACCACCATGGTCGCCGCGATCAAGGGCGGCGCCAGCGGCGGCACCATCGACTCCGGCCGGGCCATGATGGAGGCGATCGCCGCCGACCCGAAGAAGGGATCGGTGCTCGGGCACCCCTATTCGCTGAGCCCCGACAAGTCGATGGACCCCGACGTCGGCCGCCAGTCCGATCAGGCGCTCTCCCGCGCCAGCGCCATCGACCCCAGCCTCGACGGCTGGGTCAGCACCTTCATCATGGCCAGCCACAACACCAAGATCGTGCGCAGGACCAACGGCCTGCTCGGCTGGGTGTACGGCAAGAACTTCCGCTACCGCGAGGTGATGAACGCGGGCAAATCCGCGGCGGCGCCGCTGGTGGCCGCGGGCATCTCGGGCGGCATCGTGGCAGGCATGGCGGCGGGCGCGGTGCTGTCCCGGGTCTCGCTCGGGCGCAAGCTGCTGGACCGGGTGCTGCCGAAGCCGGGCACCGGGCCGAGCGAAAAGGCCCGCGACAGTGGGTGGTTCACCCACAAGACGTTCGCGCACACCTCGTCCGGCGCGAAGTACGTCGCGACCTTCGCCGCCAAGGGCGATCCCGGCTACAAGGCGACCGCGGTGCTGCTGGGCGAGAGCGGGCTGTGCCTGGCCTTCGACACCGACAAGCAGCCGGAGCTGGCGGGCATTCTCACGCCTGCGGCGGCGATGGGTGACGCGCTGACCGCGCGGTTGCGGGCGGCGGGGATGACGATCGAGGTCGCACGGGCCTGACCATGAACCTGGCGCGACGCACGATGAATCACCCTGCGCTGGCCGCGGTGTACGAGCGGGCATGGCGACCGACGCTGTTCTATCTGGCCAGTGGGCGCACGACAACGTCCGACCGCCGTGACGCAGTGCGCGCACTGCGGTTGGACGGCGCGCAGCGAGTGCTCGATATCGCCTGCGGGCCAGGCAATTTCACCCGTCACCTCAGCGACGCATTGACCGACGGCGGTTACGCCATCGGTCTCGACTATTCGGAGCCGATGCTGGCCCGTGCGGTCGCCGACAATGCGGGGCCACGCGTCGGATACCTGCGCGGCGACGCGCGAGTGCTCCCGTTCGCCGACGGCACCTTCGACGCGGTGTGCTGCTTCGGCGCGCTGTATCTGATCCCCGATCCGATCGCCGCGACCCGGGAAATGATCAGGGTGCTCGCGCCGGGCGGGCGCATCGCCATCACGACAAGCTATCGCGCAGACTCCCCGTTCGGCGCGGTCAGCCGGGTCTTCGGCGGCCGAATCGGGTTGCGCGTCTTCGACGATCGGACCTTTCCCGAGCTCTTCGCGGCATCGGGATTGGTCGACGTCGAACAGGACGTGCACCGGTTGCTGCAGTACGTCAGCGCCACCAGGCCTGCGTAGCCGGGGAGCTGCGATCCGGCGCTGCCGCCGCCACGCCGTCGATGCGAAAAGGTTCGAGTCGGAAACGTTCTTTCCCCTGGCCGGGATAACTCTTGTGACAGATCCAGACCGTACTTGTGCCACCACCATTCGCCGTGGTGGCACCGTCGTGTGCTGCCCGAATCGAATCGGCGGCCGCGGGGAGCGCAGGCGACGAAGAGGGAGCACCCGTGCGGCGTTTCATGATGACGACGGCCATGGTTGTGGCAGCCGCGGTTTCATCCCTACCCGGCGCGGCGGCCGAACCAGCACCCGACCCGGGGTGGTTGCAGACCAACCTCGACTACCTGGTGCGGACGCTCGGCGTTCCCGGCGCACAGCTGGTGGTCAGCGGCGACGGCGGGAACACCGAAATCGACAGCGGGATCGGCGATCTCGGCACCGGCGGCGCGTTCCCCGGCAATGCCCAAGTGCGGATCGCCAGCAATACCAAGACTTTCGTCTCGACCGTGCTGCTCCAGCTGGTCGCCGAGGGGCTGGTCGATCTGGACAGCCCAGTCGAGCAGTATCTTCCGGGTCTGGTCCGCGGGCCAGGTGGCGACGGAAACCGGATCACCGTGCGAAATCTGTTGCAGCACTCCAGCGGAATTCCCGACTATTTCTCGTACCTGAGCCTGGAATCCCTTGCCGACCTGCAGCGTCCTCGCTCGGCGGACGAGTTGATCCGGCTCGCGCTCGACCAGCCCGCCGAGTTCGATCCCGGCACGAGCACCGGCTACTCCAACACCGGATATCTGCTGGCGGGCAAGGTGATCGAACAGGTGACGGGTCGCCCGGTCGGCCTCGAGGTCACCCGCCGCATCCTGCTGCCGCTCGGGCTGCACGAGACCTACTGGCCACTGTTTCCCTTGGAGAACACCCTCCGGGCGCCGCATCCCCGGGCCTATCACAACTTCGGCGGCGGCCTTATCGACGTCGCCGATATCGATCCGGGCTGGGGCCTTTCCGACGGCGCGATGGTCTCGACCGGCGCCGACCTGAACCGATTCTTCCTGGCGCTGCTCTCCGGAAGGGTGCTGCCGCCCGCGCAATTGGCGCAGATGCAGCACATCGTGCCCTCCGGCGACCCGTTGCGCGGCGACGACTTCGGCCTCGGCCTGTTCCATCGCACCAACGCCTGCGGCATGGAGGTCTGGAGTCACGGCGGAGCCATGCACGGCTTCCTAGTCCTCGAGGCCGCCGCCGCGGGGCGCGCGGTCACCGTGAGCATGAACCAGCTCCCCGACCCGGTGACCACCGTCATGTCTCAGGCCGACATGAACGCCGTCATCGACGCCGCGCTGTGCCGTAACTAGCGGGCGCTGCCGGTGAACGGGCGCACGTTGCGGCGTGCTTCGCAGGCGGCCCGGTCGGCGTCGGGACGGTCCTCGCCGGACCGGGCGCAGCCCTGGTCGGTGTAGCCCCACCGGTCGTAACCCCAGCGGTCATAACCGAATCGGTTGTACCCCGCACGGTCGTACCCTGCGCGGTCGTACCCGAAGTGGTCGAAGCCGGAACGGTCGTACCCGGAACGGTCGTAACCGGAACGGTCGTAACCGGCGCGGTCGAAACCGGAACGGTCGTAGCCGAACGAGTCGTAGCCGTCGGGACCGTAGGGATCCCACGGCGGCGGCGGTGTGGTGGTGGGCGGGGTCGTCACCGGCGGGGTCGTCACCGGCGGGGTCGTCACGGGTGGGGTCGTCACGGGTGGGATGGTCACCGGCGGCGTGGTGACGGGTGGAATTGTGGTCGGCGGGGCAATGGTCGCAGGCGGCGCCGGGGTGACAGGTGCGGCCGAGCTCGGCTCGGCGAACGCCGTCGTGACAAGGGCGGCGGGACCGAGCACCAACGCACCGGCCGCGGCGGACACCATGATCAGCCGCCCTGCTTTGCTCCCCTGTCTACTCCACTGCCGCATCATCGAACTCCATCTCGAACAAGAGGCGCATCCAGCACACGCCCGCCTCCCGTATCGAAAAAATGTCGGAATTCGGTACGGACAGTGAGAAAATCGACACATTCGCGCCAAGCGAATGAATCGGTCAGCGCGCGTCCGCGCGGTCGACGGTTGCCGAGATCTGAGCGACCAGGCGCCAAGGGCGTTCCGTATCAGTGGTCGCCTTGCCGCTGGTCAGGATCGCGCCCGCGAGGCCGCGCGCCTGATCGGACCAGCCGTACTGGGTGGTCAAGCCGCTGCGGCCGAAATGCGACTGCGTGTTGCTGCCGAACTTCGACCTGCGGCCGCCGAGTTCGAAGCCGGCCCGGCTCACCCGCCCCGCCAAGCCGGGGATCCGGTTCGCCGGTTGCACTGCGTCATGCAGCGTGCTCGTCCGCATGATCCGCACCCCGTCGAGTTCGCCACCGCGCGTGAGGATCTCGTAGAACCGGGACAGTTCGTAGGCCGTTGTCACGAGGTTGCCCGACGGCAGTTCGGCGGCGAGGAAGGCCCGGGTCTTGTCCGGCGACACCGCGCCACCCATGCCGCCGCCAAGTGCCTTGCGCGCCAAAAACTTCGACACCCGAGACGGACCAGGCCCGGTCTTCACCCCGGCCACCACCTTGTCCACGTCCTCGGGGCGCACACCGAAGTTGGTCCAGCGGAACCCCAGCGGCTCGAGCACCTGCTCGGACAGGTGGTCGCGCATCGGTTTTCCGGTCGCCCGCTGCACCAGCAGCCGTTGGATCAGCCCGCTGGTCAACGCGTGGTAGATCCGGAATCGACCTGGCGGCCAGCTCGGCCGTAGTTCGGCCAACGCGCGCACCGCCAATTCCTCGTCGACCGTCACGTCGAAGCCCCGATACGGCGGCGTCATGAACGGCACCCCCGCGGAATGCGACAGCACGTGGCCGATCGTGATCGCGTCCTTGCCGTGTGCCGCGAACTCCGGAATGTAGGTGCACACCGGATCGTCGAGACCGAACGCGCCCTGCTCGATGAGCATGAACATCAGCGTCGCGGCAACGCCTTTCGCCGTGGAGAACCCACAGAACGGGGTTTCCGGCGTAGCGAGCACCCGCTCGGCGTCCGGCGCGTCCCCCGGCGCATTCCCCCAGCCATGCCCGATGCTCCGGTTCAGCACGATCTTCCCGTTGCGCCGCAGACACACTTGAATGGCGGGGCTGGTCCCCAGCCGATACCAGGCGAGCACCGACTCCCACAGCGCCTCGACGTCCCCCGCGGTCAATCCGGCGGCGGCCGCCTCGTCCTCGCGCCCCACCGTCGTCACCGAGCCCAAATCCTCGGCGACCGTCACCAATGTTGCAGGTAGTGCGCTCACCAGGCCAGCATAACGAGCAGCAGCCCGCGGCAGGCTCGACGAGCGGTCAGGCGGCGACCCACCGCCGGATCGCGTCGATCGTGGTTTCCGGCGAGCTGTTGAACGCGTAGCGAATCCCCGGCGACAGCTCCGCGATGGTGTTGATCAGCCGCTCGAACAGCAGGGTGTGCTCCGGCATCATCCGGACCCCGCCACCGATCATCGCCAGCCCGAACGTCTGCTCGGCCAACTGTGCGCGCACCGCCGCGTCGGCCGCGTCGGGATCGGTCGGCACCAGACAGGTCACCACGTCGAGCCCAGCGGCACGCAACGCGGCATTGCCCGCTTCGATTCGCGCGGTCATCGTCGCGAGGTCGAGATCGGGAATCTTGCTGTAGTCGATGGTGCTCGGATGCAATCCGATCGACAACACTGTGGTCTGCGCAGGCAATGTCACGCCACCATTCTGCCCGCGTCGGTTGCCAGCGCCCCCAGCGCTTTTCAGCGCGGTGGCCAGCGGCGCGATCGTGCCCCACATCACAGGGTGCCCGCGTCGTCAAGCGGCGCACAGTATCCGTTACCGCCCGGTAGAGTGCGCATCCGAATGCTGCGGCACGGGAGTGGACCGAACAGAGGGGGTTTCCCAGATGGCGGTACCGGACACCGGGCAGGGCACCGCACGACTGCTGTACGCGGCGGCGATCGGCGAGGGTGGGGGCACGCCTTTCGAATTGGCCGCCGATGTGGCCGACAACCTCGCGGCCGCCTGCGACAAGCTGGTCGAGGACCTGCACAACGCCATGGCCACCGGACATCTGGTGACCGACGTGACCGGCTTCCCGAATCTTCCTACCGGACAAGGCCTTACCCGCGGATTCAGCGACAAGGGCAGACAGTACCTCGACACCCTCGCGGCCTTCCAGGAAACCGCGCTGCTGTTCAAAGCCGCGTATCTGGCTGCGGGCAAACGCTTTGCCGACGCCGAGGCCGCGCACAAGGCGGCCATCGACCTCGTCGCCGAGCACCTGTCCGTGCCTGCCAGGGTCGCGCCGGACAGCGACGGCTGAGGCACCGGCGATGGCAGACTCCGCGGCCAGGGCGGCGGCCGACAGCATCCGCCGGGAGCTGGCCGGACTGCGCACCGGCGCAACCGATCCCGCGTACGCGCCGGATCGGGAACGCTTCGGCTCCTACAGTCACCAGGAGATCTGGGAGCTGGTCCACGAGGTGCTCGATCCGGCCGCACTCGGCCACGTCGCCGCCGCATGGCAGGCGAACGCGAGCGCGGTCGCCGAAGCGTTCCAAGCCTTTTCCGATGCCGCCAACCGGGAATTCGCCCGCTGGTCGGGCCGCACCGCCGATGCCGCGACGCGTGCCACCAGAGAGTTCGCCTCGTCCGGTGCGGAAGCACACGATGTATGCCGCGCGGTCGCGCGCCTGATGGAGTTGAATTGCGATGCCGCGCAGACTATCCGGGGAGCCATCCCACCTATCGAGCCGTACCGTCCACTCGAAGACGCTGCCGCAGAGGCGGTATACGGTGGCAAGCGCCGGATGGAGCACGACAGCGCGGCGGCCGCGGTCGAAGCCGACGTGCGAGACACCATGACCTACGTCTACACCCCCACCATGCCCGCCTCCGGCGACCGGGTGCCGAGCTTCGTCCCCTCCGCGGATGGAGTCACTCAGCTGCCACCCGCGGGCAACGGGGGCGGCACACAGTGAAGTGGGTGCTGACACCGGACGAGTTCTCGCATGTCTGGGAAAACGAAACCAGCCTCGATCGCAGGCCCTACCCGGTGAACATGGTGCCAGCGGCCACCGTGCGCACCGAATCCGAATACGCCGCACTGCGTTTGCCGCAACGCTTCGCCCGCCAGGCCGATCCGGACCTGGCCGCCGCACTGATGCTGTGCGGCCGCTCCGACGCCACCACCATCACCCTGTCCGGCGAGCGCAGCGCGCCGCCGCGCAACGGAACCAGCGGCGACACCGAACGCATCCTCGCCTACGCCGCGGTGGTGCACAATCACGCGGGCATCCTGGTCGCCACCCCGGACAAGGTGACGGTGCTGATGTGCCACGCCCGCCAGGTCGGCGAGCGGCTGGTGCAGGTCATCGGCTCCGCGCAGGCGGGCAGGCTCGGCACGATGCGCGAACCACAGGACGCGGTGCTGAGCCCGGATCGCACCGAACCGTTCGTCACCAACGGACATCGCGGCGCCGCCCGCTTCCGCCAGACCCTGCGAAAACCGGTGGACGGCCGCGGCTTCCTCACCGTCACCGTGGAACCGGACAACCCGATGTCACCGCCGACCAGGCACCGCACCTGGCTCGACTTCACCGGCGACGGCCGCTACCTGCTGACCACCTCGCAGGACCTCATCCTCACCCCCGTCTCCGACGACGACTTCGCCGCGCAACTGATCGGTCTCGCACACATCCGCTGACAGCCTCGATGTTGTTGAACGGATCTGCCGTGCGCGCGTGGTTAGCTGTATTGCATGGCGAAAAAGGGCTGGTCTGTCCCTGCTACCGAGGCGCTCAAAGCCGATGGATTGCGGATCGCTGACCTGGACACCTCCGGAACTCCGGGGTTCAAGGGCGACAAGAACGCAGGCCAGGAGCTACTTGCCGAGCGCACCGAGGTGCTGTCCGCGCTGCAGGAGCGGCTCTACGCGAACGGCCGCTCCGGCGATCTGCGCAGCGTGCTGCTGGTGCTGCAGGGCATGGACACGGCGGGCAAGGGCGGCATCGTCCGGCACGTCATCGGCTCGGTCGACCCGCAGGGCGTCGACCACGCCGCCTTCGGGGTGCCGACCGAGGAGGAGAAGCGGCACCACTACCTGTGGCGAATCCGTAAGGCGCTGCCCCGCGGCGGCCAGCTCGGGGTCTTCGACCGCTCCCACTACGAGGACGTGCTGGTGGTCCGGGTGCACAACCTGGTGCCCGAAGAGGAGTGGGAGCCACGCTACGACGAGATCAACGCCTTCGAAAAGGAACTCGTCGACGAGGGCACCACGGTGGTGAAGGTGGCCATGTTCGTCTCGCTCGACGAACAGAAGAAGCGGTTGCTCGAGCGGCTGGAGCGGCCGGACAAATATTGGAAGTTCAATCCGGCTGACATCGACGAGCGCGGGTACTGGCCCGACTATCAAGAGGCCTACCAGGCCATGCTGGAGCGCACGTCCACCGAGTACGCCCCGTGGCATGTCATCCCGGCCGATCGCAAGTGGTACTCGCGGCTCGCGATCACCGAGCTGCTCATCGACGCGCTGGAAAAGCTCGATCTCGAGTGGCCCCCAGCGAAATTCGACGTCGACGAGCAGAAGAAGCGCCTCCTCGAAGCCTGAGCGGCGCCGCTACGGAACCAGCGGCCGCACCTCCTCGGCGATGAAGCGCACGAACCCTTCGGGATCCGGCTCGTCGGCGGTCGGCAGCACCACCACAGTGTGCGCGCCCGCCTCGGCAAGCCGGATCACCGCGGCGGCAACATCTTTCGCGTCGCCGGCCACGCCTGCGCCCGGCGCGTGCTTCGGCGTCCGTGCCGCGGCAAGCCGCGCCTGCGCGTTCTGACCGGTGACGGCAAGCAGATTCGCGACGACGACGTGCTCGTCGGTGCGCCCGGCCGCGGCCCGTCCCTCGTCGATCAAGACCTTGGCGGCCCGCACACCGTCCGCGTCCACGATCGAATCCAGCAGCGTCCCGTCCGCGTGCGAGCCACACAGCCGAATCGAGCGCGGCCCCTGCGCACCGGCGTAGATTTTCGCGGGCGCGAGCGGCGGCCAGTCCAGCGCCACCTCGTCCAGCCGCACATAGCGTCCCTCGGTGCTGACCCGTTCGCCGGCGAGCAGCGCACGCAGCGCGGTCAGATACTCGCCGAGCAGCGTGACCGGCGAGTCGACCCGCGCACCGACCTGCCCCATCCAGTCCTGCACGCCGTGACCGACACCGAGCAGCACCCGATCCGGGAACAGCCGGTGCAGCGTTGCCGCCTCCATCGCGGTGAGCGCCACATTGCGCAGCGGCACCGGGAGCAGCCCGATGCCGACCTGCACCCGCTCGGTCCACGCCAATGCCGCTGCGGCGCTGGCGATCCCGCTCTCCAGGAAACAGTCCTCCCACAACCACAGCTGTTCGAGTCCGGCCGCGTCGGCGACACGGGCCACCGCATGCAGCCGCTCCGGGGGATTCTGTGGACGAAAAACAGCACCGAGAACAGTCATCGGCCATTCCTACCCGGACGGTCCGACAACCATGACCGGGGTCGCGCCCGAAATTTCGGAATCTCTCAGGTTCACCCGTGATGATATGGCCGTGGCCCGACCACGCGGAGTCGGGTTTACGGCTCTACGATCGTGGCGGCAGGTACCGGCTAGTCGAGCGAAAGGCGTGGTGAACGCACGGTGAGCAAGAACCCGGGTGGGAAGAAGAACCCGCTGCTGGCGGCGAACAAGGCCGAACGCAACCGCAAGATCCTGATCCAGGTGGCCGTCGCCGCCGTCTTGATCGCACTCGTCGCGGGCATCGGCATCGGCATCGCGGCCAAGAAGGCCAAGCGGGACGACCCGGGTCCGACCCCGTCGATCCCGGCGGCCGCGAACACGAGCCCCGATGGCATCACCGGCACCATCACCGACAAGGGCGCGATCCGCATCGGCAAGGCGGGTGCGAAGGTCACCGTCCGGGTCGTCGCCGACCTGCAGTGCCCCGCGTGCAAGGGCTTCGAGGCCGCCAACGCCCAGGTCCTCGACGACGTGGTGAAGAACGGAACGGCCGCGGTCGAATACGACGTGATCGCGTTCCTGGACAAGGCCTCGACCACGCGCTACTCGACGCGCGCGGCGAACGCGTCCTACTGCGTCGCCGAAGCGGATCCGAGCAAGTACCAGGCCTGGGTGGCCAGGATGTTCGCGCAGCAGCCCGCCGAGGGCGGCGCAGGCCTGCCGAACGACAAGCTGGTCCAGATCGCGAAGGAAGCGGGCTACCCGGACTCGGTGGCCGGCTGCATCACGGACGTGAAGTACGACAAGTACATCCAGTCCCACACCGACGAGGTGCTGAAGAGCGGCATCCAGTCGACGCCGTCGGTGTTCGTCAACGGTAAGGCGCTGACGAGCCAGGAGGTGTTCGGGCAAGGCGCGATCGCTCCCGCGATCGCCGCCGCTGCGGCCCAGTGAGCATCGCCCCGCCCCGGACCGCCTGGGTATTGCTCCTCGGCGGCCTGCTCGGCTGGTTGGCCGCGGTGGCGCTGACCGTCGAACGGTTCAAGCTGTTCACCGACCCCGGCTACACCCCGTCGTGCAGCATCAACCCGATCCTGTCCTGTGGCTCGGTGATGGTGACCAAGCAGGCCGCGGTCTTCGGGTTCCCGAACCCGCTGATCGGCATCGTCGGCTTCTCCGTTGTGGTCACGCTCGGCGTGCTTTCGGTGGCCGGGGTGGGGTTCCCGCGCTGGATCTGGGGCGGGCTGTGGCTCGGCACCGTCGCAGGCCTCGGGTTCATCGGCTGGCTGATCTTCCAGAGCCTCTACCGGATCAACGCGCTGTGCCCGTACTGCATGGTGGTGTGGGCGATCATGGCACCACTGTTCGCGGTGATCACCAATCAGCTCTGGGGCAACGCACCCGGCCCGCTCCGGGTGCTCGCGGAGTGGCGGTGGACGCTGGTCGCGCTGTTCTACGCGGTGGTGCTGCTGCTGATCTTCCTGCGCTTCCAGGATTACTGGCTCTCGCTGTTCTAGTTCGGCGTGCCCGCCACGAGCACGATCGTCACCGTGCGGCGGGCACCGGCGGTGTCGACGACATCGAGTTGAATCGTGTCGGCGGGCTTGTGCACGTTGATCGCGGCGTGCAACGCCCGCGCCGAGGTGATCGAGCGGCCATCCACCGAGGTGATCACCTCGCCACTGGTGAGCCCGGCGGCATAGGCGGGCAGCCCGTAGATCGCCAGATCAATCCGTGCCCCACCGGTTTTCGCGTCGGAGGTCAGCACACCGAGCGTCGCGGTAGGCCCGATGTGCACGGTGTCGGTCGGCGTGCCCGCGCGGATCTGCTCGACCACCCGCATCGCGGCGTCGATCGGCACCGCATAGCCGTTCGGCGGCCTGCCCGCCGAGCGCGCCGGATCACCCGATGCCGCGGCGATGACACCGATCACCGCGCCGGTCCGATCGGCGAGCGCGCCGCCGGATTGGCCGGAGGTGACCGCCGCGGCCACCTCGAGCATGCCGGTGAGCGGTTTACGGGACAGGTCGGCGGAATTGAGCGCGACGATGGTGCTGTCCAGATCGGTGATGGTGCCCTGGATCCCGGTCGGCGTGCCGCCGACCCCGCCCGCGTTGCCGATCGCCATCACCTCGTCGCGCACCCGGACATCGGCCGAGCTGCCGATCCGTGCGGTGGCCAACTCGGCCGCGCCGGTCAGCGCGAGCAGCGCGATATCGATGCTGGCGTCGTAGCCGAGCACGACGGCGTCGTAGTCGCGCCCGTTGCCGACATCGGTGACGGTCACCGTGTCCGCGCCCTTGACCACGTGGTGGCTGGTCAGCACCTGCCCGTCCGCGGTGAGCACGATGCCGGAGCCTGCGGCGCCGAGGCCGAACGGCTTGGTCGAGGCGCTGATGTCCACCATGGCCGGGTCGATGACGGCCGCGACGGCGATCGGATCCAGCGGCGGCGGGGCAGGCGCGAAGATCGGGGCCGCGTTGTCGCCGGACCCGAGCGGCCAACCCGGCAATTCGCCCCGGTAGCCGAGGAATCCGGCCACTGCTAGCAGCGCCGCGACGATCATCGCCAGCGCGCGCCCCCCGGACCGTTCGTCAGTCATGCTCTCCGCCTCGGTACAGCCTGCGAATTCGATTGTGGCCGGAGATCTTCACCGTAGATCGAAAACCGACTGGATCAGGGCGTAGGCTGCGGATACGCCGCGATGACCGCAGCCCTTTTGAGTCATTCTTGCCAAGTTGTGCCATACAGAGGTAGGCATGTATTCATGACACCAGCTGCCGCGTATGCCCTAGCCGCCCCGGACGGCACGTTCGAGAAGGTGACCATCGAGCGCAGGGAGCTCGGCCCGCAGGATGTGCTCATCGACATCAAGTACGCGGGGATCTGCCACTCCGATATCCACACCGCCCGCGACGAGTGGGGCGGCACCAGGTATCCGGTGGTGCCAGGCCACGAGATCGCGGGCCTGGTCGCCGCGGTCGGCTCGGCGGTGACCAAGTACCAGGTCGGCGATCGGGTCGGGGTCGGCTGCATGGTCAATTCGTGCGGCGTGTGCGGGCCGTGCCTGGCCGACGAGGAGCAGTACTGCACCAAGGGCGCGACGATGACCTACAACACGCCCGTCGACCCGTCGGTCCAAACCGATGGGTACACGATGGGCGGCTACTCGACGCAGATCGTGGTGACGGAGGACTTCGTCGTCGGCATCCCCGAGGGCATCGGGCTCGACGTGGCCGCGCCGCTGCTGTGCGCCGGCGTCACGCTGTTCTCGCCGCTGCGGCACTGGAACGCGGGGCCGGGCAAGAAGGTCGCGATCATCGGCATGGGCGGGCTCGGGCATGTCGGGGTGAAGATCGCCGCGGCGCTCGGCGCCGAGGTCACCGTGCTCAGCCACTCGCTGAGCAAGCAGGAAGACGGCAAGATGTTCGGCGCGAGTCACTACTACGCGACCAGCGACAAGCAGACCTTCCGCGACCTGCGCGGCTCGTTCGACCTGATCCTCAACACCGTCTCGGCGGACCTGCCGATCGACAGCTACCTGCGGCTGCTGAATCTGGACGGCACCCTGGTGATCCTCGGTCTGCCCGAGCAGCCGATGAGCATCAAACCGTTCACCATCGCCGGATACCGGCGTTCGCTGGCCGGCTCGATGATCGGCGGCATCGCCCAGACCCAGGAGATGCTGAACTTCTGCGCCGAACACGGCATCGGCGCGGAGATCGAGGTGATCTCCGCTGACGAGATCGACGGCGCCTACGACCGTGTGGTCGCCAGCGACGTCCGCTACCGCTTCGTCATCGACGTCTCCACGATCTGACTCGGGATCTCGGCTGCGGGCCAGCCGATTTCGCCGGGCAAGCACGACACCCGAATACGCGGTGCGACGCGACAATGTGGGTACGTTGACGAGGTGGCCTCGGATGAAGACGACAACGCGACACGGCCCACCGACGTGCAGGCGGCACCCGTCGGCGACGCCGTGCTCACCGCGGAGATGACCACCGCCCCGCCGCCGTGGCTGTTGCGGGCCTTTCTGCTCGCCGCGGCCACGGTGGCCGGGCTGTTCGCGGGCTTCTGGGCGCTGACCCGGCTGCAGGGCCTGCTCACCATTCTGCTGGTCTCGCTGTTCCTCGCGTTCGCCATCGAACCCGCGGTGAACTGGCTCGCGCGGCGCGGGATGAAACGCGGGCTCGCCACCGGGGTGGTCTTTCTCGTGGTGATCGCGGTCGTCGTCGCCTTCTTCTGGACGCTCGGCTCGTTGCTCGTCGATCAGGTCACCACCCTGGTCAACAACGCCCCGCAATATGCCGATCAAGGTATCGACTGGATCAATCGCACCTTCAAGACGAACCTGTCCGGGACCGATCTCGAGAAATACACCAGCAACTGGAGCAAGTACCTCGAAGGCGCCGCAGGCAACGCCTGGGACATCGGTACCCGAACGGTCGGCGTGGTCTTCCAGTCCCTCGGCGTCCTGCTGTTCACCTACTACTTCGCCGCCGACGGCCCGCGCTTCCGCAACGCCGTGTGCTCGCTGCTGCCGCCGCGCAAGCAGCGACATGTGTTGCGCGCCTGGGACATCGCGGTGGAGAAGACCGGCGGCTACATCTACTCGCGCGGATTGCTCGCCCTCGCATCGACCATCGCGCACTATGTGGCGCTGCGCGTGCTCGATGTGCCGTCGGCGTTCGCACTCGCGCTCTGGGTCGGCGTTGTCTCGCAGTTCATTCCGACCGTCGGCACCTACCTGGCCGGTGCGCTGCCGATCATCGTCGCGCTGGTGCACAGCCCCTCCGACGCGCTGTGGATCCTCGGCTTCATCGTGCTGTACCAGCAGTTCGAAAACTATGTGCTGCAACCGAGAATCACCGCGACCACCCTGGACATGCACCCGGCCGTCGCCTTCGGCGCGGTGCTGGCGGGCGCCGCGCTACTCGGTGCGACCGGCGCCCTGCTCGCCATTCCGGTCACCGCGACCGTGCAGGCCTTCGCCGGGGCCTACATCCGGCGCTACGAGGTGCACGACCCGGCGGCGCCGCTGCCACCGGCGCCGCCGAAGCCGCATCGAAAGTGGGCCCGCCAGTTGACCATTCGGTTCACCGGGACCGAGCAGGCGAAGGGCGGGTCGTCGCGTAGCGGCGAAGCTGGGTGAGCAGGGCAAGCGCGATCGTGCCCATGGTCGTGCGGCTGTAGTACGCGGTGTCGTACTCGACCTGGACGGTGAGCCGATCGCCGACGGTGAAAATGGTGAGCTTCGGCGGCATGCCGGGGCCCATCGCATAGATGTCGTCGCGGACGTGGCGCAGCCCCTGCGGCATCGAATGCGCGGGCAGGCGACCGATATTGGAGATGGCAAAGGTGGGCGCGGCAGCGAACAAGGCCGCCGTCCCCGGGTCGTGTGCGCGCTGGGCGGCAAGCAGGAATCGGCCCGCTTCCTGCCGATCCCGCGCGTCCTGCATGGCCGCGGTGACCACCCGGCCGAGGTCGAGCGGGCTGCGCTCCGGATCGACCAGCATCGGCGTGCCGACACCGGACGCGCAGTTCACCATCGTGCTCGCGGGCAACGGCGGCGTCAGCTCGCCGCGCACGTCGACGGCGTGGCCGCAGAGCATCGGCAGCGGTCCTGCTTCGGGCGCGAGCTGGGTGCGGAACGCGACCAGCGCGGCACCGGTGAGCAGGCTGTTGACCGACATGCCGTGCGCACGCGAGGTGGTGACCAGCGCGTCGGTTTCCCTGGTGTCCAACTCGATGCGCTGCACCGCGAACCGGCCGAGCGGGTCGTTGCCGACACCGTCGCCGTCGTGTGGCAACGTGCGTGGCGCTGCCTCCGGCCCCATCATCGCGGCGCCTGCGCGGACGAACTCCAGGAACTCGTCGACGTCCGTGCTCGAAATAACCTCCGCGAGTCGGGTATCCATCGCTTCGGGAGCATTCGGATCCGAATCATCTTGCGGTAGTTGGCTTCCGGTGGCATACGCGGTGTAGCGCTGCCACAGCTGACCGAGCAGCGCGAAACCGGATCTGCCGTCGGAGATTCCGTGATGGATCACCAGCACGAGGCGATCGCGTTCGCCGTCGCGCAGCAGGTGCGCGCGAAAGAGCCCGTCGGTCCAATCCCTCGGCCCGTTCACGAGATTCAGGTAGGCGGCCTCGTCGCCGTCGGTGACGTCCAGGCGTGGCCGGAACTCGTCGTCGCGGTGGAAGTGCTGCGTGCCGTCGGCAGCGGTGACCACCCGGCTGCGCAACAGCGGATGCGCGGCGGCGAGCTCGTCGAGCACCCGGCGCAGGATCTGGACGTCGAGGGTGCCGTGCACGGTGGAGCCGAGATACAGCGGCATGCTGCCGGTGGGGACGCTGCCGAGCTTGGTGTCGGTACCGAAGTAGGTGCGTTCGAACGGGGAAAGAGGGCGTTGCGTGGTCATGCCCCTCAACATACAGATGTTTCAAACAACTGTCAGAAACGTATGTATGAAACGTCCGTCACAAACGGGCGTATGCCCGACTGATAAGGTGCGAAGGTGGGAACCCGAGACGACCTCCTCGCCGCGGCCAAGCTGTGCCTTGCCGAACGCGGCTACGCGCGCACCACCGTGCGCGACATCGTGTCCGCCTCCGGCACCAACCTCGCGGCGATCAACTACCACTTCGGCACCCGCGACAAGCTGCTCTACCAGGCCATGCTGGAATCGAGCTCGACTGCGGTGCAACAGATCCTGGACTCGCTGCCCGTCGAGCACCCCGACGATCCGGCCGAGCGGCTGCGCGCCTTCCTGCAGCGGCTCACCGACTCGTTCACCACGGACACCGCGCTCTGGTCGGCCAACGCGGAAAGCCTCGTGCAAGCGCTGCATGCCCCCGACATCCGCACCGAACTCGGCGCGGCCCAGGGCCGTGCGCGCGCGGGACTTTCCCACCTGTTCGGCGACGAACCGGGCGATCCCGCCGTCGGCGCCGTGCTGCAGACCATGATCGGCGGGCTGCTGCTCCAGTGGTTGATCGACCCGGACCACGCACCGACGGCCGACACCATCGTGGCGGGCCTGCGCGCACTGGCGGAGCGTACCGGCCCCGAGTGATCAACTCGCCGACCCGAGTTACCGTCGACGCCAGGACCGATCACCCATGCTGGACCGATGGCGATTCTGCTGGCGCTGGTTTCGATGTGCTCCACGCTGGTGGGTGGGCTCGTCGCGGTGCGCATCGGCGACCGCAAACACCTGGTGCTCGGCCTCGCCGCAGGCGTGATGCTCGGGGTGGTCTTCTTCGATCTACTGCCCGAGGCGCTGGAGCAGTCCGGCCAGTCGGTGCTCGGCGTGCCCGCCGCGCTGATCGCCGCGGTCGTCGGCTTCCTCACCATCCACGTGATCGAACGCGCGGTCGCCATCCACACCGGCCACGAACACGAATTCGGCACGCACACCCATGGTTTCGAATCGGTCGGGCTGCTCGCCGCGGCCGGGCTGATCTTTCACAGCCTGCTCGACGGCCTCGGCATCGGACTCGGCTTCCAGGCGGGCGCCACCGTCGGCGCCGCCGTCGCCATCGCGGTGATCTCGCACGACTTCGCCGACGGCTTCAACACGTTCACGATCTCGACGCTCTACGGCAACGCCCGCAAGCGGGCGCTGATCCTGCTCGGGCTCGACGCGCTCGCCCCGGTGGTCGGCGCGGTGATCGGCACGCTCATCCAGGTCCCGGACGGGGCGGTCGGCCTCTACCTCGGTTACTTCGCGGGCTTCCTGCTCTACCTCGCGACCGCCGACATCCTGCCCGAGGCGCACGCCGTGCACCCGTCCCGGCTCACCCTGGCCTGCACGGTGCTCGGCGCAGGCCTCATGCTCATCGTCGCCGCATTGAACCACTGAGGTTGCGGCACTGAATGATCAGAAGATCGTCCGCGGCATCAGCACGACCCGCCAGCCGTCCGGATCAGGAAAGGTCAAGGCGCCGTTGCGAGTCCAGTACGGATTCGCCGCCTCGACCGGATCGACACCGAATGCCGTCAGCCGCTCAGCGACCTCGGCCACCTGAGTCGCACTCGTGAAGTACAGCACCAGCAGGTTTTCCGCGGTCGGTGCGGCCCCAGGACTGCCGTCCTCATGCGTGATGAACTCCAAGTGATAGCCAGTTCCCGGCAGCCCGAGCAGCACGCCGTCATATCCCTCGTGCTTCCCGAACCGCAAGAGCTCACGCAGCCCGAGCCCCTCGACATAGAACCGCACCACCTCGTCGAGCTGGTCCGTCTGCCTGGCGATGCGGACCTGCGCGACCGGCAACGAGTCGGGCCACGCGTCGTTCTCTGCTCCCATGGTTCGAACAATGCCCACCGACCGCGCCGAAATTCCCCGGTGGACGTTCCAGGGCCGCGACGGCCGAACACGAAGGCCGCCCCTGGAGATCAGGGGCGGCCGACGTCATTCATCGTTCAGCGCAGCGCTACTCGGACTCGAGCGCCCGCCTGCGCACCCGTCGCGCCGCCGCAACGAGGTTGCGCAGCGACGGCTCCAGCTGCCAGTAGTGCCTGGTCTTCAACCCACCGTCCGGGTTCGCCCACAGGCGTTCCGGCGTGATGGCTTCCGCTGCGGCGGTGAGCAATTCGTCCAGCTCGTCGATGTCGGGGATCCGGGCCGACCGGCTCTCGTACACGCCGGGACCGACGCCGTGGCTCAGGCCGTGCCCGGTCGCGCTGTCGCCCTTGAGCGCGGTGAGCACCCACTCGATCGAGCGGGTCGCGACGATCGCGGTGACGTCGGCATCGAGTTCCTCGATCGCCTCGACCACCTCGGCGCGGCCGGAATAGCCGATGTGCGTGTGGATCTGGGTGTCCGGCTTGACGCCGGAGGTGGCCAGCCGGAACGCGCCGACCGCCCAGCGCAGATACTCCGCCCTGCCCTCCGGCCGCAACGGCAGCATCTCCCGGATCGCGGGCTCGTCGACCTGAATGATCGCGATGCCCGCCTTCTCCAGATCCGCCAGCTCGTCCCGGATCGCCAACGCCACCTGGTCCGCGGTCTCGTGCAGCGGCTGGTCCTGCCGCACGAACGAACGCGCGATCATGGTGACCGGCCCGGTGACCATGCCCTTCACCGGCTTCTCGGTCAGCGACTGGGCGTAGCTGAGCCACTCCACCGACATCGGCTCGGGCCGCGACACGTCGCCGTAGATGATCGGCGGTCGCACACAACGGGATCCGTACACCTGCACCCAGCCGAAACGGGTGGTCGCGAAGCCGTCGAGCAGCTCGGCGAAATACTGGATCATGTCGTTGCGCTCGTGCTCGCCGTGCACGAGCACGTCGAGCCCGATGTCCTCCTGCAGCCGGATCGTCGCCTCGATCTCGGCTTCGATCCGCTTGCGGTAGTCGTCGTAGGACAACCTGCCCTGGCCGAGATCGTGGCGCGCCTGCCGAATCTTGGTGGTCTGCGGGAACGAACCGAGCGTCGTCGCAGGCACCGGCGGCAGATTCAGCCTGGCCTGCTGCGCTTCCCGACGCACCTCGTAGGGTTCCCGCGACCGCATCTCCGGCGTGACGGCGTAAACCCGTTGCCGCACTGCGTGCTTCTGCTTGAAATGCACCTCGGTCGGCCGCTTGCGCCAGCTCTCCGACGGCCCGTCGGTGAGCGCCTTCGCAAGCGAAACCACCTCGCCCACCTTCTGTTTCGCGAAGGCGAGCCGGTCGGCGACATTACCGAGGATGTCGTATTCGATGAGCGTGTCGTACGGCACGTGCAGCAGCGTCGTTCCTGTCGACACCACCAGATCCGGGCACACCTGCGCCAGCTGGTTCAGGTACTCGAGCGTCACGTACCGATCGGCCCGCCACACATTGCGACCGCTGATCACACCGGCGTACAAGCGCTTCCGGCGAATGCCGGGGATCTCCGCGAGCTCCTCCGGCCGAATGCGGTAGCTGGCCAGGTCGAGGCCGATGGCCTCCACATTGGTGCCCGCCAGGATCCGCAGCGCCTCACCGAAATCGCCGTACTGCCCGGTGACGAGCATGCGCGGACGCAACGGCGCCTTCGATAGTCGGTGATAGGCGGCCTCGAACGCGGCGAGCTCCGCGGGCGTGCGCTCGCTGGTGAACGCGGGCTCGTCCAGCTGCACGCACGTCGAGCCACGCTTGGCGAGGATCTCGAACAGTTCCTCGTACACCGGGAGCAGCTTGTCCAGCAGCTGCAACGTGTCGAACTGATCCTCGCCGGGGACCTGCCCCGCCTTGGACAACAGCAACAGCGACAGCGGGCCGAGCACCACCGGCCGCAACTCGATGCCCCGCGCGTTGGCCCGGTCGAATTCGTCGAGCAGCGCATCGGGGTGCAACGAAAATGCGGTGTCGGCCGCCAATTCCGGCTGCCGGTAGTGGTAATTCGTGCCGAAGAACCGCACCAATTCCAGCGGCGGCAGATCCGGCCTGCCGCGCGCCATCAAGAAATACAGGTCGAGCGGATCCAGCTCGTCCCGATACGACTGGAACCGCTTCGGCACCGCGCCGAACAACAGCGCGTTGTCGAGTACGTGGTCGTAGAACGAAAAAGTGTTGCCGGGGACCTGGGTCAACCCGGTGGCGGCGAGTTCGTTGAACTGCCGTTCCTGAATGTCACGGCCCACCGCGAGCAGTGCCTCGCGCGGGATCGCACCGCGCCAATAGGCCTCGAGCGCTCGCTTGAGTTCTCGATGCGGTCCGATCCGCGGGTAGCCGAGAATGCTCGACCCGTAGCCGTCGGTCACGTTCACCATGAGCGCGCTGCTCCCTTCGATGGCTGCGCGGCGCCCATCACGAACGAGGGACGCCGCACGCTCTTGCGCCTGGGTTGCTGAGGGTGCGGTCCGCGACGCGGTCGCGACCGGTAGAACCGGTCCGTGCCGCGGTCGCGGCCGCTCCGGCCTGGCTCAGGCCCGGTTGTACTGGTAGAAACCGGCGCCGGTCTTCTTGCCGAGCAATCCAGCTTCGACCATACGCATGAGCAGCGGCGGAGCCGAGTACAGCGGCTCCTTGAATTCCTGATACATCGAATCGGCGATCGACTTCACCGTGTCGAGGCCGACCAGGTCGGTCAGCGCCAGCGGGCCCATCGGGTGGGCACAGCCGAGCACCATCGCCTTGTCGACGTCGTCCTTGGTGGCGAAGCCGGACTCGACCATCCGGATGGCCGAGAGCAGGTACGGCACCAGCAGCGCGTTCACCACGAAACCGGACCGGTCCGCGGAGCGGACGACCTGCTTGTCCAGCACGTCGCCTGCGAACGCCTCGGCCCGCTTGGACACGGCCTCGCTGGTCTTCAGCGTGGTGACCAGCTCGACCAGCGGCAGCACCGGCACCGGGTTGAAGAAGTGCATGCCGACCACGCGCTCGGGCTGGGTGGTGGCGACGGCGATCTTCATGATCGGGATGGACGAGGTGTTGGAGGCGAGCACCGCGGACGGATCGGTGACGACCTTGTCGAGCTCGGCGAAGATCGCCGTCTTGACCTTCTCGTCCTCGAGCACCGCCTCGACCACCAGCTGGCGGTCGGCGAAGTCGTTGAGGTCGGAGGTGAAACGCAGCCGCCATGCCGCCTGCTCGCGTTCCCGCTCGGTGATCTTGCCGCTGCTGACGCCGCGGTCGAGGGAGCGAAGGATGCGGGCGCGGCCTGCGGCGGCCAGTTCCCTGGTCTGTTCGAAAACGAGCACGTCGACGTGCGCCCTGGCGCACACCTCCGCGATTCCGGCACCCATCTGTCCGGCGCCGATAATGCCGACGCGCTGAATCTTCTCGCTGCTCACGTCCCGCTCCTGCTGTTTGTCTGGCTAGTCGGTGGCTTGTGAAGGTTCTGCTCTGATGAAGCGAGCCTTCGATGGACCAACGTATAGGGATGCCCTCCCCACTGGGGCTGTTCAGTGGGAAGGGCGGTGGAACATCCTTCCGCGGCACCGCTCTGCCGCGGAAGGATGTTCGAGGGCCGGACCCTTGCGGGCCCGAAAGGTGTTGCGGATCAGTGGAACTGGCCCTCTTCGGTGGAGCCCTTCAGCGCCGCCGTCGAGGTGTTCGGGTCGACGGTGGTCGCGATGGTGTCGAAGTAACCGGCACCGACCTCACGCTGGTGCTTGACCGCGGTGAAGCCACGCTCGGCGGCGGCCTTGAACTCGCGCTCCTGCAGGTCGACGAAGGCGGTCATGCCCTCGCGGGCGTAGCCGTAGGCCAGGTCGAACATGCCGTAGTTGAGCGAGTGGAAGCCGGCCAAGGTGATGAACTGGAACTTGAAGCCCATCGCGCCGAGCTCACGCTGGAACTTCGCGATGGTCGCGTCGTCCAGGTGCGCCTTCCAGTTGAAGGAGGGCGAGCAGTTGTAGGCCAGCAGCTGGTCCGGGAACTCGCCACGGACGGCCTCGGAGAACTTGCGCGCGACCTCGAGGTCCGGGACGCCGGTCTCCATCCAGATGAGGTCGGCGTAGGGGGCGTAGGCCTTGGCACGCGCGATGCAGGGATCGATGCCGTTCTTGGTGCCGAAGAAGCCCTCGGCGGTGCGGGTGCCGTCCAGGAACTCCCGATCGCGCTCGTCCACATCGGAGGTGATGAGGGTGGCGGCCTCGGCGTCGGTGCGGGCGATGATCACCGAAGGCACACCGGCGACGTCGGAGGCCAGACGCGCGGAGGTCAGGGTGCGGATGTGCTGCTGGGTCGGGATCAGCACCTTGCCACCGAGGTGGCCGCACTTCTTCTCCGAGGCGAGCTGGTCTTCCCAGTGCACGCCTGCGGCGCCGGCCGCGATCATGGCCTTCTGCAGCTCGTAGGCGTTCAGCGCGCCACCGAAGCCTGCTTCGGCGTCGGCGACGATCGGGGCGAGCCAGTTCTTGACGGAGTCGTCGCCCTCGACCTTGGCGATCTCGTCGGCGCGCAGCAGCGCGTTGTTGATGCGGCGCACCACGTTCGGCACCGAGTTGGCCGGGTACAGCGACTGGTCCGGGTAGGTGTGGCCGGACAGGTTCGCGTCACCGGCGACCTGCCAACCGGACAGGTAGATGGCCTTCAGGCCGGCGCGGACCTGCTGGACCGCCTGGTTGCCGGTGAGGGCGCCGAGGGAGTTGATGTAGTCCTCGTTGTTGACGAGATCCCAGAGGATCTCCGAACCGCGACGGGCGAGAGTGGCCTCTTCGACGACGGTGCCCTGGAGCTTCGAAACCTGCTCCGCGGTGTAGTTACGGGTGACGCCCTTCCAGCGGGGGTTGGTGTCCCAATCCTGCTGGATTTCCGCAGCGGTCTTCGGGGTGCCGGCGTTCGACATCTCTGACTCCACTTCCTCGTTTAGGTCGATGTGCCCCACGGCCGAGCGGATAAACAACTCGTACTGCTGGAGCGGCAATTTGCAGGCTTGCTAGGCCCATGGGGTGTACTTCCACACGATTGCACAATGAGAAATGGCCGTCTACCTGTTGCTAATGTGAATCTCAGCTAGGTTTCGTCAAGCGTTTGCTAACTTTGCAAAACTTGCGGGCGAATTGCAAACATGGAACCTACCGGCTAGTAGGCCTGACGTGCGGTTTTAGCGTAACGCCCGTACTGTTAGACATCGGCTCCGCAGTGGTCACCGCCCCCGCTCGGCATTCCGTGTTGTGAGGACGTTCACAAGTCGGGGCAGGTGCCGCCCGTGTGGCCTGGACCACCTGAGCGTGGGCAGCCCGCGTGAGGTTCGGGCAGACTGGGGCGGATCGCCAAGTTGGACAAGTGACCTGCTCCGTGGGATCTCCTCGGTGGCAGCGCAGTCACACCCGGACAGGAGCCACCATGCGAAGAACGGCCTTCGCCGCGGCATTCGCCCTCGCCTGCACCGCAGGCCTGCTGAATATGCCCGTTGCGGCGGCCGTGCCTGCCGGAACGATCGAATCGGTCGTCCCGCTCACGCAGGCGGCAACGCTGCCGGGCGCCGCGCAGGCGAGCCGCATTCTGTACCGCTCGACCACGGCCAACGACGCGCCGACAACCGCGAGCGCGGCGGTCTACTTTCCCCCTGGCGAACCACCCGCTGGTGGTTGGCCCGTCATCGCCTGGGCACACGGCACCGTCGGCATCGGCGACGACTGCGCCTACAGCGCGGCCGGGCCCGGCGCTGTCGAGCGCGACTGGACCTACCTCGGCACCTGGCTGCAGCAGGGCTACGCGATCGTGGCGGCCGACTACGCGGGGTTAGGCACGCCGGGTGAGCATCCGTATCTCAACGGGATCGTCGAAGCGCACAACGTGGTCGACGCGGTCACAGCGGCGACCGCGCAGTATTCGTCGCTGGCGAAGAAATGGGTGGTGATCGGCCAGTCCCAGGGCGGTGCCGCTGCCGTCTACACGGCGCGCTACGCCACTGAATTCGGTGGTCCCTGGCTCGACTACCGCGGCGCGGTCGGCACCGGCGTCCCCGCCTATATCGAGGAAGTGCTGCTGCCGATCGGCCCGCACGTGCCACCGGTGAAACTCAATCCGAACGTCACGACCTATGTGCTGTACATCCTCAATGGGTTGCGCACCACCTATCCCGAGCTGAACATCGACTCCTTCCTCACCGACGCGGGACACTCTTGGGTCACCCAGGCGAGGGAGGCCTGTCTCGGCCCGCTCAGCGACGCGGTCGGGGCGGCGGGCGTGGTGCTCGGCGACCTGTTCAGCAGGCCGCTGGCGCAGATCCCCGATCTGCGCGGAGTACTCACTCGCTACCTCGGTCTGCCCGAATCCGGATACGACAAGCCGGTCCTGCTCGCTCAAGGCCTGCGCGACACTGACGTCATCACGCCGCAGACGCTGCGGTTCGCCGCTGTACTACAGGCGAACGGGCAGCCGGTGACGCTGCGGACCTATCCGACGGACCACAGCGGCACGGTGACCGCATCGCTGCCGGATTCGCTGCCGTTCGTGCGCAGTCTGTTCGGCTGATACGTCAGGACGTGCGTGCGCGGCCGATCCCCCCGACGGGCCGCGCACGCCGTTTCCGACCTGCCCCCTGTACTAGCCAGACAGGCTGGTCAGCGTGCACATCAGCTGACCGAGAGGGTGGATAACGCCGGTGCAATCCTTGGCTACCGGCTCGGTGGCCGGGACTGCGGGCTCGAGCGACAGTGGGGCCGCGCTCGCGACGCCACCGCCGATCAATGTTGCGGCACCGATGAAAGTGCAGACGACGATTTTACGTAGTGCAGACATGCAGAACTCCTGTCGAGTTGGGAAACCAGCGCTGCGAATCTAGCCAACGAAGATCTGTCCTGCATGACCCGAATTATATTGTCCTCCTGCTGAATTCAGCCGAGGTTCAGCTGCCCTTCATCGGATGTGTCTTGCGCCAGTGCTCGGCGATATCGATGCGGCGGGTGATCCAGACCTGATCGTGCGACTGCACGTGGTCGAGGAAACGTTCCAGCGCCGCCATGCGGGCCGGTCGGCCGACGATGCGGCAGTGCAGACCCACCGACAGCATCTTCGGATTACCTTCGGCCCCTTCGCGATACAGCACATCGAAGGCGTCGCGCAGGTGCGCGAAGAACTGCTCGCCGGTGGGAAACCCGGCGGGCGAAGCGAACCGCATGTCGTTGGTGTCCAGCGTGTAGGGCACCACCAGGTGGTCGGTGCCGTGCACAGTGACCCAGTACGGCAGATCGTCGGCGTAGGAGTCGGCGTCGTAGACGAAACCGCCGTGCTCGACGACCAATTCGCGGGTGTTCGGGGAGTCACGCCCGGTGTACCAACCCATTGGCGCGGCGCCGGTGAGCTCGGTGAGGATGCGCACCGCCGCGGCCATGTGCGCGCGCTCGGTGTCGCGGTCGGTCAGCTGGTAGGACTTCCAGCGCAGGCCGTGGCAGGCGATTTCATGGCCGAGCTCCCGAAAGGCGGCCACCGCCTCGGGGTTTCGCTGCATTGCCGTGGCGACGGCGAAGATGGTCAACGGCAGGCCACGGCGCTCGAAGGCACGAAGGACCCGCCACAGTCCGGCGCGCGACCCGTACTCGTAGAGCGACTCCATGCTCATGTGACGATTCGGAAACGCTTGCGCCGGTGTCATTTCCGAGAGGAAGGTCTCCGAGTGCTCGTCGCCGTCGAGGACGGTGTTCTCGCCGCCCTCCTCGTAGTTGAGCACGAACTGGACGGCGATCCGTGCGCCGCCCGGCCACTGCGGGTCCGGCGGTGTCGGGCCGTAACCGAGGAAGTCGCGCGCACTCATCCGCCCAGCTCCCCGAACAGGCGCAGGCGGGCCAGGCCGCCGTCGGGGTAGATGTCGAGCCGGACCTCCTCCACCGATGCGGCCATCGGCGTGATCGGGAACCGGTGCCTGGTGTCCGGCAAAAGCGCGGTGCGCGGGAGCAATTCGAGCTCGGTGCCGTCGGTGGTGCGGCCGACGAGCCGGGCCGCGCCGGGGCTGTTGCCGAGGAAGTACGAGGTGTCGATCTCGGCGAGCCGGATCAGGCCGGGCCCGGCGAGCCGGATGCGTACCCAGTCGTTGCCGTCGTCGCGGCGGCGCGCGGTCTCCCAGCCGTCGCCCATCCGCCGGGCCAGCCCCGGGTACAGCAGCTGGTTGGGCGAGCTGTAGAAGCGGTTGGAGCAATCCAGCACCAGCGCACCGTTTTCCAGCGCGGCGAGGTCGAGCGGGCCGAGGCCGAGCAGCTCCGGGTCGGGGCGGCCCTCGCCGTGCACCCGCAGCCGCGCGACGCCGCCGTCCGGGTGCATGGTGAGCTTCAGGTGGGTCCAGCGGTTGTCGTTCTCGATCGGGAACGGGTTGCGACTGTCGCCCGTGACGGCGGCATGGTCGATGAGTGGCACCCAATCCTTGCGCGCGGCAATCTCGTCGGCCGGTGGATAGCCGGTCACCGCGAGTGCGGACACCGAGACGGCAGGCGGATAGTTGCCCTTGAACCAGGCGGTGTCCACCACGATGCCGCGGATCACGCCAGGCACGCCGAGACGCACGATCGCGGCGTCGTCCCCCGGCTTGCCCCGATGCCTGCGGGTCTCCCAGCCGTCATAGACCTGACCCTTGTGGCCGAAGGTCGACGGCCGATACTCCGAAGGGCCCGGGTTGATCAAATTCTCCTTCTCCGCGAAGAATTCGTCGTCGGCCCAGATCACCGCGCCGCCGAGCGGGCGAACCGCCAGGTCGGGGAGCAGGGTGAAATCCTCGTGCTCGGTCATCCGGCCTCCTGCGGAATCGGCGCGCGGGTGACCAGGGCGCGCAGTACCGTCTCGGTCAGTTCGGGCGCGCGGGTGCGCAGCTCGTCGGGGGTACGGGCGCCGCAGTCGAGACCGCGTAAGACAGTGGCGGCCAAGGCTTCCGCGGTGGCGGGCTCGTCCATGACGCCGCCCTCGCGGCGGTCGAGGTAGGCCTGCAGGCGCGGCACGGCCACGTCGATGGCCTGCCGGAAGAAGTCGTAGGTCGCCAACCAGCGGGTGACCAGGTGGCCGGGGTGCATGTCCCAGCCCTGGTAGTAGCCGCGGCGCAGGGCGCGGGCGACCAGGCGATGGTGGTTGCGCAGTGCGGCTTCCGGTTCCGCGTCGGGCACGATCTGGGTGGAGCCGTCGCATACCCAGACACCGGTCTGCGCGGCGGCCACCTGCATGACGGCCTTCGCGTAGTCCGCGGCAGGGTGATCGAGCGCCTGGTCCGTGGCGGCGACGCCGCAGGCGGCGGTGTAGTCGTAGGTCCCGAAATGCAATGCGCTGCATCGGCCCTCCGCCTGGCCGAGCATGCGCGCGATGGGCACGGTGCCGTCGGCGGCGAGCACCGCCTGCGGGCTTTCTATCTGCAATTCGAACCGCAGCGCGCCTGCGGCAAGGCCGTAGCCGGTCTCCAAACCTTCACACACGGCGACCAGGGCCGGAACCTGCTCCGCCGCACGGATCTTGGGGACCGTGAAGACGAATCCGTTAGGCACGTCTTCCATTGCCGCCAGCACCAGCTCGAGCGTGCGCAGCGTGCGGCCGCGCTCCGGGCCGGCCAACCCCTTCGTCCGGATGCCGAAGCTGCGCGGGCGATCTGTGCGGTGCGCCCAGCCCGCCAGCAGGGCACCCGCCTCGCTCGCGGCCTTGTCCTCTTCGTCGTCGGCGCGGAAGCCGTAGCCGTCCTCGAAGTCGATGCGCAGGTCTTGAATCGGGTCCTGCACCAGCCTTCGGCGCACCTCGGGCACCGAACCTGTCGAATCCAGCTCGGTCAGCAGGGCGGTGTGGCGGTCGAGGAGTTCGATTGCCCTGTCGCCCCATTCGCGCGGGGTGGCCTCGGTGATCCGGTCGGCCGGAACGTACGCCGTGTGGATGGGCTGCGCCCGCCCATCCGGCCCCGGGTACCTGGTGCGCAATTCGTCATCGACGCTGTCGAGCATGGTGTCGATCCGCGCCCGGATATTCTCCGGCAACCGTGTCACCCTCGGTCTCCTTCCTGCATGGCCCGCCAAATTCGGTCGGCCGTCATCGGCAGCCGGTCCGGCCGCACCCCGACAGCATCGCGTATCGCGTTCGCCAACGCGGGAGCGACCGGGTTGTACGGGGACTCACTCATCGACTTGGCGCCGAGCGGACCGAACTCGTCCGCGGTGTCGGCGAAGTACACCTCGGTGCGCGGCACGTCGGCGAACTGCGGAATGTGATAGTGCCGCAGCGACTGCGTGGTGACGACGCCGTGCTCGCTGCGCATGTCCTCGTAGAGCGCGGTGCCGATGGCCTGCGCGACGCCGCCCTCCACCTGTCCTCGGCACTGCACCGGGTTGAGCACGGTGCCCGCGTCGACGGCCTGCACCGACTGGAGGATGCGGACCGTGCCGGTGTCCGGCTGGACGGCCACCCGGAAGGCGTGCACGTTGAAGCTCACCGAGCGTGGCGTGCCCGCGTGCTCACCGTGTGCGGTCAGTTCGCCGTCGGCCAGCAATTCGGCGGCCCCGAATACCTCGTCCCCGCAACGGACTCCGCCCGCGGTCAACACGCAATCGTGCTCGGGCAGCCCGGCCAGCTTCGCCGCCCTGGCGAGCAGCAGCCTGCGCAGTTCCAGTGCAGCGGCGTAGGTTGCCTTGCCTGCCACCACGATTCCGGTGGAGCCGAACGCGCCCGTGTCGTGACCGACCAGGTCGGTGTCGGATTGCCTGATCACGATGGCGGCCGCGTCGGTCTCCAGCGCGGTCGCCGCGAGCTGGGCATGCACCGTCGAGGTGCCGTTGCCGAATTCCGCAGTGCCGACCCGGATCTCGTAACGGCCATCGGGGAGCAGGGTGGCCGTCGCGTTCGCGTGATGGCCACGCGGCGGGATGGTCGCGATCATCGCCACCGCCATCCCCGTGCCGACCCGCCACTCTTCGGAGGGAGGCTCGACGCCGTTGCCCCGCAACAACGCCCGCTCGGCCAGATCGATGCACTGGTCGAGGCCGTAGCTGCCGAAGGTCAGGTCGGTCTCGTCCACCTCCGCACCGACGAACTCGTCACCGGGCACCACGACATTGCGCCGCCGGAACTCGAACGGGTCGATAGTCAGCTCGCGCGCCAACTCGTCCAGCGCGGACTCGATCCCGAAGATGACCTGGCCGAGGCCGTAGCCACGGAAGGCGCCGGACGGAATGTTGTTGGTGTACACCGCTTGTGCGTCGACCCGCTTGTTGGCACACCGGTAGACGCCGACCGACTCGCCGACGCCGTGGAACATCACGCCGACACTGTGATTGCCGTAGGCCCCCGCATCGGCGAGCACCTCGACCGTCAGCGCGGTCAGCACCCCGTTCGCGTCGGCGCCCGCGGTCACCGCGACCCGCATCGGATGACGGCTGGTTGCGGCGGTGAATTCCTCGGCGCGGGTGAACTCGTACTGCACCGGGTGCCCGGTCCGCAGCACCGCGAGGGCGATCAGATCCTCGGCAAGCATCTCCTGCTTGGCGCCGAAGCCGCCGCCCACCCTGGTCGCGAACACCCGGACCCGGTCGCGCCGCAGCCCGAACACCTGGCACAGCTCGTCGCGCACCAGGAACGGCACCTGCGTGCTGCACCGGATGACCAGCCTGCCGTCGGCGTCCAACCAGCCGATGCCGCCGTGGGTTTCCAGATGCACATGCTGCCCGCGCGGCGAATGCCACACGCCGCGCACCACTTTCGCGGCCGCCGCGAGCCCGGCCGCGACGTCGCCGACCTCGCCGTGCACCTCGGCGACCACGTTGCGCTCGGCATCCGCGATCCGCGCCGAATCCGGCTTCTCCGCATGAAGTTTCGGCGCTTCGGGCGCCAACGCCGCCGCGGGATCGAACACCGCGGGCAACACCTCGTACTCGACCCGCAACGCCCGGCATCCGGCACGCGCGGCCACCTGGCTCTCGGCCACCACCGCCGCCACCCGCTGCCCGACGAAACGCACCGTCCGATCCAGCACGTAGGTGTCATCCGGATCGTCGGCCCGCAATTCGTGCCGTGCCGTCGAGAACGGCACGTCCGGTGCATCCGCATACGTGAGCACCGCGTGCACGCCAGGCAGCGCCTCCGCGGCTGCGGTGTCGATCGCCAGGATGCGCGCGTGCGCGTGCGGGCTCGGCAACACCGCGATGTGCAGCGGTGCCGTCGGTGGTGAAACCTCGCTCGCGCCAGGCGAATTCTGCTCCGTCGGGTATGGCCCGGCCTTCGGACCATTGTTCGCAGCACGGCCGGCAACCCCTGCGGCGTCACCAGGACAAATGTCGAACGTGAACGGCTCAGCGCCACGCACTATTCGTGGCCCAGCAGGCGCACCCACTCCGCTCCCTGCGCGACCCTCGACCACCGCACCACCATCGTGGCGTGCCGTCGTCGGCGGGGGCAGTTGGTCGACCTCTGTTGCGGTACCCGTGAGCGCATCGGCAATCGCGCGATAACCCGTGCAGCGGCAGAGGTTTCCCTTCATCAGCTCCGCGAGTTCCGCGCCGGATCGACCGCACCCGGCCGCGGCATCGCTGGTCGGATCCGGCGGTGCCGCACCGGCCGAGAGGCAACTCGGTGTCGCAGGGTCGGCTCGGTGGGCGGCCGCTCCGTCCTCGAGTCCGGCCGCGGTGACCACCATTCCCGCTGTGCAGAAACCACATTGGAAGGCGGCGTGCTCGACGAAGCGGCGCTGCACCGGATGCGGATCGGTGGCGGTGCCGAGACCTGCCGCGGTGGTGATCGAGCGGTCGGCGGCGCGGTGGGCCGGGATGAGGCAGGAGTGCACCGTCATGCCGTCGAGCTGAACCGAGCAGGCGCCGCAATCGCCGGTGTCACAGCCCTTCTTGACCGCGAGGGTGCCCTGCTCGCGGAGCAGGGTGCGCAAGCACTGGCCGGGTCGCGGGTCGACCTCGACGGGCCTGCCGTCGATATCGAACTTCACGACCGTCTCCGATCCTCGGCGCGTAGGTCCGCGCAAACCTCGCGAGCGAGCCGTCCGGTCACGTGCCGTCGCCAGTCGGGCGCGCCGTGCGGGTCGTCGAACCACAGCAGCGGGTCGAGCCCGGCGACCGCCGCGTCGATATCGGCATCGCTCGGTGCGGTGGCGAAATCCAGCAGCACCGGCTTCGTGGTGGCGGCGGTGAGGGTGACAGTGCAGCCGCCATCGGGATCACGGCGGCCGAGCACCACGGAGCCGGAGCGGCCGAGTGGCGCGAGCGCGATCTTCCGGAAACTGGTGTGCGCCAGCAAGCTGGACGTCGGCACCGTGATCGAGCGCAGCACCTCACCTTCCCGCAGCACATTGCGGCCAGGACCGAGCACGAACTGCCGCAGCGGAACTCGGCGGTCCTGTCCGTCCGGCGTCCAGATCAGCGCGACTCCGTCCAGCGCGGTCAAGGCCGCGAGCACCCCACCGGCGGGCAACGACAAACAGATGTTGCCGCCGACCGTCGCGGTGCGCCAGATCTTGTGCGACGCAAGCAATGCCCGGCACCCCTGCGCGAACAACCGTGTCCCCGGCCACTCTTCGCGCAGCACCTCCGCGCCCAGCTCCCGTCCCGGCACCGAACCGGCGAGTTCGGCCAGCGTGCAGGTCGCCGCGATCTCCAGCCCGGTCGGCACCTCGGTCAGTGCGGGCCAGCCGAGGGTGGTGATGTCGACCAGCCGGTCGAGCTCGTTCTGCGGTTCGGAGAAGAGGAAGGTCCCGCCGGCCAGCACCGCGGTGCCACCGCCGAGCACGTCCAGGTCGGCCCGTCCCCTGGCCTGCACCACGTCCCGGATCGTGTCCAAGTCCACGTCTCACCTCCACCGCTTGTCCGGCAACCGTAGGAGCGTGGCGTTGCCGCGATGTCGCACGGCAACCACGCCAGGTTGCGCGGCTGTTACCTGGCCGGCTCGCGACGCCGCGTAAACCGGCCGGTCGCGCCCTTCTGCTGTCCCGCCGCGCCCCCGGTCGCGCTTCGGCATCCACCCGTCCGGCTCTTTTCGGTCAGAGGCGGCACCGTTCCAGTATCTCGCACCGGCCGTGAACAGGTCGGACGCCAATAGAGACCGGATGGTTTTATTATCGCGCGGTGGCGAAACGGCGCCTCCGACGCGGAGCGACGGCGAGTCACCCGCGCCGACGCCACGCGACACACCGAGCACGGTTTTCGCGGCGCGTCGTCGACACGCAGGGTGCACCACGCCACACACTCGACACCGGGCAGCCGGATGATTACTGTCCACCTCAACCCGCTCGGGTGTGAGATTTCCCACGCCGCACGGCGGGCCATCCCTCACCGATGTGCGCGACCGAGACCACCTGCGGCCGGCACGTCCCGCGCGGAAGGGCGACCGATCAACGCACCTCGGCAGGCACCGCCCGCCACCCCTCGCGACGCGCCCGATATCCTATGAGCGCTGATGATCCGCTGAGCCCCGTGTTCCCGGCCAGCGCCCACCGCCCCGCCCACGATTCTCCCGATCGGAACCGGCCGACGTGATCAGCTCGACCACCCTCTTCGCCGACCAGCTGCATCGTCTGCTTTCCGACGATGAGCTCATCCGGCTCGCCGCCGACCTCACCGCCATCCCCTCCAGCACCGGACAGGAAACAGCGCTCGCCTGTCACGTTCGAAATATGCTCCGTCGCAACGACATTCGCGCCTATTACCAGGAAGTCGAGCCGGGTCGACTGCAAACGATCGCCCGTCTCGGCCCGGAGCGAGGCAAGCCTGCCCTGCTACTCGGTGGCCACCTCGACACGGCTCCGTTCGACAGGCAGCCACCGCGTGAATCGTTCACTGCCCGGCGCGATGGCGATCGCCTCTACGGCACGGGCCTACCCAAAATGAAGGGCGGCTTGGCCGCCATCCTCGGCGCGACAATCATGCTGCGCCGCAGCGGAATACCGATGCTCCGTCCGCTGCTGCTGCAGTTCGTGGTCGGCGGTTTGCAGGACGACCTCGGCGCCCGCCACGCCCTACGCAGCGGGCTCACCGCCAAAACCACGGTAGTCCCGTCCCTGACCCCGTGTGGCAGCACAACGGGCGCCGAACCGCACATCCTGATCAGCGAGATGCGGGCCTGCGCGGATAGTCTCGCCTTACTGGCAGAGCGCCACTGCTGCTGACCGCTACCCGGCCTTTGCCACCAGCGCGGCCTGCGCCTTGGCCACGTCGGCGCCGACGGTGTCCTCGTCGACGGTGCACAACCTGCCGTCCCGAACGACCGTGCGCCCGTTCACGATCAGCGCCGCAAGGGGCGGCGCCGAGCCGAGCACCAGCGCGGTCACCGGATCGTCGATGCCTGCGTGTGCGGGCGTGTCCAGCCGCCACAGCGCGAGGTCGGCGAGCTTGCCCGGCTCGATCGAGCCGATCTCGGCATCCCGGCCGAGCACCCTGGCGCCGCCGATCGTGGCAAGCGCCAAGGACGTTCGCACCGTCATCGCCCGAGGACCGCCCCGGTTGCGTGCATAGAACAGGGCGTTGCGCGGTTCCTCGATCATCGAGGACGACTCGTTGCTTGCCGCGCCGTCCACGCCGAGACCGACCGGCACCCCGGCGCGCACCAGGTCGGCGGTGCGGGCGACACCCGCGCCGATGCGCGCGTTCGAGGTGGGGCAATGCGCCACTCCGGTACCGGTTTTCGCCATCGCATCGATCGCGGTGTCGTCCAGATGGATGGCGTGCGCCCACCAGACGTCGGGCCCGACCCAGCCGAGCTGCTCCATGTACTGCGCGGGCGTACAGCCGAAAGTCTGCGCACAGTAGTCCTGTTCGTCGATCGTCTCGGCGACGTGAGTGTGCAGCCGCACCCCGGACTCGCGGGCGAGCACCGCGGATTCGCGCAGCAGCTCCGGCGTCACCGAGAACGGCGAGCACGGAGCCAGTGCGATCCGCAGCATCGAATCGAACGACGGATCATGGTGCCGGGCAATCGCTTCCGCACTGTCGACCAGGATGGCGTCCAGTGTCTGGACCACCTGATCCGGCGGCAGCCCGCCCGCGCTCACGCCGAGATCCATCGAGCCGCGGCACGGGTGGAAGCGCAGGCCGACGTCGGCGGCCGCCGCGATCTCGGCGCCGAGCAGATCACCGCCCTCGCGCGGGAACACATAGTGATGGTCGGTCGAGGTGGTGCAGCCGGTGCGGGCCAGCGCGGCCAGCCCGCCGGTCGCCGCGACCCGCACCGCCGCCTCGTCGATGCCCGCCCAGATGGGATAGAGCGTGGTGAGCCACTCGAACAGGGTGTTGTCCGCGGCGAGGCCGCGGGTGATCCACTGGTAGAGATGGTGGTGGGTGTTCACCAGCCCCGGTGTCAGCAGGCAGCCGCTGCCGTCGATCCGCTGTACCTGCCCATCGACGGCGGGTGCGGCGCCGGCGCCGACCGCGTCGATCCGGTTGCCGCGCAGCACCACATGGCCGCGGCGGTACTCGGTGCCGATCGCGTCGACGGTCGCGACGGCACAGTCCTCGATCACGATTACGGTGTCCATGCCAGACCCGCCTCCGGTGCGTCGGCCCGCTGCACGGTGGCGTGGATCAGGCCGTACGGGCGGTCGGCGGCGTGGTACACCTCGCCGTTGTTCTCGATGCCGAACCGGGCCAGGTCGTAGTCGAAGTGGTGCTTGTTCGGCGCGGCCAGCCGCACCTCCGCGAGCACCGGGTACGCCTCGAGCGCGGCCTTGCCCATCTCGAACAGTGTCTGCTGCAACGCCTTCGAATGCCGCGTCGCGAACGTCTCGACCAGTGTGGCCCTGATCCCCGCGTACACGTCGTCCCACGCGATGCCGGTGCTTGCCGCGAACCGCCATTCGACGGCAAGGGAGGTGGCCAGCATCCGGTCGTGTGTCGGTGCCAGCACGGTGAATTCGTCGCGGAGGAAGTCGGCGAACTCCGAACCGGTCGACTTCAGGATGGTCAGCTCCTTCACCCCACCGATCACCCAGGCTTGCCGGTCGGCGCCGGTGCCTGCCACGGTGACCGCCGCGGTGCGCACCTCGGGACCCTGCCGCACCCAGGTGTGGTCGTGCGGGCGCCCGTCGACCGGCACCCGCTGCCAGGCATAGTCGTCGATCTCGATCCGCGCGCTGCGCACCGGCTCGATCTCGTCGACGAAATGCCCGGCCAACGCGAGTCCGTAGTCCTCAATGGTCTGTAGCCCGGGCTGTTTCGCGTACACGTACGCGGTCTGCTTCTGTGTGTCGGTGGGCAGCACCTTGCGCTGATCACCTGCGGTATACGCGTCGGCGAAATCGCCGCGCAGCACGGTGGAGACGTTCACGTCGCGGATCTCGTGGCGCGCGGTCTGCCGCCAGATCCGCACGATCCGGTTCTCGGCCTTGCCATAGCTGTTGTCGGACAGCACGATCGGCCCGGTCAGTTCCATCCTGGCGTCAGCTCCCTCGATAGGTGGAAAAGGCAAACGGTGACAGCAGCAGCGGGACGTGACAGTGCCGCTCCTCGGCGACGGTGAACGCCACCGAGACCTCGGGGTAGAAGGTGTCGACCTGCCGGTCGGCGAAGTAGGCGCCGGTGCCGAACACCAGCCGGTAGGTGCCCGGCGCGAGCACGCCGCCCAATGCGCCGATCCGTCCGTCCGTGTCGGTGGTTCCCGAATCCAGCTGCGCGGCCTCGTGATACAGCGTGACCACGATCCCCGCCGCGGGCGCACCGCGCACGGCGTCGAGCACGTGCGTGCTCAGCGTGCTCATCGCAGGTCCCGCAGCATCCCACGCAACCGGATCCGATTGATCTTCGCCAATTCTGTTCGCATGACCCGCCTTTCGGTGTCCGCATCGTTGTGCAGCCTGGCTTCGAGGATCGCGAGCAGCTCGTCGCCCGATCGGCCGCTCGCGCAGACCAGATAGATATGGCCGAAGCGCGCCTCGTAGGCTCGGTTGCCATCGGCCAGCGCCGCACGCACGGCATCCTGCACGCCGGCCTGCTCCCCCGCCGAGACCGCCGACGCAGGGCGCTCGCCGATGCGCGGATGCCCGGCCAGCGCCAGATCGATCTCGGACTCGGGCAGTTCCGCAAGCACGGCATCGGCGGCATCGAGGAGCGCCTCGACGCTCGCATACGGTCGCCCCTCGATCAGCGCCCGCGCCAAGGCAGGTGCAGCGCAACACGCGAGCAATGCCGTGGTCGCCGCGTTGTCCGGCAATGTGTCGAACCGAGCGACGCCCGCCTCGTCGTCTGTCATCGGAACAGCATCGAATACGACCAGGCCGCCCGCCACCCGAACGGGTGAGATCACGCCTGGCGTGTCGCCGCAAGGAATACGCTCGGGCGGTTTTCCGCGCGCGGATTCTCCGTAACCCACGGGCAACGGATCCGGACTACCGTCGTAGCCATGGCTGTACCCGATCGCCCGGCCGCCGCACCCGCATGCACGGGCATCGTGCTCGCCGCGGGCGCCGGGAAGCGCTACGGGCGGCCGAAAGCCCTGGCCGAGGGTGGTGCCTGGCTGCGCGGCGCGGTGGCAGCACTGCGCGACGGCGGCTGCGATCCGGTGATCGTCGTGCTCGGCGCGACCGGCCCCGATCCGGGGTTGCTGAACCTGCCCGCAGACGTCATGCATGTGTGGGCCGCGGACTGGGCCACCGGCATGGGCGCGTCGGTCCGCGCGGGCTTGATCGCCGCCGCACGGACCCCGGCCCGCTACGCCGCGATCATGCCGGTCGACACCCCCGATGTCGGCGCCGATGTGGTCGCCCGAGTCACGGCCGCGGCGTTCGAGGCGCCGAGCGGCTTGGCACGTGCTGTGTTTCACAACACACCGGGACACCCCGTTGTGCTCGCACACAAGCACTGGACCTCGGTATGTCAGGAGGCCGTAGGAGATTCAGGCGCTCGTTACTATTTGTCACGAAGGGACGATATGGTGTGCGTCACGTGCGACGATTTGGCGACGGGCGTCGATCGTGACTACCCGGCCTCGTCCGCACGGTGATCGGAGCGAGCTGATGCGGGACATCATCGATGACCTACTGCGAGTGTGGCATTCGGGCCGAACCGGCGGGCTCGCCACCATCGTGCGCACGATGGGTGCTGCGCCGTTGCCGGTCGGATCAGCGATGCTGGTCGACCCCGACGGCGGCGTCTACGGTGCGGTCACCGACGGCGGGCTGGAGGAAATCGCCTACGAATCCGTGCTGCAGGCCGCACGCACGGGCCGTCGCGCGATGCACCGCTACGGCGTGGCTACCGGCGCGGAGGGCGCGGTGGACCGGGACGGCATGATGGACGTGTTCACCGAACCGTTCTCGCGCAGAGACTTTCCCGAGTTCCCGATCATCGCAGGCGAGATCTCGGCGCACCGGCGGATCACCCTGTTCACCGTCGTGTGGAATTCCGACGCGGACCTCATCGGCCAACATCTGGTCACCGACAAGCCGCACGCCACCGAGCTGCTCGCGCTGCCGGATTCGGATGTCTTCGTCTCCTCGTTCGCGCCGCCGCCGCGCCTGATCATCTTCGGCGCCAACTCTTTTGCCGCGGCGCTGACGGTGCAGGCGGCCCTGCTCGGCTATCGCGTCACCATCTGCGATTCCCGGCACACCTTCGCGCAGCCGGAGAAGTTCCCCGGCGCGGAGGTGGTCGTCGACTGGCCGCACCGCTACCTGAACACCCTGTCGTCGGCGGGCGAAATCGACGGCAGCACAGCCATAGTCGTCACCTCGCACGACCCGAAGTTCGAGATCCCGCTGCTCACCGTCGCGCTTCGACTACCCGAGCTCGGGTACCTCGGTGCGATGGGCTCGCGCGCCGTGCACACCCAGCGCATGGAAGACCTACGGGCGGGCGGCTTCAACGAAGCAACGCTCGCCCGTCTGTATTCCCCGGCAGGCTTGGATCTGGGCGCGCGCACCGCCGCCGAGCTCGCCATCGCGATCGCCGCGGAAATGATTGCCGCCAGGACCTTGCAGTCCGGGCGGCACGCACTACACACCAACCCATCGGCACCGCTGAAAAAGGCGGTGGGACTGGGGATTTAGGCCTTCAGTCCCGGGTTCTCCGCATACACCTCACGCAGCACCGACAGATCGAACAGCTCGTCGGCCTTGATCTGGAGATCGGCCGAGCGCAGCGCGGCGATGTTCTGCTCGATCAGCTTGTCGGTCATGCTCAGCAGCCCATTGGCGGCCGTGTCCGGCGAGACCACCAGATCGTTCTGTGCCGTAGCCTCTTTCGTCTGCTCGTCGAGGTCGAGCTTCTGATCCTTGCCGTACACCTCGACCGCGAGCCGCGCGGATTCGGCCGGATTGGCCACCGCGTCCTTCCAGCCCTTGATCTCGGCGATCAGGAACGCCTTGAGCTTGTCGCGTTCCTTGTCGATGGTGGCTTGTTTGACGGTGAGCGTCTCGGCGACCAGCGGCAGGTTGTAGTCCGCGAACAAGAAGTGCGTGTTGGCGAAACCCTTGGCCGTCAACGTGATCGGCTCGTTCGTCACGTAGCTGACCCAGCCGTCGACCTCGCCGTTGGCCAGCGGCGTCGGGTCGAACTGCGCGGGCACGATGGTGACATCGCCCGGCTTCATGCCGTTGGCCGAGAGCAGGGCGTTGAAGATCAGCTGATTGGTGTCCTGCACACCGATCTTCCTGCCCTTCATGTCCGCGGGCGTCTTGATCGGCTTGGCGGCGGAGCTGACGATCGCGAAGGGGTTCTTCTGATAGGTGGTGGCGACGATCTTCGCGGGCAGGCCCTCCAGCACCGCCTTGGCGGTGGTCTGCGGGGCGGACAGGCCGAGCCAGATCTTGCCGGTGTCCAGGCCTGCCTCCACCGAGGTGCTGGCCGCACCGCCGGCGATGAGGTTGACCGAGCCGAAGCCCGCTTCTTTGAAATAGCCCTTGCTGTCCGCGAAGTACTCACCGGCGAACTCGATGTTCTTCAGCCAGGACAGCTGCACCGCCACGCTGCCGAATTTGGAACCGTCAGGGGTGGAGCCGCCCGACGAGTCGTCTGCGGCGCCGCCACACGCGGCGAGCAGGCCTGCGCCACCGAGGGCGGCGCTGGTCAGCGCGGTGTAACGAAGGAGAGACCGTCGGTTGAGTGTCGGCCCGAACGAGGAGCGTGGCACGGGTGTCATGCGGTGAATCTAGGTCGATTGCGTTTCATTTTCTTTACTTTGACGTTCCGGGCGGTGATTTGCGTAGTTTTCCCGTCGGCCGCCGCTCGGTTCACGACCGACCGGCCTCGGCGCCGAAGCGGGCGAGCACCAGGTTCTCGATCACCCCGACGACCGCGTAGAGCAGCACCGACACGATCGTGACGAGCACGATCGACGCCCACAGCTGGTTGTACTGGAACGTCGGGATGGCCCGGATCAGGCTGGCGCCCAACCCGGTTCCGCTGCCGAGCCACTCGCCGAGCAGCGCGCCGATCAGCGCGCCAGGCACCGAGATCCTCGCCGCCGCGAACACCGAGGGCAATGCGGCGGGCACCGCGACCATCCGCAGCCCGGTCCAGCGCGAGCCGCCGTAGGCGGCCACCAGGTCCAGCGCCTGCCGCGGCGCGTTGCGCAACCCCGTCATGATCATCACCAGCGCCGGGAAGAACACCACGATCGCGGCGAGCACCGTCACCCCGCCGAGCCCGCGGCCGAACACCAGCACGATGATCGGGGCCAACACGACCAGCGGCACCGAACGCAGCAGCATCGCCACCGGCAGGAAGGTCTGCTCCACCGCCGCGAACGAGACGAACAGCGCGGCGACCACGATCGCGGCGCCCATGCCGAGGCCGAACCCGATGGCCGCGTCCCGCAGCGTGATCTGCAGATCGTCGAAGATCAGGTCCCGCGCCTTCGGCGCCCCCGGCGAGGTGACCAGATACCGCCAGATATCGCCGGGCGCCTTGCCGACCCGGGGGCCGACCTGCGGGAACGCCTTCAGGAAGACGTACCAGATCGCCAGCATCAGCAGCAGCGAGGTGAACAGCGGAAACAGGAACCGCCCGATCCGCACCACGACCTTCATCGTCCCACCTCCGAATATGTGTGTGCGTCAGACGGTTTCGCGGATGTCATCGCGCCTCCTGAGTGGTCCACGGTGCGACGATGCGGGCACCGAGCGCGACGACCGCGTAGCCGAGGCCCGCCAGCGCGGCCGCGGCCAACGCCATGCCCCAGGTGCGTGGGACGTTGTACGCCGTCTGCGCGGCCGTCAGCGCGACCCCGATGCCGCTGTCGACGCCACCGAGATATTCGCCGATGATGGCGCCGAGTACCGCGGAGGGCGCCGCGATCTTCAAGGCCGCGAACGTATTCGGCAACGCCGAGATCAACTGCACCCGGTACAGCTGCTGCCAGCGCCCGCCGCCGTAGGCGCGGACCAGATCGAGGCTGGTCCTGTCGGCCGAACGCAAACCGGTCACGGTGCCGACCATGGTGGTGAAGAAGCAATACATCGCCGCAAGGAACACCGTCGGGGTGCGGCCGCCGAACACCACCAGAATGATCGGGCCGAGCGCGAGCAGCGGCGTGCAATAGCTCAGGATCGCCAGCTGGGTGGCCAGCGATTCGATCTGCGGGACAAGCATGATCAGGATCGCCAACGCGATGGCCAATCCGTTGCCCCAGACGAAGCCTTGCAGTGCACCGAGCGCGGTGATCCGGAAGTTGGGCCCGTAGAGGCCCCACCCGTCGGTGTACATGGTGTGCAGCACCGTCCACGGGGTCGGCACCGTGCCGCCCGCGACGCCGAGCGCGGCGAGCAGCCACCACACCCCGATCAGCCCGACGACACCGAGAAGTCCGCCGATCCGCTTCATGCCCGACCTCCCCGGCCACGCCTGGCGCAGCACGCGAACGAGGGAACCGGCTGTCCGTACCTGCGCACCCGATGCCAGCCGGGCCGAGCCTGCCACCAGCAGCGCGCGCGGCGCCCGCCTTCGACGTTCACGCCTTCTCCTCGACTGCCGCGGCCTCGCCGCCCAATGCGCCACCGGTGCCGGACTTTCCGAACAGCAGCTCCGACAGGTAGTCGTGCAGCTTGTGGAATTCCGGCGTGCGCATCATCTCCGGCAGGCGCGGGCGCGGCAGATCGATCTCCACCAGCTCCAGCACCCGGCCGGGCCGCGGGCTCATCACCGCGACGACATCGGAAAGGAACACCGCCTCGGCGATGCCGTGGGTGACCATCAGGGTGGTCGCGGGCTTCTCTGTCCAGATCCGCAACAGCTCCAGGTTGAGCCGCTGCCTGGTCATGTCGTCCAGCGCGCCGAACGGCTCGTCGAGCAGCAGCACGGTCGGCTTCACCACCAGCGCCCGTGCGATCGAGACACGCTGACGCATGCCGCCGGACAACTGTGCAGGCTTGGCCTTCTCGAAGCCATCCAGCCCGACCAGCTGGATCAGGTCCGCGATCAGCGCCGGGTCCGCGGGGAGCCCGGCCACCTGCAGCGGCAACTTGATGTTCGACTCCACCGAACGCCACGGCAGCAACGCCGAATCCTGGAACGCGATGCCGAGCTCGTGGCGGCCGCGCAGTTCGGCAGGGGTCTGGCCATCGATCAACGCCTTGCCCGCGGTCGGCGTCTCCAAGCCTGCCAGGATGCGCAGCACCGTCGACTTGCCGCAGCCGGACGGGCCGAGCAGCGAAAGAAACGCCCCCTGTTCGGTGTGCAGATCCACCGCGTCCAGCGCATGCACCGTTTTTCGGCCGACTCGGAACGATTTGGTCAGCCCGCTGATGTGGATACCGGTCCCCCCGGTGCTGCTCTCCGTCGTCATGCCGCCGCCTCGGCTGCGGCCCCCGCGGTCACGATATTTCGCTCGATGCGATCCCTCATGACGGTCACCCTAGAAGGGGTCCGTTGCACAGATATTGCGAATCGCGCTGCCAGATTGCGCAATCGTTACGCACCTGGGCCGTTCCGGCCGGATTTTCGAATCCGTGCGAGCCGAAATCCCGAGCGTGGATGAGATGAGTGCGCGCGCGGGTTGCACCACAGGTGAACCCGATCTTCTCGCTGCTCGACGCCAAGCTGCACATCGCGGGCTCGGAGATCCTCTGGCGCGAGGTGATCGGCAACGGTTTCGGGCTCGCCTCCGCGATCGGCGGCATGCGGCGGCGGGTGTGGGCGTGGCCGATCGGCATCGCCGGGAACGCCTTGCTGTTCACCGTGTTCGTCGGTGGCATCTTCCACACCCCGCAGCACCTGAACATGGCGGGCCAGGCCGGACGGCAGCTGATGTTCATCGCCGTCAGCGTCTACGGCTGGTGGAGTTGGTACCGGCATGCCAACGCCGAGACCGGCCTCGAGCACCGCGGCGTCGACCCGCGCTGGGCAACCACCACGGAACGGCTCGTCCTGATCGCAGGCATGGCGATCGGCACCATGGCGTTCGCGCAACTGTTCGCGGTGATCGGGTCCTACGGTCCGTGGGCCGAAGCCTGGATCTTCACCGGCTCCGTCCTCGCGACCTACGGCATGGCCCGCGGGTTGGCCGAGTTCTGGCTCATCTGGATTGCGGTAGATATTGTCGGCATCCCCCTGCTTCTGAAGGCGGGGTACTACCCGTCGGCCATCCTCTATCTGGTCTATGCAGGCTTTGTGGCCTGGGGTTTTGCCGTCTGGGCACGGGCACTCCGACCGCCTCGCACACCGGTCGACCAAACGGACGCGATACCGCTTTCCGCACCAACGCGATAACTCGTTCCGCACGCACGTTTGGTCCTGGCGAGTCGTCACCGCCCGGGGGTAATCTCGCCGCTTCATCATCGATTCAGAGCAAGGGGGAATAAATGGGCGCACCGGAGTTGGAGCATCGCGTCACCGTGGTGGAGCGGAGCATCGACGAACTGGCGGACATGAACGGCGAAGCGCTCGCGATCGCCAAACTGGCTGGGACCGAAGCACTTGCGGCCCGCCAGGCGCACCATCAGGGGATCAAACTGCTCAACGCATTACGTAGTACCCAGATCGAGCAGGGCGCTGTGCAGGCCGAGCACAGCAAACAACTGGCCGATCACGGCCGACAACTAGCCGATCACGGCCGACAACTAGCCGATCACGGCCGACAACTCGGGGAGCTGCGCAGTACGCAGCGGCAACACACCGGAATACTCGAGCAACACTCCAAGACGCTCGACCAGCACACCAAGATCCTCAACCAGCACACCGAAGTTCTCGACCAACACACGAACACGCTCAGCACGATCGAGTCGTTGTTGCGCAAGCATTTCAACGACCCGGCGGACGGCTGAGGGTCGCTGACGGGTGCGGGTCGACAGTGTCGGCCCGCCCTGCGGTTACCGTCCTCGGGTCAGTCCTTCTTGTTTGCCGCGTTGGCCAAGAGTTCAGCCATGGCTTCGCCCATGGCGGTCGAACGCTCGAAGTGCAGGCCGCGGTCTGCGGCGTGGCCCGCGAAGAGGTGCCAGGCCGACGAAGTCAGCAGGCGGGCAACGGATTCCTGGTCAGGGCGCTCGGATTCAGTAGGCGCACCGAGGTATTCGGTGACGACACCTTCCACGAGCCCGACGATTCCGTACACGACCGGACGGTACGGCAGCACATCGATGCCGAGGATCCCGCTCAAGGACGAAACCTGTTGCCACAGTGTCTCGGCCACGCGATGCCTGCCGATGGTGAGGCTGGATTCGCCTGCGGCGTGCCCGTGCACCGTGCCGCTCTGGCCGTACCGATACAGCTTCGGATGGTCCGCCGCCCAGCGCACCACGGTGCACATCACGTCGAGGACGATCTCCTCGAAGGTCTTGGCGGGGTCGAGCACGAGCACGGCCTCCACCTCGGCCACATACCGCTCGACGACGAACTCGCGCACCCGGGAATCCAGGTCTTCCCGGTTGTCGAACTGCCGGTAGACCACCGAGCGGGCCAGTCCGGCGCGTTCGGCGATCTGCTGGATCGAGACCTCGACGTTCGGATCGTTCTCCTCGATCAGCGCGACGGCCGCCTCGAGGATCTGCGTCTGCCTGGTCGAATTGTGTTCCCGCCAGCGCTGACCGCCCGCGCGCCTGCGATGGCTACGCATGGTGACGGGCGGTTTCACAGTAGTCGACTATACGGCGGTGTCGGCGCGCTCCAGTTCCGGCAGGAACCGGGGACGCATGGTCAGCGGCCCGTCCGGACCGCCGGTGAACGAGATCTGCCGCCGCGGCCGCTGCTCCGAGATGGCGTCGAATTGCAGGTGCTGCGCGAAGGTGGCGACCACGAGGCTGGCCTCCATGCTCGCGAATCCCGATGCGACACACATTCTTTTGCCTGCGCCGAACGGCATCGAGGCCCGCTTGTGCTGGCGCTCCATGTTGTCCGGTAGGTACCGGCTCGGGTCGAACTCTTCCGGGCGGTCCCACACGCGCTGGTTGTGATGCGAGCCGTGGATGAGGGCGATCACCGTGGTGCCCGGCTTGATCCGGTAGCCGCCGAGCGCGTCCTCCGCCTTCGCCGTTCTGGCCAGCCCGACGACGGGCGGCAGCAGCCGCATGGTCTCGGCGACGACGGCCTGCGTCCACGGCAGGCGGTCGAGATCCGCGGCGGTGGCCGGCCGCGACCCGAGCACCGAGGTGACCTCGTCGCGCAGGCGGTCCCGCGCCTCGGGATGCTCCGCGAGCAGCTGCCACACCCAGGACAGCGCGGTCGCGGTGGTCTCCATGCCCGCGCCGATGAACGTCATCAGCTCGTCGTGAATCTCCTGATCGGTGTACTGGTAACCGGTTTCGGGATCGGACGCGTCCATCAGCAGGGCGAGCAGGTTGTCCTTCCGATCGATCCGGCCTGCGCGATGGTCGGCGATCAACCCGTCGACCACGCGCTCGGCATGGCGCAGATCGCGCATGCTGCGCGGCTCGATCACCCAGCCCGCGGCCCGCATGACGCGCATCGGCAGCCGGGAGTTGCCCGCGCCGTCGCGGTGGCGGCTGTGCTTGTGCACCCAGGTGCCGAGGTGATGAATCGGACGGCTCAGGTTGGACATGAAGCCACGGCCGAAGAACCGCAACAGCCGGTGCAGCACCACCTCGGACATGGGTCCGGTGATGTCGGTGCCGAACATGGTGCGCGACGTGATATCCAAGGTGAGACGGTTCATTTCGGCGTTGACGTCCACGACGTCGTTGGCCGCGGCCAGCTTTCGGATCCGGATGACCGCGTCGTTCGCGGCCTCGACCATGACCGGCGCGAAACCGTCCACGTTGCGTTTGGCGAAGATCGGCTGCACCAGCCGCCGATTGCGTTGCCACAGTTCGTCGTTCAGGTCGGTCACCAGGCCGCGCCCGAAGGCGACCGCGAGCATGTCGTACTCGGGGCTCTTGGTGTAGTTGTTCTGGTTAGTCACCAGCACATGGCGCGCCAGCTCGGGGCTGCGCACGATGACGAACTTCGCGAGGGGAACCCTGGCCACGATCACGTCGTCCTGGCCGGGAAAGCCGGTCACATAGTCGACCACCGTATGGTCGCGCACCTTGGTGAGGATGCCCAGCGACAGCCGCACCGACTCCCACCAACTGATGGGGGTGTTGTGCCAGCGGATGAAGGTCGGCGCCCAGCGAGGTGGGTGCAGCGTGGTATCGACCGCGGTGGCGTCGGTGGCTTCGACATCGGGCATGGCGTGCTCCCTGTCCAACACTTATATGGGACGTACTGTCCCACTCACAGTAATGAGACATGATGACCCGGTCAATGGGTCGATCGCATCAATCGGGTAGCCCGAAACCGGCTGGGAAAACAAGTCAGCCCGGCAGGCATCCCTCGCCTACCGGGCTGTCGACCACCCCGCTAGCTACACCACGTCGACCCGCACCCCCGCCGCGCGAATTGCCGCCACCGCCACCGGATCCGCGTCGGAATCGGTGACAAGCACCTGGACCTGTTCGATGCTGCAGATCCTGGCCAACGCGGTCCGCTCCAGCTTGTCCGCGGTCGCCACCACCATCACCTGCCGGGAACGCCGCACCATCTCGGTGGTCACCCCGGCCTCGTCGATGTGCCTGCACTGCGCGCCGCCCTCGGCGGAGATCGCGTTCACGCCGAGGATCAGCTCGTCCAACCGCAGCTCGGCCAGCGCCCGCTCGGCCAGCGGCCCGTGCAGTTCGTAGGACTCCCGGCGGGCGACGCCGCCGAGCACGACGGTGCGCATGTGCGGGCGCAGCACCATCTCGCCCGCGATGTTGAGCGCGTTGGTGACGATGGTCAGCTGCTCGTCGCCGGTGATCCCGAGATCGGTGCGACCGGCCAGCGCCCGCGCCACCGCGGTGGTCGTCGTTCCCCCGTTCATCGCGATGACCGCGCGCGGATCCACCAGGGACGCAGCATGTTCCGCGATCCGCTGCTTGGCCTCGCCACCGGTCTGCCGATATCGGGCAGGCAGATCGTAGGCCACCGAGGTCGCCACCACGCCGCCGTGCGTTCTGGTCGCCAGCTGCTGCTCGGCGAGCGCGGTGAAGTCGCGGCGCACCGTGGCCGAGGACACGCCGAGCCGCTCGGCGGCCTCCTCCACCGAGAGCCGCCCGGACTCCGCCAGCAGTTCGAGCAGCCGGTTCCAGCGCTGCGGGCGATCGGTCGGTCCGGTCATCTCAGCCGACCTCCCCGATGGGAGCACAGCGCGACCACGCGGTGATCCGCGCGGCCCGCCCAGCGAGCACTGATCTGACCTGCTGTTTTTCGAGGCACGCGGACAATATGATCACAGGCACCCCGCCGACCGTAGGGATTCCGGCGCGGATGTGCCAGTACTACCCGCCCCACCGCTGTGCGCAGTGTCTACCCACCCCACCGATTGCGCAGGCTGCCCTCCCCACCGGGGTGACCGTCACCGGGCAAAGGCGGTGGCGCTCGCCAGCGGCACGGTGAGCAACGACGCCGCGCCGTCGATGCGTTGAATGTCGTAGACGCCACCGAGCAGCGCCGGGTAGTCCTTCGGGTTGAGGATGTGGGTCGGCGCGTCACCGGAGCCGATGGTCACCTGCAGCCGGTGGCCCGGCTGGAAGACGTGAAAGACCGGGCGGATCTTCACGTTGTATTCGGTCACCTGCCCCGGCACCATCGCAAGCAGCGAGTCCCTGCTGCCGGGATGGAAGGCGCCGAGCACGCTGCCGTCCTCGGTGCGCCAGGTCCGCGCGTCGTCGAGCGCACGATAGTTGCCCGCGAGCTGGCCGTCGGTCAGCGCGGTCGCGGCGCCGTCCGGCGCGATGTCCTGGACGGTCACGCTGAACGCCGACGCCGGCGTGCTCGAGGTCGCGAACAGGGTGGCGCCGATCGGACCGGCCAGCACGGTGGGTTCGGTGAACACGTCGGTGGTGTACTGCGGATTGTCCAGCAGCCCAGGTACATCCGGATGCGCGGGGAACTGCCCGCACGGGTCGTCCACCCCGACCAGCGTGGTGAGCAGCTCGTACACGCCGGAGAAGTTGCGGGAGAAGGTGGCGTTGCAGATGGTTCCGGCATTCATCGGGCTGAACGTCACCCGATCCGAACCCGACTGCGTCACAGGATGTTCCGTGGACAGACGGCCGCCATCCGCCAGATACAGGTTGCGTGCCGGGGCTTCCCGCACGGGGTAGGTCGCGCTCTCGATCACGTTGCCGTCCATGTCGATCGCGTGCAGCGGGGTCGTCGTCTCGTCGATGCCGTTGTGATCGTTCTTCAACCACCGGTCGAACCAGGCCAGCTGGATGGCGTGCAGGTCGAGGTCGGCGTTGCGTTGCACGCCCGGTTGGATGTGAAACCAAGGGCCGGTGAGCATTTGGTAGCGTCCGCTGGATTGCGCAGTGGCGGGCATCGGCCCGTTGTGTGAGCGGCCCGCGTAGGCGTTCTGCAGACCGGCGAAGGTGCGCGGTGTCCCGTCCTGTAGCAGGTCGTATTGCCCGCCGATCAGATACGTCGGAATGTCGTTCGCCGCAATCTGTTCCACCACATTGTCGATGGCGCGCGACTCCCAATACGGACCGTTGTACAGCTTGTCGCCGTCGAGAAGCGCGCCGATGAGCGACGGCCAGGTGCCATCGGCCCAGAAATGTGTCTTCAGGTGATCGACGAAAACGCTCAGCAGCTTGCCCGGCTCCCGGTAGAGGCCGAGGATCGGATCGAGTTGCGGCAGCGCCGTGATCGGCACCGCGAGCATCGAGGACAGGAAGGCGATGTTGAAGAAGCCGTCGTGGCCGAGCAGGTCCTGGAACGCATGGTTGCCCGGCATCAGCGGGAACAGCGCCTTGATCGGCGAATCCGGTTCCATCACCCCGGCGGCGAGCAGCTCGCTCATCCCGAGGTAGGACAACCCCCACAGCCCGATCTCCCCGGTCGAGCCGGGCAGCCCAGCGGCCCACCGGATTACCCGCTTGGCATCCTCGCGCTCTTGCGGCTGCAGAATGCTCCACTGGCCGTCGGACGATCCGGTGCCGCGGATGTCGACGATCACGCTGAGGTAGCCGCGTTTGACGAAGTAGTCGCCGTAACCCGCGGCATCGGTCACCTGCTTCGCCACGTCGATCACGGTGGGCAAGGCGTGCTCGAGCAGTGGGCCGAGGCCCTCGTAGGACAGCAACCGCAGCGGCCCCGCACTGTCTTTGCCGTACGCGGTCTGGGTCAGCACGATCGGGAACGGACCCGGCGCCTGCGCACCGGAGGCGTCGGTGGGATACCGGACGTCCGCGCGCAGCACGGCGCCGTCGGCCATCGGGATCTCGACATTCTTGTGTTCTCCGACGCCGTAGCGCTCCGGCTGCGGCTGCCAGCCGTCGGGTAATCCGGTGCGGGAGTTGGCCTTCGGGAAGATCGTGCTGGGCGCCGGATCCGCGAGGGCGAGCGGGGCGGCCATCGGCAGCACCGAGGCGACGGCGAGCACCGCGACGGCGAGCATGGCGCGGCCACCATGTTTGGTCGCCACGGAGAATCCGCGCCACGTCCGGCGCGCAGCGCGCGGCCTGGCCCAACTACCGGTCATCTTCATTGATCACCCATCGCTCCCGTGCGCGGACTGCCCGCGATCATTCGGTGCACGGCGGGCACAGGGCCCGCCATATTGGTAAGTCATATTTTCAGATACAGACCGGGATGTCCATACCTGTCCCAGACGATTTCGGTCAGTTCGCGGTCAGGTCCCGGCGCAGCAGCTTGCCGGTGCTGGTGCGGGGCAGCTCCGCGACGAAGCGGACATCGCGCGGCACCTTGAACCGGGCCAAATTCGCCTTCACATAGGCCCGCACTTCGTCGGCGTCCAGCTCGCGCCCTGGCTGGCACACCACAAAAGCTGCAAGCCGCTGGCCGAATTCGTCGTCCGGCACCGCGACGATCGCCGCCTCGGCAATGTCCGGGTGCGCGTACAGCAACTCCTCGACCTCGCCGGGAAACACGTTCTCGCCGCCCGAGACGATCATGTCGTCGTCGCGGCCGTCGATGAACAGCCGCCCGCTCGAATCCCAGTGCCCCACATCGCCGGAGGACAGCAACCCCTCGATGCTGTCCTTGATGCCGCCGCCGGAATACCCGGTGAACGACAGCAGGCTGCGCACATAAATGGTGCCGCGTGCGCCCGGCTCGGTGACGAGCTTGCCGTCCTCGTCATAGAGCCGGACGGTGCACACCGTCGGCGGCTTGCCCACTGTCCCGGACGCCGCCTTCCAGTCTTCGGGCGTGGCGATGGCGGCGACGCCGACCTCGGTCGAGCCGTAGAAGTTGTACAGCACATCGCCGAACGCCGCGGCGGCCGCGTCGCCGAGTGCGGCGGGCAGTGCCGAACCCGCGCTGAAGATGATGCGCAGGCCGTCGGTGTGATACTTGACCAGCATGCCTGGGCCGAGGTCGAGTATCCGGCGCAGCATGGTCGGCACGAGAACGAGCACCTGCGCCCGATGATCGGCGACCGCCGCCATGGTCGCCTCGGCGTCGAATCGCCTGCGCAGCACCACCGTCGAGGCAAGCGAGAGCGCCAGGATGAACTGGTTCAACGCGGTGCCGTGGAACAGCGGCGCGGCGAGCACCATGGTCTGGTTGCGACGCAACGGAATTCGCTCCAGCAGCGCGGCCGCGGCCAGCGGCGACTTCACCTCGCGCGGCACCCCCTTCGGCGTTCCGGTGGTGCCGCCGGTCAACAGCACGAAACCACCCTGCCTCGGCGGCGGAGCCAGGTCCGCGGTGTCGTTGCCCGCGATCAGTTCATCGATCGTCGGCACGTCGACACTGCCGTCGTGCACCGCGAGCACCCGGCACACCTGTGGCGGCAGCACCCGCAGCAGATCGGCGAATTCCCGGTCGTACACCACGACATTCACGCCTTCTCGGACAACGACGTCGGCTAGCTGCGGCCCGGCGAACCCGGTATTGAGCAGCACCAGCCGAGCACCGATCCTGGCCGCAGCGAGCATGGTGTCCACCAACTCGCGCCGGTCCCGGACGAGCGCGGCGACCGTGTCGCCGGTTCCGAGGCCGAGCGCGGTGAAACCGCGGGCCAGCGCGTTGCCACGGGCCTCGAGCTCGCGGTAGGTGAGCGCGCCGAGTTCGTCGATCACCGCCACCCGCTCGGGTTCTCGGCGCGCCGATATCCGCACCGGTCCCGCAATGGCGCCGTATTGCCGGATGGCCCTGGCCGCGCGCATCAGGTCGACCGGCCTACGCAGATCGAGCAGGCCTGCCCGCTGCAGCACACCCACCGAGTGCAGGTTGACCACCAGTGCGCGCGCGGCAGTTGCGAGGGAGGACATGAACACTCCGTCCAGAGAAAGTCGTCGATTCCCTCGAACAAGGGACTCGATACGACTGTAGGAGACGCACCCTAATTCGGCAAGACATCTTTTCAGATGATCGAAAGGGTGCGACTACAGCGACTTTCGCCGATTTTCGGCTCAGGTCAGGCCGAGACCGGAATTCACGACGAAGGCGATCTCATCGCATATTTCATCGAGATCGACCACCGAATCGGGCAGGGTGGTGTGCACCAATTCCTGGGCAAGTGAGTTCACCGCGCCGATCACCGCGAGTGCGAAAAGGTCGAACCGTCGCGGCTTGGTCTCCCCGCGCTCGACCGCACGCTCGGCCTCGCTGATCAATAATGCGGACAGCAGGCGCCGCTGTTCCCTGCGCCATTCCTCCACAGCCTGGCTGACCCCGACCACCTCGACATAGCAGACCCGGGCCGACCGGCGATCCTGACAAGTCACCGCCAGATAGGCGCGGAAACCCTCGACTACCCGCTCCGACATCGGTTTACCCGTGGACTTGGTCAGCGATTCCACCGCCCGCGCGGACGCCTGGGAAGTAATCCGATCGGCCAGCGCAATCAGCAATGCTTCCCGGCTGCCCATATCTTCATAGAAACTGCGCGTGGAAACATTGGCTACCGCACACAGTCGCTCGATGGAAGTGGCCGCATAGCCATGGGTTCCGAATAATTCGAGCGCGGCATCGATCAATCGGGTCTGCCGCTGGGCCACCCGCTGCCCCCTGGACAGCCCACCGTAGCTGCGCCCGTCTCTTGGTTCCTCTACCCGCCGTGCCACCGTTCGATGCTACCCGCAGACCCGCGTCGGCCCCGGCACGGACATCGGTCCGCACCGGGGTCGAACGGCTATTTCTGCTGGCCGATCGCGTATCCGACAAGCGCCTGCGCCATCGGCGGCAGGATCTCCGCGAGCGCATGTCCGAATTGCGGATCCGGAATGGTGCTCACCGGACTGGAGATCGAGCAGCCTGCCGGCGCGGGCACACCGTTCAGCCGATCCTTCAGCCAATAGAACGCGCCGGGCAGATGGGTGACGACGCCGGAAAGATGTTCGGCAGCGAACTCCCGCACATAGGTCACGCTGGGAGCGCCTTCGGCACAGTATTTGTCGACGACCGCATCGGTGCCCGCGATCGGTATCAGCTCGTCGTTCTGCGCGTGATAGAAGTAGATCGGCACCGACGGTTTCTGCTGACCGAGCGAGTTGTCGGCGATCGCCTCCTTGATCTCCGGCATCGCGAGTGGGTCCGCGCCTTGGAACGTGCCGAGGTAGTTCAGTCCGGGAAACACGATGGCGCCCTGCGGATGACAGAGCACCTTCTTCGAGGCAAGGACGAATTGCCCGAGGAGATCAACCCGCTCACGCAGTACCCGCTGCATGTCCGGATATTCGGTGGCGATACCGACGAACGCGGCCGAGATCAGGCCCGCGTACACGCCATTGTTGTTGTGCCGCACCACCGCTGCGAAGTCGGAAGGTGCGACACCGCCGGACGCCGAGCCGACGATATTGAGCTCGGGGGCATAGCTTTCCTTGATCTCCGGCACGAACGACGAAGGAATAGTGCCGCCGGAGTATCCCCACAGCGCCGCAGGCGTGCTCGGCCCGTTCAACTGCGCGGGCGCGAAGTTTTCGGCGGCACGAATGCCGTCGAGCGTCGCCTGTGCATTCATCCGCGAGGCGCCGTAGGCCGAATTCTGCCCCTGATAGTCGGGCATGGCGACAGTCCAGCCCTGCCCGAGCCCCGCGGCAATCGGGATCAGCGTCTCCGCCGCATTGACGTAATCGACCGGGATGGCACCGGATTGAGCCACGTACGACGGTGCGCAGTACTGTGCACCGCTGTCCTCGGCGATCTGGTACGACAGCAACTTCGGCCCACCCGCAGGCGCGGGACCGCGCGGCTTCAGGATCGTGGTGACCGTCGCGATCGGTTCTGCGTGGCTGTTGGTCGTGCGGTAAAGCAGCTGCCACGCATCGACATTCAGCGGCAGAATGCCCATGAACGCCGGGTAGATCGCCCGCGCCCGCAGAATCTCACCGGGCTGCGCCGCGGCAACCGCGCCTGCCGAGGGCCGATAGAAGTCGTCGAGCTCCGGCGGCAACGTGAGCGCGGGTGCCGGTTCGACCCGCACGCCCTCCTGCTCGCCCGGCGCCGCCTGCCCGGAGCCGAGTGCCATCCATGACGCCATCAGCACGATGACGCCGAGGACGACGACGCGCCCACCATTGCGCACGCTCATCGAAGTGCCTACTTCCCGTTACCGCTCGTTACCGATATTGGTAAGAGATATTTTCAGATAGCGGGCAAGAAGTCCAGACCCAGACAGTGGTTCGAGGCACAACACGCCAACGGCGGGTGGCGCACGCCACCACCCGCCGGGCGATCTACTTGACGCTGCCCGCCGTGAGGCCTGCGACGAGGCGCTTCTCGATGAGTGCGAACAGGATGACGACCGGAATGATGCCGACCGTAGAAATAGCGAACACGTATTGCCACGACGTGTCGTACTGACCGACGAACTTGGTCAGCGCCACCGACAGCGGCTGGTTCTCCGGTGTCGTCAGCACCACCAGGCTGGCGGCGAATTCGTTCCAGCAGGACACCACGACGAAGATCGTCGCGGTGACGATGCCCGGCCAGACCAGCGGCAGGCTCACCCGAACCAGGGTCTGCCAGCGGCTGAGCCCGTCCAGCTGCGCGGCCTCCTCGATCTCCACCGGAATCGAGGCGAAGAAGCTGTGCAGGATCCAGACCGCGAACGACAGGTTGAACGCCGCGTTCACCAGGATCATCGCCAGCCAGGTGTCGTTGATCCCGACCGCGAAGAACTCCCGGATCAAACCGGTCACCAGCACGGTCGGCTGCAGCATCTGGGTCACCAGCACCAGGCCGAGGAACACCGCGCGGCCCGGAAACTTGTGCCGCGCCGTGTAATACGCCGCAGGGATGGCGACGAGCAACACCAGCACCGTTGCGCACACCGAGATGATGATCGTGCTGGCCAGGTTGAACGGCAGCGGCGTTTCCGGGGTGTCCCACATGGTGCTGTAGTTGTCCGGATGCCAGGTCTCCGGCAGGTACGTCGGTGGGATGCGCAGGATTTCGGCGCGCTCCTTCAACGAGCCGAGCACCATGACGACGAACGGCAGCAGGAACAGCGCGGCCAGCACGACGCCCACCGCGGTCAGGTCCCAGCGACGGCGCTTCGCGCGGCCTGCCGACCGTTCGTCCGGCGCACCGACTTCGACTGCGCCGGTGACCTTTTCGAGCTGGGTCAGATCGGCGGTCATCCGTCCACCTCCTGGGTAGGCCGGATCACCTTCACATAGATCGCGATGATGACGATGATCAGCACGAAGTTCAGCACGCTCATCGCCGCCGCCGTGTCGACCTGCTGGTTCTGCCGAATCAGCTTGAACAACAACGTGGTTGTCGTATCAGCCTGGAAGCCGGCGATGCTGCCGGTGATCACCTGCAGAATCGGCAGCGAGTTGAACGAGTTGATGATGTTGATGATCGTCGCCACCGCGATCGCCGGACGCAGCTGCGGCAGCGTGAGAAAGCGGTAGCGCTGCCACGCGCTCGCACCGTCGACCCGGCCCGCCTCGCCGATCTCGGCCGGAATCGCTTGCAGCCCGGCCAGAATCGTGTACGTGGTGAAGGGGATCGAGACGAACACCGCGACACCGATCGCCACGACGAACGCGGGCCCCGGCTGCTTGGTGAAGCCGAAACCCCGGTCGAGCAGGCCGATATCGACCAGGAACCGGTTGGCGATGCCGACGTCGGGGTCGAGCATGTAGTAGAAGATCGTGGTCGTCATGACCACCGAGGCCGCCCACGGCACCAGGATCGCCATCCTGACCGCGGTGCGGCCGGGAAAGTCCTTGTTGAGGAATTGGGCAAGCCCGGCGGAGATCACCAGGGTGATCAACACGACCGCGACCACCCAGACCACGGTGTGCACCAGGATCGAGCCGAGCTCCGAAATCTGGAACAGGGTGCGGTAGTTCGCCAGTCCGGCCGAGCCACGATCCTGCCCGTAGGCGCTCAGATCCCGAGTACTGGTCCACACCATGTAGCAGGCAGGGAAAGCGACGATAGCCGCGATCAGGACCAGCGCGGGTCCTATCCACGGTATCGCCGCCAGCGTTCCTTTGCGTCGCACGCTACTTCGCGGCTTCCTGGATCCGCGTCAACACCTGGGCCGGATCGGTGCCCTGTGCGATGGTGCCGATCTGCTGCCGGATCGCGCCTTGCGCCGCAGCCCATTTCGGGTTGTTGCTCGGGTAGAACTGCGCCACCGCGAGGGTCGAGCCGAAGGCCTTGGTCACCGGGTCCGCGGCCAGCTTGGCGGTCGCGGTGTTGGTGATCGGGATGAAGCCCTCTTTGGACACGAACTTGGCGTACACGTCGGCGCCGTAGAAGAAGTCGAGGAACTTCTTGATCGACTCCGCCTTCTTGCCGTCCTTCTTGAACGCCATCAGGTGATCGGCGACGCCGAGGGTCACCGGGGTGCCGGTCTTGGTCGGCGACGGCGCAGTCGCGTACTGCAGGCCGGGGTTCTTCGACGCGATCTGGCTGATCGTCGGGGGCAGGCCCTCGATCATGCCGATCTTGCCCTGGATGAACGCGTTGATCACGTCCTTGCGGTCGGTCGCGCCCGGGTTCGGCTGGGTGACACCGGCATCGGCGATCTCGCGCATCGCGCGCACGCCCTCGAGGTTCTGCGGGGTGTCGACGGTGACCTTGTCGCCGTCGGACCACTTGCCGCCCGCACCGAAGGTCCAGATGGAGGTCTCGCCCTGGGCTTCCTCGCTGCCGAGCGGCAGGCCGTAGCCCGAGACGCCGCCGCCGAGCGCCTGGATCTTCTTGGCCGCGTCGGTCAGCTCGGCCCAGGTCTTCGGCGGCGTGGCGACGCCGGCCTTGGTGAACAGGTCGGTGTTGTAGAACAGGGTGCGCGCGGAGGCGAACAGCGGCAGCGCGTACTGCGTCCCGTTCAGCGAGGCATTCTTGGCGAAGCCGGGCTGGATGTCGGAGAGCACCTGCGGCGACACGACTTCGCTGGCGGGATAGAGCATTCCGTCGCTGGCGAAGCTGGAGTACGCATCAATGTTGAGGACGTCGGGGGTGGTCGACTGGGACTGGAGCTTGGTGCGCACCACGTCGTTGATCGAGTTCCACGACTCCATCTGAAGGTTCACCTTGAGGCCGGGGTTGGCCTTCTCGAAGTCGGCGATGATGCCGTCCCACAGCGCCTTGGTACCGGAAGCTCCGTCGCTGTAGGCCGGAGCTAAGAAGTTGATCGTGGTGTCGGAGTCGGCGGAATCTTTCGAGCCGAACCCACAGGACGAGATCGCCAGCGCAACGCCGGTGACCATCGCGACCCCCGCGAGCACGCCGTGGAGTGGTCTTTTCACGAGCAGAACCTTTCAAATTTGCACACCCGGCGCCACTGGACAGCCGATGATGGGATCGAACAGATCGACCCGTAACTTAACCTAGTCCTAACCCTGCTCATATGTGACCGATTCGCTCGTAAATTTGACATGAACGATCACCGGGCGGATTCTGGTGTGGTGTCGATCTCCGCCGAACCCACGCCTGCCACCCATCTGGCCACCGAAATCGCCACCCAGCCCGACGACTGGGCGCGCGCCGCATCAATCGCCGCCGAACACCGCGCCATCCTCCCGCAATCCGGTGAGCGAGTGGCCGTGATCGGCTGCGGCACTTCCCTTTTCATGTCCAAAGCGATTGCGGCGCTGCGCGAGAGCGCAGGCCACGGCGTGACCGACGCCTGGCCCGCCAGCGAGGTGAGGTCCGGCCGCGAGTACGACCGCTACCTGGTGATCTGCCGTTCCGGCACCACCACCGAGGTGGTCAACGCCATGCGGGACATCCCAGCACACATTCCGCGCACGGTCATCTGCTCCAGCCCGGGCACCCCGGTGCTCGAGCTCGGCGACCCGATCATGATCGACGAGGTCGACGAACAGTCGGTCGTGCAGACCCGCTTCGCCACCACCGTCCTCGCCATCCTGCGCTGGCACCTCGGCGAAGATCTCGCCCCGGTGATCGAGCAGGCCCGCGCGGTGCTCGCCGAGGACCCCGCGGTGTCGCTGGCCAATGTGCGCAGCGCCGAGGAGATCAGCTTCGTCGGCATGGGCTTCGCGGCGGCCATCGCCGAGGAGGCAGGCCTGAAGCTGCGCGAATCCTGCCAGTCCTGGACCGAGTCCTACCTGGCCACCGAGTGGCGGCACGGACCGATCAGCATCGCGAAGCCGGGCCGCGCGGTCTGGGCGTTCGGACCGCTCGTCCCGAACTTCACCGCCGACGTCGCCGTCACCGGCGCGCACTTCGAACACCGGGACATCGACCCGATGGCCGACCTGGTCCGCATCCACCAGCTGTGCGTGCTGCGCTCGGCCGATCTCGGCCTCGACCCCGACCACCCGCGCAACCTGAACCGCTCGGTCGTCCTCGATCAGTGAACGGTACGAGCCGTGTCTACCCGCCCCGCCGGCTGCCATCCCCGAGTGACAACCGGCCACGCCCCCTCCGGAACCACGCCACCCCCGGCGCCGGGAACTAGGGTGCCAAGTATGAAATCCACTGCCGGTGCCGCCCGGCCCGCGGCCGGGTCTGCCGGACCGGCCGCGATGGCTCGGCCCGGCGGCACAACGACGCGTTCGGCTGCGGCACTGCCGCAGCCGGACGCGTTGGCCGACGATGCGCTCGTCCTCGGTCTCGACGTCGGCGGCACCACCATGAAGGGCGAGATCACCGACGCCGATGGCACCGTGTTCGCCGCGGCGACCGTCGCGACGCCGCAGGGTGAGGCCGCGTTCGAGGCGATGGGCGCGGTGGGTGACCAGCTGCTCGCCGAGTTGACCGCGGAACAGCGCGACCGGGTTGGCCGGGCGGCCGTTGTGGTGCCCGGCATCGTCGATCCTGTCGAGTCGATCGCGGTATTCAGCAGTAACATCGGCTGGCGCGACGTGAAAGTCGGCGATCGATTCAGCGCCCGGTGGCACATGCCGGTGCTGCTCGAACACGATGTGCTCGTCGCCGGGTGGGCCGAATGGCGCTTCGGCGCGGGCCGCGGCCACGACAACGTGTGCGTGGTCATCCTCGGCACCGGCATTTCCGGCACCCTGTCCGTCGGCGGACGGCTGCTGCGCAGCAGCTACGGCCAGGTCGGCGAGTACGGCCACATCCCGGTCCGCGCGCACGGGCTGCCCTGCCCGTGCGGCAACATCGGCTGCGTCGAAACCGTTGCCTCCGGCGCCTCGATCGCGCGGGCGTACACCCGCCGCACCGGACGCGAAATAGACGGAGCCGCAGAAGTATTCGCCCTGGTCGACACCGACTCGGACGCCGCTGCGGTGCTCGCCGACGCGGTCGACGCGCTCGCCGACGGTCTCATCGGCATCGTGCACGCCGCCTGCCCCGAACTCATCATCCTCGGCGGTGGGCTGGCCGGCGCGGGCGCTGCCCTCACCGATCCACTGCACCAGGCCATCGCCGACCGCTTGCGTTTGGTCCCCGCACCTCACGTGGTGCTCGGGGAATACGGCGCGCGTGCCGGGCTGACCGGGGCCGCGTTGTTCGCCAGGCAGGGGGCGCTGGAGTGAGGGAGCGTCAGCGAGTGAACCGAGGCCACAACGTGCGGCCACGCACGACGGAGCCGAGCGTCGGCGAGGCGGAGTCGTGAGTGGCCTATCCCGCTGCGAGCAGCGCACCGGCCGAATCGAGGTCGGCGCATGACTGGCACTCTCGACCTTCGCGGCCGCATCGTTTCCGCGAGTATCACGCTCGACGACGGCGTGCTCTCGGTCAGCGGCCAGCGGATCACCGGGGTGCGGTCGGCGGCGGAATGGGCTGCGGCCCATCCTGATTCGGAGCTTCCGGCGTTTGCGGGGACGGTGCTGCCCGGACTGGTCGATATCCACAACCACGGCGGGTTCGGGCATCGGTTCGACACTGTCGACGCGGCGGAAGCACGCGCGGCCGCGCAGTTCCATCATGCGAGCGGTTCGACGACCGTGATAGCGAGCGTTGTCACCGGGGTGCCTGCGGACATGGTTGCGCAGACCGCGGTGCTGCGGGAGCTGACGGAGGACGGGCTACTCGGCGGCATCCATGCCGAAGGGCCGTTCCTGTCGGAGGCGCGGTGCGGGGCGCAAGATCCTCGGTATCTGCGCGATCCCGATCTCGAGCTGACCGACCAGCTGCTCGCCGCCGCGGGTGGACACCTGCGGGTGATGACCATGGCGCCGGAGCGCGCCGGATATGACGCTGTCGCGCAACGACTTACCGAGCACGGCGTGGTGGTCTCACTGGGACACAGCAATGCCGACTACGGATCGTTCCTGAAGGCTTTGCGGCCCACCGGTTTCGGCAGTGTGGTCACCCATCTCGCGAACGGCATGCCACCGCTGCACCACCGCGACCCCGGCCCGGTAGGCGCCGCCCTGGTTGCGGCGGCGAGCGGTGCCGTGACGGTCGAGTTGATCGGTGACGGTGTGCACGTCGACCCGGGTTTCGCCGCACTGGTTTTCGCGACCGCGCCCGGCCGGGTCGCGTTGATCACCGATGCCATGCAGGCGGCCGGATTGTCGGACGGCGAATACCAGCTCGGCCCGCAAGCGGTGACCGTGCATCAGGGGGTGGCCCGGATCGCGAACGGTTCGATCGCAGGCGGCATCAGCACCCTGCTCGACGGTGTGGTGCGGGCGGTGCGCGAATCCGGCGTGCCGTTGCCCGACGCCGTCACCGCCGCAACGGCGACGCCTGCCGCCGCGCTCGGCCTCGCCGATGTCGGCGACTTGCGTATCGGCCATTTCGCCGATGCACTGGTAGTGGATGAAAACCTCCGGTTACGCCGAGTGCTCAGACGAGGACAGTGGTTGTCGTGATCCTTACCGTGACTATGAACCCCGCCTACGACATGACCTACCGGGTCGAACACTTCGAGCGCGGTCAGGCACATCGGGTCAGCTCGGTGGAGCAGCGCATCGGCGGCAAAGGCATCAACGTCACCAGAGTGCTCAATCAACTCGGAAAGTACGCCAGGGCAACGGGTTTCTCCGATCACGCCTTCGCGGCCGCCGCCGAGCTGGAGATGCCGGTCGACTTCGTGCACGCGCTGCCGTGGGTGCGGCGCACGGTGGTGATCAGCGAATCCGAGGACGGCACCGCGACCGCCCTGTGGGAGCCGGGCGCCCGCGTCTCCAACCCGCACGCCGCAGAACAGCTCGCGGTCCGCGTCGTCGGCCTACTACCCGAAATCAACGGCCTGGTCATCTCGGGCTCCCTACCCGGCGGCATCTCGCCGACACTGCCCGCGGAGATCGCCCGCAGCGCCATCGCCGCCGACGTGCCGACCATCTGCGATGTCGACGGCGAGGCGCTACGCCTGGCCGCCCAGGTCCCGGGCGTCATCCTGATGCCCAACGGTGACGAGCTACGCCACCTCACCGGCACCAAGCCGACCACCCCCGACGAAGTAGTCACCGCCGCACTTCCATTGCTGGACAACGGCGTCCGCGCCGTCATCGCCACCCGCGGCGCCGAGGGCATGGTCGCGGTCACCGCCGACGGCGCCTGGTCCGCCGTCCTCCCCGAGCCGCTCGCCGGAAATCCCACCGGCGCAGGCGATTCCGCCACCGCCGCGGTCATCGCCGCCCTCACCGCCAAGCCGGTCCCCGATTGGCCGACCATCCTCGCCGACGCGGTAGCCACCTCGGCCGCCGCCGTGGTCATCCCCGTGGCCGGTGAAATCGACCGTTGCCTGCGCACCCGCATCGCCCCCACGGTCCGCGTCAGCAAGCTCGACCTGCCCGCCCACCGCGAACCCGTCTCGTGAGTGCGCGAACCATCGACTCAACGCCTCCGAGCACGACGGAGCCGAGCGCAGGCGTGAGCCGGTCACCGCGCGTCGCCCTCCTCGACCAGCCGATGGGCTTGTCCGCCATCGAGATCATCGAACGGGCTGCCTCCTGGATCGGCGATGCCGCGCACAGCCGCGTGGCAACGTCACCGAAAGTCCTTGCCACTCTTACTGTCCCGACCTTGCTTGTCGAGCGGTCGGCCAGATTCCGCTGTCAGGAGATACCGCTATGCCGTTGACGCCTGTTTCCGACCTGATCGCTGCGGCGCGACCGGGTGGGCTCGGCGCCTTCAATGTGATCACGCTGGAGCATGCCGAGGCCATCGCGGCGGCGGCGGAGTCCGCGCAACGCCCTGTCGTGCTGCAACTTTCGGAGAACACGGCGGCCTACCACGGCAGCCTGGCGCCACTCGCGCTGGCCTGCCTGCGCATCGCGGCGGACAGCACCGCCGACATCGCCGTTCACCTCGACCACGCGACAACGCCTGAATTGGTCCGCGCCGCAGTCGATCTCGGCATCCGCTCGGTCATGTACGACGGATCGACCCTCGACTACACCGCCAACGTCGCCACCACCGCCGACATCACCCGCTGGTGCCACGACCGCGGCGTGCACGTCGAAGCCGAACTCGGTGAGGTCGGCGGCAAGGACGGTGCGCACGCCCCCGGCGTCCGCACCGACCCTGCCGAAGCCGTCGAATTCGTCGCGGCGACCGGCGTGGACGCGCTCGCCGTCGCCGTCGGTTCCTCGCACGCCATGCACACCCGCACCGCCACCCTCGACAACGACCTCATCGCCGCCCTTGCCGCGAAAGTCCCTGTCCCGCTGGTCCTGCACGGCTCCTCCGGCGTCCCCGACGCAGGCATGCGCGCCGCCGTCGAGCACGGCATCACCAAGGTCAACATCGCCACCCGCCTCAACGTCCTGATGACCGAGGCCATCCGCGAAACCCTGGATGCCACCCCCACCCTCTCCGATCCCCGCAAATACCTGACCCCGGCCCGCACCGCCGTCCAATCCGAAGTAGCCCGCTTCCTCCAGCTCCTCACCCTCTGAAAAGTGGCGGCCGGCGACGCGCCAACACAGCGCCGCCGACCGCGGGAGGGAAGTCTCGATCGGCCGAGCAGGCGGACCCCAATCCCAGGTCCGCCCCTAGCGAAGTTGGCCGGCAGCGCAAGAAACACACACCACCGCCCCCGGCCGACGACCAACTCCGTCAACCATCCTCAACCGACACCCCCACCCTGCCCGCCCCACCTGAGCACAACCCCACCCCCACCTGAGAGCCCCCTTAGGAATCACGAGTGGCACACCACGGAGAGGCCTTCTCGCACTTCGCCACAGCCATGTGCCACTCGTCGGGCAACCGGGTCTGGTGGGTGGTGTGAGTGAGGGTTTGTCAGTCGGCGAGGAGTTTCAGGACGACGGGGCGGGATACGGTGCCGGAGACCTGGCGGGCGAGTTGGTTGGCGCTGGTGCCTTCGGCGTGCGCGGCACGTAGGGCGGCGGCCAGTTCGTCGCGGGCTGCGTCGGCTGCTGCCTGCGCTTTTCGGAGGCGTTGCGCTGCTTGATCGACTTCGGCGGCGCGGTCGACGCTGGTAGTCAATGCATTGACCGGTTCGGCGGTTGCCGGGTCCGGTGTGTTGTCCTGGTTGCTCGCGAACGGAAGGTTGCGCATCGCCGCTCGGGCGAACTCTTGGATGAACTCCCTGGTCGCGTCCTTGTCGTCGGCGTCGGCGCCGAGCAGCAGCCTGGTGGTTTGCGGCACGGCAAGGCTCCAGTTGGACAGTCCGCACAGTGCGAGCAGTAACCGTCCGGCGTGCTGCGGGTCGACGCCGAATTGCGTACTGGCCGAATCGAATTTCTGCTCGTAGACCTCCGCGCGCCAGCCGTCGATATCGTGTGCGTCGACGCCTCGGTGCAGGGCCTCCCACAGGATGAGGCGCAGCAGGTGCGGGTTGTTGTTGTGGTAGTCGAACAGCTTGGCCACGTACTTGCCCGCGTCGGTCTCGGTCAACGGCTGGACCACGTCCATGAACTCGCGCATGGTGTCGATCAGGATGACGTCGAACAGCTTGTCCTTGCTGCCGAACAGGCCGTAGATGCGTTCCTTGTTCACCCCGGCCGCCTCGGCGATGCGATCGACGCGCGCCCCGGCCAGGCCGTACTCGGCGAATTCGTCTCGCGCCGCCCGCAGCAGCGCCTGCTTGGTGGCGTCACTGCGCTTTATCGTGGCCGTCATGCCCGATATTTTAGCACTTGAATAAACCAACTATTTGGTTGACATCGAGTGTGCGTCAGTCGTACTGTCGCCCTATGGCTTCGCCGACACTTCCGCTCACCGCCGCTCCCGCGGCCACCGCGTCCTCCCGTGTCTCGCCGCGTGCCCACACGGCGCGCACCCTGCCGGTCTTCGTGCTGTCCGCCCTGCTCGCCACCGGTCAAATGTATGTACCCATCCCGCTTTTCAGCGCCATGAAGGCGGACTGGCAGGTCGGCTCCGGCGTGATGACCTGGATCATCAGCGCGTTCGCGTTCGGTTACGCCGGCGGCTTCGTGCTCTTCGGGCCGCTGTCAGATCGCTACGGGCACCGCAAGGTCCTGGTGACCGGCATGCTTGTCGCCGCAGTGGTCACACTGTTGACCGGCCTTGCCTTCAGCGCACCGCTGGCCGTTGGACTGCGGATCGTGCAAGGGTTGGTCGTCGGCTCGATCCCGCCCGCGATCATGGCCTACGTCGCGACCCGCATCGCGCCCGAACATCGTGCCGTGACCACCACATCGGTCGCCACCTCATTCCTCGCCGCGACAGTGATCGCGCAGATCGTGTCCCAGGCGGTCGTCGCCTCGTTCCCGTGGCGCACCGTATTCCTCGGCTCCGCAGTAGTTTTCGCGGTGCTCGCGGTGCTGTTGCGCAAGGTGCTGCTCGACGACGCGCCGACCGGGCGCGATCGGCCGCTGCGGCACAGCTATGCCGCCATCCCCGCGGTGCTGCGCATCCGCTCGCTGCTGCCGATGCTGGTGGCAGGCGCCATGAGCATGGCGGTGATGGTCGGCATCTACACCGGCCTCGAACTCACCGGCGTGGTAAAGGGTTCCGGCGAACTGCTGGCCCTGCGCGCAGGCGGCCTTCCGGTGATGATGCTGCTGCCGTTGCTGGCCATCCCGCTGGCCCGCCTCACCAAACACAGCCAGATCACCCTCGGCGTCCTGATCGCCGCCGCCGCCATGGTGGCCGCCACCTTCGAAGGATCCCACCTCGCAACCCTCACCGTCCTACTCGCCGTCCTGGTCGGCGGCCTAGGCATCATCGGCCCCGCCGTCCTGCAGAGCGCGGGCGAGCTCGGCGGCGAATCCCGCGCCGCCGCCATGTCGGTCGCGATGTTCAGCTTCTACGTCGGCGCCACGATAGGCCCGCTGGTAGCAGCAGCCGCTGCCCCGCACGGCTTTTCGGCCCTCGCCTGGACCCTGGCCCTGCTGCTGGTCGCTGCTCTCGCCATGACCCTGGTCGGACTCCGCATGCAACGGCGGGAACAATCGGCCTGACCAGGACTCGACGGCCGCCGTCGAAGCGGTGAAAAGCGAAGGCCGACACCGGAATTACCTCCGGAGTCGGCCTTCGCCCAGTCGTAGACCGAGGCAAATTCGTTGTGCTCGAGCTAATTATCAGTTCGTGTCTTCCGGAGGTTCGGGGATTTCCACTGTTACTTCGCCGGACCTGACGATGGCCTTGTCGTTCACGACTAACGCGGCGATCGCCTTTTCCTTGCCGCCAGTGTTCAGCCGACCGCCATCCGGTACCTCGATTCGTGCCTGCCAGGTGTGCGGTTTCCCATTGCAGGTGAATTCATCGCTGGATGCGTGCCAGCGAAGGTGATCATTCTCTGCTGCCCCAACGATGACCTTGGCGGTCCCGGCGGTACAGGAGGCAGTTCCGGAGACGTACAGAATCTCGTCATCGTCCTGGTCCGTCTTCCAGGTTGCCTTCTTGTCCAGTGTGACAGTCGCATCCGCGGCCAGCGCGGTGGGCGACATGGCCACCCAGCAGGCTGCGGCGACTATTGATGCCACACCGGCAGTGGTCGCTCTTGTCCAGACGTTTCGCATCGAACCGATCCCTTCAGGTAGACCAGCCGGTTTGGTTCACCGTACTTCCGCGAATTCGGGTTGGAAGAAATGCCGGATCGGAGTGTCGCGGGGCAGTCGACCTCCCGAAGTCAGGGCCACGCCCAGCCCCGGTCGAATCCAACTGTGAGTTATTCGATATAGCTATTGTTCCTGTTCATGCGGATGATCCGGGCGAGTTCTCTGGTTGTCGCGGTGACGGTGTGCGTGCTGGCGGCATCGGGTGTGGCGGCTGGGCACGACCACGGCCACGCGCAGGTCGACACCGTCGGCTATTGCGACGGCGAGGCGCGAGCTGCCTCGTTGCGCGCGGACGAGGCGCGGCTGATGGCGCGGCTCGGGCACCTCACGACGCTGCGCGGGCCGGAGGATCTTGCCGCACTGGCGGCGCTCGGGTATGCCGTTCCGATGCATATGCTGGCCAGTTTCGAGGGGATCGGGACGTCGTTCGCGCGTCCGGACGCGATCATGGATCAGCAGGTTCGCTCGGGAAATCCTGGTGCGCTGTTGTATCGCCCCAATCCGGACCTGCCGTACACCGGCGATCCCTACCGACCGGCTTTTCCGTACGAGCTGGCCGGATGGGGTCACGGCGTCATGTACACGCCGGGTGCGTACCCGAGGTCCACCGATCTCTGTATCGCGCAAGAGGATTGGTTCGTCCACGAACAGGGCGTGCACTCGGCCCTCGACTGGGGGTTCACCGCACAACCCCCGCCAGAGCGCTACCGCGGGGAGTCCGCGGGCGAGATGATGCCACTGCCGATGGTCACTCCTGGCGCCACGCACGGCCGTTTCTGGGACATCCACGTCTGGCGCGACCCCGCGGGCGGCACTCCAGTCCTCGCGATGCAGACGCCTTTTCACCACATCCCCGGCATCCACGGGGACGACTCCGCCTTCTTCTTCCCCGCGCCCGCTCCTGCCGACTAGCCGCGGTCGGCCGATCCGTCGTCCGGCCACGCGTGCGCCTCGAGGCGCGCCTGGACCCGGGAAACGTCTGCCTCCGACGGCATTTCGTTGGTGACCTTGGTGATCATCACCTGGATGTCGGTCTTGTCGGGCAGGTCGCCGGAACCGGCCAGCTCGGCGGCGATCTGGCGGACCTCGTCGTCGGAGAGGCGGCGCCGGAGCAAGGCGAGCAACGGGATGTAGTCGGATTCCGGTACGCCGTCCGGATATCCGGCCCGCAGCCAGTCGATGATGGCGGTCAGGAAGGGTGGCATCGCCGACGCCGACCTGTTCAGTCGGCGTCGGTCGGCGGAGTGGCGAGCGGCCAGCCGCCTGCGGCGAGACGGGAGGCCACCCTGGCGACGTCGTGTTCCGCGGGCTGTTCCTTCGCGAATCGCGCGATGGCGTCCTCGATGTCGGGGTTGGTGATCGCGCCGTCGGGGTTCGACGCCGCGAGCTCCGCGGCGATCGCGGCGACCTCGTAGTCGGTGAGGTGCCGGTGCAGCACCGCGAACAGGGCGACGTAGTCCGAGCTCGGGATGCCTTGGGGATAGCCGGCCCGCAGCCACCCGATGATCCGGCTGAGCAGATTCGGCCTGAGCTCCGCGGATTTCGCTTGATCCGTCACATTGCGCCCTTCAGGACTGTCCGAACAGATGGATACCGAAGTGGGTAGCGATGAAAGCTTTTGCCGTATAAAGGATCCCGGTAAGAATGGCGGCGATGATCAACGCGAAGCACAGCAGCGCGACCGTCAGCGCCGGGTAATTGCGTTGTGTCACACGGCCGTCCGCGCTCACCGTCTCGGCCGCCGACCAGAACCGGATCGCGACCGCGAACACCATCGGCAGCCCGGCGCCGAGCACCAGCCCAGCCAGTGTCACTTTCCACAGCGCGTTCAGATTCGTGATGAGTGTGTGCACGTCACGCCTCCCGTTGCGGTGCTGAACTGGCCTGTCGTGCAGGCACGACGAGCGTAGGCGTGGCCACTGTGCGGCGCACGCCGATCGGACCGATCACCCCGGCTCCGCCGCGAGCCGCCTGCGCGGCGAGCGAGCTCGGATTTGTGCTCGACATAAGCACATTCACTCCTAGACCTGTGCCGATCGGTTCGACCTGTCCGGTTCCGCGACCGCGTCGGTGGTCGCGCCGACGGCCGCCGCCGATCCGTTCCCGCTCGCGGCATCGACCGCGACGCCCGGTGGATGACCGGGCCATTCGTTGACGTTGCTGGTGTCGACCGGATCCCGGCGCGAGCGCAGATAGATCGCCGCGGACAGCGCGAGCAGGATCGCGAACACCACGAGCACACCGGGCAGCCCGCCGATGAAGTGTGCGATCGCCCAGCACGCCGCGCCCGCGATACCGGCCAGCGGCAGCGTGCACAACCACGCGACCACCATGCGGCCCATCACGCCCCAGCGCACCTCCGCGCCCTTGCCGATCCCGGTGCCGAGGATCGACCCGGTGGCGGTCTGCGTGGTCGACAGCGGCAGCCCGAAGTGCGCCGAGGTGAGAATGATCGCCGCCGACGCGGATTCGGCAGCCAGGCCCTGCGGCGATTCGATCTCGACGAGCCCTTTGCCGAGCGTGCGGATGATCCGCCAGCCGCCGAGGTAGGTGCCCGCCGCGATGGCGACGGCACACGCGGCCATCACCCACAGCGGCATCTCCGCGTTCTTGGTGAGCGTGCCGTGCGCGACCAGTGCCAGGAAGATCACACCCATCGTCTTCTGCGCGTCGTTGGTGCCGTGTGCCAGCGAGACCAGCGACGCCGAGCCGATCTGGCCCCACCGGAAACCCTCTTCCCGTTTACCGGGATCGGACTTGTCGGTGATCCGATAGACCAGCCAGGTACCGATGGCCGACACCATCGCGGCGACGATCGGCGCGAGCACGGCGGGCAAAATGATCTTGGTCAGCACGCCGTCCGACCCCGCCGCCCAGATCACGCCGCTCCAGCCGAGCGCCGCGAGGGTGGCGCCGATCAGGCCACCGAACAGGGCGTGCGAGGAACTCGACGGCAAGCCGAACAGCCAGGTGAGCAAGTTCCACAGAATGCCGCCGACCAGGCCTGCGAACACGATGATCAACAGGTCGTGGCCCTGCACAGCGTCGAGCCGGACGATGCCCTTGGCCACGGTGGCGGCGACGGCTACCGAAAGAAAAGCGCCGACCAGATTGAGCAGCGCCGACAGCGCGACCGCAGCACGCGGCCGGAGTGCTCCGGTGGCGATCGACGTCGCCATGGCGTTGGCGGTGTCGTGGAAGCCGTTGGTGAAATCAAACGCGAGGGCTGTGACGATGACGATCAGAAGAACCAGTAATTCGACGGTCACGCCTCTAGTGTGCGGTACAGGTCAATACGATTGCCAGATGGTTGCCCTTCACCGCGCGTCGGCCATGCGTTAAGTTGGATTCTGTCCTCTATCAGCCGAATCGGGTGCCGCTGGTGATCATCGGCGAGCAGGCGAAACGATCATCGATCCGGGCATTTGCCAGGAATGCGGCACCGAGCGGGACGGTGAAGTATTCATCGAGATGTGCCCGCGTCTTTACCTGGGTCTCGGCCGCAACACCGCTCGGTAAAGCGGTGCTCAGCCTGGGCCAATGGGCTCCAAAACCTGGGCAGCTCGGTGCCTCTTCGGTTCATGGCAGCAACGCGCGGACCGTGTCGATGGTGTCGGCATCGATGGCCTCCTTGTCGGGGCGGTAGCGCACCACGCGGGCGAAGCGCAGGGCGACACCGCCGGGGTAGCGCGGGCTGACCTGCACCCCGTCCAGCGCGATTTCGACGACGAGTTCGGGGAACAGATAGACGGTCTGATCGTCGCGGGCCCGCTCGTGGCGCGGGAATTCCGCGGTCTGCCAGTGCAGCAGCGCGTCGGTGAGGCCCTTGAAGGTCTTGCCGACCATCACCGGCTCGCCGGTCATCGGGTCGCGGGCGCCCAGGTGCAGGTTGGACAGGTAGCCGGTGCGGCGGCCGTAGCCCCATTCGGCGCCGAGGACCAACAGGTCGAGGGTGTGCATCGGCTTGATCTTCTGCCAGGCCCGGCCACGCCTGCCCGCCGCGTAGGGCGCGGACAGTGACTTGATCATCAGGCCTTCGTGGCCTGCGGCCAGCGCACCGTCGAAGTATTCGGCGGCCGCCTCCGCGTCCGGCCGGATCAGCGCGGGAATGCTGTGTTCCCCTGCCACCTTCGTGAGCGCGGCACGCCGCTCCGACAGCGGCGCATCGAGCAGGTCATGACCGTCCAGGTGCAGACAGTCGAAAAAGTAAGGGTGCAACAACAATTCGCGCGTCGAGCTCACCTCGGCGAATCGGCTCATCGTCTCCTGGAACGGACGTGGCCGCCCGGAATCGTTGAGCGCCAAGGTTTCCCCGTCCAGCACGACACTGGCGCAGTCGAGCCCGGCCACCAACTGCACCAGTTCGGGCACGCCCGCGGTGATGTCGCGCAGGGTCCTGGTGAACACCCATACGTCGGAGCCTTTGCGATGCACCTGGATCCGCGCTCCGTCCATCTTCTGTTCGACGCTCACGTCGCCGTCGAACTCGTCGAGCACCTCGTCCAGGGATGCGCCCGGTGAGGCGAGCATGGGCTGGATCGGCCTGCCCACCTCGAGCCGGAAGGCGCCGAGCGCCTCGACACCACCGGTCAGCGCGGCAATCGCGGTGACAGGCAGCGCACCGGACAGCATGTAGGCGCGGCGCACCAGGTCGATCGGCACCTCGGCGGCTACCGCGACCGCCTCGGCGACGATCGCGGTGAGCGCACCCTGGCGCAGCTCGCCGGTCAGCAGGCGAAGCAGGAAGGCTTGTTCGTCGGCGGTCGCGGCCGTCCACAGCGCGGACAGAAGCGCCTTGCGGCGCGCCGTCGATCCGGAACCCGAGGTGCCCGCCAACTCGGTCAGCGCGTCGTCGACCGCCGAAACAGTCAGTGCCGCAACAGGTGCCGGGGTAGTGTCCATGGCGGTGAGGGTCCGCCATCCGGTTCCGATGCGTCCCTGGCGTAGCTCGCCGGATGCCCAGGCGACCACCGGCGCGAGTTCCTCCGGTGCGGCGGCAGTCAACAGCTCGGCGAACGTTGCGATCTTCGTCTTCCGCGACCTGGTCGCGCGGACCGCCTCGGAAACCTGGACGACATGCGAGAACAACACTCGTCGACGGTAACGCCTGCCTGTGACATATCGCTCAGCTCTGCTGCTAATTCCCCATTGGCAGGGTTGCGAAACCGCCCATAAACTGGACGCATGGCCAAGACTTACGTCGGGGCGCGGCTTCGTCAGCTGCGGACCGAACGAGGGCTGAGCCAGGTCTCACTCGCCCAGAAGCTGGAGATCTCGGCGAGCTACCTCAACCAGATCGAGCACGACGTGCGCCCGCTCACCGTGCCGGTGCTGCTGCGGATCAGCGAGGTGTTCGGGGTCGACGCGACCTTCTTCTCCTCCCAGGACGACACCCGGCTCATCGCCGAGCTGCAAGAGGTCGTGATGGACCAGGAACTCGGCATCGAGGCCGACACCCAGGAGATCGCGGACATGGTCTCGGCGCACCCGAGCATGGCGCGCGCCCTGGTCAACATGCACAACCGCTACCGCAACACCTCGGCCCAGCTGGCCGCCGCCACCGAAGACCGGTTCGCCGACGGTTCGGGCAGCGCGGCGATCAGCAAACCGCACGAGGAAGTGCGCGACTACTTCTACCAGCGCCAGAACTACATCCACGAATTGGACACCGCCGCAGAAGAACTCACCGCGCGCATCCGCTTCCACGGCGGCGACGTGCACAGCGAGGTGGCCAGGATCCTGCGCGCACACGACGTGCGGATCGTGGAGCGCATCGACCTCGGCGAAGGCGTGCTGCACCGGTACGACCCGGAGACGCAGCGCCTGGAGATCGCCCCGCACCTCTCCGGCGGCCAGCGCACCTTCAAACTCGCCGCCGAACTCGCCTACTTCGAATGCGGTGATCTCCTCGAAAAGCTGGTCGAGGAAGGCAATTTCGCGTCCGAGGACACCCGCAAGCTGGCCATGCTCGGGCTCGCGAACTACTTCGCCGCCGCCACCGTGCTGCCCTACACCCACTTCCTCGAGGTGGCCGAGGACTTCCGCTACGACATCGAGCGGCTCTCGGCCTTCTTCACCCAGAGTTACGAGACCATCTGCCACCGGCTTTCGACGCTGCAGCGACCCAAGCTACGCGGCGTCCCGTTCTCCTTCGTTCGCGTCGACCGCGCGGGCAACATGTCGAAACGCCAGTCCGCCACCGGTTTCCACTTCTCCGCCAGCGGCGGCACCTGTCCGCTCTGGAATGTCTACGAGACCTTCGCCTACCCGGGCAAGATCATGACGCAGATCGCGCAGATGCCCGACGGCCGCAAATACCTGTGGGTCGCCCGCACGGTCGAACGCCGCGCCACCCGCTACGGCCAGCCGACCAAGACCTTCGCCATCGGACTCGGCTGCGAGCTGCGCCACGCGGGCCGCGTGATCTACGCCGACGGCATCGATCTCGACGAGGTGCAGCCCACCCCCATCGGCGCGGGCTGCCGCGTCTGCGAACGCACCAACTGCCCGCAGCGCGCGTTCCCGCCGCTGGGCAAGGTCCTCGACATCAGCGAGCACCGCAGCTCCGTCTCCCCCTACGTGCTGAAGTAGTCGACCGGCTTGCGTCACTCGACACGCACTGCCTCCCTCCGCTCGGGCAACTCCACCTCGGTGGTCCGCTCCCAGCTGACTCACAGCGGCGATGACGCCACCTTTCAGCCGAACCGACCAAGGTAGAAGGCGTTCCTCACACCGCCAAGACCCGGTGGACCACTGCCCGGTCCACCGCAGCGCCGGTCGGCGGCGCAACCCTCGCTCGCGCCGCCGACCAGGCCCCTTCGCCCCACGAGTGGCACATGGCTGCGGCAAAGTGCGAGAAGGCCTCTCCATGGTGTGCCACTCGTCAGTAGTCGGCGTTGTGGGCGCGGAGGGCGTGGGTGACGCGGGAGATGATGGTGTGGGGTCGGGTGGTCAGGAGGGTGGCGCTGACTCGGATGAGGGTCCAGCCGAGGGATTCGAGGGCTGCGCTGCGGTCGATGTCCCAGGCGCGTTGGTCGTGGTCGGTCCAATGGTGGGCTCCGTCGTATTCGACGGCCACTTGCCAACGGCGCCAACCCATGTCGAGGCGAGCGACGGAGAGTCCGTCGGGGCCGGAGACGCGGATCTGGGTTTCCGGTTTCGGTAGGCCTGCATCCACGAGAAGGAGGCGGGTGCGGGTTTCCGGGACGGATTCGGCGCCGCCATCGATGTAGGGCAGCACGACGCCTACCTTGCTGCGACCGGGGAGGCCGGGGTGGAGATCGGTGAAGTGCTCGATGTCTTTCGGGGCGAGTTTTGTTGCATTGCAGAGGGCGTCGAGCACCTCGACGGCCTCGGTGAAGTCGAGGCGCCGCGCCACATCGAACGCGGTCCGAACCGGTGTGGTGCACCGGAAACCGCCGAGTGTGCACAGCTCGTCGGCGTGGATCGCATCGCGATACACCCGGACACCCTGTGGTGGTCGCGCGCGGTGCGGCAGCACGATCTCGGCTGGTTTGGCGTCGAGCCAGCGGGTGCCGTGCATCGCCGCGGCCGAGAACCCGGCCAGGATCCCCTCGCCCTTCGCCCAATGCCCTGCCGCCAGCGCACGCCCCCGAGCATCGAGGCGAACGCCCTTCCGGACATAGACATCCGGATGCACCCGCTCGAAATCCTTGCGTAGCTCCCACGCACTCACCGCACCCGCGGCGACCGCCCAACTTCCCGGAAATGGCTCATCGAGTTCCCCCATGCCCGCGATCCTGCACCCACCCACCAACCAGCCCTCACGCCCAACACCCACTTATCCCCAGAAAACACACCCATCCACAGCCCCATCACCCGCGCAACTGCCACGAGTGGCACATGGCTGCGGCAAAGTGCGAGAAGGCCTCTCCATGGTGTGCCACTCGTGGCCTCAGGCGCTCAGCCCACCCTGCCAGGACGGCGAGGGTGGAACCCTCGCTGTGGGCGAAGGGCGGCTCAACGGAGCCTGCCCCTTCGGCCGACAGGTGGCGGCCGAAGGGGCAGGCGGGCCGAGCTGGCGCGCTGCTGGTCAGAACGCCGCTTCGTCCAGGTTCATGATGTCGTTGTCGATCGCGGCGATGATCCCTCGCACCGCGGTCAACCCCGGCAGCACGCTCTTCGCGAAGAAGCTTGCGGCAGCGACCTTTCCGGCATAGAACGGCTGGTCCTTCGCCGAGGCGCCCGAGGCGAGCGCGGCGGCGGCGATCTCGGCCTGCACCAGCAGCCGCCAGCCGATGAGCAGGTCACCGACCGCGAGCAGGAAGCGCACCGACCCGAGCCCGACCTTGTACAGCTCGGTCGGATCCTGCTGCCCCGCCATCAGATAGCCGGTCAGCGTGGCCGCCATCGCCTGCACATCGGCCAATGCCGTCTGCAGCAGTTCGCGTTCGGTCTCGAACCGTCCGCTCTTCGTGTCGAGGAACGCGGCGATCTGCCCGGTGATGTGCCCGATCGCCACGCCCTTGTCCCGAATGATCTTGCGGAAGAAGAAGTCCTGGGCCTGGATCGCGGTGGTGCCCTCGTACAGCGAGTCGATCTTCGCGTCCCGGATGTACTGCTCGATCGGGTAGTCCTGCAGGTAACCCGAGCCGCCGAAGGTCTGCAGCGATTCGGTCAGGTACTGGTAGGCCCGCTCGGAACCGACACCCTTGACGATCGGCAGCAGCAAATCGTCGACGCGGTGCGCCAATTCGGCATCCGCGCCGGAAACCAGTTGCGCCACATCGGCATTCTGATGCGCCGCGGTGTAGAGGTACACCGCGCGCAGCCCCTCGGCGTAGGCCTTCTGCATCGCCAGGCTGCGCCGCACATCGGGGTGCCTGGTGATCGGCACACGCGGCGCCGCCTTGTCGGTCATCTGGGTCAGATCCGCGCCCTGCACCCGTTCCTTGGCGTACGCGAGCGCGTTCAGGTAGCCGGTGGACAGCGTGCCGGACGACTTGATGCCGACCATCATTCGCGCGTTCTCGATCACCTGGAACATCTGCGCGATGCCGTCGTGCACGTCGCCGACCAGCCAGCCGACCGCGGGCACGTCGCCGCCGAAGGTGAGCTCGCAGGTGGGCGAAGACTTCAGGCCCATCTTGTGCTCGACGTTGGTCGCGTAGACACCGTTGCGGGCGCCGAGGTCGAGTGTCTCGGGGTCGAACAGGAATTTCGGCACGTAGAACAGCGATAGCCCCTTGGTGCCCGGCCCTGCGCCTTCGGGGCGGGCGAGCACCAGATGGAAGATGTTCTCGGCGGTGTCGCCGACGTCACCGCCGGAGATGAACCGCTTCACGCCCTCGATGTGCCAGGTGCCGTCGGGCTGCTCGATCGCCTTGGTCCGGCCCGCGCCGACATCGGAGCCAGCATCCGGCTCGGTCAGCACCATCGTGCCCTGCCAGCCGCGCTCGTAGCCCTGGGTGGCCCAGCGCTTCTGTTGCTCGGTGCCGACGTTGTAGAGCACCGAGCCCATCACCGGGCCCATGTTGAAGAAGATGGCCGACGGGTTGGCACAGGTGATCATCTCCTGCACCGCCCACACCACCGCGGCGGGCGCCGGCGTGCCGCCCATCCCCTCGGGCAGGCCGAGCCTGCTCCAGTCCGAGTCGTGCACGGCGTCGATGCTCTTGCGCAGCGCCTCCGGGACCGAAATCGAGTAGGTCGCCGGGTCGAATGCGACCGGGTCGCGGTCGGCGGCGGCGAAAGACTCTGCGATCGGCCCCTCGGCCAGCCGCTTCACCTCGGTCAGGATCTCGCGCACCGTGTCGGAGTCCAGGTCGCCGTAGGCGCCCGTATCGAGCAACTTGTCCAGCCCGAGCACTTCGAACAGATTGAACTCGATGTCCCGCACGTTCGCCTTGTAGTGACCCACGACGGTCCTCCCAGGTTTCAGCCGTTTTGACGTTGTACAAACGAAGCGTGCCGTACGGCGGTGACGCTACGCAACCGTAGGGTCACCCAGATCTCACCGAGGTTCACCAGCCGGTAACCGCAAAGGTTCACATGTCCGAAACACCCGAAACGGACTCGTCATCGAGAGATATTCCGGCGCAACAACTTCTGGCTACCGTTCACCTCGAATACAACCGCTGTATACAACTCGGTCGACAGCTCTGACCGGGGCATACGGCGGAGGTATTCGCCGCGGTGCACGTCGTGCCGCCGAATTGCCTGATGAAGTGAGAAGGGTCCCGCCCCATGTCAGATTCCCCTGCCGTCCATCGACACAGCCCCCGACGCATGGTCAAGGCGATGGCGGTCCCGACCGCGGTAGCGCTCGCCGGATTGTTGCTGACCGCCTGTGGCGCTAAGGACGATGCCACGACCACCGGGACAAATGCGACATCCTGCGTCGACACCTCGAAGGATTCGATCAAGGTCGGTTCCCTGCATTCGCTGTCGGGCACGATGGCGATTTCCGAGGTCACCGTGGCCAATTCGACCAAGCTGGCGGTCGACCAGATCAACGCCGCGGGCGGCGTCATGGGCAAGAAGATCGAGCTGGTGCTCGAGGACGGCGCATCGGACCCGAAGACCTTCGCCGAGAAGGCTGAGAAGCTGATCAGCTCCGACTGTGTCGCCGCGGTGTTCGGCGGCTGGACCTCGTCGAGCCGCAAGGCGATGAAGCCGAAATTCGAGAGCCTGAACTCGCTGCTCTACTACCCGGTGCAGTACGAGGGGCTGGAGGACAGCAAGAACATCTTCTACACCGGCGCAACCACCAACCAGCAGATCATTCCGGCGCTGGACTATCTGAAGCAGAAGGGCATCACGTCCCTCTACCTGGTCGGCTCCGACTACGTTTTCCCGCAGACCGCCAACCGCGAGATCAAGGCGTACGCGAAGGCCAACGGCATCGAGATCAAGGGTGAGGACTACACCCCACTCGGCTCCACCGACTTCTCCACCATCGTGAACAAGGTGCGCACCGCCAAGGCGGGCGCGGTGTTCAACACCCTCAACGGCGACTCGAACGTGGCGTTCTTCCGTGAGTACACCAATGCGGGGCTGAAAGCCGCTGAGATGCCGGTGGTTTCGGTGTCCATCGCCGAGGAAGAGGTCGCAGGCATCGGCGCGCAGAACATCGCGGGGCAGCTGACGGCGTGGAACTACTACCAGACCGTGGACTCGCCCGCGAACAAGAAGTTCGTCGCGGACTACAAAGCCGCGTTCGGCGCCGACAAGCCGACCTCGGACCCGATGGAGGCCGCCTACGCCTCGGTCTACCTGTGGAAGAACACCGTGGAGAAGGCGAAGTCGTTCGCGGTGACCGACATTCAGGCCGCCGCCGACGGCGTGAGCTTCGAAGCGCCGGAGGGCCTCGTCACCGTCGACGGCTCGAACCACCACATCACCAAGACCGCGCGGATCGGCGAGATCCGGCCGGACGGGCTCATCTACACCGTGTGGGACTCGGGCAAGGCCGTCACGCCGGACCCGTACCTGAAGTCCTACGACTGGGCCAAGGGCCTCAAGTAGTTCGCCCGATCGGTATGGGGTGGAGGCGTTCTCGCGTCCACCCCATACCGGCCCGATATCCGAGGAGTCCGGTATGGACGTCGTGATCGGCCAGCTCTTCACGGGGCTGAGTCTGGGATCAATTCTTTTGCTCGCCGCGTTGGGCCTTGCGCTGACCTTCGGTCAGATGGGCGTGATCAACATGGCGCACGGCGAGTTCATCATGGCCGGGTGCTACACGACGTATGTCGTGCAGAAGGTCATCTCGTCCGCCGGTGTGTCACTGGTGGTTTCGCTGCTGGTCGGCTTCCTGGTCGGCGGACTGCTCGGCGCGGCGCTGGAGATGGGCCTGATCCGCTGGATGTACGACCGGCCGCTGGACACCCTGCTGGTCACCTTCGGTGTCGGGCTGGTGTTGCAACAGCTGGCCCGCGATATTTTCGGCGCGCCGGCCAAGAATGTCGTTGCCCCCGAATGGCTCAGCGGCGGTGTCACCATTCTCGGCGCCGTGGTGCCGAAGAGTCGCATCTTCATTCTGGTGCTCGCCGTTGCCGCGGTGATCGCCTTGGCCACCGTGCTGAAGACGACGCCGATGGGCCGGCGCATCCGCGCCGTGGTGCAGAACCGCGGCCTGGCCGAAACCAGCGGTGTCTCCAGTCGTTTCACCGATATCAGCACGTTCTTCATCGGCTCGGGACTGGCTGGCGTCGCCGGCGTCGCGCTCACCCTGATCGGCTCGACCAGCCCGACCATCGGGCAGAGCTATCTGATCGACGCCTTCCTGGTGGTGGTGATCGGCGGGCTCGGCCAGATCAAGGGCACGGTGATCGCGGCGTTCGCGCTCGGCCTGCTCAACTCGTTCATCGAGTACTCGACGACCGCGTCGATCGCGAAGGTCATCGTGTTCGTCGTCATCGTCATCTTCCTGCAGGTCCGCCCGCAGGGCCTGTTCACGGTTCGCACAAGGAGTTTGGCATGACCACACTCACCCGACGGTGGCGCGAACACTCCACCCTCACCGCGCTGGGCGGCTTCGCCGTCGCCGCCGTCCTGTTGTTCGCGGTCGCCCCCGCGGTGCTGAGCGACTTCCGGTTGAACCTGCTCGCGAAGTTCCTGTGCTTCGCCATCGTCGCGGTCGGCATCGGATTGGCTTGGGGCCGTGGCGGCATGCTCACGCTCGGCCAGGGGGTGTTCTTCGGCATCGGCGCCTACATCATGGCGATGCACCTGCAGATGGCCGATGCCACCCGGCTCGGCAACGACGTGCCCGAGTTCATGGAGATCTCCGGGATCAGCGAATTACCCTCGTTCTGGCAGCCTTTCGCGTCCGCACCCGTGGCGCTGATCGGCATCTTGGTGTTGCCCGCGCTGGTGGCGGCGGTGCTCGGGTTCGGGGTGTTCAAGCGGCGGGTCAAGGGCGCATACTTCGCGATCCTCAGTCAGGCGCTGGCCGCGGCCCTGGCGATCCTGCTCACCGGGCAGCAAGCCATCGGCGGCTTCACCGGCCTCTCGGACTTCCGCGCGTTCTTCGGCTTCAAGCTCTCGGACCCGGCGAACCGCAGGATGCTGTTCTTCCTCGCGGCGGGCACGCTGCTCGTGGTGGTCGCGCTGGTGCGTCAGCTGATGCGCAGCCGGTACGGCGAATTGCTTGTCGCAGTGCGGGATCAGGAGGAGCGGGTGCGCTTCCTCGGGTACGACCCGGCGAACGTCAAGATCGTCGCGTATGTGGTCGCCGCGTTCTTCGCAGGCATCGCCGGTGCGCTGTTCACGCCGATCGTCGGCATCATCTCCCCCGCCGATATCGGCGTCGTGCCGTCGATCGCCTTCCTTATCGGCGTCGCCATCGGCGGGCGGACCACCCTGCTCGGCCCGGTGCTCGGGGCGATCGGGGTGGCGTGGGCGCAGACGGCGTTCTCCGAGGAGTTCCCGTCCGGCTGGACCTATCTGCAGGGCGTGCTGTTCATCGTGGTGATCGGCTTCATCCCGGCCGGGCTCGCCGGCGTGTGGCCGCTGCTGAAAGGTCTGCTGGACAGCAGATTCCGGCAGGAAAGGCCGGTCACGCAGACCGTGCTCGCGCCGCCACCGGCGCGCGCGACCGCACCGGAGAAGGTGGAATCCCGATGACCGCACCGACGCCAGCGCCGAAGCTCGGCGGCAACGCCGGGATGTCCGGCAGCGACTATCTCGAAATCCGTGGCCTCTCGGTGAGTTTCGACGGATTCAAAGCGGTCACCGATGTCGATCTCACGGTCCTGCAAGGCGATCTGCGCTTCCTGATCGGCCCCAACGGCGCGGGCAAGACGACACTGATCGACGCGATCACCGGCCTGGTTCCGGCGACCGGCTCGGCGCAGAAGGCAGGCGTCGAACTGCTCGGCAAGAAGGTGCACCAGATCGCCAGGCTCGGCATCGGCCGTACCTTCCAGACGGCGAGCGTGTTCGAACAGCTCAGCGTGCTCCAGAATCTCGACATCGCCGCGGGTGCGCGCCGCTCGGCGCTCACGATGTTGCGTCGCCGCACGTCGGTGCTGCCGAGCATCGAGGAGGCGCTGGAGCTCACCGGCCTCGGCGACCTGCGTGACCGGCCCGCCGGTGTGCTCGCGCACGGCCAGAAGCAATGGCTCGAGATCGGCATGCTGCTGGTGCAGAACGCGTCGGTGCTGCTGCTGGACGAACCGGTGGCGGGCATGAGCGCCGAGGAGCGCGAGGAGACCGGAAACCTGTTGCGCCGCATCGGCGGTGAACGGGTCGTCGTGGTGGTCGAGCACGACATGGACTTCATGCGCGCCTTCGCCAGCTCGGTGACCGTTCTCGCCGCGGGCAAGGTGCTCAGCGAAGGCACCGTCGAGCAGGTGCAGGCGGACCCGAAGGTGCAGGAGGTCTATCTGGGGACCGCGGCGGCCATCGGAACCGCTTTGGAAGACGAAACATCGGCGCCAAGCAAGGAGTCCGTCTGATGCTCGAGCTCATCGACGTCCATGCCGGCTACGGCCGGACCGAAGTGATTCACGGTGTCTCGCTGACCGTTCCCGACGACAGCGTGGTGGCCGTCATGGGGCACAACGGGGCAGGCAAGACCACGCTGCTGCGCACCGCCGTCGGGTTGATCGGCGCCAAGTCGGGCAGGCTGGAGTTCAACGGCGAGCCGATCACCAAGCTGTCGCCGTCGCGGCGGGTGCGGCGCGGCATCGCGTATGTGCCGCAGGGACAACAGAGTTTCCCGCAGCTGACCACCGCGGAGAACCTGCAGGTGGTCGCCGACGGCCGCAAGCGAGGCAAGGCGCTGATCGACGAGTCGCTCGACCTGTTTCCGGCGCTGCGCGAGCTGTTGACCCGCAAGGCAGGTCTGCTCTCCGGCGGGCAGCGCCAGCAGCTGGCCATCGCAAGGGCGCTGATCACCGAGCCGACGCTGCTCATTCTCGACGAACCCACCGAAGGCATCCAGCCGTCGGTCGTCGCCGAAATCGAGCGCACCATCATCGATCTGACGCGACGAGGTGGGTTGAGCGTGCTGCTGGTGGAACAGCACATCGGCTTCGCACTGCAAGCGGCGCAACGGTATTACATCCTGCAATCCGGCCGGGTCACCTCCAGCGGGGCGGGCGGCGCAGGCGCGGAGTCGACGGTCCGCTCGGCGATGGCGATCTGAGCTGGCCGCCGTGCCACGCGGGGGGCGGATCCCGTTGCGCGAGCGGGTCTATCACGCGCTGCGCCGGGATCTAGCCGCCGGGGCGTTCGTGCCGACTGACCGGCTCGGCGAGGAACGGCTCGCGGAGAGCTACGGGGTTTCGCGCACCCCGGTCCGGGAGGCGCTCGTCCGGCTGCAAGCCGACGGGCTTGTCGAACGGCACGCCGACGGGCTATACCCGTACCGGCCGCGGCTCGACGAGCTGGATCACCTGTACGAGCTGCGAATCGTGCTGGAAGCCAGAGGTATTCAACGCATGCACGCCGACGCGCGGCCCGGGCACGACCTGGCCTCGATTCGGGCTGAGCTCGATATCTGGCGAGCGCTGCGCGACAACCCGCCCGAACCCGGTCCGGCGCTGGCCGCCGACGAACAGTTCCACACCGCGCTGCTGGCCGCCGCCGGCAATGCCGCCTTGGCCGATGCCCTTGCCGCCGTACACATTCGGGTGCGCCCGGTTCGCACACTCGACGTGCCGACCCCGGATCGCATCGCCACTATGACCGCCGAACACATCGCGATCGCCGAACAACTCCTGTCCGGCGACACGACCACCGCCCTGCACACCCTCACCACGCACATCGACACCTCGCGCGCCCACGTCCTCGCCCGCGCGCAGCACGCCATGGCGCTGACCAAACTTGCTCGCGCCGTGCGAGATTGATATCGCGCTACGGTTTCAGCAGTCCGTCTGGAACGGGAAGCACGGGGTCGTGCGGGACGGCGCGGGCGACGGGGGCGGGCTCGTCACACTGGTGGTCGGCGGCGCCGGGTGCGAGGACTCGTGGGCCAGTGAGTTGGCGATCACGCCGATGACGGCGATCATCCCGACAACTGCCACGGCGGCGACCACCCAGCCCGCATAGGACTGTCGTTTCGTCGCTGGGCCCGGCTTCGGCTCGACCTTGGGTTTCGGCGGGCGCGGAATGACGCTCGGCGACTCCTGTGCCACCTGCTCGAACCCCGCGTCGACCAGCTCCTGACGGGACGGCGCACCGCCGGCGAGGCCGAGCGCGGTGCAGTCGCCGATCACCCGGTCGGCCGTCCACTTCCGCGGTCCCGCCGAAAAACCCTCGAGATAGATGCGCAGCTCGGTGGCATCGGAGACGTTGCCGACGACGACGTCGAGGCCGGGCCGCAGGTTGGTGCGCGACGGGCGCACCACCGCACCACGGAACGGAACGAGCAGGACCGCGCCGCACACATGCCCCGGATCGAGCAGTCCCTTTTCCAGCGCGCTCTTCACCGCGAAGATGCCGTGCTCCAGCCGATCGGACGGGCTGCCCGCCTGCTCGTCCAGGTCCGCGTCGGCATCGCTGATCCGCCACGGCCCGGCACCGGAGATGTTGAGAATGCCGCTCTGCCTGCGCCGGAAGCCACGCACCTCCAGCACCGTGAGCCCGCGCGGCGTCCAGACCACCGCATCGATCTGCCGTCCGCCGACCTGCAGGTCGACCATGGCGAGCGCGGTCGACGGGTACGACCGCAAGCATTCGACGAATTCTTGTTCAGCATCGGAGAGCTGCGCCCCGGGGTTGACCCTCACCAGCATGTCGAGCTAGTCCGCCTCTCCGCGTCTCCAGGCCCGCACTAGTGAGCGCCGCATTCGCTGCGCTCAGAGCCTGCGATCGAGTGCACGGCGAGCAACAGGATTCCCCGACGAATTACCCCGCTGCTCACAAAACGATCGTAACGGTGGAAACCCCACGCTGCGCAGGCAATTCGGCACGATGGTTCCGCTCGGCCCAATTCCGGCGCAGGTCGCACCCTCGATTCGACGGGTACTCGCCGGTAGGCTGACGGCTCGGGCAGGCGCCGCCTGGCCGCACCCCTCACCCGAAGGTGGCGTCCCACGCATGGTTTCACCGCTGCGACCACGGATCGCGCCCGGACGATTCCGGGAGCTCGGCCCGATCAACTGGGTGGTCTGGCAGGTACTTTCCCGTGCCGCGGGCACCGAGGACGCACACCTGTTCAGCACGCTCGGCCGCACCAGGGGACTGTTTCGCGGCTGGCTGCACTACTCGGGCAAATTGATGCCTGGTGGGCGGCTGCCCCGGCACGAGTCGGAGCTGGTGATTCTGCGCGTCGCGCACCTGCGTAGCTGCGAGTACGAGATGGATCATCACATTCGCCTCGGCAGGCGGGCCGGGGTGACCGCGGAGATCCTCGACCGCGTGCGCGTCGGGCCGACGGCGCCGGACTGGTCGGACAAGCATCGGGCGCTGCTCGCCGTCGTCGACCAGATGGTCGAGACGCGGGACGTGGATGACGCGCACTGGGTCGACCTGGCCGCGCACTACGACGAGCGGACGCTGATCGAGATCGTGCTGTTGATCAACCAGTACGAGGGGTTGGCGGCCAGCATCACCGCGCTGCGGATCCAACGCGACGGGATCTAGCCCCGCACGCTTCTATCGATGAGACGCACTCAGTGCTCGCCGATGAGACGCGCCAAACCGTCGAGTACCCTGGCCAACCCGAATTCGTAGGCATGGTCGGCGCTCACCGCCGAGTCGTACGCCTGACCCGCCGCTTGCCCGACGCGGGCCGCCAGCGGAAACCGCTCGGCGTCGAACAGCTGCGCCAGCAGCGGCGCCGCGCGCTCCCACCACTGATGATCGGACATGGCGCTGTCCGAGGCAGCCCGCTCGGTGTCGATCGCGATCCTGGCCACCGAGGTGACGAAGCCGAGCACGAAGGTCAGTGCCGCGTCGATCGTGACGTCGTCCAGGCCGAGGCCGTCGAACGCGCGCAGCTCGTGGTCGTACTTCGCGGTGAGGCCTGGTCCGAGCGGCGGGCGGGTGGTCGGCAGGTATGCGAGCCACGGATGCCTGGTCAGCAGCGCGCGGTTGGCCGCGGCGATCGCGGCGACCCGGTCGCGCCACGGCAGGTCTGTCAGGTCCGCGCGGTCCATCTGGCCGTAGACCTTGTCCACCATGAGATCGAGTAGTTCGGCCTTGCCGGGCACGTAGGTGTAGGTGGCCATCGGAGTCAGGCCGAGCTCGGTCGCCACCGCGCGCATGGTGAGGGCGCCGATGCCTGCCGCGTCGGCGATCGCGATGGCCGCGTCGACGACGGCGTCGATGCTGCTGCGTTGTTTCGGGCCACGGCTCGGACTCGCAGGTACCCGCCAGAGCAACTCCAGGGTGCGCACCGGATCGCCTGCGCCGCTTCGGTCTTGCTTGCCGCGGCGGTCGCCGGGCGCCGGCGCCGAGTCGTCCACCCTGCCCTCCTCAACTGGTCGAGTCCCGATGTTATCGGCGTGATGTAGATCACAGTGCGGTCGGGTCGGAATTTTTCTACAAAGTATAGCGTACTTAGTACATAGTAAATCTCGACCCGAGGAGAACCATGCGCATCACCGCTTCCGCCCTCTCGCTCAACGTCGCCGATCCGCAGGCCTCGGCGAAATTCCTCATCGACCACCTCGGTTTCGTCGAGAAGATGTCCGCCGACGGCTTCGTCTCGCTGGACCGGCCCGACGCCGGGCTCAACATGATCTACCTGCGCACCGGGCTGAAGACGTTCAAGCCGCAGAGTGCGGCGGGCAGCGCGGGCGAAGGACTGCTTGTCGTGTTCGTCGTCGACGACATCGACGGGGAGTACGCCCGGCTGCAGAGCGAGGGCGTGCCGATCGTCACGCCGATCGAGACCGAGGAGTGGGGCGAGCGCTACTTCCAGATGCGCGACCCGAACGGGATCATCGTGCAGCTCGTGCAGTGGGTGTGAACTAGCGGCGTCTTGCGGACTGCCGGAACCTCACCGGGTTCATGCGGTTACCGAGTTCGATGAGGTCGTCGGCGACGAGGGCGATTGGCGCGTAAGCGCGGTGAGGTTCCGTGCAGTGGAACCACACCGCGTTCACGTCGTCGCCGACCCTTATCACCACAGACCTGCACGAGGTGCCGAAGGCGCTCGGATGCCGAAGGCGAGGTGCCGCATGTGCAAGGTGCCGAAGTCGTTCGGCACCAGCCGATTACGCAGCAATCAGCGCAGTGCCGCGCGGAACACCTCGATCGCCGGTGTCGACGCGCGGCCGAGCAGCTTCTGCAAGTCGCCGCTGTGTACATCGAGGATGCCCGCGGCGATGCCGGTGTCCGCGTCGGCGATCGCCTTCGCGTAGTCGGCAGGCAGGCCCGCCTGAACGAGCCCGGCGACGTAGGCCTCCTCCGGCAGGTTCTCGTAACGGACCGGCTTTCCGGCCGCATCCGAAATGACCTGGGCCAGTTCGGCATAGGTGAGATGCTCGTCACCGCCGAGCTCATAGACCTGACCCGCGTTACCGTCGGTGGTGAGCACCTTCGCGGCCGCCGCCGCATAGTCGGCCCGCGCGGCGCCCGCCACTCGCCCCTCGCCGGCAGCACCGTGCAGCACGCCCGACTCGACCGCGTGCGGGAGTCCACCGAGATAGTTCTCCCAGTACCAGCCGTTGCGCAGAATCGCATGCGGGACAGTCGAATCCGCAAGCACCGCTTCGGTGCCGATGTGTTCCTGCGCCAGGATCAACGGGTTCTCGGTCGCGCGCGGAATGCTGGTGTAGACCAGCAGTTCCACGCCTGCCCGCTCGGCGGCGTGAATCACGTTGGCGTGCTGGGCCACTCGGGCACCGAACTCATTGCCGGAGACCAGCAGCACCCGGTCGACACCGGTGAGCGCCTGGTCGAGTGCGGCGACGTCGTCGTAGCTCGCCGCCCTGACTTCGACGCCGCGCTCGGCCAGGTCGGCCACCTGCTGCGGGTCGCGCACGATCGCGACGACCGGCGTCGATCCGATGCGCAGGAGCTCTTCCACCACGAGACGGCCCAGCTGTCCACTGGCACCGGTGACGGCAACGGTCATGACTACCTCCCAAGTATGTACGGTTTGATAAGCACTAACTAATAGTAAGTACTATTCATTCCTACACCACTATGGGCACGGTGGGTACCATCGGATTCATGAGTACGCAGCACGCATCGTCGCCTGGCGTCGACGATCCGACGCTGGAAGCCGACGTCTTCGCACGAAACTGCACGTCCCGACCGGTGTTGCAGAATGTCGCCGGCCGATGGGGCACCCTCGCCCTCGTCGCACTACGCGAAGGCCCTTACCGATTCAGCGCGTTGCGCAGGCGCGTCGACGGCGTCAGCGAACGCATGCTCTCGCAGACACTGCAAGCGCTGGAGCGCGACGGCATGGTGCACCGCGAGGTGCACGAAACCATCCCGCCACGTGTCGAATACACGCTGACCGAGCTGGGCGCCGAGGTCGCCGACCAGCTCGAATCGCTCATCCAGGTGGTCGAGCGAAACATGCCGAAGGTGCGCGAAGCCCAAGCCGCCTATCACCGCGACTGACGGCGCGCCGCCGCGGGAAGAGACCGAGATCACCGCCGGTTGATATCGGCATGGACCTCGTCTCCGCGCTCGATTTCGCCCGCACCCACCAGCGTTCGGTGCTGACCACGATCCGCCGCAACGGCCGCCCGCAACTGTCCAACGTGCTGCACGTGGTCGGCGACGACGGCGTCATCCGGATCTCCATCACCGCTGATCGCGCGAAATACCACAATCTCGTCCGCGACCCGTGGGCCGCCGTCCACGTCACCCGCGACGACTTCTTCGCCTACGCCGTCCTCGAAGGCATTGCCGACGTCACCCCGGTCGCCGCCGACCCGGCCGACCCCACCGTCGACGCCCTGGTCGACTACTACCGCGCCGCCTCCGGCGAACACCCCGACTGGGACGAATACCGCCGAGCCATGGTCACCGACCACCGCGCCCTGGTCCGCTTCACCCCCAACCACGCCTACGGCCTGCTCTGACCTCGTCAAGACTTAACTGAACTACTTTCGAAGTGCCCGGTAGCACGCGAATGGCAGTCCACTGCGGAGATCTACTCCGACCCCGAGCTTGCTCGCCGACTCCGCGGCCCGTTCACCACCACCGATTCCGTCGACGTCCCGCCCCCGGGCAAGGTCGATGGCTGAGAAACTGCGGCAGCATCCGCTGAAATTCGACCTGGGAAAGGTCGAGGTCGACGGTATCCGGCTGGACCAATGACAGTACGAAGTCACCGGTGGCGGACGAATTTGGTATGCCATAGACGACGAGCGGCGGACGCTGTGGATCACGCAGGCTGGGACCGGACATCCGCGAGAGACCGATAAGCGGCGGTGATCAGTGCTGCAGCAGGTCGGAGACGGTGACGAAACGGTAACCGGCGGTGCGGAGTTCGGTGATGATGCGGGGGATGGCGGCTAGGGAGTCGGCGCCGTATTTGTGCATGACGTGGAGCAGGATGATGGAGCCTGGGCGGGTTTTGCCGACGGTTTCGGCGACGATCTCGTCGGTGGTGGCGATCTTGCCGGAGTCGGGTTCGATGTCCCAGGTGACCGTGGTGCGGCGGTGTTCGGCGAGATAGTGCGGTAGGGACCAGAGTTTCTTGCCGTTGGGAGGGCGGAAGGTGACGGGTCCCTGGTAGCCGGTTTTGCTGATTTCGGCGTCGGTGCGTTCGATTTCGTCGCGGACAGTGTCGGCGGAGACCAGGACCATGCGGCGATGGGTGTAGGTGTGGTTGCCGATTTCGTGGCCTGCGGCGGCGATGGCCCTGCCGTAGTCGGGGTGGGCGGCGAGGTCGCTGCCGACAAGGTAGAAGGTGGCCGGAACCTGGGCTTCGGCAAGGGTTTTCAGAACGTCGGGGGTGCGGTCGGTCGGCCCGTCGTCGAGGGTGAGGGCGACAACCTTGTCGGTGGTGTCGACACGCGACACCAAATGCCCTGCCAGCTGAAAGGTGCGCGAATTCATCAGGAAGTAGCCGCCGACGGCGAGAACAAGCACGATGACAAGAACCAGCACACCACCGATGAACCCTTTGCGCCGCATCATTGCTGTCTAGCAGGTTCGCTCCGACAACGAAAACGGTGGCGCCCGAACCTTTTCAGGCCGGACGCCACCGTCGAAGTACGCAGCGAGATCAGAAGTTGATCATGTGCCCCGCGAGCCCGTGGAAGGCTTCCTGCAGCGCTTCGCTGAGCGTCGGGTGGGTGTGCACGTTGCGGGTCAGCTCGTTGACGGTGAGGTCCCACTTCTGGGCCAGCGTCAGCTCAGGCAGCAGCTCGGAGACGTCCGGGCCGATGAGGTGCCCGCCGAGCAGTTCGCCGTACTTGGCGTCGGCGACCAGCTTGACGAAACCGGTCGGATCGCCGAGCCCGTGCGCCTTGCCGTTGGCGGTGAACGGGAAGGTCGCGACCTTCACGTCATAGCCCTCGTCGCGCGCCTGCTGCTCGGTGAGACCGAAGCTGGCGACCTGCGGCTGGCAGAAGGTGGCACGCGGCATCATCCGGTAGTCACCGAGGGTGACGGTGTCCGCACCCGCGATGGTCTCGGCGGCGACCACACCCTGCGCCTCCGCGACGTGCGCGAGCTGCAGCTTCGCGGTGACGTCACCGATCGCGTAGATGTGCGGCACGTTGGTGCGCATGTAGTCGTCGATCGCGATGGCGCCGCGGTCGGTGAGCTGGACGCCCGCCGCCTCGAGGCCGTAGCCCTCGACGCGGGGCGCGAAGCCGACGGCCTGCAGCACCTTGTCGACGGTGACCGTCTCCACGTTGCCGGACTTGTTGTCCTTGATCGCGACGGTGACCTTCGAGCCGTCGTCGTCGATGGACTGCACGGCGGCACCGGTGGTGATGGTGATCCCGAGCTTCTTGTACTGCTTGGTGATCTCCTTGGAGACGTCGACGTCCTCGTTCGGCAGCGCGCGGTCGAGGAACTCGACGATGCGCACGTCGACGCCGTAGTTCTTGAGGACGTAGCCGAACTCCATGCCGATCGCGCCTGCGCCGACGATCAGGATCGAGCCGGGCAGGTCGCGGGTGAGGATCTGCTCCTCGTAGGTGACCACGTTGTCGCTGAGCGTGGTGCCGGGCAGCAGCTTCGTGACGGTGCCCGTCGCGATGATCACGTTGTCGAAGGTGACGGTCTCGGTTCCGCCCTTCGACAGCTCGACCGACAGGGTGTTCGCGTCGGTGAAGGTGCCCTTGCCGTCGAACTCGTCGATCTTGTTCTTCTTCATCAGGAAGTGAACGCCCTTGACCCGGCCGTCCGCCACCTTGCGGCTGCGATCGAACGCAACCCCGAAGTCGAAGTTCACCTCACCGGAGATGCCGAAGGTCTTGGCTTCCTTCGTGAAGATATGGGCCAGCTCGGCGTTGCGCAGCAGCGCCTTGGAAGGGATGCAGCCCACGTTGAGGCAGACACCACCCCAATACTTCTGCTCGACGATCGCGGTACGGAGGCCAAGTTGTGCCGCGCGGATGGCGGCGACATAACCGCCAGGACCGGCACCGAGAACGACAACGTCGTAATGGGAAGTCACGCTGTCGAGCCTAACTCTGTTGCTTGAAGTTGGCCCACCGGTCCCCCGCAACATTGAGCCGTGCGCCACAACCGGGCGGGAAAGTTCGGTGCGCAGGACGCAGATCGGGTACGGAAGTGCCAGTCGTTGCGCGTTAGTGTGGGCGCGTGGTGGATCTGTCGGGGCGAGGCGATCCACCCACGTCGTCGGTAGCCGCGACCCGCGTAGTCGAAGCAGATCGGTCGGCCCCGGGGTCGCTGCTCGATGGGACCGCTTCGACGCACCTCATCCGATTGGTTCGCGATACGGCGCGACGGACCGGAGTCGCCGAAGCGCAACTGGCCGCCATCCACGGCATCGACGACTCCGCGTTGTCAGGCGAGCTCAATCGGATCCCGCTGCATTCGCTGCTGCAACTGTGGGAACTGCTCGCGACGGCAAGGCCGGAACCGGGCGCTGGTCTCGCGGTCGTCGCTGCCGCGCCGCTCGGCACCCTCACCACCTGGGACTACCTCGTCACCAACGGCCCAACCCTCGCCGACGCGCTCGGTGCGGCGCAGCCGTACCACCGGCTGGTCACCGCGGCCGCCGAAGGCTTCGGCCTGACCCATGACGGTGACCTGACCGTCGAGTTCCGCACCACCGCAGGGGATCCGGCGGTCGCCGCGGTGATCAACGAGTACGTGCTGGCGTACTACCTGCGACGGGCGCGCGAGGCGACCGGCCGCCAGGTCGTTCCGGCACGTGTCGCGTTCAGCCGGGCCGCGCCACGCAACCACGACGCACTGACCGCCGCGTTCGGCACCGACCGCATCGAATTCGACGCTCCCGCAGACACCATCACGTTCCGCGCCGACGACGCGACCGCGTCGCTGCCGCGCGCCGACCCGATGCTCGCCGACCTCCTGCGCAGCCACGCCGACCTGGTCTTGGCCACCGCCCGCCCGATCCCCGGACCGTTGGAGGCGTTCCGCATCGCCCTCGCCGCCGCGCTCACCGCGGGTGATCCGGCGCTGACCTCGGTCGCGCATCGGATGGCGGTCAGTCCGCGCACCCTGCAACGCCAGCTCGCCGAACACGGCACCACGTGGCGCCACGAATTCGACCTCGTCCGATATGAGCAGGCGAAAACCCTGCTCGCCGAAGGACGTTTGACCACCTCCGCGATCGCGACCCGGCTCGGCTTCACCGACGACCGCGCCCTGCGCAAAGCCTTCCACCGCTGGAGCGGCACCTCCCCCACCAGATCGCGCCGCGCCTAGCGAGTGGCACATGGCTGCGGCGTTTGTCGAGAGGACCTCTCCACCATGTGCCACTCGTTGGTGAAAACCTGTGCGAGGGTGGGGCGCAGCCCGCGAGGTGCTGGTCGCGGATCGGTTCACCTGGGAGAACGGGGTGGCGCGAATGGACCGGGTGGTGGCGTCGGCGGACCTGGGAACGAGGGTGCTGCGCTCATAGCGTTAGCCGTACCGGATCGGAGCGGTTCGGACAGCGAAGAAGAGGCAGAGCAATGAGCGTTCAGACCACCAACCAGGCGAGCACCACCGGCGTGCTGCCGCAGATCTCGCGGGAGATCCAGTTGGCCGCGCGGCCGACCGGTGCGCCGACGGCGGAACATTTCGCGCTGGTGGAGCGGCCGATCCAGGAGCTCGCCGACGGACAGGTCCTGGTGCGCAACACCTGGATGTCGGTGGACCCGTACATGCGCGGACGAATGGATGATCGCCCGTCCTACATCGCCCCGTTCCAGTTGGGCGCGGCGCTGGAGGGATCCGCGGTCGGCGAGGTGATCGCGTCGAAGGCGGCGAGCCTGCCCGTCGGCAGCACGGTGACGCACTTCGCGGGCTGGCGCGAGTATGTGGTGCTCGACGCGGAAACCGCTACCCCCGTGGACACTTCGCTCGCGGCGGCACACCACTACCTCGGCGCGCTCGGCACAACCGGTCTCACCGCGTACGCCGCGCTGACGGATGTCGCACCGGTGAAACCCGGTGACACCGTGTTCATTTCGGCGGCGGCAGGCGCGGTGGGCAGCGTGGCCGGGCAGATTGCCAAGGCTCTCGGCGCGGCGAAGGTGATCGGCTCCGCGGGCGGGCCGGCCAAGACCAGGCTGCTGCTCGACGAATTCGGCTTCGACGCCGCCATCGACTACCGGGCGGGCGATCTGGCCGGACAGTTGGCGGCCGCCGCGCCCGACGGCATGGACGTCTACCTCGACAGTGTCGGCGGCGAACACCTGCGCGTCGCGGTCGACGCGATGCGCCCGCACGGCCGAGTCGCGCTGGTCGGCGCGATCAGCGGCTACAACGGCGCCACCGCCGAGCCAGGGCCTGATCTGTACAAGGCTGCGACACGGGAGGTTTCGCTGCGCGGCATGCTCGTCAGCAGCTACTTCCCGATCTTCGGCGACTACATCACCAAGGCCGCGGCCTGGCTGGCCGACGGCACGATCCGCACCACGGAGACGGTCTACGAGGGCCTCGATCAGGCGCCCGCCGCCTTCCTCGGTGTGCTCTCCGGCGCCAACACCGGCAAGATGCTGGTCCGCCTCGGGTGAGGTACCGGGCGATGGGGTCGCGCCACACCTGTTTTCGGCCCTTCGAATCAGCGCGGCCCAGCTGTCGTACCCCGGCGCGATACTGAGCCGATGGTGACAGCTGATGACGTGCGGCGGATCGCGATGAGCCTGCCGCGCACCACCGAGGCGCTGGTCAGGGACCGGGTGAAGTACCGGATCGGCAGGATCGTCTACTTGGCGCTCTCCGCGGACGAAACCCGCATGGGCTTCGCCTTTCCCAAGACCGAGCGGGTGGCGCTGGTCGAGGCCGAGCCGGACAAGTTCATGATGCCGCGCCCGTCGCGTGAGCGAGCGCAGCGAGCGAGCCATGTCACAGCGCGCATCGCGCATACCGGAGCCGAGCGCCAGCGAGGCGCAGGTATGAGCGGTACAACTGGGTCCGGGTGCGGCTGGCCGCCATCGACGAGGCGGAACTGACCGAGCTCATCGAGGAAGCCTGGCGCATGTGTGTCCCCAAGCGAGTAGCCAAGGAACATCTGGGCTAGTCGCGCCAGACCTGCTGGGCGACCCGTGCGAAGTTGCCGCTGAACAGGGCCGCTCGATCGCTCGGGCTGAATCCGCGGCGGGTCAGTACCTCGTCGAGACCGGGGACCTCGCTGAGGCCGAGGAGGTCTTCTGGCGGGACCCATTGCAGTGGACCCCATTTGGTGTATGCCTCGGGGTAGGAGGCCGGATCCGAGCGCAGCATGTCGTTGAAATCCTCGGCATCGAACGAATAGTCCGAGCCGACGCCGATGTGCTCGATCCCGACCAGCTGCACGCCGTATTCGACGTGGTCGGCCATTGCCTCGATCCGCGCCGCCTTTTCGTCGACTCCGTTGTGGCCCAGGAAGATTCCCACGCCGTTGAGTCCGATCACGCCACCGGTCGCGGCGCACGCCTTCGCCTGCTCATCGGTGATATTGCGGGGATGATCCCAGAGCGCGGCGAAGTTGGAGTGGCTGTAAATCATCGGCACCTGCGTGTGTTTCGCGAGATCGAGGCCGCTGCGCCGGGAACAGTGCGATCCGTCGACGAAAATGCCGACCTCGTTGAGTTTGCGCACGAGGTCGCGGCCATACGCGGTGAGGCCGGCGTCGTCGGTGTCCAGGCAGCCGCAGCCCGCCTGGTTGGCGCGGTTGTAGGTCGGCAGCAGCGAGCGAAGACCCAACTCGTAGAACAGCTCCACGTTGTCCAGGTCGCCGCCGAGCGGCCCAGAGTCCTCGAGGTCGAAGGCCAGCGCGATGACATCCGGGTCGCCGATATCGGAAATGCTGTGCACCAACCGGAATCGCCCGTCGGCGAGCGCGTCCGCACGGAACTGACGCGCCAGCTGCAACGAATCCTCGGTCGTCTGCGCCGAATACCCGATGTTCACCGACAGGTAGGAACCGAGCGGATAGCGGGCCAGGTCCGCGATGCGCGCGCCTGGCTGCAACGGCAGACAGCAGTGCTGCTCCCAGAGAAAGGGCGGCAACCGGAACCTCCTGGTCGAATCAACCTCGAACCAGCGATCCTACGGAGCGGGGGCCTGCCACTAACGCATTCGCCGACGGTGTCGAGCGGCCTGGATTCGCCCACGTAACAGCATGTCCAATTCGCCCGATTCACTCCATGCTTCATTCTTACTGCCTGAAGGCGGTGCGACATGCGTCGCATACTTCTCTTGATTGTCTCCATCGCCACCTGCGTCGGCCTGTGGATCGTGCCGGGACCGGCCACGGCGGCTCCCCCGTATTGCGGACAGGTGTGGGGTTCGCTCGACAAGACGAGCGGGTCGATGTCGAGCGCGCCGATCACCAACGTGCGCGCAGGCCGACACGAATGCTTCGACCGGCTGGTGTTCGACCTCGCCGGTCAGGTGTCCGGCTACCGCGCGGGTTACGTCGGTGGCATCTCGATGGACGGCTCGGGCGCGACGGTCCCGGTACGTGGCGGCGCGGTCCTGCACATCGTCGTGCTGGCGCCCGCCTACGACAGCGCAGGCAACGCGACCTACCAGCCCGCGAACCGCAGCGAACTGGTCGACGTCGCCGGCTACCAGACCTTCCGGCACGTGGCATGGGCCGGATCGTTCGAGGGCCAGACCACCGTCGGCCTCGGCGTGCGCGGCAGGCTGCCGTTCCGGGTCTTCACCCTCGACGGCCCCGCCCGGGTGGTCGTCGACGTAGCGCACTTCTGGTAGCCGTGACGGCTCGGTTCGGACCGCTCGGCACAATATGGGGATGCGCGGCGTTGAGCAGGACATGACCGACCCTTACCTCTGGCTCGAGGAAGTCACCGACGAGCGGGCCCTCGACTGGGCGCGGGCGCACAACGAGGTGGTCGTCGAGCGATTCGCCTCGTCGGACCGGTTCAGCGCGCTCGAGCATCGCATCCTGGACATGCTCGACACCAATACGAAGATCGCCTACCCGGGCCGGCGTGGTCAGTGGCTCTACAACTTCTGGCGCGACGCCGAGCACCCGCGCGGGCTGTGGCGGCGCACCACGTTCGCCGAGTACGCCAAGGACTCTCCCGATTGGGACGTGCTGATCGACCTGGACGCGCTGGCCGCCGCCGAGGCAGAGAACTGGGTCTGGGGCGGCGCGGGCGTGCTGCGCCCCGAGCAGTCCCGCGCGCTGATCAGCCTGTCCCGCGGCGGCGCCGACGCCAAGGTGGTGCGCGAATTCGACATGGCCACAAGGCAGTTCATCGAACCGGCCGACGGTGGTTTCTTCCTGCCAGAGGCGAAGTCCGAACTGCGCTGGATCGATCTCGATTCCGTTTATGTCGGAACGGATTTCGGCCCCGGCTCGCTGACCGACTCCGGGTATCCGCGCATCGCCAAGCGCTGGCAGCGCGGCACCGCACTGGCCGACGCGCAGACCGTCTTCGAGGGCGCGGCCGACGACGTCGCGGTCTCGGCGGGCTATGACCGCACCCCCGGCTACGAACGCCATTTCGTCGGCCGCGCCACCGACTTCTTCAACGAAGAGGTGTACCTGCTCGAAAACGACGGCACGCTGCGGCATTTGGAGACACCGAGCGACGCAAGCGAGTCCTGGTACAAGAATTGGCTGCTCGTGCGCCTCAAGTCGCCGTGGGAAGTCGACGGCACCACCTACCCGGCGGGCGCCCTGCTGGCCACCGGCCTCGACGAGTTCCTCGCCGGCGCACGCGACTTCGAGGTCGTGTTCACTCCCGACGCACACACCTCGCTGCACGGGTACGGCTGGACCGAGAACTATCTGCTGCTCATCACCCTCGAAGATGTGCAGACCAAGCTCTACGTGGTGACCCCTGGCGCCGACGGCTGGCGCCGGGAACCGCTGGCCGACACCCCGCAGATGGCGACGACCAGCGTGATGAACCTCGACCCGCTCGAGGGCGGCGACGAATTCATGCTCACCACCAGCGGATTCACCACCCCCGCCACCCTGCTGACCGGCTCGGTCGGCGGCCACACCGAGCAGCTCAAGCAGGAGCCGGGCTTCTTCGAAGCCGGCGGTATCGAGACCGAGCAGTTCTTCGCGGCCTCCGACGACGGAACCATGGTGCCGTACTTCGTGATCCGCCACCGCGACCGCAAGGGCACCCCCGGCCCGACGGTGATGTCCGGGTACGGCGGCTTCGAGATCTCGCGGACGCCCGCCTACAGCGGCGCGTCCGGCATGGGCTGGCTGGAACGCGGCGGCACCTGGGTGACGACGAACATCCGCGGCGGCGGCGAATACGGTCCGCAGTGGCACACCGTCGCGCAGAAGGCCAACCGGCACAAGGCGTTCGAGGACTTCGCCGCGATCGCCAAGGATCTGGTCGCGCGCGGCATCACCACCGCCGACCAGCTCGGCGCGGTCGGCGGCAGCAATGGCGGCCTGCTCATGGGCGTGATGCTGACCCGGTACCCGGAGTTGTTCGGCGCCATCGTCTGCCAGGTGCCGCTGCTGGATATGCGGCGCTACCACCTGCTACTGGCAGGCGCCTCGTGGATCGCCGAATACGGTGACCCGGACAAGCCGGAGGAGTGGGAGTACCTCAGCAAGTACTCGCCGTATCAGAACGCACGGGCCGACGTCGCCTACCCGCCGATCCTGCTCACCACCTCCACCCGCGACGACCGGGTGCACCCGGGCCATGCCAGGAAAATGGCTGCGCTGCTGGAGGAACAGGGCCACGAGTTCTGGTATCACGAAAACATCGAGGGCGGCCACGGCGGTGCGGCGGACAACAAGCAGTCGGCGTTCCAGGCGGGGCTGATCTACGAGTTCTTCACGCAGATGCTGATCGAACGGCGCGGCTGAGCACTCGCCTCGCCCGCGCCGTAGCAGGGCCGGGCGAGGCAGCCATGGGCCGCTTCGGCTTTCGATATCTACGCCGTAGACACGATCTATGCCGTAGGGCTCAGCGGTCGCGCAACCACTTCTCGATCTGGTCGATCGTGCTGCCGGACTGCTGGATCCAACCGTTGTGCCCCAACGGTTCCGGCTGATGCCACTGCGTCACCTCGGCCTGCGGCAGCTTCTCGAGCAGGTGCTCGGCGGAACCGGGCGGGGTGAGATCGTCGCCGGTCATGGTGATCGACAGCACGGGCAGCTTCAGGCGCGCGATCCGCTCCTCGTAGTCGATGTCCGCGCCGACCGGGACGAACCGGCCGGTGCGGGCCAGCCGCGCCCAATCCGCGATCAGCACCTTCGACTGGCGGCCGAAGCCGCCCGAGATCTTGTCGCCCGGCCAGAAGCCCGCCAGGTTGGCGGTCAGCGAGATCGCCGCCGTGCCCATGAGGATGCCCGGCCCCGAAAGTCCGGGATAGCCACGGTGATACGGCGTGCCGGAGGCGATGAACACCAGTCCGCCGAGCCTGCCGCGGATCCGCGCGGCATACATGACGGCAAGCTGGCCGCCCATGCTGTGGCCGACCAGGTACGGCGTGCTGGCCGGGAACCGGTCACGCACCACCTGGAAGATCGCCGGGAAGTCGACCGAAACCAGCTCGTGGTAGCCGAAGGTGCTGGCGGAGCTGGGTTTCGGCGTGCTGGCACCGTTGCCGCGCAGCTCGCCGATGGCGACGTCGAACCCGCGCTTGGCCAGACCGGCGCCGAACGTCGAGTAGTACTCGGCGGGCACGCCGAGCCCTGGCACGATCACCAGCACCGGCCGCGGGGTGTCCGGCGTGACCGGATGCCGGTGCTCGCCGACGGCCGGGATCAATCGCACCGGAACGGTGCTGCCGTCGGGCATCTGGATCGGAACCGTCTCCATCCCGGGAACGCTACCGCGAGGCACCGCACGCGTGCAGATCGGCGACGCCGGCGGACCGGAGCAGCGGTGAACGGGCTCCCTCCGACAGTGCCCGTTCCCCTCGCTCCTGCCCAGCGCGATCCGTCGGCGCAGCACTCCGTCAGGCGCCGACCGCCCCCATGATCACCCTGCTCAGCACCCGGATCACGTCGTCGAGCGGCGCGCGCGGATCCGATCCGCTCCATGCGTCGACCACGTAGTTGACGGCGCCGATGATGGCGAGCACCCGCATCTCGTAGTCACCGGTCGGGATCTCGCCGTGCATGGCGGCATCCTCGGCGGCACCGGCCAGCAGCGAACCCCACACCCGGCGCAGCTCTAGCCGGAACTTCTCCACCTTCGGGCCCGCGCCGACCACCTCGACCAGCGCCACCCGCGCCTTGCGCGGGTCGGAGCCGATCGACTCGACGTACGCGCGCACGGCGGCGTCGATGATCTCGAGCGCACTGGCGTCGGCCTTGTTCTCCAACGCCTTGGTGACCGTGTCCCGCGACTCTCGATCGATCTGCTCGTAGAGCTCGAGTAGTAGGGACTCGCGGCCGGTGAACTCCTCATAGAACTGTCGTGAGGAGAGACCAGCGTCCTTACAGATGGCGCCGACCGAACTATTGGCGTAGCCGTCGCGCGCGAAGACCGTCAGGCCCGATTCCAGAAAACGCGCACGCCGCTGACGTTGCCGGTCCTCGACGGGTTGCCCGGCATACATTCGACCCGTATTCGCATCCTGTGACATTGGGGCAGACAATACAGAAGCCCTGGAAGGCCTTGTCATCGATCGGGCTGTTCGTTTCAACCCTGTGCCGACCGGTGGTTTGCCGAAAGTTGGCGAGACCGTAGAGGACTCAATGCATACTTGTACGATCTGAAGCAGTCCGTCTCCGAAACAGCGACTTGTGCATGGCAAATGCCAAGACGGACAGGAAGGCCGTTCTGTACAACCCCAGCAACCTTGCCGTCACTGACTGTTTGCCCTAATGGGCGTTTGGGGCAGACCGGCACACTACGCGTGATTTTGACGGGAATTCGTAGAATTATTCGTAAACCGAACCGGTCCGCTGGTTCTGCCGGATTCGTCCCGTCGCCGGCCGATGTCGCCCGACCCGCGGAGAGTTCGGCGAATACATCGTCGAATAGCGACGGCTTATGGTGGGCCACATGCTGATTGCGTTGCTCTACGGACTCGGCACCGCGGTGCCGCTCGTACTCGGCGCTGTGATCGGGCTGCGCTGGACGCTGCCGAAGGCGGTGCTCGCCTCGCTGATGGCGTTCGGCGCGGGCACCATGATCGCCGCGGTGTCCAACGAGCTGTTCGAGCCCGCCTTCGGCCAGGCGGGCGTGCTGATCGCCGCGCTCGCCCTCTTCGCGGGTGCAGGCGTCTATGTCGTGGCCAATCACCTGATCGAAACCCGTTTGGGCGCAAGCGCAATCGGATGGGCACTGATGCTCGGCACCGTGCTCGACGGCATCCCGGAGAACACCGCGCTCGGCGTCACTCTCGACGGCGGTGGCGGGTTCGCGCTACTCGTGGCGGTCGCGGTCGGCAACGTACCCGAGGCGATCAGCGGCGCGGCATTGATGCGGGACAAGCACGGCATTCGCGACTGGGGGCCGTTATGGCTCTGGACCGCAACAGGTTTGACGCTGGTCGTGGTCACCGTTGTCGGACATGCCTTGTCGGACAACCTCTCCGCGACGCACATCAGCGTGGTACAGGCCTTCGCGGGCGGTGCGACCATCGCGGTGCTCGCCGACTCACTGATGCCGGAGGCCTACCGCGAGGGAGGCTGGTGGGTCGGCATGGCCACCGCGGCAGGCTTTCTCGTGGCGTTCGTACTCGGCTGAGCTCGCGCCCGGCCGCGGCGATCGCGCTATTTCTTTGGTGCAGTGGCGGTTTCCGGCCGGACCGAGTCGAACAGGTCCGCGCAGCGGGTGAGCAGCTGCTGAAGCGTCGCGCGCTCGGCGTCGGTGAATCCCGCCGCCACCGCGCGTTCGACCCGCACCGCGCGCGCGTCCGCGTCCTTCATGACGGCGGCGCCGTCCTCGGTGAGGCGCGTCTCGAGGATGTTCTTGTGCCACGCGTGCGGGGTCCGCTCGATGAGGCCGCGGTCCTGCAGGTTGGTCAGCACCGTGTTCATCGTCGGCGGCGTCACGCCGCACAGCCGCGCCAGTGCCGCGGCCGAGATGCCGGGGTTCTCGTCGAGGAACAGCAGCGCGGCGTACTGCGCGACGGTGACGCCCGCCGGCTTCAACGCGGCGTTCTTCGCCGTGTTCAGCGCCTGCTCGGCGCGCTTCACGTACGAGCCGATGCGCTCGGTCGAAGGCAGGGACGTCATAACCGCATGGTATCTGCCCACTCCCACGTTCGACTCTTGACGGTAGTTAGAACTCTAATCTATGTTCGTCTCGTTACTTAGATGTGAGTTCATCTGAGCGATAGACCTTATGAGAGGCACAACCATGTCCCACGCAACGCGCCGCCGTCTTTCGGCCGCCGCCATCGCGCTGACCTGCACCGCTGTGGCCGCCTGTGGATCAACCGACAAGGCCGCATCGCCTGCCCCCGCACCGCGGATCAGCACCGCCTACGCACTGCCGAACGACCGCGCCTACCCAGAGGGGATCGCGGTCGACGCACGCACCGGCGACACCTACGTCGGCTCGTACACCAACGGCAGTGTGTACCGGGCCGCCCCGGGAGCCGCCCGAGCCGAGACCTTCCTGCCCGAAGGCACGGACGGCCGCACGACCGCCAACGGACTGAAGGTCGACCGAGCAGGTCGACTGTGGGTCACCGACTCCACCGCGGGAGTCACCGTCTACGACACCGCGACTCGGGCCGCGGTCGCCCGATTCGACGTCCCGGGCACCGCCGCCCGCTTCGTCAACGACCTCGCCATCACCCCCGACGGCACCGCGTACCTGACCGACAGCGCACGCAGCGTCGTCTACCGCGTCACCACCGAACAACTGGCCGACGCCGTTGCGCACGGCGGCCGCGCCGAACTCACCCCGCACTACGACCTGAGCACCGTCGTCGCGCAACACGACCCGGCTGCGTTCACCCTCAACGGCATTGCCGCCGACCCCGCGGGCCGCTACCTGCTGACCGTCGACATGAACGCAGGCGAGCTGTATCGAATTCCCCTCGCCCCCAACGCCACCGACCCGATCCGCAAGGTCGCCATGCACGGCGGCGACCTCACCCACGGCGACGGCCTCGAACTACACGACAACACCCTGTGGGTCGCGCAGAACACGATCAACACCATCTCCCGCTGGACAGTCACCGAAGACGGCACCGCAGCCACCAGGACCAGCGCCTTCACCGACGAGTCGCTCGGCCTACCAACAACATTGGTCCGCACCAACAACCAGACCCTGGTCGTCGCCTCCCAATTCGACAAGGGCGGCCCCATGGGCCCGGGCACCCCGAAGCCCTTCACCGTCCTCGCCGTCGACGGCATCTGACCCGGCGCCCCTACAAAAGGCCGAAGGCCGGCCCACCAGATGGTGGGCCGGCCTTCGGTTCGAAAAGTGTTGCCGGGTGGCAGGACTCAGAAGTCCATGCCGCCCATGCCACCGGTCGGGTCGCCGGCGGGAGCGGCGGCCTTCTCCGGCTTGTCGGCGACAACGGCCTCGGTGGTGAGGAACAGGGCCGCGATGGACGCCGCGTTCTGCAGCGCGGAGCGGGTGACCTTCACCGGGTCGGCGACGCCGGCCTTGAGCAGGTCCTCGTACACGCCGGAGTCGGCGTTGAGGCCGTGGCCTGCGGGCAGGTTGGAGACCTTCTCGGCGACAACGCCGGGCTCGAGGCCCGCGTTGAAGGCGATCTGCTTCAGCGGGGCCGACAGCGCGACGCGCACGATGTTCGCGCCGGTCGCCTCGTCACCGGTCAGCTTCAGGTCGTCCAGAGCCGGAGCCGACTGCAGCAGGGCCACGCCACCACCGGCGACGATGCCCTCTTCGACGGCAGCCTTGGCGTTGCGCACGGCATCTTCGATGCGGTGCTTGCGCTCCTTGAGCTCGACCTCGGTCGCGGCACCGGCCTTGATGACCGCAACACCGCCGGCCAGCTTGGCCAGACGCTCCTGCAGCTTCTCCCGGTCGTAGTCCGAATCCGAGTTCTCGATCTCGGCACGGATCTGCGCAACGCGGCCCTTGATGGCCTCGGCGTCGCCTGCACCCTCGACGATGGTGGTCTCGTCCTTGGTGATGACAACCTTGCGCGCCTGGCCGAGCAGCTCGATGCCTGCGGTCTCCAGCGAGAGGCCGACCTCTTCGGTGATGACCTCGCCACCGGTCAGGATGCCGATGTCGGCGAGCTGCGCCTTGCGGCGGTCACCGAAGCCGGGCGCCTTGACGGCGACGGACTTGAAGGTGCCACGGATCTTGTTGACCACCAGGGTGGACAGGGCTTCGCCCTCGACGTCCTCGGCGATGATCAGCAGCGGCTTGCCGGCCTGGATGACCTTCTCCAGCAGCGGGAGCAGGTCCTTGACGGTCGAGACCTTCGAACCGACGAGCAGGATGTACGGGTCCTCGAGGACCGCTTCCTGACGCTCGGGGTCGGTGACGAAGTAACCCGAGATGTAGCCCTTGTCGAAGCGCATGCCCTCGGTGAGCTCCAGCTGGAGACCGAAGGTGTTGCTCTCCTCGACGGTGATGACGCCTTCCTTGCCGACCTTGTCCATGGCCTCGGCGATGAGCTCACCGATGGACGAGTCGCCCGCGGAGATACCAGCGGTAGCAGCGATCTGCTCCTTGGTGTCGATCTCCTTGGCGGTGTCGAGCAGCTTGGCGGTGACGGCCTCGACGGCCTTCTCGATGCCGCGCTTCAGGCCGAGGGGGTTCGCGCCGGCCGCGACGTTACGCAGGCCCTCACGCACGAGCGCCTGGGCGAGCACGGTGGCGGTGGTGGTGCCGTCGCCAGCGACGTCGTCCGTCTTCTTGGCAACTTCCTTGACCAGCTCGGCGCCGATCTTCTCGTACGGGTCCTCCAGCTCGATCTCCTTGGCGATGGACACACCATCGTTGGTGATCGTGGGGGCGCCCCACTTCTTCTCCAGGACAACGTTGCGACCCTTCGGCCCCAGCGTCACCTTGACCGCGTCAGCGAGGGCATTGAGGCCCCGCTCGAGACCGCGACGGGCCTCTTCGTCGTACGCAATTGTCTTGGCCATGGCGTTGTTGAGATCCTCCATGTATATGGCTGACACACAGGACGATCGCAGGTCGGATCGCCCCATTACGCTGGCCAGGTTCGGTGCCCGCGACGGACGACCGAGGGTGTCGATGGAACCCGGTCTCACCGTCCCGACCTGGCACTCACAGGTAGAGAGTGCCAAAGCCATTTCTAGCACTCAGGGGTGCCGAGTGCAAGGTCGGGGTGCGGCCGGCTAGGCCGGTCCGGGTAGGGCAGGCTAGGCCCGGTCCGGGGTAGGGCAGGCTAGGCCCGGTCGTCGACGCGCAGCACCAGCGCCACGAACGCGTCCGTCCTGCGTTCCTCCGGGGAACGCGGCTCGCCACCCTCGACCGTGACGAGCTCAGCATCGTGCAACAACAATTCGGCCTCGACCCGCATGATCGCCCGAATAAATGGGGGCGCCACCTCGGGAGGTAGGTCGCCGTTTACGACATAACCGCCGTCCGGCTGGGACTCTGTGGAGACATAAGAAAGCGCACGCAGTAGATCGGCGCGTCGTTCCCCCGCGATTAGGTCGGAATCCGTTTCATCCGCCATTGCTACAGCTTAGCGGGCCGCGGGCCCGCGTAGATTACGGAGGGGAAATCATGATCGACACCGGCTTTTTCTCGGCGTAAGGGGACGGCGATGGGGCAACGGCCCTTCGAATCGCTCTATCGACACGGTTTCGCGCGGGTGGCGGTGGCGGTGCCCGGCGTGCGGGTCGCGGATCCGGCCTACAACGTCGAGCAGACCGTGACGCTGGCCAGACAGGCGGCGGCCGACGGGGTGCTGTTGACCGTGTTCCCCGAGCTCGGGCTGTCCAGCTACACGGCCGACGACCTGTTCCACCAGGACGCGCTGGACGATGCCGTGCAGGACGCGCTGGCGCAGGTGGTGGCCGCGAGCGTCGATATCGACACCGTGCTGGTGGTCGGTGCGCCGGTGCGGGCGCAGGGGCGGCTGTTCAACTGCGCGATCGCGGTGTGCCGCGGCGCTGTGCTCGGCGCCGTGCCCAAGAGCTACCTGCCGAACTATCGGGAGTTCTACGAGAAGCGCCAGTTCGCGGCCGCCAGGGAGAACCTGGACACGCACCTCACCATCGCCGGGCAGTCGGTGCCGTTCGGCGCCGACCTGCTGTTCACCGCGACCAACCTCGACGGGTTCGTCTTTCATCTGGAGATCTGCGAGGACGGCTGGGTCCCGGTGCCGCCGAGCGGGTACGCGGCGCTGGCCGGGGCCACCGTGCTGGTGAACCTGTCGGCGAGCAATATCGTCATCGGCAAGGCCGACTACCGCCGCGCGCTGTGCACCTCGCATTCGGCGCGTTTCCTGGCCGCCTACTTGTATTCGGCTGCGGGGCACGGCGAATCGACCACCGACCTGGCCTGGGACGGGCAGGCGCTGGTGTGCGAGAACGGCGACCTGCTCGCCGAAGGCGTGCGTTTCTCCGATCATCCGCAATTGATCACCGCCGACCTGGATCTGCGCCGACTTGCCGCGGATCGTTTGCGCACCACCAGTTTTGCCGACAATGTGCACGACCACCGGGAACAACTCGCCAGGCTGCGGCGCATCGATGTGGAATTGCCGATACCCGAGGGCGTCGTCGAACTCAGGCGCGAAATTGAACGATTCCCTTACGTGCCCGCCGATCCCACGGTACGCAATGAACGCTGCGCCGAAGTACATCACATCCAGGTGGAAGGGTTGAGCACGCGGCTACGCGCCACCGGAATGCAGCGCGTGGTCATCGGTGTTTCCGGCGGACTCGATTCCACCCAGGCGCTGATCGTGGCGGCCAAGACCATGGACCGGCTCGGCCTGCCCCGGGCAAATGTGTTGGCGTACACCATGCCCGGCTTCGCGACGAGCACCCGCACCCGCACCGACGCGCACCGGTTGATGGCCGCGCTCGGCGTGACGGCGGCCGAGATCGACATCCGCCCCTCGGCGACCCAGATGCTCAGGGACCTGGGCCATCCGGCCGCCGACGGGGTGCCGCAGTACGACGTCACCTATGAAAATGTGCAGGCGGGCGAGCGGACGTCGCACTTGTTCCGGCTGGCGAATCAGCACGGCGCGCTCGTGCTCGGCACCGGCGATCTCAGCGAACTCGCCCTCGGCTGGTGCACTTTCGGCGTCGGCGACCACATGGCGCACTACAGCGTGAATGCCTCCGTGCCGAAGACGCTGATCAAATACCTGATCGCCTGGTCGGTCGAGACCGAACAGTTCGGCAAGGCGGGCAGCGAGGTGCTCGCCTCGATCCTGCACACCGAGATCTCACCGGAACTGGTGCCCGCCACCGATTCCGCGGCGCCGAGCCAGAGCTCCGAAGCCACGGTCGGCCCGTACGAACTGCAGGACTTCCACCTCTACTACCTGCTGCGCTTCGGCTATCGCCCGAGCCGCATCGCCTACCTCGCCAGGCACGCGTGGTCGGACGCGAGCCGCGGCCCATGGCCGGACCTGATCCCCGCCGATCAGCGCAACGCCTACGACCTGCCGACGATCAAACGGTGGCTCGCGGAATTCCTGCGCCGCTTCGTGCAGACCAGCCAGTTCAAACGCTCGACCCTGCCCAACGCCCCCAAGGTCGGCTCCGGTGGCTCGCTGTCGCCGCGCGGCGACTGGCGCGCACCCAGCGACGCCTCGGCCGCGGCCTGGCTGGACGAGCTGTCCCGCAACGTCCCGGATTGACCTGCTGCCCGGCAACGCATTCCGACACGGACAGCGGGGACAGACGTCGATTGCCTAGGGTGGCGGTGTGAGTGAAGCACCCGGCTGGAAGGCCATCGACGACGCACTGCAGCCGCTGTATGGCGATACCGAACCTATCCACTGGGCCACCGATCACCGCTGGTCGCTCGGCGGTCCCGATCCGCTCGACGGAATCAGCGCGTACGCGCGCACCGAGCCGGTCCCGCATTGGCACTACATCAGTTACGGCATGACCGAGCTGTACGAGAAGGAGTGGGACAACCCCGACGAGTCCGGCTGGGGATTCGAGTTCACCTTCCGCCTGGCCCGCAAGCCCACCGATACCGAGCCGCCAATGTGGCCAGCCACGTTTCTGCAGAACCTGGCGCGCTATGTCTTCCAGTCCGGCAAGTGGTTCGAGCCGGGGCACACGATCAAAGCCAACGGACCGATCGCCGCAGACCAGCCGGATTCGGGCATCCGCGCCGTCGGCTTCATCGCTGACCCCGAGCTCGACCCCATCGAAACCCCGCACGGCAGACTGCATTTCCTGCAGCTGGTGGGCCTGACCATGCCGGAGTACCGGGCCGCGCAGGGCGGGCGGACGCTCGCCCTGCTCGCCGAGCTGGCACCGCAGCTCCCGTTGTTCGTCACCGATACCGAACGCGCACCACTGGTTTCGGAGCCGAAGCCGCAGGCGCAGTGGCCGCGCTGGGGCGGTGGCCTGCGCGGCCGGGCCTGAGCCGCCTCGAGGGAAGCGCCTCAGGCAGCACGTGCCGCCGGTAGTCGTTGCGTCGGCACGGCTTGCTGATGCGCGGCCCTGCGACGCATCGCCCGGCGACGACACGCTCGTGTCGTGCGTACTGCGCGAAAGCCGAGACGAGCGTGGCGGATCCGCGGTCGGGCCTGCCCCGCCAGCACGAGCCCGACACCGAACAGCGCGGCAACCACGGCGGCCTGCTCCGCACCGGACCGCGCCCTGCTCATTGCCCCTGGGCCACGATCTGGGAGAGCAGGTCGACCAGGTGGGCCTCGGTCTTCGCCTTGTCGACCCCGAGGTCGGTCAGCAGGCCGCTGCCGTTCTCCTGCTCCAGCAGTGCGAGCAGAATGTGTTCGGTCCCGATGTAGTTGTGCCCCAAGCGAAGTGCCTCACGGAAGGTGAGCTCGAGCGCCTTCTTGGCATCCGGGTCGAAGGGAATGAGCGCGGGCACCTCCGTCGAGGCAGGCGGCAGCGCGGCGTTGGCGGCGTCGCGGACCGCGTCGAGGGTGACGCCGTTGGTCGGGATCGCCGCGGCGCCAAGACCTTCCGGCTCGGACAGCAGTCCGAGCACCAGGTGCGCGACCGTGATCTGCGCATTGCTTGCCGTCCGTGCGGCCTCCTGCGCGGCAACCACCACCGCGCGGGCGCGGTCGGTGAACCGCGCGAAGCCCGCGTTCGGGTCCATCTGAGCGGCATCGCCCGGCGTCTTCGGCACGAAGCGCTTCTGCGCGGCCTGCTTGGTGACGCCCATGCTTGCGCCGATATCGGTCCACGAGGCGCCGGTCCGGCGTGCCTGGTCGACGAAGTGTCCGATCAGGTGGTCGGCGAGTTCGCCGAGGTGATTCCCGACGACCACGGCGTCGGAGAGTTGGTCGAGTGCGTTGTCGGGGCGGGCTTTCTTGATGCCGTCGATCAGGTCGTCGAGGCGGATCGAAGGGTTCGTCATGCGTCAACCATAGGTTGACGATCCATCATCGTCAACCCAAAGTTGACGAACCGCACTCCACTACCGGACACTAGTGCGGCGATACCCCACCGGCACCCGGAACACCCATGGCGCCAACATGATTCATGGACGAGCCGCCCATGCCGCCCCGCGCACTATCCCCTCCTTCACCCAGGCGGCCGCCCGGCCGGTCAGCACCGTGCTCGCGGGCGAATCGTCGGCGCGCAGCGCCTGGATGACACCGTCACGGCGGCCGAGGCTCACGCACTGGACCACGTACCGGAACCGCAGCGTTCGCGGCTCGGCGCCGCGCAGCCGTGCGGCGATGACATCGGCGGCGTACTTGCCGGTGGGTAGCGCGGTCGCGCAGGCCATCCGCAGTTCCCGGCCACCGGGGCCGGCGACCACCGCACTGTCGCCCGCGGCGTAGACATCCGGATGTGTGGTCGACCGCAGCGACGAGTCGGTCAGCACCCGCCCGGTGGCATCCACCCCGAGACCGGCCCGCGCTGCCAGGTCCGGCACGCCGAATCCCGCGGTCCACACCGTCGCGGCCGACTCGATGGTCGTGCCGTCGGCCAGGCGGACACCGGCCGCGGTCACCTCGATCACCTTGGCATCCGAGCGGATCTCGACGCCGAGCCGCGCCAGCACCCGACGGATATGGGCCTGTGCACGCGTCGACAGCCAGGCGCCCGGCTCCGCGGCTCCGAGCAGTACGACGCGCGAATCCGGTTGCGTTTCCGCCAGTTCCGCGGCCAGTTCGATTCCGGTGGCACCGTTGCCGACCACGACGACGGTTCCCGCCACCGCAGTGAACCTGGCCGTGTCCTCAGGCGTCGACACCGAGTAGGCATGCTCGGCAACACCAGGCACACCGTCGAGGTCGGCACTGCTGCCGAGTGTGTACACCAGGGTGTCGTAGTCGAGAGCCGCTGCGGTGTCGAGCACTACGCGCTTCCGGTCGGTGTCGAGCTCTGTAGCCCTCGCACGAACGAAACGAATCTTCTTGCCTGCCAACAGCTCCCGCAGATCCCACGCCGGAATCCGCTGTCCGGCCGCCTGTTGATGCAGCCGCACCCGTTCGACGAAGTGAGTCCGGCTGTCCACCACGGTGATCTCGGCCCCGCGCGCCTTGTCCGCGAGGCGGCGTGCGGCGGCCAGGCCCGCGTATCCGGCGCCGAGGACGACGATCCGATGCTGTCCGGTCATGATGTGGCTCCTCTCTAGATCGGCTGACACCATCCAGACCGGATAGCCCCGCCATCCATGACAGCGGGCCGCCGTGAGCCGCATCACGCCCTTACGCGGTCGCCTTACCGGACTTCGCGAAGTAGGCGAGCTTCTCGGGATTGACCACCAAACGCAGCGCGGCGACCGCGCCGCCGACGAACTCCACCGCGACCACCGCGAGCGGCGCTCCATCGATCCTGGCCACCGCGGCGGGTGCGCCGTTGACCTCCTCGACGCGGATCTCCCACCCGGGCACCTCCCACCGGAACAGTCCGGCCAGGTACCGCGCGACCTGCTTCGCGCCGACGACCGGCCGCCGGGCCGCGGTGACCTGACCGCCACCATCGGCGGTCGAGACGACATCGGAGGTCAACATCTCCTCCAGCGCTTCGAGGTCGCCGTTGCGTGCCGCCTTGAGGAACCGCTGGATCAATTCACCCGCGTGCTCGGGCGGAATATCGAAGCGCGCCCGGCCTTCTCGCACCCGGATGCCCGCCCGCCGGAAGATCTGCTGCGAGTTGGACTCGCTGATGGTCAACATGTCTGCGATCTCGCGGTGCGCATAGCCGAACGCCTCGCGCAGCACGAAGACCGCCCGCTCGACCGGCGTCAACCGCTCGAGCGCGCACAGCAGCGCCAGCGAAACCTGCTCGCGCTCTTCGACGGTCTCCAGCGGGCCCAACTCGCCGTGCGCGGTGGGCACCGGCTCGGGCAGCCACGGCCCGGCATAGGTCTCCCGCCGCGCCCGCGCCGAAACCAGTTCGGTGCGACAGTGATTCACCAGCACGGTCGTCAACCATGCTTCGGCGGCACGGATTCGGCTCCGGTCGGCGGCATCCCAGCGCAGATAGGTCTCCTGCACGGCGTCCTCGGCTTCGGCGGCCGATCCGAGCATGCGATAGGCGAGTGCGAACAGCCGAGGTCGATGGCCGACGAATTCCCGCACCCCGTCCGGCTCCATCGCCACCTCCCTGTGCTTACCCACCCCGCCGCCTCCGCCGGCCGCCGTCCCCTTCCGGCCCCGACCTCCGGACATGACCGTACCGCTCACCCGGGCGGACAGTCGCCCGAGTTCACCACCCGCAGAACCGGCGAAGCCGAACAGCCGCTTCAGGCCGAACGTCGCCGCACCGAAACCACCGGCGCCGAACCCCGTGCCGCCGAAGCCGCCGACCGTCACCAGAGTGTCCATGCTCCGGAGCCTGCGCGCCCTGCCTTGCCAAGACCTTAAGAAATCCCAGCGAGAAGTAACTAGCGCGGCATGTCGTTGATACCGCGCTGCTTACCGCCCGGCCTGCGTAACCGCAGCCGGGCGGTGGAACCGCGAATCGCCGGGCGGCGGATCACCGGCCGACGCTGCGCACGCCGTTGCGCGCGCCGCTCGGCGGGCTTGTGCTGCCAGGTTTCCGGGCGCGCGGCCACCCAGCGCTGTGAGTGCCAGGCGAAGGGAATGTGCCCGAGGTACAGCGCGACCAGGATCAGCAGCAACACGACCGGGAAGGTGACGAGCAGCGCCGCGGCGAGCGCGACGAGCACGAGCAACCCGGCGGCGGCCTGCGGCGCCACCGACACCGACTTCATGGCCAATGTCGGAATGGTGCTGACGCACAACGCCGCCGCGACGACGGTCCACACCGCGACGGCGTAGAAACCGACCCACCACCCGTCGCCGAACTCGACGAACAGCGCGACCGGAACCATGGCGATGAGCGCGCCCGCCGGGGCGGGCACCCCGACGAAGTATTCGCGGGACCATTCCGGGCGGGTGTCGTCGTCCAGCAACGTGTTGAACCTGGCCAGCCGCAGCACGATGCTCACCGCGAACAGCAGGGCGATGATCCAGCCCGCGGTTTCGCTGTGCAGCAACGTCACATAGAGCACCAGTGCGGGCGCGACGCCGAAGGAGATGGCATCGGAGAGCGAGTCGAGCTCCGCGCCGATCTTGGTGGTGGCGTCGAGCATTCGCGCCAGCCGACCGTCGAGGGTGTCGAGGACCGCCGCGGCGCCGATCATCGCGAGCGCGAGGTCGAGCCGGTTGTCCAGGCCGAACTTCACCGCGGACAACCCGGCGCACAACGCCAGGATGGTCACCACACTCGGCAGCAGCCGGATCGTGCGGCGCCGTCGTCGCTGGGTCGGAACAGCCGACTCCATCATGAAGCGGACGGGGACTCGAGCACCGCCAGCACGGTTTCGCCGCCGATGGTGCGCTGGCCCGGCTCGACGAGCAGCTCGGTGCCTGCCGGGAAGTAGGTGTCGACGCGCGAGCCGAAGCGGATCAGCCCGTAGGTATCGCCGATCGTCAGCTTGTCACCGGCTTTGGCGTCGCAGACGATGCGGCGGGCGAGCAGCCCCGCGATCTGCACCACCACCACCTGTCGGCCTTCCGGGGTATCGAGCACCATGCTGTTGCGCTCGTTCGCCGCGCTGGCTTCCGGCAGGTCGGCAGAGAGGAACTTGCCTGGCTGATGCAGCACGCTGCGCACGACGCCGGACACCGGCGTGCGTTGCACGTGCACATCGAGCACCGAGAGGAAGATGCTCACCCGGGGCAGCGGCTGGTCGCCGAGGCCCAATTCTGCTGGCGGAGCTGCGGTGTCGACGAGGGCGACCTCGCCGTCGGCGGGCGCGACCACGGCGCCTACCCGGTTCGGCGGCACCCGATTCGGGTGGCGGAAGAATGTCGCACACGCGGCGGCGGCAAGCAGTCCCGTTCGGCGTACCCACTTGCGCCTGCCGCCGAGGACGGCGACCGCGAGAGGTGCTGCAACAAACGGAAGCCCGGCGGGATGCAGTGGGGGGATCGCGTTGCGGATCAGATCGGCGACGTGACCGACTCCGGTGCGTTCAGGCGTGCCGGGCGGCGTGGGACGGCGGGCCACAGGCTCCTCTTTCGTGCTAGATGCAGACGGATCGCGCCTTCAACGATAGGAACGGCGCAAGCGTTCACACCTTACGGGACTCGGAGCCTGTGGCACGGCGTCGTCAGCTTCGGACTTTGCGTCCCGTAACCAGCCCGACCAGGAACAGCAGGATCACCGCGCCACCGAGGCAGGTGAAGAAGCTGAACCAGAGGCCGCCACCTTGCACATCGACACCCAGCAACTTCAAGAAGAACCCACCGAGTAGGCCGCCGACGATGCCTACGACGATGTTGAGCAGGATGCCCTGCTGGGCGTCCGTCTTCATGATCTTGCTGGCAATCCAGCCCGCAAGACCGCCGATGATGATCCACCCGATAATCCCGAGACCGAGCATGGTGACCTCGCATCACTAGTTGGGTTTCACGCCGCCTGAAAGCAATTCAGCGTGCTACGAGCGTATACCCGGGGGATGTGAGAATACGCACGACAGATCGGCGATTCTCGGGCTAATATGAGGGGGCCTCATGTCTACGGCTCCGTAGGTGTTGGCTTGTTGATGAGGGACCCTTTCGAGGCTTCGCGCGGACAACCCGGCGCCGGTGCCGCAGGTACATAGGAGACGCAGATGGCTGCTCGCATCGCCCAGACCACAGGGGCAGAGCACACGGCGATCCTCGGGCTCGGCGTTTACCGCCCGGCCCGAGTCGTGACCAACGACGAAGTGGCCGGTCCGATCAACTCGAGCGATGAGTGGATCCAGACCAGGTCCGGCATCAAGACCCGGCGGTTCGCCGACAAGTCCGAAACCCTGCACAGCATGAGCGTCGCGGCCGCGCGTGACGCACTGGCATCGTCGGGCATCGCCGTCGATCAGGTCGACTGCGTGATCGTCGCGACCTCGACCCATCTGCTGCTCACCCCCGCCGCCGCACCGCGCATCGCCACCGACCTCGGCATGAACGGCGCCGCCGCGTTCGACGTCTCCGCGGGCTGCGCAGGCTTCTGCCACGCACTCGCGCTCGCCTCGGACCTGGTCCGGATCGGCACCGCCCAGCATGTCCTGGTGATCGGCGCGGAGAAGCTGACCGACACCATCAACCCGACCGACCGCTCGACGGCATTCCTGTTCGCCGACGGCGCGGGCGCGGTCGTCGTCGGCCCGTCTGACGAGCAAGGCATCGGGCCGACGGTCTGGGGTTCGGACGGCACCCAGCACCACGCGATCCGCCAGGACAAGGACTGGGTCGAGTTCTTCCAGGAGATCGAGGAAAAGGGCACCGCGGCGGTGCGCCCCTACATGGCGATGGAGGGCACCGCGGTATTCCGTTGGGCCGCACACTCGTTGGAGAAGGTCTGCCGCGACGCCGTCGACCGGGCCGGACTGTCCACCGACGACCTGGACGCGATGATCCCGCACCAGGCCAACGGCCGGATCATCGAGATCATGGCGCGGGTCCTCAAGCTGCCGGAGCACTGCGCGCTAGCCAACGACATCGAGGAAACCGGCAACACGTCGGCCGCGTCGATCCCGCTGGCCATGGAGGCGCTGCTACGCAAGGGCGAATCCAAGCCGGGCGACACCGCGTTGCTCATCGCGTTCGGCGCGGGACTGTCCTACGCGGCACAGGTGGTGACGCTGCCCAAGTGGCAGTAACCGTCGACATCAACACCCGGCCGACGTCAACACCCGGCCGACGTCAGCACCCGGCCCCGGCCGACGTCAGCACTCGGCCCCGGCCGACATCAACCAAGCCCCCAGGTGACCTTCACCGTGAACGTCACCGTCTGCGTGCCTGGTTCCAGCGCAAGCGATTGCGCCGATCCCGCGTCGCGCGCGGCGGCCTTCGGACTGTCGTCGCGAGTGCTCGCCTCGCTGATGGTGAGCACGTCGGTGAGCTTCACCCCGGCCAGCACCGCGTACTGCTCTGCCCGCGCTTTGGCGTCGGCGAAGGCACGGGCGCGCGCGTCGGCGAGCAGCTTCGAGTTGTCGTCGATCGCGAAGGACACTGAGCGCAGCCTGGTTTCGTCGCCACCCGCGGCGATCGCGCTGTCGAGCACACCGGAGGCCTTGCTCAGGTCACGCACGACGACCCGAACCGAGTTCGTCGCTCGATAGCCGACGACGGTGTTGCCGCCGTTCGGCCCGCCCGCGTACTGCGGTTGGATCGAAACGTCGGTGGTGCGCACGTCCTCCCGGACCGCCCCGGCCCCGACCATGGCGTCGGTCATCGCCTTCGCCTTCTCGTTGGCGCGGGCAATCGCCGCCGAGACATTGTCGGCCGTCACCTCGACGCCGATATCGCCGTTCAAGATATCCGGGGCGCCACGCACCTGACCGGTACCGACGACCGTGACGTCACGCCGAGGTCCGGAATCGGACGAGCCACAACCGCTCACCAGCACAGCGGCTCCCGCGAGCGCGGCAACAGCCGCGGACCAGCGCGTCATTGGTCGCATACCTCGGCAACATACGCACCGAACCCGGTGTCGCGCGGCCGAACACGCCGGATCGGTCGCGGCTCAGCCGCGCGACTCGACCACGGCTTTGATCTTGCCGAGCGTTTCGTTCATGCCGCGGACCAGCTCTTCCTCGAAGGCTTCTTCGCCGCCGAGCGCGGCGTTGATGGCCTTGCGGGAGATCCAGGTTGTGCCGTTGGGGACATCGCGGCGTTCGGTCAGCCTGGTGCCGGTTTCGGTCGGCTCGAGCGTGTAGCTCCAGATCGTGCGATTGTCGTTGATCTTGAAGGCGAAGCTCCGGTTCGGCTCGAACCGCACGATGCGCCCCGTGGTCGGCCAGTACTTCTTGCCGTCCTTGTTCAAGTGCAGCGTCCAGGTACCCGGCTTCGCCGACCCGAGCAGCAGCATCCGCACGCACTGCGGGCTGAATTCGGGCATCCGCCCGAGGTCGGAGACCACGGCCCACACCTGCTCCGGTGGCGCGGTGATGTCGATCGTCACTTCGAGATTCTTCGCCAACGGTGCCTCCGCAAGTCCAGGCGGTCGGGCCGGTGCGTGATGCCTGGCCGAGCACGCTTGATGGTCAGCACACAGTTTAATCGGGAAGACAGTTGGGTCACATTCAGCATGTTGTGCATCGATCTTGGTAATGCCGGGCGCACAATGCCGGATAGAAGAAGCAAAGACACTGCCTCCAGCTTTTCCGTCAAAACGTGAGGTGATCGGCCGTGAAACTGCGCTCTTTCTTGCACAGGCACGCGGAACACGTTCCGCTGCTTCCCGTCAGCGACCCCGACGGCGCGTCCGCTCGCGGCCCGTCGGCCGAGAATCTCGAACGACTTCTGACCCCCAACGAACTCGACCTGCTGCGCCATCACAAGGTGTGAGGCGTCCGCTTCGAGAGAAACGCCGACGACTTGGTTTGCCTGAGCATACATACTCGTTAGGTGAGTTCTCCCGCTGCTACGAAGCCGGCCATCTTGAGCGTCGACGATGATCCCGGTGTTTCCCGCGCGGTCGTCCGCGACCTACGACGCCGCTATGGCGCCGATTACCGGATTCTGCGCGCGGAATCGGGCGCGCAGGCGCTCGATGCCCTGCGCGAGATGAAATTGCGCGGTCAGCCTGTCGCGGTGCTGATCGCCGACTACCGGATGCCGGGCATGGACGGCATCGAATTCCTCGAGCAGGCGATGGACCTGCACCCGTACGCCCGCCGCGTGCTGCTGACCGCCTACGCCGACACCAGCGCCGCGATCGACGCGATCAACGTGGTCGATCTGGACCACTATCTGCTCAAGCCGTGGGACCCGCCGGAGGAGAAGCTGTACCCGGTGCTGGACGGCCTGATCGAGGCCTGGCGCAGCAGCGAACACCGGCCGATCACCGAGACCAAGGTGGTGGGCAACCGCTGGTCGCCGCGGTCCTCGGAGGTGCGCGAGTTCCTGGCCCGCAATCAACTGCCCTACCGCTGGTATCTGGCCGACGAGCCGGAGGGCACGCGACTGCTCGAGGCCGCGGGCGCCGATCCCGAACGGTGTCCGGTGGTGATCACCGCGGCCGGTGACGCACTGGTTCAGCCCTCGGACAGCGAGCTGGCCGAGCACGTCGGACTCACGGTCAACGCGACGGGCGATTTCTACGACCTGATCGTGGTCGGCGGCGGCCCCGCAGGCCTCGGCGCGGCGGTCTACGGCGCGTCGGAGGGGCTGCGGACCGTGCTCGTCGAGCGCACCGCGACCGGCGGTCAGGCCGGGCAGAGCTCCCGCATCGAGAACTACCTCGGCTTCCCTGACGGGGTGTCCGGCGCGCAGCTGGCCGATCGCGCACGGCGGCAGGCGGCGAAATTCGGCGCCGAGGTGATCACCACCCGCGAGGTGATCGGGCTCGAGGTGAACGGTTCCGCGCGCACGGTGCGCTTCGCCGACGGCGGCAGGCTCTGCGCGCACACGGTGATCATCGCGACCGGTGTCGACTACCGCAGGCACCCCGCGCCCGGTGTCGACGAATTCACCGGGCGTGGCGTGTATTACGGCTCGGCGATGACCGAGGCCGCCGAGTGCGCCGACCGCGACGTCTACATCGTCGGCGGCGCCAACTCGGCGGGCCAGGCCGCGGTGTTCCTGTCACGCAACGCGAAGACCGTGCATCTGGTCGTGCGGTCGGAGTCGCTGGAGAACTCGATGTCGCACTACCTGATCCAGCAGATCGCGCAGATCCCGAACATCAAGGTGCACACCAACACCGAGGTGACCGCCGCCGACGGCGACGAGCACCTGCAGCAGATCGTGTTGCGCGACAACCAGACAGGCAACGAGGAGAAGGCCGAGGCCGAACGGCTGTTCCTGTTCATCGGCGCCGCGCCGCAGACCGGCTGGCTCGACGGCGTGATCACCCGCGATCAGGCGGGCTACGTGCTGGCCGGGCCGGATCTGCTTGTCGACGGCGGACGCCCGGCGGGCTGGGAATTGCCGAGGCCGCCACATCATTTGGAGACGAGCGTGCCCGGGGTGTTCGTGGCCGGCGACGTGCACGCCGATTCGGCCAAGCGCGTCGCTTCGGCGGTCGGCGAAGGTGCGATGGCGGTGATGCTCGTGCATCGGTACCTGGCGTAAACAGGAGGCTGGCAGATGAATTCAACGGAAAACGCGGAGCGCAGCAGCCGAATGGTCTGCGACCCCGCGGAATTGCGCACCCTGTTCCTGTTCGAGAAGTTGACCGACGAACAGCTGGACTGGTTGTGCCGGGACGGGCGGATCGAATCCATCGAACCGGGCCTGGTCTTTCGCGAGGGCGAGCCTGCCACCTGCTTCTACGTGCTGATGGACGGCGAGGTGGTGCTGACCAAGCTGTCCGGCGGCACCGAGATCGAGCTGGTCCGCACCCAGCACCACGGCTCCTACGCGGGCGCGTGGAGCGCCTACCTCGGCGACAAGGTCGATCAGACCTACAACAGCTCGCTGTCGGTGACCAGGCCGTCCCGGTTCTTCGTGCTCGACAGCGAGATCTTCGCCGACATGATGCACGAGTGGTTCCCGATGGCGGTGCACCTGCTCGAGGGCGTGTTCTTCGGCAACAGGAACGCGAACGCGCGGGTCGGGCAGCGCGAGCGCCTGCTCGCGCTCGGGTCGTTGTCGGCGGGCCTCACCCATGAGCTGAACAATCCGGCCGCCGCGGCCGTCCGGGCGACCTCGGGCCTGCGCGAACGGGTCGCAGGCATGCGGCACAAGCTGGCCATGATGGCCGAGGGCAAGTTCGACACCGAATCCCTCGGCGCGCTGGTGCGGTTGCAGGAGGAGGCGGCGGCACAGGTGGCCAAGGCGCCCGAGCTGACGCCGATGGAGGCCGCCGACCGCGAGGACGTGCTCGGCGAGTGGCTGGAGGAGCACGGCATCCTCGACGGCTGGAACCTCGCGCCGAACTTCGTGCAGGCCGGTTTCGACGTCGACTGGCTGGAGCGGGTCGGCGCCACCCTGGAAGGCGCGCCCGAGCAGGTGTTCCAGGGCGCGATCCGCTGGTTGAACTACACCATCGAGACCGAGCTGCTGATGAACGAGATCGCCGACTCGACGACGCGCATCTCCTCGCTGGTCAATGCGGCCAAGCAGTATTCGCAGATGGACCGGGCGCCGTTCCAGGTGGTCGACATCCACGACCTGTTGGACAGCACGCTGGTGATGCTCAGCCGCAAGATCGGCGACGGCGTCGAAGTCGTCAAGGAATACGAGCGGTCGCTGCCCCAGGTGCCCTGTTACGCAGCGGAATTGAACCAGGTGTGGACCAACCTGATCGACAACGCGGTGTACGCGATGCAGGGCCATGGCACGCTCACCATCCGCACCAGGCACGAAAACGACTGTGCCGTCATCGAGATCGGCGATACCGGACCCGGCATTCCCGAGGAGGTGCGCACCAGGATCTTCGAGCCGTTCTTCACCACCAAGCCGATGGGCGAGGGCACCGGGCTCGGCCTCGACATCTCGTTCCGGATCGTGGTGAACAAGCACGACGGTGACATCCAGGTCGACTCCGAGCCTGGTAAGACCGTTTTCACGGTCTGGCTGCCGTTGCATCGCACACCGGAGGAACAGGCCGACGTCGCACCGGAACCCACCGTAGGAGGTCATCCATGACGCAGGAGCTCGAAGGCATCGATACGGCCGTACCGCCGAGCGGCACCGGGTGTATGGAATGCGAAGCGGCCGAAGGCTGGTGGGTGCATCTGCGCCGCTGCGCCCAGTGCGGGCACATCGGCTGTTGCGACACCTCCCCCGAGCAGCACGCGACCAAGCACGCGAAAAACACCGGCCACCCGTTCATTCAGAGCTTCGAGCCCGGCGAGGACTGGTACTGGAACTTCCAGACCGAGGAGATGTACGGCGACGGACCGGAACTCGCACCGCCGACCAGCCACCCCGTCGATCAGGGCGCGCCAGGCCCGCGCGCCAGGGTGCCCGCGGACTGGCAGGCACACATCCACTGACTCGTGCGGCACCCGGTACGCTGCACCGAATGCGCCGGGCCTCCGGCCACCATCGAACCGACAGATCCACCGGGGAAAGCACGGTATGAAGCGAACTTCCGCCCTCGTCCTTGCCATCGGGACGGCGGCTTTGCTGCTGGCAGGCTGCGGCGGGTCCTCGAACGACGCCGTCGACGCGAACGGGCTGCGCAAGGGCAGCTCGGCCACGAGCACGACGTCGGCGGCGGCCAAGCCGTCGACGTCCGCCGCCGCCCCGTCGAGCACGGGCACGCCGCCCACGAGCAAGTCCGACACCGGTGCGTCCGGCGCCGCGTCGAAGACCACCTGCGCCGAGTTCAAGACGCTCGACACCGACGCGGAGAAGGCGCTGATCGAGCGGATCCTGGCGGAGAACCCCGACAGCAAGTTCGCGGGCAGCCCGAATGTCGCGCTCGGCACGGCGAAGCTGGTCTGCCTGTCGGGTAGCGCCGCGAACACCTCGGTCGCGGTCGCCGTCGGGATCGTGCCCAAAGACAAGTAAGTCCGCGGCTGCCCGCCGTCCCGGCCACAGCCCGCCGTCGGCGCGGCAGAATGGCACGGTGGCAGAACTGGCGCTCACCGCTCGATTGAATCCGTCCGCGGCCGACGCACGCCGCGGCGTGGTGCGGCTGCATCCCGAGGCGCTCACCGCGCTCGGGTTGCGCGAGTGGGACGGGATCTCGCTGGTCGGCGCGCGGCGTACCGCCGCGGTGGTCGGGGTCGCCCCGGCGGGCACTCCCGCCGGGGTCGCGTTGCTCGATGACGTGACGCTGTCCAACGCTGGTCTGCGCGAGGACGCGACCGTGGTGGTCGCGCCGGCCACCGTGTACGGCGCAAAGCAGATCTCGGTGAGCGGCTCGGTGCACGCCACCCGCACCATCCCGGCGGCGACGCTGCGCCAGGCACTGCTCGGCAAGGTGGTGACCGTCGGCGACGCGGTCTCCCTGCTGCCGCGCGATCTCGGGCCCGATATCAGTTCTGCCGCTGCCTCCCAAGCGCTTTCGCGCACCTTCGGCATCGCGTGGACCACCGAACTACTGACCGTCACGACCACCGATCCGCGCGGCCCGGTGAGCGTGCAACCGAACACCGCGGTCGTCTGGGGTGCAGGCGTGGTCGCCGCCAGAAACGCCGCCGATCGCGCGCTGGCCGGGACCCCGGTCCCGAGGGGCGAGGCGGCCCGCGCCGTCACCGAAGCGGCGGCCTTCGAGGGCGCGGCGGCATCGGAGGGGGCCGCGGCCGGCCGCCTCGCCGCGACCAGGGAGATCAATCCGCCGATCACCGTCAAGGATCTCGCCGGTGCGCACAGCCAGGCGACGAAGCTCACCGAATGGCTCAGCCTCGCTCTGGACGAACCCGAACTGCTCAAAACCCTGGGCGCGACACCGCATCTCGGCGTGTTGATCACCGGGCCGGCCGGTGTCGGCAAGGCCACCCTCGCCCGCGCGGTCACCGCACCGCGCCGGATCGTGGAACTCGACGGCCCGACGATCGGCGCCGCCGAGAGCGGCACCCGGCTGCGTGAGGTGGCCGAGGCGGTGTCCGACGCGTGTTCCGGGCAGGGCGGCATCCTGTTGATCACCGACATCGACGCGCTGCTGCCCGCGCAGGCCGAGCCGGTCGCGACGCTCATCCTCGATCAGCTGCGGGCCGCGGTCGCCGAGCCGTGCGTCGCCTTCCTCGCCACCACTGCCCACCCGGCCGGGATCGATGCTCGATTGCGCGCGCCCGACCTGTGCGACCGCGAACTCGCCCTGGCACTTCCGACCGCGACAGTGCGAAAGTCGTTGCTGGAACAGCTGTTACGCCGGGTGCCGACCGGGGAGCTGATGCTGGACGAGATCGCGGCGCGCACTCCGGGTTTCGTGGTCTCCGACCTCGCCGCGCTCTGCCGGGAGGCGGCGTTGCGCGCGGCCTCGCGGACCAGCAAGGAACACATCGATCCCCAGCTCACCCAGCCGGACCTGCTCGGCGCGCTGACCGTGATTCGGCCGCTGTCCCGTTCGAGCGTCGACGAACCCGCCATCGGCAGCCTCACCCTGGACGAGGTCGGTGACATGGTGGAGACCAAGCAGGCCCTCACCGAAACGGTGTTGTGGCCGCTGCGCCACCCGGACTCGTTCGCCAGGCTCGGCATCGACCCACCGCGCGGCGTGCTGCTCTACGGCCCGCCCGGCTGCGGCAAGACCTTCCTGGTGCGGGCACTGGCCAGCACCGGCCAGCTCAGCGTGCACACGGTCAAGGGCGCCGAGCTGATGGACAAGTGGGTCGGTTCCTCCGAGCGCGCGGTGCGCGAATTGTTCCAGCGCGCACGCGATTCCGCGCCCTCGCTGATCTTCCTCGACGAGGTGGACGCGCTGGCGCCGCGGCGCGGCCAGACCGGCGATTCCGGGGTGGGCGATCGGGTGGTCGCCGCCTTGCTCACCGAGCTCGACGGGGCGGAGCCGCTGCGCGACGTCGTTGTGCTCGGCGCGACCAACCGGCCGGAGCTGATCGACCCCGCGCTGCTGCGCCCCGGACGGTTGGAGCGGCTGGTGTTCGTGCCGCCGCCGGACAGCGCGGCGCGGCTGGCGATCCTGCGGACGGCCGGGCGCGCGGTGCCGCTGGCAGGCGTCGACCTGCCCGCCCTGGCCCGCCAGCTGGACGGCTACTCGGCGGCGGACTGCGCGGCGCTACTGCGCGAGGCGGCGCTGGCGGCGATGCGCCGCGATGTCGACGCCGCGGACGTCACCGCGGCCGATGTGGCGGCGGCCCGGTCGGTGGTGCGGCCCTCGTTGGACCCGCTGCAGGTCGAATCGCTGCGCCGGTACGCGGAGACACGGGGGCAGCCTGCGGGCGGAGAGGGCCGCTACCTTTAGCAGCCGAGAGGTTGGCTAACACCTGATTAACGGCCAATTACTGGCACTTCTGCCAATTCGACATCAACTGGCGAAGTGGCGGCAATCACAGGCTGGCCGGTCGGACGCGGGTATGTTCGGCCTGTGCGGCGAATAGGCGTTCCCCCACCAACGCTGCGGCCCTCGCCAGCGCTGCGACGGAGCGCGGCCCGATGACGGACCCGCTGGAGCCACCCACTCCGTCGGCTTCGTCGTCCGCCGTCCCGCTGCGGCTGCGCCCACTCGGCGACGCGTTCGACGCGGTCACCGCCTTCTTCGCGGCCGTGGTCGCGGCCGTGACGATGTTCCTGCCGATCTCCTTCGTCACGGTGCGTGACAGCTCGCCTTACCTGTTGTCCAGCCTGACCAGCAGCGTGCCGCGCGGCGCGGCGATCGGCGTCATCATCGCCACCTCGGTCGCGGTGCTTGCCTGTACGGCGGCCAGGCCTGCGACGGCCTGGCTCGCCGCGCTGCTCGGCATGTTCGTGCAGCTGATCAATCACATTGTCGGACACAATGCTTCGTCAGCCGACATGCTGACCACGCAGAACTACGTCGACGCGGTGTGCGCGGGCGTCGTGCTCGGCGCGCTGGGCGCGGCGGTCCTGCGCAGGCCGTTGCCCGCCATGGGCTTCGCGCTCGGCGGCGTCGGCTTCTTCCTGTTCAGTGATCTCGCCGAGCTGCTCGACATCGACGACGACCCGTTCGCGGTGCTGGAGACGCCGCCGCGCTGGCTGATCGCGGTCGCATTGGCGCTGCTGCTCCTCAGCACCCTGCGCAATTGGTCGCGCGCGGGCAAGCCGGAGACGGCGAAGATCTCGATCGAACTGCCGGTGGCGCCGATCCTCGCGGCGATGGTGCTCGCGCTGGTGATCCTCGCGGTCACCGAGTGGCTGAACCGGCAATACGTCACCGCGCCCGCCATCGACCATGCCGTCGACATCGGGATCACCGCGGCGGCCACGGTGTTCGCCGCGACCGCCGCCGCGATGCTGCTCCCGAAACGCGACGGGGTTGGCATCTATCTGGCGATCAGCTTGACCGCGACCGCCGATGCCTTCGGCTACGCGCAGCGTCCTGGCTGGAGCATCTGGCTGTTGGTCGTGCTCGCCGCGATCGGCCTGCTCGCAGGCGTGCGGCGGCCGTCGACGACGCTGGCCGTGCTGCTCATGATCGTCATCGCCGTCTTCGCCATCAACACACCCGCGGACTCGAACTGGATCGCATTCTCCATCGGCAGCGCGATTCTCGCGCTCACCGCCGGGTACTGCTGCGGCACGGCCTGGCCTGCCTACCCGCCGAGCGCCGTGCTCGCGATCGCCGCGCTGTACCTGCCGTCGGTGGTCGGCTCGCTGCCGGACAACACCAAGAGCTGGCATGTCGACGAAGGCGCCGCACACAACTCGACACCGGGCCGAGCCGCGCTGGCGATCGTCCTCGGCAGCGCGGTCGGCCTCGCCGTGCTGTATCGCCTACGGCCGCGCGGCAAGCCGAATCGGACGGGACCGACCGCCGACGAAGCGTTAGCGGATATATAGCTTCAGCGGCACGGGATGACCGACGCCACGGCCGACGGGACGCGGAAGTCCCAGGCACAACGTAGGATTATCCCGGACCACCCCGCCGCCCCTACCCGACGGAGTGTAGTTTGCTCGCCATCCTGCTCGCCCTCGCCGCCGCCGCGCTGGTCGCACCGCTGTGGGTAAAGGCGCTGGGGCGCAACGCTTTTTACGTGCTGGCCGTGGTCCCACTCGCCGGTCTCGGCTGGGTGTTCGCGAATTGGGGTAGCACACAGCAAGTTCGGCTGGCCTGGGCGCCGAGCATCGAGATGAACATCGATCTGCGGTTCGATTCGCTCGCCGCGGTCATGAGCGCGCTCGTCCTCGGCGTCGGCGCGCTGATCCTGGCCTACTGCGCCCGCTACTTCGACGACGACGAGCCCCGCCTCGGGGTGTTCGCCGCCGAGATGGTCGGCTTCGCCTGCGCCATGTTCGGCTTGGTCACCAGCGACAACATCCTGCTGCTCTTCGTCTTCTGGGAAGTGACGACGGTGCTGTCGTTCCTGCTCGTCGGCCATCACGCCGAGCAGGCCGCCAGTCGCCGCGCCGCCATCCAGGCCCTGTTGGTCACCGCGGCAGGCGGCTTGGCGATGCTGGTCGGATTGATCATCCTCGGCGAGGCGAACGGCAGCTATCTGCTCTCCGACCTGCTGGCCCGCGCGCAACCGCCGCACGGGCTCGCGGTGAACGTCGCGGTGGTGTTGATCCTGATCGGCGCGCTCAGCAAGTCCGCCGTTGTCCCGCTGCATTTCTGGTTGCCTGGCGCGATGGCGGCGCCGACACCCGTCAGCGCCTATCTGCACGCGGCGGCCATGGTGAAGGCGGGCGTGTATCTGGTGGCGCGGCTGGCCCCGGTCTTCGCGGACAACCCGGTCTGGCATCCGCTCGTGCTCACCCTCGGAGTGGCGTCGATGCTGCTCGCCGGGCTGCGGGCGATGGAGGTCACCGACCTGAAGCTGGTGCTCGCCTTCGGCACGGTGAGCCAGCTGGGGTTCCTGATCGTGCTGGTCGGCCTCGGCACCCCGGACGCGGCGCTGGCCGGTGTCGCGTTGATCGTCGCGCACGCGTTGTTCAAGGCCTGCCTGTTCATGGTCGTCGGGATCATCGATCACAGTGCAGGCACCAGGGATCTGCGGCGACTGTCCGGGCTCGGCCGCCGTGCCCCGGTGCTGTGCGGTACGGCGGTGCTCGCCGCGCTGAGCATGGCGGGGATCCCGCCGCTGATCGGATTCGTCGGCAAGGAAAGTGCTTTGGGCGCGATCCTGGACACCGAGACGATCGCCGGGCCCATACGCGTTGCACTGGCGGTCGGCGTGGTGCTCGGGTCGATGCTCACGGTGGGCTACAGCGCACGGTTCCTGTGGGGCGCGTTCGCCGACAAGACCCTGCACCCGTCGGAGCAGGGTGCGCACCGGGCGAGTCCGGCCGAGGGCCACCCGGCGTGGTTCGAGCACAGCGCCGAAAAGCACGGGCCCCCAGCACATGCCGCCAAACACGGCGAGGCGGCACGCGCCGAGCACGCCAGGCCTGCCCGAGCGACGACGGTATGGCACGCGCCGAGCGCATTGTTCATCGCGCCCCCCGCGATCCTCGCGGCAGCGGGTTTTCTCGCGGGACCGGCCGCACCGTGGCTGGATCACCTTTTCAGCCCGTACGCGGAAACCCTGCCCGCGGAACTGCTTTCGCACCTGGCGCTCTGGCACGGGCTGACCGTTCCGCTCGCGCTGACGGTCGTGATCATCGCGGGCGGCCTCGGCCTGTTCCAGCTGCGCGATCGGCTGCGGGATCCGGAGCGCCCGCGGCTCGGCAACGCCGACCGCGCCTACGACGCCACCCTGCACGCCATGGACCGGCTTTCGCTGCGGATGACCGGCGCCGTGCAGCGCGGCTCGCTGCCGCTGAGCCAGGCGACGATTCTCGGCACGCTGATCATCCTGCCTTCGGCGCTGCTCGCCGTCGGCACCCGCACCGGAGTCGAACTGCGCCTGTGGGATTCGCCGCTGCAGGCGGTGATCGGCGGGATCATGATCGCGATGGCGCTCGGCGCGACGGTGCTGCGCAACCGGCTGGCCGCGGTGCTCGTCGTCGGCGTCACCGGATACGGCTGCGGCGTGATCTTCGCGCTGCACGGCGCCCCGGATCTGGCGCTGACCCAATTCCTGGTCGAGACACTGACCTTGGTGATCTTCGTGCTGGTGCTGCGGGCCTTCCCCGCGGAGATCGAGGAGAGCAGGGCCACCGCGTTCAAGGCGCGCAGGGCGCTGCTGGCCGCACTGGTCGGCACCGCGGTCACCGTGTTCGGCGCGTTCGCGACGGCGGCACGCACCGCAGAGCCGATCTGGTACCGAATCCCCGATGCCGCTTACCAATTCGGCGGCGGCAAGAACGCCGTCAACGTGCTGCTCGTCGACATCCGGGCCTGGGACACCCTCGGTGAGATCTCGGTGCTCGTGGTCGCCGCGACCGGTGTCGCCTCGCTGGTGTTCCGCAGCCGCCGCTTCGGCAGTGCGCCGCGCGCCGCGGATTCGCCGAACTACGACCCGGATCTGGTGAGCTGGTTGCCCGCCGGGCGGCTGGTCGATCGCGCGGACCGCTCGATGGTCCTGCAGATCACCACCCGGCTCGTCTTCCCCACCATCATGGTGCTTTCGGTGTACTTCTTCTTCTCCGGCCACAACGCGCCGGGCGGCGGCTTCGCCGGCGGGCTCACCGCGGGGCTCGCGCTGACGCTGCGCTATCTTGCGGGCGGGCGGTACGAACTCGGCGAGGCACTACCCGTCGACGCAGGCCACCTACTCGGGGCCGGGTTGACCATGGCCGCCGGAACCGCCGTCAGCTCACTGTTTTTCGGCGCACCGCCGCTGTCCTCGGCGATCTTCGAGGTGACGCTGCCCGTGCTCGGCCACGTCAAGCTGGTGACCGCGTTGTTCTTCGACCTAGGTGTCTATCTGATCGTCGTCGGCCTGGTGCTCGACGTGCTCCGCAGCCTCGGAGCTCGCCTGGACAGCGAGCTCGCCACCGTAACCCGTTCCGCGAAAGGAGATTCCGCGCCATGACCGGCAATCTCACGCTGCTGATCGTGATCGGCATCCTGGTCGCCTGCGGGGTGTATCTGATCCTCGAGCGCGCGGTGTCGAAGATGCTGCTCGGCCTGATCCTGTTCGGCAACGCGGTGAACCTGCTGATCATCACGCTGGCAGGACCGGACGGGCGGGCGCCGATCCAGGGCCAGACCGACACCACCCACCGCGACACCGCCGACCCGCTCGCCCAGGCGATGGTGCTCACCGCGATCGTGATCACCATGGGCCTGGCGGCTTTCGTGCTCGCCCTCGCCTACCGCTCCTACACGCTCACCACCACCGACGACGTCGAAAACGACCAGGACGACGTCGATATCGCCCGGCGGCGCGAGCGAGAGGACCCGGAAGATTGATCGTCTCCCCCGAGCTGCTTCCGATCCTCACGCCGCTCCCGGTGCTGGTGCCGCTACTCGCCGCCGCGGGCACCCTGGTCTTCGGCCGCAGACCGCGGACCCAGCGGATCATCATGCTCGGCGCTCTCGGCGCCGTCGTCGTCATCTGCGCGCTGCTGCTGTATCTGGCCGACCGCAACGGCACCACCGCGCTGCAGGTCGGCAACTGGGAGACCCCGATCGGCATCACGCTGGTGGTGGATCGGCTGTCCGCAGGCATGCTGCTCGTCTCGTCCATCGTGCTGCTCGCCGTCGCGATCTACGGTGCGGGACAGAATATTCGAGACGGCGACGAGCGCCAGCCGACGTCCATTTACCGGCCCACCTACCTGGTGCTGACCGGCGGTGTCGCTGCCGCGTTCCTCGCCGGTGATCTGTTCAACCTGTTCGTCGGGTTCGAGATCCTGCTCGCCGCCTCGTTCGTGCTGCTCACCGTCGGCGGCACCGAGGCACGGATCCGGGCAGGCGTGTCGTACGTGATGGTCTCGATGGTGGCGTCGCTGATCTTCCTGACCGGCATCGGGCTCACCTACGCGGCCACCGGCACGCTGAACCTGGCGCAGTTGGCGCAGCGGATCGGCGCGGTGCCGGAGGGGACGCGCACGGCCGTCTACGCGGTGCTGCTCGTCGCCTTCGGCATCAAGGCCGCGGTGTTCCCGCTGTCGAACTGGCTGCCCGATTCGTACCCGACCGCGCCTGCGCCGGTCACCGCCGTTTTCGCCGGCCTGCTCACCAAAGTCGGTGTGTACGCGATCATCCGGACGCACTCGCTGCTGTTTCCCGGCGGCGAGTTCAACTCGATCCTGCTGGTCTGCGGGTTGCTCACCATGCTTGTCGGCATCTTCGGCGCGATCGCGCAGAGCGATATCCGGCGGTTGCTGTCGTTCACCCTGGTGAGCCACATCGGGTACATGGTGTTCGGCGTCGGACTGGCCAGTACCGAGGGGCTCTCCGGTGCGGTTTTCTATGTAGCGCACCACATTCTGGTGCAGACGACGTTGTTCCTGGTGGTCGGGCTGATCGAGCGGCAGGCGGGGTCCACCTCGCTGCGCAGGCTCGGCGGGTTGGCAACGGCGAGCCCGCTGCTCGCCGTGCTCTTCCTCATTCCGGCACTGAATCTTGCTGGCATACCGCCGTTTTCGGGGTTTATCGGCAAAGTCGCGCTGCTGCAGGCCAGTGTGGGCGACGGCAGCGTGCTGGCCTGGATCCTGGTCGCCGGGTCGGTGCTCACCAGCCTGCTGACGCTGTACGCCATGGCGCGGGTGTGGAGCAAGGCGTTCTGGCGGCCGCGGGCCGAGGCGCCGGAGGGACACCTCACCGCGGCGAAAACGCCGTCGCTGGTGGAGGATTCGACGGACGTGCACTACGACGATCGTCCGCATCCTGGGCGGATGCCGCTCATGATGGTCGGCTCGACGATCGGGCTGCTGGTGGTCGGCCTCGCCCTCACCGTGTTGGCAGGCCCGGTCCTGCGCATCGCCGACCGGTCGGCCGCGGACCTGCGCGACCCTGCCGTCTACATCACCGCGGTCCTCCAGCCCGCCGACGACGCGCCCGGCGGAGCCGCACTAGGCAGGCCAGGCGTCGGCGCGGATCCGCACACCGAATGCCGGGTGGCAGGCACGACGGGAGGCAAGCCATGCGGATAAGCCGCGACAATGTGGTGCGCATCGGGGTGCTCGGCTGGTTGACCGTCGTCTGGACCGCGCTGTGGGGCGATCTCGGTGCGGCAACCATCCTGGCCGGGCTCGCGGTCGGTGCGCTGATCATGATGGCGTTGCCGCTGCCACGGGTGCCGGTCAGCGGCAGGCTGCATCCGCTGTCCATGCTCGAATTGATCGTTGTCGCTTCGTATTACGCGATCGAATCCAGCGTGCAGGTGGCCTGGTTCGCGATCAGGCCAGCGCCACCGCCGGTCTCCGGGGTGCTGCGCGTCTATCTGAGCACCAAGTCCGATCTGGTGCTCGTGCTCTGCACCGACCTGCTGAACCTGATTCCGGGCACCATGGTGCTCGAGATCGATCGGCGGCGGTGCATCGTCTACGTGCATGTGCTCGACGTGAGCAGCGACGCGGCGGTGGACAAGTTCTACCGGACGACGCGCCGCCTGGAGAAGCTGCTCATCTCATCGTTCGAACGCCACTCCGAATGGCGTTCCAGCTCAACACCTCCGGAGGTGTACTGATGACCGAGCGTAGCGAGGGAACCATGGACACAGCACCATCGGTCGCAGCGGAACCGAGCGCTAGCGAGGTGGAGCTGTGACCGTGGTCGTCATCGTGGCGGGGGTCCTGCTGACCGCTGCCGCCGTCATCACCAGCTATCGCGTCCTGGCGGGACCGAGCACGCTGGACCGGGTGGTCGGCATCGACTCGCTGATGGCGATCGCCGCCTCCGGTCTGGCCGTCTGGGCCTCCTACAGCGAGGACACCACCCTGCTCCCCGCCATCATCGCGCTGGCTCTGGTCGGCTTCCTCGGCTCGGCCGCGGTCACCCGCTTCCGCGTGAGCGACGACTGATGAACCCGTGGCCGTGGATCTCCGGCACCCTGATGCTCTCCGGCGCGACCCTCGCCCTGACCGCCGCCATCGCCATCGTCCGCTTCCCCGACACCCTCACCCGCATGCACGCCGCCACCAAACCCCAAGTGGTGGGCCTCATCCTGGTCCTGCAGGGCGCCGCCATCGAGCTCTTCGGCCACGGCAACGTCTGGGCCCTGGTCCTCGTCGGCGTCTTCACCCTGCTGACCGCCCCGGTCGTCGCCCACCTCATCGGCCGCACCGCCTACCGCGAACAACGCCACCGTGACGGCCTCCTCACCGTCAACGAACTGGGCGACAACGTCGACGACTGAGGTCGAGCCGACGACACAGCCGAGATGGCGCCTACGAGTAGGTCAGCACGGCACAACCCGGAATCAGCGTGCGGCGGTTTCCACTTCGTGCGACACCTGCGGCGTTTCCTGTTTGCCCGCGAACCAGGTCGCGTGGAAAGCAGCGGCCAAACCTGCAAGCAGGGCGAGGACGACAGTGCCTGCGAGGACCGGGTATTCGGCCATCGAGGCGGGAAGATAACGGTAGGACAGCAGCAGCGCGGCGAGAATGACTACGCCACTGGCGACCAGGCGGATGCGGAACCAGCCCCAGCCGCGTTCGGGGGCGCGCAGCGCCGATTCGACAGTCAGGCAGAGGACGGCGCCCGCGACGAGGTCGACGCCGTAGTGGTAGCCGAAGCCGAGGGTGGCGGTCAGGGTGGCCAACAGCCAGAAGGTGCCGCCCCAGCGAATCCAGGGGGGTGCTTGACTGCCGTCGGTGTCGCGGCGGGTGTGCAAGAAGACCGAGAGGGCCCACGCGGTGTGCATGGAGGGCATGCAGTTGCGCGGGGTCGCCGTATCGAACGGCATCGGCGCGGGGTTGCGGTCCAACGGTGGCACAACGCCGGGCCAATAGTTGCCGAGCTGCATGCCGTGCCCGTCGGCGCCGAACGCGAACATCGGGCCGACCACCGGGAAGATCACGTAGACGATCGGGCCGACCAGACCGAGCACCAGGAACGTGCGCACCAGATAGTGGGTCGGCCACCGGCCGCTCGACACCACCCGGCGCAACTGCCACACCGCGACCACGATCGCCGCGACCGGCAATTCGATGTAGACCCAATGCAATACCGCGTAGACGGCGGGCCCGAGCACATCGAGCACCCGCCCCATCACCCAGGACGGATCGCCGAGCGCGTGATCGGCGAGCAGCACGTACTCGTCGAACACCGTCGGCCTGCTCAGCACGGTCACGTGCAACCACACGTCGCCGACCTTGGTGGCGAGGATGAGCAGCGCACCGAGCGCGGCGGCGTGCAGCGCGTTGCGCCGCTGGATCCCGTCCCACCGCAGCCAGGCGATCGCCGCCAGCGCGGTCAGCACGATCACCGCACCGTTCCCGATCGCGAACGGCGCACCGGCGAGCAGCCGGATCCCGGCCCACACCACGTCGATCGACACCGCGACGCCGAGGGCGATGAGCCGATGTCGCATCGAAATGCCGACCAGCGCAAGGACCAACCCGGCCCACGGCACCGACATGGACTTGGGGGTGCCGACGTAGTCCTGCCAGAGACTGCCCAGCGGACCCTGGAAGCCTTCCCGCATCGCCACGACCTGCAACACGATCAGCAGCACCGGCACCGCGGCAACGCCGACCGCGACCCACACCTTGGGCGACGGCACACGTAACCACGAAGCCGCACGGCCTACTCTGGGTCCCGGGTCTTCGACAAGCACGTCGACCATAGTAAACGGGGGGTGAACGCCATCCCGCTTGCTGACTGAACACTCGGGGGACGGCAGCTGGCGCGTCCGCCCCGGCTCACCTACTGGTCGAGCTCCTTGACCAGGGCATCGACCACCGCGATCAGGTCGCCCTGTGCGGCGGCGGCGACTTTGCGCTGCCGCTGATACGACGCGCCGCGCTCGGGGATCTCGGCGACGAGCGCGAGCTCATCCGCGCAGCCCAGCCGCTTGGCGGTGGGCTCGAGCCGGTTCAGCAGATCGGTCACGTCGTCGGTGACGAGCCGCTCGTTGCTCTGGTCGTCCACGATGACGATCGCGTCCAACCCGTAGCGCGCCGCCCGCCACTTGTTCTCCTGCACGTGCCACGGCGGCAGTGTCGGCAATGTCTCACCTTCTTCGAGCCTGCGATCCAGGTCGACGATGAGGCAGTGGATGAACGCCGCCATCGCGGCCAGCTCGGCGCGGGTCGAGATCCCGTCGCACACCCGCACTTCGATCGTGCCCCACTTCGGCGCAGGCCGGATGTCCCAGTGCATGCCGCCGAGCTGTTCGAACACCCCCGTTTTGAGCTGGTCGTGCACGAAATGCTCGAACTGCCGCCAGTTTTCGAACTGGAACGGCAGGCCTGCGGTGGGTAGCTGCTGGAACATCAACGTCCGGTTGCTCGCGTAACCGGTGTCCGCGCCCGCCCACATCGGTGAGGACGCGGACAACGATAGGAGATGCGGGTAGGTCAGCAACAACGAGTTGAGGATCGGAAAAACCTTGTCGCGGTGCGAGACTCCGACGTGCACGTGCACGCCCCAGATCATCATCTGCCTGCCCCACCACTGGGTGCGCTCGATCAGCTCGTCGTAGTGCTCCGAGCGGGTCAGCTGCTGCGCCGACCACTGCGCGAACGGATGGGTGCCCGCACAGAACAGGTCGACCCCGAGCGGATCGGCGGCGCGCCGCACGGCGTCCATGGTGCCGCGCAGGTCGTCGACCGCCTCGGCGACGGTGTCGTGCACCCCGGTGACCAGCTCGACGGTATTGCGCAGCAGTTCCTTGGTGATCTGCGGCGTGCCGTCGTGCGCGCGCAGATCGCCGACCGAATCGAACACGGCCGCAGCGGTATTCGACAGATCACGGCTCACCTTGTCGACGAGCGCGATCTCCCACTCGATGCCTATCGTGGGCCGGGGCGAACCATGGAAAGGAACGTCTTCTCTGCCTGCCCCGGCCATGTCGGCTCCTGCGCTACTGGATCACACCGCAGGCGACGCGGCCACCCGCGTCACCTGTCGCTAGCGTTGAATCATCCGGGCCGGCAACGCCGTCGGCACGGGTGTAACGGTTGGGGATGTTGCCGAAGTTGTCGGCATCGGCGTGGATGATCAACGCCTTGTTCTTCAGGTCGTCGAGAGTCAGCGCATCGGTGGTGGTGACGAGCTTGGCCAAGCCATCAGCGCGGACCTCGAGCGACGTGAGGTCGCCGCTGGCCGGATGCGTGTTGGCGCTGCCGACCTGCAGATGGCCACCGGCGGAAAGGAAGTCGCCGGACGGGCCACCGGTCGGCGCCACCGAGTTGGGCTCGCACTTGCCGATCGAGTGCACGTGCATGCCGTGGAAGCCGGGCCGCAAGCCGTGCGCCTCAACGGTGACCTGCAGATGGTTGCCGTCCTTGGCGAAGCTCGCGGTGCCGACCGAGACACCAGCGGCGTCCTTCAGGTCGACCTTCACGCCGGCGTCGGTCGCGGCGGTGCCGGTTTCCTTGCCGAATTCCTTCGCGGGCGGGGCGGCCGCGCCACTCCACACCGGCGGGGTCGTTCCCTTGACGTCGCTGGACTCCTGGCTGTTGGTGCAGCCTGCGAGGCCGAGGACCGCGACCGCAAGCACCGGGGTCACAGTCCGCCAGGACGGGCGACGAGATGTGGACGGGGCCATCGGGGAACTCCTTTACGAGTACCGAGTTTACGAGTAAAGCTGGGTGGACACGATCGTTACCGGACAAGATGATGCCACGCCCGCTGTGTCGCATCGGTGACAGGGCCGTGCACGGCCGGTCGCGTCAGTCAGTTACCCGTCACGATGACCGTCACACCTGGCGAGGTCTCACCCAATCCGGTCGACTTCGATTCCGCGGTGATGCCGAGCTGGGCGGCGATGGCCTGCGCGGCCTCCTTGTCGCCCGGCGAATTGCCGTAGTACACGGTCGTTTTCGGGATGTTGGCGCCCGGATAGTTCCCGGTCTCGATCACATTCCAGCCTGCGTCGGTGAGCTGGCCCGCCGTCTTGCCCGCCAGGCCCGCGATCATGCTGTTGTTCAGCACCCGCACGGGGACCGCCTTGACAGCCGCGGTGGGGGTTGGCGCGCTACTGGTGGCCGGTGGCGTTGTCGTCGCCGACGACGGCGTGGTGGTAGCGGCGGATGACGATGCGGCCTCCGACGGCTTCGGGGCCGTGCTGACAACGGGAACCTGCGGCGCAGCGCTCGCGGTCGTGGTCTCCGAGGGACCCGATCCGGTGCTGTCTGCATCGGACGTCGACAGCGACATCGCGCCGAGTCCGCCGAACACGATGGCCAGTGCGATCAACACCATCGCCAACGCTCGCAATGGCGGCCCACCGGAGGTGGGATTCGGGTAGCTCACCTAGTCGAGCCTAGCGCCGTCATACCTGGAAACCGAGCCGTCGCGCGGCCCTGGCTTTTTGCCTGCTCGCCCGCAGCCTGCGCAGCCGCTTGACGAGCATCGGGTCGGCGGCGAGCGCCTCCTGGCGGTCGACGACCGCGTTGAGCACCTGGTAATACCTGGTCGGCGACATGCCGAACAGCTCCCGGATCGCTTCTTCCTTCGCCCCCGCGTACTTCCACCACTGGCGTTCGAAGGCCAGGATGTCGTGTTCGCGACGGCTGAGCCCGTCGCTGTCGCCGGTCGATTCCGCTGCCGTGACATCGTCGCTCGCGGAAGGGTCGCCCTGGATCGCGGAAAAGTTCCGTGCCGCTGCGCCGTCCATCTTGCTCCCTCGCCGAGTTACCACCAGACGAAAAATGGTGCTTGTACGTCGCGGATCATTCAACCACGAGACCGCAGGATCACTCGGTCTACGGCGCGGCGTGTTCACGACCCGCCGGTCAGTGTCAGATTCGAGGGCTTCGCTACGCCTACGTGGTGACGCTGCGCTGCCTCCTCCTGCGCTGACGCTCAGCCCTCAGCGCGTCGCGCCGGTTGCCGCCCCCGCAGCGGCGGCGACCAGGGGACACGGCAATAATTGAGCGCATGGCTATTCTCCCGATCGTGATCGTCGGCGACCCGGTGCTGCACAACCCGACCGAGCTGGTCACCCAATCACCGGAAGAACTGGCAGAGCTGATCGCGGACATGTACGACACGCTCGACGCCGCCCACGGAGTCGGCCTGGCCGCCAACCAGGTGGGCGTTCCACTACGGCTGTTCGTCTACGACTGCCCGGATGTGGCGGCCGACGGCACCGCGACCCGGCGCCGCGGCGCGGTGATCAACCCGGTGCTGGAGACCTCGGCGATCCCGGAGACCATGCCGGATCCGGACGACGACGAAGAAGGCTGCCTATCGGTGCCCGGTGAGCAGTACCCGACCGGCCGCGCCGAATGGGCGAAGGTCACCGGCACCGACGAGCACGGCAAGCCGGTCGAGATCGAGGGCAAGGATTTCTTCGCCCGCATGCTGCAGCACGAGGTCGGGCACCTCGACGGCTTCCTCTACGTCGACGTGCTGATCGGGCGCAATGCCCGCGCGGCGAAGAAGGCGATCAAGCGCAACGGTTGGGGCACACCGGGACTCAGCTGGATTCCGGGCACCGTCGCAGACCCGTTCGGCCATGACGACTGACCCTGAAAGCACCCACCCCGGAATTCCGCTCGGCCATCGCGTAGTACTGCGCTACCGGCTGCCCGCCGGTTATCCCCAGCCACTCACCGATGTGATCGGCGAGCTCGTCTCGCTGGATCCACCGACCGTGCGCGGCGCCGACGGCCAGATCGTCTCGGTGACGCCGGATCGAGTGGTCGCACTGAAAGCGGTGGGGCCGAGGCCGATTCGCACGAAGGAGATCAGGGCGCTGGAGGCGGCCGCCGCCGACGCGTGGCCTGGCATCGAGCACACCTGGATCGACGGGTGGCTCGTCCGGGCAGGCAACGGGTACACCAGGCGTGCCAATTCCGCTGTGCCGCTCGGGAGTTCCGCGGATCCGGCGGCGTTGACCGCGGACGCCGCGCACCGCATCGGCGAGTGGTACACCGCGCACGGCCTGCCGCTGCTGCTCGCGCTGCCCGACCGGCTCGCCCCCATCCCGCCGGGCTGGAACAGCTTCCGCGAGACCGTCATGATGGCCATCGATATCGAGAATTTCGTGCTCCCGCAGGGGCCTTCTATGGTGCGCTGCGCGGCGGCACCTGACGACGCCTGGCTGGCGATGCACCGCTTCGAGGGCGCGGAGCCGACGGCACAACAGCTTTCGACCGCGGAGCCGGATGTCGCGGTGCTCACCGCCGTGCGCGACGGTGAGCTCGGGTTCGCCTCGCTGGGCGTGCCTCGCCCGATCGCGATCGGGCGCGGCGCGGTCACCACCGCGCCGGACGGACGACGCTGGGTCGGCCTCACCTGCGTCGCGGTAGCCGCCGCGCACCGCAGGAAGGGTCTCGGTTCGCTGGTGTGCGCCGAGCTGATCCGGTGGGGCCACAGCCGTGGCGCGACGCACGCGTATCTTCAGGTCGAGGCGGGCAACGGCGCCGCGATCGCGCTGTATCGCGACATGGGTTTCGTCGAGCACCACATGTACCGCTATGCGGCCCCAGCCGCGCTCGCCGGTTCTGCCGACCTGGGGTAGAACGGAATTGGACCATAGGCCGCGCCTGCCGGGGACGGCCCCCAGCAGAGGAATCGACAACCCACCGCAACAAACACCGAGATGGCCGCACACCGCGACCGCATGTCGAGTTAGGCCCTACAAAGGAAGGCACCTGTGCGCCTCGCCACCTGGAACGTCAATTCGATTCGCTCCCGGGTGGACCGGGTCGCCGAATTCCTGGACCGCCAGGACATCGACGTGCTCGCCATCCAGGAGACGAAGTGCCGGGACGACCAGTTCCCGTTCGAGCGGTTCGATGAGCTCGGGTACGAGGTCGCCCATCTCGGCATCAACCAGTGGAACGGGGTGGCCATCGCGTCCCGCGTCGGGCTCACCGATGTCGAGCCCGCTTTCCCCGATCAGCCCGGTTTCGACAAGGAGGCAGGCGAGTCGCTGATCAGCGCGCCGGTCGTCGAATCACGCGCGCTCGGCGCGACCTGCGGCGGTGTCCGGGTCTGGAGCCTGTACGTGCCCAACGGCCGCGCGCTCGACGACCCGCATTACGCCTACAAGCTGGAATGGCTTGCGGCCCTGCGTAACAACGGCGCTCGCTGGCTGGCCGACGACCCGCAGGCGAAGATCGCGCTGGTCGGCGACTGGAACATCGCCCCCACCGACGACGACGTTTGGTCGCCGGAATTCTTCGAGCACAAAACCCACACCTCGCAGCCGGAACGCGACGCCTTCCAAGCCTTCCTCGACACCGGCTTCGCCGATGTCATGCGCCCCTTCGCCCCTGGCCCCGGTGTCTACACCTACTGGGACTACACCCAGCTCCGCTTCCCCCGCAAAGAGGGCATGCGCATCGATTTCATCCTCGCCTCCCCCGCCCTCGCCGCCACCGCAACCGATGCGCAGGTCGACCGCGAGGAGCGAAAAGGCAAGGGCGCCAGCGACCACGCCCCCGTGATCGCCGAATTCACCGACTGAACGTCGGCCAACCGAAACTCAGCGCACCCAATTCTTGATCGGCTCGGTATCGATGGAGCCGCCGATGGGCTCAGGAAGTTCGAGGCGAGCTCCGATCGGCTGGGTGAGAGTGCGCTGGTACTTTCCGTCCCGCGGTTCGCTGTAGAGCGTGAATTCGCACGAATCCCGATCAATCAGGAGATAGGCCGGAATGCGGGTCTGAGCGTAGGCACGAGGCTTCTCCACCCGATCTCGACGGTCGGTGTCTTGATCGTGCGAGGTCACCTCGATGACAAGAAGTACGGGGTCGGGATCTGCCCACTCGGGTTGTCCGGCGAAAACACCGCTTGGCGCCAGGACGCCGTCGGGTCGCGCGCGGCCGGAACGGTACCCCTCGACCTTCAGACCCTGCTCCTGAAAAAGCCATAGCTCTGGACGCAGCAGCAAAAACGCTCGGATCAACCACTCGACAATGCAGCCATGATCCCCGTCCGGCACCGCCTTGGCCCCCAGTTTTCCGTCGATGAACTCCAGCCGCACACCCTCCGAGACTTGACCAGCCAGCCGTGCGAGTTCCTCGAACTCCTCGGTGGTCATCAGGGACTCAGTACTCATGCGAGGCTCCTGGATGGCGGTCATAGCAAAACGGTACCGGTCGCGACCGACAACTAACCAGTCTCTGCCAAACCCTGGCAGAGACCACTGAGTTCATCGATCAGTCTCTCGATCATCGCACGGTTCAGCTGGCTGAGGCGTTGGGACGAGCGGCGCGCCCATAGCGTTGCTTGGCTTCCGCCGGAGTGACCGTCACCGGGTGCTGTGGGGTGCCCGCGTCCAGATGTTCGCGATAGAGGCGAGCGGTCATGGGGCCCAAGAAGTTTCCGAGCACGGCCTGTTTGGCGGTTTCGTTGCCGAGCGCCTTGATCGCCACCTTCATCGGGATCCGGTAACCCAAGTCGACGATGCCGGGGTGGTCGAAGCCACCGATGGTGCGCATCCATTGGGGCAGGGTGGCGATGGCAGCGGGGGCCACTAGGCGGCTGCCGGACCAGAGCTTGAAACCACGGTCGCGCGGGGTGTGCAGCAGGTAGTGCATGGCCTGGTGCGCACGTTCGGAGCTGCACAGTTTGGGGCGCATCTCGGCGAAGTAATCGCGGACTTCGGCGCGCGAGCTCGGCACGTCCGAGGGCTTGCAGGTCTGTAGTTCGGCGGCGATCACACATTCGGCCCAGTACCGCCGTTCCTCCTCGGCGGAGAGCGGGCCGGGGCCGAATACCTCGTAGCACTTGAGAACCGAGTGCCAGCCGGTGACGTGGATCCACAGCTGAGAGGCGGGATTGTTTGCGCTGTAACGCTTTCCGGTGATCGGCTCGACGCCGGTGGCCTGCGCGTGCACCGTCATCAGATGCTCGGCGGCCTCGATCGCCATGCGACTGTCGGCGACCGCGGCGATGAGGAAGTAGGCAAAGGTGTGGTCGAGCCTGCCGCGCGGGTCGGTGTAGATGCCTTGTACGTCGGCGACCGCAGCGGTGAGGGCCGGGTCGAAGTGCTCGAGCACCACCGAGCGCTGGAAGCCGATCACGGCGGTCGCGTTGGTCCACACCTTCCAGGTCGGTGAGTCCGGGCCGAAGAATCCGTAATCGACCTCGCGGATGGTCCGCGCGGGTGCGTCGAAGTGCGGGCGCGTGGATTGCACTGTCATCGTCTTGCTCCTTTGCACGACGGATGGCGTAGCTACACCGAGATATTCATACATCAGTGTAGCGTTTACCGTTACCGCAGGTCAGACCTCAGGGGTTCATCTCGTAGGCGCCCGCGAGCGCCCGCGCCCGACCGAGCACACGCTCGAAGCGCGCGCGATCGGCGACCGGCCTGCGCAGCAGGTCGAGAGCGCGGGTCTGCTGCGCCTTGGTCGCGGCGGGCTTGGTGTGCAGCGTCAACGCGTGCTTGGCGAACTCGCGAACGAAGATGTCGAAGATCTGGTCGAGCAGATCATCGTCGGTGCCCTCGATCTCGGCCTGTTCGAGGATCAACTGGGCGTACGGCAGCGCGGTGAACAGCTCGCCGAGCGCGAAGAGGAAGTCGACGTCGCGCTGCTGCGCCGCGGTCGGCGACGCGGCGACGAGCAGGGTCTGGAAGGCCAGCGCCTGTTCCAGGAACACCGCGACATTCGGTACGCGGGTGAACTTTTCGAAGACCGGCCGCCAGTCGCTGAACCGGATGCGGCCGAGCCCGCTGCTCGGCCCCTGCCGGAACAGGAACTCGTCGTCGGCTGCGTCCCGCCGGGTCGGCACCGGAGCGTAAGCGGCACTGGCGAGTTCGGCGCGCAGCTTCGGCACCGCGCCCCCTGCGCGCGGCGCAAGCTTGCGACTCGACCAGCTCAGCGCGCCGGAGACGGCGCGGACGGCGCCCTGCGGCGCAACACCGGCGCCGGGCACGAGACGCAGCGCCGCCAGACCGGCGTCGGCGGGATGGAACATGTAGTTGGCCATGAACTTCAGCGACAGCGCCATGTTCACGTGCACCGTGCCCTCCAGCCGCGGCAGGCCGAACAGGCCGAGCATCGCCATCGGGAAGTACATGTCCTTCTCGAAACCGCGGGCCGCGATCACGTCAGCGAGATCCTCGATGATCCGCTGCCCCTGCCTGGTCACGGTCATCTTCTCGATCGCGTTGAACAGCAGGTAGCGGCGGTCTTCCGGCGACGCCGAGCGCATGTAGTCGATGGCGCGCTCGCTGTAGAGCTTCATCGCCTGCAGCCGCGCGTACGAGTCGGTCATCAGCGACTGCACCTGCGGGAACTCGGTGACCCTGTGCCCGAACAGGATTCGGTTCTCCGCGTGCGTAATCGCCTCGTAGAAGGCGTGTTCGCAGGCGCCGACCGCGCCGAAGCCGAGGTTGAACTTGCCGACGTTGACGGTGTTCATCGCCGCGTGGAACGCCGCCTCACCGCGGTGCAGGATGTCTTCCTCGGCGACGGGGTAATCCTCCAGATCGAAGGCTGCGACATACATCTGGCTGTCGACGACGTTGCCGCGCAGCTGGTAGTTCTCGTGCTTGCTGTCCGCGACGAAGAACAGGTATCCCTCGTAATCCTGGTCTGTCGGTTTGCTTTCCAGCGCCTTCGAGCTGTCGATGATCGGCTTGTCCGACCGCCGCCCGAACACCGAGACCAGCGCGGCCTGATTGCCGTTGCCGATATAGTGCTTGCCGCCGGTGGCGCGGTAGCCGCCGCCCGGCTGCGGCGTCACGATCATGTCGGTGGAGTAGACGTCGGCGCCGTGCTCCTTCTCGGACAGGCCGAAGGCGAAGATCTCACCGGAATCCAGCAGGCCCGCCGCCCGCTGCTTGGCCGCCGCGTTGTCGCTCTGCCAGATCGGGCCGAGGCCGAGGATGCTGACCTGCCAGACGTACCAGTACTGCATGGAGTAGAAGCCGAGGATCTTGCTCATCATCGCGATGCGCGCGGTGTCCCAGCGCTTGTTCGGGTCGCCGTTGGCCTCGGCCGCCGGGGTGAGGAAGGTGGCGAAGATCCCCTCCCGCTTCACGAAGTCGAGGAACTCGGCGTACCAGATCCGGTCCCGATCCTCCTGTTTGAGCACCGCCTTGCCGCGACCTTCGAACCAGTCGACGGTGGCCCGCAGCAGGCGCCGAGTCTCCGCGTCGAACTCGGTGAACGCGCAGGTCTTCGGGTTGAACAGGGTGTCGGTCATCGGGACTCCTCAGCCATGGCACAACGCGGCAGCCGACCGCCGTCCAGCCGACTTCATGCACGACTGTAGCATTTTTGTTCTCAGATGTAGGAAATTGATCTTCGGGCACCGGACCAGCACGAATTCGGCAACCACCGCTGCTATGTTGGTGCGATGGGTAGCGATTCGGCCGTGCAGCCTAAGCAGCGAGCGCCGCACCTCGGTCCGGAACGCCGCCGTCCCCAGGTCCTCGACACCGCACTGACCATCGCGATCGAACACGGCATCGCCGCGGTCACCATGGCCTCCATTGCCGAGCGGATGCAGGTGACCAGGCCGGTGGTCTACGCCTGCTTCGCCGACCGCGTCGAACTGATCGAAGCGCTCATCCAGCGCGAGGAGAGCTACCTGGTCGACGGCCTGCTCGAGGTGTTGCCGCCCCGGCATGTCGACGCGGATGAAACCGTGTTCGTCGAGGGTTTCCGCGCACTACTGGAAAAGGCTGCCGCCCGCCCCGACGCGTGGCGCCTGCTCTACGGCAATCCCGATCCGGCCGTTGCCGATTCGTTCGGCCGCGGCCGCACGCTCGCCGTCGAGCGCTGCACCACCCTGCTGCGCCCGACCCTGCGCGCCTGGGGCACCGCCGACGCCGAACGCAAACTGCCGATCCTGGTCGAGCAGTGGGTGTCCGCAGGAGAAGGCGCGGTCCGCAGCCTGCTCGCATCCGAAGATGACTGGACTCCGCAGGATCTCGGTGCCTTCGTCGGCGCCGCCGTCTACCGCGCCCTGCGCCAGGCCTGAGCGGTCCCGCGTCCGGCGGGTTTCGCATCCAGGCCGGGCTCGCCAGCCTCGAGAAGTCGGAGTGGATAGCGGATAGCGTTGGTGGCTAAAGCTATCCATCGACTCGGGAAGATTCCCCATGGCGAAGAACACCCTGGAACATCCCGACGGGAATCCCTTTATCGGAGCCGCGACCTCCACCGGCGGCGCGGTAGTCGGTCGGTTGATCGGCGGCGCGTTCGGACCGGCCGGACTCGTGGCAGGCGCCGCGATCGGCGGAGCTATCGGCGGCGCCGTCGGTGGGTTTCTGAACAACGAGAGTGTCGGCGACATCCTCCTCGATGCGGGAGTCGGTGCGGTCGGCGGCAGCCTTGCGTCATTCGGCGTAGCCAAAATGGGCATTGCCGCGGCGGACGAGGCGCTGTGGCGGGGCATTGGGCACGCAATGGTCGGCGGCGGCACCGGACTCGGACAACTCGTCAGAGGATTCACACCGAAGGATCGACGGACGATCGACATCGGCAACGACAGCTGCCCCGCCATGCCACCGTTGCTGAAGCCAGCCGGGCTCGGTCTCGAGCTCAACGAGCTCTACGACCAATTGCCGCCCTTCCTGTGCCAGATCTGGAAGCTGTTCGGCAGAGCCGACAGTTGCGAACCGCCCCCGGTGGCATCGTCACCGACGAAACTGCACGTACCCGAGCACCACAGCGGCATCAAGAACTATGAGACCCGCGCGAACCACATGGTGAACACGGCAGATGACTTCGCAAAAGACAGCGTCAAGCTGTCGAATCTCGTCGACAAGGGCGAACACAACGCCGAGTTGGGCCGCAACGGCATCAGGGACCTGATCGCCGGTATCAACAAGTACTCGACCACATTCGCCACCGTCGGCAGTATCCCCGACGACGCGCGGTTCTTGAACATCTTGGATACCGCGTTCTCGAACGCCGAAACCATCATGAAGGACAGGGCGCGCAGCAGCGAGCAAAACGCCGAGCGCGTCCAAGCCATGTGCCGACCCCCCATCGATCGGCTGCCGGACGGCCCGTTGGTTCCCAACCCGCAACCAGACGTGACTGAGCCGGGCAGCGGAAAACGGCCCGACGACAGCCAGCTCGTCTGAGCCGCCGCGACCACACACCGCAGGTAGTGTCCGCTGCTCGACAAATCTCCAGCTAAGCTCCAGCTTTCTCGGCGATATGTCGAGCAAAAACGCGGAAACCCGGCAGAATTCGCGGTGCCGACCCGGATTTCCTCGCAACGGGTCAGCTGCCATCACTACGATGGCGATCAGCTAAGCAGGCCACAAGCCAGGCAGGAGGTGCGGTCATGGCGTTCTACCGACAGGTAGGAGCGGTACCGCCGAAACGGCACACACAACATCGCAACGAACAGGGCGACCTCTACTACGAGGAACTGATGGGCGAGGAGGGGTTCTCCGGAGATTCCTCGCTGCTCTATCACCGCGGGTTGCCGCCCGCGATCGTCGACTCGACGGTCTGGGAGTTGCCCGATCAGACCACGACACCGAATCATCCACTGCGCCACCGTCATCTGCGGCTGCACGAGCTGTTTCCCGGCGACGTGCCCGCGAGCACCGACGTGGTTACCGGGCGCAGGCTGATCCTCGGCAACGCCGATGTCCGCATCTCCTATGTGGTGGCCAAGGGCGCATCGCCGTTGTACCGCAACGCGATCGGCGACGAACTGGTCTACATCGAGTCCGGCACCGCGGTCGTCGAGACGGTCTTCGGCGCGATCGAGGCGCGCCAGGGCGATCAGGTGCTCATCCCGCGCGCCACCACGCATCGCTGGCTGCCGACGGGCCAGGAACCGTTACGCGCCTACGCGATCGAGGCGTCAAGCCATATCACGCCGCCGAAGCGCTACCTGTCCAAGTTCGGGCAACTGCTCGAACACGCGCCCTACTGCGAGCGCGACCTGCACGGACCGGGCGAACCGCTGACCGCGACCGGAACCGACGTCGAGGTGCTGGTCAAGCACCGGCCGGGCGGGCAGATCGTCGGCACCAGGCTGGTGTATGCGACCCATCCGTTCGATGTGGTCGGCTGGGACGGCTGTCTGTACCCGATCACCTTCAATATCAACGACTTCGAGCCGATCACCGGCCGCGTGCACCAGCCACCGCCTGCCCATCAGGCCTTCGAGGCGATCAACTTCGTGGTGTGCAATTTCGTGCCGCGCAAGGTCGACTACCACCCGCTGTCGATCCCGGTGCCGTACTACCACTCCAACGTCGACTCCGACGAGATCATGTTCTACTGCGGCGGAAACTACGAGGCGCGCAAGGGGTCCGGCATCGCGCAGGGCTCGGTGTCGGTGCATCCCGGCGGCTACGCGCACGGCCCGCAACCCGGCGCCTATGAGCGAAGCATCGGGCTGGAGTACTTCGACGAGCTCGCGGTCATGGTCGACACCTTCCGGCCGCTCGAGCTCGGCGAAGGGGCGCTCGCCTGCGAAGATCCGGCGTACGCGTGGACCTGGTCAGGACGGGGGCCCGAGTGAAGACACGCATCGAGGTACCGAACGATTCGCTGTTCGGTCCGGACAATCTGCCCTACGGTGTGTTCGCGCCCGCGGGGCAGGCCTACCGCGTCGGCACCCGGCTCGGCGATTCCGTCATCGATCTCGCAGTGGCACTTGGTGATCCGGAGTTCGGCGCGCCGAGCCTGGCGGGCCTGATGGCGCAGGGCCCGCAGCGCTGGCGCGAGGTGCGCGAGCGCGTCCGCGCGCTGGTCGACACCGAGATCGACAGCAGCGCGGTGCATGCGCTGTCGGAGGTGCACCTCGGTCTGCCGGTGCCGATCGGCGACTACGTCGATTTCTACGCCAGCATCGATCACGCGACGAACCTCGGCAGGCTGTTCCGGCCGGACGGCGAAGCGCTGCTGCCGAACTGGCGGCACCTGCCGGTCGGCTACCACGGCCGCGCAGGCACCGTCGTCGTCTCGGGCACCGACGTCATCCGTCCATGCGGCCAGCGCAGAACCGATTCGGGCACACCGGATTTCGGACCGTCCCGCAGGCTCGACATCGAGGCCGAGCTCGGCTTCCTGATCGGCGTCGGCTCCGAACTCGGCACCCCGGTCGAGACCGGCGAGTTCGCCGAACGGGTCTTCGGCGTCGCCCTGGTCAACGACTGGTCCGCCCGCGACATCCAGGCCTGGGAGTACCAGCCGCTCGGCCCCTTCCTCGGCAAGTCGTTCGCGACGTCGCTGTCGCCGTGGGTAACCCCGTTGGCCGCACTGGAATCCGCGCGCGTGCCGACTCCGGAGCAATCGCCGGAACCGCTGCCCTACCTGCTCGACAAGCAACCGTGGGGACTCGACATCGATCTGACGGTCTCCTGGAACGGATCCGAGGTCGCGCACCCGCCCTTCTCCCGGATGTACTGGTCACCGGCGCAGATGCTGGCCCATCTCACCGCGAACGGCGCTGTCACCCGCACCGGCGATCTGTACGCCTCGGGCACCATCTCGGGACCGGAACCGGATCAACGCGGATCGTTCATCGAATTGTCCTGGGGCGGTAGCGAACCCGTCTTGGTGAACGGCCAGAAGCGTACCTTCCTGGAGGACGGCGACGAGGTGAACATCACGGCGTCCGCGCCGGGCCCCGACGTCCAGCGCATCGGCCTCGGTGAGGTCAGGGGCCGCATCCGGCCCGCGCGCCCGCGCGGCTAGTCGGACCGCACCACACTGCGACGCGAGTCGGACCGATCCTTATCGGTTCGACTCGCGTCGTTTCCGCATCTATTCCCCCGCAACAACTTTGCGCCCCGCGTACACCACGGCGATGAAGTGGGTCAGGTCTTCGATCAGCGTCTCGATGACATCCGGCGGGCCGCCGTCGTCGTGGTGGTGCAGCCAGTCCGCGACGAGCTCGAACATGCCGCCGATCGTGGCCAACGCCGAGGCCAGCCTGGCCCGCTGGACCCCGGCATCGGGCGCAGGCTCGCCGGACCATTCGCGGTCGAGGAAGGCCGCCGCCCAGCGCCGGTTGCTGCGGCGCATCTTCTCCACGGTCGGCGAGATGCCGCCCGCCTCACCGAAAGTCACCTTCGCCAAGCGCGGATCGTCGGCGATCGCGTGCACGAACGCGGCGATCACCGGCACGGAGCGCTCGGGCCAGTCCAAGGTGGCTGCCGCGGCAGCGCCGTCGATCACTCGTTGCTGGATCTGCGCGGTGAGCTGTGCGAGCAGCGCGAGGTAGCACGCTTCCTTGCTGTCGAAATGATCGTAGAACCCTTTGGTTCCGACGTAGGCACGCTGGCAGATCTGCTCGATCGATGTTCCCGAATAGCTGTGCTCGGCAAACAGTTCGGTGGCCGCGTCGAGCAGCTGGCTACGTCGCTGTGCGCTGCGCTGTTCGGCGTCGAGTCCACGGATCCGGCGGCGAGCCGGCGTCGGGGCAGGCCGCGCGGCGGATTTGCTGCGGGTCATCCAATGACCATAGCTCGATGATTAGTAAAAAGAGTTCTTGTTGATAACAGGTTCTCATGCTGTAATCGCTGTCACGTTGATGAGGAAGGACGCACACGTGTCAGTGATCAAAGGGGATCCGACCGGCCGCCCGCGCCGCGGAAGACGTGCCATCGCAGTGCTGGTGACCATGGCCTTCGCCGTCGCCACCGTGCTGCTCGCCGGCGGGATCACGCCTGCACCGGCCGCGGCGCTGCCGCTCCCGACCGAGGACCCGTTCTACCAACCACCCGAAGCGTTCGACGCACAGGAGCCGGGCACCATTCTCCGGTCCCGCGAGGTACGGCTGGCCGTGGCGACGCTGCTGCCGCTGAATGTGCGCACCTGGCAGTTGCTTTACCGCACCACCGATCTCAACGAACAACCAACGGTCGCCGTCACCACGGTGATCCTGCCCGCAGGCGCGGACCCGAATCGCTCGCGCCCCTTGGTTTCGCTGCAGTTCTACTACGACAGCGCGAGCAACAACTGCTCACCATCCTTTGTGCTGCAACAGGGTTCAGGCCTGCCAGGAATCGAAGGCATCCACTCCCAGAGCGAGCTGATCGCCATCGCGGCACTGATCAGCCAGGGCTGGGCGATCTCGGTCCCGGACTACGAGGGCCTCAACGGCCACCTGACCGTGCCGCGGGAGCCCGGCTACATGACCCTCGACGGCATCCGTGCCGCGCAACGCTTCCAACCGCTCGGCCTCGACGGCGCGAACACACCCGTCGCGATGTGGGGTTACTCCGGCGGCGGCATGGGTTCGGGCTGGGCAGCCGAAATGCAGCCGACCTACGCGCCGGAGCTGAACGTCAAGGGCATCGCCCTCGGCGCGCCGACCTCGGATGTGGTGTCGTTGCTGCACGTCAACGGCTCGATGTTCTCCTCGTTGATCGGCATCGGCATCTCGTCGCTGCGCAACGCCTACCCGAAGTTCAAGGAGGCGAGCGACCGCTACCTGACCGCCGAGGGCAAGGCGCTGATGGACCGGACCAACCAGCAGTGCCTGCCGCGCAACGCACTCAGCCAGATGTTCATCGACTACGGCCGCATGCTGACCATCCCGATCCCGGACTTCCTGCAGGTGCCCGAGATCAAGGAGGCCTTCGAGTCGACGGTGCTCGGCCGCAACATCCCCACCGCGCCGATCTTCCTGTACCAGGGCGTCTTCGACGAGGCTGTGCCGGTGTGGACCAACGACCGGCTGTCCCAACAGTGGTGTGCCGGTGGCGCTTCCGTGATCTACAAGCGCGACCATCTCAGTGAGCACCTGACCCTGCCCTCACTCGGCATGGCCGACACGCTCAACTGGCTGAAGTCCCGCCTCGCACCGCAGGCACCCGACCAATTCGGTTGCCGCACCGAGAATGTCGTGTCCATGCTGGCTGACTTCAACGCACTGCTGACCCAAATCGAGATCAACCTGAACGCCACCTTCGGCGCACTGGGCTTCCCGATCGGACCCCGCGAGCGGTAAGCCCGCGGACGGCCGCCCCTCGACCGACGTCGGCCCGGTCGAAGGGCGGTCTTGTCTGTTCCGCTGCGATTAGTTCAGGCGGCCCGCATCGTCTGCATAGGTACATCACCCACTCCGGCCGGGAGGACCGCCATGCAGAAAATCGTCACCAACCTCTGGTACGACACGGAGGCCAAGGAAGCCGCCGAGTTCTACTGTTCGCTGTTCGCCGACTCCAAGATCACCGATATCCAGCACTACACCGAGGCCAGCGGCCGCCCTGCCGACCTGGCGGTCACTGTCGACTTCGAGCTGAACGGCCAGAAGTTCACCGCCATCAACGGCGGCGGTGAATACAACTACACCCATGCCATGTCGCTGCTGGTCAACTGCGACGACCAGGAGGAGGTCGACCGCCTCTGGTCGGCACTGCTCGCCGACGGTGGCAAGGAGATCGAATGTGGTTGGCTGAACGACAAGTACGGCGTCCCGTGGCAGATCTGGCCGAGCGAGGCCTACGAACTGGTCAGCGGCGACGACCGGGAAGCCGTCAACCGCGCCATGAAGGCGATGTTCGGCATGAAGAAAATCGTGCTGCAGGCGATGCGCGACGCCTACGACGGCAAGATCGACCCCGCCTGAGCCGAACCGTCGATTCCGCCGACGCCGGGCCCCTCGGGCTCGGCGTCGAGTTGGAAATTCCTCCGGTCATCGGGCAACTCTCAGGGGCAACAGGTACTGTCGGGCGGGAAAATTTCACACCGCCAACGGGGGCTCGCACCAGCGGGCTGAGAGGACGGCTAGGGCCGTCGACCGTATGAACCTGACCGGGTAATGCCGGCGTAGGGAGGAAACATCATGGCAAAAGCCGCTGCGTCCGAGACCGTCGATTCGGTGACCACCGGACCGATCGAAGGCAGTGTCAAGCACTACACCGAAGTGGACGGCCTGCGGATTCCGGTCCGCCGGATCAACATGACCAACGGTGAGCATTTCGACGTCTACGACACCTCGGGTCCGTACACCGATGACACCGCGGTCATCGATCTGGAGGGTGGGCTGCCAAAACTGCGCGACACCTGGGCAAAGCCCGAGGTGGACGGCCCACCAACCCAGCTGGCCTGGGCACGGCAGGGCATCATCACACCGGAGATGCGCTTCATTGCCGCTCGCGAAGGCGTCTCGCCCGAGCTGGTCCGCGACGAGGTCGCGGCGGGGCGCGCGGTGATTCCGGCCAACCACAAGCATCCGGAGCTGGAGCCGACCATCATCGGCAAGAAGTTCCTGGTGAAGATCAATGCGAACATCGGCAACTCGGCCGTCTCGTCCTCCATCGCCGAGGAGGTGGAGAAGATGGTGTGGGCCACCCGCTGGGGCGCCGACACCATCATGGACCTGTCGACCGGCAAGAACATCCACGAGACCCGCGAGTGGATCCTGCGCAACTCCCCCGTTCCGGTCGGCACCGTGCCGATCTACCAGGCGCTGGAGAAGGTGAACGGCGATCCGACCCAGCTCACCTGGGAGATCTACCGCGAGACCATCCTCGAGCAGTGCGAGCAGGGTGTCGACTACATGACCGTGCATGCGGGCGTGCTGCTCCGCTACATCCCGCTGACCGCGAAGCGGGTCACCGGCATCGTGTCGCGCGGCGGATCCATCATGGCCGCTTGGTGTTTGGCGCATCACCAGGAATCGTTCCTGTACACCCGCTTCGCGGAGCTGTGTGAGATCCTCGCCCGCTACGACGTGACCTTCTCCCTCGGTGACGGGCTGCGTCCCGGTTCCATCGCCGACGCCAACGACGAGGCGCAGTTCGCCGAGCTGCGCACGCTCGGCGAGCTGACGAAGATCGCGAAATCCCATGGCGTGCAGGTGATGATCGAGGGACCGGGCCACGTGCCGATGCACAAGATCGTGGAGAACGTGCGGCTGGAGGAGGAGCTGTGCGAGGAGGCGCCGTTCTACACCCTCGGCCCGCTCGCCACCGATATCGCACCCGCCTACGACCACATCACCTCGGCCATCGGCGCGGCGATCATCGCGCAGGCAGGCACGGCGATGCTCTGCTACGTCACGCCGAAGGAGCATCTCGGCCTGCCCAATCGGGATGACGTGAAGGTCGGCGTGATCACCTACAAGATCGCCGCGCACGCCGCCGATCTGGCCAAGGGGCATCCGCACGCGCAGGACCGGGACAACGAATTGTCCAAGGCGCGTTTCGAATTCCGCTGGCGCGATCAGTTCGCGCTGTCGCTGGATCCGGATACCGCCCGCGAGTACCACGACGAGACGCTGCCCGCGGAGCCCGCCAAGACGGCACACTTCTGCTCCATGTGCGGGCCGAAGTTCTGCTCGATGCGGATCTCGGCGGATGTGCGCGAGTACGCCGCGCGCAACCAGTTGACCGACGTGGAAGCGATCGAGGCGGGGATGGCGGAGAAGTCGGCCGAGTTCGTCGACCACGGTAAAGCTGTTTATCTGCCGGTGGTTTCGTAGTTTTCCGCAAGCGGTTCCCGCGTACTCATGGTGCGCGGGAACCGCTCAGCCGCGGCGCATGATGTCGAGCAGCGACTCGAGGTGATCCGCGGGGACGACCTCCATGAGTTCGCCGACACCCTGGATGGTGGCGGCGATGTCCACCGTGATTCGGTTGCGCCACCAGTAGATTGCGCGGCTGATCGGTCGCACGTCGGCTTCACCCGCGACCAATAGTTGGGCAAGCAGGCTTGTTCCGGCGAAGACGGTGGGCCCGGTGATCGGGTGAATGAGCAGATGAGTGTGGCCTGGGATGACCAGCAGGGCACCCCATGGCCCGACCACCGGATAATCGTCCAGCCAGCGCACGTGTGCGGTGACGAAATCCGAAGCGCCATAGAGCATCTGGATGTCCACATCGTCCATGCCGTCGATCTCGGCGGCCATCAGATCGAGACCGCCGTCGGCGCGAGTGTTCCCCTCCGCGATCTCGAACAGCTCGGATTCCTTCGCGCCCCACGCCTGCGCCTGGGCATAGGTCACCGGCGTCATGATGTCGCCGAAGTCGACCAGCACCCGCTGCAACAATCCCGGGGCCACCAACCGGCGCACATCATTGATCAGCCCGCTGGTCCGCGCCGAGCAGAGCCGCGTCCGTAGCAAGGGGCGCACGAACGCCAGGCGCGACATCTCGAAATGATCGGCAACCAGATCCGCGATCTGCATGTCCAGCCGGTCCCCGACGATCGTCGCCCACAGCTGCCGCGGCGCCCGCGCCACCCGCCGTTCCAACCGGGTACACGGCACCACCACGCGAAACGACCCGCGCCCGGAGAACACGAACTCGTCCCCCGACTCCACACACCCATACCCATGCCGCAGCGCCACCTCGTTGACCAGCAACTTCAACAACCCCGCCGACGACTCACGCATGACCCCTCGCTCTCGCCGCATCCAGCACCTCCAGTGTATCGAACATATGTTCGATGACAATCGGCTCGGGTGCCACCGGGTTCGCGACGAAACAAGCTCATCTGCCACCGCGGCACGGCATCGGTAACTAATGTCCACCGATGAGTGGCGAGCTCGAAGGAGGTCTACGCGGTCATGCGGAAACTGATCTACGGCATCGGCGTGTCCATGGACGGTTACATCAACGACCGCGACGGCAACATCGACTGGACCGACCCGGATGACGAACTGCACCAGTTCCACAACGACCGCTACCGCCAGATCGAGGTCTCGCTGCACGGCCGCCGCCTGTACGAGTTGATGGCCGAGTTCTGGCCGCACCTGCCTGAGGATGCGCCGCCGATCCAACGCGAGTTCGGCGGGCTCTGGACCGCGAAGCCGAAGGTCGTCTTCTCCAGAACGCTCACCGAGGTCAACTGGAACAGCACGCTGGTCAGCGAGAACGCGGTCGAGGAGGTCCGCAGGCTCAAGGCGGCCGGTGACGGCGTCATGGAGGTCGGCGGCGCGAGCCTCGCGGCCTCGCTGATACCGCATGGGCTCATCGACGAGTATCAGATGTTCCTCGTGCCCGTTGCGCTCGGCGGGGGCACGCCGTTCTTCCCGTTGCTGGACAAGCGCATTCGGCTCCGGTTGGTCGAGACGAGGCAGTTCGACACCGCGCTGATGCTGCGCTACCTCGTCGAGTGACCCCCGAACCCCGATCGGACTCGTGGGTGATGTTGTTCCGCAAGGTATCTCGCAGAACTGAACGATGACCGGGTGCCCCAGGCGGGAGTCGAACCCGCTCCAGGCCGCTTTAGAGGCGGCTGCTCGGCCGTCGAGCTTCTGGGGCCGTTGGGGGTGACCGGCACGCTGCCGGCCACCCCATGATGACCGATCAGGCGGCGTCCGGATCGTCGATCCGGTCGCGCAGTTCGGCGTTCGCGATCCCGGCCCTGGCGGCGCGGTACTCCGCAGCCGTCAGGGATCGCCCGAGCTCGTCGAGCGTCCGCAGCACGAACCGTTGCGTGACGACGCGGCGGTTCAGCACGTCGAGCGCGGCGGTCTGCCGCCACACCTTGCGCTGCAGCCAGCGCGTGGCCGTGGGCAGGTCCCCGACGAGCTGGGCGCGCAGCGCGTCCCGCTCGGCGGCGAGCTCGACGAGCTGGGCGCGCAAATCGCTCAGCTAAGTATCGATGGAATCAGTCATGTTTTCACCTCCCCTCGTTCAGTGCAGGCGAGAGGGAGGTGGGCGACCAGCCGTCGGGCGGCTGGTTCGAACGCGGCGGCCGTCAGCGCATGGTCGAGATCGGGTTCGTTGACTCTGACCAGCCGGTGACCGGCCGCTGTGACATCGGCGCACAGCCAACCGAGAGACAGTTCGTCAGGTGCGGCAAGCACCACCAACACATTTGAGGTGGCGTGCCAGTCGATGACCAAGTCGGGATGCGCGACAGCAAAGTCGAACGCGGCATGTGCCGCCTGTGCAATCTGCGTCCCCGGGGCCAGATCGGCTCGGGTGACCAGGTAGAGGCGGCGAGGAGGAACCTAACGGTGTGGCACGAGACCAATGATAGCTCAGCGGGTCTACGGCACGCACGTATTTTTCGGCTCCAGCGAAGCGGTGGTCGGCAGATCTCCCCAGCGCCGCTTTGACACCCGAAATATAAGTGGCAGTTGGGAACTGGGTAGATATATGACGATCGTATGAATCCTCCGAACCGAATCCCTTCCGAATGGCAGCATCTGGGGTAGCCCCCACTGCCGATCGGGGGCGTGGATCTCGAAGGAGCCTCGATGAAGATGTCCTACGTCGTAGCCGCCGGTCTCTTGCTAGCCGGTGTCATCGGTGCGGTGCCCAATGCTGTTCCAGCCCACGCGGATAGCTTGTCGCAAGCGGAGATCGATCGCGTGCTGGAGTTACACAACACCGTGCGAGCCAAGCACCACGCACCCGCGCTGACCTGGAACGCCGAGGCGGCGAGCTTTGCCAAGAAATGGGCCGACCGTTGCGAGTTCGGACATTCACCGGACCGCAAGTACGGAGAGAACATCGCCATGGGCTACCGATCCTGGGACGAGGTGATGAAGGGCTGGGTCGACGACGAAGAACCCAAGTACGACTACGACGCAGGCGAATTCTCGCCCGAGACCGGCCATTTCACGCAGGTCGTCTGGAAGGCAACCACCCAGGTCGGCGTGGCCGTCGCGCAGTGCCCCGACGGCCCGTTCTACGTGGCCGAATACTCACCCCCGGGCAACGTCCGAGGCCAGTTCAAGCAGAACGTCCTCCCCAAGTAGCGACCCACTCGCAACAACCAAGCCGACCGAACCCGCTCACCTCGATTCCTCCGACTGCCGGTGCGGCCAGGCCGAAAAGCCTGGCCGCCCGCCCTGCCGCTAAGATCGACGGCGGCGAAGGGCGGGATATGCAGCGGCACATCGAGTTCGAACGACTACACAATTTTCGCGACCTCGGCGGCTACACCGCGGCCGACGGGCGAACGATCGCGTGGGGCCGGTTGTATCGATCCGACTCGCTGGGCAAGCTGCGCGGCTCCGATTGGGATCGCTTCCTGGAGCTGGGCATCCGAACAGTCATCGACCTGCGCTATCCGTCGGAGATCACGGCCAGAGGTGCGGTGCCGGAGCCGCAGCGGTTCACCTACGCCAACTTCAGCATCGAACACCGCCCCTACGACCAGGCAGCGATCGACCCCGCCGTCGACCCGTGGCGCTACCTCGCCGACAGATTCGCCGAGGTCGCCACCGACGGCGTCGAAGAGATCCGCCGGGTGTTCGAAACTGTCGCCGACAGCGACGGCCCAACGGTGTTCCATTGCGCCGCAGGCAAAGACCGCACCGGCTTCATCGCCGCCATGCTGCTGTCCGCACTCGACATCTCCGAAGACCAGATCCTGGCCGACTTCGCCCTCACCGAACTAGCCACAGCACACCTCATCACCGAATGGAAGGCCGCAAACCCGAACCGCGAACTCACCTGGCCCGGCTACGGCCGCGCCCCCGCCACCATCATGCGCCTCGTCCTCGACGACCTCACAGCAGCCCACGAATCAGTCTCGCAGTACCTCACCCGGCAAGTAGGGATCGACCAGAAGGTCATCGATCGACTACGCGACCAGCTGCTGGTCACCGAATAGCCCTGCGCCAGTAGATGTTCCGTGTCCGGCGTTTCGGCGAAACAAGGTTGCCTCCAGATGTGTTCGTTTCTGCAACCGGCCCACTGACCGACCGGTTTCAGTAGGACTGGAGTTCGATCAGGGTGCCTGCGGGGTCGCGGAGGTGGGCGGTGCGGAGGTTTGGGCCCCAGTCGGGGCGGTCGGTGGGGGCGGTGACGGGGGTGGCGCCGTGGTGGAGGCAGAGGGTGTTGGCAGCATCGACGTCGGGGACTCGGCAGACGAACATGGTTGAGTCTTGGGTAGGCGGGGAGTCCACTGGGAGGGCAGTGGTGCCCGCGATGGCGGCCATGGCGGCACGGTCGAAGAGGATGAGAATGGCCTGGTCGTCGACGTCCCAGTTGGCGTAGGGGCCCGCCGCGGTGCCCTTGATCAGCTTGGCGCCGAGCAGTTCCGGGAGGACGGCGGCGTAGAAGGTGAAGCATGCGGCGAAGTTGGTGACGAGCAGTCTCGGATGTAGGGCGTCCACGGTGTCTCCAGATAGTAGGTACAGACCTACTATAGGTGGTGCCCTAGAATATGGCGATGGATGCTGGACCGGCACTGCCGCCGAGCTTGCTCGGGCTCGATATCTATCTGCTGTCACGAGTCGGCAAGGTGGCGCGCGGACGGTTCGCCGAGCGCTTGGCAGCTCGCGGACTTCGGCTCTGGCACATGGCGATACTCGCGGCGCTGGTCGACTTCGGGCCGCATGCGCAGCGAGAGCTGGCCGAGCGGCTGACTATTCATCCGAGTGACGTCACGAAGATTGTCGATGAGCTGACCGCCGCCGGGCAGGTGGAACGGACGCGCGACGAGAAAGACCGGCGGCGTATGACCGTTCGAATCACGCGCGCGGGTCGTGCGGCATTGCGCGCTCTCGACAAGGAAGCCAACCAGGTCGGCGCCGAGCTCCTCGCCCCACTCGACCACACGGAACGCGCTCAACTAACGGACATCCTGCGCCGCGTCTTCGACCACGCCCACCAGGACCCACCCCCAAAATAGCGAGCGCGCCGACGAGTGGCACATGGCTGTGGCGAATCGCGAGAAGAGCTCTCCATGGTGCGCCACTCGTGGAGATCGTTCAGTGAGAGCCGGTGATGCGGAACCCTTTGGGCACCAAGAGCACTGCGACAACGGCGACGGTCGCGACGATGGCGGCTGAGACGTAGGAGGTGGTGGTGAGCGCAACGTCGAAGGCGTGGCGGGCGGCCTCGAGGACTTGATCCCGGGTGGCGGTGTCCAGGCGGCCCGCTACGTCGATGGCGCCGCCGATGGATTCCCTTGCATCGTCGAGGTTTTCGCCCTGCAGCGGGAGTCGGTCCATGTTCTCGGTGAAGATGCGGGCGTGGATGCTGCCGAGCAAAGCAACACCGAGGCCGATGCCCAGTTCGTAGTTGGTCTCCGAGACGGCACCCGCTTGGCCAGCGCGTTCTGGCGGGACGGCGGAGACGAGGACAGCGGCGGCCGCGGTGATCGCCAGGCCGTCGCCGATGCCGAAGGACGCGAGCACCAGCGCGATGACCGGGTAGGTGGTCGGCTCCGGGCTCAACGCCAGCACGAGGAACCCGAGCGCGAGTGCGCCGAGTCCGATGGCGAGCACGGCACGGACACCTAGGCGCTGCATCAATGTCGGTGTCGCGAGCGAGGCGACCAGCAGCGTCAATGCCGAAGGAAGCGTGCGCAAGCCGGCCTCGGAGGGCGAATAGCCGTGCACGTACTGCAACCACAGCGAGATCAGGAACAGCGCGGCGCCGATGGCGAGCATCGCGAGCAGGGTGGCGAGAGCGGCGGCGGTGAAGGCGCCGTTGCGGAACAGTCGCACGTCGAGCAGTGGGTCGTCGGCGACGAGTTGGCGGCGCGCGAACCAGGCGAGCAGCAGCACGCCGAGCGCCAGGACGGTCCAGTCGATCGGTTCGGCGGAACCCTTGGCGACGTGCTTGATTCCCCATGCCACGCTGACGATTCCGGCGATGGACAGTGCGGCGGCCAGCCAGTCGAGCGAACCGGATTGCGGTGCACGGTATTCCGGCAACAGCCAGGCGCCGACCGCAACGGTGAGCACGACGATCGGGACGTTCAACCAGAACGCCGACGCCCAGCCGAACTGCTCGACGAGCACGCCGCCGACGATCGGGCCGATCGTCGCACCCGCGCCCGCCACCGCGGCCCAGATGCCGATGGCGAGGGTGCGTTCGCGCGCGTCGGTGAAGATGTTCCTGATCAGCGACAGCGTGGACGGCATCACCATGGCGCCGCCGACGGCGAGCAGCACCCTACCCGCGATCAGCTGCCATGAGCTCTGCGCGGTAGCCGCAACCACCGAGGCCACCCCGAAGAGCACAAAACCCCCGAGGAACAACAACTTTCGGCCGATACGGTCACCGACCGCGCCCGTGGTGATCAGTAGACCGCCGAGCACCAGCCCGTAGACGTCGATGATCCACAGCTGTTCCAGCTGCCCGACCTGGAGATCGGCGATCAGCGACGGCAGCGCGACGTTCAGGATCGTGGCATCCATCGCCACCAACAGCAGGCTGGCGCACAGCACGGCGAGCATCACCCACCGCACCCTCCCGAACGTCCGCACCACCGCGGTGTCGTCGCTCATCCCGGCAACCTCGCAGCCATACCGCCTCCTCCCTCGCCGAACCCGTCCCGACGCAGCATTCACGGCGCGCTGGCAAACAACAAGTAACCACAACCGGGCCGCGAGCCGGACTCAGACCACGTTCTGCTCGATCAGACGACGAGCGGCGCGATCGGTGCGATCGACATCGCCGGTCACCAGGCGATCTTGGAGAATGCCGCGCAGGCCCGAAACCAAGAGCGTGGCAACGACTTCCGGGTGCTCGACGGCGGTGGCGCGGAGGCCCTCGGTGAGGGCAGCGACGAAGGTGCCGATCGCGGCATCGGCGTACTCGACGTAGGGACTGCGGGGTGCACAGGCCGCGCCGAGAACCTGAAGCATCACCCGCACACTGGTCTGCCCTGCACCGGCCGTGTTCGCCTGCCAGAAATCCCACAGGCGAGCCCGCAGCGCAGCCGCGTCCGCGATGTCCGCGAACAACGTCTCCATCTCGGGCCGCTGCGTCGCCAAGGCCTGAACCAGCAGTTCTTCCTTGGTCGTGAAGTAGTGGATCAGCATCCGTGAGCTGGTGCCGAGCTCGGCGGCGAGCGGGCGCAGGGACAGCTCCGCCAGGCCGTGGTCGGCGATGTAGCGCACGACGGCGGCGAGCAGGTCGGCACGTTTGGCGTGGTCGAGGGGGCGGGCCATGAGTTGACTGTAGCGACCGCTACAGGTATTCATGACATCGTGACTGTAACAATCGCTTCAGAAACTCCGGACTCCGTCGTCGTCACCGGCTACGCGGCCACCACCTCACTGGCCGACGACATGGACGAGACCTGGTCCGAACTGCTGCTCGGACACAGCGGAATCGGCGAACTGACAGATGATTTCGTCACCGAGTACGAACTCCCGGTGCGCATCGGCGGCAAGCTGAAGTCGCATCCCGGCGCGCAGCTGACCCGGATCCAGCAGCGCAGGCTGTCGTACGTCGAACAGGTGGCGCTGGTGCTCGGCCGTGCGGTCTGGCGCCATGCAGGCACCCCAGAGCTGGACGGCGAGCGGCTCGCCGTCGCCATCGGCACCGGACTCGGCGGCGGCGACGCGCTGATCGACGCGGTCGACGCGATGCGCGCCGAGGGCTATCGCAAGGTGTCGCCGCTGTCGGTGCCGATGGTGATGCCGAACGGCCCCGCCGCCACCGTCGGCCTCGAAATCGGCGCCAAGGCCGGTGTTTTCGCGCCGGTGTCGGCGTGCTCGTCGGGCTCGGAGGCGATCGCGCACGCCTGGCGGCTGATCCGGACCGGCGAGGCCGACGTGGTGGTGACCGGCGGCGTCGAGGGCCACATCCACGCGGTGCCCATCGCGAGCTTCGCCATGATGCGGGCGATGAGCACCCGCAACGACGAACCGGAGCGGGCATCGCGGCCGTTCGATCGAGACAGGGACGGCTTCGTGTTCGGCGAGGCGGGCGCGCTCATGGTGCTCGAATCCGAGCGGCACGCCAAGGCCCGCGGCGCGACGATCCACGGCAGGGTGCTCGGCGCGGGCATCACCTCCGATGCCTATCACATCGTCGCCTCCGAGCCCGAGGGCATCGGCGCCGCGCGGGCCATGCGCAAGGCGATCCAGACTGCGGGCCTTCAGGTTTCGGATATCCAGCACATCAACGCACACGCGACGTCCACCTCGATCGGCGATGCCTCCGAGGCCAACGCGATCGCGGCCGTCGCCCCGGACGCCTCGGTCTACGCGCCGAAATCCGCTCTGGGACATTCGATCGGCGCGGTCGGCGCGCTGGAATCACTCGTGACGCTGCTGACGCTGCGCGACCAAATCGTCCCGCCCACCCTGAATCTCGACAACCGCGATCCGGAGATCGGCCTCGACATCGTCACCGGCGCACCGCGCCGACAACGCATCGACTACGCGCTGAACAATTCGTTCGGCTTCGGCGGCCACAATGTGGCGCTGGCGTTCGGCCGAGCCTGAGCACCGCAGACCCCATGCCACGCCCGCACCCGTCATCTGATTTCGTGAGGACATGGGTAACGCACCGGGCACTCCACCGCCAGCCGCCGGCGCGCCGTCGACGGCGCCCGCATCCGGCCCGAAGACCGAGGACAGCGGACCGACCGCCTTCTACCTGCCGGATCCGGCAGACCCGCAACGGTTTCTCTCGACCGAACTCACCAGGGGGCCGTGGTCGCCCGACGCACAGCACGCAGGCCCGCCGTCCGCCCTGCTCGGTTACGCGATCGAGCGCTGCGAACCACGCGAGGGCTTCCAGGTCGGCCGGGTCGCCGTGGAAATCTTGGGCCCGGTCCCGTTGGCACCGCTGACCGTGCAGACTCGCGTCGCCCGTTCCGGTCGCAGCGTCGAACTGATCCAGGCGACGCTGTCCAGCGATCGCGGCCCCGTGCTGCAGGCCAACGCTTGGCGTTTCAAGCGGGCCGATCCGGAACTCGCACTCGCCGAACAGATCCTGCCGACCGGAGCCCGCCCCGGCATCGAACACGCGCACGGCTCGACGCCGTTCCCGTCCACCCAGCCGGTCGGGTTCCACACCGGCATCGAATACCGTTTCATCACCGGATCTTTCGTCGATCCCGGCCCGGCGATCTGCTGGATCCGTCTGAAGTATCCGATCGTGGCGGGCACCGACCCGAGCCCGCTGGAACGCACGCTCGCGGCGGCCGACTCCGGCAACGGTGTCAGCGCGGTGCTCGACTGGAGCAGCTACCTGTTCATCAACACCGATCTCACCGTGACCCTGCACCGCCAACCGGTTGGCGAATGGGTATGCCTGGACGCGGTCACCTATCCCCAGCCGCACGGCATCGGCTTGGCCGAATCCGCCCTCTTCGATGAGAAGGGTCCGCTCGGCCGCAGCACCCAAACGTTGTACCTGGCCAACCGCTGACCCGATTCCTAGTGGCGCCGCTCCCAGCGCCACGCGAACTCACCCGCCGCGGGCGGCGGACCCGGCAGGTCACCGTGCGCGGCAAGACCGGCAACCAGCATGGCGAGCACGCGGCGGCGTAATTCCGTGCTGCGCGTGGGATTCGGCAGTGTGATCGCCGCGCACGACTCCAGGATCAGGGCGAGATCCTGCGCATTCACCTCGGGCCGCAACCGTCCGGTGGCGTGCGCGCGGCGAACGATCTCCTCGGTCACCTCGGCCGAATGCAACACATCGGGCAGGAAGGACTCGTCCGGCGTGAATGTGCCCGCCAAGTGAACCGTCAGCGAGTGCACATCGGCGTCGACGACTCGGGAAAGGAAGTCGACCAGCGCCTGCCAGCCATCCGAATCTTCCAGCGCCGCATCGGCTTCCAGGTTGTACCTGCGGAGACCGTCCTGGCACAGCGTGCGAAGCAGATCCTCCTTGCTCGGATAGCGGCGGTAGAGCGCGCTGATCCCCACGCCCGCGCGCTCCGCGACGGCGGCGATGGGTGCGTTGGCATCGGCCAGGAAGACGGCGCGGGCGGCGTCCAGGATGAGGCCATCGTTACGCGCCGCCTGCGCCTTGCGACCGGGCAGGGCCTTCTGAGCTGGGAGATCGGATGTCTTAGCCATGAATCGAGGATAGCACTTGAAACGGAATGATCCGTTCTGCTACTGTTTCAAACAGAACGAAGCATTCCGTTTCACAAAGGAGCAACCCGATGACCACCATCACCCCCTTCCGCATCAACGTCGACCAGGCCGACCTCGACGACCTGCAGGATCGGCTGGCGCGCACCAGGTGGGCGGATCAGATCCCGGGCTCGGGCGACACCTACGGCGTGAGCGTGGACCGGGTGCGGCACCTGGTGAACTACTGGCGCGACGGCTTCGACTGGCGCGAGGTCGAGGCGAAGCTCAACGCGTACCCGCAGTTCACGACCGAGATCGACGGGCAGAACATCCACTTCCTGCACGTGAAGTCCGAGCGGGACAACGCCTTTCCGCTGATCCTCACGCACGGCTGGCCCGGCACCTTCGTCGAATTCCTCGGCGTGATCGCACCGCTCACCGCAGCGGGCTACGACCTGGTGATCCCGTCCGTGCCGGGGTACGGATTCTCCGGAACGACCACGGATGCCGGCTGGGACGACACCAGGATCGCCAAGGCGTGGGCCGAACTGATGAGCAGGCTCGGCTACGAGAAGTACGGCGCCGTCGGCAACGACGGCGGCGCGCAGATCTCCCCCGAACTCGGCCGGGTGGATCCGGAACACGTGGTGGCCGTGCAGGTTTCGCAGGTGTACGCGTTCCCCACCGGCGACCCGGCCGAGCTGGCCGACCTCACCGACGAGGAGGCGCAGTCGCTGGCGACGCTCGACTGGTTCGTCAAGAACAAGATGGGCTTCAACATCCTGCAGTCCCAGCAGCCACAGACCCTGGCCCACGCCATCATGGATTCGCCTGCGGGCCTGGTCGGCTGGAACGGACAGCTGCTCGGACCCGACCTGGACGACGATTTCGTCCTGACCAACATCGCGATCCACTGGCTCACCGGCACGGCGGGCTCCGCGATTCGGCACTACTTCGAGAAGAGCCGTGCCGAGCAGCCGACCGGGCCGACCACGGTTCCGCTCGCATTGTCCGGGTCGGTCGGCGACTTCCACGGCATCCGCCGGTTCGCGGACCGGGATCACAGCAACATCGTGTCGTGGCGGACCCACGAGGTGTACACCCATTACCTGCACCACGTCGCACCCGAGTTGATGGCGGGCGAGATCACCGAGTTCTTCGGGCAGTACCGGTAGTCGGCGGGCAGCTCTGACGGCCGCGCTCCCTTCCCAATTCCGGGAATGGAGCGCGGCCTTCGTGCGTTCCAGCCGCCCTAAGCTGCGAAAACAGAAATTTTCAGACATCTATTGAAACGGAATAATCCGTTCTGATAGAGTTTCAAACAGAACGAGACATTCCGTTTCAAGAGGAGATCGACATGACCGCCATCCGCCCCTTCCGCATCGACGTCCCCCAGCAAAAGCTCGATGATCTGGCCGACCGGCTGCGCCGCGCCCTGTGGCCGGACGAGCTGCCCGGTGTCGGTGACTCTTACGGCGTGCCGAAGGGGCGCGTGCAGGCCCTGGCCGAGTACTGGCTGGACAGCTTCGACTGGCGGGCGCTCGAGGCGCGGTTGAACGCTTACCCGCAGTTCACCACTGAAATCGACGGTGAGGAGATCTACTTCCTGCACGTCCGCTCTGCGCGCGAGGACGCGACCCCGGTGATCCTGACGCACGGCTGGCCCGGCTCGGTGCTGGAATTCCTCGACATCATCGAGCCGCTCACCGCGCCCGCCTCGGCGGACGACCCGGCGTTCCACGTGGTGATCCCCGGTCTGCCCGGCGTCGGCTTCGGCGGCCCGACGCATAGCACCGGCTGGGACATGCACCGCGTCGCCAAGGCCTGGCTCGAGCTGATGACCAGGCTCGGCTACCACCGCTTCGGCGCGATCGGCAACGACGGCGGCTCGATGGCCTCCCCCGAGATCGGCCGCCTTGCGCCCGACCGGGTGGTGGGTGTCCATGTGACGCAGCTGTTTTCGTTCCCGTCCGGCGACCCGGCCGAGTTCGTCGACCTGTCCGCGGAGGATATGGCGGCCCTGGGCCACCTGCAGTGGTTCCAGGACAACAAGATGGCCTTCAACATCTTCTGCTCGCAGCAACCGCAGACGCTTGCCTATGCGCTCACCGACTCCCCGGTCGGCCTGTTGGGTTGGAACGCACAGCTTTTCGGTGAGAGCCTGGACCCGGACTTCGTGATCGGCAACGTCGCCCTCTACTGGCTGACCGGCACCGCCGCCTCTGCGGTCCGGTACTACTACGAGTCGGCGCACAGCACCGAAGCACCCGCGGGCCCGACCACGACACCCACCGCGGTGGCCATGTTCAAGGGCGATTTCCAGTCCATCCGCCGGTTCGCCGATCGCGACCACAAGAACATCGTCCGGTGGAACTCCTACGATCCGGGCCTGCCCACCGGCGGACCGAACGACGCGTCCGGGCATTACGCCGCGCACCAGGCGCCGGAGCTCTACGTCGGCGATATCCGGGAGTTCTTCGCCCAGCTCGACTGAGGCTGCCCGCGCAGAAAACGGCCCGCATCCCGCCACCGGATGCGGGCCGTTCGCATGCTCGCGGACCCGCGAGACAGTCTCTTATGTCATCGAGACGCACGGCCATGGTTCGTCTCGCTCTCCGCTGTTGTACTTAATTCATCAACAGCACAACAGCTTTCGACAAGGAGAGAAACACCATGAAAATCGCAGTCTTCGGAGCCACGAGCACGGTCGGTCGCCTGGTCGTCGAGCAGGCCCTCGCCGAGGGGCACGAGGTCACCGCTTTCACCCGCAGCGCGGCAAACATCGGACAGCGGCACGAGCGGCTGCATGTCGTGGAAGGCAATGTGCTGGACACCCATTCGGTGGAACGGGCGGTGACGGGGCAGGACGCGGTGCTCGTCTCGCTCGGCGCAGGCCGCAAAGGCGTGATCCGGGCCGAGGGCACCCGTGCGGTGCTCGAGGCGATGAACCGGGCCGGGGTGAAGCGGCTGATCGTGCAGACGACCCTCGGGGTCGGCGACAGCAAGCCCAACCTGAACTTCGTGTGGAAGTACCTGATGTTCGGGATGCTGCTGCGGGCGGCCTACGCCGACCACGAGCTGCAGGAGGTGTACGTCCAGGCCAGCGACCTGGACTGGACCATCGTGCGGCCGAGCGCCTTCACCGACGGACCGCGCACCCGTGCCTTCCGCCGCGGCTTCCCCGGCGACGAGAAGGGCCTGTCGCTGAAGATCTCCCGCGCCGACATCGCCGACTTCATGCTCGAACAGCTGAACGACACGACCTACCTCCACAAGGCCCCTGGCATCTCCAATTAGGCGCCCGCCATGGCACGGCAACAGCCGGACCGACCCCCGCGACCCACGCCCCGAGCTCGGGTGCGTGGGTCGCTGCCGTTGCGTCAGACGTGCTCGTGCAACACACCCCAGGCAGGGAACGGATCCGAGTATTCGGCCCATTCGAGTGGGCCTGCGGCGAATTCGGCATCCGTGAGCAGCGCGCCGTCGAGCAACCCGCGCACTCTTTCCCGGTCGAGCTTGATGCCGATGAAGACAAGCTCTTGCCCGGCAGGCACTTCCAGCGACGACCACCACGCGGCGGGTTCGAAGACCAGGTTCGGCCCGGCCTGCGACCAGATGGCGGCCAGTTCCGCCCGGCTGGCGATCCAGCAGAAACCTTTGCTGCGCAACAGCCCTCGCAGTTCGCCGAGCGCCTCAGCCAGGCGTTGCGGATGGAACGGACGATCGGCCGTGTAGGTGAGGCTGCGAATGCCGTACTCCTCGGTCTCGGGCGTATGTCCGCCTGCCAGTTCCTCCGCCCAGCCCGCCGCCTCGGCGGCGACCACCGGGTTGTACCGCCCGGTGCCGAGCACCTCCGCCAATTCGACGACTCCGTTGGTGGTGCGCAACACCCGCGCCCGCGGATTGAGCCTGCGCACAGTGGCTTCCACCGCCCCGGCGGCGGCCGCACCGACCAGATCGGTCTTGTTCACCAGCAGCACATCGGCGAATTCCACCTGATCCACCAGCAAGTCGGCGATGGTGCGCGCATCACCTTCGCCTGCTTGCAGATTCCGCTCGGCCAGCGCCTGCCCCTTGGCTACCTCCGCGAGGAAGGTCGAGGCGTCGACCACCGTCACCATGGTGTCGAGCCGTGCGATATCGCCGAGCTTGAACCCGTCCTCGAATTCCCAGTCGAAGGTCGCGGCGACCGGCATCGGCTCGGAGATGCCCGTCGACTCGATCACCAACTGATCGAACCGGCCCTCCCGCGCGAGCCTGCCCACCGCTTCGATCAGGTCCTCGCGCAGCGTGCAGCATATGCACCCGTTGGTCAGCTCGACAAGCTTTTCCTCGGTGCGGTCCAGGTGGCCCTGTCCCGCGACGAGCGCGGCATCGATATTGACCTCGCTCATGTCGTTGACGATGACCGCGACCCTGCGGCCCTCCCGGTTGGCGAGGATGTGGTTGAGCAGCGTGGTCTTCCCCGCACCGAGGAAACCGGACAGCACGGTGACGGGAAGCAGGTCGGAGGTCAGTGGCGTCGTCATCCTCTAATGATAATGGTTTTCATTTAGAGCAGGGGTGTCGGGTTGCCGGTTGGCCATGGCCGCGCGGCCGGACGAACGTAGGGTCTGTGGTGTGAAACTCCTGCCATTGACCCCAGCGGGGCAGACTCCCGTCCGGGTGCTCACCATCGCCGGGACCGACTCCGGCGGCGGCGCCGGGATTCAGGCCGACACCCGCACCATCGCGCTCTGCGGGGCGCATGCCCTCGTCGCGGTCGCGGCGGTGACCGTGCAGAACTCGACGGGGGTCAGTGACTTCCACGAGATCCCGCCGCACATCGTGGCCGGTCAGGTGCGCTCCGTGACGACCGATATCGGCGTCGGCGCGGCCAAGACCGGCATGCTTGCCTCCACCGCCATCATCGAAGCGGTCGCGAACGTCTGCCGCGAGGTCGGCATCGGCCGCGACGGACAGATCCCGCTGATCGTCGACCCGGTGGCGGCGTCCATGCACGGCGACCCGCTGCTGCACGAGGAAGCGCTGGACGCGGTGCGGCACACGTTGATTCCGCTGGCCACCGTGGTCACGCCGAATCTCGACGAGGTCAGGCTGATCACCGGCATCGATGTCACCGACGACGCCTCCGCGCGCGAGGCCGCGCGGGCGCTGCACAAGCTCGGCCCGCAATGGGCGATCGTGAAGGGCGGGCATCTCCGGTCCTCCGAGTACAGCACCGACCTGCTGTTCGACGGCGAAGAGTTCCTGGAATTCACGGCGCCGCGCATCAGCACCAGCAACGATCACGGCGGCGGCGACACCCTCGCCGCGGCGATCGCCTGCGCGCTGGCGAACGGGTATTCGGTGCCTGCGGCGGTGGAGTTCGCCAAGGAGTGGACCTACCGCTGCCTCGCCGCGTCCTATGACCTCGGCGCAGGGCACGGCCCGGTGTCACCGCTGTGGCGGTTGCGCGAGAACTGAATTCAATCGTGCGGTCGACGGCGCTGCGCGGGCCCATTTCTTGTCGGTGGGTCCTGAGACAATAAGGATGTCGCAAACGCAGTTGGCCGCAACGAAGCGCACAGCGAGAACAGCGTCGTTCGAGTGGATGCGAGCACCGACCTCAGCGTCGTTTCAATGTCGCGACAGGGGCGACGCGGCGGTCGGTGGAGTGCCGTTACTCGCCGGAGAAGGCAAGGCGCAGTGGCAGATCGGCATCGATGGTGATGCCGCTGAGCCTGGCGTTCGCCTGAGTGAGCGCCGAGATGGTCTCCGCGAGATAGGCGACGAACTTCTCGATCGGCATGGCATGTGGCTGTGCGCGATTCGCGCCGAGCCACCAATCGGTGGCCGAGGCGACCGCGCCGAAGATCGAGTAGATGACGAGCTCGACCCCGTCCACCTCCACCGACTCGGCGCCGACGAGGCCGGCGAACAGATCCGCGGCCCGCTTGGCCGACTGCCTTGCGGACTGCAGCGCACGCTCGGAATCGTCGGACCGCTGCGCGAAGTGGCTGTGCAGCATGAACCGAAAGACGTTCGGGTGCTCCGACACCACGAGCACGTACTCCGCCGCGCCCCGGCGCACGAGCTCGCGCGCCGAATCATTGGTCAGGTCGAAGCTGGAGATGATCTGCTCCCACAGCATGTCCTGCACCCGGTCGACGATGGCGTTGTAGAGGTCGGTCTTGTCCTCGAAATGCCGATAGAGCTTGGGTTTCGCCGCGCCGGCCTCCTTGGCGATATCGCCCATGCTGACCTCGGGGCCGAACGTGTCGAGCGCGCGGAACGCCGCGTCGACGAACTCGGCGCGGACCTTCAGCCGGTGCTCACGCCACCGCTCGGTCCGCGCGTCGACGCGCTTGCGCGGTGCCTCGTCCAGTTTTCGCCCGCTGCGCATCACAATTCCGGATGCTACCTGCTACCAGCGGTACCGATGACCAGGTCCCGCCGTTGACATCGCCTGAGGCGTCGGACACACTCGGAAAAGTACACAGAACCGGCGGTATTGGATACCTCCGGTGGATCACCGCAGAGAGCTGGTGAGGACGATGACGTCCGCTATCCACACCCGGGTCCTGATCGTCGGCAGCGGCTTCTCCGGCCTCGGCATGGGTATCGCCCTGGACGCCGACGGCATCGACGACTACCTGATCGTGGAGAAGGCGGACGAGGTCGGCGGCACCTGGCGCGACAACACCTATCCCGGCTGCGCCTGCGACGTGCCGACCCTCCTGTACTCGTATTCCTATGAGACACGGACGGATTGGCGGCGACTGTTCTCCGGGCAGCAGGAGATCCTCGACTACGTGCGCGACATCGCCGACAAGTACCGGCTGCGTTCACGTATTCGCTTCGGCCAGCGGATCGATCGCGGGTACTGGGACGACGCCGAACGACGCTGGCACGTGCACAGCGCCGACGGACAGGAGTACATCGCGCAGTTTCTTGTGTCCGCCGTTGGGGCGCTGCACATCCCGAATATTCCGGAATTCCCCGGCGCGGCCGATTTCAGCGGCGCCGCATTCCACTCGGCCGAATGGGATCACCAGGTCGAGCTGACCGGCAAACGGGTCGCGGTGATCGGAACAGGCGCCAGCGCAGTCCAATTCGTGCCGGAAATCGTCGACGAGGTGGCGCAGCTGCTGGTGTTCCAGCGCACCCCGCCCTGGGTGCTGCCCCGCGCGGATGCGGAGTTCTCCCCGCGGTTCAAGAACGCGCTGCGCCGGATTCCCGGTCTGCGCTTCGTCTTACGCAACGCCCTGTACTGGGGCGCCGAGGTCGGCGGGTTCGCGATGAACTGGCGGCCGGACCTGCTGAAGGTGCTCGAGCGGTTGGGCCGACGCCAGATCGAGCGGCAGATCGCCGATCCGGTGCTACGGGCGCAGGTGACGCCGGACTATCGGGCAGGCTGCAAGCGATTGCTTGGCTCGGACACCTACTACCCCGCGCTCGCCGATCCCAAGACCGAGCTGGTCACCGCGCACATCGACCGGATCACCCCGCACGGCATCGTCACCACTGACGGTGTCGAGCATGCCGCCGATGTGATCATCTACGGCACCGGCTTTCGCGTCATCGACTCCTATCAGAACCTGGCCATCGTCGGCCGCGGCGGCGTCGACCTGTCCGAACGGTGGGCCCGCGACGGCGTGCAGGCCCATCGCGGCGTCACCGTCGCCGACATGCCGAACGCATTCTTCCTGCTCGGGCCGAACACCGGGCTCGGCCACAACTCGATCATCTTCATGATCGAGGCACAGATCCACTATGTGCGGCAAGCGATTCGGCAGCTCAAAGCGCAAGGCGCGGTCGCGTTGGCGCCGCGCCGGGCGGCGCAGGACCGGTTCAACGCCAAGCTGCAGCACGGCTTGGCGCGCTCGGTGTGGAACACCGGCGGCTGCCAGAGCTGGTACCTGGACGAGCACGGCAACAACCGCACGATGTGGTCCGGTTTCACCTGGCAGTACTGGCTGCAGACCAGGCGGCTCGACCCGGCCGAGTACGAATTCTTCGGTCCGGCACCGAGTCCGGCGACGCGACGCCCGTCGGTGGCGAAAGATTTTCCGCCGCAGACCTTTCCGACCGCGAAAAGCAACGGTAGGCCGACTCCAGCAACCCAGTAACCGAGGATGTTCAATGAAGAACTTCACAGACAAAGTCGCCGTGATCACCGGAGCGGGCTCCGGCATCGGCCGGGCGCTCGCACTGGAACTCGCCAGGCGCGGCGCGCAGCTCGCGCTGTCCGACGTGAACACCGAGTCGGTCGCCGACACCGCGGGGCGCTGCGAAAAGCTCGGCGCCACAGCCGTTCCATACGAGCTGGACGTCGCGCAGCGGGCAGCGGTGTATGCGCACGCCGAGGACGTGCGCGGCGAATTCGGGCGGGTGAACCTGGTGATCAACAATGCCGGGGTCGCCCTCGCCGCCGACGTCGAGGACATGGCGTGGGACGACTTCGACTGGCTGATGAACATCAACTTCTGGGGCGTTGCGCACGGCACCAAGGCCTTTCTGCCCGACCTCATCGCCTCGGGTGACGGGCACATCGTCAACGTGTCCTCGGTGTTCGGCCTGATCGGCGTGCCATCCCAAAGCGCCTACAACGCGGCCAAATTCGCGGTGCGCGGGTTCACCGAGGCGCTGCGACAGGAGCTGCGCATCGCCAGGCACCCGGTGGGCGTCACCTGCGTGCACCCCGGCGGGGTGAAGACGAACATCGCGGTGAACGCGCGCGGCATCGCCGACGACGTCGACATCGAGGCGGTGCGCCGCGGCTTCGATACGTTCACCCTGACCCGCCCCGAGGCCGCGGCGAAGATCATTCTGCGCGGCGTGCAGCGCAACAGCGCCAGGGTGCTGATCGGCGCGGATGCCAGGGCCTTCGACCTGATTCCGCGCCTGCTCGGCCCGGCCTACGAGGACCTCGGTGTTCCGCTGTACCGGATGGGAAAGACCACGGCCGCACGGTTCGGCATTGCGCTGTAATCAGCGGTAGCCGACCCCTGCGGTAACCACACCGTCCGCGCTGCCAGACGTCGTTGCCGTCTGCGAGGTCAGCGACGTGACGCCCGTGGCGGCACGGGCGCAGGCGGGATGAGCCGTCCGGCTACGGTCCGCGAACCCGCCTGCTTCAGTCGTTCCAGGACCGGGCTCAGCTCGAAGCTGTGCACACCGTCGAGATCGGCCATCTCGACGGTGACATAGCGGTACAGGTCGGCGGCGGTGTCGGCCCGTAGCACGGCGAAAAGGTTGAACGGCCCGGTAACCGCAGCGGCATAGACGGTTTCGACGTGTTCGGTGATGGCGCGACCCACCGCGTCGAGTCGCACCGGCGCGACCCGGAGCCAGAGGAACGCGTTGAGTGCGGTGCCCTCCGCGGCCGGGGCGATGTCGAGGTCGAAGTACAGAATGTTCGCCGCCTGCAATGCGGCGATGCGGCGCGTCACCCGGCCGATGCTCATGCCGGTGGAGCGGGCAAGCACCGAGTAGCTGGTGCGTCCGTCCCGCGACAGCAGCTCGAGCAGGCCATGGTCCTCGTCGCGGAGCCGGAGTTCCGACTCGACGTATTCGCTTGGGGCCGAGTCTGTTTCACCCTCCCGCTTGGCGAATTGCCGCCCACGCCAGTCACGCACGTCCGCCTCGACGAAGCGGTGCAGCACCATCGCCGCGGCGATGTCGTGCACCGGCGCACTGCGCTGCAGCCGCTGCACCAGCAGGTCGTCGCGGTCCTGCTGGGTGCGCGGGTGCAGCGAGAAGGTCACCTCGGCGCCCGCCGCGGCGATGCTGACCCAGGCGGCGTCGTCGCGGCGGGCCAGCGCCTCGGCCACCTGCATCGCGCCGTCGGGACGGCAGCGCACCCGAATGATCCAGTCGTTCTCGCCGAGCGCGCGGGGATCGACCGCGCCGATCACCCGGACCACCCCGTCCCGGCGCAGCCGCCGGTAGCGGCGGGCGACGGTCTGCTCCGCGACACCGAGATCGGCGGCCACCCTGGCGAACGACACCCGAGGATCCAGCTGCAGCGCGTGCACGATCTGCGCATCGACGTCGTCCAGGATGGAATTTTTGCCCATAAGAGTGCCCGCCATAAGGAGGAAATGTACGCCCAACTCGAAGTCGCGCGACCCACCAAGACGGTTCTCCGGATACTCGACGCGGTCTCCCACCACCGATTTCGAGAGAGGACAACGGCTTTGCGTAAATGGCTGCCGCTGCTGACGGTGTGCCTCGGCACCTTCATGCTGCTGATCGACGTGACCATCGTGAACGTCGCACTACCGGATATGCGCAACGACTTGAACGCGTCGTTCGGCGCGCTGCAATGGGTCGTCGACGGCTACGCGCTCGCGATGGCGGCGCTGATGCTGGGCGCGGGCTCGATCGCCGACCTGGCCGGGCATCGGCGCACCTACCTCGCCGGGCTCGCCCTGTTCGCCGTCTCGTCGCTGGTCTGCGGGCTCGCCCCGAATCCCACCGTCCTCATCGTGGCGCGGGTGGTGCAAGGCATCGGCGCAACCACCATGGCGTGCACCACCTTCGCGTTGCTGAACAGCGCCTACTCCGGCCGGGATCAGGCTGCGGCATATGGGATCTGGGGCGCGGTCGCGGGCGGGTCGAGCGCCATCGGACCGATCATCGGCGGCCTGCTCACCGATCTCGCGTCGTGGCGGTGGATCTTCTTCGTCAACCTGCCGGTCAGCGCGGTCGCTATCGCACTGAGCGCCTGGGTGCTGACCGATCAGGCGCGCACCGCGCGCGGCCGGGTGGACGTGGCGGGCATGGCGAGCTTCACCGTCAGCGCCGCGGCGGCGACCTACGCGCTGATCCGGGCCAACGAGCACGGGTGGTCCAACGCGCTCACCTGGTGGCTGCTGCTGGTCGCCGCGGCGGCGTTGATCGCGTTCCTGCTGGTCGAACGCGCTTCGGCGCAGCCGATGCTCGACCTGGCCCTGCTGCGCGACCGCTCGTTCGTCGGCGTGCTCGTCGCCGCGGGCGCATTGTTCTTCGCCGCCTTCAGCGCGCTGATGTACACCCAGATCTGGTTGCAGTCGGTCCTCGGGTTGACCGCGATCCAAGCCGGTGCAGTCGGACTTCCGTTGTCCGTCATGGCATTTCTGGTGTCCGGCGGCATCGGCCGATTCCTGCACGGCGACAACCGCGGCCGGATCATCGGCGGCGGGCTGCTGGTGACCGGCGCGGGCGGGATCATCGGCGCGCTGCTGGTGCACGACGAAGCCGGTTGGGCGGCACTGGTTCCCGGCTTCCTGGCGATCGGTCTCGGTGTCGGCCTTGCCACCGCGACGTTGAGTTCGGCGGCCATGGCCGCGGTGCCGTGGCAGCGGGCCGGCATGGCCACCGGCGCGGTCAATACCGCGCAGCAACTGAGCTTCACGCTCGGAATCGCCACGCTGGGTAGTGTTTTCACGCTGCGGGCGGGCGCGGTGCTCAAAGACCACGGTGTGCTGGACGCGGAGTCGACGGCCCGCGCCGTCGGCTCAGGTCAGTCGGGCGCATTGATGGGGCAGCTGCCCGCCGAGGCGCGAGCGGCGCTCGACACGGCGGTGCATGCCTCGTCCGCCGCCGGGGTGCAGGGCACGCTCGCGGTGAGCGGTGTCGTCGGACTGCTCGGCGGGGTGCTTGTGCTGCTGCTGATGCGGCCGGACCGCTCGGCGCAAGCAGTGACCGAGCAGGCGGCCCAGGTCCCCGCCTGATGAAGCTGCGATGCTGAGCGAGGCGGTTGCCCGCCTCGCTCAGCATCGGTCAGCGCTTCTTCGGATCGATGATGCTCTGTTCGGGGGCGGACTTGGTCTTTTTGTCCGCTCGCTTCTCTTTGAGCGATTTCCCGGACTTCTTCGACATCGAGCTGCGCGGCGACTTGTCGGACAAACGTGGTCCTTTGCTCGCAGGACCTGAACGGCCCCGATCCTCAGACCGTACGCCACCGCCGCCGCTACCGAAGCCGGTCGTCGCGGCACGGCACACCCAGCAACCTCACAGCTTAGGCCCAGCTCCGCGACAACTCGATCATCGAGGCTGGTTCTCATGACCGAGACTGTGACCGTCGCGGCTGCGGAATTAGCCGAGACCGAGGGTACGCCCGTGCTTGACGTGGTGATACCCGTCTACAACGAAGAGGCCGACCTCGGCGTGTGCGTGCGCAGGCTGCACGCCTATCTGCGCAAAGGCTTCCCGTTTCCGGCCAGGATCACGGTCGCGGACAACGCGAGCACCGACGCCACCCTCGAGGTGGCCAAGCTGCTGGCTGGCGAGCTCGACGGTGTGCGCGTGGTGCACCTGGACAAGAAGGGCCGCGGCCGGGCGCTGCGCGCGGTGTGGGAACGCTCCGACGCCCAGGTGGTCGCGTACATGGACGTCGACCTGTCCACCGACCTGAACGCGCTGCTGCCGTTGGTGGCACCGCTGATCACCGGGCATTCGGACCTGGCGATCGGGACCAGGCTGAGCTCCTCCTCCCGAGTGGTGCGCGGACCGAAGCGGGAGTTCATCTCCCGCTGCTACAACCTGATTCTGAAAGCCTCACTGCAAGCACACTTTTCGGATGCACAGTGCGGATTCAAGGCGATGCGCAGCGAGGTGGCCCGCCAGCTGCTTCCGCTGGTACGCGACGGTGAGTGGTTCTTCGACACCGAACTGCTCGTGCTGGCCGAACGGGCCGGGCTGCGCATCCACGAGGTGCCGGTGGACTGGATCGACGACCCGGACAGCCGGGTCGACATCGTCGACACCGCACGCAAGGACCTGCTCGGCATCGGCAGGCTCGGCCGCGCCCTTGCCACCGGCGCGCTGCCGCTCGAGGAGCTACGACGGGCAGTCGGCCGCGAGCCGCTGGTGCCTGGCGTGCCGCTCGGCATGGTCGGGCAGGTGGTGCGGTTCGCGATCGTCGGCGTGCTGAGCACGCTCGCCTATCTGCTGCTTTACGTTGTGCTGCAATCGTTTACCAATCCACAGGTGGCGAACTTCCTCGCCCTGCTCGTCACCGCGGTGGCCAACACCGCGGCCAACCGGGCCTTCACCTTCGGCGTGCGTGGGTCGACCGGAGCGGTGTCGCATCAGTTCCAGGGCTTGGTGATCTTCGGCATCGGCCTGGTGCTGACCAGCGGATCGCTGTTCACGCTGCATCATTGGGCGCCGGACGCGCCGGTGCACCTGGAGCTTTTCGTGCTCGTGCTGGCGAACCTGCTCGCCACGGTGCTGCGGTTCGTCGGCTTGCGGTGGGTCTTCCGGAACACTCCGAATCCGGCACGGCGGACGGCCGTTTCGGTGCAGGGTGAACCGGGCTGCACGGGCACCGAGCCTGCGGCGGCGGATGTCGCGCTCGCGGACCGGGTCTCGGGAACCGACGGTGGCCTGCGATGACGGCAACGCTCACCGCACCGCCCTCGGCACCACCGGAACCGGTCGCCGAACGCAAGATCCGCTGGGAATACCCGGCATTGGCCGCGCTGCTGATCGGCACCGCGATCGCCTACCTGTGCAACCTGAGCGCGAACGGCTGGGCCAACTCGTTCTATTCCGCTGCGGTGCAGGCGGGTTCGGTGTCCTGGAAGGCATTCTTCTTCGGCTCGTCGGATGCGGCGAATTCGATCACCGTGGACAAGCCACCCGCCTCGCTGTGGTTGATGGAGCTGTCGGTGCGGGCGTTCGGCTTGAACAGCTGGAGCATCCTGGTGCCGGAGGTCCTGCTCGGCGTCGCCAGCGTCGCGCTGCTGTGGGCGACGGTGCGCAAACCGTTCGGCCCTGCGGCCGGACTGCTTGCCGGGCTGGCGCTGGCCGTGACTCCCGTTGCGGCGGTGATGTTCCGGTTCAACAATCCGGATGCACTGCTGGTCTTCCTGATGGTCGCGGCCGCATGGGCGCTCACGCGGGCGATCGAGGACGGCCGCTGGCGGTGGTTGGTGCTCACCGGCGTCTTCGTCGGATTCGGCTTCCTCACCAAGCAGTTACAGGTGCTGCTCGTGGTGCCACCGCTCGCGCTGGCCTATCTGATCGCAGGCCCGCCGAAGCTCGGCACCCGGCTGCTCCAACTGTGCGCCGCCGGTGTCGCGATGGTGGGCGCGGCAGGCTGGTGGCTGCTCACGGTGGAGCTGTGGCCCGCCTCGTCCCGGCCGTGGATCGGTGGGTCACAGGACAATTCGATCCTGGAGCTGACGCTCGGCTACAACGGGCTCGGGCGGCTCAACGGCAACGAACGCGGCAGCGTCGGGATGGGCGGCGCCGATCTGCCCGCCGGCGGCAACGGCCTGTGGGGCAGTCCCGGCATCACCCGAATGTTCGAGCCGGAGCAGGGCGGTCAGATCGCCTGGCTGATCCCGGCCGCGCTCGTGCTGCTGGTCGGTGGACTCCTGTTGCGCGGCAAGGCCGCCAGGACCGATCGGCAACGCGCGTCGCTGATCGTCTGGGGCGGTTGGCTGCTGGCGACCGGCCTGACGTTCAGCTTCATGGCCGGGATCTTCCACCAGTACTACACGGTGGCGCTGGCACCCGCGATCGCGGCGCTCGTCGGCGCGGGCACCGTGCTGCTGTGGCGCGAACGGCAACGATTCTGGGTGCGGGCGCTCCTCGCGCTGGCAGTCGGACTCACTACGGCGACGGCGTGGATGCTGTTGTCGCGCAGTGTGCATTGGCTGCCGTGGTTGCGCTGGACCGTGCTGATCGTCGGCGTGCTTGCGACGCTCGTCGTGCTGGTGCCCGCGCAGCGGAAGCTGGCCGTCATCGCGGCCGTGGCCATCGCGTACACCGGACTGGCCGGGCCGACCGCCTATGCCGTCGACGCCATCGCTACCCCGCATACGGGCGCGATTCCCACGGCGGGACCGGATGTCGGGGGACGGTTCGGCAAGTTCGGCCGCCCGCCAGGGACGGAAGGCCCGAATGGGCCAGGCGGTGCGCCGAATGGTCCCGGCGGCAACGCATTCCCCGGCGGCAACGCATTCCCCGGCGGCAATGCTCCCGACGGACGCAACGGTCCGGGTAGACAGGGCGCGATGGCCGGGCACGAAATGGGTGCTGGCGGTGGCCTGCTCGGGGCAAGCAAGCCGAGCGACAAGATCGTCTCGCTGTTGGAGCAGAACGGCGGCGCCTACACCTGGGTCGCCGCGGCGATCGGCTCGAACAGCGCGGCCGGATACCAACTGGCCACCGAACTGCCCGTCATGCCCATCGGCGGCTTCAACGGCAGTGATCCCTCGCCCACCCTCGACCAGTTCAAACAGTATGTGGCCGAAGGAAAGATCCACTACTTCATCGGCGGCAACCGTGGCGGGCACGGCGGCCCCGACGCGTCCGGCGCCACCCGCAGCTCCGGGATCTCCCAGTGGGTGCAGGAGAACTACCCCGCGGTCGAGGTGGATGGTGTCACCCTGTACGACCTGACCGCCGCCCGCTGAGCCGCCGCGATCCGGACCGACCACTCGGTGCGGATCGCGGACTCCGGTGTGCCTACGCCGAAGCGGGCTTGCGGAACTGCTCGATCAGCGCCGCGTATCCGGCACCGCCACGCCCCTCGGCAGCCGCCCGATCCGCGAATGCCCTTGCCAACATCGGCAATTCCGCGTTCACTCCAGCCGCCTCGCTCTCCTCGACGAGGTGCGCCATCGACGCGAGATGGATGTCGATGGTGGCGTTAACGGCCGGGTAGGCACCCGCGTCGATCTGCTCCGCGGTCGCGGTGAGCCATCCGCGCATCGTCTGCAGTCCCTGGTTCAGGAACGGCGCGAGCGTCGCCGCGTCGACCTGTGCGGTGCCGAGAAGCGCAGCGCCGTGCAGGAATCCGTTCAACACGCTCCACATCAGGCTGAGCATGGCCATGTCGTACAGCGCGGAAAGGCCGTGATCCGCACCGAGGTGGCTGGTGGCCGCACCCAGGCTGCGCAGGGTCTGCTCGTGCGCGTCGAAGGTTTCGCGCGGCCCACTGTAGAGGAGCACCGCCTCGTCCGTGGCAATGGCGCTGGGAATGGCCAGGATCACGCCGTCGAGATAGGAGAAGCCTTGCCGTGCCGCCCATTCGGCGGTCTCGCGGGCCTGCTGTGAGGTACCCGAGGTCAGGTTCACCACCACCCGCCCCGCCAGATCCGCGCTGATCGGCTCGAGCAGCGCACGCACGGCCGGGTAGTCGGTGACACAGACGATCACCAGCGGACTCGCCACGACCCCGTCACGCACTGTGGCGGCGAGCGTCGCGCCTTGTGCCACCAGCCCTTCGGCTTTGGCGGCGGAACGGTTCCACACGGTGGTGTGGTGCCCGGCCGCGAGGAGCGCACCGGCCAGCGCCTGACCCATCCGGCCGAGGCCGAGGACGGTCACCGCCTGGTGGTCGGTGTCGGAGGACAAAGTCAATTGTTCGGTCATGGCTGTATCGTCAACCTTCATACCGATATGAAGGTCAAGGAGCAGTGTTCGATGTTGATCGGGGAACTCAGCCGCCGCACCGGGGTCGGCACCCATCTGCTGCGCTACTACGAGGCGCAAGGCCTGCTCGAGCCGATCCGCGGAGTCAACGGCTACCGCGAGTACACCGAGGACGCCGTGCTGTCGGTGACCCAGATCCGCGGCCTGCTCGACGCCGGACTGTCCACCGAGGACATCGGCATCCTGCTGCCCTGTTCCTATGGCACGGCCCCGGAGATCTATCCCTGCGACGAACTGCTCGATGTCCTCCGCGCCCGCCTGCACGGACTCGACGAACGCATCGACGCACTCACCCAGTCCCGCGAGGCGCTGCGCAGCTATATCGACGCCACCGAGGGCGCGGCGGTCGACCGGCGCTAACCCCCTCCTGACGCGAAAAGATCCGCACCACTTCGTGTTTCGAAGGTGATGCGGATCTTCGCCGGGCAGGCCTACTTCGCCGGGTAGGTCGCGTCGAGCCATTCGGCGAACGTGGGACCAGCGAGCGTGGCGTGCGGGCCTGCCAGCAGTCCGCCGTTCTCGAAGGCCTCGCGGTCTGGGTTGTCCTCGCCGCCCGCCTCGATGATCTGGGCCGGGCCGCCGAGCTTCGCGGCGAGCAAGGTGGCCGCGCCCGCCATCGTTTCCGGTTGCGGGCCGGCGATTTCCGGGAAGGGGCCGTCGGTCTGCGCGGGGGCCGGATTGACCGCGAGGTCGACCAGCGCCTCGGCGACGGTGCGAGCCGCGACGAGCTGGGTCCGCATGGTCGGCAGGTAGGCGACGTCACCCTGGGTGCCCCACTGGGTCATCACCTCGACCAGCTCGTGGAACTGAGCGGCGCGCAGGATCTGCACGGGCAGTGGGCCTTTCGTGAGTTCCCGCTCGTGCGCCAGCTTGGCGGCGTTGTAGCCGGCCACGGAGGTGTCGATGCCGATGATGGACACGACGACCAGGCGCTGCACCCCGGCCCGCTGACCCGCGTCGTGCAGGTTGCGCGCGGCGGCGGTGAAGAACTCGGTGGCGATGCCCTGATCGGCGGACGGGGTGCTGGAGGCGTCGATGACGACCTCGACGCCGGCGAGCGCCTCGACCAAGCCCGCGCCGGTCTCGATGTCCACACCGTTCTTGCGGGAGAAGGCCACCACTTCGTGGCCCTGTTCGGTGAGCACATCCACCACGTGCTTGCCGAGCCGTCCGGTCGCTCCGGCCACCGCGATCTTCTTGATGTTCGTCATGATTGCTGCTCCTCTGTGCTGCGTTGTCCGCGTTCACAGAGAGGACGACGTGGGAGCCGGGAGTGTGACATCGCCGGTACCAGGCCCGTTGCTACGGCGCCTGGTACCGGGACATCGGTCTACCCCCGACCAAGGGCTCCTTACCGGCAGCCCTCAGGGAGAAGGACTACTTACACGCAGCCCTCGGGGAGCCAGCACTGCTTACCGCCGCCTGCGCCCGACATGCTGGACGAACCACTTCCGATGGGGGCAGGAGACGCCACTGGAGCCGTAACCTCGGCGTTGGTGGCGGGCTCCAGCGGGACCTGCGCCTGCGCGGTGGCCATAGGCAGCAGCGCTGCACCGATCACCAGTGCGCCGAAGGTGAGCCGCGAAAGACACTTCATATTGGATGCTCCTTTTATCGAACGGTTGAGCCAGAGAGAACGGACCCATGCCATTCATACGCAGCTATCCGCAGCCCGTTACGGGGGAAACATAATTTTTCGATAAATTTGCGTTCACGAATATATTATATATCTACCCGGTATTAGTGTTGGCACATCACAGGACCTCGATCGGTACCCAAAACTGGCCTCATGCCCCTAATTACAGGGGCAACGACTTCCCGTCGACCAGGTCTGCCATGCGATATCTTCGCCCCGAAATAGCACCCGGACGGTCGCAGATGAAACGACAGACTGCCGCCATGCTTCGTCCGAAATTATCGATTCATCAGAAATAGCAACGGACCTTAGAATTGCGCCTGCACCGGCCGTATCGGCGGCGAAGTTCTCCTCAGTCGAGCATCTGCAACAGGCGCTCGTTGACAACGTTTCGCACATCAGGGCTGAGATTCTTTTGCTCGGTGAGCAATTCGAGCATCCGCAGGATCTGGATGGCCTCGACCCGTTGCGGCAGATCCGGTTCCGCGGGGTCGAACCCGGCGCTGTCGAGAAACTCGGGCCAGGCGAGGGCCAAGACGTGCGCACCGGCGAACCCGACCGACCAGGACCACCAGGCGGGGTCGAACAGCGGGTCGGCCAGTCGGATGGATTCGAAATCGGTGAGGCCGGTGATATTTTCGCCGTCGGTGAGGACGTTCACCGGGGTGAAATCGCCGTGCGCGAGGACGGTGGGGCGATCGGCGAACAGGGTGGGGACGGCCTTGAGAATGCGCTCCAGCGCGCCGCGCTGTGCCGCGGTCAGCTCGGCGGTCACGTCGAGCACCCAGCCGGCTGCACGGCGCGCCAGGCGGGTCGGACTCGCCCAGAGATCGTCGAGCTGCAGCCCCGCGATCGGCAGGCGGCGGAAGGCGCGCAGCAGCGTGCCCATCTCGCCGGCGATGGCGGGGAATCGCGGCGTGCCGAGGCCGGTTTCGTCGCTTGCCGGAATCGGGACGCCTGGCAGGGCATCGAAGACGATCCACGCGGGATCGGCGTCGAGATCGAAGCGGCGGATGCGCGGAATCGCGATGCCGCGCTTGGCGGCGGGCTCCAACAGCGTGTGCATGACGCGCAGCCTGCGCTCGGCATCGTCCGGATCGCGGTAGCGCTGCAGGACCATTCGATCGCCGTCGGCGAGGGTGAGCAGATCGGTGCGGTTCTGGAAGCCCCACTCGGCGGGCGCGCTCTCGGCAATCGGCTGACCGAGGGTCTGCTCGAGCCCGCCGTACTCCGCACTGTCCATACGGCAGACCCTAAGGCAAGCGCGGGCGGTTTCGGACCGATCGAGGTCAGCGCACGGTAACTGAAACATGTGCTCGTCGCCGGCGTCCGCGGCGACCGCGAAGGACGCGACACGGTGTGCGGGCGAGCGCCGGGCGGTGCCCCCGATAATGGGGGGGTCGACAAGCTGAGCAAGCACTCAATACCGTGCAGCCATGAGCGTGGGCGATAACCGATTTCATGCCGCTGTCGGGGCATACATGCAGGCACTGATGACCGAGGAACCCACGGAAATCCATACTGCGCACGAAGAACTCATCGCGTCACTCGACGACGCGAGCGCCGAGATCCTGGTGCTCGGGTGCAAGGCACTCGCCCCGTTGCTCGATCGGATTCCGCCAGGGGCACGAGCGCAGATAGCGAACATGATCGGCGCGTACGTGCACACCCCGGAGGACGCCGCGGAGTGCGCGCCGTTGATCCTCGCGAATCTCGCCAAGGCGCTCGAGTACGCCAAACAGTTCGCCGAGCAATGGCAGGCCACGATGCAGGCCGAACTGCCCGATCCGGAACAGACCGACACCGAGTGGGAGTGGCTCGAGCAATTCGGCCTGCAGCCGCTCATGGCCTGGTGGACGGTGGACATGTGGATATCGCCCGCGATGGCGATGCTGCAGCACAAGCAGGTCCGGAAGTTGTTCGGGCGCAACGGCCGCGAGCTGGTGCAGCAGCGCCACAACGCCCTCGGGGAGGGCTACGGCCGCTGGTGGAAAGAGCTGTCCACCATGCTGCTGCTCCTCGACGAGGAGCCGCTCGTCGTCCTGCACCGCGAGTCCGGCACCGGATATCTACTGCGCATGAACGGGATCGCCGACAACTTCCAGCTGCACACCCTGCTCGCCGATGCGCTGATCGGCGGGGGTCATCTCCCCGGCGACCCGCCCTCGGCCGAGGCGGTCGCGATGTGCCGCGACCGCGAAGGGCAGTCGATGACCGTTGGATCGTTCAATCTTGTTTCCCCCGAAGGAAACTGGATATGGAACGAGGGCACACCATCGGACATCCCGGTGGTCGACGGCAAGCGCCTTCTTGTCCTGGATCCGCCGCCATACCAGCGCAATTGGCCAGCCGGGCGGTACTTCCCGTTCGTACCCGCCGATTTGGCGCTGGAGCGGGTGCTGACCGTGGCGGAAGCCACCGAGTGGTTCCGCCACGTCGCACCGGCCAAGGAAGGGACCGACTAGCGCGGCGCGTTGAGGGCCGCGTGCAGTGTGGCCGCCCACTGGTGCACGATCTGCTTGCGCCGCGCGGAGTCGTCGGTGAGCACGTCGGCAAGGCCGAGCCCGCGCGCCATGTCCAGGGTGGCCTGGACGAGGTGGTGGGCGACCGGATCCGAATCGTCGACACCGAGCGCCTCCACCGCGCGCCGATGCGAGATCCGGCCGAACTTGGCCTCCAGCGGCACGATTCGCTCGCGCAGGGCCGGATCGGCGGCCGCGTGCGTCCACACCTGCAGCGCCGCCTTGAACAGCGGGCTGGTGTAGGACTCGACCAGGCCAGCCACCACGGCCTCGGTCCTGGCGCTGCCGCTCGCCAGTGCGGCGACCGCGATCGCCTCGTCCCTGGCCCGCTGGTCCCTGCTGTCGAACATGTACTCGAGCGCGGCGGTGATCAGGTCTTCCCTGGTCGGGAAGTGATGCTGCGCCGCGCCACGCGACACCCCGGCCCGTTCGGCGACGACCGCGACCGTCGCTGCCGCCCAGCCGGTTTCGGCGAGACAGTCGATGGTCGCCTCCAGCAGACGCTGCCTGGTGGCCCGGCTGCGGTCCTGCTTGGGTTCGTGGGGTGTGGCCATGGGGCTATTCTGCCCAGCTCGGCGGGCGACGTTGCAGGAAGGCCGTCATGCCTTCGCGCACCTCGTCGGTGCCGAAGAAGCTCGCCGACCGGTGCGCCAGCTCCTCGGCGGACCGATCGAACTCGGCAAGCATGGCCGCGTTCGCCAGCCGCTTGCTCTCGGCCAGGCCCTGCGGGGCGCTCTTGCGCAGCTCGGCGCGCAGCCGCGCCACCTCTGCCACCGGATCCGCCGCGCTGGTGGTGATCAGGCCGATCTGCTCGGCAACGCCCGCGTCGAACTTCTCGCCGGTCAGGAAGTACCGGCTGGCCGCCCGCGAGGTCAGGCGCGGCAGCAGGGTCAGCGAAATGATGAACGGGGCCAACCCGATCCGCGCCTCAGTGAGCGCGAAGCTGCTCGTCGGCCCGGCCACCGCGAGATCGCAGGCGCCGACGATGCCCATGCCGCCGGCCCGCACGTTGCCGTCGATCTGCGCGATCACCGGCTTCGGGGAAACGAGCAGGCGACGCAGCACGCCGACGAAGACACGGGTGCGGTCGTCGGCGGCCACCGCGGGATCGGCGTTGCTCGCCTCGCTGAGATCGGCGCCCGCACAAAAGGTATTCCCGGTGTGCGCCAGCACGATTCCCCGCACCGCGGCGTCGGCGGCCGCGTCGTCCAGACCCTGTATGAGCTCGGCGACCAGCTTGGACGACAGCGCGTTGCGGTTGTGCGGTGAATCGAGCGTGAGCGTCGCGAAACCGTCCGCCACCTCGTAGCGGACGAACGGACCCGTCACCGTGTCGGTCATCGGCGGCCTCTCAGTAGGACTTGGGCAGGCCCAGCGAGTACTGGGCGACGAAGTTCAGCACCATTTCACGGCTGACCGGCGCGATCCGGCCGATGCGAGACGCGGCGAGCATGGCGGCCAGGCCGTATTCCTTGGTCAGGCCAGCGCCGCCGTGCGTCTGGATCGCCTGGTCGAGCGCCTTGATACTCGCCTCGGCGGCCGCGTATTTCGCCATGTTGGCGGCCTCGGCGGCACCCATCTCGTCACCGTTGTCGTAGAGCGTCGCGGCCTTGCGCATCATCAGCTTGGCCAGCTCCAGCTCGATCTTCACCTGCGCGAGCGGATGCGAAATGCCTTGGTGTGCACCGATCGGCGTCTTCCACACGGTGCGTTCTTTGGCGTACTCCACCGCGCGATCGATGGCGTAGCGGCCAAGACCGATCGCCATCGCCGCACCCATGACCCGTTCCGGATTGAGGCCGGCGAACAGCTGCATGAGCGCCGCGTCCTCCTTGCCGACCAGCGCGTTCGCCGGCAGCCGTACGTCGTCGAGGAACAGCGTGAACTGGTGGTCCGGCTCGATGATGTCCATTTCCTGTGGCGTCTTGTGGAAGCCTTCGGCATCGGTCGGCACGATGAACAGGGCGGGCTTGAGCTTGCCGGTCTTGTGGTCCTCGGTGCGCGACACGATCAGCACGGCCTCGGCCTGGTCGACGCCGGAGATGAAGATCTTGCGGCCGTTGAGGATCCAGTCCTCGCCGTCCTTGCGCGCGGTGGTGGTGATCTGGTGCGAGTTGGAGCCCGCGTCCGGCTCGGTGATGCCGAAGACCATCTTCGCGCTGCCGTCGCCGAGCTTGGGCAGCCACTGCTGCTTCTGCTCATCGGTGCCGTACTTGGTGATGATGGTGCCGCAGATGGCCGGGGAGACGACCATGAGCAGCAGCCCCGCGCCCTGGGCGGAGAGCTCCTCCATCACCAGCGCCAGCTCGTACAGGCCCGCCCCGCCGCCGCCGTACTCCTCGGGCAGGTTCACTCCGAGGAAGCCGAGCTTGCCTGCCTCGTCCCACAATTCGGTGAGCGGCTCGTTGGCGCGGGCCTTGGGCAGCACGTAGTCGCGGTAGTTGTACTTCGCGGCGAGCGCGGCGACCGCGGCCCGTAGCGCCTGCTGCTCTTCGGTTTCGATGAAACTCATTTGATCTCCTGGGTTTCCGTGGCCGCTACGGGCTCGACGACAGCTAGGACGGCACCGACCTCGACCTGCTGGCCGACGGTGACGTTGACGGCACTGAGCACACCGTCGGCGGGTGCGGCGATGGTGTGCTCCATCTTCATCGCCTCCAACCACAGGATGGGTTGGCCATGGGTGACGGTACTGCCCACCTCGGCGCCGAGCCGAATCACGCTGCCGGGCATGGGCGCAAGCAGCGAGCCGGTGGCCACCTGGTCGGCGGGATCGCTGAAGCGCGGCAGCTTGCGCACGCTGACCGGGCCGAGCGGCGAGTCGACACAGATGAGGTCGTCGTAGCGGACGACCGCGAAATGCCTTCGGACCGAGCCGCGTTCGCCGGGGACAGCGAGGACGACCCGATGCGGTGTCGCTTCGACGAGCTCGAGTCCCTCGTGCCCGTCCACCGAGAGGACTCCTCGGGTGAAGCGGTAGCCGACATCATGCGTCCCGCTGGTGCGGCTCTCGAACAGCTTGTGCGTCGACTGCGAGGGCAGGTTGCGCCAGCCGCTCGGCAATCCGCCGCCGACCCTGGCCGCGCTGCGGTTCGCCGCGGCGTCGGCGAGTGCGGCGGCCACGATGGACAGCTCCTCGTCGGACTCGGACACCAAAGGCGCGGCGAGGGTGGCCAATCCGTGTGTGTCGAAGAAGGCGGTGTCGGTGTCGCCAGCCAGGAAGGCCGGGTGGCGCAGCACGCGGACCAGCAGGTCGCGGTTGGTCACCAGACCGTGGATCTCGGCGCGATGCAGCGCGGTGGCGAGCAGTCGTGCTGCCGCGTCCCTCGTTTCGGCGTACGAGATGACCTTGGCCAGCATCGGGTCGTAGTGCACGCCGACCACCGAGCCGTCCAGCACACCGGTGTCGAGGCGGACTCCCGGCCGGTCGAGCAGATCGAATTCCGTGAGTACCGAAGGGATGTGCAGGCGGTGGACGGTGCCGCTCTGCGGCTGCCAGTCGTGCGCCGGGTCCTCCGCGTAAAGCCGGACCTCGATCGAATGCCCGTGCAACGCAGGCGGTTCAGCAGCCAGCGCGCCGCCGGCGGCGACATCGAGTTGCAGGGCAACCAGATCGAGCCCGGTGGTGCACTCGGTGACCGGGTGTTCCACCTGGAGCCGGGTGTTCATCTCCAGGAAGAAGAAGTCGCCACGCTCGTCGGCGAGGAACTCCACCGTGCCCGCGCCGGTATAGCCGATTGCGCCCGCGGCGAGCCTGGCCGCCTCGAACAGCTGCTCGCGCATGCCGTCGGTGCGTTCGACCAGCGGTGAGGGCGCCTCCTCGACCACCTTCTGGTGGCGGCGCTGGATGGAACACTCGCGCTCGCCGACCGCCCAGATCGTGCCGTGCGTATCGGCCATCACCTGAACCTCGATGTGGCGGCCGGTCTCGAGGTAGCGCTCGCAGAACACCGTCGGATCGCCGAACGCGGATTCCGCTTCGCGCCGTGCGCCTTCGATCTGCGCGTCGAGCTCGCCGAGGCTGCGCACCACCCGCATGCCGCGCCCGCCACCACCGGCGGATGCCTTGATCAGCACGGGCAGCTGGGCTTCGGTGACCTCGGCCGGATCGAGCTCCGCGAGGACGGGGACGCCTGCGGCATCCATCATCTTCTTCGAGGCGACCTTGGAGCCCATCTGTTCGATGGCCTCGATCGGCGGGCCGATCCACACCAACCCGGCCGCGAGCACCGCGCGGGCGAAATCGGCGTTCTCGGAAAGGAATCCGTAGCCGGGGTGGATCGCGTCGGCACCGGTGGCCAGTGCGGCCTCGATGACGAGTTCGCCACGCAGGTACGTCTCGGCCGGCGTATTGCCAGGCAGCCGGACGGCGGCGTCGGCCTCTGCCACATGCGGCGCGGCGGCATCAGCGTCGGAGTAGACCGCGACGGTGCCGAGGCCCATCCGACGGCAGGTAGCGAAGACGCGGCGCGCGATCTCGCCACGATTGGCGACCAGAACACTGGAAATCGGCATGTCCCGCCCTCACATTCGGAAGACGCCGAAGCCATCGGCGCCTTTGATCGGGGCATTGTGAATGGCCGACAAGGACATTCCCAACACCGTGCGGGTATCGCGGGGATCGATGACACCGTCGTCGTACAGCCGCCCCGACATGAACATGGCCAGCGACTCGGCCTCGATCTGCGCCTCGATCATGGCGCGCATCCCGGCGTCGGCCTCCTCGTTGAACGGCTGCCCCTTGGCCTCGGCCGCGGCCCTGCCGACGATCGAGATGACGCCCGCCAGTTGCGCACCACCCATGACGGCGGATTTCGCACTGGGCCAGGCGAACACGAAGCGCGGATCGTAGGCGCGCCCGCACATGCCGTAGTGCCCTGCGCCGTAGGAGGCGCCCATCAGCACCGAGATGTGCGGCACCTTGGAATTGGAGACCGCGTTGATCATCATCGCGCCGTGCTTGATGATGCCCTTCTGCTCGTACTCCTTGCCGACCATGTAGCCGGTGGTGTTGTGCAGGAACAACAGTGGCGTATTCGACTTGTTGGCCAGCTGGATGAACTGGGTCGCCTTCTGCGACTCCTCGGAGAACAGCACGCCGCGGGCGTTGGCAAGGATGCCGATCGGATACCCGTGCAGCTCAGCCCATCCGGTGACCAGGCTGCTGCCGTAGAGCGGCTTGAACTCGTCGAAATCGGAGCCGTCGACGATGCGCGCGATCACCTCGCGCGGATCGAACGGGATCTTGAGATCGGACGGGACGATGCCGAGCAGGTCCTCCGGGTCGTACAGCGGCTCGATGACCGCGGCGCGGGGCGCGGGCCCCTGCTTGCGCCAGTTGAGCCGTTTGACGATGGCGCGGCCGAGGCGGATCGCGTCCTGCTCGTCGACCGCGTAGTAGTCCGCCAGACCCGAGACGCGGGCGTGCATGTCGGCGCCGCCGAGCGATTCGTCGTCGGACTCCTCACCGGTGGCCATCTTGACCAGCGGTGGGCCGCCGAGGAATACCTTGGAGCGTTCCTTGATCATCACCACGTGGTCGGACATGCCTGGGATGTACGCGCCACCCGCGGTCGAGTTGCCGAAGACGAGCGCGATGGTCGGAATGCCCGCGGCCGAGGCCTGGGTGAGATCGCGGAACATCCGGCCGCCGGGCACGAAGACTTCCTTCTGTGTCGGCAGATCCGCGCCGCCGGATTCCACCAGCGAGATCACCGGCAGCCGGTTTTCCCGGACGATGTCGTTGATGCGCAGCGTCTTTCGCAGCGTCCACGGGTTCGAGGTGCCGCCGCGCACGGTCGGATCGGGCGCGACGATCATGCACTCGACACCCTCGACGATCCCGATGCCTGCGATAGTGCTTGCGCCGACGTGGAATTCGCTGCCCCAGCCCGCCAGCGGGCAGAGCTCGAGGAACGGCGAGTCCTCGTCGATGAGCAGCTCGACGCGCTCGCGGGCGGTCAGCTTGCCGCGCTTGCGATGCCGAGCCAGCTTCTCCGGCCCGCCGCCCGCGATGGCCTTGGCGAATTCGCCCTCCACCTCGGTCAGCTTGGCGGTCATGGCTGCCGCCGCGGCGGCGTACTCCGGCGCCGCGGTATCGAGGGTGCTACGTAGTGTCGTCAAGACTGGTACCCCAATCGCTTGGCGGCTAGACCGGTCAGGATCTCGGTGGTGCCGCCGCCGATGCCGAGGATGCGCATATCGCGGTACTGGCGTTCCACCTCGGACTCGCGCATGTAGCCGAGTCCACCGAACAGCTGGACGGCCTGATTGGCCACCCACTCGCCCGCTTCGACCGCGGTGTTCTTGGCGAAGCAGACCTCGGCGATCAGGTCGGTCTCGCCGTTCGCGCTGCGCTGGGCCACATCCCGGGTGTAGACGCGGGCCACATCGATGCGCCGCGCCATCTCGGTGACCGTGTTCTGCACGGCCTGCCTGCTGATCAGCGGGCGGCCGAAGGTTTCCCGGCTGCGCACCCAGTCCAGGGTGAGGTCGAGGCAGCGTTGCGCGCTCGAATACGCCTGCACGGCAAGGCCGACGCGCTCGCTGACGAAGGCGCCCGCGATCTGGAAGAAGCCGGAATTCTCCGGGCCGACCAGGTTCGCCGCGGGCACCCGCACATCCACGTACGACAGTTCCGCGGTGTCGGAGGCCCGCCAGCCCATCTTGTCCAGCTTGCGGCTGACCGTGAAGCCCGGCGTGCCCTTCTCCACCACCAGCAGCGAAATCCCGCCGGAGCCAGGCCCGCCCGTGCGCACCGCGGTGACCACGTAGTCGGCGCGGCAGGCGGAGGTGATGAAGGTCTTGGCGCCGTTGACGAGGTAGTGGTCGCCGTCGCGGCGCGCGGTGGTGGTGAGGTGGCCGACGTCGGAGCCGCCGCCGGGTTCGGTGATGGCCAGCGAGCCGATCTTCTCCCCGGCCAGGGTCGGGCGCACCCAGCGTTCGATGTGGTCGGCATTGCCGGAGGCGATCATGTGCGGCACCGCGATACCGCAGGTGAACAGCGACGCGAACAGGCCGCCGGAGCACCCGGCCTGGTGCATCTCCTCGCAGACGATCATCGCGTCGATGCCGTCACCGCCGGAACCGCCCGCGGATTCCGGGAATTGGATGCCGAGCAGGCCGAGCGCGCCCGCCTTCTTGTGCAGTTCCCGCGGGATCTCGCCGTCGCGCTCCCACTCGTCCAGATAGGGCAGCACGTCACGCTCTGCGAAACCCCGTACCGTGGCACGCAATTCGCGCCGCTCGGGGGTGTTCCACGGACTCACGTAGTTCATGGCAACAACTCCAATGGAATGTCGAGATGACGAGACCGCAGCCATTCGCCGAGCCCCTTGGCCTGCGGATCGAAGCGCGCCTGATAGGCGACACCTTGTCCGAGTAGGCCTTCGATGATGAAGTTCACGGCGCGCAGATTGGGCAGCACATGCCTGGTTACCGTCAGCGCAGCGGCCTCGGGCAACAGCTCCTTGACCCGTGCGACCGTCAAGGTGTGCACCAGCCACCGCCACTGCGCGTCGGTGCGGACCCACACCCCTACGTTGGCGTTGCCGCCCTTGTCGCCGCTGCGGGCGAGCGCGACCGCGCCGAGCGGCGCACGACGAGTTTCCCCTGCGGACAACGGCTCCGGCAGCGCGGGCTCGTCGACCTCGGCCAGTCTCAGTGTGTCCGCGGACGGCGCGACATCGACGCGCGAACCGTCCGGCAGCACCGCGACGTGTGGCACCTCGGTCGCCTCGACATAGCCGGGGGTGTAGACGCCGTACGGTCCACCGTTGCCTGGCAACGTGGTGAAGCTGCAGCCCGGGTAGCTGGCCAGCGCCAGTTCGACCGCGACGTTGGAGAACGCGCGTCCGACCTTGTTCGGATCCGGATCCCGGACCACGCAGCGCAGCAGGGCGCTGGCCTGTTCCTCGGTGTCGGCATCCGGGCGATCGAGCCGCGCGAGCGTCCAGTCGAGCTCCGCGGGCTTGGTCGGCAGCCAGGACTCCAGCTGCCGTTGCGCCAGTGCGGCTTTCGCCTCGATATCGAGCCCGGTGAGGATGAATTCCATCTCGTTGCGGAAGCCGCCGAGCGTATTCAGCGAAACCTTCAGCTGCGCGGGCGGCGCCTCGCCGACGACGCCGCTGATCAGCACTCGATCGGGACCGTCCGCGGCGAGCCGGATCGAGTCGAGGCGCGCGGTGACATCAGGTCCGGCATAGCGCGCGCCCTGGATCTCGTACATGAGCTGAGCTTCGACGGTGTCGACCGTGACCGCGCCGCCGGTGCCGTCGTGCTTGGTGATGACACTGCTTCCGTCCCTGCGGATTTCGGCGATCGGGAAGCCAGGTCTGCCCAGATCGGCGAGCTCGGTGAAGAACGCGAAGTTGCCGCCGGTGGCCTGCGTGCTGCATTCGATGACGTGCCCGGCCACCACCGCGCCCGCGAGGGCGTCGTAATCGGTACGGCCCCAACCGAAGTGGGCCGCCGCAGGGCCGACGATCACCGAGGCGTCGGTGACCCGGCCGGTGACAACGATGTCGGCGCCCGCGTTGAGGCATTCGGCGATGCCCCATGCACCGAGGTAGGCGTTGGCGGTGAGGGGCGCGCCGAGGCCGAGTTCGCCTGCGCGAGCGACCAAATCGTCGCCTTCGACATGCCCGATCTTCGCGTCGAGGCCGAGGTCGGCGGCCACCTTGCGCAGCTTCTCGGCGAGCCCGGCGGGATTGAGGCCGCCCGCGTTCGTGACGATCTGGACGTTGCGCTCCAGCGCGAGACCGAGGCAGTCCTCGATCTGTTTGACGAAGGTCTTGGCGTAGCCGAGGCTCGGATCTTTCATCCGGTCGCGGCCGAGGATCAGCATGGTGAGCTCGGCGAGATAGTCGCCGGTGAGCACGTCGAGGTGCCCGCCTTCGAGCATCTCGCGCATCGCCCCGAATCGGTCGCCGTAGAACCCGGAACAGTTGCCGACGCGCAGCACTTCCGGGTCGGCGGACAGCGTACTCATCAGTGGGTAAGCCTCCTGTGCGATGGCCTGGCGCACTCAGCATCACACCGTATTTCGAAAAAAGCAAGCACGCGTGCTTGTTAATGGCGTGTGGTTCAGATCACTGCGCTATAGCCGAAAAATAGGCGCAAAGAGGGCAGAGCACAATGGCACGGTGCCCACCGATGTCACCGTGATCCTGTTGTTCGCCCTCGCCGGATTCCTGCTCGGCGGCGCCTACACAACCTGGAAAACCGCCCGCCCGCTGTCCATCGGACTCGCAGTCTGCGCAGCACTGGCCATAGCCGGCGGTGCTGCCTGGTGGATCGGAAGCTGACCCGCTACCCCACCCCGCACAGCGCGAGTCTTACGAGCGCCCGCGCGGCCAGAAAATTCAGCCTTCGGAGAGGCGGAAGATCCGCAAGTCCTCCGGGACCCCGCTCAAAGGTGCGGCAAAGAAGCTGCGGCGGTACGGCTTTACCGCGTAGCCGAGCTCGGTGAGGGTCTCGGGTCGCAACGCCTGCAGCGTCGCCTCGGACAGCATGGTGTTGCCGTTGCCGCCCGCTTCCATCACGCGCGCCGCGATGGTGACGTCGACACCGAGCCAGTCGCCGCCGATCTCCCGCGGCGAACCGGTGTGCAGCCCGATCCGCATCTGCGGGCGGTAGTCGCGCACCTTGACATCGACCAGGTTGCGCTTGGCATTGATCGCGGCACGGACCGCGCGTTCGGCCGAGGGGAACACGGCCATCACGCCGTCGCCCATCCGCTTCACCACCTGACCGCCGCGCTCGGCGATCGGCGGCTCGATGGCCTTCGCGACCCGGCGCAGCAGTTCCAGCGTCGCCTCGTCGCCCGCGGAGAGGGACCAGCTGGAGAACGCCACCAGGTCGGTGAACATCACAGTTACCTCTGCGTTACCTTTGCCGCGGCCGACGCGCTCCAGCATGGCCTGCCAGACCTGCAGCGCGCCGAAGCCGATCTCCCTGGCCGCACTCGGAGTGTCACCGACCAGCTTGTCGGCGGCGCGGGCCACCGCACGAGCGCCGCCAGGACCCGAAACCGACAGTGGATCACCGAAAGACGGGTCTCCGGGGAGCTGCTCACGCGCCTTGCGGAGCACGCCGATCAGATCCGATCGGTTGTTCGCGACATTCATCAGCGCGGAGAGCTGACCCTTGCGCAGTCCAGCCCCCGATCGCCGGAGGGGACCGTCGCCTTCGACGGGCACCAGCGGGATGGTGACCTCGGGCGGGATGCCGTCGTTGTCTTCCGGCTCCGACCCTGGCGCAGCACCGCCGGAAGGTGTTTCGCTCACGCCCAGAGGGTATCTCAGCCGACCTGCGGCTGGCGGATCACTGATCATGGCCACCTGCTACCTCCCGACGGACGAAGCGGGCACATCATTGGGGCCGCGGATAGATAACGAGCTGGTTGCTGGCACCGACTCTACTCGCGGTTTCCACCCCGATACAGCGGCATATTTCACAGTTTCCGCAGTATTCACATGAGCCATAGGCCCGCAATAATGCCGCTCCCGCACAACACCATCGGCCCGGTGTGAAGGGGATTCACACCGGGCCGATGGTTAACACCGTCCGCCGGGCAGTGGCGGGGCGGTGCAGGGGGCGCGCGATCCTCCCGACAAGGTCGGCGCCCCGAACCCGAGTGGCGAGGGAAGGCAACTCGGGTGGTCTGGAATTACGCGTCGCGCTGGTTGATCATGATCAGTGCGGCGCCGTAGACGATCGCTACGAAGGCGACGAAGTACAGCAGGCTGCCCCACGGACCCCAGTGCCAGTTGGCGCCCGACTCCGAGACGCTGAGGAAGTGGCTGGCGTTCTGGAAGGGCAGGAACGGCCCGACGTTGCGGCCGAAGCTACCGAAGGCGCCGAGCAGCGGCTCGATCAGCAGCGACCACAGCACGATCAGCGAGATCGCCGCCGCGGACTGCCGGACCAGGACGCCGACCCCGATGGCAACCGCGATCATCAGGAACGCGTAGATCGGAATGCCGTAGACGGCACGCCATTGCCCGTCCAGATCGAGGTTCGCGCCCGGCGCCGACCCACCGATGGCCTTGGCGACGCCGATGGCGACGAAGGCGAGCACCGTGGTGAGCACCGCACTGAACCCGCCGACCAAGGCGGTCTTGGTGGTCAGCACCTTGATCCGATTCGGCACGGCCTGGAATGTCGTCCGGATGACCCCGAATCGGTATTCGCTGGTCACCGTCAACGCGGCCATGATCATCAGGACCATCACGCCGAAGCCGACAACGCCGGAGGTCGCGGTGCTCACGTCCAGGGTCGGCGTGCCCTGCGTCGGCTCATCGCCGGAGGACTTCACCACGATGGAGAACAGGGCGGCCAGGCCGATGCCGAGCACAACCACGATGGCCGAGCACCACCACGGCGATTTGGTCGAGGTGAGCTTGATTCGTTCTGCTGCCAGCACGCCCATCAGAGCGCACCTCCCATCACCTGATCGAAGCCTTCGCCGTGGTACTGCACGGCGCCACCGGTCATCCGCATGAACGCCTCCTCGAGCGAGGCACGCTGCGGCGCGAGCTCGAACAGGGTGATGTCGTTGGCGCCCGCCAGCTTGCCGACCGCGTCGCTGGTCACGCCCGCCACGACGAGCGCGGGGCCGTCCTGGCCGGAGCCGTCTTCCTTGACCGTCATGCCGTTGGAGGTGAGCACGCTGCGCAGCTGGTCGAGCTGCGGGCTGCGCACCCGCACCGACTGTTCGGAGGCGCGCTCGATGAATTCCTGGGTGGTCGAATCGGAGATCAGCTGGCCGCGCCCGATGACGACGAGGTGCTCGGCGGTCTGCGCCATCTCCGAGAGCAGGTGGCTGGAGACCAGCACCGTGCGGCCCTCGGCGGCCAGCCGCTGCATGAACCGGCGGATCCACAGGATGCCCTCCGGGTCGAGGCCGTTGACCGGCTCGTCGAACAGCAGCACCTGCGGGTCGCCGAGCAGCGCGCCGGCCAGGCCGAGGCGCTGGGACATGCCGAGGGAGAAACCGCCTGCGGCCTTGCCTGCCACCTCGGACAGGCCGACCAGCCGCAGCACGTCCTCCACCCGCGACTTGGGGATGTCGTTGGAGGCGGCCATCCACTCGAGGTGGGCGCGCGCCGAACGATTCGGATGCACCCACTTCGCGTCGAGCAGCGCGCCGACGGTCCGCAGGGGATGGTCCAGTTCTCGGTACGGCTTGCCTTCGATGAGCGCGGTTCCCGCGGTGGGCTTGTCCAGCCCGAGGATCATCCGCATCGTCGTCGACTTACCGGCGCCGTTCGGCCCAAGGAACCCTGTCACCTGTCCTGGACGAACGGTGAAGGAGAGATCCTGAACCGCAACGGTCTGCCCGTAGTGCTTGGTCAGCCCTCTCAGCTCGATCATGGTGACCAGCATTCCGGAAAACTCCGCGCTGCGCGTCACTACAAAGTTTCGTGTCTCCTCATCCTCGAGGATGACCACATCCCCCGCCTACCCCGACCGAAACCCTGACCAAAGGCGGACCACCCCCTGAGCGGCCGCCTTTCGGCAATCGGCCAGGTCAGCGGGCGGGCGAGGACGCCTGTGCCCAGAAGCGCTTGGGAATTCGGCCTGCCTCGCGCGCCAGATAGCCGGCGCGCACGGCGGCCGCCATGGCCGCGGCCATTACTTCGGGTTGCCGCGCTCTGGTCACCGCGGTGGCGAGCAGGACCGCTGAGCAGCCGAGCTCCATGGCTAGTGCGGCGTCGCTTGCGGTGCCGATGCCCGCGTCCAGAATGACGGGGACCTTCGCCTCCGCGACGATCATCTCGATGTTGTGCGGGTTGCCGATGCCGAGGCCGGTGCCGATCGGCGCCCCGAGCGGCATCACCGCGACACAGCCAGCGTCCTCCAGTCGGCGCGCCAGGATCGGGTCGTCGGTGGTGTAGGGCAGCACGACGAAACCGTCGTCGACCAACTGCTCTGCGGCGGTGAGCAATTCGATCGGATCGGGCAGCAGGGTCCGGTCGTCGGCGACCACCTCGAGCTTGACCCATTCGGTGCCGAGCGCCTCGCGGGCCAGCTGCGCGGTGAGCACCGCCTCCGCGGCGGTGCGACATCCTGCGGTGTTGGGCAACGGCGCGATGTCGAGGCGCTTCAACAGATCGAGCACGCCGGTGCCGCCCGCGGCGTCGACGCGGCGCATGGCGACCGTCGTGAGCTCGGTGCCGGAGGCGATCAGCGCCTCCTCGAGCACGGCCAGGTTGTCCGCGCCGCCGGTACCCATGATGAGCCGAGAACCGAACTCCCGGTCCGCGATCCGCAGCGGCGCGTAATCCTCAGCCACCCTGGACCGCCGTCAGCACCTCGATCTGCCACCCGCGCCCGACCGGCTCGTCCCAGCGGGACTTCGGGAACACCGCGCCGTCCACCGCGAGCGCGATGCCCTGCGACGGCAGCTCGAGCCTGCTGAGCAGCTCACGCACCGTGAGGGTTTCGGCGAACTCGTGATCGGTGCCGTTCACGGTGACGCCGATGGGGATGGATGTCGAAGTCATCGAATACCTCCTGCGGATGACAAGGGCGACGACGGGTGCGCCGTCGAGAAACGTTGCGGGTCGGCGGGTTCCGCCTCGGGCAACGGTGTTCCGGCGAGCTGGGCGAGCACCGCGTCCACGGTGAGCGGCAAGGTCAACATGCCGTTGCGGCCGTGGCCGGTGGCGGCCAGCACCCGGTCGGTCAGTGGGCCGAGCAGCGGCAGGTTGTCCGGGGTGCCCGGTCGCGAACCCGCGTTGGCCTCGGCCAGCTCGTATTCGCCGATGCCTGGAAAGATCGCCTCGGCGTCGGCGATCAGGTCACGGACACCGGCGACGGTCACCGCGGTGTCGAAACCTGCCTCGTATTGTGTTGCGCCGACCACGATTCCGTCGGCGCGGGGCACCAGGTAGACCGCGCGTCCGTGCACCCTGGCCCGGACCACCCGGCTCGGCGCGGGGGCAACGCCTGGGCGGGCGCGCAAGCGCAAGATCTCACCCTTGACCGGGCGGACCGGCAGCCCAGGCCACAGCCGGGCAACGGCCGCACCGGCGGCGAGAACGATCCGATCGTGCGGGAGCGCGGCCAGTGCGTCCACCGATTCGGCATGGAACCGCACGCCCGCCGTCTCCGCCGCCTGGCGCAGCGCGGCGAGCAAGCGTCGATTGTCGATCGCGGGTTCGGGCGCGTGCAGCCCGGCCCGCACCGTGCGCGCGAGCATCGGCTCCACAGCGCGCACGCCTGCCCGGTCAACGACCTGGAGTTCGTGACCACGGCCACCGACCCAGTCGGCGACCGTGCGCAGATCGGCGGCGTCGGCCGCGTCCAGCGCGACGGTCAACGTCGAGTCGGCGACGAAGACCGAGACACCCGAAGCCTTTTCGAGCCGGGCGGCGAAATCGGGCCAGCGCGCCAGCGACGCGGCGCCGAACGCGAGCACCAGGTCCTCCCCCGGCCAGCCCTCGGACAACGGCGCGAGCATGCCGCCGGCGACCCAGGAGGCGCCGGTTCCGACGGCCGGATCGAACAGGCTGACCGACCAGCCCGCCTCGGCGGCCCGCCAGGCCACACCGAGACCGATGACGCCGCCACCGACGACGGCCAGTGTCCGCATTCGCTCCACCTGCCTCTCACGCCGCCGTTCGCATCACCACGTTAGCGCGGCTACGGTCGAGGGCGTGCAACCCTCCCACCCCCATCGACCCGCATCGCCACGGGAGCGCTTGGCCACCGCTCGGCTCTATCTCTGCACCGACGCCCGACGGGAGAAGGGCGATCTCGCCAAGTTCGCGGAAGCCGCGCTCGCGGGTGGAGTCGACATCATCCAGCTCAGAGACAAGGGTTCGCCTGGCGAGGCGAAGTACGGCCCGCTGGAAGCGCGCGCCGAGTTGGGCGCGCTAGCCGAGCTCAAGGCGGCGGCCCGCAGGCACGGTGCGCTGGTCGCGGTGAACGATCGCGCCGACATCGCGCTCGCCGCGGGCGCCGACATCCTGCACCTCGGGCAGGGTGACCTGCCGCCCTGGTACGCGCGCCGCATCCTCGGACCGGACGTGGTGATCGGGCGCTCCACCCACAACCGCGCGCAGGCCGGGCTCGCCGCAATCGACGAACACATCGATTACTTCTGCACCGGACCGGTGTACGCGACCCCGACCAAGCCGGGCAGACAGGCCGCTGGCATCGAGTTGGTCCGATCCACCGCGGACGCGCATCCGACCAGGCCATGGTTCGCGATCGGCGGCATCGACCTGGAAAAACTGCCGGATGTGCTGGCGGCGGGCGCGGATCGCGTCGTCGTGGTGCGCGCGATCACCGAGGCAAACGACCCGCAGGCGGCGGCACGCGAACTGAAATCGGTGCTGCTCGCGAATTCGTGAGCCTCGTGCTCCGGCCGAAGCGAATCCCGTCGACCGGGTCAGGACAGCACTTGGCCTCGGGTGAGCGAGAGCACCGAATCGACGGCGGCACCGTTGTGCGACGCGGCGTCGGGATCGACGATCCGGACGCAGTCGCCCGGCCCGTCGGGATCGGTGTGCAGCCAGAAGAATCCTTGGTCGGCGAGGTCGACCGTGCGCGGCAGCGCGGCGGCGACGGCGCGGTCGGCCGCGAGCTCGTCGGGGCACACGCGGGCGGGAGCGGCGCGCAACGCGGGCCATGCCGCGGCGAACCCCGGGTGCAGCAGCCTGGCGTCGACCTCGGCCTCCGGAATCCAGGCGAGCTCGGAGCTCTCCCGGTTTCGGCTGGTCGGCAGGGTCGTCACGGCATCGGCGACCACCGTGGTGTAGGTCCAGCCGCTCGGCACGGACGCGGTCACCCGCTCACTGCGCACCCGGACATCGGCGGGATTGATACCCGCTTCCTCCCATGCCTCACGCACCGCGGCATGCACCGGCGTCTCGTGGCTGTCGCGCGCGCCGCCTGGCAGCGCCCAGGTGCCGCCCTGATGACTCCACGGCGCGCGATGCTGCATCAGCACCGCGGATCCGCCGACCGCGAGCGGGGCACGCAGCAGCAGTCCGGCGGCGCCGAACCGACCCCACCGCCGCAATCCATCGGGGTCGCGCGACCACCCGTCACCGTCACCACGCATTCGCACCCATCCTCATCCAGCAGCCCGGATGCCACGTCACACTGCCAATCAGGGGTGTTTCACACGCCGCGGCACCACTACGACCACAATAAACTCCGCGACAACTGACACAGAGCGATCGGCTATCCGGTCGATCCCGTCGAGAAATCGGCGAATGCGGCCCAGACTGGGGAGGTGGATATGGCTCGGACCGAGCAGACGACGGCACTGCTTCAGCCGTCAGTGACCGCCGAGCCAGGCGCCAGGGACAGCCCTGCCGTCCTGCGCAGCACGGTCCTCCGTGAACAACTCGACCCGACCCGGTTGCGTCTGTTCGCCAAGTCCTCGCCTGGACGGTTGATCGCGATCGGGCTATTGCTCATCGGGCTGTGCGTGGCCGCCGGGTGGGTGACCGCCGCGACAGTGGGCGAGCGGCAGCAAGCACTGGACGTGCTCCTCGACGACACGGAACCGGACGCGTATTCGGCGCATCGGCTCTACACGTCGCTGTCCATCGCCGACGCGGCGGCGAGCACCGCGTTCATCGCGGGCGGGCTGGAGCCGCAGTCGGTTCGTGATCGCTACAGCCAGGCGATCGGCGAGGCCGCCGCGGAATTGGTCGCCCAGTCCGGGCGCGCCGCCGGACCGTCCGTCGTTCGCGTCGACGACGCGGATACCCAGTTACGCACCGGAATTGCCACCAGCCTGCCCGTGTACACGGGGGTAGTGGAGACCGCGCGGACGAACAATCGCAGCGGGTATCCGGTCGGCGCCGCGTATCTCAGCGAAGCGTCGAACCAGATGCAGACCACGGTGCTGCCGATGGCCGAAGAGCTGCAGAACCGGCGCTCGGCGGCGGTGACCGACGCACAGCGCAACCACGTCCGGCCGCCGTGGACCGCCATCGTGCTGTTGCTCGTCGCCGCGGCGGCGCTGGTGTGGGGCCAGATCGATCTGGCGAAGCGGTGGCGGCGGATGTTCAATCCCGGGCTGCTGCTGGCCTCCGGCGCAGTGCTGATCCTGCTGGCGTGGACGGTGCTCGCCGGGTCGGTGTCGGCGGCGTCGATGATCCACGGCCGCGACGACGGCGCGGTGCCTGCCTCGCGGCTGACCGAGAGCCGGATCCTGGCGCAGCAGGCGCGCTCGGCGGAGACGCTGAAGCTGGTGAGCAGGGACGCGACCGGCGACTACGACCGGACCTTCGACGCGAACATCACCCGCCTCGCCGAATTGCTCGGCGGCTACCCGAGTTCCGCGCCCGCCGCCGCGGATGTGCGCAATGCTATTCCGGTGCTCGGCCGTTGGCGGGCAGCTCATCAGCGGATGAACGGCACGCTGGCGCGCGGTGACTACAACGGCGCGGCGGCGGTGGCGACCGGCCCCGGCGCCGCGGATGCGACCGCCCAGGTGGACGCGCTGGACAAGGCATTGGAGCAAGGCATCAACAAGACACGGGACACGTTGCGCGACAACATCTCCCGGGCAGCAAGGGCGCTCGACTTCATGGCCCCCGGCGCACTGGTGCTCGGCATCATCGCGGCGGGCTGCGTCGGCATCGGGCTCTGGCCTCGGCTTCGGGAGTACCGGTGAGACCGGGGCGCGCCGTCGTCGCCGTCGCGATCGCCGCGGTGGCGCTGGTCGGCGGCTGTACCAGCGAGGCGCCGTCCGGGCTGCCGACCAAGACGGTCAAGTACACCGATCCCCCGCTGCCTGCCAAAGCTGTTCCGGTGTTGACGGATTCGCCGATCCCGACGCCGGCCGGACAGCAGTGCGGCGACCCGACGGCCAGCCTGCGCCCGGCAGGCGCCGGGATCCGCGGGCCCGCGATCGATGCGATCCGCGCCCGCGGACGACTGGTGGTCGGCTTGGACGCGGGCAGCAACCTCTTCAGTTTCCGCGATCCGATCAGCGGCACCATCGTCGGTTTCGACGCCGACATCGCCAGGGAGATCGCCCGCGACCTGCTCGGCAGCCCGGACCTGATCGAATGGCGCAGCCTCGGCTCGGCCGACCGGGAGAACGCGCTGCAGAACCACACCGTCGACATCGTCGCGAAAACCATGACGATCACCTGCGAACGGCGGCAGAAGGTGACCTTCTCCACCGTGTACCTGCGGGCCAATCAACGCGTGCTCGCGATGAAGAACTCCGGCATCGACGGCATCGCCGACCTGGCAGGCAAGCGGGTGTGCATCGTGCGCGGCACCACGTCGCTGGACCACATCCGGCACGACCAACCCGCCGCGACCGTCCTCACCGTGCCGACCTGGGCCGACTGCCTGGTCGTTCTGCAGCAGCGCCAGGTCGACGCGGTCAGCACCGACGACGCCATCCTGGCCGGGCTCGCCGCGCAGGACCCCTACACCCAGGTCGTCGGCGACGGCATCAGCGTCGAGCCGTACGGCATCGGCATCTCCCAGGGCAACGACGACCTCGTGCGCTTCGTGAACGGCACCCTCGACCGTATCCGCAACGACGGCACCTGGAATCGCATCTACCAGCGGTGGCTGTCGGTCCTCGGCCCGTCGCCGGGGCCGCCCGCACCGAATTATCTGGACTGACGGCAGATGAACACAGCTGACGACGATCCGACCCCCGACCAGGACGACACCTCAACGCCGCCGAATGCGCGCGGCAGGCATCCGGCCGCGGCGCACACGGAGCTCGCCAGGGGCTGGCGCGGGCCGAGCGCGACGCCGCCATCGGCCTCGGCGGAAACCGTTGTCGGCGCATGGCGTACCGACTCCGAACCGGATTCCGCGGCGACGATGCGGACCTCGGGTCGCAGCGTGCGCACGGCGCGGTCCCGGCCGACCGTGCGCAAGCTCGGCGGTGGGCTGGTGCCGATCCCGACGGTCACGCCGTCCGATCCGCGCGCCGCCGTGCTGTCCGATCCTGTTGTCTCCGAAGGCAAACGGTTCTGCTGGCGGTGCGGCAATCCGGTCGGACGGTCCAGCGCCACCCGGCCTGCGGTTACTGCGGGTACCTGTGAAACCTGCGGCGCCGCTTATGATTTCCGGCCGTCGCTGCACGAGGGCGATATCGTGTCCGCGCAGTACGAGGTCCAGGGCTGTATCGCGCACGGCGGGCTGGGCTGGATCTACCTGGCGATCGACCGCAATGTCAGCGATCGCTGGGTGGTGCTGAAAGGCCTGCTGCACACCGGCGACGCCGAGGCGCAAGCCGTCGCCGTCGCCGAGCGCCAATTCCTCGCCGAGGTGGCGCATCCCAGCATCGTCAAGATCCACAACTTCGTCGAGCACACCGACGACGACGGTGCGCCGATCGGCTACATCGTCATGGAGTACGTCGGCGGCCGGTCGCTGCGCGACATCCTCAACTCCTACGAGCGGCCGCACCGCATGCCGGTGGCCGAGGCGATCGCCTACCTGCTCGAGATCCTGCCCGCGCTGGACTATCTGCATTCGATCGGGTTGACCTACAACGATCTCAAGCCCGACAACATCATGGTCACCGAAGACCAGGTGAAGCTGATCGACCTCGGCGCCGTCGCCACCATAGAGTCGTACGGAAATCTCTACGGCACCAGAGGATTCCAGGCACCGGAGATCGCGAAGACCGGGCCGACCGTCGCGTCCGACATCTACACCGTCGGACGCACCCTTGCCGTGCTCACCGTCGAGATGCCGATGGAACAGGGACGGTATCTCGACGGCATTCCCGATCCGGCGGACCATCCGGTGCTGGCGCGCTACGAATTCTTCCACCGGCTGCTGCTCTGTGCGACCGACCCGGATCCCGAACGCCGATTCCCCTCCGCCCGCGCCATGTCCGCGCAGCTGTCCGGCGTGCTGCGGGAAATTCTGGCGATGGAGACCGCGACCGAACACCCGCAGCTGTCGACGGTGTTCAGCCCGCCGCGGGCCAGCTTCGGCACCGAGGAACTGATCAGCCAGACCGACGCCTACGCCGACGGTCACGCCCGCAGCAAGCAGCTCATCGCGCGGGATGTGGTTGCGGCGCTGCCCGTCCCGTTGATCGACGCGGCGGACCCGTCCGCGCCACTGGTTGCCTCGACCGTCCACCCCGAGCCTGCGCGGTCGCTGGAGGCGCTGCGGACAGCCCGCGAGCGCGCCGGGGCCGATCCCGACACTCCTTCCGAGACACTGGATCTGGAGATCACGCTGGCCGAGGCGCGAATGCGACTCGACCTCGGCGAGTCGGCCGCGGTGCTGGATCTGCTGACCCGGCTGCCCGAAAACGATTGGCGCGTCAGCTGGTTCCGAGGCTTGGCGCAGCTGCTCGACCTGGAGTACGAGAAGGCGTTCGCCCTCTTCGACGACGTGCTGCAGGTGCTGCCCGGCGAGATCGGCCCCAAACTGGCGCTGGCCGCGACCGCGGAACTCGTACTGCAGAACTGGGATTCGCCGGACCCGGAACAGTGGCGTGACTATGCGGAGAAGTTCTACGCCACCGTGTGGCGCACCGACCGTGCGGTGGTGAGCGCCGCGTTCGGCCTGGCCAGGCAGCTGGCCGCGGCCGAACGGGTGGTCGACGCCGTGCATGCTCTCGACGAAGTACCCGCCGCCTCACGGCATTTCACCACCGCGCGGATGACCGCGGTGCTCCTGCTGCTCACCGCGGCGCCGGTGGCCGACCTCGACGAGTCGACACTGCACGTCACCGCATCCCGAGTCCAGAGCCTCCCGACCGGCGAAAGCAGGGCCGTCCAGATGCGCGTTCTCGTGCTCGGCGCCGCACTGGCCTGGCTGCAAGCGGGCAACACCCCGAAACGCCCCGACGCCAGCCTGTTCGGCGCACCGTTCACCGAGCGCGAGCTCCGCGCGGGCACCGAGGCTGGCCTGCGCGCCCTGGCCCGCAGCGCCCCCGGACGCAACCACCGCTACGCCCTGGTCGACCTGGCGAACACCATCCGCGCCAAGACCTGGGTCTAGCACCCTCACGAAAACCTCATGATCACTCCGGCATGCTCGCTACCGGATCGAGTTCGCACCGCACCCACCCGGCCACCGCATGCCACCTGCCCAGCCTGCCCTCGGCTGACCCAGGTCCCCGCCACCGGACTGCCCTCCGGCAAGGCATGCGGCGGCCGAACCACGGTCGGTGCGCAGCCGTTCCGGCGGCAGGTCCCGCCCGGTCGGTCTTTCCCCGCCGACCGGGCGCCGCCGCCTCTCCGAGTTTTTTGGCCAGGCCTAGGTGCGGGTTTGCCCGGGGGTCAGGATGATTCGGCTACTACCTGGCGGGCGGCTCTGGCTATTGCGAGTTCCTCGTTTGTTGGTACGACGAGGACCGCTACCTCGGCACCTGGGGGTGAGATGCGGCGGGCGGAGCGGTCTTTCGCGGTGTTGGCGGTTGGGTCGACTTCGATGCCGAAGCGGGACAGGCCTGCCAGGGCGTCGGCGCGGACCTGGGGGCTGTTCTCGCCGACGCCTGCGGTGAAGGTGATGGCGTCGACGCCGCCCAGGTCGATCAGGTAGGCGCCGAGGTAGCGGCGGAGGCGGTGGATGTAGACGTCGTAGGCGAGTCGGGCCGCGGTGTCACCGCTGTCGATAAGGCGCTGCAACTCACGGAAGTCGTTGACGCCGGACAGGCCCTTGATGCCGGAGTCGCGGTTCAGCAGGGTGTCGACCTGGTCGATGTCCAGGTGCGCGGAGCGCATCAGATGCGCGACGATGCCGGGATCGATGTCACCGGACCTGGTGCCCATCACCAGACCCTCCAACGGGGTCAGGCCCATCGTGGTGTCGACCGCGTTGCCGCCGCGGATCGCGGAGGCCGAGGCGCCGTTACCCAGGTGGAAGACAATCTGATTCAGGTCCGCCGGGTCGCGGCCGAGCAGCTCGGCGACCTGGCCTGCGACGTACTCGTGTGAGGTGCCGTGGAAGCCGTACTTCCGAATACCGTGCGCGGCAGCTACTTTCGCGTCGATGGCGTAGGTCTTGGCGGCGTCGGGCAGGCCGTGGAAGAACGCGGTGTCGAACACGGCGACCTGCGGTACGTCCGGCAGCAAGGCCCGCGCGCTCTCGATGCCTGCCACGTTCGCCGGATTGTGCAGCGGGGCAAGCGAAGACAGGTCCGAGATGGCGGCGACCACGTCGTCGTCGATGAGCGTCGGCCAGTAGAAGACCTCGCCGCCGTGCACCACCCGGTGCCCGACTGCGTGCACGCCCGCTTGGGCAAGGTCGTGCCCGGTGTCGGCGAACATCTGGAAGACCAGCCGCAGCCCAGCGGTGTGATCGGCGATCCGGCCACGATGCTCGGTGGTTTTCCCGTCGGCGTGATGCTCGATCCCGCCGTCGTCCTCACCGATCCGCTCGACGATGCCGGACGCGGTCACCACGCCCGATTCCGGGTCGAGGAGTTGGTATTTGATCGACGAGGAGCCGGAATTGATCACCAGCACCTGGTCGTCGGACGCCGCAGTCATCATGCCTCCCGTGTCCCGCGGATCGCCGTCGTCCGGCGATCCCGCACTCTCTCAGCAACCACGGCCGCGCGGCCGCTGTTCCAGCCGGAATGCCGCTGTGTCGCGAAAGACACCGTCAATCGCCTTGCGCCTGGATCGCGGTGATCGCCACCGTGTTGACGATGTCGGCGACCAGCGCACCCCGGGACAGATCGTTGACCGGCTTGCGCAGTCCCTGCAGCACCGGCCCGATGGCAATCGCACCCGCGCTGCGCTGCACCGCCTTGTAGGTGTTGTTGCCGGTATTGAGGTCGGGAAACACGAAAACCGTTGCCCGGCCCGCCACCTCGGAATCGGGCAGCTTGGTGGTTGCCACGGTCGGCTCGATCGCCGCGTCGTACTGGATCGGGCCCTCCACCGGCAGTTCCGGCGCACGCTCGCGCACCAGCTTGGTCGCCACCCGCACCTTGTCCACGTCGGCGCCGCTGCCGGATTCGCCGGTCGAATAGGACAGCATCGCGATCCGCGGCTCGATGCCGAACCGGGACGCCGTGGCCGCCGAGGAGATCGCGATATCGGCCAGCTGCTCCGAGGTCGGATCCGGGACCACCGCGCAGTCGCCGTAGGCGAGCACCCGGTCCGCCAGGCACATGAGGAACACGCTCGACACGGTGGACACGCCAGGCACCGTTTTGATGATCTCGAACGACGGCCGGATGGTGTGCGCGGTGGTGTGCGCGGCACCGGACACCATGCCGTCGGCGATGCCCTTGTAGACCATCATGGTGCCGAAATACGAGATGTCGGACATGGTTTCGCGGGCCCGCTCGACGGTCATGCCCTTGTGCTTGCGGAGTTCGGTGTACTCCTTGGCGAAGTCGTCCAGGTAGCCGGACGTGCGCGGATCGAGCACCTGCGCGGCCGAGATGTCGACGCCGAGTTCGGCGGCGCGGGCCCGCACGGCCGACTCGTCACCGAGGATGACCAGGTCGGCGATCTTGCGCTGCAGCACCCGTCCCGCCGCGCGCAGGATCCGGTCGTCGTCGCCCTCGGGCAGCACGATGCACTTGCGGTCGGCCCTGGCGCGCTCGATGAGCTGATACTCGAACATCTGCGGCGTCACCACCGAGGTGAGCGGAACCTCGATGCGCCGCAACAACTCCGCGGCGTCGACATGCTCCTCCATCAGCGCGAGGGCGGTGTCGACCTTGCGTGGGCTGCCCGCCGACATCCGGCCCCTGGTGCGGTAGGCGGCGCTCGCGGCGTCGTAGGTGCCGAGCTCGGTGGTGAGGATCGGCAGCTTCGGCTTCAACCCGGTCATCAGCCTGGCCACCGCGGGATGCGGCAGCATGCCACCGTTCATGATGACGCCCGACAGCGACGGAAAGCCCTCCGCCTCATGGGCGTTCACGACACCGAGCAGCACGTCGGATCGGTCACCCGGCGCGATCACCACGACGCCGTCGACCAGGCGTTCCAGGATGTGTTCGACCGTCATGCCGCCGACCATGATCTTCAGCGCCTCGCGCTGCAGCAATTCCTGTTCGCCGCTGTACATTTCGCCGTCGATGGCGCCGCACAGTTCGGCCATCGTCGGCGCGATCAGCAACGGCACCTCGGGCAGTGTCCAGCACGGGACGTCGAATCCGCTCAGCGCGGAACGGATCTCGTCGAGCGCGGCCGGGTCGCAGCGGTTGGCGATGGTCGCGACCAACTGTGCGTGCTCGAGGGCGAGCTCGCTGGCACACAGCTCGGCGAGATGCTTCACCTCGGTGGGGGTGCGGCCGGAGCCGCGCACGACGAGCAGCACCGGTGCCCCGAGGTTCACCGCGATCCTGGCGTTGAAGCGCAGTTCGCTCGGGCTGGCCACATCGGTGTAGTCGCTGCCGACGATCACCACCGCGTCAGACACCTTCGCGACCTCGTGAAAGCGCATCACGATCTCGCTGATCGCGGCATCCGGGTCGGCGTGCACCTGCTCATAGGTGACGCCGGTGGCCTGCGCGTAGTCGATGTCGGCGGTGCTGTGCTCGAGCAACAGTTCGAGGATGTAGTCGGGTTCGGTGGTCGACCGGGTGATCGGGCGGAACACACCCACCCGCGCGGTGGTCGCGCACAACATCTGCAGCACCCCGAGTGCCACCGTCGACTTCCCGGTGTCCCCCTCCGGCGAGGCGATGTACACGGTGGATGAAGCGTGATCGGCCATGGTTCAGAGCTTAGTGAACAACCGGCAATCAGGACGCCCCCGCGAGACCGTCGTCACCCACGGTCGTCCGTTTGCGGCACCATGATCGGCTCACTCGGCATCGCTGCACCCGGCGACCGGGGTTCGCACGGGTCTCCGGCAGCACCGATCGCCGATATAGTCCCGGACATGGCTCAGCAGTTTCCGACCCGGCAATGGGGTTCACGCACGACCGCAGTTTCCCGCGTCGCGAACAAGTTCGCCGCGACCAAGCCCGGCTCCTGGCTGATCCGCAAGCTCACCCCGCTGGATCGCGCGGTGCTGGAGCGCACCGACGCCAAATACACCGTGCTCGGCCCGATCGGCGCGCCGCTGATCCTGTTGACCACCATCGGGCGCAAGTCCGGCCAACCGCGCACCCAGCCGCTGCTGCACGTGCACGACGGCGACGTGCTGTACGTCATCGGCAGCAACTTCGGTCAGGAACACCACCCGGCCTGGACCGCCAACCTGCTGGCCAACCCCGCCGCGACCGTCACCATCGCAGGCCAGCGGCTCCCGGTCGACGCCACCCTGGTCGAGCCCGCCGACAAGGACGCCGTCTTCGCCCGGTTCGTCGACATCACCGGCGCCTACGCCGCCTACCGCGACCGCACCACCCGCGACCTCCGCATCTTCGCCCTCCGCCGGGTCTAGTCAGCACAAATACCGACGCCGCACCGCCGAAAGGCAGTGCGGCGTCGGTGTTTCGGCCACATATCGGTGCGGCTGCACCCGATGTCAGGCGAGGGCGCGCAGGCGGGGGCCGAGGTCGCGCTGGAAGAGGTCGAGGAAGCGGCGCTGGTCATGGCCGGGGGCGTGGAAGACCAGGTGGTTGAGGCCCGCGTCGAGGTAAGGCTTGATCTGGTCGACGGCCTGGTCGGGGTCGCTGGCGACGATCCAGCGCTTGGCGATCTGCTCGATCGGCAGCGCGTCGGCGGCGGCTTCCATCTCGATCGGGTCGGTGATGCTGTGCTTCTGCTCGGCGGTCAGGCTCAGCGGGGCCCAGAAGCGGGTGTTCTCCAGTGCCAGTTCGGGATCGGTGTCGTAGGAGATCTTGATCTCGATCATCCGGTCGATGTCGTCGACGGTGCGGCCCGCCTTCGCGGCGCCCTCCGCGACGGCGGGCATCAGCTTCTCGGTATAGAGGTCCATGCCCTTGCCCGAGGTGCAGATGAAGCCATCACCCGTGCGGCCCGCGTAGCGCGCGACCAGCGGTCCGCCCGCGGCAACATAGATCGGGATGCCGCCCTTGGGCACGTCGTAGATGGAGGCGCCGACGGTGCGGTAGTACTGCCCGTCGAAGTCGACGCGGTCGCCGGTCCACAGGGCGCGCATCAGGTCGACCGCCTCCCGCAGGCGCGCGAAACGCTCCTTGAATTCCGGCCATTCGCCGGTGTAGCCGGTGGCGATCTCGTTGAGCGCCTCACCGGTGCCGACACCGAGCATGACCCGGTCCGGGTACAGACAGCCCATGGTCGCGAACGCCTGGGCGATCACCGCGGGGTTGTAGCGGAAGGTGGGGGTGAGCACCGAGGTGCCGAGCTGGATCCGCTTGGTGCGTTCGCCGACCGCGGCCATCCAGGCCAGTGAGAACGGCGCGTGCCCGCCCTTGTGCCGCCACGGCTGGAAGTGATCGCTCACGGTCGCGCTGTCGAGGCCGTGTTCCTCGGCGAGCACCGCGATTTCCACCAGTTCACGCGGTCCGAACTGTTCCGCCGACGCCTTGTATCCGAGCTTGAGGTCACCCATGTGCGCCACTCCTGTCGCTTCGCTGCACACCTGTGCGGGCGGTCCCGCACACCGTTTGTCCGCCGCGGACACGCCGCGGTCCCGTCTCGCTACAACCGCCGCCGGTGCGCGGACGTTCCCGCGCCGCGGCGATCGCATGAGCTCTGTCCGCGCGCGTCACACGGCCGTCTCCGACCATAGTCAGCGCGGCTCCGCGGTGTGCGAAGGGTCGCATCGCGTCGGTCTCACCCCACGGACCCTGCCGGATAGCGGACAATTGTCTGGTGACCGAAGCTGAACCGATCCTGTCCTATCTCACCGACATGGACGGGGTGCTGGTCCACGAGGACCACCTGGTGCCCGGCGCCGACGAGTTCCTCGCCGAGCTGCGCGCCAACGCGACCCCGTTCCTGGTGCTGACCAACAACTCGATCCGCACCCCGCGTGACCTGCAGGCCAGGCTGCGCCACACCGGCCTGGACATTCCGGAAGAGGCGATCTGGACCTCGGCGCTGGCCACCGCCACCTTCCTGAACGAGCAGCGGCCCAACGGAACCGCGTATGTGGTCGGCGAATCCGGCCTGACCACCGCACTGCACGAGATCGGCTACGTGCTCACCGACAGCGAACCCGACTACGTGGTGCTCGGCGAGACCCGCAACTACTCCTTCGAGGCGATCACCACCGCGATCCGCCTGATCGAGCGCGGCGCGAGCTTCATCGCGACCAACCCCGACCCGACCGGCCCGTCCCGCGACGGATCGCTGCCTGCCACCGGTTCGGTGGCCGCGTTGATCACCCGCGCCACCGGGCGCGACCCGTACTACGTCGGCAAACCCAACCCGCTGATGATGCGGTCGGCGCTGCGGCGGATCGGCGCGCACTCGCAGTCGACGGTGATGATCGGCGACCGGATGGACACCGATGTCATCTCCGGGTTGGAGGCCGGGATGCGCACGATCCTGGTCACCACAGGCATCTCCACCCGCTCGTCGGTCGAGGCGTATCCCTACCGCCCGACGATGGTGCTCGACTCCGTCGCCGATCTCGTCGGCCGCACCAAAGCGCCTTTCGCCGACTGATTTTCGAGCACCTGCTGTCGGCTCACCCGGTGCGCGAGGCCTGGATCGGCGGGTGCGCGCAACGCACGAACCCCCTGTCGAGCAAGTCGACAGGGGGTTGCGGGGTTCGGGTTTACTTGCCGTGCGAGCCGGGGGCGGCGCTTCCGCTGTATTCGTCGAGATCCGAGACCAGCTTGGTCAGTTCCGGGTCGCTGTCGTAGCGGCGCTGGTGCAGTTCGGCGATCTTCTCGCCCATCTGCGGGTCCAGGTCGTCGGTGATGTCGAAGGAGGCGAACTTCTCGACCAGGGGCAGCCCGACGCGGTCGGTGTTGCGGTGGGCCGGGTGGGTCAGGTACTCCCAGTAGCCTGCCAGGTCTTCGATGACGAAGACTGCGCCCCACTGGTATTCACCGCCGAAGTCGGGACCGACGACGAAGGACTGCACCGACGGGATGACCCGTCCCTGGTTGCGCAGGCTTTCGAGGGCTTCTTCGATCGCCTCGGGGGTGGCGTCGGCGCGGAGGGTGAAGCGGTTGCCGTGGTAGATCATGTCTTTCATCCTTTGCAGTGGCGCCGCGGGTTCGCGGACTCGGTGGGTTGTTGCGAAATTCGTTGACTTGCTGGGTCTTCGGGGATCGCTAGATCTTGCGGAGCAGCGGCAGGGCGACGATCGCGCCGACGACCAAGGCGAGGCCGGACCAGCCGAACGCACCGCCGATGCCGGTGAGGTGGATGAGCGGCTGGACGACCAGCGGAGAGAGGAACTGGCCGAGGAAGATTCCGGTGACCAGCCCGCTGAGGATCCGGCCACGGAGGGCGGCGGGGGCGAGGTCGCTCAATCGCAGGTTCAGATTGGGCACGGCGAGGCCGACGCCGAAGCCGCCGACGAGCAGTCCGGCCACCACTTGCGCCACCGTGCTCGCGGTGCCGACCAGGATCCACCCGCCGCCGAGCAGTGCGATGCTCGCTGCGGTGAGGACGGCAGGGGCCCACCTGGCCCGCAGCGACGGGAAGGCAAGTGCGCCACCGACACTGCTCAGCGTTGTCGCGGCGATCACCGCGCCGACCACCGCCGGACCGGTGCCCAATTGCGCAAGCAGGAACGGCAATTGGGTCGGCGCCATGTAGAAGGCAAGTGTCACAAGGAAAGCGAGCAGGTAGAGCCCGGCGATCGGCCCGAAGATCGCAGGCCGCGCCCCGCCGTCGTCGGCGACAACCGGTCCCGATGCATCGCCTCGCGGTCGCTCCCGCAGGGCGAGCAACGCGAACGGCACGATGACGGCCGAGGCGGCGTAGATCCAGAACGGCGATTTCCAGTTCGAGGCGGCCAGCAAGCCGGCCAGCGGCAGGAACACGACACCGCCGATGCTGGCGAAAGCCTGTTGCAGCCCGAGGAACGACGCCCGTTTCGGTCCGTCGAACCAGTCGGTGATGGTGGCGCTGACCGCGGTCATGATGCCGCCGACCGCAACGCCGAGCAGCGCTCTGGTCACCAGCAACACACCGAGGGCGTCGACGAAGTACCCGGCGACTCCGGCCAGGGCGTACAGCACGAGACTGGCTGTCAGCAGCGGTTTGCGGCCGATCCGGTCGGCGATCATCCCGGCGAACGGTGCGCTGATGCCGATGGCCAGCGAGGTGATGGTCAATACCAGGCGCACCAGCACGTCGGCCCCCGCCACATCCGCGAACACCTCGCGCATGGCGGGCAGGCTCGGTGCGATGACGGCGGGGGCCATGATGGTCAGCATCGCGGCCGCCAGCACTGTGCCGCGGGCAACGCGGGTCGGCGTCGCCGACTCCTGCGCCACCGCCTTCTCTAGTGCCGCGCTCATGGTGTCCTCCTCGGTGTCCTGCGACCCGTGGTCGCTTGCTGACATCGAGATTTCCATCAACGCACCGGCATTCGCGTCGGCGATTTTCACCTATATGCACGGTGGCATCGACGGTAGGTACGTACACCGTCGGCGACTGACGTGGCCTGCGGCTGTAGGCCGCGGCGCATCGACCGATCAGCTCGCAGTGCCTCGGCCGATCAGCTCGCAGCGGCTCGGCCGATCAGCTCGCAGCGGCTCGGTCGATCGGCTTGCGCGTCAACCGATCAGAGCGCTCACTCCTCTTCCACACCGATCGCGTCCAAGGCGGTCGACAGGCGGGTGAGCAGGTCGACGGTGGCCGCGAGCTGGTCGTAGCCGAGTTCGGCGACCAGGCGCTTGGCGACGACCGCGTGCTGCGGGTTGATGCGGCGCACCGCTTCGATGCCCGTGTCGGTGGCGGCGACGAGCTTGGCTCTGCGGTGCGCGGGGTTGGGACGGTATTCGGCAAGTCCCTTGTCCACCAGCAGATCCGCGATGCGTTGCACGCTCTGCCTGGTGATGCCCATCTCCCTGGCGATGCCTGCGACCGGGAGCGGCGCGCGCAACACCGCGCCGAGCACCTGCCACCAGGCGGCGGTGAGGCCCGCCGGGCGCGCCAGTTCCTCGGCGATGGCGAGGAACTGGCCGTTCAACCGGAACGATGTGATCGCGGCCGTGGCGAAAAGCTCCTGTTCAGTCCTGTCCACACGTCACCTCCTGGCGATCCGGCCGCACGAGCCGGATCGCCACCTCGTTGTTCGTCATCCGACCTGAGCCGAGCGCTGCTCCTCGTACTGTTCGAGCACCATCCAGCCTGCCGGATCGGAATGCCCGTACAGCCGGTACCACCCGTCGAGCACATGCGGCTCGTAGACGCCGAGCCTGCCGAGCGCCTCGCGCGCGAACTCGAACGGCGACGTGCCGCCCGCGGTGACCAGATCACCGTCGGTCACCGCGGCCTCATCCACATAGTTGTCGGCGCCCGCATATCCGCTGTACAGCAAGAACTCTCGAACGTTGCTGGTGTGCTTGCGCGTGTCGAGCAGGCCCTCCCTGGCCAGCCCGAGTGTCGCACCGCAGATCGCCGCGACCGGAACGCCCGCCGCGAGGAATTCGCGCGCCTTCCGCGCGAACGGCACGAGTTCGTCGGTGTCCCAGGAGTCCGCGCCGGCGAGGATCAGCATCGCACTGTCGGCCGGATCGAGATCGGCCACCGCCAGTTCCGGCGTGACCCGCATGCCGCCGAGCGTGGTGATCGGATCCGTGCTCAGCCCAACCGTTTTCGTCTGCCAGGTGCCCGGCTCCCGCTGCCAGGTGGTCCGGTTGATGTGCGCCGTGGTGGCGCCGATCTCCCAGTCGGAGAAGGTGTTGTAGACGGCAACGTGAACTGTTTTCTTGGTCATGACAGTATTCTGTCATATTTGACAGCATGCTGTCAATGATGCGGGCAGCATCGATCCCCGCACCGGACATGCAGGGACTACTCGGCCGTGATCGGCAGCGGTTCAGGTCAAGGGCCAGCGTTCGATGGCGGCGAGGTGTTCGACGTTGGCGCGATCGTCGGCGTCCTCGCTCGGCGCACCGGCGAACCAGGCGTCGAGAATCTCCCGAAGTTCGGCCTGCGAGGTCGAACGCAGGCTCAGCGCAAGCACATTCGCGTCGTTCCAGGTGCGGGCGCCTGACGCGGTCGAGGCATCTGCGCAGAGTGCGGCTCGCACACCGTGCACCTTGTTCGCGGCAATCGACGCGCCGGTCCCGGTCCAGCAGCACACGATCGCCTGCTCGGCCCGCCCCTCGGCGACATCCCGCGCCGCCGCCTCGCTCGCCCAGGCCCAATCGTCGCGCTCGGCCTCCGACAGCGCCCCGTGCAGGATCGTGTCGTGCCCGCGCCGACCGAGCTCGGCAACCAGCTCGCCTGCCACCCCGGCGTACTCGTCCGCCGCCACCGAAATCCGCATACGCCCAGCGTAATGCGGCTTCGATCCGAGTGGTGGCCGCTTCGCGCCCGACCCGGTCCCGCACAGGCGGTGACCGAGCCGGCGCGAACGTCAGCTCAGAGCGTGTTCGAGGTCGGCGAGGAGGTCTTCGACATCCTCCAGGCCGACGGAAATCCGCACGACACCGTCGGTCAGCCCGATAGTGGCACGCCCTTCGGGGCCCATGGCCCGGTGCGTGGTGGTGGCAGGGTGGGTGATCAAGGACTTCGCGTCACCGAGGTTGTTGGAGATGTCGATGACGCGCAGCCGGTTGAGCACCTCGAAAGCCCGCTTCTTCGCCTCGTGCGCAGTCGCATTCAGCTCGAAGGTGACCACGGTGCCGCCTGCACTCATCTGGCTGTTGGCCAGTGCATGCTGCGGATGTGATTCCAGGAAGGGATATCTCACCCAGCTGACGGCCTTGTTGCTCTCCAGGAACCGGGCGATCCGCAAGGCGGACTCGGTCGAATGCCGCACCCGCAGCGGCATGGTCTCCAAGCCCTTGAGCAAGGTCCACGCGTTGAACGGGCTCAGCGCCGGACCGGTATGGCGCATCAGCGTTTTCACCGGTCCGTCGATGTAGTCCTGTGCGCCGAGGATGGCGCCGCCGAGCACTCGGCCCTGACCATCGATGTGCTTGGTGCCGGAGTAGACGACCACATCGGCGCCGAGCTCGAAGCCGCGCTGCAGCAGCGGGGTGGCAAAGACGTTGTCCAGCACCACCTTCGCGCCCGCCGCATGCGCGAGCTCGGTGACCCGGCGCACATCGACGAGCGTCTGCATCGGGTTGGCGGGCGTCTCGAAGAACACCGCCTGAGTGGGCACCGACAGCGCCTGCTCCCACTGGTCCAGGTCCTCGCCGTCGACGAAGACGGTCTCGATGCCCCAGCGCGGCAGGATCTCGTTGCACACCACGAAGCAGGACCCGAACAGGCTGCGCGCGGCCACCAGTCGGTCGCCTGCACCGAGCAACGCGCCCAAAGCGGTGAACACCGCGGACATTCCGCTCGCGGTGGCGAAACACGCCTCGGCGCCGTCGAGCAGCCGCATCCGCTCCTCGAACATGGCGACCGTCGGATTGCCGTACCTGGAGTAGACGAAATGCTCGACGTCACCGGTGAACGCCGCCTCGGCGGCCTCCGCGCTCTCGTAGACGAAGCCGGAGGTCAGATACAGCGCCTCGGAGGTTTCCTCGAAACCGGAGCGCCGCAACCCGCCGCGCACGCCGAGCGTGCCGGGGCCGACGCCCTCGGGCAGCGGCTTGTCGAACGCACCACCGGTGATCATGACCGCCTCCCGGCAGCGTGACAGCACCCACTCATGACTGCCGCCACGGCAATCCGAGGGCACGCCAGCCGGAGCCGCCGCGATGCCCGTTCTCGTCGAGCGGACCCTCGAAGCCCTCGAGCACGTTGTAGGACGTGCCGAAGCCCGCGTTGGTCGAGGCGATCGCCGCGCCGATGGAGCGCTGGCCCGACCGACAGAGGAAGATCACCGGTGCCTCGGGGTTGTGCCCCTCCAGCTCCTTGACCAGCTCTTCGGTGAACTCGCTGTTGCGGGTGCCGGTGGCGTCGACCCATTCGATCAGCACGGTCTCCCGCTCGATCGAACTGGTGTCTGGCACGCCGACGAACTTCCACTCGGCGGCAGTACGCACGTCGACCAGAATGGCTTCCGGATTGTCCCGCAACAGGTCCCAGGCCTGCTGTGGGGTGATGTCACCGGCATAACTCATGTGGACCTCCTAGAATCCGCACTTGCCGCGCTCAGGTTTGACGCACGGCCAGGTCGTCACCCGGAGCACCCCACCGCGGAGGAGGGTTGCCGACCAGTATTGCCGGGGCTTGTCACTGGTTCTCATGACCTTCGATTGAGATTGCCTGGACAGGGGTCAACCTGTCAAACGGCTGTTCAAGAGGTGAGAAACGGTTACGTGCAGACCAGCCATTTGTTGCCGGATCGGGTCAGATTCCAGGTCGCGGTCTGCTCGACGCCGTCGACTTTGGTCGTCACGGTCGCCTTAGCCCGGTCGCCATCGACCATCGGATCGACGAGTTGCGTGATTTCCACGGTCTTTCCGCGCCCGGATCGTCCGGCCAGCGGCGACCGCTCCGGCACGAAGCCCTGGCAGCCCGTGCCTGGTGGGGGCACTGCCTCGGTTTGGTTGGAGCCCTCGACGAAGCCACGCACCGCTGCGGCGATCCGGTCGGATTCTGTGACATTTTTCTCAGCGGGCGAGAGCACCCCGCCGAGGATGATCGCGCCGAGCACGAGCACCGCGACAACGGCCGCCGCGACGAACGGCGCGACCGACCGTTTGTCGGTCTGATCGACCACGATGACCTCGTCGTCCGCGGGCGGTTGCTGATCGCTCATAACGACGATGATCCCTGGTCGGCCCGGTTATCCGCCGACCACCCCCACACGATGCGGCGGCCTGCGCCGATGCCGGCGACACCGCGAGGTGATTCGGGCACGCGCAGTGGGTAACCGGGACGGAACGGGCAGTGCGGCATCCACTCAGTTCACGCACCGCCCGGGGCCGCACTCGCCACCACCGATAGAATCGCGGGACTGCGGCCTGCTGTCATAGCCGCGGCAGGAGTGGCCACGAGCCGACGACTCCGGTGTCCGCATCGACAGGTGCAACCAGCCAGCGCGTAACTTAGCCTAGGCTAAGGAAGACGCCGTAATTGTTCTCGACCAATAAAGGGTGCGCGTAAAAGATGACCGAACAGAGTGCAGGTTCCCGCCCGCTCCGCATCGCCATCGTTGGCGCCGGACCGGCCGGTATCTACGCCGCAGACGCCCTGATGAAGTCCGATGCCGAGGTGAGCATCGACCTCTTCGAGCGGATGCCCGCGCCGTTCGGGCTGATTCGCTACGGCGTCGCACCGGACCACCCGCGCATCAAGGGCATCATCACCGCCCTGCACAAGGTCCTCGACAAGCCGCAGGTCCGCCTGCTCGGCAACATCGACTACGGCACCGACATCACCCTCGACGACCTGCGCAGCTTCTACGACGCGGTCATCTTCTCCACCGGAGCCAACGCCGACCGCGCACTGGACATCCCCGGCATCGGGCTCGACGGTTCCTACGGCGCCGCCGATTTCGTGTCCTGGTACGACGGGCACCCGGACGTGCCGCGCACCTGGCCGCTGGACGCGGAGAAGGTCGCCGTGCTCGGCGTCGGCAACGTCGCCCTCGATGTGGCGCGCGTGCTGGCCAAGACCGGTGACGAGCTGCTGCCCACCGAGATCCCGCCGAACGTCTACTCCGGCCTCAAGGCCAACAAGGCCGTCGAGGTGCACGTGTTCGGCCGCCGCGGCCCGGCGCAAGCCAAGTTCACGCCGCTGGAGCTGCGCGAACTGGACCACTCGCCGACCATCGAGGTCATCGTCGATCCCGAGGACATCGACTACGACGAAGGCTCCGAGGCGGCGCGGCGCCACTCCAAGCAGGTCGACATGATCGCGAACACCCTGGAGCAGTGGGCGATTCGCGACGTCGGCAACCGCCCGCACAAGCTGTTCCTGCACTTCTTCGAGTCGCCCTCGGAAATCCTCGGCGAAGACGGCAAGGTCGTCGGCCTGCGCACCGAGCGCACCCAGCTCGACGGCACCGGCAACGTCAAGGGCACCGGCACCTTCAAGGAATGGGACGTGCAGGCGATCTATCGCGCCGTCGGCTACCTGTCGCAGAACCTGACCAACCTGCCGTTCGACGATCAGGCGGGCACCGTGCCGAACGAGGCGGGGCGCGTCATCGCCGACGAGAACGCCGACGGCGCCGACCGCTACATCCCGGCCACCTACGTCACCGGCTGGATCAAGCGCGGCCCGGTCGGCCTCATCGGCCACACCAAGGGCGACGCCAACGAGACGGTGGCCTGCCTGCTCGACGACAGCAAGAACTTCACCCCGGCCGAACGGCCCGAGCTCGACGCCGTCACCGAGTTCCTGGAGAGCAAGGGCATTCCGTTCACCACCTGGCAGGGCTGGTACCGGCTCGACGCGCACGAGCGTGCCCTCGGTGAGCCCGAAGGACGTGAACGCGTCAAGGTGGTCGAACGCGAAGACATGCTCAGGGCCAGCGAACCGCACAAGGTCTAGCCGGAGGTCCGTCACAGCAAAAACTCCGGTACTGAGGCATTCTGTACAGGTGTTCGACGCCCATGTCCACATCTTCGACCCGAGGTTTCCTCTGGTCGAGAACGAGGGCTACCTGCCTGACCTGTTCACCATCGCCGACTATCGAAAGCGCATGTCGCGCTTCGATGTCGGCGGTGGTGCCGTGGTCAGCGGGTCTTTTCAGGGCACCGATCAGGCATATCTGAAGGCGGCCCTCGCCGAGCTCGGCGCCGGGTGGGTCGGGGTGACCAGGCTCGATCTCGATGCCACCGATGCGGAGATCATCGAGCTCGACCGCATCGGCGTGCGCGGCCTGCGCTTCAACCTCAAGCGAGCCGCCGCCGACATCACCGGGATGACCTTGCAGGCGTTGCGCGCCCATGAGCTCGTCGGCTGGCATGTCGAGGTCTATATCGACGGCCAGATGCTCGCGTCGCTGCAGCCGGTGATCTCCAAGCTGCCCGCCTTCTCCATCGATCACCTCGGCATGTCCGAGGAGGGCCTGCCCTATCTGCTGGATCTGGTCGACCGCGGCGCCAAGGTCAAGGCGACAGGTTTCGGCAGGGTCGCCCTCGATGTCGCGGAAACGCTGCGCCGCATCCACACGGTCAACCCCGAGGCCCTCATGTTCGGCACCGACTTGCCAGGCACCCGCGCGGGCCGGCCCTTCGAGGACGCCGACGTCAATCTGATCTGCGACGTCGTCGGCACCGACATGTTCGCCGTTCTGGAAGACAACGCCCGCGCCTTCTACCGACTCCCGGCCCGGATCCGCGAAGCCCCCAGCGACCCCATACCGACCCTCCCCCTGCACCGCACCGAACAGCCAACCCTCCCCATCCGCCGCGACGCCGTCTTCGAACTCGAAGCAGCAGACACCCTGCCACTCCCGATCATCGAATAGCGCTGCGCCACTTCAGGCGACGATGGCGCCGATCAGCCAGACGCCGGTGGCGAGGAGGGCGCCGAAGAGTTCGATGAGCATGGACAGGCCGACGCCCTTGAGTGCGTGCACTGTTGCCTGCCAGGCTTGTTGGCCGGTGCGGAGGCGGTGCAGTTCCGAAAGGAACACGCCGAGTACGAATCCGACGAAGAGGCCGACGACCGGGATCACGAAGAAACCGATGATGCCGAGGATCGCGCCGAACACCAAGGCACGGTTGGAGACGCCCGCGTCCTTCATCTTTCGACCGGGCCAGGTGTACTTGATGACGCCGGACAACACGAGCAGGACCGTGCTGATGGCGAACACGGTCCACGCCGTCGCCCCACCAGTCATGAAGGCCCACACCGCGATTGCGCCGAAGATCAGGATGACGCCCGGCAAGATCGGGACGATGATGCCGAGCAGGCCGACCAGGATGACCAGGCCGACGACGATCTCCCCAGCAACACTCATGACTCCACCTCACTGCGCCCGCGCACCGGACGCTTCCGCGATTGTCGCAGGCTTCGCTGCCGGTGCCAGGGGCTGGCGTTATTGTCATACTGTCAATACAACCTCCGGGCCTGCCGGAGGAAGCGCCGGGGCGCCGGTGCTGGATCAACGACGAACCGAGGTAGGGCGTGAGCACTCCATCCACCGCCGTCAAGGGCCCGCTCGCGGGCATCAAGGTCATCGAGCTCGCCGGGATCGGGCCTGGTCCGCACGCCGCATTGCTGCTGGCCGATCTGGGCGCCGACGTGGTGCGGGTGCAGCGCGCCGGGCAACTGCCCGGCGGATTCGACCGGCCGCAGCTGCGCGGGCGGACCATCGTCGAAGCCAATCTGAAGGACCCAGCCGACATCGAGAAGGTGCTCGGTCTGATCGAGAAGGCGGACGTGCTCATCGAGGGCTTCCGCCCCGGCGTCACCGAGCGGATGGGGCTCGGCCCGGATGACGCGCTCGCCCGCAACCCCCGGCTGGTCTACGGGCGGATGACCGGCTGGGGCCAAGAGGGCCCGCTGGCCGACCGCGCAGGCCACGACATCAACTACATCTCGATCACCGGCGTGCTGCACGCCATCGGCCGCAAGGGCGAACGCCCGGTGCCACCGCTGAACATGGTCGGCGACTTCGGTGGCGGCTCGATGTTCCTGGTGTTCGGTCTGCTCGCCGCGCTGGTCGAGCGGCAGACCTCCGGCAAGGGCCAGGTGGTGGACGCGGCTATGGTCGATGGCGCGCTTGCCCTTTCGCACATGATCTGGGGCATGCGCGGGCACGGCGCCTGGTCCGACGAGCGCGGCGTGAACCTGCTCGACACCGGAATGTCGTTCTACGACACCTACGAAACCGCCGACGGCAAGTACATGGCGGTCGGCGCGATCGAGCCGCAGTTCTATGCACAGCTGCTCGCGGGGCTGGAGATCGATCCGGAAGGGTTGCCGTACCAGATCGACCCTGCCGGTCAGGAAACGCTGAAAAAGCTGTTCACCGAACGCTTCCGGTCCAAGACCAGGGACGAGTGGGCCGCGATCTTCGTCGGCACCGACGCCTGCGTTTCCCCCGTCCTCACCTTCGAAGAAGCCACGAAGAACGAACACCTCACGGCCCGTGGCTCGTTGATCGACGTCGACAACATCACCCAGCACGCGCCTGCGCCGCGCTTCTCGCGCACGCCGAACGGCACCCCCACCCCGCCGCCGACCGTGGCGACGCCGATCGAATCCGTTTGGGCGAACTGACTTCTCACCTGGATCGCAGGCCCCCGGCAGCCGCCGGGGGCCTGCGTCGTTTCGGGTGGATCACGCGGTGACCCGGTCCGCGCTGATCGGCCGACCGCCGTCGGCCACCCCGCGGGTGACCAGCTTGGCAATTCTGGCGACCAGCGTGCGCGGGCGACGCGGCATCAGATGTGCGGCAGCGAAGTTCGCCCGCCCAGGCACGATGTAGCCCTTGTTGCGCTCCAGTGCGCGCAACGCGGCCCCGACGACGTCCGCGGCGGTGCCCAACCGGCCGCCGATGGCGGCATCACGGGTACCGACGACGTCGAAGAACGCGGTCTCGGTCGGGCCTGGGCAGACGGCAAGGACTTTGATGCCACGTCCGTGGTACTCACTCCACAGCGCGAGACTGAAGTTCAGCACGAACGCCTTTCCGGACGCGTAGGTCGCGAAGTACGGCGCGGGCTGCAGCGCGGCGGTCGAGGCGACGTTGACGATCTCGCCGCTGCCGCGCGCGAGCATCCCGGGGATCAGGCGACGGGTGAGCCCGGACAGCGCAACGACATTGACCATCAGTTGCTCCTGCTCGCGATCGGCGTCCAGGTCTTCGAAGCGGCCCGCGCTGCCGAAGCCTGCGTTGTTGATCAGGATGTCCACCGAAAGCTCGCGCGCAGCAAGCTCGTTCGCCACCCGGGCGGCGGCGTCGGGCGCGGTGAGGTCTTGGCCGATCACCTCGACTCGGCCGCCGTGGCGCTGGCGAAGTTGCGCCGCAAGGGCTTCCAGTCGCGGCAGCGAGCGGGCGACGAGGACGAGGTCGTCGCCGCGAGCGGCGAGCGCGGCGGCGAACTCCGCGCCGATGCCCGACGATGCGCCGGTGACGAGGGCGGTCTTACCTGAGCGGGTCATATCTAACTCCTCGAGTGTGCGTGCAACATTAGAGTAGCTTTTTTTCTAGTAATTGCAACATAATTGTTGCAGTTAATGTAGAAACCGCAGCTCACATGTACTATCTCGGAGAGAAACCAGCGAACAGGAGTCCCATGCCGCCCACGTCCGCACGACCGCTGCGCGCCGACGCCGAACGCACCGTGCGCGTCATCCTGGACGCGGCCGAGCGCGTGCTGAGCGAAAACCCGCACGCCACACTGGAACAGATCGCCGAGGCCGCCGGGGTCGCCCGCACGACGGTGCACCGGCGCTTCGCCAACCGCGAGGATCTGTTGCGCACCATGGCCGTTGCGGCATGGCGGCGGATCGCCGCGGCAGTGGACGCGGCCCGACCGCAGACCGCGCCGCCACTGGTCGCGCTGCACCAGGCCACCGCCAACGTCATCGAGATCAAGTACGGCGCCGCCTACGCGCTCGAACGCGTCGACAGCACCGATCCCGAAGTCGCGGCCCTCCAGTCGGACGTCTACGCCAAATGCGACGCGGTGTTCGTCAGAGCCCAAGCCGATGCACTCATCGCGGCCGACACCGATCTGGCCTGGGCCAGGCGGGTCTACCTCGCGCTGATCACCGAAACCGTGCACGGCAACACAACATTGGACGGCAACGCCGACCCGGACACCCTCGCGCGCCGCGTCATCGACACGCTCATGAACGGTATCGGCAACCGCCGGTAACCCACGGCTCAGTAGCAGGTGAGCGGCTGCAGCGGATCGGCAGCGCGCGGCGTCAGCGCCTCGTAGGCGGCCGCCATCGCCTTGACCGCCAGCCGGAGTTCGGGCTCCTGATGGGTGAAGGGCAGCCGAATGAACCGCTCGAAGGCGCCTTGCACCCCGAATCGTGGTCCGGCAGCCAGCAATACGCCGTGGTTCGGCGCGGTCGCGGCCAGTGCCGTCGACACCGGAGCAGGCAGCTGAGCCCACACCGACATGCCGCCGGCGCCGAAAGTCGGCCGCCAGTCCGGCAGTTCCTCGGCAAGGGCCTCGATCAGCGTGGCACGCTGCGCGCGCAACTGGCCGCGGCGGCGCTCGAGAATGGGGCCCGCATTGGCGAGCAGGTGCACGGTGGCCAACTGGTCCATCACCGGCGTACCCAGGTCGACCGTGGAGCGGATGCCGAGCAGTTTGGTGATCAGCGGCTGATTCGTGCGGATCCAGCCGACGCGCAGGCCGCCCCAGAACGACTTCGAGGCCGAGCCGATGGTGACGATCTCGTTGCCCTTGGCGAAGGCGGCGACCGGCGGCTGCAACTCGTCGCTGGAGAGGTCGAGCTCACCCATCGACTCGTCGACCACGACGGTCATCCGGGTTTCCCTGGCGATGGCGGCCAGTTCCGCGCGACCCTCCGCATCGAGCAGCAGCCCGGTCGGATTGTTGAAGTCGGGCACCAGATACGCCAGGGTGGCCGCGGTTTGCCGTGCGGCACTGCGGATTCCGTCGAGATCCCAGCCCTTGTCCGGACTCTCGGGCCGCAGCGGCACCGGAACCGGGCGGGCGCCGACATCGCGGATCGCCTCGATGGCGTTCGGGTAGGTGGGGTGGTCGATGAGCACCCTGGCCGCGGGGGCGGTCAGGACGTTCAGCAGCAGCCGCAGGCCGTGCTGGGCGCCGAGGGTGACCAGGATCTGGTCCGGATCGGTGGCAAGGCCGCGTGCGGTGAAGCGGCGGGCGATCGCCTCGCGCAACGCGAGCACACCGACCGGGTCCATGCCGTGCGTCCCCAGGTAGGCCGGAATGCCTTCCAGCGCAACCGAATATGCCTCCTGCATCTCCATCGGGGCGGCCATCGCGGCATAGGTCATGTCGATGGTCGGCAGCTCGGAGGCCCCCATCATCGCCAGGATGCTCCTGGCCGGCTTGCTGCCGTCGTGCTGCACGTCCCGCGGCAGCGCGACCGTGCTGCGCGACCCTTGTCTGCTGATCAGGTAGCCGTTTTCCCGGAGCAGCGAATACGTCGAGGTGATCGTCGTGCGGCTGACCCCGAGGGTGGCGGCGAGGTCACGCTCGCTCGGCAACGCGACGCCGAGCGGCGCCCGCCCGTCGTGGATCAGCAGCCGAATGCCTTCGGCGAGTGCGAGATACGCCGGGCGCGCGGACCGCCGCGCCGACGCCACGCTCTCGCCGTCCGCATCGATACTCCGCCACCGGCCAAGGTCGCGGGCCAGGGTGCCCGCGCCGATCACTCTCGTCGCCATACAGTCCAGTATTGAGGGATTGGATATTTAAAGCAAGGCCAGTCGCGCGCAAGCTGGGTACATGAGCACCTTTGCCGCCTTGCTGGTCGTCGCCGTCTTCGGCTACGCCATCTATCACTACCTGCCCAGGGGCGCCGAACGGGCGTTCCGGCTCGAGCGTTTTCATCCGCGCACCCCGATGTCCGACTGGAGTACCTCGTACTACGAGGACCAACGCCGCTACTCGGATCTGGCCGCGATCTACGGGCGCAGCGACCTGCCTGACACCAGGCCTGCGCTCGACCCGACCACCGATGAGCTCGCACAATCGGCGCAGGCTTCGGGCGAAGACGCCGCGGCGCAGCCAACGAAATCGCAAGTAGTCCAGAGCATTTGCGACGCCAGGTCGGCCGAAGGCACGGGCAGCGGTGCGGCGCGAAAAGCCGCGACCCGCGACGGCGTCCGACAGCTCGGTCCCCTCGCTGACCGAAGCACACTAGGAATCAAGGCCAGTTGAGTAAAACTGGACTGGTATCTGTGTACTTGTCGGTGCCCCGGTGCACACTGGCAGCATGAGTGACCCGCGTTGCCTGTCCGCCGAGGCAACACTCTTCGACTCCGCGATCGGCCGCTGTGCGATCGCGTGGAGTGGAGCGACCGTGATCCGGTTCCAGCTCCCCGAAGCAAGCCCCGCCGCGACCCGTGCGCGCATCACGCGCCGTCGCGCAGGCCTGCCGGACGACGAGGTCCGCGAAGAGACCCCCACCGGCGCGATCGCCGAGGCCATCGAGGCCATCCGCGCCCATCTCGCAGGCGAACTCGACGACCTGCGCTGGATCCCCCTGGACACCAGCGGAATTCCGGAGTTCCACCGTGCGGTCTACGAGGTGACCCGCGCCATCGACCCCGGTCACACCCTCACCTACGGCCAGGTGGCCGACCGCATCGGCGCGCCAGGCGCCGCCCAGGCCGTCGGCCAGGCCCTCGGCCGCAACCCGATTCCGCTGATCATCCCCTGCCATCGTGTGCTCGCCGCCGACAACGCCCTGACCGGCTTCTCCGCGCCCGGCGGCATCACCACCAAGCAGCACCTGCTCGAGATCGAGCGCACGCCCGGCTTCGGCGAGCCGACACTGTTCTGAGCCGACACCGATTAGTCCCGTCGTCACGCACCGTCTGAACAGGCACAAGCACCGACGAACAGTGGCCGGACGGCCCGAGGAAAGTGAGACAGCCGTGCACACAGTGACTTCCGCGGACGGCACCGTGATCGCGTACGACCGCCGCGACGGCACCGCAGGGACCGTGATCCTGGTCGACGGCGCCTTCGGCTACCGGAACTTCCCCAAGACGGTGGCGCTGGCCGAGGCGCTGCACCGCGAGTACGACCTCACCGTCCTCACCTACGACCGGCGCGGCCGCGGCGACAGCACCGACACACCGGGCGACTACGACGTCGAGCACGAAATCGACGACCTCACCGCGCTGGTCGAGTCGGTGGGCGGATCGGCGGCGCTGTACGGCATCTCGTCCGGCGCGGGTCTGGTGCTGCGTGCGGCAGGTTCGGGCCGCGTGCCCGGCATCACCAAGGTGGTCGCCTTCGAGCCGCCGTTCGTGGTGAACCGCGAACACTTCGTCCCCGATCCCGGCCTGCACACCACCCTGCACGAACTGGTGGCCGCCGACCGCCGCGCCGACACCGTGCGCTTCTACATGACCAAGGCCATGGGCATGCCGCGCGCGATGGTCGCCGTCATCCGGTTCACCCCGTTCTGGAAGAACCTGCTCGCCACCGCGAACTCGACACCGCACGACTGGGCCGTGATGCACGAGTTCATGCGCGGCGAACCGTTGCGCACCGAGGACTGGGCCGGGGTCAAGGCCGAGACCTTGGTCATCGCGGGCGCCAAGAGCATTCCCCTGCTGCGGACCGGCGCCGAGGCGATCGCGGCCGTTCTCACCGATGCCGAATTTCAGGAGATCCCGAAACTCAGCCATAACCCGAAGGTGGAGCTTCTTGCTCCTGTCGTCGGTGAATTCCTCACCAGGACATAAGCAGAAGCTCCACCTGTGCCGGCGTCAGTAAACCGTGACCCTGGTAACGCTCGGCGAGTGCGGGTAATTAGTGGTGATGGAAATCTCGACGTCACCCGCTCCGGTGTAGAGGTGGTCGATGTTGCCCACTTTCGGCGCCACCCAGAAGAACGGCTGCCAATTACCCAAACGGACGGGCACCGCGCCTGATTCGCCGGTGGTGAAGTTTCGCCATTGCACCGTCGGCGTCAACTCACACCACGGTGCAGGCACGCCGAATACCTTCAGCCAGCCCTTCAACTGCAGGCTGACCTGGCCTGGCACATCGCCCTGTGGATAACTCTGACCAATTCCCCAGACGTCGCCCGCGCAGCCGATCCCGTCGGCCCCCGTGGTCAGCAGCGGTAGGTCGAAACTCCGGTACTCACTGGCCGAGGCGGGTGCGCTGAGGCCGATCATGGCGGCAAGCACGCCTGCGCCGACGAGTACGCTGCTCAACTTTTTTCTGGACAATTATCGACCTTCCGCAGTAACTGCGCACAGTCGCTCCCCACTCGCTCAATTCACCGTGTCGAGTCGCGGCGTGCACAGGATTCGGGCTGGATGATGGACGGTAACAGGCGATCTCGCCCGGTCGGTATCCCCCGATATCGGGGGCAGCTCCGCGCCGTCCGAATCGCAAACCTACCCATTCCAGATCGAGGCAACGGCGGTTTCGAACGAACGTCGCAATGGCATATCGAATATCCGATTCGGCGTGTTACTCGACAAAGGTGTGCACCGGCGTGGTCCCTCTGCGTGGTTGGGGTAGTCCTTCGTCCCTACTCCGGTCGATACCTGCGGCGGATTCGGCAGGACGGGCGCCGGCCGCACAATCGGTGGGCGCGCGCTCAGGTCGGCTTCGGAAGACAACGACGGAGGGTGGGACATGCCCACTGCAGAGGCTCAATCATCGATAGACGTGGCACCGCTCGACCCAGGGCCGGAGCTGCCTCGGGTGGCATGGGCGCCGGTGCTCGCGGTGGCGGGGATCGCCGGGCTGGCCCTGTTGATCGCCAGCCGCAACTACGGCTACTTCTTCGACGAGGCGTACTTCGTCGTCGCGGGCCGCGATCACCTGGCCTGGGGCTATTTCGACCAACCCGCGCTGATCCCGGCGTTGGCGGCGGCGATGAATCACCTTGCGCCCGACTCGCTGACCGCGCTGCGGCTGCCCGTCACGGTGGCCGCGGCGGTCGGCATCGTCCTCACCGCGCTCCTGGCGCGCGAGTTGGGCGGCGGTCGCGGCGCGCAGGTGCTCGCGGCGATCGGGTACGCGTTGTCCACCGCAGTGGTGCTGTGTCACTGGCTCGCGACGTACTCGCTGGATCCGGTGTTCTGGACCGCGATCGTGTTTCTGGTGGTCCGCTGGGCCCGGCTGCACGCCGAGGGGCGGCCCGACGATCGGCTGCTGCTCGGGGCAGGGCTGGTGACGGTGCTGTCGTTGCAGACGAAGTTCCTGGTGCCCGCGCTCTGGGTGGCACTCGTGCTGTGCGCCTTGGTGTTCAGGCCGCGGCGTCTGGTCGGCAGGCCCTTGCTGTGGGTCGGCGGGCTCGTCGCGGCGCTGGCCACCGTGCCGAATCTGATCTGGCAGCAACAGAATTCGTGGCCGTACACGCACATGTCGGAGGTGGTGGCCGCCGAGTTTCCCGGTGTCGGCCGGTTTCTCTGGGACAGCGCGGCGGGTGCGGGCCTCGCGGTCGGGTTGCCGTTGCTGCTGATCGGATTTCCCGCGCTGCTGTTCGGTCAGCGGTTTCGCACCTATCGATTCGCCGGTGCCGCGCTCGCCCTGGTTTTCCTTGCCTACCTGGTGAGTTCGGGGCGCTCGTACTACACGGCAGGTTTGTACGCGCTGCCGATCGCCGCAGGCGCAGTGGTCGTGGCCGGATTGAGCAAGCACGTTGTGGTCCGGGTGCTCGTCGCGGTCGCTCTGACGGCCGGGCTCGCGATGGGCGCGGCCGCGGTCCCGGTGTATCCACGCTCCTGGGCGGAACGCATTCCTGATACCACCGCCATCCTGACCGCGCGGGCATTCATCCAGTCCGACACCATGATCGGCGATCTCTCGGACGCCGTCGCCGCGGCCTACAACGGACTCCCGGCCGAGCAACGCTCGCAGACGGCCATCCTCGCCGAGAGCTACCCCTTCGCCGCCGCCGTCGACGTGAACCGTGGCGCGACGGGCCTGCCACGCGCCTACAGCCCACACCGCGCGTACTACTACTTCGGCGCCCCACCGGAAACCGCCACGGCCGTACTGTTTCTCGGTACCCCACCGCCACAGCTCACCGCCGCGTTCACCGACTCCGAGCCCGTAATCCCGGACCTGGCAACCCTTTTGACGGGACGAACAGTGCCGTGGACAGTACTCTGGCCACAACTACGCGCCCAGTAGGCGGCCATCGTGCCCGGCAACCACCTCAACCGCTAGGCGCGCGACGTGCCCCACCAAAATCCGCACCCTTTCAGCGAATCCGCACCCGCTGCGGGGTGCCAGAAGCAGTGCGGATGCACAGAAAGGGTGCGGATCTGGGGTCCGCCCGGCGTACTGCGGTCAGCCGGGCGTGGATTCACCACGCATCAAGGCGCCCAACGACTCTCGGTCGGTGACGTCCATCTTGATGCAGGCGCGGTAGAGGTGGCCCTCGACGGTGCGCACCGAGACGGTGAGGCGGTCGGCGATCTGGCGGTTGGACAGGCCTGCGGCAACGAGATTGGCGATCTCGCGTTCCCGGGCGGTCAACGGCAGCGGCTGGGCGGCCTGCCGCAGCGCGGGCGTGCTCGCACCGCCACACGCGGCGGCGAGCCGGTTGGCCGCGGCGGCCGATTCGAGCAGGCGGCGGCGATCGCCCGCCCGCTCGTGCGCGGACGCCGCCTGGGCGGCCGCATCCGCGGCCGAAAGCAGCGCGCCGATCCGCTCGAATTCGGCTGCGGCGGCATCGAGTCCCGGTCCGTCGTGCGCCGCCACCGCGACCGCGTGCCTGGCCTGGGCCTGCACCAGCCTGCCGTCCACCCTGGCCGCGAGATCGGCGAGCCTGCCCGCCGCGGAGTGGTCGCCGAAGCGGGCGGCGGCATGCAGCGCCATGGCCTCGATCGCGTGCTGGTTCGAGCGGGCCGCGGCATCGGCCGCGCCCATCGCGAGGCGGATGGCCGGGGTGACCGTGCCCTCGGCGGCGGCATGCCAGGCGCGCGCGATCTCGAGCTGCGGCACGTAGACCGCACTGTGCCTGCCGCCGCGCGCGGTGGCCTCCCCGATGGCCTCGGCCGCTTCAGTCGCGCGACCGAGTGCCGAATAGGCCTCGGCCAACCGGATCCGCGCCGGGAACATCCACGCCGCCGCGCCTTCGGTGGCCAGCGCGGCCAGCGCCTGCTCCAGATTCTCGATGCCGTCCAGGAAGTGCCCCTGTGCCACATCGACGGTGCCCTGCAGGATCTTCGACATCCCCCACGCCAGGTACTGCCCTGGCGCCGAATAGCCGAAATAGGCTGCGGCACAGCGTCTTGCGGCCTCCAGGTCGCCGGTGAAGATCAGCGCGAGCACTTCGGCGTGCGTCGACATGAACCGGTTGAGCCCGTCGATCTCGCTCTCGATCTCGTGTCCGCGTGCCGCGTACTCCAACGCCGCCGTGCCCTTGCCCATCAACGTCAGCGCGAGCCCACCGCCGAACGACGCCCACCAAATCGCCCACGGCGGTGCGTCTTTCACCGCCATCGCCTTCTCGGCCTCGGCGATGGCCGCGTCGATCCGGTTCTCGTTGACCGCGGTCGCGGAGGCGAGCCCGTCGAGGATCGCCACGATCTTCGGATGCCGCACCTTGCCGCGGACCAGCGTGAGCACTTCGTCGGCGCGATCGGCATCGCCCATGGCCCATAACAGGTTTGCCACCCTGGTGCTGCCCCAGCGGGCCAGCTGCACCTCGTTGAGTTTGTCGGGATCGAAGCTGGCCAGCGTGCGCTCGGCCTCGATCCGATGGCCCTGCCACAGCAACGCCCTGGCCAGCAGATCCGCGGATTCCACCCCGCCGCGGCGTTCCACCGCTGCCCTGGCGAACCGCTCGCCGAGCGGCAGGTTCGCCAGCCCGATGGCATCTTCCGCGGCCGCCTCGAACAGCTCGAGATCGGCGGATTTGTCGCTGTCCAAAGCCAATTCGGCCAGCCGGATCCGATCCGGCGCGGAGTTGATCGGCCGCTCCTTGAGCGAGGAGTACAGCCTGCCGCGCAGCCTGCGGGCCGAGGCGATGCCGAGCCTGCGCCGGATCACCTCACCGAAGAGCGGATGGTTGTATCGCACGATCAGCTGGTGCGAGTTCTCGACAACCCGGATGAGGCCACGGGTTTCGGCGGCCTCCACCGCCTCCTCGCCCGCCAGTTCGGACAGCACGTCCAGGTCGATCGGTTCGCAGAAGGTGAGCAGCTCGAGCACCCGCAGTACCTCGTCCGGCAGCTGCTCGACCCGGTCTTCCAGCAGCGCAGCCAGTTCCGAGGTCACCGCGGCCCGCCCGCGCAGCTGCCACACGCCGTTGACCTGGCGCAGCGAGCCGGCTTCCAGCGCGCCTTCCACCAAATGCCTTAGGAACAGGGCGTTTCCGCCGGAGGACTCCCACATCAGGTTGGCGGTGAAGCCCTCGAGCTGCCCGCCGAGCATCGACTCGACCAGATCGACGCTCTGGCGCTGACTGAACGGATTCAGGTCGATGCGCAGCAGGTGGCCGTCTTTCCACAGCGAGGTGACCGCGTCGGGCACCTGAACGCCGCTGCGCACGGTGGCCACGATGTGCGCCGCCTTGTCGATGGCCAGCTGCAGCAGCAACGTCGCCGACAACTGGTCGAGCAGATGCGCGTCGTCGACACCGATGATGGTGTGTCCCTCCGCGAGCAGCGCTTCGCGCGCCGCGGACATGAACGTCACCGGATCGTGCGCCGTATAGACGCCGACCATGTGCGCGAAGACACCGAGCGGGATGCTTCGCGCCGACTCGGTGCCCGCTACCCAGCGGATATTGCCGCCGACGGCGGCGGTTGCCTGTCTTGCCAGCGTCGTTTTACCGACACCGGCATCGCCGGTCAGTACCGCGCCGACATGTTCCTTGCCGGTGAGGGCCGCGCGGATCGCCTCGAACTCGGTCTCGCGCTCGATCATCGGCCAGTTCCGAGCCATAACTCTTACTGTAGTTCGTCCTCGATCATGATCGAAGGTCTCGAACGATGAACGGCGACAATCATTCAGCCCCCGGATAACTTTCCGGCCACACACGCGGTCGGGACGGCCGCTCCTGCCGGGGACGGCTCCCCGTCAGGCCGCACACCGCCTCCCCGTCAAGCCCTACAGCGCGAGGACGTCGTGCCGCACGATGGTCTGATCGCGGCCCGGCCCGACGCCGATGCAGGAGATGCGGGCGCCGGAGAGCTCTTCCAGTCGCAGCACGTACGCCTGCGCGTTCGCGGGCAGCTCCTCGAAGGTGCGGGCGCCGGAGATGTCCTCCCACCAGCCAGGCATCTCTTCGTAGATCGGCTTCGCGTGATGGAACTCGGTCTGGGTGGTCGGCATCTGCTCAACCCGCTCGCCGTCGACGTCGTAGGCGACGCAGATCGGCACCGTCTCCAGGCTGGACAGCACGTCCAGCTTGGTGAGGAAGTAGTCGGTGATGCCGTTGACCCTGGTCGCGTAGCGGGCGATGACCGCGTCGAACCAGCCGCAGCGCCGGGCGCGTCCGGTGGTGACGCCGACCTCGCCGCCGGTCTTGGCCAGGTAGGCACCGAATTCGTCGAACAGCTCGGTCGGGAACGGGCCCGAGCCGACGCGGGTGGTGTAGCACTTGAGGATGCCGAGCACCGCGTTGATCTTGTTGGGTCCGACGCCAGCGCCGACCGCCGCGCCACCCGAGGTCGGGTTGGACGACGTCACGTACGGGTAGGTGCCGTGGTCCACGTCGAGCAGCGTGCCCTGCGAACCCTCGAGCAGCACCGTCTCGCCGTTCTCCAGCGCGACGTTCAGCTTCAGCCTGGTGTCGGCGATGCGGTGCTTGAAGCCCTCCGCCTGCGCGAGCACCTCGTCGACCACCTGCTGCGGGTCGAGCGCGCGCCGGTTGTAGATCTTGACGAGCACCTGGTTCTTGAACTCCAGGGCGGCCTCGACCTTCTGGGTGAGGATCTTCTCGTCGAGCACGTCGGCGACGCGCACGCCGACCCGAGCGACCTTGTCCTGGTAGCAGGGGCCGATGCCGCGGCCGGTGGTGCCGATCTTGTTGTTGCCGAGGAAGCGTTCGGTGACCTTATCGATGGCGACGTGGTACGGCATGATCAGGTGCGCGTCGGCGGAGAGCAGCAGGCCGGAGGTGTCGACGCCGCGCTGCTCCAATCCGGCCAGCTCGTCGAGCAGCACACCGGGATCGATCACGACACCGTTGCCGATGACGTTCGTCACGCCAGGGGTGAGGATGCCGGAGGGGATCAGGTGCAGCGCGAAATTGTCGCCGTTGGGCAGCACCACGGTGTGGCCCGCGTTGTTGCCACCCTGGTATCGGACCACCCATTGCACCCGGCCACCGAGTAGATCGGTTGCTTTGCCCTTACCCTCGTCGCCCCACTGGGCGCCGATCAGGACGATTGCCGGCATGGTCGTATCTCCTACGGTTCGACGTGCAACACCCTGGAGATGGCAGCCGGGCGAGCCGGCGGGGCGGTAAACACCAGTGTTGCAGCTACCTGCCGTATCGAGGCGGTGGCCGGGAGCACAGTCTAGTAGACGCGTCGACACCGGCGGCGGACCGGATCTCTGCGTAGGCTCGACAACCATGTGACCTTTGGCCGGGCAGGGCTAAGGTTGCAGCCGGTGAGCCGGGCAGAGCTCGCCGGGAGAGTCACGGCAGGGACCGACGGATGTCGGCTCGGACCTAGGAGGGTGTACGGCAGTTTGAGTACCCATGTTCTCCGTTGCGACGGCGCACCGGTACCGATCGCCCTCGCCGCGCTGCCGACCAGCTCAACGACCGCCATCCCCGACACCGCCCTGATCGACGAGCTGCTTCCCGTGCTCGCCGCCGACAGCCTGCCCCGGCTGATCGTGCTCGGCGCGGACGCCGCGCTCGCCGCGGTGCTGACGCACCTGATGCGCACCGAACGGCTGCACGTGGAAATCGGTTACGTGCCGGTCGACAAGACCTACGCCTCCCGCGCGTATCAAATCGCGACCGGCAACGCCGCCGCCAAGCGGGCCATCGATGGCCGGGCGACCGAGGTGCCGCTCATCCGCGACGACACCGGGCAGGTGATCGTCGGGCGTGCCAGGATCACCGGGACCGATGCGGAAAAGCTGGAGGGGGAGGCCTACGTGGACGACGTGCAACTGTTCTCGGGGAAGGTGACCGCGATGCTGGTGTCGCCGACCCTGCACCAACCTGGTGTGCGGGCGACCATTCAAAAGGGCATGCGCAAGCGCCGCTGGGTCGAAGGGCGCGCCGCGCAGCTCGGCACGCCGGGCGCGGTGGTGACGCGCGACGGCATCAGCAGCGACCGGACGGTGCCGCGCTCGAGCTTCTACCGGCATCACGAACCCTGGCTGCTGGTCCGATGACGACGCCGTTTCCCGCGGACCGCCGCGCACGCGCCGTGCGGCCGAGCCCGGTCTTCCTGCTCGTCGTCCTCATCACGATCGTCGGCGGTGCGCTGGCCTGGGACGCCGACCTCGACTCGACCCGCGCGAAGGTCGGGGTGTTCGTGCTCGTGGTGTTCGGCTGGATCATCACGCTGTGCCTGCACGAATTCGCGCACGCGTTCGCCGCGTGGCGGGCCGGTGACCGCGAGGTCGAGCTGCGCGGATACCTCACGCTGAACCCGTTGAAGTACAGCCATCCGCTGCTGTCGATCGTGCTGCCGATGGTGTTCATCGCGCTGGGCGGGATCGGCCTGCCCGGTGGTGCGGTGTACGTGCACACGCACAATGTGTCGCCGCGCATGCAGCGGATCATCAGTGGCGCAGGGCCTGCGGTGAACGCGGTCTGCGCGGTGCTGTTGCTGGTGGTCGTCGGGGTATTCGGTAGTGCGAGTTCGCATCCCGCGCTGTGGTTCGGGTTGAGCTTCCTGGCGTTCCTGCAGATCACCGCGACGCTGCTGAACCTGATTCCGCTGCCGGGGTTGGACGGGTACGGCATCCTCGAGCCGTCGCTGAGCTATCAGACCCGGCGTTCGCTCGACCAGTTCAAGCCGTTCGGCATGCTGCTGGTGTTCGCCTTGCTGTTCACGCCCGCGATCAATCAGGTGTTCTTCGACGCGGTGTATTCGTTGTACGAGCTGTCCGGGGTCGATGCGGACTGGTCCCGTTACGGCAGCTATCTGACCCGGTTCTGGACCTAGCCAGGAAACAGCGTTCTGGACCTAGCCAGGCAACAGCACAGTGGCCGCCCGATCTGGACCTCGTGACCGGGCGGCCCTGCTCTCCGCAGCGGCAATCTGCCCCAACCCGACCGGCCACCACACCCATGACCGGCGGGGCAGTTCGCGTGTATGCGAAGTGATCGACCGCGACACCCCTCGTCATCGCGGTCACTGCTACAAGTTATGGCGTCGAGCCGACCAGGACACGAGTAGCCGACTACCCAAAAGATCATCACCGGGCTTCGCAGCGCGCGGCGCGAGCACTCACACCCGGCGCGGACGTCCGTGATCCGCTGAGTAGTCCACAACAGCGCTACGCCTCCGTGGTGCTGCTGCGCTGCCTCCGGCGCTGATGCTCAGTCCTCAGGAGTGACAAACGGTTTGGGCACCGTCGGCGGGAGCAGCGCGATCGCGGAGATGCGTTTCATGCCACACACCTGCATCAAATCGACCACGACCGAGCGCACCTGCGCGAACACTACGTGCGCCGAAAGCCCGGATCCCTCAACCAGTTCCGGACGGGCGCCCTTGGCGACCGTGCGCAACACCCTGGCCGCTTCGGCCTGGTCGGGCTGCTCACCGGGATCGGCGAGCATCATCCTGCGCAGGACTTCGACCGACTGGCCGAGCCTTTCGACCTCGTCGATCAGGCGCGGGTCGAGGATCTCGTCGTCCTGGACCAGTGTGAGCGAGCGGCGCAGCAACACCCGCACGTTGCGGACCGCGTTGTCGAGCGGGTCGGCGGTGGCCTTGATGCGTTCGAGCCTGGCCCGAGAATTCCAGTACAGCGGGGAGATTCGGCTGATCTCCCTGCCGCCCTCCAGTGTGGCGCGCAACGTATCGATCTGCGGTTGCGTCGCCCGGACCGCCGCCAGCGCGGCCCGCACCTTGTCCGGATCTTGTTCGAGCAGGCCGTCGGCGCATTCGGTGAGCGATTTGCTCATCACCGCAAGGATTTCCGCGGCCTGCTCCCTGGCCCTGCGCACCGGATGCAATGGAATCGCCGCCACCACAACGACTCCCACCAGGCCGCCGACCAGGGCATCGATCATGCGGGAGAAGCCGCCGCCCGCCGACGGCGGCAGCAGCGTCGCGACGAGCACGGCGGAACCGGCCGCCTGCATGGTGATGATCGACCCACCGTCCAGGAAGACCGCCGCCGCCATGGCGACCGCGACCACCAGCGCGATCTGCCAGACGCCGGTGCCGGCCCTGGTGATGAACAGGTCACCGATGCCGATGCCGACCGCGACACCGACGACCAGCTCCACCGAACGGCGCAGCCGCGCACCGAACGAGATGCCGATCGACACCACCGCAGCGGTCGGCGCAAAGAACGGCTGCGGGTGGCCGACGATATCGCGCGCGATGAACCAGGCCAGCGCCGCGCCGACCGCACATTGCACGATCGGCAACGCGGACAGGCGCAGTCGCGACCACGCGGAGCGCAGCTGATCCATGCTGCTCGCCTTGGCGACATCAACACGGGGCTTGAGATCAATCAATGACGACGGCTCAGTCGAGGCCGAGCTCGGTGGCGGCCCGCGGATCGCAGTCCTCCAGCAAGTCGAGGCAGCGCGCGTATTCCTCGGTCTCACCGATGATCTTCGCCGCGCGGGCAAGCGCGCCGACGCTGCGCAGGAAACCGCGGTTGGGTTCGTGGCTCCACGGCACCGGGCCGAAGCCCTTCCAGCCGTTGCGGCGCAACAGGTCGAGGCCGCGGTGGTAGCCGGTGCGGGCGAACGCATAGGCGGCGACGACATCGTGGTTGATCGGCTCATCCTGGGCTTCAGCCCTGGTCAGCGCGTCTTCGGCCAGCGTGGCCCATGCGATCGATGCGGCAGGATGGTCGGCCGCGACCCGCACCGGGTCGGCCTTGTCGAGCAACGCGTCTTCCGCGTCGGAGATTTCGGGGAGGAGTACCGGTTGCGGGCCGAGCAGATCACCGAACGAGGTCATGGGCTTCATTGTGCACCGATGCCCGAATTGCCGGTCGGTCGTGCCTCCAGATTCGCGTCATTCGTGCGCCGACAGCGCATGTTCGGCGAACCCTCGTATTCGATTCCCGCTATGGGTGCCCTGAAGTCGGCCTTCGTGCACGCGTGCCCGTTAGGCTGGCCGTCGAGTTCAAATGTTCCGCCCGAGCGAGGGGTAGTGCGTGTCCGACCCGAAAGACGACAAGAACCCGGCGCGGGAGAGCGCCACCCCGGCGTCCCCGGCGGGAACCGACGCACGCCAAGACACCGCCTCCGGCTCGGCCGCAACCCCCTCGGCCGCGCCGACCCGCCCGATCTCCGCCTCGGCGTCGAGCCCGTCCGCGCCCACCGACGGCGCGAAGACGTCCGCTCCGGGTTCTTCGGCCCCTACCACGCCAGGTGGCCCGGCCGCGTCGACCTCTGCGACAACACCTGCCCCTCATGGCACATCGGCCGACCAACGAGATCGCGCCGCCGGACAGCAGGATTCGGCCGCTGCCACCAACGGCCCGGCCAGCTCCGGCGCCGCTGAGACGGCCGCTGCCGCACCGTCCGGCACCACCTCCGGCCAGCAGACACCGAGCAGCGCGACCCCGACCGGTGCACCGAATGCCGGTGGAACCGACGCCACCGCGGCATCGTCGGCAGCCACGTCTCGGCCGAGCAGCCCGGGCACAGCGTCCGGCCAACAGGCGCCGAGCGGCACACCGCCGACCGGTGCACCGAATGCGGGTGGCGCCAGCGCAGCCGCGTCGCACTCCGCGCCGAATCGAAACCCAGGAACCACTGCGGGCTCGACAGCCGCAACTGCGGACCAAAGCCGTCCTGGCCCGAGCTCGGCCCAGGCACCGTCACAGGGTGCGGAAACCGCAGCGGCGCAACAAGGTAAGCCTTCCGGCGGAGTCGCCGCCGACATCGCCGAGGGCGGGGCGGCAAACAAGGCCGCAGCATCCGAGACCGCTGGACTCCAGCACAAGGATCGGAGCACGCCGGGATCGGTCGCGGAAACCGCGGGCCAGACAACGCAGTCCAGTGCGGCCGCAGCGAGCAGCGCGGCATCCAGCGGCACCGCCGGCGGCGCAGCCGAAGCCGAAGCCGCCACCGAGGCGATCAAACGAAGCGATGAAGTCCGGCCCGGATCCGCCGCAGGTGGCAGCACTCCGGGAACTGCCGACCATGCGGCACCGGGCGCGAAAGCCACAGCGGCGCAACAGAGCAACCCCACTCAGGCCGGTACCACCGCTGCTGCTGCCGCCGGTACGGCCGCGGCACGACCGGACACCCCGACGAAGTCGAGCCCGGAAGGTGCTGGCGCCCAGCCGAACAGCCCGGCCAAGGGCGCTACCGCAACAACCGAGGCCTCGGCAGGCGGAACCCGCAGCGGGGCAGCCGGATCCGAAGCGGCGACCGAGGCGATCAAGCGAGGCGATCAAGGTCAGTCCGAGGCGGCCAGCGCAAGCACTGCATCCGGCCAAGCATCATCGACGCCTGGCGCGAAAGCGGCTGACACCCAGCTGAACAGCCCGGCCCAAGGCGGCGCCGCAGCAGCCAGCTCGGCGAGCCCGGCAGTCCAGCCGGGCGACCCAACTCGCGGCGATGGCGCGCCAGGGTCCGCGTCACCAGGCGGATCGAGCCCGGTAACCAAGGGCGGCGAAACACCAAGCGGAACAGAGCCTGCGGCTCAACCGGGCGGCTCGGCGCAAGGCGACGCGGCGGGCTCGACAACCAAGCCCGACAGTCCCGTTCGCGGCGCGGCAGCCCCCGGAACGCAGCCGAGCAGTCCTGCGCAAGGCGGCACAACGACATCCGGCGGCACCAGCACGACGCCGAGCAGCCCCACGCAGGGCGATGCCACACCATCCGCCGGCACGGGGTCGGCGACTACGGCAAGCAGCCCCACGCAGGGCGATGCCACGACATCCGGTGGCACCGGGTCGGCTACTCAGCCGGGCAGTGCACCGTCGAAGCGCAGTCCTTGGTTCGGTGGCGCTGCCGCCAACGCGGCGCAGGGTGGTGCGCCGAGTGACGCTCCGGCGGAACAGGCGGCACCGGCACCGAAAGATGCTGTCGCGGACGGGGATGCGCCGACGACGGTGATTCGGGTGCAGCGGCCGGAGCCGCCAGTGGCCGATGCCACCCCGGAGGCGGACACGGTCAAGATGCAGACCGGTGCGCCTGCGGGGCAGGCCCCGGCGGGGGCCGAGGATGTGACCGTCGCGATGCCGGTCATCAAGCCGGACGAGGCCAAGACGGTGGCGCTGCCAGTGCAGCGGCCAGCGGGGGCGCCGAAGGCGCCGGGTACCGATCGGGTCGCGCCGGGCGCGGGGCGGGTGCCGATCACCAAGCCGCCGAGCACGCCGCGACCTGCGCCGGGACCGAAACAGCCTGGTGCGCATGGACCTTCGGCACCGGCACCGGGTGGGCCGGTCGAGCAGCCGATGCCACCGCAGCAGGCGCGACCCGGCTCGGCGCATTCGCCTGCCGATGTGCAGCCGACGACGCCGGTGCAGCCGTTGCAGCCGCGCCCGCCGCAACCTCGGACGATCGCGCCGCCGCAACGGATCGAGCCTGCCGCGCAGGCGCCGGTCGACGCGGTCAGCAGGTCTGCGGACGGCGGACGGTCCAAGCGGGTGCTGCTCATGGTGGCCGGCGCCGCGGTGCTGGTGGTCGTGTTGATCGGCGTGATCGTGGCCTTCGTCACGAACGCGAAGGACAGTTCGCCGGAGGCGAAGGTGCGCGCCGCGATCACCGATTACACACAGGCGCTCAAGACCGGTGATCTGAACACGTTGCGCTCGACGACCTGTGGCCCATTGCACGATTTCTATCAGGGCATTCCGGCGGATCAGTTCGCCGGCGTGCACCAGCTGTCGATGGATCGCCGGTCCATTCCGGTGGTGGACGGCGTCGACGCCATCCGCATCACCGACAACACCGCGATCGCGCAGGCGACCGTCTACACCGAGGCCGATCCGGCGAAACGCTCGGCGCGGACGTTCGATCTGCAGAACACCGACAAGGGCTGGAAAGTCTGCGATCCGCCGACGAGCACACCGTAGCGATACATGGTTCGCTAATCGCTGATGGTTCGAGCGGGGTCCGCGCGCGTGGAATTCGCGCGCGGGCAACCGCCGGGCTTCATCTCATTTAAGGGTAGCTAAACACGATCGTCGCATTTCGGACGTGGTGCCGCGGCGCACGAGATTTCAAGTGACGAAAAGGCAAATTCGACAGCAATTCCGCATCGATAAACGGTAGCGCTGCTCACAGTCTCCTGGTCATCGGTCCTATTAGTTGTTAGCGTGGCCCGCATCATGGGCACGGAACAGACGATGACGCTCGAAACCGATGGCGTAACGCAGACAGAATCACTGGCTGGACAGCGGTACCGCGTTCGGGACCACTATGAGGTCGGTCGCGAGAAGATCCGCGAGTTCGCGCGTGCGGTGCAGAACCATCACCTTGCGCACCAGCAGGAAGCCGACGCGGGCAAGCTCGGCCACGACGGTGTCATCGCGCCACCCACGTTCGCGTCGGTGATCGGCTCGGCAGGCACCCGGTCGCTGCTCGAATCGGTGCTCACCCAGTACGACCTTTCCCAGCTCCTGCAGACCGACCAGGTGTTCCAGGCCTATCGGCCGATCCTCGCCGGCGACAAGCTGACCAGCGAGATCCTGATCGAGTCGATCCGCCAGTTCGGCGACAACGATTTCGTGGTGGTGCGCTCCGCCCTGGTCAACCAGCACGGCGAGCTGACGCTGATCGGCTCGACCACCATCGTTGCCCGCCGCGGCGCCGACGTGGACCCGAACCTCGCCGCCGTGGTCGACAACATCATGATGCACGGCGAGGTGGTCGAATTCCCCACGGAAGCCGACGGACTCGACGACAACTCCGCGCTGATTCCGCTCGGCATCGGCGAACTACCCGCGCCGGCGGCAGGCTACGAGAGCGCACCGGTGCACACCCTGCCCGCGTTCGACGAGCTGTCCGTCGGCGACCAGCTGCCGCCCGCGTCCTTCCGGCTGGCCCGCGGAGATCTCGCCAATTACGCGGGGGTGTCCGGCGATGCCAACCCGATCCACTTCAGCGAGCACGCCGCGCAGCTGGTCGGCCTGCCGACGGTGGTGGCGCACGGCATGCTGACCATGGGTCTGGCCGGCGGCTATCTCACCTCGTGGCTCGGCGATCCGACCGCCATCGCGAAGTTCAGCGTGCGCTTCGCAGGCTTCGTCCCGGTCGCCGCGACCGAGGCGAGCTCGGTCGAGTTCACCGGCAAGGTCAAGTCGCTCGACCCGAGCACCCGCAGCGCCACCGTAGTGCTCAGCGGTACCTCGGAGGGCCGCAAGCTCTTCGGCCGCGCCATCGCCGAGGTCCGCCTGACCTAGGAGCTCTACTCGAGCACGGCGTGCATCAAGTAGACGTTGTAGTCGCTCCATGTCGAGATGGTGTAGTAGAGGTCGTTGCCGGACGACCACGGATGAATGAATCCGCCATACAGTTCCGGATAGTCGCGCACTGTCGTCGTCGGGGTACTCGCCGACCACGCCCCCTGCGGTGAATCCGCCTCGCGGACAACGATGGCCGCCTTGGCCGTGTCGAGATAGCTCATCTGCCAGACATTCCTGGCTTGGTCATAGCGCACGGACAACTCACCGGCCGGACCGTCGACCACGGGGGTCGCGGCGCTGAATCCGCCCACCGGCGTCCAGCTTCCGTCCCGCCAGTACTGATACGCGGTGGTGTTGAGCACCTCGTTCTTCGGCACCCGCGCCAACCCGACCGCACCGAGCCTGGTGTTGGGTGTGCCGAACATGTAGACGTAGTCGCCCTGCGGAACCATCGCGCTCACTTGAAAATTCGCGAGCCCGAAGATGTTGTCCCAGCGCGCGTACGGATCCTTGGTCCAGGACTGCCCGTGATCGTCGGAGTAGGCGATGCCGCCGTAGTTGGTGAAGAACGTGCCGGGCAGGCTGTGCCAGGTGCGCACCGAGGTGTAGCTCAGGTACTGCCGATCGCCGAGCGCGAACCCGGACGTCGGAATCGTGGTGAGCTCCACATTGTCGAGCTTGCGACTGGACAGCACCTCGGCGGCATGACACCGGTCGTCGGTGACCATCCGGTCGTAGGTGACGCCGTCGGCGAGCTCCCGATCGGTGCTGAACGCCAAAACATTGCTGCGCCAATCCATCCCCATGCCACCCGGCGGATGAAATCCGCGGCCGACGGTGTCGCCGAAGACGGTCGCGATCTCACCGGGCGCGCTCTCCCACATGATGCCGAGGTCGGTGCCGTCCACCTGCCAGCGCTTGTCGGTGCGGTTCAGCGAATGCGCGCCGGTCAGCTTGGCCACCTCGCGCACGGCGCCGACCCGCGGCGCGGGTGGCGCCGGTGCCGAGGCGGCGGGCTCGACGGGTGGTTGCACCGGCGCGGGCGGCGGCGGCACCGGGCCGGGATCCGGTCCTGGACCAGGCACCGCGAAATGGAAAGGCTTGGGCTGCAACAAGACTTCCGGCACGCCGAGCTGCGCCGCGAGACCGGGCGGCGGCTCGGGCAGATCGGTGAGGTCGGGGCACGGGCTGGTGCACGGGTTCGGCGGCAGCTCCATCGCCGTGCGGCTCGGCTCCGGTTCGGGTGGCTGCGGCGGCAAGACGGTGATCACCGGGTACGGGATCGGCACCTCGAGTGTCTTGGGCACCAGCGGTTCGTGCGTCGCCACCGGATCGGTGGTGCACGGCCCGGTGCCCGCCACCTCGGTGCCGGACGGTTCCGGCGCCGCGACGGCCGGTCGTTCGGCGCACACCACGGTTCCAACGCCGATCACGATCGCGCCCACCGCGGCCAGCATGCGCATGGCCATAGTCAACCCCTCGACATCCATCGCAGGACAACGCACCAGCGCGGCCGACCCTACCCGACCGGCCATGGTCTGACTCGAAAGATTTTCGGTGTCGCACGATAAATTCGCGGTCCAGGAAAATCACATCCCACAGCACCGGTATTTCGGCGCAGGATGGACAGCGTGAGTATTTCTTTGTTCCGGCGCGTGACACCCGCGATCGGTGCCGCGTGTCTCGTGGTCGGCGCCCTCAGCGTCGTCGCGCCGACCGCCACCGCCGATATGCCAACCGCCGTCGCCGTTTCCGCACGTCCCGATTCGATTCCGCCGTCCAACACCGACAGCAAGAGCGACAAGAAGAAGCGCAAGATCTACACCAACTGTGATCAGGTTCGCGCCGAGACCGGCGGGCCGCTGCGGTTCGGTCAGCCCGGGTTCAACTCGTTCCTCGACAAGGACAACGACGGCGTCGCCTGCAACGAATTCTGACCAATCCCGGCCTGCGGCAAGCGAAAACTTGCCTACCTGACGGCCTGGAAGGTCAACATCGTTGCCCCGATGCGGATCTGGTCGCCGTCGGCGAGCAGCGCCCCGCTCTCGATCGGATCGTCGTTGACGTACACGCCGTTGGCCGAGTGCAGGTCCTTGATCAACAGACCGGCCCGGCTCGGCATGATGTGCGCGTGATACCGGCTGGCCTTCGGGTCGTCTAGCACCAGATCGTTGTCGGTCATCCGGCCGATCCGCAAGCCGCCCTGCGCGATCGACACCACCCGGCCGTCGGGTAGTCGCAGCTGTCCGCTGCGCACCGCGCTCGGCGCCTCGGTGACCGTCTCGGTCATCGCCGCGGCCATCCGTTCGACCTGACGCAGTTCGACCGTGCTCAGCGGCTCCTGCCGCAGCACCCGCTGTTCCAGCTCGATCAGCGCGGGGCCAGGATCGATGCCCAGCTCCTCGGCGAGCACCGCGCGGACCCGCCTGCACGCATCGAGCGCGTCGGCTTGCCTGCCGGACAGGTACAGCGCGGTGATCAACTGACCCCACAGCGGCTCACGCAGCGGCTGCTCGGTGGTCATCGAGACCAGCTCACCGATCACCGATGACGCACGCCCGCACGCGATTTCGGCGTCGATCCGGGCGGAGGCGACGAGCAACCGCTCCTCGTCCATCGCGGTGGCGAACCCGTCGGCGAACTGCAGCCCGGCCAGGTCAGCCAGCGCGCGCCCGCTCCATTCCCGCAGTGCGGCACCGAAAAGCTGGGACGCGCCGTTGTGGTCGCCGATCTCGGCGGCCCTGGTCGCCGCCTCCCGCGTCGCCTCGAACCGCCCGAGATCGCACGCGTCCTCGGCGACTTCGAGGCGATAGCCGGAGGATTCGGTGCGCAGCACCGCCGCCGGATCCACACCCGAATTACGCAGCGCCTTACGGATATTCGACACGAATACCTGCAGGCTGGCCGCGTAGGAATCGGGCGGATCCTCGTTCCACACCATGTCGGCCAGCGCGGCCGACGACACCGCACGCCGTCGATTCACGGTGAGCGCGGCGAGTAAAGCCCGCGGCTTGGGCCCGCCGACCGCCACCGGCTCACCGCCGACGAGCAACCGGACGGGCCCGAGCACGCGCACATCCAGACACATGAGCTGTCGAGCCCCCGGTGGGTTGTGATGGGTCAGGCGCTGATCGACCTTCCCGCGGACTTCAGATCATTGCACGCCTCGGTGACACGTGCGGCCATCGAGGTTTCCCCCTTCTTCAAGTAGCTGCGGGGGTCGTAAACCTTTTTGTTGCCGACCTCACCGTCGATCTTCAGCACACCGTCGTAGTTGGCGAACATGTGCGCCGCGATCGGCCGGGTGAAGGCGTACTGGGTGTCGGTGTCGACGTTCATCTTCACCACACCGAAGCGAAGCGAATCCTCGATCTCCGACTTCAGCGAGCCGGAACCACCGTGGAAAACGAAGTCGAACGGCTGCGCGTCCGCACCGAGACCGAGCTTGGCCGCGGCCACCCGCTGCCCCTCGGCGAGCACCTCGGGCTTGAGCACCACGTTGCCCGGCTTGTACACACCGTGCACGTTGCCGAAGGTCGCGGCGAGCAGGTACTTGCCGTTCTCGCCTGCGCCGAGCGCATCGATGGTCTTCTCGAAATCCTCGGGCGAGGTGTAGAGCTTGTCGTTGATCTCGGCCTCGACGCCGTCCTCTTCACCGCCGACCACACCGATCTCGACCTCGAGGATGATGTTGGCTTGCGCACAGGCCTTCAACAGTTCCTGCGCGATCTCCAGGTTCTCGTCGATCGGGATCGCCGAGCCGTCCCACATGTGCGACTGGAACAGCGGGGGCAGCCCGCCGTTCACCCGCTCCTGCGAGACCGCGATCAGCGGCCGGACGAAACCGTCCAGCTTGTCCTTCGGGCAGTGGTCGGTGTGCAGCGCAATGGTGATGTCGTACTTCGCGGCAACCACGTGCGCGAACTCGGCAAGCGCGACCGCACCGGTCACCATGTCCTTCACCCCCTGGCCGGAGCCGAACTCCGCACCGCCGGTGGAGAACTGGATGATCCCGTCACTGCCCGCCTCCGCGAAACCCTTGATGGCCGCGTTGATCGTCTCCGAGGACGTGCAGTTGATGGCGGGGAAGGCGAAGGAGTGCGCTTTGGCCCGACCGAGCATCTCGGCGTAGACCTCCGGAGTCGCGATGGGCACAGTAAGACCTCCGTGTTTGTTGCGGCAAAGACCTATTTTGTCAGGCACCACCCTAAGTCAGCAGTCTTTCTCCTGGTATCCAGGGAGGTCTACCAGGTGACCGCCGGGTAGTTTCGTGCACAGCAGGAGGATTCTCAGCCGAACCCGGTACTGTAGTGCCGGTAATTGCGCTGGCAGCTTCCGATGCGGTGGCAAGCGATCCGGCCGGCCGTAATCCAGGACAGGAGACCGCGTGATTCTGCTGGCAGCGACAGAATCGGTGACGAACAACCTCGCCATCACGGAGTTGCTCGATCCGATGCACCTGCTCACGGAGACGTGGCTGAAGAACGCGGTGCTCCCGGCGATCCTGGTGATCGTCTTCATCGAGACCGGTCTGCTGTTCCCGATCCTGCCTGGCGACTCGCTGCTGTTCACCGGTGGTCTGCTGGCCGCGCAGCCGAATCCGCCGGTCTCGATCTGGTGGCTGCTGCCCCTGGTCACGCTGATCGCCTTCGCAGGCGACCAGTCCGGCTATTGGATCGGCCGCGGCATCGGGCCCGCGCTGTTCCACAAGGAAGACACTCGCTTCTTCAAGAAGCACTACGTCACCGAGACGCACGAGTTCTTCGAGAAGCACGGCCCGAAGACCATCATCCTGGCCCGGTTCGTGCCGATCGTGCGCACGTTCATGCCGGTGCTGGCCGGTGTCTCCAAGATGGACTACCGCAAGTTCGTCGCGTTCGACATCGTCGGCGCGATCCTCTGGGGTGGCGGCATCACGGTGCTCGGCTACTTCCTCGGCAACGTCGCTTTCATCCGCGACCACGTCGAGGCCATCTTCCTGCTCATCGTGTTCGTGTCGATCTTGCCCGGCATCATGGCGGTCGCGAAGAAGCTGCTCAATCGTGGCGCGCAGCAGCCGGCGGCCCAGCCAGAAGCCGAGCTGACCGCCGCGGCGAACGAGCCGACTCGCTGAGCTCGTGTTCGAGGCGTCCTCGCCCCTAGCTGTGGGCAGTTTCGATCCGCTGATGTCAGCGGGGCCCGCGCTCGTCTGGACAGTGGTGCTGACCTTTGTCTTCCTCGAATGCGCGGTGATTCTCGGGCTTTTCCTGCCCGGTGACTCCATGCTCATCACCGCGGGCGTCGTGATGGCCTCGCACGCCTCCGGTGAAGCGCAGGTCTGGGCGCTCTCGATCGGCACGATGATCGCGGCGATCGCGGGCAACCAGGTCGGCTACGTCATCGGGAGCCGGACCGGGCACCGGCTGGTCGCCCGCAAGAACGGGCGCTACATCAATGCCAAGAACCTGCAGCGGGTCACCGAGTTGTTGCGGCGGCACGGGTTCGTCGCCGTGCTCATCGCCCGCTGGATTCCCTGGGTGCGCACGCTGTGCCCGACGGTCGCGGGCGCGGCCGGGATGGACCATCGCAAGTTCACCGTGGCCAGCACGATCGGCGCGATCCTGTGGGCGCCGGTGCTGCTGCTCATCGGGTATTACGCGGGCGGCTTCCTCGATCGGGTGCCGTGGCTGATGCCCATCGTGATCGCCACGCTGGTGATCGGGTTGATCGTCGGCACCGTGCTCGGCATCAGGCACTACCGCCAGGAAATGGCCAAGCCCGCCGAGGATTTCGAGCTGGAAACGGTGCCGATCAACATCGTCGACGCCGAAACCCGCACAGCGCGAGGCTGATCACAGTCCCGCGGCGCTGACCAGGTACGCGGCTTCCATCAGCAGCCAGCCCGAAAGCTGCACCGACAGATCCCGTTCCGGCACCTTCGACGAGGTCACCGAACCACCGACGGTGAACCGGCCGGCCCCGGCACTGCCACCGGGCAGCGTCGCAGGCTTGCTCCAGTCGTGCCCGAACAGCGGCTCACCCTCGACCTCCAGCCGGTTGGCCCACGCGGCCGAGGCGGAGGCGCGCACGATCGCGGCCGCGGTCTTGCGATCGGCCTCCTGCTCGGGGTCGTCGCCGGGCAGCATCAGCGCAACCAGCGCGAGATAGCGGGCCAGGATGCCGTTGAACAGGCCGCCGTCCCCACCGCCGCCACCGTTGACGATGCCGCGGGTGGTCAGGTGCTCCTCGACCGCGGCGAGCAATCGATGCACCCGCTGCCCGTGCCTCGGCTCACCGGTGTGCACCGCGAGCTCGGTCTCCACCCCGAGCACCACGCCCTGGCAGTAGGTGAACACCGGACGCTCGATCTCGCCGGACGGCAGATGGATGCCGTCCAGGATCAGGCCGGTCTCCGGATCGCGAAGCGTCGCGTCGAGCCAGTCGGCCATGTCCTGGGCCCGCTGCTGCCGCCCGAGACGCAGTAGTGCGATGGCGGCAGGGCCGTTGGCGGGCGTATTGTAGTAGTCGGAGGCGATGCGCCACGGCAGGCCGCCGCCGACCGCCGGGTTCCAGCCGTCGTACAGCGGGCGCTCCAGCGCGAGCAGGCCGCCACGCACCTCGGTGATGCCCTGGGTTCGCTCGGCCCGTTCCAAGGCAATGGCCAGCCAGGCCATGTCGTCGTAGTACCGGTTGGTCCAGCCGTTGAGGTTGCGGATGCGGTGGGTGCGCGCGATCGTGGCGATCCGCTTGCGGCGCACCGGAGTCGGCACTCGATTGGCGGCATCGACCGCGCAGTCGATCAGGTGTGCCTGCCACCAGTAATGCCAGGTGCCGAAGGCCCGTTCCCGCTTGGTGGCAGGCCAGCCGACCACGCCCAATTCGGTGCCGGGTATGGCCCACAATGCGCGCAGATGCCGGGAGACGATCGCGGATTCCGCCATGTCGGCGCGCTCGGACCAGAGCGCGGGCGTCGCGTCGGCGTCACGCCCGGCCTGCGCGCGCTCGCCAAGCGACCGCGGTGTCGCGTGCTGCGGGTCCTCGGCCTTCCGCGTGGTCATGGGTCAATGGTGCCAGCACCGCACGGATTTACGCGCCCGATTTGTTACTAAAGCGATGTGCATTTGTTCTCGCACCCTTCGCAGATATCCGATTTGCCCGCGCACGGGCTAGCCCTTGAGCCGCAACACCGCGAGCACGCGGCGGTGATGGGTGTCGGAAGGCGGCAGATCGAGTTTGGTGAAGATATTGCCGATGTGCTTTTCCACCGCCCGCTCGGTGACGGTGAGCGCACCGGCAATGGCGTTGTTGGACAGGCCCTGCGCCATCAGCTCGAGCACCTCGCGTTCGCGTGGAGTGAGCCGGGCCAGGGAATCCTGTTGGCGCGATGCTCCCATCAACTGGCTCACCACCTCCGGATCGAGTGCGGTGCCGCCGGTGGCGACCCGATGCAATGCGTCGATGAAATCGCCGACATCGGCGACCCTGTCCTTGAGCAGATACCCGACGCCACTCGCGCCACCTGCGAGTAGTTCGGTGGCATATCGGGTTTCGACCCACTGGGAGAAAACGAGCACGCCCGTCATCGGATACTTGCGGCGCAGCTCGATGGCGGCGAGCAGGCCCTCGTCGGTGAAACTCGGCGGCATCCGCACATCGACGACGGCGACGTCGGGGTTGTGCGTGCCGACCACATCGCTCAACGTGCTGGCGTCCCCGACCATCGCGACCACCTCGTGCCCGCGCTCGGCGAGCAGTCCGGCCAGGCCGTCGCGCAGGATCGCGCTGTCCTCGGCGATCACGATCCGCAGCGACTCGGTCATCGTGACCCTTCTTTCGGCAGCAGGATGGTCACCACGGTCGGTCCGCCGGTGGGACTCTGCACGCTGAGCGTGCCGTCCACCGTGCGGGCCCGCGCGGCCAGGCCCGAAAGTCCGCTGCCCACCGCGATTCCGCCCTCGACGGGCGGCAGCACCCCGCCGATGCCGTTGTCGCGCACCGTGACCGAAACGGTCTGTGCATCGGTCGGCACCACCGACACCCAGGCGCGGGTGGCGTTCGCGTGCTTGACCACGTTGGTGAGCAGTTCCGCGACGGAGAAGTAGGCGATCGCCTCGATCGCCGGGTTCGGACGCTGCGGCAGGTGCACTCGCAGTTCCACCGGCACCGAACAGCGCGCGGCCAGCGTTTCCAGTGCCGGGCCGAGCCCGAGTTCCAGTGCGGGCGGATGGATTCCGCGCACCAGCTCACGCAGCTCGGTCAGCGCCTCCTTGGAGGAGGCGTGCGCGTCCGCGATCAGGTCACGCGGGTCGCCACCGGCCGAAAGCCGATCCTCGGCCCTGCCGAGCGCCATCGCGATGGTGACCAGCCGAGCCTGGGTGCCGTCGTGCAGATCCCGCTCCAGTCGCCGCAGCGTTGCGGTGGAATCGTCGACCGCGGCCTGCCTGCCCTGCTGCAACTCGATGATCCGCCGGTCGCCCGTCGTCGCGCTCAGGCAGGCGATGGTGAGCAGCCGATGCAACCAGCACACGGCCCGCACCACCCAGGGCAACACGAAGCAGCCGATGATGCCGAGCGCGGCGAAGCCGAGCGCCCTCGGCCAGGTGTCGATGTAGTAGTCGCCGAACTGGGCAAGCGAATGATGTTCCACGCCTTGGGCATCGACGTTCATCGGCTGGAAGACCGCCCACGGGATCGGCGAGATCGCGACGAAGAAGGTCATCGCGATCGCGATCAACAGCAGCCAGCCGACGACGACCCCGAGTACCGCCTGCGCGAGCAGGAACAGCGCGGCCCGCCAGCTGGTGCGATCGGTGAACGCGCCTTTGACGAACCCGACCAAGCCCGGCGCGGGAGCGAACGGTGGCGGCGGCGTCACCGGGGTGCCGAGCAGATCCTTGGCCAGCGCCCGGTAGATCCGCCCCCAAGTCCGGCCGCCGAGCAGGACCAGCGCCAGGATCGGCACGCCGACGATGGTGATCGATATCATCAGCCCGCCGCCCCAGCCGACGTACATGTAGCCGAGGGCGACGCAGCCGAGGACGAAAACCGTGAGGAGATAGACGAGTTCCTTCCAGAAGCGGGCCTGGAAGGGGGCAAGCAGAACGGCGCGGGCCACTCCGTCGGCGGACCGTCCGATTTTCTCGGTCGGCCGGTCGAGCACGAGGGTGGCTTCGGCGGGTGTCTCGGTCATGGCTCTCATGGTTGTCGGGGCGGCGGCGGTATTCGATGGAGCTGTCCGCCGAATGGGTGGTGTAGCCAGCTACACCAACTACCATCCTGCCCATGAGCTACCCGCCGCAGCAGCCGCCCTACGGCTATTCAGCCTACGGTCCGCCGCCGGACCATCCACAGGCCACCACCATTCTCATCGTCGGCATCCTCGGCCTGGTGTTCTGCCAGATCCTCGGGCCGGTGGCCTGGGTCATGGGCAAGAAGGCGCTGAACGAGATCGACGCCTCCGGCGGCACGATCGGCGGCCGGACGAACGTCATGGTCGGCTACGTCTGCGGCATCATCAGCACCTGTCTGATCGTCGTCAGCCTGCTGTTCCTCGCGCTGTTCCTGATACTCGGCCTGGTCGGCGTCTTCGCGGGCACGTCGAGCTCGAGCTACTGAGGACCGGACCGGTCGGTCGACGGCGAGACCGCCGGAATTAGCATCGGCGGAGTGAATCACCCAGTACCGGAGGCAACGGAGCAGGACCCGGCGGGGCCGACCGAGTGGGGCGAGCATCCGCACGGGGTCGGGCCGTGGGCGGACGAGCATGCCGAGCCGCCGCCGGACGATCCGCGGCTCGACCAGGAACTGCTGGCCACGGGTGATCGGCGCAACGTCGTCGATGCCTATCGGTACTGGACTCGCGAGGCGATCGTCGCCGATATCGATCGGCGCAGGCACCCGTTCCATGTGGCCATCGAGAACTTCGGGCACGACGCCAACATCGGCACCGTGGTGCGCACCGCGAATGCCTTCGCGGCCGCGGCAGTGCACATCGTCGGCCGCAAACGCTGGAATCGGCGCGGTGCCATGGTGACCGACCGCTACCAGCACATCGAGCACCATGCCAGCATCACCGAGCTGCTGGAGTTCGCGGTGCGCGAAGGGCTCACCGTGGTCGCGGTGGACAACGTGCCGGGCTCGGTCCCGCTGGAAACGGCCGAGCTGCCCGTGCACTGCCTGCTGCTGTTCGGACAGGAAGGCCCCGGCGTCACCGAGCACGCGAAAGACGCGGCGGCCATGACGGTTTCGATCGCGCAGTTCGGCTCGACCCGCAGCATCAACGCCGGTGTCGCCGCGGGCATCGCCATGCACGCCTGGGTGCGCCAGCACGCCGATCCTGCTACCGCCTGGTAGTCCGATCTACACCCGTCCGTGCTGCACGCGGCCTATTCTGGAGATCGGACAGTCGCCAGGTGGAGGCTGGTATGGATCACGGGCGGATTCTTCGCACAGTACTCGGGGTGACAGCCGGGTACCTGGTAGTGCTCGGTCTCTGGCTGGGTTGGCTGCTGCCACACACGCCGCCGGGCACGGTGCCCTATCAGATCGCCGCGCTGGTCGGCCTGTTCGGCTCCTGTGTCGGCATCGGGATGATGCTGGCGGCGCGGCCCGCCAAGGCGGATCGGCGGCTGTGGCGCGAGGGCCTGGAAGGCTGGGCGACGGTACAGGGCGTGCACCCGCTGGAACGCACCGACCACCACACCGAGCTGACCGAACTCGACCTGGAGCTGACCGTCCCCGGCTCCGAAAGCTACCGCGGCACAATAGTTTTCGACGTCACCCCGGCAGACAAGCCCCGACTCGCAGTCGGCGAAACCATCTCGATCCGCGTCGACCCGACCAACCGCGACCGCATCATCGTCGTGCTGTGACCGCGCAGCCACATCTCGCCGCGCGGGGTAGCTGACGGCGCAGGCTGTTTCCATGTGAGAGACTTGCCGCGAGCGACGCCTTAGTGGGGAGGAGGAAGCGATGACTGTCGAAATGCACTGGCCGGATCATCTGCTGACCCTGGCGGACTGGAACGCTCTGCCGGAGGACAACAGCCGTAGTTATGAGCTTGTCGAGGGGGTTCTGCTCGTGTCGCCTAGGCCGGTCTTGCGCCATCAGTATGCGATCCTGCAGCTGGGAGCCCAGCTGGAACCGCAGCTGATCGACTCGCTAAGCGTGGTCACGGAGGCCGAGGTTGTCATCGACCCCGCAACACCGTCAACGGTTCGGGTTCCCGACGTCATGGTCATCCGGACCAAGGCGCTCGACGAGAACCTGCCCCGCGCCAATCCGGAGGACGTCCTCCTGGCGGTAGAGGTTCTCTCCCCCGGCTCGAAGCGCACCGATCGGGTCACCAAGTTCGTGGAGTACGCCGAGGTCGGCATCCAGTACTACTGGCTGATCGATCTCGATGCCCCGCCGAGCCTCTCGGCATACCACCTGATCAACGGTGAATACGAGCTGGTCAGCGAGCGATCTGGCCAGATAACGCTTGATCTGGCAGGAGACCAGATACACCTCGATCTGGCTACGCTGACCAGGAACTGAGCAAGGTCTCAGCATCGAAGCAGATCGCGATCGGACTCTTCGGCCGTGTCGTCGTGCAGCACAACGCGTCTCAATTATCTTTCGGGACAACAGCTTTCACGTGTGCGTGGGGGTCAGCGAGGAGGAATTGGGCTGCGGCGTAGGTGGTCAGGATGACTGCCTCGGCGACGTGGCGCGACCGGTCGCTGCGCGCGAAAATGCGGCGTAGCACGATAAGTCCGTCGGAGGCGGTGAACAGCAGGGCGCCGAGGCCGAGGCGGCTGTGTGGGTCCGCGTCTGGGATATTGAGGCCCGCAACGGTTTTCGCGTCGGGAGCGAGATCGGGGTCGGAGGCGAGCAAGGCGGCGGTGCCGAGTGTCGCGCCGTAGGCGGTCAACGGAACGGCCACCGCGGGGGCTTTCGCCCGCAACAGTCCCGCTGCGCCGAGCCAGGCAAGCAGCCGGGGCGCCGCGATGTCGGGGCGCGGCCTGGCGCCATGGCGCCACCACAGCGCCGAGTACCCGGCCTGCATCACCGCGAACGAGGACGCACCGGCGATCAATCGCCGATCGTTGTCGGGATCGATGAGCAGCACATCGCCGACGGTCGCGGCGCCGAGCGCGCCGAGCAGCACGGTCCGATCAGTCGGGTCGAGCGCGCTGCCCTCGGTGACCACATCGGCCGCGAGCAGCGGCATCAGCAGCGGTTTCGCAAGCCACTGGAGCTTCTCGCGGCCGGTCAGCGCACCGAAGACGGTGACTGCCGCGGCCGCGAGAAATCCGGTGCGAAACGGTCTATTCGACGGCATCGACAGCAAAGCTGGCCTCGGCGGGCGCGGGCGGCAACGTGACCACCTGGCCCGCATAACTCAGGCCTGCACCGAATCCGAGCAGCAACGCCGTCTGACCGCCCTTGGCTTTGCCGGTCACCAGCATTTCTTCCATCGCGAGCGGAATCGAGGCAGCGGAGGTATTTCCGGTGTTCTCGATATCGTTGGCCACCGGGACGTCATCGGCCAGTCCGAGATTCTTCTTCATCAATTCATTGATGCGGGCGTTGGCCTGATGCGGAATGAACACCTCGATGTCCTCTTTGGACACCCCGGATACCTCGAGCGCGGTGGACAGCGCACGCGGCAGAGTCACCGCCGCCCAGCGAAATACCCGAGGGCCCTCCATTCGCAGCGACATCCGGCCGACCGGCTCGATCGCCGGGTCGGTGCCCTGCAGCGCCTGCGCCTTCTCCATGTAGGTCAGGAAGTCGACGTCCTGGGAGATGGCGCTGGCGTTTTCGCCGTCGCTGCCCCACACCGTCGGGGAGATGCCGTTCTCCTCGCTCGGCCCGACCACCACCGCGCCCGCGCCGTCACCGAAGATCATCGCGGTGCCCCGGTCGGTCGGGTCGAGGCCGACGGTCATCGTTTCCGCGCCGATCAGCAGCACGTATTCGGTCGACCCTGCCCGGATCAGGTCCGCGGCCACGCCGAGGCCGTAGCCGAAACCACCGCAGCCGGAGGTCAGGTCGAAGGCGGCGATCCCGTTCAGTCCGAGGTCGTTGGCGACTTTGGGGGCACCGTGCGGGGTCAGCATGAGCCAGCTGGAGGTGGCCAGGATCAGGGTGCCGATCTTGGACCGGTCGATGCCGCTGTTGACGATCGCGCGCTCGCCAGCGGCCGCGGCGATCGACTGCAGCGTCTCGTCGCCGCTGATCCACCTGCGGTTGCGGACACCGGTCCGGTCGTAGATCCACTCCGGGGTGGAATCGAGGACCTCGCACACCTCTTCATTACTGACCACTCGCTCGGGGCGATAGGCACCGATACCGAGCATCGCAACATTGTCGCGATTCTTATTGACTGCAATGCTCACCACTGGTGCTCACACAACCCTTCGCCTTCGAAGAACTTGACCAATGCCCAGGTTATCCCAGGGCCAAATCCTTCAAGCCGAGGATCGACCGGTACTCCAGTCCCTCGGCGGCGATCACCTGATCGGCCCCGGTCTCCCGGTCGACCACGGTGGCGACACCGACCACGGTCGCGCCCGCGTCCCGCAGCGCGCGCACCGCGGTCAGTGGGGAGTTTCCGGTGGTCGTCGTGTCCTCGACCACCAGCACCCGCTTGCCGACGATGTCCGGGCCTTCGATCTGGCGCTGCATGCCGTGCGCCTTCGCCGCTTTGCGCACCACGAAGGCGTCGATCGGCCTGCCCGGCGCGTGCATGACCGCGAACGCGACCGGGTCGGCGCCCATGGTCAGCCCGCCGACCGCGTCGAAGTCCCAGTCCGCGACCAGGTCGCGCAGCAGCTTGCCGATGAGCGGTCCGGCGCGGTGGTGCAGGGTCGCGCGGCGCAGGTCGACGTAGTAGTCGGCCTCCTTGCCCGACGACAGGGTCACCCTGCCGTGGACCACCGCGAGCTCGCGCACCAGCGCGGCCAATCTGTCTCGGTCGGAGCCGGCCGCGGTGCCCAGTGCCGACTCATTGGTGGTTGCCTCGTCGATCATTCCTAAGTCCTTCCGCGCGTGTTGAACAGGCCGCGATTCAGTCGGGCCGCCAGGGTTCGCGGGATCATTCCGGCGACGGTAGTAAGCGCTTTGTACTGCACACCGGGCACACTGAGCACCCGGCCCTTCTCCAGATCACTCAGGGAACCGGCAACTACCCGGTCGACACTCAGCCACAATGCTTTCGGCAGCGACGAGGTATCGATACCGGCTCGCTCATGGAATTCGGTGTGGACGAATCCCGGGCACAGGGCCTGGACCCGGACACCTGTTCCGGCCAGTCCACCTGCCAACCCTTCCGTGAAGGATACGACGTAGGCCTTGGCCGCCGAGTACGTCGATCCCCGCCCAGGAATCACCCCGGCAACACTGGCGAGGTTGACGACCGATCCCTTGGCCGCGGCGATCATAGACGGCAGCGCGGCCCGGGTGAACTGCACCACGGCGGTGACGTTGACATCGACCTCTTCTTGCAGCTGCGCGGGCGACAGCGCCCAGAACTCGCCCGCGTGCCTGAATCCCGCGTTGTTGACCAGGAATTCGACGCCGTCGGCCAGTCTGGCCGCCACCCGCGCGCGGTCCTGCGCCGACGTCAGGTCGGCGACGAGCAGCTCGGAGCGGGTGCCGAAGCGATGCTCCAGCACCGCGGCGAGGGTGCCGAGCCGCTCCTCGTCCCTGGCGACGAGCAGCAGGTCGTAGCCGAGTGAGGCGAGTCGCATCGCGTAACCGTGGCCGATGCCGGAGGTGGGTCCGGTGATCAACGCCACCGGACGGGTGGCGCCGGGCAGGGTCACTGCGGCACAGGTCCCTGATATGGACGGAAGCCTGGATGGAACGGACCGCCGGGCGGGTCGGCCGCGTTGTCGTCGTCACGCGGCGCCGGACGGCGGTCGGCCTCGTCGGGCCAATCCGCATCGGGTCGGTCGTCGCGTGGCGCGTACGGCTCGCGTTGCTCCCGAATCCGTTGTTCGCGCGCGGGCGACCAGTCGTCGTCCGCTGCCCACTCTTCGCGCGGCTCGGGCGACCAGGTGTCCTCGGGCTTGCGGTCCTCGCGCGCCCTTGCCCGCGCGTCCGGGACGACGGCGAGCGAGGGGCGACGGGGCGGTTCGGGTTCGTCGGGCGCCGATTGCGGTGCGCGGTCGTCGAATTCGTCGTCGTAGCCCGGTCCGGCGAACGGGTCGTACTCGTCGTCCTCGCCCGCCCGCGGCGCCTGCACCCTGGCCGCGCCGACGGGCTCGTCCAGGTCGTCGTCGGACTCGTCGGCCCGTTGGCGACCGCGCGGGCGCGGCCTGCCAGGATCGTGCCCGCCGTTGTCGAAGCGCGGCTCGCTCACCGGCGGCAGTACGTGCAGCAGGCCGGACAGGCGGAGCACCGCGTCGATCGCGGTCTCCCAGTCTCGCGACGCGGTGCCGACGGACAGCATGCCCAGCGTCCAGTTGCCCTCGCTCCAGAGCATCTGCACCGTGTCGGGCAGCGTCTCGATGAACGCGACCATGCGCTGATCCACTGCGTGCCTGGCGATTTCCGGGTTGGTCGCGAACACCACCCGGTCGCCGATGGCGCCGAGCAGTTCCAGATCGGCGTCCTTCGGCGGTGATGCGGTCTTGAGCCGCATGTCGACATCGATGTCCGAGCCGATCTGGCGGCGCACCGCGATCAGGGTCGCGGAGTCCTCCAGATCGAACAGCACGAACTTCTCGCCCTTGCGAATTCCGGAGACCACGTCGACCGCGGACAGGTAGCCGAGCTTGGCGAGCGCACCGCGCCGCCAGGTCGAGGGGAGCGCAGGCTCCACCGATACATACGTATAGCCCTGGGATTTCGCCCAGACCTGCCGCGCGTGACCGGTGCGCTGTCGCTGAATCCGATCGAAATACAGCAGTACGATCGCACCCACGAGTGCGATCGCCGCCAGGCCGAACCACATTGCCGTCATCGCCGTCTAGCTTAATGGGAGCGGCGGGACGGAGCCCGACATTGACCCCGCGCCGGGCCGCGCACCACCCGAGTAGCGCAGGCCCGCGCGATATTCGCGGATCGAGTCGTTCATCGCGGGCCATTCGGCAGCGACGTGCTGATGATGACCTTGGCCTGCACCGAACCATCGGGTGCCTTGTCGCCCTGGACCAGCACGATGTCGCCTGCGGGTAGATCGGAAACCTTGGTGCCGGACACCGAGATCACCTGGGTGTTCGCGTCGGTGTGCACGGTGACCGTTGCACCGAGCAGGGTGTTGATGGTGAGCGTTCCGCCGTTGTTCGCGGTGATGGTGCCCATGGTCGCGCCGAGACTGTCGATGTCGCCGAGGCCGGGGATGCTCGGCGTGCCGCTCGGGCGGGGCTGGCCGGTGCGCGGCGTGCCCGGGGTCGGTTGGCGCGCGGTCGGGAACGCCGAGGTGCTCGCGGCGGTGGTCGACGACGAATCCTTGCCGCTGAGCAGGACTCCCGCGACCACACCCACCACCGCGATCAGCGCGACGCCGACGAAGAGGAGCGCGATCCACAACCCGGTGTTGCGCCGCGGCGGCTCCGGCGGCGCGTCCTGTGGCATGCCGGGTGGGACCGGACCGCCCGGCGCAGCCCCCTGCCACTCAGTGCCGTAGGCGCCCTCGTACGCACCCCATTGATGGTCGGCGGGCGGAAACTCCCGGGTGGCGTTCAGCGGCGGTGACCACGGCTCGAACTGCTCGGTCGCCGGATACGCCGAGGGCGCGCCCGACCCGTACGCCTCGGCATACTCCGTGGTGTGCGGCGGCTGCTCGAACCCGGACTTGCCCGCCAGGTACTCGGTCGGCGCATCCTCCGGCCGCTGTCCCCACGGATCGTTCGGGTTGGTCATGGACTCCAGGTTAGGCGGCTCGGGCGCTGCGGTCAGGTAGACGACGCTCCTGCGCCGGATACCGCGCGCGCCATGGTCCACCTCGGTGCCCTGTCGCATAAACGCCGCACGGCGGCACGACCGGGCGCCGCCGACATGGTGCCGACGCCGAGCGGCGCGCCGACGCATCGATACCCGCGAAGGGATCGAACGCCGACGCGCCGCGCCTGCCTTACTTGCCGACGATGAGCCCGTCACCGTCCGGCACGGTGTTCACCTTGACCGTGTCGCCGTCGGTAATCTCGCCTGACAGCAGCTCTTTGGCCAGCGTGTCACCGATCGCCTGCTGGATCAGCCTGCGCAGCGGGCGCGCACCGTAGACCGGGTCGTACCCGCGCACCGCGAGCCAGAACCGCGCCGAATCGCTGACGTCCAACTTCAGCCTGCGCTGCGACAGCCGCTTCTGCAGCTGGTCGAGCTGGATGTCGACGATGCTTTCCAGCTGCTCCTCGTCGAGCGGGTGGAACATCACCACGTCGTCGAGGCGGTTGAGGAACTCCGGCTTGAAGGCCGAACGCACCGCGTTCATCACGAACTCGCGCTCGCCACCGGCACCCAGATTCGAGGTCAGGATGAGGATGGTGTTGCGGAAGTCCACCGTGCGGCCCTGGCCGTCGGTGAGCCGACCCTCGTCGAGCACGGCGAGCAGGATGTCGAACACATCCGGGTGCGCCTTCTCGATCTCGTCGAACAGCACCACCGTGTACGGCCTGCGCCGCACCGCCTCGGTGAGCTGACCGCCCTGGTCGTAGCCGACGTAGCCGGGCGGAGCGCCGACCAGGCGAGCCACCGCGTGCTTCTCGCTGTACTCGCTCATGTCGATCCGGACCATGGCGCGTTCGTCGTCGAACAGGAAGTCCGCCAACGCTTTTGCCAGCTCCGTCTTGCCGACACCGGTCGGGCCGACGAACAGGAACGAGCCGGTCGGCCGGTTCGGGTCCGCGACGCCTGCCCGCGCCCGGCGCACCGCGTCGGACACCGCCTGCACCGCCTCGGTCTGGCCGACCACCCGCTTGCCGAGCTCGTCCTCCATCCGCAGCAGCTTCTGGGTTTCGCCCTCGAGCAGCCTGCCGACGGGGATGCCGGTCCACGAACCGACCACCTCGGCGATGTCGTCGGGTCCGACCTCCTCCTTCAGCATCACGTCGCCGTCACCGGCGACCTTCGACACCTGCTCGGCCTCGCTGAGCTGCTTCTCCAAGTCGGGGATGTCCTTGTACCGCAGCTTGGAGACCGTCTCCAGGTCGCCGTCGCGGTCAGCCCTTTCCTCCTCGCCGCGCAGGGATTCCAGTTCCTTCTTGAGGACCTGGACCTGGTCGATCGCCTTCTTCTCGTTCTGCCAGCGGGTGGTCAGCTGGTTGAGTTTCTCTCTGGCGTCGGCCAATTCGGCGCGCAGTTTCTCCAGCCGCTGTTTGGAGGCGTCGTCGGTCTCCTTGCTCAGCGCGAGCTCTTCGATCTCCAGGCGGCGCACCGCGCGCTCGATCTGGTCGATTTCCACTGGGCGGGAGTCGATTTCCATCTTCAACCGGGATGCCGACTCGTCGACCAGGTCGATCGCCTTGTCCGGCAGGAACCGCGAGGTGATGTAGCGGTCGCTGAGGGTCGCCGCGGCGACCAGCGCGGAGTCGGTGATGCGCACGCCGTGGTGGTTCTCGTAGCGCTCCTTGAGGCCGCGCAGGATGCCGATGGTGTCCTCCACCGACGGCTCACCGACGAACACCTGCTGGAACCGGCGTTCCAGGGCGGCGTCCTTCTCGATGTGCTTGCGGTATTCCTCCAGCGTGGTCGCGCCGACCAGGCGCAGCTCACCGCGGGCGAGCATGGGCTTGATCATGTTGCCCGCGTCCATCGCGGATTCGCCGGTGGCACCGGCGCCGACGATGGTGTGCAGCTCATCGATGAACGTGATGATCTGTCCCGCACTGTTTTTGATGTCTTCCAGCACGGCCTTGAGCCGCTCTTCGAACTCACCGCGATACTTCGCGCCCGCGACCATCGCGCCGAGATCGAGCGAGACAACGGACTTGCCGCGCAACGATTCCGGGACGTCGCCCGCGACGATGCGCTGGGCAAGGCCCTCCACGATCGCGGTCTTGCCGACGCCTGGCTCGCCGATCAGCACCGGGTTGTTCTTGGTGCGGCGGCTCAAAACCTGGACGACGCGCCGGATTTCGGTGTCGCGGCCGATGACCGGGTCGAGCGTGCCCGCGCGAGCGAGCTCGGTGAGGTTGGTGGAGTACTTCTCCAGCGCCTGGTAGCTGGCCTCGGGATCGGGGCTGGTCACCCGCGCACTGCCGCGCACGGTGGTGAATGCTTCGCGCAATGCCTCGGCGGTCGCGCCGTACTTGAGCAGCAGCTGCGACACATCGGAATCGCCGCTGGCCAGGCCGACGAGCACATGCTCGGTCGAGATGTATTCGTCGCCCAACTCGGTGGCCAGGCGCTGTGCCGTATTGAGAGCGGCCAGCACCTCGCGGCCGAATTGCGGTGCGGTGGTGGCGCCGGTCGCGCGCGGCAGCCGCTCGACGATGTCGTTGGCCTCGCCTCGCACGGATACCGGGTCGACGCCGACGGCCTTGAGCAGCGGGGCGGCGATGCCGTCGGTTTGATCCAGCAACGCCACCAGCAAATGCGCAGGACGAACCTCCGGGTTGCCCGCGGCGGAAGCCGCCTGCTGGGCGGCGGCCAGGGCCGCCTGGGTCTTGGTGGTGGGATTGAACGAGTCCACGAATCACCTTCCTACTAGTCGATGTCGACGGCGCCGGAGCCTGGTTCCACGCGAACTCCCGCGCGGTTCCGTGCCGTTCCCTACGTCCAACGTCGGAAAGGTTGAGTCTGTTCCACTCAAGTCTAGATAAACAGTATCGCGTAGCGATTCGATGGGGGGTGGTGGTCGGGTGACGGGTGGGCTTCTCGCACCTCTGAACGCTACCGCCGCGACACCCTCCCAATGCGACGAATCACCTCGTCCATGGGGTATGGATGCATACGATGGCCCATGCCGTTAGTTGATGCATCACTCTTCAGCCCGATTCAAGGAGCGAATGGATGCGCGCGATCGTCGTACGGAAGTTCGGAGCCACCCCGGAGTTGATCGACATGCCGGTCCCCGAGGTAGGCCCCGGCACCGTCCGGGTACAACTCGAAGCGGCAGGGGTCAATCCGTTCGACGCGAAGCTGGCCGACGGCATCCTGGACGGCAAACTGCCACACGACTTTCCGATGATCCTCGGGGTGGACGGCGCGGGCACCATCGCCTCCGTCGGGCCGGGCGTCAACCGATTCGCCGTCGGCGATCGGGTGGTCGGGAAGTTCCTCGGTTCGCCCGTCGGCCACGGCAGCTTCGCCGAATTCGCGGTGATCCCGGAGAACGGCACGCTGGTGCACATTCCCGAGGGGGTGCCGACCGTGACGGCCGCGGCGCTACCCATCGCGGGCATCACCGCACAGGACCTCGTGGACGCCACCGGGATCGAACCGGGACAGACCGTGCTCATCGTCGGCGCCACCGGCGGCGTCGGCTCCTTCCTTGTCCAACTCGCGAATATCGCGGGCGCGCACGTCATCGCGACCGCCCGCGGCACCGTCGCCGATCAGATGACCAGGCTCGGCGCGGCGGAGACCGTCGACTACACCTCGGGCCCGATTCGCGAGCAAGTCGCTGCCGCGCATCCCGACGGCATCGACGTCCTCTTCGATCTGGTCAGTCCGCCGGAGGTGCTCGCGGAGCTGACCGGCCTCGTCCGCGACGGCGGCACCGTCTACTCCACCATCTTGGCCGCCGACGAAGCGGCGCTGCAGGCGCGCGGCCTGCGCGGCGGCAACATCGAATCCAAGGGCGGGGCATCGGAGTTGGCCCGCCTCCTCGACCGGGTCGCCGAGGGTGACGTGGTGGTCCCCATCGACGCCACCGTCCCCCTCGCCGACGGCCCGGCAGTCATCGGCGCCCCCGGCGCCCGCGGCAAAACCGTCCTCGCGATCTGAGCCGTACCGGGCCGAGGGCCCGGCTCCCACACCGCGGTGTGACCTCGACGGCATGGCCGCAACACCTGGTGTTTGCCCACCGATTACCGTTTGGCCCGGTCTTCAGTGGCATAGCCACACGACCACGGGATTTTCGGGGATACTGGTCGGCGGAGGACCGCCGGTTACGGGTACGTCCCCGGGCAGAACTGAGGGAAAGGAAGCTCCACGTCGTGGATGCGCGTTCGGCTGCGCTGGTCCGCGCCAACTTCCGTTCGGTGATCGAGGCACCGAACGGACCCGAGCGGTTGGTCAGTGCGTTCTACGGTCATTTGTTCGCCGAGAACCCACAACTGCGCGAACTCTTTCCGCCTGCGATGGACATGCAGGCGAAACGGATCGCCACGGCGATCCAGTATGTGCTCGATCATCTCGAGGACTGGGGACGGGCGCAGAAATTCCTCGAACAACTGGCTCGCGACCACCGCAAGTACGGGGTCGACGCGGCGCACTACGACGCCGCAGGCCGGGCGCTGCTCGCTGCCTTCCGCGCGTACAACGGCGCGGCTTGGCATCGTGGTCTGGAGGAGGGCTGGCGCGACATCACCATCCTGATCTCCGCGTCCATGGCGATCGGCGCGAATTCCGATAAGTCCCAGCCGTACTGGGAGGCGACCGTGGTCGGCCACCGCAGGGTGCTGGAAGACCTGGCCATCGTTCGGCTGCAATCGGAAAGCCCGATCCCCTATCAGGCCGGGCAGTACGTGCCACTCACGGTGCCGCAGCGGCCCAAGATGTGGCGCTACTTCTCGCCGGCGATCCCCGCGAACCCGTACGGCGAGATCGAGTTCCACATCCGCAAGATCCGCGGCGGCTGGGTGAGCCCCGCCATCGTCAACGAGACCAGGGTCGGCGACCGCTGGCAGATCGCGGGACCGCTCGGCGGACTGCACGTCGACCGGGACAGCGGGCGCGACGTGCTGATGATCGGCGCGGGCACCGGCATCGCGCCGCTGCGCGCCCAGCTGATCGAGATGGGGCAGCGCGGCATCAACCCGCGCGTGCACTTCTTCATCGGCGGCCGCTACCCCTGCGATCTCTACGACGTGGAGAACATGTGGCAGCTCTCGCAGAGCAACCCGTGGCTCACCATCGTCCCGGTCTGCGAACAGAAGACCAATCCGTGGTGGTATCCGCATCCGCCGCAGGAAGAGCCGTACGGCATGCATCGCCGGTTGATCGGTAACCTGGGCGCGGTGGTCGCGAGCTTCGGCGCCTGGGCGGACCGACAGATCCAGATCGCCGGGTCGGCGAAGATGATCGCGGACACCCGCCGTGCGTTGATCGCGGTCGGTACTCCGGAGCACATCATCAGCTCCGACCCTGTGTGACGAAGGAGGCCCCACATGGGGGATGGCAGCGGACGAAGTCCGGGGGGCGGGTGGGATCCGCGGGACCCGAGTGCACTCGGCAATGGTGCACAACACCAGCCCGAGTGGACCGCGACGGTAGTCGGACACCACCGAATCCGTCATGACCTTGCGGTGATCCGCCTGATCGGCGAGTTCGTCCCGTTCCTCGCCGGGCAGTCCGTCGAGGTGACGGTGCCGCAGCAGGCGAGCATGCGGCGCAGGCTGTCCCCTGCGCTGCCGCCGTCGTTGGACGGCAAGCTGGAATTCCATGTGCGCACGGTGCCGGGCGGGTGGTGCAGCGGGTCCATCGTCGCCGACACCAGGCCGGGCGATGAGTGGACGATCCGCGCGCCGCAAGGCACCTTCGCGATCGACCCGGCGGGCGACGACGTGGTGCTGGTCGCGGGCGGCACCGGGCTTGCCCCGCTGCGGGCGCAGATCCTCGATCTGACGCGGGTGCCGGATCCGCCGCACACCTATCTCTTCTTCGGCGGCAAGACCCCGCGCGATCTGTACGCCGAGGACATGCTTTACCTGCTGGCCGGGGAACTGCCGTGGCTGACGGTGATTCCGGTGGTCGAGAGCCCGGACGATCCCGGCTGGATCGATGAGTGGTACGAGCGCAGCCGCGTCGACATCACCTTCCCGCCGGACGAGGTGCTGTTCGGCACGCTCGCCGACGTGATGGCGTCGCACGGCGCGTTCGACAGCCATCAGGTGCTGGTGTGCGGCTCCCCCGCCATGGTCCGCGCGACCGTCGATCGGTTGCTCGACAACGGAACTCCGCCGGAGCGCATCCAATTCGAAGGTATGTGAGCTGGCCTAGCTCAGTCACGGCGGACCTGAGCGGCAGCGAGGCTAAGGGGTGGCGAGCTCGGCCGAGCTGAGCCGTAGCGAGGCGGGGTCCGCACGCGAAACCTGATCCGTTGACCGGAAATCCGGCCGCGCTGCAGGGCGCGGCCGGATTCCGGGTGTCCGGGATAACGGGAGGGGTCGACATCCCGGACAGTCGGTCAGAACAGCGGGTCGTGGCGGATGTTCTTGGTGAGCGTCCCCGCGGCCATCAGTCGGAACTTGGTGGTCTGCACCATCGATGGCGAGCCGACGATCTGGACGTCCCGGTCGGCCCAGGCGCCGAAGCTGGCGACCACCTTGCCGATCTGCCCGGTCAGCCGCGGCTCCAGGCCGGGCCAGACGCGTTCGGGTTCGCCGGAATCGGTATACCACCAAGGGTTTTCGTCGTGCTCGGTCACCGGTGTCACGGTCAGCCAGCGGTGCGCCACGGCCAGCGTGGACAGCGTTTCCAGGTCGTAGAGATCGCACGGGTGGTGCCCGCCGACGAACAGGTGCACCTTCGGGTTGGTCCGCCGCTGTGCCATCGCCATCAGCTGGGCGCGCAGCGGCGCGATGCCGGTGCCGCAGCCGACCATCAACATCTTGCGCTTGGCGTTGCGCGGGATGCCGAGGCCGCCGAGCGGCGCACCGAGCAGCCACTGATCGCCGACGACGGTGTGGCCGACGATGGCGGAGCTGACCCAGCCGCCGAGCACGCTGCGGATGTGAAACTCGATCTCCCCGTTGGCATTTGCGGGCACAGCGGGCGACAGGTAGCGCCACATCCGCGGCCGGGACGGGATCTGCACGCTGATGTACTGGCCTGCGGCGTACTGCATCGGCTGATCGAGTTGCAACCGCACCACGGTCAGATTGCGTAGCACCGCACGGCGTTCCACCACGGTCCCGGTCCAGGCCGCCGGCGTCGTTTCCTTCTCCGCGGCCCCGATCATGGTCTCCCCGATGATCTTCAGGCCGTCGTCCCAGGCTTTGTCGACCTCGTCGGTCCACATCTCGGTGCCCGCGTAGTTGCGCATCGCGGCCTTCAGCGAGACCGCGACCGCCGTGTAATGCGCAGGCTGCACACCGTATTTGCGATGGTCACGCCCGAGTTGCGCAAGGAACGGTAGGAGCTTGTTCGGCTCCTCGAGCCGGTCCAATGCGTAGGAGATGGCTTTGACCAGGCGATCTCGCTGTGCGTCCATGGCTGCTGGAAAGAAATCGCGGACTTGGGGGTAGTCGGTGAATAGGATCGAGTAGAACGATCTCGCTAATTTCTCCGGCCCCCCTTCCTCCGCAGCAACCGCCTTGAACGTAGTTCTGATCAAAGCGACAGTCCGCGAATCCATTTGTGTCACAACCCCATTTCGCACTCGAACACAAACCGTGCCGGCGAGTGAGGTGCTGCGGGACACTCGTCAGCAGCCGTTGCCGAGAAGTGTAGGCGAGGTTAGCCAGGAGTGGAATCCTCCGTTTAAACAACAAGCCTGTAATTCCCTCAAAACGAGGGCCCTCAGCGCGAAACGCCGACGAAACAGACTGTAAGACGGTAAAAATCGGTGAAATCAGTCGCAAGAACACTGATTTTGCAAGACTCGTTCTGAAACTCTCACGCCACCAAGGGCTCTGGAGCGACCACGGGGCAACATTCCATGATCGCAAGCGGACTCCGCCGGACAATCGACAGCGATCACGCAGCAGGGGCGCGCAACAAAATATGACAAGTCAGCAGTCCAGAAAAGCGGCCGCGGTAAGTGTTGTCACACACTAAGTATCGGCATACCGTCAGCAACCGTGCCGAACGGTCTGCTGGAGACGACTTCGGGCCCCCGATCTCGGATCATGATCAACAATGCCGAGGCCAGGGGCCCGAGGAATAGCCAGCAGTATTCAATGATGTTGCGCGAGTGCCGATGGCTCACATATTCCGGCGATTGCGCGGTTGCCAGACCACCAGCGCGGTGCTGCGCTGCGGCGGGGAAAGATCGGGCCGATAGCCCGCCCGCATCCGGTCCAGCTCGGCCGACAGCTCGGCAACCCGCTGCTGCAGTTCCTCGACCTGATTGGTGAGTTCGATGATGCGCTTGATGCCCGCCAGGTTGACGCCCTCGTCCTGAGACAGCCGCTGCACCTCGCGCAGCAGCTCAACGTCCCTGGTCGAGTAGCGTCGCCCGCCGCCCGAAGTGCGTTGTGGCGTAACCAGTCCCAGTCGGTCATAGGTGCGCAGCGTCTGCGCGTGCATGCCCGCGAGTTGGGCCGCCACCGAGATCATGAAGAACTCGGCACGCGACTGCTTCGGATCATTGGACATCAAGCACCTGCCCATCCTGCCCGTGGATCGAATCCGCTGGCCTTCTCCGCCTCCGCATAGCGTCGCAGCGCGTCGGCGGCATTGTCATCCAACTTCTGTGGCACCGCGACCTTGACGGTGACCAGCAGGTCACCGGCGCCGCCGCCGCGCTTGGGCACGCCGCGACCGCGCACCCGCAGGATGCGGCCGTCCGCAGTGCCAGGCGGCACCTTGACGCCGACGCGCCCCTCCAGGGTAGGCACGGAAACCGTTGTCCCGAGCACTAATTCGCTGTAACTGACCGGCAGCACCAGGGTCAGGTCATCGCCGTTACGGCCGAAGACCTTGTCCTGGCTGACGTGCACGCTGACGAACAGGTCGCCCGACGGCGCGCCACGCAGGCCCGCTTCACCCTGACCGGCCAGCCGAATCCGCTGTCCGTCACTGACGCCCGGCGGAATCCGCACGGTGATGGTGCGCGTGCGGTTCTGGATGCCGCTGCCGTGGCAGTCGACACACGGGTCGTCGATGATCGAGCCGGTGCCCCGGCAGTCATCGCACGGCTCGCTGAAGCCGAACGCGCCCTGGTTGCGGCTGATGATGCCGGTGCCGTTGCAGTTCGGGCAGACCCGAGGGCTGGTGCCCGGTTTCGCGCCGCTGCCGTGGCAGGTGGTGCACGGCGACGGACTGGTCATCCGCAGCGGAACGGTGACGCCCTGCGCGGCCTCCCGGAAACCGAGGGTCGTCTCGGTCTCCACGTCGGCCCCGCGCCGCGGGCGGCTCGCGGTGCGCGTGCCTCCCCGGTTGAACAGTCCACCGAGCAGGTCACCGAGGCCACCGTCGCCGGCATTGGCGCCGCCGAAGATGTCACCGATGTTGAAGTCCTGCGAAAAGCCGCCGCCCGCACCGGGGGTGAAGCCGCCGCCACGCGGATATCCGCCACCCGCGAACAGCTTTCGGGTGTCGTCATATTCCTTGCGCTTGGCCGGATCCGACAGCACCGCGTGCGCTTCGCTGACGGTCTTGAACCGCTCCTCGGCCTTGGCGTCGCCGGGGTTGGCGTCCGGATGCAAGTCGCGAGCGAGCTTGCGGTACGCCTTCTTGATCTCGTCTTGCGAGGCGCTGGAGGAGACACCCAGCTCCTTGTAGAAGTCCTTTTCGATCCACTCCCGCTGACTCACCGGATATCTCCTCCTCTCGCAGTATTAGTGTTTGTTCGCGCCGGCATCAGCATCCGATGCCTCTGGCTGGGCCGCACCCGCCTGCTCGGCCGGCTTCCGCTCGTCGCCGACCAGGTCGGCCACGCCATCGGTTACCCCGACGAGCGCGTGCCGAAGCACCCGATCGCCGAACCGATAGCCCTTGCGCATGACGATGCCGATCACCGGATCGTGCCCGGAGCCCTCGTGCTGCACGGCCTCGTGCAGCGTCGGGTCGAAAGGCTCACCCGCCGAACCGAATTCCTCCAGCCCCTGCTTCTGCAGCGCGGCGGCCAGCTTGTCGGCCACCGACTTCAGCGGACCGGAATCCAGGTCACCGTGTGCCCGTGCCCGATCGAGATCGTCGAGCACGCCGAGCAATTCGGTGACGACGGCGGCCTTGGCGGTGTCGATCGCGGTCTTGCGGTCGCGTTCGACCCGACGCCGGTAGTTGGCGTACTCCGCGGTCAGTCGCTGCAGGTCCGCGGTGCGCTCGGCCAACTCGACACTCGCGGTGTCGGCAGGCGCCGCCACCGCGGCGTCGGCACCGTTCCCGGCATCGGGCCCCGCGGCGGCGTCAGCCGCCGCAGGGTCCCTGATCTCGCCGGTCTCCGGATCGATCTTGCGATTGTCCACGAAGGTGATCGGCTCTTGTTCGGAGTTGCTCACTTCTTCTCCGTGTCGACCGGCTCGTCCACAACCTCCGCGTCGACAACTTGATCATCGGCGTCGGACGCGGCGGATCCGTTGCTCGACGCGGCGGCATCGTTGGCCGACGACTCGTAGATCGCCTGGCCGAGAGCCTGCGACTCGGTCGCCAGCTTCTCGACGGCCGCCTTGACCGCGGCGATGTCGGTGCCCTTGAGCGCCTCGTTCGCCTCGGCGATGGCCGCCTCGACCTTGGACTTGATGTCCGCGGGGACCTTGTCCTCGTTCTCCTTGATGAACTTCTCGGTCTGGTGCACCAGCGACTCGGCCTGGTTGCGGGTCTCGGCCTCCTCACGGCGGGCCTTGTCCTCGGCGGCGTGCGCCTCGGCGTCCTTCACCATCCGATCGATCTCCTCCTTGGACAGGCCGGAGCCGTCCTGGATCTTGATCGTGTTCTCCTTGCCGGTGCCCTTGTCCTTCGCGGTCACGTGCACGATGCCGTTGGCGTCGATGTCGAAGGTGACCTCGATCTGCGGCACGCCACGCGGGGCCGGCGGGATGCCGGTCAGCTCGAACGAACCGAGCAGCTTGTTGTGCGAGGCGATTTCGCGCTCACCCTGGAAGACCTGGATCTGCACGGACGGCTGGTTGTCGTCGGCCGTGGTGAAGGTCTCCGACCGCTTGGTCGGGATGGTGGTGTTGCGCTCGATGAGCTTGGTCATCACGCCACCCTTGGTCTCGATACCGAGGGAGAGCGGGGTGACATCGAGCAGCAGGACGTCCTTGACCTCACCCTTGAGCACACCGGCCTGCAGGGCGGCGCCGACGGCGACGACCTCGTCCGGGTTCACGCCCTTGTTCGGCTCGCGGCCACCGGTCAGTTCCTTGACCAGGTCGGAGACGGCGGGCATGCGGGTGGAGCCACCGACGAGCACCACGTGGTCGATGTCGGCCACGTTGATGCCCGCGTCCTTGATCACGGACTGGAACGGCGCGCGGGTGCGGTCGAGCAGGTCCGAGGTGATCTTCTGGAACTCGGCGCGGGTCAGCTGCTCGTCGAGGAACAGCGGGTTCTTGTCGGCGTCGACGGTGATGTAGGGCAGGTTGATCGAGGTGCTCTGCGAGGAGCTCAGCTCGATCTTGGCCTTCTCCGCAGCCTCACGCAGGCGCTGCATGGCCATCTTGTCCTTGGTCAGGTCGATGCCTGCGCTGGCCTTGAACTTGTCGACCAGCCAGGAGACGACGCGCTCGTCCCAGTCGTCACCACCGAGGTGGTTGTCGCCGGAGGTGGCGCGGACCTCGACGACGCCCTCGCCGATTTCCAGCAGCGAGACGTCGAAGGTGCCGCCACCGAGGTCGAAGACCAGGATGGTCTGTTCCTTGTCGCCCTTGTCCAGGCCGTACGCCAGCGCGGCCGCGGTGGGCTCGTTGACGATGCGCAGCACGTTCAGGCCTGCGATCTGACCGGCTTCCTTGGTGGCCTGCCGCTGGGCGTCCTCGAAGTACGCGGGCACGGTGATGACCGCGTCGGTGATCTCCTCACCGAGGTAGGCCTCGGCGTCGCGCTTCAGCTTCATCAGCGTGCGCGCGCTGATTTCCTGCGGGGTGTACTTCTTGCCGTCGATCTCAACGGTCCAGTCGGTGCCGATGTGGCGCTTGACCGAGCGGATGGTGCGGTCGACGTTGGTGACGGCCTGGTTCTTGGCCGGCTGACCGACCAGCACTTCGCCGTTCTTCGCGAACGCGACGATCGACGGGGTAGTGCGCGATCCTTCCGAGTTGGCGACGACGACCGGCTCTCCGCCTTCGAGCACGGCGACGACCGAGTTCGTGGTCCCGAGGTCGATTCCGACCGCACGAGCCATTGTTGTTCCTCCTAATTTGACGTACCTACATGTGTCGGTGCTGGGCGAATGCCGCCCGGCTGCCCAGGATGGGTCCGCCATCCTGTGCCGCGAGACCTCGCCCCAAGCACCTCACGGAGCACGGTCCCAGCAACGCTGAGCGTGGTCGGCTCAATCCTGCCCCCAAATACCTCGGGGCGTCAACTCAAACTTGAGTCGTCCACACTCAATCTTGTCTTCCAGCTCAACGGACGTGCGGCGCGAATGATTCCCGAACGCCGAAAAGAATCTCGGCGATCTGCTCCGCGCGGCTCATGGACCGGCTTCGGACGGATCCGGCAGGAGCAAGCGACTGCCGAGCACACCGCGTTTCGGGCCGTGCTGCGGTGTGGCCGATCACCGGTACCGGTGCTGCTTCCATGATGCAATGGCACGCGCGGGCGCGAGCCCGATCGAGAGGAGTTGCAGTGTCGGCGAAGACGCGGTCGTGGTGGGGTTGGGGCAATGTCGAGGACGCCGTCGACGGCGCGGAGCGGGCGGCACTGACGACCAGGGTCGCGGCGATACTGCCCGGAGCCGATCTGACCGTGCACGAGCCGCCCTCGATCGACGCACTGGCATTGCCCGAGCCGCGGATCTCGGCGCCGGATGCGCTCGCCGCGTTGGCGTCCGCCGACCCCGCCGACCGGGCGGCGCACGCACACGGACAGGCCTTCCGCGATGTGGTGCGCAATCTGCTCGGTGACGTGCAGAACCCGCCGGATCTCGTCATTCGGCCGCGCACCGAAGCCGAGGTAGTCGACGTGCTCGACTGGGCAAGCCGCGCGAATATCGCCGTGATCCCGTTCGGCGGCGGCACTTCCGTGGTCGGCGGGATCGAACCCCGGCTCGACGGTGACTTCGCAGGCGCGGTGAGCCTCGATCTCGGCGCGCTCGATCAGGTGCTCGAGGTCGATCGCACCAGTCGGGCGGCGCGGATCCAGGCCGGTGTGTTCGGGCCTGCATTGGAAGACCAACTGCGGGAATCCGGGCTGACCCTGCGGCATTTTCCGCAGTCGTTCGAGTTCTCCACGCTCGGTGGGTGGCTGGCCACGCGGGCCGGTGGGCACTTCGCGACGCTCTATACCCACATCGATGACCTGGTCGAGTCGATGCGGGTGGTGACCCCGGCAGGCGTCAGCGCATCGCGCAGACTGCCCGGCTCGGGTGCTGGTCCATCGCCGGACCGGATGTTCCTCGGTTCCGAAGGCACACTCGGCGTGATCACCGAGGCCTGGATGCGGCTACAGGACCGGCCACGCTGGCGCGCAACGGGTTCCGTGCACTTCGACGACTACGACCGTGCGGTGACCGCGACTCGCACGATCGCCCAGTCCGGGCTGTATCCGACCAACTGCCGTCTGCTCGACCCGGCCGAGGCGTTTCTCAACGCGGGGGCCGCGACCTCGGGCGGCGTGCTGGTTCTCGGGTTCGAGTCCGCGGACCATCCGACGCGGGTCTGGCTGGAGCGGGCCGTCGAGATCGCCGTCGAATTCGGCGGCAAGCTGCCGGAACCCGTGCGCTACACCGATTCCGAGACCAGCGTGCACACCTGCGGCACCGCCGACACGTGGCGCTCGTCGTTCCTGCGCATGCCGTACCAGCGCGATGCCCTTGCCGCGCAATCGATGATCACCGAGACGTTCGAAACCGCCTGCACCTGGGACACATTCGATGCGCTCAAGTCGGCGGTGACCACCGCGGCCAACGACGCGATCCGTGCGGTGGGCGCGCAGGGCGTCGTCACCTGCCGCTTCACCCACGTCTATCCGGACGGCCCAGCGCCCTACTTCGGCATCTACGCCGCAGGCCGCTGGGGCAGCACCGTCGCACAGTGGGACGAGATCAAATCCGCCGTCTCCGAAGCACTCTCGGCCAACGGCGGCACGATCACCCACCACCACGCCGTCGGCAGGGACCACCGGCCCTGGTACGACCGCCAACGTCCGGAGCCCTTCGCCCTGGCACTGCGTGCGACCAAATCCGCCCTCGACCCTGCGGGGATCTTGAATCCGGGGGTACTCCTGTGAACGAACGGCGGGCCGGAGCCACCGCTCCGGCCCCGCCTCGCTCGGATCACACTCGCGCGAGCTGCTCCACCAACGGCTCGGATGCGGGAATCGCGGTGCGGCGCAGGCCCGCTGCCGCGATAACAGCCGCCAGGGCCGCGGCAACGACCGGCACGATCAAGGCGACGCGCAGACCGTCGATCCCCAGCTTGCCCGCGTCGACCGCGGCGACGTTCACCGCCGTCACCACCGAGATGCCGAGGGCCGCGCCGAATTGGATTGCCGTGTAGAGCAACCCGCCCGCCAGGCCGTGCTCGGCCTCGGCGATGCCGTCGGTCGCCGCGATGGTCAGCGGGCCGTAGGCGAGCGCGAATGCCACGGCGAGCAGCAGCATCGTCGGCAGGATCGCGAGGTAGGCCCGGTCGAGCCCGGACGGCAGGAACAGCACGTAGGCGAGCGCCGCGAAGATCGCACCGCCGAGGATCACCCGCACATTGCCGAACTTGCGCACCAGCCACGGCGTCACCAACGGCGCGAGGATCGCGTCCAAACCCATCACCGCCATCGCGAGACCGGTCTCCACCGTGCTCCAACCGCGCAGTTCCTGGAAGTACAGCGTGACAAGGAACTGGAAGCCCATGAACGAGCCGATGAACAGCACCGCAACCAGATTGGTGCGCACCAGTGCCGCCGAGCGCAGGATGCCCAGCCGGACCAGCGGTGCCGCGGCGCGCCGTTCGTTCAGCACGAACAATGCGAGCAGCGCGAGACCACCGGCGAAGGTCGCCGCGGTCAGCACCGGCCCGTTGCCCGGATGTTCCAGCCGCACGACACCGTAGACGAGCAGCAGCATCGCACCGGTCACCCCGAGCGCGCCGAGCACGTCGAAGCCGCCCCGAACACGTTCCGGCACACCGGAATCCCGGACCAGCGCGATCGCGGCCGCCAGCAGCACCGCGGAAACCAGCACCGGAACGAAGAACACCCAGCGCCAGCCGAGCGCGGTCAGCAAGCCGCCGACCACCATGCCGAGCGAGAAGCCGCCCGCCGCGATACCCGCGTAGAACATCAGTGCCCGGTCGCGCACCCTGCCCTCGGCGAAGTTGGTGGTGATCAACGAAAGTCCCGCCGGCGCAAGGAATGCCGCGGCAACGCCGGTGACGAAGCGGGCGGTCAACAGCATCCAGCCATTGGTGGCGAAGCCACCCAGTCCGGAGAACAGCAGGAACACTGTCATCCAGAACAGGAACATCCGCCTGCGGCCGAGCAGGTCGGCGGCGCGACCGCCGAGCAGCACGAAGCCGCCGTAGCCGAGCACGTAGGCCGACACCACGCCGCTGAGCATCCCGGTGGACAAGCCGAACTCGGCGCGGATCGACGGCAGCGCCACGTTGAGCATCGCGACGTCGATGCCCTCCAGGAATATCGCGCCGCACAACACCGCGAGCACCGCCCAGGCGCGGCCGGACATCTCCGTGAAGACCTCGGCGGCGGCTCTGGATTTCACCATTACGACTCCCCAAACAGAATAGGTTCCCCATAGTGGGGTCGGTTACTACTTGATACCGAGGGAAAGTCTCCGGCAGAATCGACGACCATGGAAGACGGCACTGTGGAGTCACCCGGGTACTGCGGGGATACCGACCCCGACTACGACGTTCGCCAGTGGGACACCCGCGCGGACTGCGAGGTGCGCCAGATCCTCGACCGCATCGCCGACAAATGGTCGCTGCTGGTAATCGCGCTGCTCGACCAATGCAGCATGCGGTTCACCGAGTTGAAGCGCGAGATCGACGGCGTGAGCCAGCGGATGCTCACCCGCACGCTGCGCCAGCTCGAACGCGACGGACTGGTCCAGCGGACCGTGTATCCGACGGTGCCGCCGCGAGTGGACTACGCGCTGACCCCACTCGGCGCCAGCCTGCACACCACCATCAAGGCACTGGTCACCTGGACCGAGAATCATCAGAACGAAATCGCTTCCGCGCGTTTTGCCTACGATCGGCGCGCGGCCGAGGACGCGGCGTTGGTCGCCGCGAACGCCTGACTTCGCAGCACCGAGTTTCGAGTTTCCGCTCGGCACGCGCAGTAGGGTTGGCCACGAGTGGCGGGCAGGTGCATGCGCCCGCCGCGTGCCGCCGAATCGAGGAGTTCGCCATGCGGGCAGCCGTCGTCACCAACACGAAATTCGAGGTCGCCGACCTACCGACGCCGGTGCCAGGCCGCGGGCAGGTGCTGATCAACGTAACCCGGTGCGGCATCTGCGGTTCCGACCTGCATGCCCGCCTGCACGCGGACCAGCTCGCCGACCTCGCCACCGCCGCAGGCTACGACGGATTCATGCGGTCGGACCAGAGCGTGGTGCTCGGACACGAATTCAGCGGCGAGGTAGTCGATTACGGACCTGGCTGCCGTCGGCGCTGGAAGCCGGGCACGTCGGTGGTAGCGCTGCCGATCCTGCGGAACGGCAAGAAGTCTGAGATGACCGGCTTGTCCACCGCGGCCCCCGGGGCATACGCCGAGCAGGTCGTTGTTCAGGAATCGATGACCATGCCGGTGCCCAACGGGCTGTCCGCCGAGCACGCCGCGCTCACCGAACCCATGGCGGTGGCCTGGCACGCGATCCGCCGCGGGCGGGTCGGCAAGGGGCAGACCGCCTTCGTGATCGGTTGCGGCCCCATCGGTTTGGCCGTGATCAGCATGCTGAAGGCCGCCGGCGTGCGCACCGTCATCGCCAGTGACTTCTCCCCACGCCGTCGCGAACTCGCCACCGCGTGCGGCGCCGACGTCGTCGTCGACCCCGCCACCGATTCGCCGTGGACCGCAAACCCGAAACCCGGCCGGATCACCACCGTCACCGACATTCTCGACCTCGGCTTCGAGGCCATGGACCGGCTCCGCCGCGTCCCGAACCTGCCCTGGTGGTACGTCTTCCGTCTCGCGCACACGCTGAACGCGGGCCCCGCAGGCCCGGCCATCTTCGAATGTGTCGGCGTGCCAGGCATTCTCGACCAGATCCTGACCGCGGCACCCCCACGCTCCCAAGTGATCGTCGTCGGCGTCTGCATGGAACCCGACCGCATCCACCCCGCCACCGCCATCAACAAGGAAATCGACCTCCGCTTCGTCCTCGGTTACGACCCGGGCGAATTCCGCGACACCCTCCACATGCTCGCCAACGGCAAGGTCGACCCCGCCCCCTTGATCACCGCCACCGTAGGCCTGGACGGCATCGACAACGCCTTCACCACCCTCGCCACCCCCACCCACCACGCCAAAATCCTCATAGACCCCACCAGCCCCACCACAACCCCCTAACGCACATAGGTCGCCGACGGCGTGGTCAGGCTGGGTGACAGCACGTATGTGTTGGGCGGATGCGTAAGACGGATGCCTTAGGCGAGCGCGCTAGGATCCTGTGCATGGGAAATCGGGAGGACCTGCTGGCGGGTGCGCGGCGTTGTTTGTTCGAGAAGGGTTATGCGCGGACTACGGTGCGTGATATCGCGGCGGCGGCGGGTGGGGTCAGTATGGCGGCCATCGGGTATCACTTCGGGTCCAAAGAGGCGTTGTTGAACGAGGCGCTCGCCGAGGCGAATCGGGAATGGGGGGCGGAACTCGAACGCGCACTGGACGATGCGGCGCAACCCGGCGCGACTCCACTGGACCGCTTCGCCACGAACTGGCAGGCAGTCATCGATTCGATCGGCGCCCATCGCGGCCTGTGGGCCGCCACCTTCGACACCCTTGCGCAAGCAGGCCACGATCCCAAGACACGAGACCAGCTGGCGGACAAGCTCACCGAGGCCCGCAGCGGCCTGGCCCGCCTCTTCGAGCACCTCGACGAAGCGGATACCGCGCAAGGCCGCGCGGTCGGCGCCCTCTACCAGGCGTTGCTGACCGGCGTGGCCGCCCAGTACCTGATCGACCCCGACCACGCGCCGACCGGCGCCGAGTTGGCGGCTGCGCTACGCACGATCACCGGGTAATCGATCTACCCTGGCAACAATTCGAGCGTGCCTTCCGCGCTACGGGCCGCGGTGCGGCAGGCCGTCGCGGTGAACTGATCGGCGAGCGGATGGCGCGCCCGCGCCCGCCACTTGCGCACCGCGGCAAGGGCTTCGGCCCGCTGGACCGAGGGCGCGGCATCGACGGGGAGCCCGAGACGCAGGTGCGGCGCAATGCCCGACCCGCCGATGATCCGGTGCAGCTCCGCGAGATCCGCTGGCGGCAGCGCCAATTCATCGGTGCGCAGCCTGCCGAGTAGGCGGAGTTCGACGAACCCGTGCACGTCGGCGAGCAGGGTGCGCACCCTCGGCAGCAGTGCGTCCGCCTCGCTGCCGCGGTACGCGGTCAGCACCCGCGCGAGCGCGGTGAGGGCAGAGTGCGCCTTGAGTTGGTCGGCGCGCTGGCCGAATTGGACGTCGAGCACCGAGCGGAGCTCGTCCACCCCGCTACGGTTGGTCAATTCCGCGGCAAGCGTGGCGGAATCGCGCACGCCGAGCCGAATCAACGTGACCGCCATCCGGATACCGAACAAGCCGAATCGCTCGGCGAGCTGGGACCTGGTCTCCGGCGCCACCGGCAGCGCGATATCGGGTCGCGCGAAGCGATCCGCGGAAAGCAGCGCCGCGCTCAACTCGTCGACCGGGACACCGGCCAGCGCCTCGAACGCCGCGTACTCCTGCTGACGCAGCGTCGCCGCCGCATAGGCGAGCAACCCGGCCACCGGAATCACCGCCTGGCACAACCCTGTTCGCTCCAGCTCGCCGGCGAAGCGGGTCGCGACGTCGCGCGCCGAATGCAAGGCGTCGATGCGACCGGCGCCGATCTCATCGGCCCTGGACACCACGCCGACCACCCCGAGCGGTCCGGACAGATCCGAAGCGCCCGGCGCCGCGCCGACCCGTTCGAGGAAACGGACATCGGCCGCGTCGAGCCTGCGCAGCAGATACACCACGGCATCCGCGCCGGGAATCGCGATGTTCTCCTCGGCCTGCTCGACATCCACACCGGGAGTGAGCAATCGGGCGGTGCGCTGCGATACCTCACGCGACAGCGAGGAGGTGCCCGGTGTATCGATGATCGTCGTGTGCGCGAGTGCCGCAGCAGGCCATTCGACTTCGAGATGGTCGACCTCGCGCGCGGCGGGCGCATTCCACCGCAGCCGGTCCAGATCGAAGGTGAGCCCGTGCGTGCCACCACCGCGGCGCACCGCCACATTCGCGCGTGCGCCGTCCGGCGCGTGCGCCGTCACGCTCGGCGTCGACCCGTAGCGGTACCAGGTGACCACCCTGGTGCACTCGGTCGCGTCGGTCGGTGCGATGTCCTGTCCGACAAGGGAATTCAGCAGCGTCGACTTGCCTGCCTTCAGCGATCCGGCCAACGCGACGCGCAGCGGTTGATCCAACCGGCTCGCGCAGTCGGCGAGCAACGCCCGCGGCCTGGCCTCGGTCGCCAACGCCGCCCGCGCTGCGCCGACCAGCCGGTGTGCCTCGGCAACAATCCCTGGCGCCGCGCCGACCTCACGATTCACGAAACCACCGTACCGACGGTGCCGCCGGGCAGTGCCGCCTGCATCGCCTCGGCGTATCTGGCCAGTTCCGCGACCACCCGCACCTGCCGCTCCAACACCGTCCCACGTTCGGCGCGGCGCGCGTTCGCCATCGTCGCCGCCTCCTGCGCCGCCCGCAACGACTCGTCGATGGACCGCAGGCTGCGCTCGGCAACGCCCGCGTAGTGGTCGCGCAGCGCGCGATGAATCCGGTGCAGCCGGTCCTTGGACTCCTTGCCCGTCTGGAACGCGACATCGTCGACGAACCGGCGGACCGCGACCTTCGCCTCGTTCCGGCGCCGGGCCAGCCTGGCCTGCTTGTCGTCACGGAAAGCCTTGCTGCCCACCACAAGTCCGGCGCCGAGCGAGATGGGGTTGAGCAGTGCGAGTCCGGCGAAAGTGCTGGCAAGCCCGACCATCAGCACGCCGCCGTACGACCCGCGCATGCCGACCAGGACCTTGCTGCCGAAGCCGATGTCGGGTTCCAGCTCGGCAAGGGTGGCCGCGGCGGCCGGACTGCCGTCGGCGTCCGACCGGACATCCGGCAGCTCGACCGCGCCGACCTCGGTGAAATGCTCGGCCACCCGCTCGGCGAGCTGGAGGGCGCGTGCATGCGTCCACAGCAGGTTGTCGCCGATCGCGGTGTCGATGGTGCCGGTGAGATAGTCGGCGATCCGGTCCCAATGTCGGCCGGGATCATGTTCGTCGATCCATTCCTCGGTGGTTCTGGCAATGCCGCGCAACCGATCTCGCAGATCGTGGTCGACATCGCCTGCCAGGTCGGTGATTCCGTCGGCCAGGGTCTGCTGCCAGGCGGCGGTGCGGCGGTGCAATTCCTCGGCCGACGCGCGGGCGGCCTGGAGTTCCCCGACCGCGGCGGCGCCGCGCGCCGGATCGCGCACCGCGACCAACTCGCTGCCCAGTGCCAAAGCCAAATGTTCGGCGACGGAACGGATATCGCGGGCCACCGCGGCGCGGGTGGCGACCTGATCGCGCGCCACCACCTGATCACGCAGGAATTGATAGAGCACGCCGAACCCGGACTCCGCGCCGAGTTGCTGATCCTGCAACCGCAGCGCGTGGCTGCGCAGCAGCGCGGACACCGCGATCATCGGCAGGTCCAAACCTGCCGCGGCCAGGTGGCGGCGATCCGCTTCGTATACCTGCCGCCAGTGCGGATACAGATCGGTCTTGGTCACCAAGAGTGCGACGGTGGGGCACAATTCGCGGATCTGGCGCAGGAAAGCCAGCTCCGGCTCGGTGAGTTCGGTGGATGCGTCGGAGACGACCAGCACCGCATCCGCGGTCGGGACCATGCCCAACACGGTTGCCGCATAAGAGCTTCCGTGACCGCCGACACCCGGGGTGTCGACAAGGACGATGCCGTCGGCGAGCAAAGGGTTGGGCACCTCGATTTCCAGCCGCACGATCCGTCTGCCCTGCGCCAGCGGGGATCGTGCGGTGATCGTGCCGATCTCGTTGATCGGCACCGGAACTCGGGTGCCCTCGCCGACGGCATCGCCCGGGCCCGCGAGCACCAGCTCGGCCTTCGGTTCTTCGCCGTAGGCAAGCAGGGTGGTGATCGTGGTGGTCACGTCGTCACCCACCGGGCAGATGTCGAGGTTCAGCAGCGCGTTGACGAAACGGCTCTTGCCCTGATCGAGCTGCCCGGCGATGAGAATGCGCCGCCGCGGGTCGCGAACCCGGTCGGCCGCCGCTTCCAGGCGGCTGACCAGATCGTTGCGACCCGCGGCTTGCGCCGCCGCGATGGTTTCGCCTAGCACCGAGAGCAGGGGAACACCCTTGGGCGTGGCGGTCGATGCGGGGCTCTCCATCGCGGCGGGAACCTCTTTCCGTGAAGCAGGGACGGTGTTCGGTGCGGCGTCGCTGTCAGTGCAGCATCGCGTCGCCGGTGAGGTCCGTGCCTGCCGTGCCCGCCAGGCCCGCGTCCGCGTGCGTATCGGCGAACAGCCCGGTGTCGCCGTGCAGTCCGGCAGTACTGTCCAGGCCCGATCCGAACGCACTGGAAACATCCAGTGACGACCAGGTGCTGGCAGTGGATCCAATATCACCACCGATCCCGGCCCCGGTGTCCACCGCTCCGTGCGCGGCGCCACCGAGTCCGGCCGTTGCGTCCACGGCACCGTGGGTCGCGCCGCCGAGGCCGGCAGCAGCGTCCACCGCGCCGTGGGTTGCGCCGCCGAGGCTGGCCGACGTATCCACCGCACCATGCGTTGCACCGCCGAGGCTGGCCGACGTGTCCACCGCACCGCTGGTGGTGCCGCCGAGGTTCGCCGCAGCATCTACCGCACCGTGCGTCGCACCGCCGAGCGAACCCGAGAGACCGGTGTCGACACTTCCGTGTCCGGTACCACCGAACGAACCGCCAAGTCCCGCAGCGGTATCCACGGCACCACCGATGCCTGTGGACAAGCCGCCACCGATCCCGCTAGCGGCACCGATCCCGGTCGACAGTCCGGTCTCGAGCCCGGTTGTCGCGTGCGCCCCGGCATCGACCGCACCGCCGAGACCGGTCTCCAACCCGGTCCCCACCTGTGCACCGAGATCGGCCGCGCCTTGGAGCCCGGTCGACAGTCCACCACTCAGTCCGGCACCGGCATCCGCGGCAGCACCAACGCCCGCGCTCAGCCCGCCACCGACGGCCGTGGACAACCCGGTCTCCAAGCCGGAACCGAGCTGCGCTCCGGCGCTGAGCGAACTATCCACACTGGCCCCCAGGTCGGCACCCACCTGTGCACCGGTCCCGAGCGCCGCGTCCGCGCCACCCGACAACCCCGTCTCCAGACCAGCACCAACCTGCGCACCAGTGTTCAGTGCACCACCCACACCGGTAGCCAAACCACCGCCGAGATCAGCACCCGCACCAACAGCAGCACCGAGCCCAGCAGTGAGACCGGTCTCCAGGCCAGCAGTCGCCTGCGCCGCCGAACTCGCCGCACCACCAACAGATGTGGACAAATCACCACCAACACCGATACCGGCACCAAGCGCTGCGTCCACACCACCGGACAGGCCCGTCTCCAGACCTGCACCAACCTGCGCACCGGTGTTAACCGCACCACCCACAGCAGTGGCCAGATCACCGCTGAGATCCGCACCCGCACCAGCCGCGGCACCCAGCCCGGCCGTCAATCCGGTCTCCAGCCCCGCGCCAGCACCAGCCGCCGCACCCAGGCCGGCCGACAGACCCGTCTCCAGACCCGCCGACGCCTGCGCCGCCGAATCCACCACGCCACCAACAGAAGCAGACAAATCGCCACCGATCTCAGCGCCCGCACCGGCCGCAGCGCCAAGCCCTGCCGCCAATCCGGTCTCCAAGCCCGCGGACGCCTGCGCCGCCGAATCCACAGCCCCACCAAGGGAAGCGGACAAATCACCACCAAGATTGCCGGCCGCCTGAGCCCCGGCATCCACAGCACCCTGCAGCCCGGCACTCACACCGGCACCGAGACCCGCGCCCGCACCGGCCGCAGCACCCAGCCCGGCAGTGAGATCGGTCTCCAGACCCGCACCAACCTGCGCACCGGTGTTGACCGCACCACCCACGGCAGCGGACAAATCACCACCGAGATCCGCGCCTGCACCGGCCGCAGCACCGAGCCCGGCCGACAGACCGGTCTCCAGGCCCGCGCCCGCGTGCGCCGCCGAATCCACAACGCCACCAACGGAAGCGGACAAATCGCCGCCAAGATTGCCGGCCGCCTGAGCCCCGGCATCCACAGCACCTTGCAGCCCAGTGTTTACGCCGGCGCCGAGATTCGCGCCCGCGCTGGCTGCCGCGTCGAGACCGGTGGCCGCGTTTGCGGCGCCCTGAAGGCTCGTGGACAAGCCGGTGGTGAGGTCGGCGCCGGTGTTCACCGCGCCGTTGAGGCCGGTGGCGAGGTCGGTGCCCAGCTGGGCGCCGCCGCCGAGTGCGGCGTCGAGACCGGTGGTGACCTGTCCTGCTGCGCCGAGCGCACCGCCGAGGCCGGTGGACAGGCTCGTCTCGAGTCCTGTCCCGGCCTGCAGGCCGGCGTTGACGGCGCCCTGCAGGTTGCTGGTGAGATCGGCGCCGGTGTGGACTCCCGCGTCCACCGCGCCGCCCACCGCGGTGGACAGGTTCGCGCCGATGTCGGCGGCCGCGCCGAGCCCGGTCTGCAAGCCGGTGTTGATCGCTGTATTCAGACCGGCGCTGAGGTCGGCACCCGCCTGCAGGCCGGAGTTGATCGCCGTGTTCAGACCGGCCCCGAGGTCGGCGCCAGCGTGCAAACCGGTGTTGATCGCCGTATTCACGGTGGCACCCAGGTCTGCGCCGATCTGCGCGCCGGTGTTGAGACCGGCATCCAGATCCGCGCCCGCCTGCAGGCCGGAGTTGATCGCCGCGTTCAGTCCGGTGCCGATCGTGCTGTTCAGGCCCGCGTCGAGGTCGATGCCGGTGCCGACCTGGCCACCGAGGTCGATGCCGAGGCCTGCGGCGAGGTTGAGTCCGGCATTCGCGGCGGCGGCCGCGCCGACGGCGCCGAGCGCACCGAGCCCGGCGGAGGCACCGGCCTGTGCGCCTGCGGCGACGATCGCCGACAGCTGGGAACCGCCGGCGACCAGCGCCGATTCGGCGACCATCGGGGCGACGGCGGCAATGTCCTCGGCGCTGACGGCGGTGAGCCCCGCATCGACAAGCGCCTGGTTCGGGTTGGCGCAGTAGGCTACTGCGGCCTCGTGATCGCGAAGTAGATTGAGGATGAACTCGAGAATCGCGTTGGGTGTCATCAGAAACATCTCCTGAAGGCAGGCGGACCATCGCGATCCGCTGTAGTCGGAATACATTTCACGCTAGGGCCGCCAGTCGTTACGCGTAACGGGGCCGATCCCTACACGTCACCCCGTCCCGCCCTTAGGGGCAGCCACAGCATTAGGGGAATTTCCCCAAAGCTTCCCCGGAACCGGTAACGGCTGACGGCCAGCAACCGAAACAAGTGTTGCGTCGGCGTGCCCGCACTGCCTTTCGCGCATCGGACTACACAGCAGCGATACCGGACCACAGAGTTTTCGAACGGGGTTCACGAATGACACAGCGTCTGACGCTCGGCATCACTGTCGGGTCGTCGAATTCAGTCGCCGTGGCGGCAGCGGGGGATGACAGCGACGGCGTATTCACCCAGCCCAGCGTGCTGCGCTTGGCCGCGGCCACGCCGCCTGCCCTCGGCGCCGCCGCCAGGAAATCCGGCGATGTGGTGCTCGAGGGCTTCCTCGCCAGGGTCGGCGATCCGGTGGATATCCTCGCCGAGGACGGAAGCACGCATTCCGCCGCCGACCTCGTCGCCACCGCCATCTCCTGCCTGATCGACGAGACAAGCACGGCGACAACAGAATACGGCTCAACCGTGGCCTGCCACCCGGCGTGGTGGTCCAGGCACACCGTCGATGTCCAGCGCACCGCCCTCGATCGCATCGGCCTGCGCGAGGTGACCCTGGTGCCGGAGCCGATTGCCGCGATCCGCTGGCTGGAGGCCAGCAGCGGCCCGCTCGGCGACGGCGCGGTGGTCGTCTACGACCTCGGCGCCGCCGGCCTGACGGTGTCGGTGGTGCGCACCGGCGATCACGCGAGCCTGCTCGGCACACCCGCGCACACCACGGACGTCGCCGGCGCGGAATTCGATCTGCTGACGATGCGCTACGTTCTGGCAAACGCTGCGGTACCAAATGATTTCGACCCGTTCGACCCGGTTGTCGAAGAAGAATTGTCGGTATTGCGCGAACGTTGCAGAACCGCGAAAGAAGAGCTCTCGATTAATACGGCGACGGTCGTCCGGGTTCGCTTGAATCCGGTGGGCACGCCGAGCAGCAACATCCGCCTGGTGCGCGGTGAACTCGAGGACCTGCTCCGTGCACCGCTGCTCACCTCGATCGACCTGATCCGCGATGCGGTGCACCGCGCCGGGCTCGACATCGGTGATATCGGCAGCGTCCTGCTCACCGGTGGCGGCGGCTCGATTCCGCTGGTCGCCGAGCTGATTTCGGCCGAGTTCGGCCTCCCGGTGGTTGCGGCGCCCCGGCCTGCGCAGACCAGCGCACGCGGTGCCGCCATGCTTGCCGCGGATCTGGCCTCCCTGGCGGTGGACCAGGTGGCGATCCCGCTGCCTGCTGCGGACACGGCAACGACCAAAGCGCTTCCCTCGGCGTCACTTTCACCGCTGCCGACGGTCGACAAGTCCCGCCGCCCTCGGCTGACCGGCAAGCAGCGTGCCGCCATCGTCGCAGGCGCCGCGATCGTGCTCGGCGCGCTGGCCACCGGCACCGTCGCGATCGGCACCGGCGCGCAGTCGAGCCCCGCCTCGACCGAGCACTCCAGCCCGGCGCGCGCGGCCGAGATCGCCGCGACCACCGGCGCAGGGCAGCCCGCCGACCCCAATGCCCCGGTGGCCGCGACCGATCCGAAAGCGGCTGTACGCCCGAAATCCGATCCGGCACAACCCGGTTCGCCCGCCGCGAGCACGGTGGCCGTGGTGCACACCGACCCGGCATCCGGGCAGCCTGTCGCCCCGCCCGCGGAACCAGGTGCACCGCAACCGGTTCCGCCGGCAGCACCCGTTCCCGTTCCGGCCCCGGCCCCGGTGACGGTTCCGGTACCCGTGCCGGTACCGGTGCCCGCTCCCCTGCCCGCCCCGCCGACCGCACCGAGCCTGCCGACCGGCGCCCTCAGCGACCCGGTCGACACCGTCGGCGGCGTCGTCGGCACCGTGCTGCGGGCACCGGGCCAGATCGTCGGAGGACACGGTGGCTGACATCGCGTTCGACACCCTGCCGTCCGCACGCGAGATCCTCAGGGAACTCGACACCGCCGACCAGGAGCCGGTTGTCTACCTCATCCGTGGCCGCTCGCAAACCGGTAAGACCACCCTGCTCACCGAGATTCGCACCCGCCTACGCGCCCGCGGAGTCCCGCTGCAGGACGCGCCGACGGCCGAACTCACGCCCGCACGCGTCGGCGCCGACCCGATCGCGAACTCCGCCAACGGCTTCGGCACGCCCGCCGTGTCCACGATCGATCCACACCCGGCGCTGATCATCGACAACGCCCACACGTTGAGCCAGTCGGATCTCGAAGCTCTGTGTGCCACCATCGAATCCGGCCGAGGCACGGTGGTGGTCGCGACCCAGCCGCGCCCGCACGATCAGCTGCTGCGCACGCTGGCCGACACCGTCGCCAGGCGCGGCCGCATCGTCGATCTCCGCGCGCTCGGCCTCGCCGACATCGCCCCCTTCGCCAGGGAGATCGGCATGATGGTGCCGCGCCAGGTGGCCCAACACATCCACCGGCAGACCGACGGCATTCGCGGCGGCGTGGTCGCCGCGTTGACCGCCGCCTGCTCGGCCCGGCTGGACGCGGGCATCCTCGCGGTCGACGCGGCCGTGACCGTCTGGGCCCGTGCGCTGTTGGACAATCTCGAGCCGGACCTGCTCGAGACCCTCGTCATCGCCACTACCGGCACCGGCCTCGACGCCAGCGAGCTCACCGAGGTGCTCGGCGTCGAACCCGTTGCCGCACAGCGCCTTATCGATCGAGCACGGGCGAGCGCGCTGGTCACCGACGCCGATCTGCTGCTCGCCCCGGCGGTCGGGCCGCTGCGCACCCTGCTCGGCGACCGCCGGTTCGTCGCGGTCCAGCGCAAGCTGCTCGGCGCACGTTTGGACGCGGGCCTGCTCCGCGATCACACCGCACTGCTGCTCGCCGAATCCGGCGTGCACGATCAACGCCTTGCCGAATTCCTCTCGGCCGCAGCGGAAAAGGCGGGCCGCGAGGCGGTGCGCTATTACGCGGCTGCCGCGGCGACCGGCGCCGATCCCGACCTCATCGCGCTGCGCTGGGCCGAGGCGGCCGGCCGCAACGGCGACGGTGAAACGGCGATGCGCCTTGCCGAGCCGGTGCTGGCCCGCTCCGGGGTCTCCGGCGCGGAACTGGCCGACGCGGTGCGCATCTGCGCCGCCGTGCTGACCCGCCGTGGCCTGGTCGGCCGTGCGGCACAACTGTATTCGTGGCTCGGCGCGCACCGCGTCGGCGCGGACTGGGCCATCGGCGCCACGGTGCTCTCGCTCGCCGGTGACGTGGCCGGTGCCGCGGAGCTGTCCGCGTCGGCGACCCAGTGGCCGCCGACCGGAGCCAATGCCCATGCCCGCCTGATCGCCACCGCGCTCGGCGACTCGCTCGCCGGGCCCGCGGCAGCGGGCGCGGTCTCCTCGCTGGTACAGGCCGCGCACGCCGACTCGGGCGTGGATCGTTTCCTCCCGTGCACCGCGGTCTCCATCGCCACCCTGCTGTGCCTGAGCACCGGCGAACCCCGCCGCGCGGGCGACGCGCTGCGCCGCGCCACCGCGAGCGGCCTGCGCTGCCATCAACTCCAAGCGCTCGCGGCCTGGACGGCCATGCTCGGCGGCGATGAACGCGCCGCCGCCGCGACCGTGGCCGCGCTGGACCATGATTCGCTCGATGTCCGGGATCGTCTGCTCGCGCACGGTGTCACGGTCGGCCTGGCCAGGCGCTCCGGCGACCATGCCGCGCTGGCTCGAGCCTGGCAGGCCGCCTACCTCCTGTTCGACGACGTCGAGGCCGACCTGCTCGCGCTGCTGCCGATCGGCGAGCTGTGGCTGGCGGCCATCCGGCTGCGGGACGAGCGCCGGATCGCACCGCTCGTCGATGCCGCGCTCGCGTTGCTCGACCGGATGGGTCAACCACCGGCGTGGTCGAACGCCTTCCACTGGTATGGCGTGCAGGCCGCGATCGCGCGCCAGAGCCCGACCGAGCTACTACCGCATGCCAAGCCGCTGAAGGCCGCGGCCGAGGCGGGCGACCGGCACGCGGCGGTGCTTGCCGATGCAGGCCGCACCTGGGTGCTGATGCTGCGCGGCGAAGTGTCCGTCGGCCCGGTCGAAGCGGCCGTCGCCGGATTGACCGAAATCGGCATGAGCTGGGACGCCGCCAGACTCGCCAGCGAGGCCGCCCTCGCCGCCGCCGATTCCGCGACCGCGACCGCGTTGCTCAAGCTCGCCCGCACGGTCCGCACCGACGCGAAACCGCAGGACCCGGTCTTGCCACCGGCGCAACCTGCCGCGAAAGAGGGCACCGAGCCCGCCGCGGATCCGGCGAACGGGGAGTCCGCCACGATGCTCAGTGAACGGGAAAGGGAGGTGGCCGAACTCGTCCTGCTCGGCCTCACGTACCGTGAGATCGGCGCGCGCCTGTACATTTCCGCCAAGACGGTGGAGCATCATGTCGCGCGTATTCGGCGTCGGATCGGTGCGCGGTCCCGATCGGAGTTATTGTCGATGCTCCGCGCCATGGGACACGGCTCACTGCTGGTGTGACCCAAGCGTCGGTGTCAGCAAGATACGGATTCGTGAGCCAGAACGCCGAAGCGAGGTACTGAGGATGGCCACTGGGGTGGGCCTACGCATCGCCGAGGCCGAGAGCACGGCGGCCATCGTCACCGACGGCGGCGACGAGCCGTTGTTCATCGTCCGCGAGTCGGTGCTGTACATGTCCGACGACGGCGACGCGACGCTCGGCGGACCGCCGCCGGACGAGAACGCCCATGCGATCACCGGATTCGTGCCGGCGGTCGGCGATCCTGCGGGCATCTCCATCGATGACGGCGAGGCGTATCGCGCCGAGGATCTGGTCGCCACCGCGCTGTTCTGCCTGATCAACCTGGCCGCCGAACACCTCAACGGCCCGGCCGAGTTCTACGCGACCCACCCTGGCGACTGGCCGCGCGAGTATGTGCAGGCGCTGCGTGATGCCCTGGATTACCTCGGGCTGCGGTCGGTCTTGCTGGTCAGCGAGGCTGATCTGCCGAGCGCCGAGCTGTTCACCGCGCCACCGAGCACTTTCGCCTACGACGCCGCCCGGGCCGCATTGGCCTCGGTGCTCTCCACTCCGGCGGGCACCACCCCGCCGGATCCGACGCACGCCGAGAATTCGATGGTGGACACCATCGTCATCCCGGCGGTGCCCGCGTCCGATGTGACGCCGCAGGCGTACTCGGCGGCCATGCCGATGGCCGAGCCGCTCATGCCGACCGAGGTCGTCGAGATGGAGGCGCCCGCACCCAAGGCAGCGCCCGCCAAGAACCGCAAGCAATTTCCGCTGCTGATCGGCGCCGCGGCACTGATCGGTCTGGTGCTCGGCGGCTTCGTGGTCGCGGTGCTGTTCCGCGACAAGTCCGAAACCCCGGTGCCGCCGATGCGCGACGCCAAGTCCGACCAGGTGTCGGTGAGCCCGACCCCAACGCCGCCGCTGAATCTCCCCGCCGTTCCGGTGCCGCCGACGTCCGTTCAGGCGCCGGTGACCATCACCACGACGGTGCCGCTGACCACGCCTCAGCCACCGCCTCCGCCGCCACCACCGACCACGGAACCGACGACGACACCGCCCACAACGACGTCGACGACGACCAATCCTCCCCGGCCCACCACCACGCGACGGGGCTTTCCTTTCGGCAACTCCGAAGATGACGAGTGATTGAGAGAGCCGTTCCCCGGTTTGTGCCTTAAAGTGATGCGCTGACCGGTGTTGTCGGATGAATTACCGGCATTCGGTCTGTTGCTGCAGGACGACTGTGAGCCAACGGTTTCCACGCCCGTTGCCGCGGATTGAGCTGGCACGTGCGTGCCACGAAGGGATTTCATGCGCAAGTTGGTGGCGCGCCGCGCCGCGGTCAAAGCAGTCGCTATCGCTTCGACCGTCCTCCTCGCTCCTCTGCTCGGCACGACCACCGCCGCTGCGGTCCCGGAGACACCCGCGCAGCTCAACGCCGACCTCCTGCCCCCGGAATTGGTGCAGGCGATCTCCCGCGACCTCAAGATGACCCCGATCGAATACCTGGATCGCGCGGCCCGCGCACAGCAACTGCGCGACTATGCCCGTGATTTCCGGTCCGAACGCCCCGATGCCTTCGCCGGCGCGTGGATCGGCACCGACGGCAAGCCGGTCGTCGCGGTCACCTCGCTGGACGCCGCCAAGATCGCGGCCAACGACGGCTACCAGACCCGGATCGCGCCGGTGTCCGCCGACAGCCTGGAAGGCTCGCTCGCGCAGCTGAACCAGTGGGTCACCGGCCTGCCGCGCGACATCTCCCAGGCGATCAACTCCGTCGCCATCGACTTCCTCAACAGCCAGCTGGTGCTCAACGTCGCCAACACCCCGGCGGGCCACCTGCTCAACCTGCCGACCCTGATCGCCAACGTCAAGGTCATCCTCTCGCCGAACAGCGGCGGCCCGGTCGAGCGCAGGCCGATGGGCGGCGACACCTACATCAGCGCCCCCGTCTCGCTGCACGACACCGCGCTCAAGGGTGTCGATGTGTGCTCGTTCGGCTTCAACAGCGTGGACGCCGCAGGCAACGCGCTGAACATCAGTGCAGGCCACTGCGATCCGAACCTCGGCAAGGGCAACCAGGAGGCTTCGGTCTACTTCCCCAACATCAAGGACATCCCGAACAGCCCGGAGCTAGGCACCTTCGTGCAGGCAAAGCTCGGCGGGCAGACCGGGCTCGACTACTCGGTGATCAAGCTGAACGAGCGCGCGGTGCGGGCGGGCATGGACCAGCCGACGGTGCGCGGCGCCAACGGCACCACGATCGCGATCACCGGCATCGCCGACCCGATCACCGGCGCTCCGGTCTGCAAGTCCGGCCAGTCGTCGACCTTCACCTGCGGCTTCGTGGTGGCCGATCGGGTCGAGACCCAGCTGTACACCGCCGAGGGTGAGAGCAAGACCGTGCGCGGCTTCGCCAGCTCGGCATGCACGCTCGGCGGCGACAGCGGCGGCGCGATCGTGTCCGGCACCCTTGCTCTCGGCATCACCAGCGGTTCCAACGCGGCCGAGGCGCCCGACTGCAACGAGGCCAACATCGGGTTGGCACAGTACGGCGGCACCGCGAGCCTCGGCATTCCGATCCGGCCGATCCTGGCCGACATCGACGCGTCCGCGGGCGGCGGGGTCGGCAGCGGCATCGCGGTGCGCACCCGGGCCAACGCGGGCTGAGTCGCCCGCTGCGTTCGACAGGCGGCGTTCGTCGGCCCTCTAGTGGCGACGGACGCCGCTTCGTTGTGCCTGCGGCACAGGCGACCACGAGTGTGGCAATGAACATAATGCAAAGATGTGACTATCAAACGAACCACACGCTCGTTATGAGTAGGCATACCGGGCGGAACCCCATATAGTCTGGGCATGCTCCTGCCACGTATAGGTCAGCACCGATCAGCCGCGCGACAGACCCGAGTCCGAAAATCCATGATCGCCGCTTCCGCGGCGATCCTGCTGTTCGGACCTACGGCGGCAGTAGCGACGGCACAACCGGATCCGGCACCGAACCTGCCCGCCGAACTGGTTGCCGCGGTGGCCCGTGATCTGAAGATCTCGCCGGCGGAGTACCTGCATCGTGCCGAGGTCGCCCAGCAGGTCGCCGCGTTCGCGACGACCGCGCAGCGGCAGTACCCGGACGTCTTCGGTGGCGCGTGGCTCGACGACAAGGGCAAGCCGGTGGTCGCGCTGGCACAGGGGCCTGGCGCCGACGCAGCCCAGAAGGCCGCCGACTCAGCGGGTTTCGAGGTTCGTAACGTCGCGAAGAGCGAGGCCTCGCTGCGTGGCGAGAAGAGCGCGTTCGAGCGGTGGCTGGACGGTCAGCCCGAGGCGGTGTCCGCACTCGTGCGTGGCGTGGTGATCGACACCGTCAACAACAGCATCGCGGTGCGCGTCGACCAGGTCGGCCTGCCGATGCCGAGCTTCATCGACCCGGCGCGGGTCATCGTGATGGCGCCGCCGATCGCCGGTGAGAAGGAGACGCTGCCGCAGGCCGACGCGATCGCGGGCGCGGCAGGCGGCGTGCTCGCCGGTGGCGACGGCTACGCCTCGGTGGCCGGACGCACCTCGCTGCGCTGCTCGCTCGGCTTCAACGGCACCGACCGTAGTGGCGCGGTCGTGAACATCACTGCGGGCCACTGCAACCCGGACATCCCATCCGCAGGCGCGAACAACGCCGCGAAGGTGCACGAGGTGCGCGACAACCGGCTCGGCGCCGAACTCGGCCAGTTCCAGAAGTCGGTGCTCGGCTCGCAGGACTACTCGATCATCAAGATCAACGACCAGGCCAAGGATCGCTTCGGCAACAACGAGGTCCGGGTGCCGGGCGCCGCGTCCATCCCGATCGATGGCGTCGCGACCCCGGTCGTGGGTGCGCCCGTCTGCAAGTCCGGTTCGCGGACCGGCTTCAGCTGCGGTGTGGTCAACGCGGTCGACCAGACCGTTCAGGTCGGCGACCGTGAGCTCACCCAGGCGTTCTCCGCCAACATCTGCGCGCTGCCCGGCGACAGCGGCGGCCCGATCGTGACCGGCCGGTTGGCCCTCGGCATCTCCAGCGCGTCGTCGGTCGCCGACTACCCGATCTGCGAGATCCCCAACCTGATCGGTGCGCTCACCGGCAACGCGCCGCAGCTGTTCGCGCAGCCGGTCAGCGTTGTCCTCTCGGACAACCCCGGGTTGCGCGTCCGCACCAGCTAGTCCGTTCCAACGTCAAGGCCGGCAGCGTTCTACGCTGTCGGCCTTTTCGCTGTCCCTACGACTCTTCCACTGGCCTTGCGCAGCCGCTCGCACAGCCAATGACATGCTGCGCCCGGTAATGTTCCGGCATTCTGGACTGCATGTGTTTGGTGTTGATCGGTTGGCGTACGCATCCGGAGTATCGGTTGATCCTCGCGGCCAACCGGGATGAGCTCTACTCCCGGCCGACCGAATCGATGCGGTGGTGGCCGGAGGTGCCAGGCCTGCTCGCCGGGCGGGATCAGGGGGCGATGCACCGGGCGGCCGGGGATCCGCCCGGTACCTGGCTCGGGCTGACCCGAGAGCCCGAGGGCCGCAACCGATTCGCCACGGTGACCAATGTCCGCAATCCGAAGGACGACCGCTCCGACGCCAGGTCGCGCGGCGCGCTGCTGATGGACTTCCTGCGCGGCTCCTCGGATCGACATCCCGGCGCCGACTTCCCGAGCCCGGAGAAGTACGTGCTCGACGTCGCGGCCGCACCCGACGACTACAACGGCTACAACCTGCTGGTGTCCGACCTGGAATCGCTGTGGTGGCATTCCAATCGCAGTGCCGCGCCGCCGCGCGAGCTGACGCCGGGCTTCCACGGGCTCTCCAACGCCGCGTTCGTGAGCTCGGCAGGGTTGACCCCCGGTAACACGGATTTAACCGCCCCACAGCCCATCTGGCCCAAAGTACGCGGCGGCGTCGCCGATCTGCGGGCCGTTGTCGAGTCCGATCCCGGTGCGGTGGAACGGTATTTCGCGGTGCTCGCCGATCGGACCAGGGCCGCGGACGCGGAATTGCCGAACACCGGGGTGTCGCACCGGATGGAGAAGCGGGTCTCGTCCCGGTTCATCGCCGATGTCGCGCACGGGACGCGGGCGAGCACGGTGCTGCTGGTGCGCACGGATGGGTCGTTCGAGATGGCGGAGCGCTCGTTCGGGATGTTCGGGCGGCGCAAGGGCGAGGTGTCCTTCCGCGGCACGCTGGACTTGCCTGCCTGAAACGACATTTGGCCCGCTCTCCTAAGAGAGCGGGCCAAATGTTGAGGAGCGACTTACTTCACGGGCAGCGGCTTGTCGGCCCACTTCGTGGTGCCGTCCGGAGCCTGGATCGTGTTGATCAGCTCGACGCCTGCGGCGACCAGCGTCGGGCCACCCACCGCGATGGTGCCGAGGATGCCACCGACGCCCGCGCCGGTCAGCAGACCGGGGATGCAGCCGACCGGAATGGTGACGACGCAGCCGATGATCGCACCGATCGCCGTGCCGACGAAGCCACCGATCGCGGTGGCGATGCCGAACTGGCTCGCGAATTCGTTCTGCGCGCGCTGGTTTTCGATCGGCGACGCGATCTCCTGCGCCATGACCGGCCGTGCTGCGACCGGCGCCGCGGACATGACCAAGCCCTCCGGCTTCTGCGGCGTGACCTCGAGGACGGTGCCGTCGCGCTTCACCTCGGTCTTCACCGGGACGGGCTTGCCGTCGGCGGCCACATCCAGCGGGAAGGAAATAAGCGTGTTGCCCTGCGCATCACGCACGTTGGCGATGCTGAGCTTCGGGTCAGCGGCGGTCGCCCCGTCCTTCTCGGTCACCGAGAAGGTGCCCCCCTTGAGCGAAGCGACGATCGTCTTGTCCACCAACTTGACGGAATAGTTGATGCCCGAGTCGGCCGGAGTGGCGACAGGCTCGGCATGCGCGGTCCCGAGACCGATGGTCATCGCGCCGATGACCATCGCGGCGCCCGCGGTGGTTCTGCGGAGGTTCATTCAGTTTCCAATCCATCATCAGGTGGTCCACCCAGCCATCTCCGTCACGCGAGAGCTCTTCATCAAGTCCGGGTGGTCGCCCCGGATCCTCCCCGAGCAGTGCGAAGACGGGCACAGCAGACAGAACGTCGTGAGCGTAATCGAACAGCGACGCAGAAGCGAGATACATTCCCCGCCTTGGGGACTACGCCTGGACTCGACAACCGACCGGTTGCCCCGGTGTTCCGCACCATGATCAATGGTCAGGCCCATATCGAGCGCTGCAGCCGTGACGGGAATCACGGCTGATGCCCCTAAAAGAAGGGGCATCGCGATCGGCGCAGCCAGCGCCGCAACCAATTCGGCTCGCCCACCTCGGTGAGCGAGCCGAATCAAAGCGGTTCCGTGCCGCAGACCAGGCGGCGATCCGATGGATCAGTTGGCAGGCTGGCCCGGCTTGTCGGCCCACTTGGTGGTGCCGTCCGGCGCCTGCAGCGTGTTCATCAGCTCCACGCCCGCCGCGATCAGCGTCGGACCACCGACGGCAATGGTGCCGAGGATGCCACCGATGCCCGCGCCGGGCAGGCAGCCGATCACCGGAATGACGACGCAGCCGACCACGAATCCGATGGCGGTGCCGACGAATCCGCCGACCGCGGTCGCGATGCCGAAGTTGCTCGCGAACTCGTTCTGCGCGCGCTGGTTCTCCATCGGCGATGCGATGTCCTGGGCGGCGGCGGCCACCGGCCGGACAGCGACCGAGTTGACCGGCTGGGCGACGAGGCCTTCCGGCTTCTCCGCCGTGAGCTCGAGGACGGTGTCGTCCTTCTTCATCACCGGCTTGACCGGGATGGTGGTGCCGTTGATGTCGACATCGACGGGGAACGAGATGAGCGTGTTGCCCTTGGTGTCGCGCACATTGGCGAAGGTGGTCTTCGGCGCATCAGCGGTCGCGCCGTCCTTCTCGGTCAACGAGAAGGTGCCGCCTTTGAGCGACGCGACGACAACCTTGTCGACCAGCTTGACAGAGTAGGTGACGCCGGAGTCGGCCGGAGTGGCGACAGGCTCGGCATGCGCGGTCCCGAGACCGATGGTCATCGCGCCGATGACCAACGCGGCACCCGCGGTGGTTCTGCGAAGATTCATTCAGTTTTCCAATCCATCATCAGGTCGCCTACCCACCCTGTCTTCGACACGCGAGAGCTCTTCATCAAATCCAGGCGGTCGCCCCGGATCCTCCCCGAGCGGTGTGGAATCGGGCACAGCAGACAGAACGTCGTGAGCGTAATCGAAGGGCGATGCGGATACGAGATTCGTTCTATCCGTTCAGGACTAAGCCTGGCCTTACCGATTTGTCTGGGTGGACCCAGGTTTACGGTGTTGATCACGGAACACGCGCTTGTACCGACCGGTAGCTGTGACGTTCGCCACAGCCGAATTGCCGGTCAAGCCCCAGCAAGATGGGGCATAGCTCAGGTGCAGATCGTACGGTAGACAGTGGTTGTTACCGGTGGGTAACTTACTGCCGGTTAGGATACGAGCCAACCGGGCAGTGCTGAACTGCCCACGCTCGTGTTGCCTCTAAAGAAAGGTCGCGACATGACTGCCCTGACAGTGACGCTGGGCATGATTGGTGTGCTGATCAGCATCCCGTGCTGGGCCTCCTTCGTGTCCGGCGTGCGGAACATCATTCGCGCCATCATGCTCGGGCAGCCCGCCCCGGATCGCTGGCGGCCATTCTTCCCACGCTTCAAGCAAATGGTCATCGAGTTCGCGGCGCACACCCGGATGGCGAAGTTCCGGACGGTCGGCTGGGCGCACTGGCTGGTGATGGTCGGCTTCCTGCTCGGCTCCATCGTCGCGATGGAGGCCTACATCCAGACCTTCGATCCCGAGGGCGGCTGGCCGATCATCGGCGACCTGGCGGTCTATCACTTCATCGATGAACTGCTCGGCATCGGCACCGTCATCGGCGGGCTCGTCCTGGTGATCATCCGGCAGCTGAACCACCCGCGGGTGCCCGAACGGCTCTCCCGATTCAGCGGCTCGAAGTTCGGCCCCGCCTACTTCGTCGAATCCGTGGTGCTGATCGAGGGCCTCGGCATGGTCATGGTCAAGGCAGGCAAGATCGCCACCTTCGACAAGTATCACGGCGGTCACGTCAGCACCGATTTCTTCACCATGCAGGTCGCGCAGTTGCTGCCGTCGAGCGTGACGATGGTGTCGATCTTCGCGTTCGTCAAGCTGATGTCGGCGATGATCTGGCTGGCCGTGGTCGGCCGCAACATCACCTGGGGTGTGGCGTGGCACCGGTTCTCCGCGTTCGTCAACATCTACTTCAAGCGTGAGGACGACGGCGGCGTCGCGCTCGGCGCGGCCAAGCCGATGATGTCCAAGGGTCAGCCGGTCGACATGGAAACCGCAGACCCCGACAACGACACCTTCGGTGCCGGCCGGATCGAAGACTTCTCCTGGAAGGGCTGGCTGGACTTCACCACCTGCACCGAGTGCGGTCGATGCCAGTCGCAGTGCCCGGCATGGAACACCGGAAAGCCGTTGTCGCCGAAGCTGTTGATCATGTCGCTGCGCGACCACGGGTATGCGAAAGCGCCGTACCTGCTGGCCGGCGGCAGCAAGGACATGGGCGGCGACGAGGTCGGACTCGTCGACGCCGAAGGCAAGCCGGACGAGGCGGCGTTGGCCAAGATCTCCGAGGCCGCCAAGGCCGAGGCCGAGCGGCCACTGGTCGGCGACCTCGAGGCCAACGGCATCATCGACCCCGAGGTGCTGTGGTCATGCACGACCTGCGGCGCCTGCGTCGAACAGTGCCCCGTCGACATCGAACACGTCGACCACATCATCGACATGCGCCGCTACCAGGTGCTCATCGAATCGGAGTTCCCGTCCGAGCTCGCCGGTCTGTTCAAGAACCTGGAGAACAAGGGCAACCCGTGGGGTCAGAACTCCAAGGACCGGCTCAACTGGATCAACGAGATGGACTTCCAGATCCCGGTTTTCGGTCGCGATGCCGATAGCTTCGACGGCTACGAATACCTGTTCTGGGTCGGCTGCGCAGGCGCCTACGAGGACCGCGCGAAGAAGACCACCAAGGCCGTCGCCGAACTGCTCGCCACCGCAGGCGTGAAGTTCATGGTGCTCGGCGCCGAGGAAACCTGCACCGGTGACTCGGCACGGCGCGCTGGCAACGAATTCCTGTTCCAGCAGCTGGCCGCGCAGAACATCGAACTGCTGAACTCGGTCTTCGAGGGTGTCGAGGACAAGAAGAAAAAGATCGTCGTCACCTGCGCGCACTGCTTCAACGCGCTGAACAACGAATACCCGCAGGTGGGTGGCAGCTACGAGGTCGTGCACCACACGCAGCTGCTCAATCGCCTGGTGCGGCAGAAGCAGCTGATCCCGGTCGCCTCGGTCACCCAGAACGTCACCTACCACGACCCCTGCTACCTGGGCAGGCACAACAAGGTCTACAACGCGCCACGCGAACTGATGGCGGCGTCGGGCTCCAACCTCGTCGAAATGCCGAGGCACGGTGAGCGTTCCATGTGCTGTGGCGCCGGTGGTGCGCGCATGTGGATGGAAGAACAGCTCGGCAAGCGGATCAACGTCGACCGCGTCGACGAGGGCCTCAACACCCTGACCGCGTCCGGCGGCAGCACGCCGGGCAAGATCGCGACCGGCTGCCCGTTCTGCCGCGTCATGCTCACCGACGGCGTCACCGCCCGCCAGGAAAAGGGCGAGGGCGAAGGGGTCGAGGTCGTCGACGTCGCGCAGCTCATGCTCGACGCCATCGACCGGGTCGACCCGAGCACGCTCACCGCGAACCTCACCGTCATCCAGGAGCCGAAAGCGCCTGTGGTGGAAGAGGTTGCCGAGCCCGAACCCGAGCCCGTGGCGCCGACGGCGGCCAAGGCGGCGCCGACCGGTGGTGGTCTCGCCATGAAGGGCCCTGCCAAGAAACCCGGCGGACTCGGCATGAAGGGCGCAGCAAAGGCACCCGGCGCCAAGACCGAAGACGAATCGGCTGCCGAAGCGGCTCCGGTCAAGGGTCTCGCAATGAAGGGCCCTGCCAAGAAGCCTGGTGGACTCGGTATGAAGGGCGCAGCGAAAGCACCTGGCGCCAAGGCCGAATCGGCGCCGGCCGAAGCCGAGCAGGCTACCGAGGCGCCTCCGGTCAAGGGTCTCGCCATGAAGGGCCCCGCCAAGAAACCCGGCGGGCTCGGCATAAAGGGCGCAGCGAAAGCACCCGGCGCCAAGGCCGAATCGGCACCCGCCGCCGAATCCGCCCCCACAGCAGCAGAATCCGCGGCCGAAACCCCCGCAGCCAAGCCGGTCAAGGGGCTCGGCATGAAGGGTGCGGCAAAGGCGCCCGGAGCCAAGGCTCCTGGCGCGAAGGCCCCCACGCCACCCGCCGCTAGCGCCCCGGAAGCAGCTGCCGCCGAACCGGTTTCGGAACCCACCGAAACCAAGCCGACGCTCCCCGCCAAGGGCCTAGCCATGAAGTCCGGCTTCAAGCACCCCGGCCCGAAGGCGCCGGGCACCCAGGCCGATCCGGCCCCCGCCCCGGAACCCACCGCGACGGACCAAACCCCGGAACCGGACGAGCCCACCAACGGCAACGGCACCCCCGAAGCCGCGCCCCCCGCCGCCAAGCCAGGCGGACTCGGCTTCAAGTCCAACGCCAAGGCCCCCGGCCGCAAGAACTGACGAACGAGCCTCTCGGCCCGGGTCTGTCCATCAGGCCCGGGCCGAGCTGTTTCTGTGGCACTGGTAGCGAAAGTTGGAAGGTATCCCCATTTCCGATGTGCTGATATCATTGAGAAGGAGATTCTGATATCAGGAGGATCGTGATGTCACGGACACTAATAGACATCGACGACGACGCCCTCGCTCTTGCAGCGGAGGAGTTGGGGACTAAGACAAAGGTCGCGACCGTAAATGCCGCTTTGCGGGAGGTCGCGAACAGGCGAGCTGTGTCGAAGATGATCCAGCAGTTGCGCGACAGCGAGACCGACCTTTCGCCCGAAGCCATGGGGGGAGCTTGGCACTGAGGACACTGTTTATGCTCGCGGACAAGTCGGCGTTGGAGTGGGTGCTTCGTGACGAGATGTCTGCAGCCGACTTCGCAAAGGTGACCGGCGCACCGGGCGCGCTGGTTGCCGCATGCCACCTCACCGCGTTGGAGATCGGGTACTCTGCGCGCTCTCATACCGACTACGTCGCGAAGCTCGCAGGCCAGCAGTCCCTTGTGTGGCTACCGGTCACCGAAGAGGTCATGGATCGGGCATTACAGGTCCAAGGGATTCTGGCTGAACGGGGCGCGCATCGCCTTCCGATCCCCGATTTGATCATCGCTGCGACCGCCGAGGTCCATGGCGCCACCGTCCTCCATGTGGACAACGACTATCAAACCATCGCTGATGTAACCGGCCAGCCGCACCAACGTCTGAAGACCAGCTAGTAACCGCTGGGATCAGGCGCCGGAACCGGCTCGTCCAGGTAGTGCAGATCGCTGGCATCGATGTGGATAGCCGAATCCGCGTACGCCGCCGCAGTATCCCGCCATGCAGCAAGCGTGGCGGTGTTTTGAGCGGACGGGCCGGACGCGAGGTCAGATCGGGTAGCGCAGAGGGCTTCGGCGACGAACTCCCGACGGTCCGCCTCAGAAAGGCGATCGCTCCATGGATAGACCACCGAAAGTCGACTCCACATCGCCCACATACTCCAATTCTGTTGGCACGCAATCCTCGGCAGACATATCAGCACAGGGTCTCGGAGGTACGAGACGGGTCGAACTCCCGCTGAACGCACGGGCTCGACCCGACAGTTCAGGTGTTCTACGGGCGGGTCAGGGTGGCGTAGCGGGTCAGGTGGGTGGTGGGGGTGCCGAATTCTTGGTGGATGGCGGTGAGGCGTTTGAAGTAGTGGCCGATGGCCAATTCTTCGGTCATGCCCATGGCGCCGTGCAGTTGGACGGCGTTTTGGCCGATGAAGCGGGCGGCGCGGCTGACGGTGACCTTGGCGGCGGAGACGGCGCGGGCGCGGGTCGGCTGGTCGGCTTGCAGGGAGTAGATGGCCAGGTAGACGGCGGCGATGGCTTGTTCGAGTTCCATGTACATGTCGACCATGCGATGTTGCAGAGCCTGGAAGCTGCCGATGGGTTGGCCGAACTGCTTGCGCTGCTTGACGTAATCGAGGGTGTCGGCCAGGACCTTGCGCATACAGCCGACAGCCTCGGCGCAGACGGCGGCGATGGCGTCGTCGAGGGTGGGTTCGATGGCGACCCAGGCGGTGCCCTCGACACCGAGCATGGCGTCGGCCGGTAGCACGAAGCCGGCGAAGGTGAGGTCGGCGGCTACTCGATCATCGATGGTCCGGTAGGAGTGCACCTCGATGCCCACGGGCGGGTTGTCGGCGTCGAACTCGGTGCAGAACAACGAGATTCCGCGCTGATCGCGACGGTCGCCCGCGGTGCGGGCGGTGATGAGCAGGTGGGTCGCGAGCGGCGCGCTGGTCACGACGGTCTTGGCGCCGTCGAGGACCCAGGTGTCACCGTCGCGCCGCGCCGTGGTCGAGATGTCGTGCAGTGTCTGGCCGGAGGTGGGTTCGAGTGCGGCGAAGGCGGTGCGGGCGTCGCCGGACACGATCTGGCGCAGCACCGCATCGGCCCGCTCGCCACCGGATCGGTCGAGGAGCCCGGCGCCGATGACGACCGTGTCCACGAACGGTTCGACGACCAGCGCCCGCCCGAGTTCCTCGGCGATGACCATCAATTCGACCGGCCCACCGCCGAGCCCGTCGACCCGTTCGGGCAGGGTCGCGCCCAGAATGCCGAGCTCGTCGGCGAACCCGCGCCAGATGGCGGGCTGCCAGCCCGCACCGACCTTGGCCGCCGTGCGGCTCTTCACCAATTCGTAGCGGGCGCCGAGGAATCCGGCGAGCGCGGAGCGGAGCAGTTCCTGCTCATCGGTAAGCGTGAAGTCCATCAGAGCCCCAATGCTGCTTTGGCGAGAATGTTTCGCTGAATCTCGTTGCTGCCCGCGTAAATCGAGCCTGCCCGGTCGTTGAAGTAGCGCAGTGGCGCGACGGCCTGCCAGTCGGCGCCGCTGGTGTAACCGTCCGCGGGCGGCACGAACTCGGCGATCGGACCGCCGGGCGCGGTGGCATGCGGCTGGTACACGCGACCGCGCGGACCGGCGGCCTCGAGTGCCAGCTCGGTCAGCTGCTGGCTCAGCTCGGTCGCCAGGATTTTCAGCATGGACGCGGCAGGACCGGGGTTCTGGCCGCGCGACATCGCCGAAATCGTGCGGTACTCCAGGATTTCGAGCACGTCGGAGCGAATCCGCGCGTCTGCGAGCCGCGCCGCGAACGACGCGTCATCGAGCAACGGATTGCCGTCCGGCCCAGGCTGTTCGGCCGCCGCGACGGCGACTTCCTGCGCCATCGCCTGCAGGTACGGCGCCATCGCGCCGCCGCCGCGCTCGAACACCAGCAGGTACTTGGCGACGGTCCAGCCGTCGTCGATCTGCCCGAGCACGTTGCTCTTCGGCACTCGGACATTGTCGAAGAAGACCTGGTTCTGCACCTGTTCACCGGAGGTCATCACCAGCGGCCGGATCTCGATGCCCGGCGTCGTCATGTCGATCAGCAGGAACGTGATGCCTTGCTGCTTCTTGCCTGCCCGCGAGGTGCGCACCAGGCAGAAGATCCAATTCGCCTCGGTCGCATGGGTTGTCCAGATTTTGCTGCCGGTGCACACCAGGTCGTCGCCGTCGTCGACGGCGGCCATGGTCAGCGACGCCAGATCCGAGCCGGCTTCCGGTTCCGAATAGCCCTGGCAGAAGAAGATTTCCCCGCTCAGGATCCGCGGCAGATAGAACGCCTTCTGCTCCGGTGTGCCGTAGGCGATGATCGCGTGCGCGACCATCCTGATCCCCATCGGCGACAAGGGGGGCGCGCCTGCCAGCGTCGATTCCCGGCTGAAGATGTAGTGCTGCGTCAAGCTCCACGCGCAGCCGCCGTGTTCCACCGGCCAGGCCGGCGCCGCCCATCCTCGCTCGTGCAGGATGTGCTGCCACGCCATGCTCGCCTCGTGATCCGGGTAGACGCTCGTCGCCAAGCGTCCGGCCCTGCGCAGCTCAGGCGTCAGGTTCGTGTCCAGAAACGCCCGCACCTCGTCTCGAAACGCCACATCGGCCGCTGACCAGTCGAATTCCATCAGCCCTCCCAGAGGGTGTGCGCCATTGCCTCAGCACCGGCGAGCCGCCGATGTGGGACGGAATGTATGCCCGTCGCACCCAGGTTAGCAAACTGAAGTCACCTGCCAGCAATTGATCAACGCGTGGTAGATCGGCCGCCTCAACCCTCACCCCCTGGCCGATAGCTCGGCCGACGCCACCAGCAAGGAATGCCGAGGACTCGGTTCGCGAGATATCTGAACGGGTACTTCAGTGCGACAACCCGTTCCGCGGCCTCGACTCACAATGGCGACGAAAATCGTTATCATGCAAGACAAGTACGAACACGTTCAGCATGCGGCACAATGGACGACGCCAATCTTTGGGCACTCGAACATCATTGAGCGAGGCGCGGCAATGCATCGTCACTCCGCCGTGATCGTTACTAAACACTTTCGTGACTTTTCTCTCGGGAGTTACTCACCGATAGCTGCTTACCCGCCCGCCAGCAGCAGACATCTTGCGTTTCAACAAGTGCCCCACCCTGATTCGATCGACTCGACACCGGGCGAATAACTCCTTCACCGAGATATCCGATTCCCGTTACCTAGCGGTGGCCTGCAATAAACCACAACGTCACGTTGCCGCTCTCGAAACCACACGCGTGCCCGCCGGAGGTCACCAACCGCCACCACGACGTTTTGGTCAACTGTCCAAATATCAGCAATAATCGAGTTACCGGTACGAGGTCTCACACTGAAACCGCCTGTGACCTCGTCATCCCACCACGTGGTACGACTATGTACCAGCAGTTCGAGGCAGTTCGAGCTGCTGAACTTCCGTCCGGCCCGCACCCGACACGGGCAGGATCAGCGGAAGAACCGAGGGGAATGATCGCCATCGACCACCCGGCGCGATGGCGATCAGCGCGGAGGGGATAGACCGGCCGCAACTTTGTAGCGCACCTGGAGCAACACCGTTGCGGTCGGGCCCGAGGCTCCGAAGGGGGGAGCCTCGGGCACTCCTATTTCCGGCAGTAGCCGTCGGCTAGCAATCCTCGAAGAATGCTTTGCCATAACCGACGGACTGATAGCCGTAGTCGTAGGCCCAGCGCACCACCGAAAGCCGCGGCCGCGGATCGACGAACAACAACTCCCCCGACCAGCACTTTCCGAGAATGTAGCGGGCACGGGAAATATGCGGGGTAAAGGTGACAACGATGACCCTGCGCCACGCGTTGGCGCGGGCGAGCTGCGCGAGATACCGGCCTTCACCACGGGTGGTGCGCGGCGCGGGGTCGAAGCAGATGACCTGAAACGTATAGCCGCCGTGGCAGATTCGATTGACCATCGCACTGTTCGTATAGGGGTCGGAAAGCAGGACCCGAGGCGCGAAACCCGCATGGGCCAGCCGAAGCCCGAGCTGCTCGCGGCCGTCGTGCGCACCACCGAGAACCAGAATCGCGTCCGCGGCCGCCGGACCGTCGGTCTGTGGACGAACATAGACCGGCCAGAGCGCGGCAATGATCACGGCGCCGAGTACCACGAGAACGACCCCGATCCTGACCGAGCGGCGACGTCGCACCCGATCGATGCTAACCGCATCTCCCCAGGTCATTTCCTCGGCGTCGGCACACCGCAGCCGCATCGCGAGCAGTGGGCAACGCCGCAGCCGCTCAGCACCCGGAAAGCGGCGAATGTGGCAGTGGCGAGGGCGATTCGGTCGTGTGATGATTCGTGCGGATGGGGGGCGGCTGGTGTCCCCGCGGGAGCGAAGGAAAACAGCGTTGCGATACGAGGGGTCGACCGGTCAGATCACAGTGGAGAACAACGCCATCGTCATCACCAGAGAGGGGCTCAACGCCAGGGTCGGCTTCGGCAAGGTCGAACCGCGGCGCATTCCGCTGGCCGCGATCTCAGGTGTGCTCTTCCGGGAACCGAGCGCGTTGAAGAACGGCTACCTGCAACTCGGCCTCGGCGGTAATCCAGCGGTCGACCGCGGCATCAACACGCCGAGCGATTCCGATGCGATCGTCTTCGGCTCCAAGCAGGCCACGCAGTTCCGTGAGCTGCACAAGTGGCTGCTCTCGGTGGTGCAGCAGAACCAGGCGATGGGGATCGATTCCAGCGCAGTCGATTACGACTCCGGAACCAACCGGGTCGACCGCCAGCGGGCGCGCGCGGCGGCAAGCAAGGAGCGGGCCGCGCAGGTCTACGCTGGGCCGCAGGGCCGCCCCGACGTGGTCGCCGCAACCGCCCGAATGGGCGCAACGTGGGGCGGCATTCAGGAGATCGGCCATCTCGGCGAACATCTGCGTGCCGAGGAGACGGTCCGTTTCATCGCTCAGGGCACCTACGAAGGCGATGAGGGCATCGTGGTCCTCACCGATCACCGCGTACTGTTCCTCTTCCACGGCATGATCCGCAAGCGCCTGGAAGACTTCCCGCTGCGCACAATCTCTTCGGTACAAACCAGCTCCGGTCTGCGCACCGGCGAGCTGAAAATCTTCGCCTCCGGCAACACCGCGACGATCGCCAAGGTCAAGAAGGACGATCTGGCACCGCTGGCCGACGCGATCAGGCAGTCCGTGGCCAACCCGACCACCCAGCCCGCCCCGGCCCTGGCACCAGCACCAGCACCAGCACCAGCACCGAATATCGCCGACCAGATCCGCCAACTGGCCGATCTACACGCATCGGGCATCCTCACCGACGCCGAGTTCGCCGCGAAGAAGCAAGACCTGCTCAATCGCATGTAGCCGGAAACAACAAAACGGCCCGGATCTCTCCGGGCCGTTTCGGTGTCGAGTAATCGGGCTATGCCTCGGTCGAGTCGGCGATCGCATAGCCGCCGAGCAGACCGAGGGCCATGCGGTATGCGCCGTCGATATAGTCCGGGGTCTCCGGGTTATCGTGCAGGACAAACGAACCCGGCATTCGCTGCACCGATCGTGCTGCGGCGGCACCGGTTTCGGTAGCCGCGACGAGGCCGACCTCGGGCGACTGGTGCGCGAACGGCTGCTGCAGCCAGATCGTCACGTACTCGACGGCCTCGCCCTCGAACTGCTTCGGGGGATCGAGGCGGTAGCAACGGGCCGGGCCGACATAGCCGCCGACAGCGTCTATATGCAGGGTGGCCTTCTTGATTGTCATCTCAGTTCTCCTCTAGATATTCGACGACGGTGACGACACCGTTCGCGCCCGCGGCGCCCGCGCCGCCACCCCCTGCGGGAAAGCCGCCCGGCTGACCGCTGTTGCCGCCCGCTCCCGATTGCAGTGCCTGCCAGAACGGCGGATTGCTCGACACGGCTGCCAGACCGGACTTTCCGCCAACCGCCGCCGATCCGCCGCCGCCACCGCCACCGGCGAGCAGCCGGACCGCACTGGACGTGGTGGACTCGCCCGGCTTGCCCGAGTCCCCGCCGCGGCCGCCGGCGATGAACGAAATCCCCCCTGCCCCTCCGCCACTCGCCGTCCCGGCCGCGCCACCGGGCGCGATCAGTTGTGGCTCGCCGAAGGCGGAGCCGCCACCATCACCACCGCCGCCCGCACCGACCGAGATCGATACCGTCGCAGGGAGATCGGCGGCCTTGATCCGCATCCGCTCCACCGCCGCACCGCCACCACCACCGGTTTTCGCGCCGCCTTGGCCACCACCGCCGCGCAGCCACACGTCGATGTAGGACAACCCGGCAGGCTTGGTCCAGCTGGCGTTGGCCGTGTACACCAGCAGCCGGGTGATCACTTGGGCTCGGCTCCGCGCTCGATGACGTACACGATGCCGTTGCCGCCGTTGCCGCCCTTGCCACGCGCGGCGTCGCTGCGACCACCGCCGCCGCCACCACCGCCACCACCGGGGTAGGCACCGTCGCCCCCTTTGCCGCCGCCGTTGACGCCACCACCGCCACCACCGCCGCCACCGGTCGCGAGGATGGAACTCGGCACGCTTCCGGGATTTCCGGGCGCACCGTTCACTCCGCCCTTACCACCGGCTGCGATGCCGCCCGCGCCGCCGTCCGCGCCTGGCCAGCGCCCGGCGTCGCTGGGGCCGCCCGATCCGCCGCCACCACCGCCGCCACCACCGCCATACAGCTCATAGGGGCTGATGGACGTTCCGCCGCGTTCGGCCCTGGTCGGCATCGCGGACTCGCCGGACGCCGACGACGCCGACGCACGCCCTCCGTTGCCGCCGAAAATCATCCCGACACCACCCGCACCACCGGGGCCGGTGACAAGAGCGTTTTCGGCGCCGCCGCCGCCACCGTTGCCACCGGTGACGGTCAGCGCTTGGGCGCCGCTGCCGAAAATCGTGTTCCCACCGCCGGTTCCGGGGGCAGCGATGGCGACACCCCCTGGCCCACCCGCACCGACGGTGATCGAAATGGGCACGAACTTGCCTGCGTTGTCTTTCGCCAGCAGGGCGGCGGGAATCTTGACATGGATCTCGCCACCGCCGCCCCCGCCACCGCCGCCGTTCTCGTAGGCGGCCAGCCCGGCCGCCCATCCCGCGCCGCCGCCGGCGCCTGCGCCGATGATGATCAGGTCGATCGATACGGTGCCCGGCGTCGGGGTGTAGGTGTTGTTGGAGGTGAACACGATCGCCTTGCCCTGCAACACCAATTTGTCGTAGGCGGCCCGTAATTCGGTGATGCTGCGCGAATGATCGTCGATCACGTTGTTGTAGGTGTTGTGTGCGGCATCCTGTGCGCCCGAGAAGGACTTGACCACACCACCTTTCATGATCGCCTTCGCGGACTGCTCGGTGATGTCCTGCCCGTACCGGCTGCGCACCACGAAGGCGCCGTCGGGCGCGCCCTGTCCCGGGGTTGTCATCGCTGCTCCTCCTGCAGTGCGCGCAGGCTCGTCTCCTCGGCGACGTCGACGGCCTCGACGGGGTCGGCGATCCGCCCGAGTTCCTTGAGCTGGTTGATGATGTGCTCCTGCTCGTGCGCCGTCATCGCCGCGACATCCGGCAGCACCACCGGTTCGGGCTCGTCGTCATCGATCGGCACCCAGACGGCGGACCCGTTGAGCATGTGCTGCTGCCCGCGGTGCGGCACCTGCAGCTTCTTCTCCTGGAATTCGGGGTGATGCCGAAAACCACACTCGTATAGGTGTTTCGAGATAACCCGCGCGATGGATTCCTGCAGCAGCATCGGCTGGGTCGGCGACATCGCGATCTGCGCGAGCGCCCAGAGCAGGTGCTCGTCGGGCTTTTCCATATCGCAGAGCTGCTGGGTGGGCAGACGCATGACTACATCACTCCTAGGTCGTGCGCGATTCCGAACAGTTCCTGCACCTTTTCCAGGGCCTTGACCACGGGATCGCGTTCTTCGCGGTGGCCGACGGTGATCGCCCAGGACGGTGACCGGTCCCGGCTCCAGGACAACGTGGCCTCGGATACCCGCTCCACGTAGATCTTTCCCTTGGGCGCGCCCTTGACGGTGGTGCCGATCCGATCGCCGACATAGAAATGCCCCTTGCCGCGCTGACCGATCAGCCACGGTGCGCCGTCGGCGACCTGCACCTGATGGGAGAACTGCTCGCGGGTGGCCCACAGCTTGGCGCGCAAGGTGATCAGCGCCGAGAGTGTGTACGCCTTGCTCGATGAGCTCGCGAGCCCCTCCTTGTAGTGCGACCAGCCGAGTTGCTGTGCCCTGGCAGGTGATTTCCACGCCATCCAGGCCAGCACCGTGTCGGTGTAGAGCGGTTTGAGCAACGCGTCGACCGCACCGCCGACCGGTGGGACGCCGATCATCATCGCGATCAGGTCGCCCGCCATTTGAATTGCGGCGCTGATCAATTCGTTCACACCGGGCATGCTGTGGCCACCGGTGACGACCTGCACGTCGGTGGCGGGCCTGCCGACGAACCCGGAGGAGACGATGCCGTTGCGTTTGGTCTCCCGGTAGATGATGCCCGGCGCCGACGGCAAGGTGCCCTTCCACCCGGGCTGGTAGTACTCGTCGGGAAATGCTGGGTCGCTGATGTTTTGGACGCTCTCGGTCTTGCCGTCACTGCCGATGTTGGTGATCGCGTGCTGCAAGCCGAGGAAAAGGTCACCGCCGAAGGAGGTTCCCGAGGTCCATCCGGACTTGTCCTCGATATCGATGACCAGGCAGCCGTGCTTGAGCCGGGCACCGGGCCATGGCGGCTCGTCACCCTCGAGGTAGCGCCGGAATGTCGGGGTCAGTTGCGCGTCGGCGAGAATGCTCTTGGCGACGCTATGGAAGTCCTTGAACCGTGCATGCACCACCGCGAACGGTGATCTGTCGTCCTCGATCTTGAGCGGCTTGACCACCATCGACCAGGTCGACTGATCGAAGTTGAACCACTGCTTGGGATCCAGCGGATCATCGGGCAGCATCCAGATCGACGATTCCAGCCGCATGATGTTCACCAGCAACGTCAGTTTCAGCGCCCATTTCGCGGGGCCGAACATCAACCACAGGCGGGGGAACTGGAGTTCGGCGAACAGGAACGGATTGCTCCAGCAGATGATGTGCTTGAGCTCCTCGTAGTCGTGCTTGAAGAACACCCGCACGATGGTCTGGCCGGTGGCGTTCTTCTCGATCTCGTAGGAATCCATCCGGCCCGACCACCGCACGCCGTCCTTGTCGACGGTGACGTGGATGTTCTTGGTCGTGCGCGCGTCGTGATCGATGATCCATTTGGACAGGTAGTAGTCCTCGGGCATTTCGATCTTGCCGACACCGGTCTCCGAGTCGACCTCCTGAAACGACCCGGTGTATGTGTGCGAAACCTGGCCGCGCAGTACCCAGTTGCCGTCCCACAACCGAACCAGCGGCGGCCGTAGCCGTTTGATCCGGTTGGCCTCGAGCCGCCTGATGATCGCGGCGTACTGGGCCTCGAAATCTATCGTCGATACGGTGCTCACTCCAGCCCCCACGGCCTGGTCCACGACCGAGGACTGCGGACCTGCAGACCCGCGCCCTGCGGCGCACCCGTAACCGCCACCGGCAGTGTGGTTTCCGGCGTGTACGGCGGGACTGGGTAGAGGAACATCTTGCCGTTCATCCGCTGGTACACCGCGGTGTCCAGCGAGGAGACCACCTGGCCTTCCATCGCCATCTCGTCGGTGTCGACCCGGACATTCTCGTTCGCCCGCAGTTCCGGCATGACGATCATCCGGTCCGCGTCCTTGGTGGCGCGGTCGAAACGATCGTCACCGAACGAGAAGTCGGGCAGCGTCCATTTGACGGCGCCGGTGCCCTGGAGCACCCATTTCAGCCAGATCTCGGTGTCGGTGGGGTTGGCAATCTTGACCGACCCCATCTCGGTGCTGCCGTTCGTGGTGTCCTTGGTCGTCACGAAGGTGGCGGTCACGTCGGCTTCCATCCAGCGCGGATAAGCAGCGGCCAGCGGCACGAGCACCAGACCGTACTGACGGCCGTTGGGATCGGTCCCCACCTTGACCCGCGGGTTCGACGCCAACTGCACATCGAGCCTGCGGCGTGAATCGTCCACCTGCACCCACAGTTTCGAGCGCTTCTCGTAGGAGAAGGCTTTGCGCAGCGCGGAATCGTTGTCCCGCCATGCGGCGGTGGCGGATTCGATGACATGGAAGGCGAGGGTGAATTCGTACTTCTCCTCCCGCATGCCGCCGTAGCTGGCGCCGAGCTGGAAGGCGGTCGAATTCCAGATCGTCTTCACCGGCGCGTCGTACAGCAGGTCGAACTCGGTGCCGTCGTTCTCCGGCGCGAGGTAGACCCCGCGCGCGCCCGCACCGGGACCCGCCACCGTGAAGCGCTGGCCGTTGTGGCCCTCCAATTCGATCAGCGTCTCAGGCATGATCCGTCCTTGTCGAAAGAGTAGGTACAGCTGGCTTTTTCACCGGCCCACGAATCCCAGCGAGCGTTCCCGTTGCAGCAGGTTGATCTCGCGCCGGAAATCGTCGGCGGTCATGCCGGTGTGCACGTTCTCGATGTTGATCGAGTTGTCGTTGCTGCCGCCCTGCGTCAGATCCGACATCCGCGCCCATTGCTGCGGGTTGAACACCGGCTCGGGTTGCCCGGTCTTGTTCTCCACCAACGTCAAACCGGGCTGCAGCCAACCGCCGTTGTCGTATTTGGTCGGCGAGATCCGGCCCATCAACGCGTTGGCAAGCCGCCCAGGCAGATCGAGCAGCTGCTCGGGGCCGCGGCTGCTGTCCCAGTAGATCGACGTGCTGGCGGCCGGGGCTTCGGTGTTGTTGGTCTTCAGCCATTCGGCCTGTGATGCTTGATCTTTGGAGAATTGCTCACTCGACTTCTGCCAGGCGGTCGCCGCCTTCGCCAGCGGCGTGCTGTCGAGATCGGGGATGCCGAAGACATTGAGGAAGTCGCCGAACATCCCGTTCTTGAACGTGGTTCCGGCCTTCGTGAAGTTCGATTGGATCGAGTCGAAGGTCGAAGCCTGGCGTTTGTCCATGGGCGAGCGGTTGTCGGTGGTCGCCGCGACCGGCGTGCTGGTGACCGGAACGGTGGTCGCCGGATTCGACTGTGCCGGTTCGACTCCGGTCGGCGCCGCCATCTGTGCGGCCGCGAACTGGAAGAACGCGTGATCGGTGAACATCGGATCGTTGGCGCCGGAGGCCATTCCGCCGTACTGGCCGTTGCCGCGCTGGCCGCCCATCTCGAAGTTGACCCCGTTCGGCAACGTGGCGGCGGTGTGCCCGCCGAATTGGCCGCCGTTGTACCAGCCGATCCGCAGGCTGCCCGCCGGACCGGTGCCGACCTGGAATCCGCGGGCGAGCAGGGCGTCGCCCTCGTTCGCCGTCGCGAATCGGGAGGCGAAAGGCTCCAGTCCGGCAACGTAGTTCGCCAGCGCGGAGATGGCGCCGGAGCAGTCGCCCCAGTTGACGCCGCCCCAGTTGTACACCGCCCCTTCGACGCCCTTGGCGAAGTCGACGAGCTGATCGGCGCTGACCAGGCCACCGCTGGCGAAGCCGGGCAGTCCGCCGTCGCCGAAAACGCCGCCGTCGGGCGACCCCGACATCGAGCCGCTGTTGATGGCGTGCAGCAGGCCGAGGTGCTCGCTTGTCGCCTTCGCATTGACGACGAACTCGCCGTCGGACAACCGCGCCACAATGGAATCGCTTGTGCCCGTTCCTGGTCCGGTGATGTGCCCACCCGTCGCGAAGCCGGGGATGACGCTGGTGACGCCGTTGATAACAGTGCTGCCGATCTTGCCGACCGTGTCGACGACCGTTCCGACGATGTCCTTGATCTTGTTCCAGTAGTCCAGGATGGTGTTGATCGCACCGACCACGGTGTCGCGCAAGGTGTTGAAGATGTTCTGGCCGGTTTCGATGGCCGCTTGAATGACCGTCCAGCCGGCTTGGATACCGGCTTGGAGCAGCTCCCACGCGGGTTTGATGAACGAATCCCACATCGCCTGGAACGTGCTGCCCACCAACTGCAACGCGGCGACGAATCCGTCCCAGATCGGCTTGATGATGTTGTTCCACACCGCCGAGATGGTCTCGCCGATGAAACCGAGCAACGGCTGAACGACGCTGGACCACAACCAGGTGAAGATGTCACCGACCAGCTGGATCGACGCGACGAACCCGTCCCACATCGGCTTGATGATGTTGTTCCACACCGCCGAGATGAGCTCACCGAGCAGCCCGAATACCGGCTGAACGATGCTCGTCCACCACCAGTTGATCGCCTCACCGACGAACTGGATGACCGCGACGAACCCATCCCACATCGGCTTGACCACACCGTTCCACCAGGCCGAGATGAACTCGCCGATGAGACCGAAAACCGGCTGGATGACGCTGGACCACAGCCACTCGATCACGGTGCCGATCAACTGGATGGCAGCGGTGAAGGCACTCCACACCGTCATCACGTAGCCGTTCCACCACAGCTGGATCAGCTGCCCGATCAGGCCGAAAATCGGCTGAATGATGGTGCCCCACAGCCAGACCACCGCGTCGCCGACCGCCTTCATGGCGTTGAGGAAGCCGTCCCACACGGGCTTGATGAACTCCCAGGCGGATGCGATGGCTGATTTGATCGCGTCCCAGACCGTCGCCCAAATCCTGCGACCGAGTTCGGTCTTGGTGAAGAACACGACCAGGCCTGCGACCACCGCCGCGATGGCCGCGATGATCAACCCGAGCGGGCTGCCCATCGTCGCGACATTCCACAGCACCTGCGCGGCGGCCATGATCTTCGCCGCGGCCGCGCTCGCCAGCGTGACAGCCTTGGCGTACAGCGTTGTCGCGGCGAGCCGGACCAGCCCGGGAATGAAGAAGCCGATGATGGCGGCGCCGAGCACCTGGATAACGTCGTTCCACTCGCGGTAGAAGTTGATGATGCCGGAGACCGCGTTTTTCACCATGCCGAGCCCGGCCACCATGCGTTCCGCGATCGACTGCGTCACGGAGTCGAGTGCGAGCCGAAGCCGCAATGCGACATCTTCGAGGCTCTTGAGAGCGTCGAGATGTTTCGCGGTGTTGCCTGCCGCCAGATCGGCAGCGGCGCCCTGATTGCCGATCGCCCCGGTGATGCCGTCGAACGCCCCGACACCCTGCTGCGCCGCGAGCGTGGCGAGTTGCATGGAGTCGGAACCGAAAAGAGCCGACGTCGCCGCCTCGTACATGCCCGGCGCCATGGTCTTGGCCGCGGCATTCAGCTGTCCGAAAAGTGTTGGCATGCCGACGAACTTGCCGTTGGCATCGGTCAGCGTGAGACCTAGCTGCTCGATCGCCTGCTTGGCGGGCGCGCTGTCGGACACCATGCCCTGGAACGCCGCGGAGATCATGGCACCCGCCGCACCGACGGGGCTTCCTGCTTTCGTCAAGGCGGCGATCGCGGCGGCGGTATCAGCGACGGACACCCCGAGTTTGTTCGCACCGCTACCCGATGCCACCAGCGCGCTGCCGACATCGGCGACGTTGACACCCATCAATCTGGCCGAGCTGGCCAGGACGTCGGCGGAGATGGCCGCGGAGCCGGCTTCCAGGCCGAATGCCTTGAGCACCTGAGCCTGCAACCCGGCGGCCTTCGTCGCGTCGACCTTGGTCGCGGCCGCCAACTGCAAGGTACTGTTGACGGCTGTCATGGCCTGCTCGACCGTGAACCCGCTCTTGGCCAGCTCGGCCATGGCGGCCGCCGCGTCCTTCGCCGAAGCGCCTGGCAGGGCCGCGCCCACCTGCTGGGCGGTGACAGAGACCTGCGCCATCTGCGCGTCCGTCGCCTTGGTCTGGTCCTGGATCGCCTTCAGCGACTCCTTGTACTGGTTGCCGACCGCGGCCACCTGCTCGACGACACCGCCCAGACCGACCTTGCTCGCCAGATCCTGCATGCCTGCGATGACACCTTGCGAGAGCCCATCGGTCAGGATCTTGCCCGCGCCACCACCACCCGACGCCGCATCCTTGATCGCGTTGCCGAACGACTCCTTGATGACGCCGGCGGTGGCGCCGAACGCGTCCTTGAGCGCGCCACGCCACGCCTCCTTCATCTCGTCGGCGGCGTTCGGCGGCACCACCTCCGCCGCGGCCTGCGCCTGCGCGAAGGCTTCTTGCAGGGCCGTCTTCAGTGCTTCCCTGACCTCGTTCGACAGCTGAGCCGCCGCGGCCTCGGTCTGTGGGTCGGTAGTAGCCATGGTGTCTCCATCTGTCATGTCCCGGCGGAGGGTGCGGAAGTTCCGCTCTTGAGCGCCGCGAGCCGCGCGCGCACCTGATCCATCGGCACCGCAGTGCCTTTCACCTGTCGCTTGGTCTTGTCCTCGACGCCGGGCCGCGGATAGGGCGCCGGTCGGTTGCGGTTGTGGCTGCCGTCCTTGGTCTTGCTCCACAGCAGCAGATTCGCCACGTCGACCAGATCGGCAAGCAGGTGTTCCACCTGGCCCCAGCGGTATCGCTCGGGATGCATGGCCCGCAAAAGTGCACTGTCGGAACTCGATTCGCGGACGAGCACCGCGAAATCACGCCAGGTGAAGCGCTTCGAGCCGACATCGCGTAGCCGCAGGCCCGCTCGGATCAGATCGGCCTCGATCGCCTCCCCGTGCTGATCACACAGCTCTAGGAGGCCGAGGATTCCCCCAGGTCGGTGCTCGACTCCTTTTGCCATGCGGTCATCAGCTCGCGCACCTCGGCCTGGGTCATCGCGTCGACGACGGCCAGATCCTTTGCGCTGCACACGCCTTCGATGAGGCCGAAGAACTGCTCGGTCTCGCCCTCTTTGCGCAGGGTGCGGATGACGCCGAACGGAATGTTGTCGAAGCGGGGCAGGGTGATCTTCTTGCCGCTCTTGGCGGTGTAGCTGAACTTTTCCATCATGGACCGGACCTTTCTGAGATTTCGGATTGCATTGGTGGACAGGGCCTTTCGAAGCCCGCCCGGTGAGGGCAGGCCCGGTCCAAGGGTTGAATGAACCTCACCGGGCGGGATCGGGAACGAGATCCGCAGCGGCGCGCGAAATTACGCGTTCTTGTGGATGTACTCGTAGATGTTGTTGCCGTTGGCGTCCTCGAAGCACTCCATGGTGACCGTGTACATGATCACGTCGGAGTGCACCTTGACGATGTCCTCGACCGCGGTGATCTGGCCGTTCGGGATGAAGGTGCGGATCGCGCCGACGGCGTCGTCGATGGTGTCGATGACCCAGGCGTTGTGCGGCAGCGCCTTCTTGTTCTTCTTCACGGTGATATCGCCCTTGGCGGCGTCCACGGTGACGTTGTTGTCACCGAACACGGCCTTGAGCACATCGGCGCTGGTCGACTCCAGGAACGCGAACTTCAGCGTCGCGGTGTAGTCGGTCTGCAGCACCTTCACGGTGGAGCCACCGAAGGCCTTCTTCTTCTCGGTTTCCCGGGTGTTCGACTCGGTGAAGCCGTCTTCGCCGATGTAGCCGCAGTCGATGAACGCCGCGTTCAGCGCATCGATGGCGGTCGCCGGGCCCGCGGTGCCCATCGGTGCGCGGAACACCGCGCCGCTGGACTTCGGCATCGCCGCGTAAACGTTGTTGACAGTGCTTGCCATGGTGTAGAGCCCCTTTCAGGCATGACGGACCGGGCCTGGAAACTCGTGTGCTATCTGGCTTTGCCGCGCAGCAGCACGGACAGGGTGAATTGATTGCTCGGGCGGACCGGATTCGGTTCCGGTAGGCGCAGCGCCGACCGTTCGATCGTCACCACATCGACGCTGTCGACATCGCGAATCGCGGGCACCGACGGATCGCGCCACGCCATTCGCAATATCGCGAAACACAATTCGGCGAGATCGGCAGCACCCGTCGTGGTCGCATCCGTGCACTGCACGGTGACGAACCGGGACGACAGTGCTCGCCCGCGGTCCTCGCCCCAGAATCCCTTGACCCGGACCAGCCGGTTCGGCGGGGATTCGGGCACCGTCCTGGTGACGAGGGCGGTGTCGCCCCGTGCGCTGAGCTGCGCGGAAAGATACGACACGACAATGGATTCCACGTCGGGGAAGACGACGATTTCCAAGATCGCTTGCCTCCTAGTTCGAAGGATGAGCGGAAACGACCGTGGCCTCGATCCCGGTGAGGGATCGAGGCCACGAGAATCGGAAATCCGTGAGTTCCGCAGGAAGAGAGGATGTTTCCGAGAGTTCGGATGAAGGCGCACTTCTGGCGCTGCACAAAGTTTCACCGAAGCGCGGCGGAATGTCAACCCCGGTAGCAAACTGCCAGCTCACGGCCCGAATCGACCGATCGAATCGCTCGTTGTGCCACTGCCGCAGGCACTTCCGGCAAGGCCACCAGGCCGCGCGGCGACCACGGCCGCCGCTCACAGCGAAATCACCGCATTGCTCTGCGACGAACAGAATCACGCATTGTGCAATCCCCGATTTCCGCACATGCGTCTATTGCCGCTAGTCGCCGATCCGATCTCACACCCACCGGGAGTTCTTGCTGTCCTCACGTGCGGTAGATAGCCGCAGCCACCCCGTTTTCGCAGGTCAGATGGGGTCAGCGAGGCTGATGTCGCCGCTTGTACATCAGATGTTGCGCAGGCTCTTGCCTCGGTGACGTGGTGTGGCCATCGGGAGGGCTTATCAATCGATCATGCGATGCACAGTCTTCGGAACCGGGTACCTCGGGGCCACGCACGCAGCGTGCATGGCCGAGCTCGGGCATGACGTCATCGGGGTGGATGTCGACCCGGGCAAGGTCGCGAAGCTGTCCGATGGTGTGGTGCCGTTCTACGAACCCGGTCTCGAGGACGTGCTCCGGCGCAACCTCGACGCCGGCCGACTGAGATTCACCACCTCCTACGCCGAAGCCGCGGCACATGCCGATGTGCATTTCCTCGGCGTCGGCACACCGCAGAAGAAGGGCGAGTACGCCGCCGACCTGAAATATGTGCACGCCGTGGTGGATACGCTCGCGCCGATGCTGGAACGCCCGTCGGTGATCATCGGCAAATCCACGGTGCCGGTCGGCACGGCCGCCGCGCTCGGCGCCCGCGCCAGACAGCTCACCTCGACCGATATCGAAGTGGCGTGGAACCCGGAGTTCCTGCGCGAAGGCTTCGCGGTGAAGGACACGCTGCGCCCGGATCGCCTTGTGCTCGGGGTGGATCGGGATCGCGCGGCCGCCACGTGGGTCGAGGAGCTGGTCCGCGAGATCTACGCCGACCTGCTCACCGCGGACGTGCCGTTCCTGCTCACCGACCTGGCCACCGCCGAATTGGTGAAGGTCTCGGCGAACGCCTTTCTGGCGACCAAGATTTCGTTCATCAACGCGGTGTCGGAGGTCTGCGAGGCCACCGGCGCCGACGTGACCATGCTTGCCGACGCGCTCGGCTACGACGCCCGCATCGGCCGCCGATTCCTCAATGCCGGACTGGGATTCGGCGGTGGCTGCCTGCCCAAGGACATTCGGGCGTTCATGGCCCGCTCCGGTGAACTCGGCGCCGATCACGCGGTGGCGTTCCTGCGCGAGGTGGACAACATCAATATGCGCAGGCGCACCAAGGTGGTCGACATGGCCGCGCGGGCGTGTGGCGGTTCACTTCTCGGCGCCAATGTGGCGGTGCTCGGCGCCGCGTTCAAGCCGGAATCGGACGATGTTCGCGATTCGCCCGCACTGAACGTGGCAGGCATGATCCAGCTGCACGGCGCGGTGGTCACCGTGTATGACCCGAAGGCACTGGAGAATTCGCGCAGAGTGTTCCCGACCTTGAACTACGCCACCTCGGTGAAAGAAGCGTGCGAACGCGCGGATGTGGTGCTGGTGCTGACCGAATGGGACGAGTTCACGGCGCTGCAACCAGCGGATCTGGACCGGGTCGTCCGGACGCGGTCGATCATCGACGGACGGAACTGTCTCAATCGTGCCAGCTGGCGAGCAGCCGGATGGGTGTACGCGGGGCTCGGCACACCGTAGAGTTGCGTCGCGAAGGCGGGATGTGCGGCTGGACACTACTCCTGCCGTAGGCACAGACGCTCGTCGACGGTATGGTCCGGGGAGCGGGCCTTCGCGCTGGCTCGCATGTCGTGAAGTTGTGAACGAGATGGGCAGCTGATGAGTTCGGTATTGGGAGTTTCGGTGGGGGCCGGCGCTGTCCGTATGGCGCGCCCGCACACCGGGAACCCACACGGACACGTCGAGCCGCACTCGTTCGATCTGCAGACCATTCCGGTGTCCGGACAGTCGGTGGAGGAGCTGGCCGCCGAGGCCATCGGCGTCACGCTGGAGACGACGCCTGACATCGCCGCCACCGCCATCGCCTACCGCAGCGAGCAGCACGCACGGGCGGTCCGCGCCGCGATGGCGCGCCAGCAGCTGACCAACTACGAGCTCGTCCCCGAGGTCGGCGCCGCGCTCGAATTCGCCCAGTCCACCGGTGACATCCGTGGCATTTCCTCGCTGGTGGTGTACGACCTCGGCAGCTCAGGGCTCTCGGTGAGCGTGGTGGACACCCAGTCGCGTGAGATCCGCCACAGTGAACGCACCAGCGATATCAGCGGCGACTATCTCGACTCGCTGATCCGGGAACAGCAGATCGCCTCGGGCCGGATCGCGCATCCGCCGGACGCGGCCGGTCTCGCCGCGCTGGACGCGCTGTGTCGCGAGGCCAAGGAACAGCTGTCCTCGAACACCGCGGTCGCGTTGCCGAGCGAACAGGGCCTGGTGCTGCTGGCCCAGGAGAACTTCGAGTCGCTGATCATGCTGGCGATCGAATCGTCGGCGCGGATGGCGCGGGACGTGATCACGCGCTCCGATCGTCCGGTGCACGGTGTGCTCGCCATCGGCGGGTGCGCCAGGATCCCGCTGGTGTCCAAGGTGCTCGAGCGCTGGATGGGCGTTCCGGTGATCGTGCCGGAAAGCCCGGAGACCGTGGTCGCTCGCGGCGCCGCGCTGCTCGCACGACCGGTCAAGCCCGAGGTGATCGCGCCGAGTCCCAGCCTCGACGACGAGTTGTCCCCCGCGTGGTTGTCGACGCCGCCCAAGCGCGGCAAGCGCGAGATCAGCGGCGCGGTGCTGACCGTCAGCGCGCTCGCGGTGGTCGCCGCGATCGGGCTCGGTCTCGGCTACGGTCCGCAGGTGCTGCAACGGGATTCGCACAGCGAGGGCTCGCCCACCGTGCCTGCCACCACTACGCCGCGCAGCACAACCCACGATCCTCAGAGCGTCGTCGCACCGGCGACGCCGTCGGAATCGCCTGCCGCGGAATCGGTGGCCGCACCCCCACCGCGCCGCCAGACCACGGAAGCCCCGCCCCCGCCGCCCGCGCCAGGCCCGAATACCCTTGTGGTGCCAGGTCTTCCGCCGATCGTGGTCCCCACGATCCCGCCCGAGGTGTTCCCCTTCCCACCTCCGCGCTGAGCCGATCCCTTCGCGCGAGTTCGAACACCCAGCGTCCGCGCTCGATCCTGAACCCGCGAGATTCGCACCCTCTCTGCGGATCTCGGCGTGCTCGGGCCCGCCCGCGATTGAGCCAACGGGCAAGTGCTCATCATCGGCACTGCTCAGGCGGCGCGCGAATTGCGTTGCGGCGTCGACGCGGTGCGCGGCGGCATCGGCCACGTGCCGGATCATCCCCATTGTCTAATTTGCATTCACCCACTCCAGCAAAGGAATTCACCGCCGGAAGCTGCAAGATAACCGACGGCTCACGTTTGCATCAGCCGACCCTGGCCGAACGAAGCGGTCATGCTCGAGTTCAGCGCGCGTGCCTGGCGCGGCGTGCAGGCCCTGCAGGCGCCTTGCGACTACCGAACGGCCGGGCGAGCATGACCGCGATGGCGGTGGTCAGCGGGACGGACAGGGCGAGGGCGATGCCGCCGACGGACGAGCGGGCGATCTCGATCGCGACCGCGTCGCCGGTGAGCACGTCGCGGATCGACCGGCCCGCGACGCTGAACAGCAGCAGCAACGGCAGCGCACCACCGGCGTAGGCGAGCACCAGGGTGTACACGGTGCTCGCGATGTGGTCTCGGCCGACCCGCATGGCTGCGGTGAAAACCTCGCGACGCGAAGCGGATTCGTCGAGCGCGGCCAGCTCGAAGGCCGCCGACGCCTGGGTGATGGTGACGTCGTTGAGCACGCCGAGCGAGCCGATGATGAACCCGGCCAACAACAGTCCGGTGATGCTCACGTGCTCGATATAGGTGGCGACGTTGGTGTTCTGTTCCTCGGACAGACCTGTGAGATGGGTCATCTCGATGGCGACCCATGACAGCACCGCCGCGACGATCATCGACGTCAGCGTCCCGAGCAGCGCCGAACTGGTGCGCAAGTTGACCCCGTGCGCGAGATACAGCACGGCGTAAAGGATCAGCGCCCCGGCGACCAGCGCGACCGGAATCGCGGGCTTGCCGTCCAGTAGTGCGGGCAGCATGAACATCACCAGCACCGCGAAGGCGAACACCAGCCCGAGCAGCGCGCGCAGCCCGCGCCAGCGCGCCACCACCACGATCACCACGACGAAGACCAGCACGATCAACATCAGCGGCAGCCCGCGCGCGTAGTCCTCGAACGAGTACATCGGGGTGCCGCTCGGATCGGTCTGCCGCACCAGCCGCAGGCTGTCTCCGGCATGCAGATCGGGCTGGCCTGGGCCCGGCGGGATCTCGAGCAGCGTGCGATTGCCCTTGTGCGGGCCGGACTGGATGTCGATCAGGCTGCGCTGGCAGGTGTAGGCGTCACTGCGCGGCGCCTCCGGCTTGTCCACGAAAACCTTGCCGATCGACGAACTGCCGCACGGCCCGATGTCTTGCAGGATCACCGTGCCCGCCTCGGTCTGCACCGCACCGCCGCCCGCGTTCTGCATGGGCAGCGGGATGTCGATGTGTTGTTTGCTCGGCCAGAGCAGGATGGTGCCGAGCACCACGAGAACACCGATGACGCTGAGCAATCCGATCACGACGCGCGCGGCGGTGTCGCCGATCGCGATGGGTCCGGAGTGATCGTGGTGGTGATGGTGGTCGCTCACCAGGCGAGCTTAAAGGATTTCATTTTCAAATACGCGGGGGCGAGGCGGAATCGACCAGCGGAAGTCGGCGGCAGAGCCTGCGCGAAGGGGTTCGGAGGGGGCGGCGGAGAGCAGGGGGATGTCTCCGCCGCCCGCAGGCCGGCGGCCCAGGGGGGTAGGCGGCCGAACCCGAGATCGGGTTAACCCAGGGGGGTAGGTAACCCGACCGGGCACTCGAAAGTGCCGAGTCCTACTGTACACAAAAGTACTTCTTTTGCGCTAGATGGTCTCTAAATCTCGCATCTATCCAGACCGTTGGTCTGTTTAGGAGCCTGAAGCAGGGCGTTGCGGTTGCTGCAATGTGTCGCGCAACCTATTGGCGGTAGCTGGCCAGGAAGTTGCCGAAGCGCTCGATGGCGACCGCGAGGTCCCTGGCCCACGGCAGCGTCACGATCCGCACATGATCATGGTTGGGCCAGTTGAAGCCGGTCCCCTGCACCATCAGGATCTTCTCCTGCAGCAGCAGATCCAGGATCAACTTCGAATCGTCATGGATCTCATGCACATTCGGGTCCAGCTTGGGGAACGCGTACAGCGCGCCCTTCGGCTTCACACACGAGACGCCGGGGATCATGTTGAGCCGTTCCCACGCGACATCGCGCTGCTCCAGCAGCCGACCGCCGGGCAGGATCAGATCCTCGATGCTCTGATGCCCGCCGAGCGCGACCTGAATCGCATGCTGCGCAGGCACATTCGGGCACAGCCTGGACGAGGCGAGCAGATCGATGCCCTCGAGGAACCCCCGCGCGGACTCCCTCGGACCGGTAATCGCAAGCCACCCAGAGCGATACCCCGCCACCCGGTACGCCTTGGACAGTCCGTTGAAGGTCAGGCACAGCAGGTCAGGGGCCACCGAAGCCAGCGAAATATGCTTCGCGTCGTCGTAGAGGATCTTGTCGTAGATCTCGTCGGCGAGCAGCAACAACTGGTGCTTGCGCGCGATATCCGCGAGCTGCTGGAGAATTTCCGCGGAATACACCGCACCCGTCGGATTATTCGGATTGATCACCAAAAGCGCCTTGGTCTTCTCGGTGATCTTGGATTCGATATCCGCGATGTCGGGCTGCCAGCCGCTGGACTCGTCGCACAGGTAGTGCACCGGCGTGCCACCGGCCAGGCTGGTCATCGCGGTCCACAGCGGGTAGTCCGGCGCCGGGATCAACACCTCGTCGCCGTTGTCGAGCAACGCCTGCATGGTGATGGTGATCAGCTCGGAGACGCCGTTGCCGAGATAGACGTCGTCCACATCCAGCTCGGGGAAGCCGGGCACCAGCTCGTAGCGGGTGACGATCGCGCGCCTGGCCGACAGGATGCCCTTGGACTCGGAGTAGCCCTGGGCATACGGGAGCGCCGCGATGATGTCGCGCATGATCACGTCGGGCGCCTCGAAACCGAACGGGGCGGGGTTGCCGATGTTGAGCTTGAGGATCCGGTGACCCTCCGCCTCCAGCCGTGCCGCCTGCGCGTGTACCGGTCCACGGATCTCGTAGACGACGTTCTGCAGTTTCGTGGACTGCTCCAGCACACGCGGCGGTCGATGACTTGGGCTCACCCGTCCCATGGTGCCACCCACCGCAAACAGATAATCGGCCTGCTTGTATCAATTGCCCGTTTTTTACTGGGGCGACCGCGGCAAGCCTGTCGCCGCGGCTCGTTGTGTGACGAGAACCTCAGGAAGCCGGGTTGCCAGGCGGTATCCCCTTCGCGGCGGTGGCGCCGCAGAACTCTTCGATCTGCTCGTCGAGGAAGCGCGCCTCGACCGCATCGCGGAAGTCCGGGCCCGCGATGCGCCTGCGCACGCCGGTCAGCCGCTCCTCCAACTGGGCGATGCGCTTCTCCTCGGCGAGCCCGAGCACCGGGCGCAGCGCTTCGGCCGCGCCGTCGAGGCTGCCGTTGATCAGGTGTGCCGCAGCACAATCGATCCTGGCCAGCGATTCGGCGCCATAGGAACGCTGCTCGGAGGGGCCGCTCGCATACAGCTCGATCGCGCGCTGCGTGGCGGCCAGTGCCGGCTCGGCCTGACCGAGATGGATGTAGGTCGCGCCCGCGTAGTAATGCGCCTTGGCGTCGTTGAACCCGAACACGCCGCCGACGTCGTCGTGCAGTGTGTCGGTCTCGGGCACATCGCGGGCGTCGTCGGCGGCGCGGATGCACCGATCGGCGTCGGATTGGCTGCCGAGCCGCGACCAGATGCGCGCCTCGATATTGAGCAGCCGAACCTTCGCGGTCGCCGACTCGGCGAACTCTTGACCGCTTTGCGCCAGCTGCACCGCGCGGCGCGGACGCTCCGACTTGTACTCGATGAGCGCGTGCATGCCGCGGCTCCACGCCCGGAGCCCGTTGTGACCGCACAGTTCGGAGTAGGCCCACGCCGCTCTGATCTGCTCGCCCGCCGCATCGAAGTAGCCGAGGTCGGTGCTCGCGTTGGCGAGCAGACCCGACAGCGTGCCCGCCAGCAGATACAGATGGCTGGTATCGGCGGGGCGCTGATGGCCTTCCAGCAGTCGGTACACCCGACGCCGAACCCGCAGCATCTCAACCATCATCGGCACCGGCGGGATGTGTACATAGTCATTCGCAATGCGCGTGACGTCGGCGTCGAGCTGTTCCAAAGTGGTCGCACCCACGTTCGTGCTCTCCGCCTGGCCGGCGTGTTCGCTGGCCTCATGGGCAGCCGCCATGATCAGATCCCTCTCCGAAATTGCTGCTAACGCTTCACCTCTCATCGCACCGGCATCTATGAGAGCCAAAAGGTCCGCGTCGCTCGAATATTGGGCGCGCGCCGAGCTATCGGCAGGCGCATCGAATCCAGGCGCGGACGGTCGATCAGCCACCGGCTGATCGATCATTGCCGCAAACCGTGCCCGCACAACGTCATCGGACCTGGCAAGGGAGGTATCGAGAGCGGCTTGATTGATCGGACGCGGATGGACTCGGACGCCACCGGCCTCCCACTTCGATACCAGACGTTCATGCACACCGAGATGGGCCGCAAACTGCCTGATGCTCATGCGCTTGGCATCGCGAAGGGCACGGGCCTCTTTACCTGACCATTGCCGGACCACGATGTCATCCCTTCCGAAAGCACTCCTTCCCCAGGGTACGAGGGGTTTGTTGGCACGGCTACATACGAAACAGAGCTGGTATCAGAGGCAGCGGAAGGGCAGCAGAAGGCGGGCGTGCGGGCAATACCGAATCACGGGTTGTACCGGGACCCTTGAGGACGGGAGGCAAGGAGTTCGCCGTGAATGTGGAGAAACTCAGGACTGTTGACGATTGGGTGGCGTTCTACCGGCACGAGTTCGGACTACCCGTAACCGAACGTGGCGGATTCGTCATGTTGCCGATCACCGCTCGCGTCTGCGTCGTCCACTTGCCGACCGCTCGTGCCGAAAAGGTACGGGCCGCACTGGAACAGCAGGGGACCAGGGGGCCCATGCTGGCCAGGCAGATCCGGTGGAGCTTTCTCGCCGAACCGGACAGCAGGCCGGGAACGCAGGTGTTGGAGGTGCTCAACCGCCTCGACATCGGCATTCCGGCCATTGGCAGTGCCGTGATGTTGCCGACCGGACTCGGCAGGTGGACCCGGGAAGGGTGCTTCTGGGTATCCCCGCCGAGACGCGGCGACACGCTTCCTCCGCTATCCGTCATCATCACGACGGCGCTGGCGGTGGGAGCGGGCGGCGGGGACTGATCACGCGCCGCGATCGGTTCCCGTTGCCGCCCGGCGCCACACCGGGCCGAGTCCGCCCCTTTTCCTGGCAGTCGACGGGGCGGACTCGGGTCGGAGTCCGCGGTTTTCGCGACGGCGGTCCGCGCTGGCTCGCCTTCCGCCAGAACGGCTTTCGCCAGGTCGGCGTGCGCTGGGTCGGTGCGCGTCAGAGCGGCTATCGCCGGGTCGGCTTTCGTTAGGCCGAGCACGGTGCGGCGGCCGCATCTACATTCGAGGAATGGGCGGCGACCGGCTGAGTGACCTACGCGGGACCTTCCAGGTGTGCACCCGCGAGCTGGTACCCGCACCGGCAACAGCGTTCGCAGGCCTCGACATCGTCCGCTGCTACGGCTTCGATGTGACCGAGCCGAACCCGGTGCGGCGCAGGAAGATTCCCGGTGGCACCGTCAAGATCGTGTTCGCGCTGGAGGGGACCTTCGAAGGACGCAGCCTGGACCCCACCGCGCTCGTCATCGGGCTGCACGATCGGGCAGGCATGGCCGGGCACTCCGGGCGGATGCGCAGCGTCCAGGTGCAACTCGATCCGCTGACCGCGCGACGGCTGCTCGGTGTCCCGATGGACGAGCTGCGCAACGAAGCAACGGATCTCACCGAGATCCTCGGCAAGTCCGTGCGCTCGCTGACCGAGCGCCTCGCCGAAACACCCACCTGGCCCGCCCGATTCGCCATGGTCGCCGCCTATCTCCGCGAACGTTCGGCGGCGGCAGACGACCAAGAAGACCGGGCGATCACCCACGCGATCCGGCAACTGCGCACCTCGAACGGCCTGCTGCCGGTGGCCGCCCTCGTCTCGGAAAGCGGCTGGAGCCAGCGGCATTTCCGGCGCCGCTTCGCCGAGCAGGTCGGCCTGCCGCCGAAGGACTACGGTTCGCTGCTCCGCTTCTCCGCGGCACTCACCGCGCTGGTGCGCGAGCCCGCGCGTGACATGAGCCTGCTCGCAGACGAGTTCGGCTACTACGACCAATCCCATCTGATCAGGGACTTCCAGCGTTTTGCCGGATCGCCGCCTGGCCGGTTGCTCGGCGGCTGATGTCCCATTCGTCCAATACCTCGGCAGTGCTCGGGACATAGCGTGTGGCGGACCTCGACCACGAAGGATGTCTGACGATGTTCGCTGCACCGATCACCGTGCGTATCGCCGCCATTGGCGTGCTCTTTCACGCGATCAATCATGTTCTCGTCCTTGTGCTCTCACCGTTCAGCTGGAACGTGGGCACCGTCTTCCACGTGATCAACGCACCGCTCTACGCCGCCCTTGTGCTGCCACTCTTGCACGGCAGGAACTGGACGCGAGTGCTGATCACCTTCTTGCTCGCCTGCCAATTCCTCGGGCGGTTCGTCGTGTGGGTGATGTTCCCCAGTGCCGGGGTACATCTGGCGCTGATCGCAGGCTGGGTGCTGACGATCGTCGTGCTGTCGCTCCTGTGGGCCACGACGTCGAGCCGTCGGCACTTCCGGAAGACGCCGGTGCCTGCGCAGGCACAACCGGTCCGCGAACCCGCCGAGTAGCGCTGAGATCTACCGCGATTCCGCGGCGTCCACCACCGCGGGCGGCAACGGGAAGTTGAGGTAGGACTTCGACGGTGTCGGCCCCCGCTGGCCCTGATACTTCGAGCCTGCGGTGGCGCTGCCGTACGGGTGCTCGGCCGGGCTGGTCAGCCGGAGCAGGCACAGCTGGCCGATCTTCATGCCGGGCCACAGGGTGATCGGCAGGTTGGCCACATTCGACAGTTCCAGCGTGATGTGGCCGCTGAAGCCGGGATCGATGAACCCAGCGGTCGAATGCGTCAGCAGGCCTAGCCTGCCGAGACTCGACTTGCCCTCCAGCCGACCGGCCAGATCGTCGGGCAGCGTGCACACCTCGAGCGTGGAGCCGAGCACGAACTCGCCGGGGTGCAGCACGAACGGCTCACCATCGGCAGGCTCGACGAGGCTGGTCAGCTCGTCCTGACGTTGCGCGGGATCGATGTGGGTGTAGCGGGAGTTGTCGAAGACCCGGAACATCCCGTCCAGTCGCACGTCGATACTCGACGGCTGGATCAGGTTCTCCAACAGCGGCTCGACGCCGAGACGCCCAGCGGCGATCTCCGCACGGATGTCACGATCGGAAAGCAGCACGGCAAGCAGCGTAGCGCCTGCTCGCCGGTGCTCCTCAGCCGCACGGCGGTCGAGCGGTCATGGCCGAGGGAGGTGGCGGCTCGGCGGTACCCACAAGGTCATCGTCGAGGCGCGGCGACACGGTTAGAGCACTATCCTCGCACTCGTTCGGGCAGGGACGCCCGCGACGAAGGGATGACGCATGACCGACGCTCCGCTGTTCGATCTGACCGGCCACGTGGCCATCATCACCGGAGGCAATTCCGGCATCGGTCTCGGCTTCGCCCGCGGGCTCGCGCGCGCAGGCGCCGACGTGTGCATCGTGGGACGCAACAAGGAACGCAATGCCGATGCCGCCGACATCCTGCGCGCCTACGGCGGCCGGGTGCTGGCGCTCACCTGCGATGTCGGCGAGGAAAAGCAGGTGATCGACACCATCGCACTGGCCGCCGACGAGCTCGGTCGCATCGATTCCTGCTTCGTCAATGCCGGTGTGGCGCAAGGCATCACTCCGTTCATCGACACCGATCTCGCCGAGTTCCGGCGCGTCACCTCGATCAATCTCGACGCCGCCTTCGTCACCCTGCGCGAGGCCGCCAAAGTCATGGTCGCCCAGGGCGAGGGCGGCAGCCTGGTCGGCACCGCGAGCCTGGCGGCCAGGCAGGGCGTGCCACGCGGCCAGTCCTACGCGGCGAGCAAGGCCGGGCTGATCGCCATGATGAACTCCATCGCCGTCGAACTCGGCAAAGAGGGCATTCGTGCCAATTCGGTGCTGCCCGGCTGGATAGAAACCCCCATGACCGACGGCGTTTTCGCGTGGGACCGCTTCCAGGAACGGGTCAAGCCGCGCATCCCGGCCAGGCGCTGGGGCAGGCCGACCGATTTCGAGGCGGTCGCGGTGTATCTGGCCAGCCCGGCCAGTGCGTACCACACCGGCGACACCCTGCTCATCGACGGCGCCTACAGCAAGTTCTGACCGGCTCCTGGGGGTTTGTTCTCAGGATCGGATGGGAAGGTGGGTGGGTGACCTCGAATCCCCCAACGGTTCGGATCCTCGCGCCCACCGTCCTGGCGGGCGTGCTCGCCGTGTTCGTCCTCGGGCTCACCGCCAATGTGCTCGATCGGGACGGACTCGCCACGATCGACCCCCACATCTCGGACTGGGTCGTCGCGCATCGCAACGGGGTGCTGACGCCGATCGCGATCGCGGTCACTCATGTCGGCAGCACCGTCACGATGACCGTGCTCGCGGTACTGGCCATTGCGGTGTTCGCCTGGCTCGGGCAGCGCAGGGCTGCCGCGCTGGTTGTCATCGCGGGGCTCGGCTCCTGGCTGCTCGTCGACGGCGGTAAACACCTGATCGATCGACCGCGGCCGCCTGCGATCAACCACGTCATCGTCAAGACCAACCCGGCGTATCCGTCCGGGCACAGTCTCGGGTCGATCGTCGTGGTCGGAATTCTTGCGCTGCTGCTGATTCCACGGCTGCGCCGCCCCGTCGTGCGCCGTCTCGCCGCCATCGGTGCCGCGATGTTCGTTGTCGCGGTGGGGCTTTCCCGCATCTACCTCGGGGTGCACTGGCCCACCGATGTGCTCGGCGGGTGGGCGATCGGCGCGCTGTGGGTGCTGCTCTGTTACGGCGCCTACCGTTATCTGGACCAACGTCAGGATCCGGTCCGAGCCGTGCCGGAGTTGCGGGCACGCTCGTTGTCGCGCGATCCGTGACCACGGATTGCCGGACCGCTCAGCGCATCTCAGCCGACCGGCACCCAGGTGGTGCGGCCGTCGGCGTCGCGGTGCACGCGACCGAACGGGACGTCGGCGAAATGGATGCCGAAGGCCAGATCACCGGAGGCGGCCAGGCGATCGATCAGGATGCGGCGGCGGCGGACACCTTCTTCGGGATCGAAGTCCGCGGCGCAGAACCACTCCGGGTGGGCGATCTGCGCGGGAGTATGCATGGCGTCGCCGATCATCACCAGGCGACGACCGAACGACTTGATCGCGAATGCCGTGTGACCCGCCGTGTGACCGGGCACCACTTGCGCGCGAACGCCGGGAAAGATCTCCTCTCCGTTGACGATCCGCTGCACCCTGGGCGCGATCACGGCCAGCATGTCCGGGGTGACGAGACTCCCCTTCGCCCAGTCCGGGAACGAGTCGATCCGCTCCGGGGTGAGCGAATGCCACCAGTCCCATTCGGTGTCGGTCACCAGATAGCGCGCCGCACCGAATGGTGCGGTGCCACCTGGTCCTTCGCGCAGCGTCCACCCGAAATGGTCGAGATGCAGGTGACTGACGGCGACGGCTTCGATCCGATCGGCGACTCCGAGACGAGCCAGGTTGCGCAGCAAGGCACCACCGTGTGCCGCGCCCGTCACCGGATTCCGCGAGTCGTCCTTGGCAACCACCGGCCCGATGCCCGCATCGATCAGCAGGGCGCGTCGACCACGTTGCACCAGCAACCCGCCGATCCCGGCAACGAGGTGTCCGTGCTCATCGAGGTGGTCCGCGTAGGTGATCCAGTCCTGCTCAGTGGCATTCGGCAACCAGCCACTCGGCTTGAGCCCGACTGCCCCGTCGGGCACGTAGCTCAGCTTCATCCTCCCCAACCGAATCGTGCGCAGCCGCGGTGGGCGCCGTAGCCTGTCGTTTCCATCAACGGGGGCAACGCGGGAATTGATCATCAGACGCTCCTCGTTCGGAAATCTGACACTAGCGCGCGAATCCCGTTAGCGTGAGCCGTCTTTCACCGGGCTCCGTCCCTCGATCTGTGTTATTTCGCACGATCGAACGCACTACTCGAACTCGGTCACGATCGTCGCGACCGCGGCCGAACAAATGCGTGCACAGGAGGCGTCGAATCGCTGAACATGCGCTGGCGGATCCCCGCACGGCGCGGCATCTGACGAACGGTCGTCCTATACGTATGAGCTGACGGCTGGACAAGGCGATCGCCGCCACAGACGCAAACTGTTCAGCGGTGTTCGCCGCGCTGGTTCAGCTCAGTCGGGTAGTGCGTCGCGCAGCCGCCAGCACGGGTACGCCCGTCCCGCGTCGACCAGGTTTGCGGCTTCGGGAGTCTTGCACCGCACGTACGGTTTTCGGCCACCGTAGTTCACGATCAGATGCGCAGTCGCAGACTGCTCGTCCACGAACGTCTGATGACACTGCGGACAATGGCAAACCAAATGTGCGCCCAGCGGCCACTCACTGGCACAGCCCCGGCACTTCACCATCTCCGCCGACATCGTCCTCACAGCTTTTTCTCCCCGCAACCGTTCATCGCACGCCCATCGAATCATGTTGCGCGGGCGTCGGTCTTTACGACGGCCCTACGGTATGCGAAGAAAGCGCATCCCACGTAAAAGTGCCCGCCTCGATGTCCACATCGACCGACAGAAAATGCAGGGCATCGACGGTCAGTGTGGCGGGTGTCTCGATCGTCGAGAGTGCCTGCGCCAGCGGGGCCGAGTCGCGTTCGGCGATGCCGTAGCCGAGCGAGACATGCGGCATCGGCGGCGGCGCAGGCAGCGCGCGTTCGGTCCCGAAGATTCGCGCGGCGGTGTCGCGGGTAGCGGTATAGAGCTGCTTCCATTGCGCCTCTTCGGGAGCGGCCACGCCTACGCCGTACTCGTGCAGCCACGGACCCTGCATCGGGATGGCGAACGGGACCGTGCCCGCGGCGACGACTGCCAGTGCGGCGGCGAAACGTTCGAGGACTTCCGCGTCTACTTCGTTGCGCCACCATGGAATTCGAGTGACCGTCGCGTGCTGCCAGCGCGGTTCGACCGCAGTGCACCCGTCGAACGCCGCGACGGCATCTACCGCAGGCTGCACCGAGGCGATGAACTCGGGATCCGGCAGCACATACACATGCAGCGAACCACGCAGCTGCGGCCAGTCGAGATGAGGCGAGTGGAAGAAATTCCGCACGGGCACCGATCCTATGGTGCCCACCCACACCGCGCCGGAGACTGTACTGGTTCGCGTTGGCTATGCCGGTGTTTCGTGACGTCGCTACCGGGATGCGAGACACTGGAGCATGCGCTACGTAGGCCGGGTTCCCGGCCCGCCGCTCGATCGGTTCATCGACGACATCTACTGCCTGTCCGGGGTGCCGCGCTATCGCCGCGTGCTCGTTCCCCCGATGCCTTCGGCGCATTTGTTCATCAATCTCGGCGATCCGGTCCAGCTGACTGTGCCCGATCTCGCAGTGCCGTCCGCGTCTCTGGTCGACGGGTGGTTCATGGGGTTGTGGACCGAGCGTTTCCTGTTGGCGTATCCGGCCCGTGTGCGAATGGTAGGAGTGCATTTCAAGCCATGGGGACTCTCGGCGTTCACCGACATTCCGGCGCTCGAACTGCGGAATCGCTGTGTGCCGGTCGACGCGGTGTGGCAGCGCGCGCTGGAGCGAATCCGTGGTCGCCTCGGCGAGCTCGGCGCTGCCGTCGACGCGCTCGACCTCGTCGAGCAGGAGCTGCGGTCGCGTCTCGTGGAAAGCCGATCGGACACCCTCGACCTGGTCGCGCAGGTGGGGACACGGTTGGCGAGGTCCTACGGTTCGGTCTCGGTCGCGGCGCTCGGTGACGCCGCCGGGGTGAGTGGCAATCATCTGACCGCACAATTCAAATCTCATGTCGGCGTCACACCCAAACGCGTGGCCCGCATCTATCGTTTCGCTCGCCTGATCCTGTCCGTCGACGCGCGCGGCCCGGTCGATTGGACCGAATTCGCGCACGCCGCAGGGTATTTCGATCAGGCGCACGCCAGCAAGGAGTTCAAGGACTTCACCGGCCACACCCCCACCGGCTACCTCGCGCTGCGGCGCAGATTTCCGGCCGAGGACCGATTCCCGCCGGATGCCGGGCCGATGCCGATCGAGTGATTTTTTACAAGCCTGCGCACCCAGTGGTGCCACAGAATCGGAATCCACGCCCTAACGATCCGGAGGAGACCCTGTGAGCACGGTGATCATGCACAACGTGATGTCGGTGGACGGCTTCATCGCCGACAAGAACGACGACGTCGGCCCCCTGCACGAGTGGTATTTCAGCGGTGACACCCCGATCACAGAACCCGCAGGCGAGCAGGACTTCGATCATTCCGGCAGCGGAGCCGGATTCAAGGTCGCGCGCGCCTCGGCGGACTACGTCCGCGCCACGTGGGCGTCGATCGGGACGATCGTCATGGGCCGCACACTGTTCGACCTGGTGAACGGTTGGGAGGGGCAGCCACCCGCGGGCGAGCACGTGGTCGTCGTCTCGCATCGCCCCAAGCCGGACGGTTGGCACCCGGAGGCCTCCTACCACTTCGTCGACAACATCCACGCCGCCATCGCCACCGCACGCGAACTCGCTGGCGACCGCACCGTCGCTGTCAACGCCGGACAGGTCGGCGGCCAGTGTCTCGCGGCCGGTCTGATCGACGAGGTCGCGATGGACGTGGTCCCCGTGGTGTTCGGATCCGGGAAACGCTTCTTCGGCGATATCGACGGCCAGCACCTGCTGGAAGATCCTCACGTGGTCATTCAGGGTGAGCGAGTGCTGCACCTGAGGTTCGGAGTCAGGAAATGACTTTGTCGCCGATGTAGCAGATAAGTGTGGGTTGCCGGAGCACGAGACAGTAACCGACTGAGCGAGGAAGGGATTGGGCGCGCCTCGCGACCGGCAATCCAGTTCTTCTTCGCAGGTCAGAGGGTTCTACCTGGAGCTTTACCGGGGTCGGGGCGGTTCTGCTAAAGTCTCGGAGGTATCTCTGATACGGCTGCCGATGTAGTTCAATGGTAGAACTTCTGCTTCCCAAGCAGACAGCGCGGGTTCGATTCCCGTCATCGGCTCTGCGACGAAGACCCTGACTGTAGTTGCTGGTCAGGGTCTTTTTTGTGCGTGCAGTACTGGGGGGTGAGGGTGGGTGGCTCGGCGGGGGGATGTGGTGCGGCGGGGTGGGGATCGACTATTCGGGCATGGTTATTCGGCGTGGTTTGGCTGCGGTTCTGGCCGTTGGACTGGGTGCGGGAGTGCTCGGGGCTTGTTCGTCTGAGGCGCGGTCCGCGCCGGGGGTGAGTTGGCAGCCGTGTGTGGAGAATGCGGCGTTCGACTGTGGGGCGGTCCGGGTGCCGGTGGATTGGGCCGATCCGGCGGGAGCGCAGATCGAGGTCGCCGTGGTGCGGGATCAGGCCGATGATCAGGCGGGCAAGGTGGGGACTTTGGTTTCGTTGCCTGGCGGGCCTGGAGGTTCGGGGGTGGATGAAATCCTCAAGGGGGGAAAGTTTTCGGAGAAGCTGCGCAAGCGGTTCGATATCGTCAGTCTCGATCCGCGTGGGGTGAAGCGGAGCCATCCGGTGCAGTGTGATGCGGGGCTGGTGGGACACCGGCCGAATCTGGTGCCGGATTTGGGTGGGCGGATCGATGAAGTTCGTTCTTATGCACGGGATCTCGCGGCAAGTTGTCGCCAGTACACCGGGCCGTTGATGGACCACCTCGACGCGGTGAGCGTGGCGCGGGATGTGGACGCGGTGCGGGCGGCGTTGGGAGCGGACCAGATCAGTGTGTACAGCAGGTCTTACGGGACGATGCCCGCGCAAGCGTATGCGGAGTTGTTCCCCAAGAATCTGCGGGCGGTGGTGCTCGACAGCGTGGATGATCACAGTCTGGATGGGCGGGCGTTCATGGCTACCGAGGCACGGGCGGCCGCGGATACGTTCGGCGAGTTCGTATCCTGGTGTGCCCGTGACGAACAGTGCGCGCTGCATGATGCGGATGTCAGACGGATCTTCGACGATACGTATGCCAAGGCGGCGCGCGATGAACTCCGCAACCTGACGGACACCAGCAAGCCGCTGGGGCCGTTCGACCTGAGCTTCACGGTTATCCAACGGTTGTATAAGCCTGAATGGTCCAGGCTGGCAACGGAACTACGCGCGTTGGCGGATCAACCCGCGAACAGCCCACTGCCGCAGGCCACGCCGCGGCGGCAGGGCGCACCGGCGCCGATGCCGGAAGTCATCGCCTGCTCCGACTGGCGTTTCGACATCGCCGACCAAGAACACTGGACAAGCCTGTGGCGCGAACAGAATGCCGACGCGGGCACACTGCGTGCCCACTTCGCCTGGGGCGCAGGCGCTCTGTGTTCCGGCTGGCCGATCACCGCACCGAACCCTCCGCACCGGCCACAGATCACCGACGGCCCGCCCGTGCTGATCCTCAGCTCACTGCATGATCCGGCCACTCCGCACGAATGGGCGCTCGGGGTCGAGAAGAACACCCCTCGTGCCACCCTCCTCACCTACGAGGGCCACGGCCACGGCATCTACGACCGCTCGGCATGCACCACCAAGGCAGCCGACGAATACCTCATCAACCTGACCATTCCTGGAACACGCTGTCCTGCAGCCTAATTCGGAGAAGGCCCGATCCGCATGCCGGGTCGGGCTTTCCGGTGTTCAAGAACCGGCTCGCCTTGTCGGGGTGAGCCGCCAGAGCGAGGTGGTTTCGGCGGCGCGGGCGGCATGCAGTGGGTCGGCGGTGTCCTTGGTGCGCGGGTGGTGCGGGGTGGTGTCGGTTTTGTCGATGATGCGCAGGCCTGCGGCGGTGATCATGGTTAGTAGGTGGTCGCGGGTACGCAGCCCCAGATGTTCGGCCAGGTCGGACAGGATCAACCACCCCTCGCCGCCCGAGTTCAGGTGGGCGGCCAGACCGCCGAGGAAACCGTGCAGCATGGCACTGTCCAGGTCGTAGACGCCGTGCTCGAGCGCGGAGGTCGGCCGCGCGGGCAACCACGGCGGATTGCAGACGACGAGGTCGGCGCGGCCCTCGGGATAGAGGGCGGGGCCGACGATCTCGACGGTTCGACCGAGCTCGAGCCGGTCGATGTTGTCGCGGGCACAAGCCAGCGCGCGCGGGCTGTCGTCGGTGGCCACGATGCGCTCGACACCGCGGCGGGCAAGCACGGCAGCCAGCACGCCGGTGCCGGTGCCGAGGTCGAAGGCGGTGCCACCGGGCATCGGCAGCGGAGCGCGGGCGACGAGATCGATGTATTCGCCCCGAACCGGCGAGAACACGCCGTAATGCGGGTGAATGGTCGCGTCGAGCGCCGGTATCGCAACGCCTTTTGCTCGCCACTGTGCCGCGCCGAGCACACCGAGCAGTTCGGTGAGCGCGATGAGCATGGGCTCGCGCCCTGGCCCGTAGACGTCGTCGCACGCCTTGCGCACGTCCGGTGCGCGGCGCAGCGCGAGCCGGTGGTCGTCCTCGAGCTGCACGAGCAGCTTGCCGAGCACTCGGGCCCGATGGTTGCGGGCCCGGCGCTGCAGCCGGAAGGTTTCGGCCGCGGTGTCGCCGGGCCCCGTGGCTTTCCGGTCGACGCGACGGCTCATCGCCTGCAGCAGCTGACGGCCGTTGTGATAGTCGCCGCGCCACAGCAGCGCGGTGCCTTCACAGGCCAGGCGGTAGGCGTTTTCAGCGGTCATCCGGTCGTCGGCCACCATGATTCGGGTCGGCACGGGTGTCGCGCTCTCCGAATGCCATGGCGCGGATCGGACGGTATCGGCTTCGGTCCAGCTCATCGTGGACATGAGGTACTCCTCGTGGTCGGGCATGCGGGGACACGGAGTGCACCGCGACGAGGAGGTGTGAAGGGTGGGTGTTACAGCGCCCGCGTCGAAGTGCGCGAGGAAACGTCACCGAGAACCATGCCCAACGTCATGACCGACCCTTCCGAATAGCTTTCCTCCAGTGTCCCACATGCCCCGACCAGGGCCGATGGCGCCCCAGGTCGGGCGATCGCCGGTCAATGCCGAACCCGATGTCGTTGGGCCGCAACAGCATTGCTACCCGGCGAGATCCCTGCGCTCGCGCACGTCGGCATGGAGTCGACGAAATCTGCTGCCGTGGAACACCAGCGGATCGACATCGGTGCGCGTGGCGATGCGGTGGATGCGCAGAATGACCACCGCGTGATCGCCCGCGGGCACATGCACCTCCGGCACGCCTTCGATCCAGGCGGACGCACCGTCGATGAACAGCGCGTCGCCGGTGCCGCGGTGCACTTCGGTGCCGCGGAACCGGTCACCGTTGCGGGCGCCGAGCGTGCGGGCGGCATCTTGCTGATCGGTGCCGAGCAGGCTGAGCCCGAGGTGGCTCGCGCCGCGGAGCTTGGGCCAGGTCGAGGACGAGTTCTGCACACAGAACGACACCAGTGGCGGGTCGAGCGAGACGGGCACGAAGGTGCTCACGGCGAGACCGTGCTGGGTGCCGTCGATTTCGGCGCATACCGCGACGACGCCGCTCGGAAAGTTGGCGAAGGCACGGCGCAGGCCGCTGCCATCGGCCGGAAATTCGAAGAGCTCATGCATGATTCCCCGCCTGTACGCTGCTCGCGAGTGCCCCGGCCACGGGACGCCAGCGTCCAGTGTAGCGGTCGATCACACCGTCTTCCTGAAATGACCTGTCCGACAGGTAAAGACCGGGCAGCGCTGCGGTGGCGCCCAGCTCGACGAGCACCGGTTTGAGCAACAGATCCGGTGCCAATGCGTGCACCGGGCCCGCGCCGAGCATCACCGGGACGGCGAGGACGTCGGCCAATCCGGTGCCTCCGTCGAACTGTTCCAGGAAGAGTTTCAACAGCCCGGTGTAGGTGGCCTTGAAGGTCGGACTGGCGAAAACGACCAGCTCCGAAGCGGATACGGTGCGCACCGCCGCCGTCACCGCTGGGTCACCCCAGCCGAGCAGGCCAGCGCCGAACTCGACCAGGTCGATCACCGTCGGCTCCACGTCGGGGCGCAGACCCCGCGCGACCAGCGTGGCCGCCGTCAAAGTGCGAGAAGCGGGCTTCGGATTACCGACTACCACGGTCACTGTCACTGTTTTCGATCCTTTTCACTAACCTGCGGTTCGACCGGCGGGGCCGGTCAGATCACGCCGTGCAACGGCGGCGCGGTGCCGTGCAACTGCGCACGGCCGATGTGCTGGTACTTCCACCGAATCGGGTCGTGCAACGTATGGGTGCGGGCATTGCGCCAGAAATGGTGCAGGTTGAGATCTGCTGCGGCACTGCGGGTGCCACTCACTTCGAACAGCGCGCTGGACACCTCGTTCGCCGCCTGATCGGCGAGCACCTTGGCCGCGGCGACCGCGAGTGACGCCTCGGCGGTCAGCTCCTCGGTCCGATGATGCTGCGCCCCAGTGTCGGTGGCCGCGTCGACGGCGGCGCCTGCCGCGCCGAGCGTCGCTTCGGCGGCCGTGACCGCGACCGCGAGCTCACCGAATCGCTGGATCAGCAACGGATCGTCGATCGCCTTGGTGACGCCGGCTTCGAACCACGGCCTGCTCGCCGTGCGCACGAACTCCGTTGCGGCCGTGAGCGCCCCGCGCGCGATGCCCGCATCGATCGCGACATGCAGCAGCTGCGCGAACGCACCGTAGGCGGTGGGCGCGCGCACCGCAGCAGCGCGCGGGATCAACTGGTCACGCTCGACAAGCACCTCGTCGAAGGAGACGGTGCCGCTGCCGGTAGTGCGCTGACCGATGCCGTTCCAGTCGTCGATGATCCGCACACCGGGCGCGGTCGCGGGGAGGTAGGCGATGTACTCCCCTGCCGCCAGTCCGCTGCGCTGCTCGGGGTCGTCGAGCACGGTGAGCACCGCGAGCAGATTCGCGAACAACGAACCCGTGCAATAGAACTTGCGCCCATCGATGCGAAACCGGTCGCCCACCGGCCGCACCGTGGTGGCGATCTCGGCGACGGTCGCACCGCCGCGCTCGGACTGCGCGTTGGCGATCTGTCCACCGTCGAGCACGCCGGCGAAGTACCGCTCCCGCTGTGCCGCCGAACCGGCCAGCCGCACCAGGTTCACGTAGACGAAGTGGCTGTGCGGAATCTGCGCGATGTTCGGATCGGCGGTCGCGAGAATGCGCACCACCTCCGCCACTGCGCTCGGCGACAGGTCGGCGCCACCGTACTCGGCGGGCACCGTGATCGCGAGCAGCCCACTCGCCGCGAGCCGTTCGATCTCCTGGCGCGGCAGTACCCGACCACTGTCCCGCGCGGCGGCCTCCAACGCGAAGTCGGCCGCGAGGTGTGCCGCGACCGAAAACGCGTGCGCGGCCGAGGTGATCCGGTCGGCCGCGGCGGGACGCGCCGCGGCCTCCGACAGTGTCATCAGCTCGCCGCCGCGACCGGCCGTCGCGCGGCCTCCAACTCCCGAACCAGCGGAAGCACTTTCGCGCCGAAGTACTCGATCTCCTCCTGAAAGTGCAGGAAGCCGCCGAGGATCAGGTCGACCCCGAGCTCTTTGTAGGCGACGATGCGCTCGGCCACCTGTTCCGGCGTACCGATCAGCTGGGTGCGGAAGCCGTCGTTGTACTGCACGAGATCTTCGAAGGTGGAATCCGCCCACATGCCCTTGCGGTCCTTGGTGGACGCGCCTGCCTGCTGCACGGCGTCCCGGAATCCCTCCACCGCAGGCTTGTTCGCCTTCTCGACGATCTCGCGCAGCGTGTCCCGCGCTTCCTTCTCGGTGTCGCGGGCGATGATGAAGCCGTTCAGGCCGAACTTCACCTCGCGCTCGTGCTGACGTGCGACCGCACGTAGATCGTCGAGTTGCTCGGTGACACCGTCGAAGTCCTTGCCGTTGGAGAAGTACCAGTCGGCGTAGCGGCCACCGTTGCGGCGGGCCGCGGTCGAGTTACCGCCCTGGAACAGTTCGGGATTCGGGCGTTCGGCGGTGTTGAGCGGCTTCGGCTTCAGCGTGAAGTCGCGGATCCGGTAGAAGTCGCCGCCGTAGTTCACGTTGTCCTCGGTCCAGATCTTGCGGATCACCTCGAGGAATTCGGCACTGCGCCGGTACCTTTCGTCGTGCTCGAGCCACGGCTCGCCGAGCGCGGTGAACTCACCGGCAAACCAGCCGGAGACGACGTTGATGGCGAACCGGCCGTTGGACAGGTGATCGGCGGTCGCGCCGAATTTCGCGAGCACCGCAGGGTGCCACAGACCGGGGTGGATGGCCGCGATCACCTTCAGCCGCTCGGTCGCGCCGAGCAGCGCGAGGCTGAACGAGGTGGACTCGTGCTGGAATTCGGCTCCGTAGGAGGCGGTGTAGCGCACCTGCGAGAGGGCGTAGTCGAAGCCGTTGCGCTCCGCGGTCTGCGCCAGCTTCTTGTTGTACTCGAAGTCCCAGCCCGTGCGCTGTTCGATATCGCTGGTGACCAGCCCCCCGCTGACATTGGGCACCCAGTAGGCGAATCGGATCTGGTCGGCAATCTGCTCCGTGGTCATAGCTGCTCCATGCTTTCGGGGGTAGCCGGTGGCTTTCGGGGTAGCCGAGGGGGTGGCAGTCGATCTCCTCCCACTCCAGCACCGCGCTCCGACCGGCACGAGGGTTTGAATCTGTGCGATCGGATCGCCGTGCTGGAGTGGTCGGGGATTCAGGCGGTGGCGAGGTTGTCGGCGAAGGTGGACCTGGCGAACTTGCCTGCCGGCGCGAAGCGTCCGAGCAAGGTCGCCGCGTTCTCGCCGGTAATGCGAGTAATGAATGCATTGGCCGCTTCGAGCGAATCGACCTCGAGGAACGGCTGCGGGTGGTGCAGCAGACCGACCAGGGCGGCAGCGAACTTCGGATCGACGCTCGCGGCCGCGAACAGCTGCCCGCCGATCTCGGCCAGTTCCGGATCACCGAGGAACAGCCTGGTCACCTTGTTCGCGGCATCACCGCGCACGGCGAGGAACTCCGCGTACCGCGCGTTGAACCAGCTGTCGTCGAACGGACCCTCGTGCACGGCGGCGGCCGCGACCAGCCGCTGCGCCTGGATCAGCCCGCTCTGTGCGCCCTGGCCCGCGATCGGGTCGTAGGCGATGGAGGTGTCGCCGAGCGAGGCGACCACGTGCCCGCTGGTGGTGTGGCCGACGGCGGACCGAACCACCGGCCGCACCGCGCCTTTCAGCCAGGAGTGCGGGTCGTCGGCGATCACCTGGGTGGCGAGCACCTCCGGCAGGTCCCAATCGATGAAGTCGCGGTACAGGTCCTGCACGATCTTGTGCGCGGACTCGGCGGACTCGGCTGCGGCGAAACGGGTTTCCCACTCGCTGCCTGGACGGGCCCAGCCGAGGAACGCCCAGCTCGGCCCGGCGTCCTTGTGCAGGTAGGGACCCCACCATGCCTCGCCCTGCTCGGCCAGGATGGAGAAGCCGCTGTGCGCGCCGCCCGCCGAGCTGCGGTGCGCGAAAACATCCTTGTCGTAACCGATTCCGGTCACGGTGACGGTGAGCAGTGAGCGCTGTGGTGCGTCGTAGGGGGTGCGCGCGGTGTCGATCGCGAACAGGTCGGAGAGTCCGCCCTTGCCCGTGGCGACCAGGGTGAGATCGTTGCCCGCCGCGATGGTGTCGAGAATTTCCGGGGTCACCGGCTCCACCACGAAACGCCCGCCACGCTCCTGGAAGGCGGTCAGTCGCTCGTCGGCCTTCAGGCGGGTGTCGACGGCGACGCCGACGTATCCGTCGAAATGGCCGTCGAATTGGATCAATTCGGCACGGTCGGGTCCGGCGATGCGGACGCTGAGCCCGGTGTGTCTCGGCGCCCTGCCGGTGTAAGTGTCCAGGCCGAGCGCCGATTCGGACTGCTGGGTCACGCCGAATTCGAGCGCGGTGCCGGTGGCAGGCACGTCATCGCGCAGGCTGCGTTGATCGCGGTCGCTGTAGATGGTCACCTCGAATCCTGCGTCGAGCAGACCTAGAGCCGCAGTGACGCCGGTTTGGCCTGCGCCGATTACCGCGGCCGAACGGGTGGAACGGGGAACGGAATTCTGCGTTGTCATGCTGGGATCCTGCAACTGTGCCGCGGCCCTCGTGAGTGTTGCGATCAGCGAGAATCAATGGAAGAACCGGCGTTTCCTCTGGCGTACCATTCGGCGCATGTCGTTCACCGTTGCCGATCTGACCGGAGACCGGACCGAGCAGTACCAGCAGCTCACTGCGCAGGCCGAAGCGCTGGTGGCAGGCGAGCCCGATCGGGTCGCCAACGCCGCCAACCTCGCCTCGCTGGTATTCCACGCGCTGCCCGACCTGAATTGGGTCGGGTTCTATTTTTATGACGGACACGAACTCGTGGTCGGCCCATTCCAGGGCAAACCGGCGTGCGTCCGTATCGCCCTCGGAAAGGGCGTCTGCGGGACCGCGGCACAGACCAGGGAAACCCAAGTGGTTCCCGATGTGCACGCATTTCCCGGCCATATCGCGTGCGACGGCGACACTGGCTCGGAAGTGGTTGTTCCGTTGGTGCACAACGGCGAACTCGTCGGTGTCTTCGATCTCGACAGTCCGAAGCCGGACCGGTTCGATGCCATCGACCAGCACGGTCTGGAAGCCGTCGCGCGGGCGTTCCTGGCAGCACTCTGATCGGTGCGGCGAACACCTCTCCCGGTGTTCGCCGCAACCCATTGTCTTACGTGTGCGGTGTCTGGACGACCGCGCCCGGGCGCGAGACGTCGTCAGGCAGCACCGTCGATCCCGCTGCACCGACGCGATATCGAGCACCACGGTGCTCCTCCGGCAGTCGATCGCCCGCCTCGAACAGCGCGTTGCGCAGCGTGCCCGGCACGTATTCGGTGGCGTAGGCCCCGCGTTCGGCCAGGACCGGAACAACGTGGTGGACAACATCTTCGAAGGAACCCGGCGTGATGGCGTAAGCCAGGTTGAAACCGTCGAGATCGGTCTCCTCGACCCATTCCTGCAGCAGGCCCGCGACGGTTTCCCCGGAACCGACGAACACCGGACCCATGCCGCCGATGCCGGCCCACTGCCCGATGTCGCGCACCGTCCACTCGCGTCCGTCATCGTCGAACTCTTGGAATGCGGCGACAGCGGACTGGATGGCGTTGCTCTCCACCTGCCCGATCGGATCGTCCAGGTCATAGGTCGACAGGTCGATGCCCATCCAGCCGGACATGAAGACCAGGCCGCCCTCGACGCTGGCGTAGGACAGATACTCCTCGTGTTTACGGCGCGCCGCGTCGTCGGTGGCGTCGGTGATGATGGTCGCCAACGCATAGATCCTGGCCGAATACCGATCCCGGCCCGCCGCCACCAGCGCGTCTCGGACCCGGGAAACCGTCTGAGCGAGTATGCGTTTCGACGGCCCCGCAATGAAGATGGCCTCGGCGTTCTCGGCCGCGAACCGCACGCCACGCGTCGAAGCGCCCGCCTGGTAGATCACCGGCGTGCGCTGCGGTGACGGCTCGGACAGGTGGATGCCCGGCACCGTGAAATGCTTGCCGCGGTGGCCGATGTGGTGCACCTTCGCGGGATCCACGTAGATGCCTTGCGCAGCGTCACGGACCACCGCGTCGTCCTCCCACGATCCTTCCCATAGCTTGTAGAGCACTTCGAGGTACTCGTCGGCCTGGTTGTAACGCTCGTCGTGGTCGAGTTGGTCGTCAGCGCCGAAATTCCGTGCCGCCGAGGGCAAGTAGCCGGTCACCACGTTCCAGCCGATCCGACCGTTGGTCAGGTGGTCGAGCGTGGACAGGCGGCGCGCGAACGGGAAGGGGTGCTCGAAACCGGTGCCGGTGGTGATGCCGAAGCCGAGATGCTCGGTCACCGCCGCCATGGCCGAAACGAGCAGCAGCGGATCGGCCACCGGGATCTGCGCGCCCTGGCGCAGCGCGGCGATATCGGTGCCACCGTAGACGTCGTAGGTGCCGAGCACATCGGCGATGAAGATGCCGTCGAAATGCCCCTGCTCCAACAGTTTTGCCAGATCGGTCCAGTAGCTCAGCTCCTTGTACCGATGCGACTGGTCGTCCGGATGCCGCCACAGTCCCGGCGACTGGTGGGCGACGCAGTTCATGTCGAAGGCGTTGAAGCGAATGCGGCGGGTCATTCGGCGGCTCCGTCCGTGGGTTTGTGTTCGCCTGCGCTCCAGGCGAACGGCAGGTCGGCGCCGTTGAGCAGGTGATCGCCGATTGCCCTTGCCTTTTGGATGGCCGGGTTGTGCACCGAGATGGTGCGGGCGTTGCGCCAGTGCCGGTCCAACCGCTGCCGCTCCGAGACGACCGACGCGCCGCCGACCTCGAAAAGCAGCGAGGTGGCAGGCAACACCAGATCGATCACCGCGAGCTGTGCCTGTGCGGCCGCGAGTTCGGCTGCCACCAGCAACTTTTCGTCCTTTGCCGCACCGGCGAGCACCTCGTCGAGCACGTCGGCGACCGCGAGCACGCTCGCCTCGGCGGCGAACGCCGCGGCCGACAGGCGACCGATCACCTGCTGCACCAACGGATCCTGGCGCGGCAGCGCCGCGGCCGAATGCGAGTAGCTGCGGGTGCGGCCCGCCACCCATTCCCTGGCGTCCTGCTCGGCTCGCCGCGCGATGCCCGCGAGCACCGCGAGCTGGACAAGCTGCAGATAGGACGTGCCATAGGTCGGGCCTGGCGCGCCGTAGCCGGGGCCGAGGATGCGCTCGTCGGCCACCACCACATCGGTGAATTCCGTAGTGCCACTGGCGGTCAGGCGCTGCCCGAACCCGTCCCAGTCGTCGTGCTGGCGCACGCCGTCGGCCTTCGCGTCCACCAGCACGCCGACCCGCTCACCGTCGCGATCCGCCGCGGCCAGGATGTGGTCCGCGTACAGCGATCCGGTGCTGTAGTACTTCACCCCGTTGAGCAGCCAGCGATCCCCGTCCCTGGTCAACCGGGTTCGATAGCGGTCGACCGCGCCGACCCCCGGCTCGGTGATCGCATTGCCGACCAGCGTGCCGTCGGCCACCGCGCGCAACCACTGCTCGCGGCTCGGGCCCGGCTCGGCAAGCAGCTGATCCTCGACGAACGAGAAATGCACCCGCAAGGCCTGCGGCAGATTCGATTCGGCCGCCGCCAACCCGATCAGCAGCCGGAACAACTGCCGCACGCTGACCCCGTACCCGCCGAACTCCACCGGCACTCGCAGGGCACCGAACTTCGCCTCGCGCAGCCACCCCACCTCCTCGAACGGCAGCCGTCGATCGATCTCCCGCTCCACCGCCCCCTGCGCGATGCGCTCGAAGATCGGTCCGAAGACCGCATCCAGGTCGGAATCTGTGGCGGCTTTGGCCTCGAGGGATGTCATCGCCCCACGATCGCGCACCCCGCGAATCAGCTCACGGGTTGCGCGCAGTGCGATCGAAATAGTGGTTGACGGGAGTCTCGCTACGGATGCCGAAGGATTCGACCGCGAGGTGCGAAGGTGGGTGCCGGTCAGTACTCGCGCGGGCCCGATTGGGGTGGCCCGTACTGTGGCGGGCCGTACTGCTGCGGACCGGACTGCGATGGACCGTACTGCTGCGGACCCGACTGCGATGGACCGTACTGCTGCGGGCCGGACTGCTGAGGTCCCGGCGGATAGCCGCCGGTCCAGCCTGCGGGTGCGGCCGCCCGGCGCTTGCTTCGACCGCGCTTGACCCCGACAACGATCAGTGCGATCACGCCGAGGACCAGCCCGCCGAAGCCGAGCGCGCATGCCCCCACCAGCGAGCCGGCCAGCGAGGTGCCGAAGCCGCGGCCGATGGCGGCGGTGGCGGGTCCGCCGGTGGTGGTGACGCGGTAGGTGCCCGGTGTGTTCACGGTGAACGAGAAGGCCGCTCGGCCTTCGTGTTTGCCGAACGTGTAGGTCACGTTGGCGCTGTACTCCTGGAGCTGAACGGCCGCGCCGCTCGGATCGGTGATGCTCGTGGTGATCCTGCCGGGGAATCCGTGTGCCGAGGCGCCGGGATACTCGAAATTCACCGTGTACCCGCCGGTTTCCGTCAGCTGCACGGTGCCGGTGCCCGGTACCGGCACGCGCTGGAGATCATCGACCTTCCCGGCCATGCCGACGAATCCGAGTACCCCGAGCACAACGCCGCCGACTAGGCCGCCAACGATGAGTAGCGCGCCGAAGACGAACCACCAGCCGGAGGGTGTGATCCGTTGTGGCGCTGGCTGACCTGTTGAATACGGCGAGCCGGCGTAGTGGGCTGGTTCCGGATATTGCGGCGCCATGGCAACCGGCTCCTCCCCGCCGATCCGCACGTCGACGCCCCGTCAGAATACGGCGAACACCCGCTGCGGCGCTCGCCATTGCGCGACGGTTACGCCAGAATCAGCCGGGCAAGCTCATGCATTCGGCGGCGATGCGGGTGCTGGCGGTGCGCGCCTTCTCCGCGTCGTCCTTGCTCATGCCGAGGGTCTGCTCGTCGGCGGCCTTGGTGTCGTACTCGTTGCTGACCATCAGTCGCAGCGCATCCTGCGAAATGCCTTGGTCGAAGAACTGTTTCGCCGCGCACTCGGCGCGCTCCTTGCCCTTGAAACCCTTGTCCTGCAACGACTTGGCCAGGTCCGCCTGCGTCACCGTCGGCGCCGCCGCCGGTGTGTCGTCGCCGCATGCCGCGAGCACCGGCAGCGCGATGAGCACCGCGGCGATCAGGGAGATCCGCACCTGCATCCTCTTCCGTCGACTGGACACCATTCCGTACGTCGGCCCTGATGGTAGGCGATCGACCTGCGGACTTCGTGGCCAACGGGTTGCGATACCGAGGCGTTTACAGGTCCATCGCGGCGCGCAGTGCGGTGTCGAGACGCTCCATGGTGTCGATTTCCATCTCGTCGACGCGTTCGGCGAGCCAGCCGCGGAAGATCCGCCCGATGTTGCCTGCGTGCACCCAGCCGTAGCTGTCTATCGGCACCGCGAGAATGTCCTGGGGATCGTCCTCGACCACCTCGGCGGCGATCAGCCACGGCCTCGGCGACTCGTTGATGCCGTCACTGCTGATGAGCACGACAGTGCGACGACGCGGCGAACCATGCGGGTTGTAGATCCACAGTTCACCCCGCCGCACGCATCGCCTCCTCGGCTGCGGCCAGCTCGGCCGCGTCGGCGGCGGCTTCTGCCGTCACATCCGTCGCGGGGTTGCAGCCCATGCGCACGGCTTCGCGACGAGCGGCCTTCGATATCCACGCCGACGGCGACATACCCGCGCGGGCCGCGGCCTGCTCGGCATAGGACCAGGCGGCCTCGTCCAGCGAAAGGGTGACCTTACGCGTTGCCATACCAATTACCGTACCGATGATGCGGGCCGTCTGCCACAATCGCCTGTGACGGGACGGCTGATTTATCGAGCACATGGGTAACTCGCCGGGTACGGGCCAACTTTCCTACAGGCATCCCGCCGGTCGCCAACGCCACTGTTGACGCACCTGAGTCTGGCCTGAATACGCGGAGAGGCGGGACAGTGACGTTGAACCATCACCGAATCGGCAACGGCGAACCGCTGGTGCTGGTGCATGGGATCGGCAGTCGATGGCAGGTGTGGGAGCCGGTCATCGGCGCGCTCGCCGAGTCCTTCGAGGTGATCGCGGTCGATCTGCCCGGCTTCGGCGATTCGGCGCCACTGGCGGAAACCACCGTCGACACCCTCACCGACGCGCTCGCGGAGTTCCTTGCGGCGCAAGGGCTCGAACGGCCACACCTGGCAGGCAATTCGATGGGTGGGCTCATCACGCTGAACCTCGGTGCGCGCGGGCTCGCCAGGTCGGTCACCGCGTTCTCGCCGATCGCGTTCTGGGACACCAGCGGTCGGATCTGGTGCCAGCAGTCGCTCGGCAAGTCACGCATGCTCGCGCGCCGATTGCAGCCAGCGCTGCCGACGATCCTCGGCACCGCGGCGGGCCGCACCGCATTCCTCAGTCTGGTTTTCGGCAAAGCGTGGGCGGTGAACGCACAGGTCGCGGTCGCCACCGCGAACGGCGCGGTCGACGCACCCGGCTTCGAGTCCGCCCTCGCGTCGTTCGCGGACGCCAAGCTGCACGACGAGGGCAATCTGGCCGACATCCCCGTCACCATCGCCTGGGGTAGTCGCGACATCCTGCTGACCTACCTCACGCAAAGTCGCCGCGCCCGAACGGAATTGCCGAATGCCAGGCACGTCACGTTGCACGGTAGCGGCCATACCCCGTTCTACGACGACCCCGAGGCGTGCGCGCGGGCGGTGTTCGACACCGCGGGCACCGGGATCCGGTAGCGCCACAACAACTTTCCAGACGGGCGGGCCACCTGCCTATCGACCTCGGCGCGGCTCCGTCAACGTGTCCGGATGCGCCGTCCCCAGCAGAATGCGCACCGCGTTCCGCCAGCGCTGCTTGATGACCAGATTCCGATCCACCTCACCGGTCAGCAACACCCGCATCGCGAGACCGGTCATGATCTCGATGGTGAACTCGGTGATCGTCGGCACCCGAGGGTCGTCGGGGAACTCCGCCCGGAAACTGTCCCGAATGCTGCTGTGCATCAGCTCGAACAGCCGACGCTCCAGCGGCAGGAACGCGGCAAGCAGTTCCGGGTCGGTGCGCGCACCCACCCAGATCTCCAGCGCGGCAAGGAACGAGGGCCCGCTGAGCATCCGCATGGTCAACTCAACGGCGACCTCCAGCCGATCCGCCGTCGCGGGAATGTCCTCGAACTCCTTGGTCAGCTGGTCATATCTGCGCGCGGCAAGGTGTTCGACCGCACCGGCCAGCAGCTCGGCCTTGGTCGGGAAGTGATGCTGCAGCGTGCCACGCGGCACCCCGGCCCGCTTCTGCACCGCGAGCGTGGTTGTGCCTGCGTAGCCGTCCTCGATCAGGCTCTCCAGCGCCGCGTCCAGGAGGCGCGTGCGCATGCGCGCCCTGCGCTGCGCCTGCGTCTCCCGGACGCGTACTCCCACGGAGGTCAGCGCCCCTGCCACTGGGGTTCGCGCTTCTGCGCGAAGGCCAGCGCACCCTCGGCGGCATCCTTGGAAAACAGTGCGGGCAAAGCGATTTCACCCTGCTTCGCGAATCCCTCCGCAACGGTCCAGTCCGGTGACTCGTCGATGATCCGCTTGCTCGCGGCGACGGCAAGCGGTGCGGCAGCGGCAATTTCGGCGGCCAGCTCCAGCGCGGCGGCCAACGCGCCACCGGGCTCGGTCACCCGATTGACCAGGCCGAGCTGATAGAGCCGTTCGGCACTGACCCGCCCGCCGGTCAGCGCGAGCTCGGCGGCCATGCTGCGCGGTAACCGCTGGGTGAGACGCAGCACGCCACCACCCGCCGCGACCAGCCCGCGCTTGACTTCCGGGATGCCGAACTGGGCATCGCTCGCCGCGACAATGAGATCGCCGGAGAGCGCCAGCTCGAATCCACCCGCGAGCGCGAAACCCTCGACCGCCGAAATCATCGGCTTCACCGGAGGTTTCGCCGCGATGCCCAGCGGACCGCGGCGCTGCGTCATCGGCATCTCGCCCTTCGACGCGGCGACGAGATCCATACCGGCACTGAAGGTTCCGCCAGCGCCGGTGAGCACGAGCACTCGGGCGGTGTCGTCGGCTTCGAACTCGTCGACGGCGGCCTCGATGGCCTGTGCGGTCGCCAGATTGATGGCGTTGCGGGCCTCGGGCCGGTTGACGGTCAGCACGGTGATGGCGTCACGCCGTTCCACCAGAATCACTTCTGGCCCACCCGCCGCCCGATCACCACCCCTCATGGAGTCGCTCTGCGACGCTGAATTCATTTGACGGTCCTCTCGGTGAGCAGGGCGAGCTTGTCAGCTGCGGCGATCTCGGCCGCAGCGCCGAGCGGATCACCGTCGACAAATGCGGCGACAGTCTCGGCATCCGACGCCCGAACCAGTATGCGGGCGCCGGTCGGGGTGAGGGCACTGACCACAACAGCCTCCGCCTCGTCGGCATGCTCCGGTGCGGGGCCCTTGCGGTAGACGACGGTGTAGGACTCGACGTTTACCGGCCCGGTGTAGCCGGGCGCGGCCGCACGGCGCGCCACAGGCACCTCCGCTTCGATCGAATGAAACAGCCGCGCAGGCGGTTTCGCCGAGTACACGCCAACGCCATGTTTGGTGATGTACCAGCCGAGCGCGGTCGCCAGACCGTAGGCATCGGGGTCTTCGCGCAACAAGCCGACGAGTGTCGCGATCGAATGCGTGGTGTAGTTGTTGCCTGGCCCGCCCGCGAACGTGAGCCCGCCGGTCACCGACAACGGCCGCGCCGGATCGTCGATCGGCAGGCCGAGCGCCTCGGCAGCGACCTGCACCGCGACCGGAAAGCACGAGTACAGGTCGATGTGCGCGACCTCATCGATGCCGATGCCAGCGGCGCCGAGCGCGGCTTGCCCGGCCGCCGCAATCGCAGGCGAGACGGACATGTCCGCACGTTCGGTGACGATCCACTCGTCAGTCGCGGTCGCCCCACCGTGCGGGAACACCCACCGGTCCCGTGGCACCCCGGCGGCGTCGGCAGCGGCCGCGCTGCAGACGATCAGCCCGGCGCCCTGATTCACCGACAGGTTCGCAATGAGCAGCTTCGGATACGGCGTAGACACCAGCCGATTCGTCGACGACGGCGTCACCAGGTCGGCGGCGGCGTGCGACTCCGGTTGCCACGCATAGGGATTGCGCGCCGCGATATCGGACAGCCGCGACCACAGGCCGCCGATCCGCGCTCGATGCTCGGCCTCGCCCAGTCCGAGCCGACCGCGCAGCGCGGTTTCCATCAGGGCATAAAAGTACACCGGGCCCCACATCCCGGCGTCGGTTTCCATGTCGGAGTTGGGCGCTCGGTCCGAGCCGATGAGTTCGCTCGGCGCCAGGTCGTCCGGCTGCTCCGGCCAGTCGAGCGCGGCGCCGGTGCGGGTCGCGGTGTTCCATGCGGCCACCGCCTCGGCGCCGGTGATCAGCGCGATGTCGGACTGCCCGTCGGCGATGGCCTGCGCGACGGTGTTGAGCAGGCGCTGCGGTGCGTCGCCGCCGAAGCGCACGGACTGCATCGTCCGCTTCGGTGTCGCGCCGAGTTCGGCGGCGACGAGTGCGCCGAGGTCCGCGTAAGGCCTGCTGACCGGCGCGGCGGCCGCGATCAGGTCGGCCGAGCGCAGCAGCCGGTCGGCGGTGCCGCTGTCGGCGCCCGCGCGGCGCAGGGATTCGGCGGCGAGTGCGACCGGCCCCGGCAGTCCAGGCTCGTCGTTTCGGTGCACGACCTGCCCGGCGCCGACGAGCACCGGCGTTCGGGGGTCCATTCCCGCTGGCAGCATTGTTCCTCCGCTCCTCGCGGTTACCGTCAGCATTGACGGTAACTTGAGTTCGATTAGAACAGACCCCGTTCCACCGGGCAATGACCCACTGGACCAGAACTGACTCACGGGTAAGATCCGAGAATGGGCACCAACATCGCGCTGCGGTTCGACGGCGACCGCGCCTACGTCACGCTCGACCGGCCGGACAAGCACAACGGCCTCACCATCGACATGCTCCGAGACCTGATCCGCACCGCCGACACCATCGCGGGCCGCGACGACGTGCGCGCGGTCATCCTGTCCGGCAACGGCCCCAGCTTCAGCAGCGGACTCGACATCGCCAAGGCCACCGGCGATCCGCTGTCCATCGTCCGCAGCTTCGTGCCGCTACCGTGGCGTGGCACCAACACCTTCCAGGAAGCCTGCTGGTCCTGGCGCAGGCTGCGGGTTCCGGTGATCGCCGCGGTGCACGGCCGCTGCTACGGCGGCGGGCTGCAACTCGCATTGGCCGCCGACGTCCGCTTCGCCACCCCGGACTCGGAGTTCTCGGTGATGGAGGGCAAGCACGGACTCGTGCCCGACATGACCGGCGCAGCCACGTTGTCCCGGCTGATCGGCATCGACAAGGCGCTGCTGCTGACCATGACCGCGGACACCGTCGACGCCGCCTACGCCGAGCGCATCGGCCTGGTCACCGAGGTCACCGCGGATCCGGTCGCCGCCGCGGAGAAGCTCGCCGAGCGGATCGCGACCCGCTCCCCGCATGCCGTCGCAGGCGCCAAACGACTCTTCGACAAGGCATGGCACGCCTCGACACGCCGCACGTTCGCAGTGGAACGCGCGACCCAGCTACCGCTGATCATTCGGCTGGCAACACAGGGGAAGTCCTCGAAAAGCTAACGCGGCAACGGCCTGTCCCCCGGGCTCGGCACCACATTTTGGCGAATTCACTGCTAATATTTGAGGGATTTGCCAGCCAGTCGAATTGTGGTGCGTTACACACCGCGAGGGGTCTGTGTATCGCGGGAAGTCTGTGTTTCGCATCGCTCTCGGCGAGAATCCGGAGGGCTCACAGACTTGACCAGAACAGCATCCATCGTGCTTTCAGCGTTGGCGGGTGCTTCGGCCTTGCTTCTCACCGTCACTGCCACCCCGGCCACCGCGAACCCGAACACGATCAATCCGATTCCGGTGCTCAACGGCAGCAACGGCCTACCCAATCTGCCAGGCCGCAGCAAGGCCGTGTTCCAGATGACCGGCATGGCAAGCCCGAACAACACCCAGGCCTACAACGTGCTCGGCACCGACCTCGGGATCATGTGGGACAACGGGAACGGCGAGCTGCTCACCGCCTTCGGCGACACCGCAGGCCTCGGCTTCCCCAATCTGCTCGCGGGCAGCTTTTGGGCGTGGCGCTCGAATATTCTGACGCGTAGCCATACCCAGAACCCGGCGAATGGGATTTATTTCGACAGCGTGGTCCGGGATGTATTCGGTCAGGCCCGTGATTTGATACCGAGTCCGAAGATTCCCTTCCTGGAGATCAGTCGCATTCCGACAGCAGGCATTTCGGTCGGCGGCGTGCAATTCATGAGCTTGATGTCGGTGCGCAGTTGGGACGAGGTCGGCCAGTGGAGCACCAACTATTCCGGGCTCGCCGCCTCCGGCGACAACGGGGAAACCTGGGGCGAACTGCCCGCTACCCGGCGGCCGGATGAGGGCGGCAACAGCAACTTTCAGATGAACGCATTCCTCAAGGACGGCGGCTTCGTCTACGAGTACGGCACACCGCCGGGACGCAACAACCAAGCGTTCGTCGCGCGGGTGCCCGAGGCGGAGATCACCGACCTCGGCGCATACGAGTACTGGGACGGCGAGCGGTGGCGGCGCGGGGATGTCAACGCCGCAGCGCCGATCATGTGGGGCGTCGGCGAACTCTCGGTGATGTACAACGCGTATCTGGGGCAATACCTCTCGCTCACCACCGACCCGTTCAACTCGGTCGTCATGCGCCGAGCGGCCGCGCCGACGGGGCCGTGGAGCGATCCCGAGGTGTTGATCGATACCAGGGAGCTGCCGAGCGCGTATGCCCCGTCGATCTTCCCGTACCAGACCGGGCGTGATCTGTACTACCTGACGACCGTGCACAGTCAGTACAACGTGCTGCTCATGCGCACGACGCTGTAAAGGTTTCGCGACGGGTTCTCCACGATCCGGCGCGACCCTTGACCTCAACGTTAGTTCATGTATGAGGCTGGGTCGCGTCGGATCGTCTTTCAGGAGGAACCATGGAAACCGCAGTGCGCGAATGGCTCAGCGCCAACGCCCGGCCAGTGCTCGGCACCGATCCGAACGCCGCAGGCGCCGATCTCGATCCGCTGATCGACCGGCTCGGGTCGGCGACGGTGGTCGGGCTGGGCGAGTCGACGCGCTTCTCCCAGCAGGTGTCCGGAATCCAGGAGCGGGTGTTCCGCGCACTGGTCGAACGATATGGCTTCCGCGGGTTGGCCATCCAAGACAGTGCCCGGTCCGGTGCCCGCTGGGACGACTACGTGCGCGCCGGGATCGGCGACCCCGAATCGGTGCTGGCCGACTCGTGGGCGCCCTGGCGAACCACGGAAACCGTTGCGGCACTGCGCTGGATCCGCGCGTTCAACCAGGCGCATCCGGACGACCCGATCCGCATCCTCGGCGTCGAACCGCCGCGCGCCGAAGCCACGGACTACGACGCTGTCCTCGACTACGTGCGACGCGTGGCACCGGATCGACTGTCCGCCATCGACACTCACCTCGCGCCGATCCGCACCGCGCACCGGATCGACGAGCACATCCAGCGGCATCGGGGCATCCATCCAGGTCGCCCCTTCGTCGAGGACGCGCGCGCTGCCCTGGCATTGGTCGAAACCTTGCCGAAAACAACGGAATACGCCGAGGCACTGGCGCACGCGCAGCTGATCGTCGACTTCCACGCCAACAGCGTCGCCGGAAAGGGCGGATTCGGCCGCGACTCGAGCGCCGCGGGCCAGCGGGTCATCGACTGGCAGCACCGCACCGGCGCGAAGGTCGTCTACTGGGACGGCATCGCCCTCACGATGAACCTCGGAGCAGCGTTGGGGACGGCCGCATTCCGTGGCATCGGCACCTACCTGCATGACGCGTTCGGCACCGGATACACGTCGGTGGCCATCGGTTTCCACCACGGCGACCTCGGCGTCGCCGTCGCGCCCGATCCACAACCGGAGCTGATCGATGCGATCCTCGGCGGCATCGACCTGCCCGTCTACTACGTAGACCTGCATGCCGACGCGCCCGAAGCGGTGCGCGCATGGCTCGACGCTCCGGCCAAGGCGCGCATCATCAGCGGCATGTACGACCCGGCCGAGGATGCAGGCGCGTATCTCGCGGTCGACTCGCTGGCCGGTGCCTTCGACGTCCTGGTGCACATTCGCGAAGCCACACCGGTGCACTGGTTGCCGGAGCCTGTCTCCGTGTAAGCCCCGGTCCACGATCAATAGACTCGCGGACATGGATGCGACCGATTGGGACGAGCGCTACGCGCAAACTGAATTGGTCTGGGGCGCACCACCGAACAACACGGTGGTGGAGCACGTCTACGGGCTGGAGCGCCGCACGCCGCTCCAGCCCGACACGGCCGACGGTCCGGCCCCCGAGCTGCCGCGCGCCCTCGACCTGGCCTGCGGTGAGGGTCGCAACGCGTTGTGGCTGGCCACCCACGGTTGGCAGGTGCACGCCGTCGACTACTCCCAGGTCGGCGTCGACAAGGGCCGCACCGTCGCCACTCGGCTGTCCCGCTCGGTCCGCAGCCGCATCACCTGGCAGTGCGCCGACGTCACCGACCTCGATGCCGCCGAGATCACCGGTCCGTTCGAGCTGATCCTGATGGTCTTCCTGCATCTGCCGAAGGACGAGCGGCGCGTCGTGCTCCGCGCCGCCGCGGAACTGCTTGCCCCGGAAGGCACCCTGCTCGTGCTCGGCCACGACACCCTCAACCTCACCGAGGGCTACGGCGGGCCGCAGGACCCTTCGATCTTGTTCACTCCGGACGACATCGCGGCCGACCTGGGCGACAGCCCCATTCGCATCCGGCTCGCGGACCGCGTCTATCGACCCACCGAGGGTCGCGATGCGATCGATGCCCTGGTCATCGCCACCCGCCCGGTGACAGGACCGGCCGAGTTGGAGTCCGGCGCATGAGGTCACCGCAGTAGCTGCCATTCCAGTGCCCACGGGATGAACACCAGACCGGCGAGCACCAGCACGCAGAGCCGAACGCGGAGCGCCCCGACCACCTGATCGCGGGCACGCCACCAACTGATCGCGGTCGCGGCGGTGGCAAGTAGCACCCCGACGGCACTGATCTGCAACATCAACCACGGCAGGGTGCGTCCTGCCACCAGAGCGGTGGCGCCTTCGCCGCTGGTTGCGAAAATCGACAGGAGATAGGACAGGGTCGCGACGACGGCAACGAGCCCGGCCGCGGCCAACCCTCGGGCAGGCCATCGCACGGGGTTGCGGCCGGTGCGCCCGACCCACGCCGACAACGGATACCCGGCGAATCCGATCAGCATCACCGCCAAGGCGGCGTATCGCACGGCGGCCGCCTCGTACCAGGCTCCGCTCGACGGCGCGCGGCTCGTATCAGATTGCGCAGGAACAGCTTCGGCATTCGACACCGGCGCACGACCTGCGACGACCGACTGGATCCACGATGTCATCGTTTCGGTGTAGACCGGCCCGAGCGCGCCGAGCGGCTTGCCGTTGAAGATCAGGCCGCCGACCTTGTCGAAGCCATCGGTGGTCACGTGCCCGGTATGGCCTGCGCCAGGGACGAACCGGATCGTCACGTGCTGATTGCCGGCGCGCGCCAACGCCTGCTGGAACACCGCGGCGCTCTCGGCGGGCGGGCACAACGTGTCGTGCTCACCCCACAGCGCCAGCACCGGCAGGCGTAGGCGCTCCAACACGGGCACCGGGTCGTGCCAGGCTTCCGGGAAGAGTCCGGTGTCGGCCATGTGCTGGGCGCCCGGTCCGGCGATCACGTCCCGGAGCGGCTCGGAAATCCCTTGGTGGCGTAGCTGATTGCCCAGGTTCCAGGTCTGGGTGCGTAGCGGCTCGAAGCCGGAGGCGCCGATCGTCACGAGGAACGCGAGGTCGGGCGCGGCCGCGGCGGCAAGTGGCGCCACCCAGCCGCCTTCGCTCAATGCCCACAGACCGACCTGCGTCGGATCGACGTCGGCGCGGTTGCGTAGCGTCGCGACGCCCGCGAGCACGTCGTCGGCCAACAGGTCGAAGTCGCGGTGCGCGAGGGAGTAGCCGTCGGTGCGTTTGTCGAAGGCCAGCGTGACGATGCCCGCGCGGGCGAACACCTCGGCCTCGGGCGCGTATTTGGCGCGCGGGCCCGGCCCAGCGCCGTGGACAAGGACGATGCCTGGACGCTTCGGCACGGCGGCGTCGGCGCGGGGGACGAAGACGGTGCCGTGCAGCGTCACGCCGTGACTGTCGAACGTGACTTCCTGCTGCACGATGTCCTGCTCGGCGGACGCGGCGGGTACGCCGATACCGAGGCACGCGAGCACCCCGACCGCGACGAGCGCCGGCGTGCGTAGTGGTGACGAATTGCGCTTCAACCAGGCGAAAAGGCCGATCTGCATGGGTGGAACGGTAGTGACCGAGCCGTCCTACTACATCGGGCCGTGGAGCTAGAACCCCAGTCCGACAAGCACTTTCAGCCATCCCGCCGACGAGGGATGCGGCAGTGGGTCGACTGCGGTACTACACCGATCTCCGACCGACGAAAACCGATGCCTCCGATCATGCACTCCAGCGCTGCAGCCACGGCGTGACGGTCTCGGCGATGACATCGAATCCGGTGCGGAACGAATGCGGCTGCCCCGCGATCACCTTGACCTCCGCGGCATCGGCCGGATCGGGGATGCCGAACGGGTCGCTGCCGCCGTTGATGACGACCACCTCGATATCGCCGGGTGCGAGCAACTCCGCGCGGCGCGAGTTCTCCGGCTTCCCCGGCGGATGCAGCGGAAACGACAGCGCGATCACCCCGCGCGCGCCGACCTCGATCGCTGTCCGGCAGGCCACGCGAGCCCCGTTGCTCCGCCCACCCTGGATCAACGGAATCTTCTTCTTCCGCGCGCGCAAGGCAGCGACGATCTCCAGCCACGCCTCGTCCTGCTTCACCGCGGACCCCGGCGCGCGCCGTCCAGCGACCCGATACGGCTGCACCACCCGTGCCACCGCGCCACCCAGTTGAACGGCCGCATCACGCACGGTCAGGATGTCCTTGGCGTCGACGCCGCCGCCGGAGCCATGCGTGAGAAGCAGCAGGAAGGCGGGCTTACGCGGCTGGTCGAGCTCGATCTCGGCCGGTCCGGCACTCGTCTCGATGCGCACACTTCACGGTAACCGGGTCGGCGTGTTTACTCCGCGCCCCACCGCGTGTCGCTGTTTTTCGCGTCACATTGCTCGCTCGAGCCTTTGCGAGCCCATTACTGGTCGGTAATATGGGCTCTAAGTTACCCGCGAGTAGCATGCGGAAAACCGGCTACCGGTGGAGCGAACAAACGGGCGGGAACGGCTAACCAACCGACCGCACCAACTCAACGGAGAGTGAGTACCGACATGGGTCACTACAAGAGCAACGTCCGCGACCTGGAGTTCAACCTCTTCGAGGTCTTGGGTCTTGGCTCCATCCTCGACAGCGGCGCCTACGGCGACCTCGACGCAGACACCGTCAAGGAGATGCTCAGCGAGGTGCGTCGCCTGTCCGAAGGCCCGCTCGCCGAGTCCTTCGCCGACGCCGACCGCAACCCGCCGGTGTTCGATCCGGAAACCCACACCGTCGCCATTCCCGAGTCGTTCAAGAAGTCCTTCCGCGCTCTGCAGGAAGGCGGCTGGGAGAAGCTCGCCCTGCCCGAGGAGCTCGGCGGGCTCGCCGTGCCGAAGACCGTGCACTGGGCCATCAGCGAGATGATCCTCGGTGCGGCGCCTGCCGCCTACATGTACGCGGCGGGCCCCGGCTTCAACGCCATCTTCTACAACAACGGCACCGAAGAGCAGAAGAAGTGGGCCAAGATCGGCGTCGAGCGCGACTGGGGCGCCACCATGGTGCTCACTGAGCCCGATGCCGGTTCCGACGTCGGCGCGGGCCGCACCAAGGCCATCAAGCAAGAAGACGGCACCTGGCACATCGAGGGCGTCAAGCGCTTCATCACCTCCGGTGACGCCGACGACCTGTTCGAGAACACCGTCCACCTGGTGCTGGCGCGCCCCGAGGGCGCAGGGCCCGGCACCAAGGGCCTGTCGCTGTTCTTCGTGCCGAAGTTCCACTTCGACCACGAGACCGGCGAACTCGGCGACCGCAACGGCGTTTTCGTCACCGGTGTCGAGCACAAGATGGGCCTGAAGGTTTCGGCCACCTGTGAGGTCACCTTCGGCGGCCACGGCATTCCGGCCAAGGGCTGGCTCGTCGGCGAGGTGCACAACGGCATCGCGCAGATGTTCGACGTCATCGAGAACGCGCGAATGATGGTGGGCACCAAGGCCATCGCTACCCTGTCGACCGGCTACCTGAACGCACTCGACTACGCCAAGAACCGGGTGCAGGGCGCCGACCTGACCAAGATGACCGACAAGGCCGCGCCCCGCGTGACCATCACCCACCACCCCGACGTGCGGCGCTCGCTGGCCACCCAGAAGGCCTACGCCGAGGGCCTGCGCGCGGTGTACCTCTACACCGCCGCACACCAGAATGCCGATATTGCCCAGCAGGTTTCGGGTGCGGACGCCGATGTCGCGTTCCGCGTCAACGACCTGCTGCTGCCGATCGTCAAGGGTGTCGGTTCCGAGCGGGCCTACCAGTACCTGACCGAATCGCTGCAGACCCTCGGCGGCTCCGGCTTCCTGCAGGACTACCCGATCGAGCAGTACATCCGGGACGCGAAGATCGACTCGCTGTACGAGGGCACCACCGCGATCCAGGCGCAGGACTTCTTCTTCCGCAAGATCGCCCGTGACCGCGGCGTCGCGCTGGCGCACGTGGCAGGCCAGGTCCAGAAGTTCATCGAGTCGGAGGCGGGCAACGGCCGCCTGAAGGGCGAGCGCAAGCTGCTCGCCACCGCGCTCGAGGACGTGCAGGCCATGGCGGCCTCGCTCACCGGCCACCTGATGGGCGCGCAGGAGAACCCGTCCGAGCTGTACAAGGTCGGCCTCGGTTCCGTGCGCTTCCTGCTCGCGGTCGGCGACCTGCTCATCGGCTGGCAGCTGCTGCGTCAGGCCGAGGTCGCCATCAAGGCGCTCGACAACGGGGCCACCGGCGCCGACGAGTCGTTCTACCAGGGCAAGGTCGCTGTTGCGCAGTTCTTCGCGCGCAACATGCTTCCCGAGCTGACCGCGGTGCGCGCGGTGCTGGCCAACCTGGACAACGACATCATGGAGCTGGACGAAGCGGCGTTCTGATCCACTGACAACGACGAAAACGGCCCGGATTGCTCCGGGCCGTTTTCGTTGTCACGGGATGTGCGAGTGCTGTCCTTCATGGTGCGCTCGGGGGCCGATGTCAGGTGGCGTTCGGGGGCCGATGTCAGGTGGCGTTCGGGGGCCGATGTCAGGTGGCGTTCGGGGTACGACGACAGGTGGCGTTCGAGCTGACAGTTCTTGGACGACAACCAGATTGCCGCCGAGTTGTTTGGCGCGATACATCGCGGTATCGGCGCAGCTGATCAGCGAGTAGGGCGTCGGCGAGGCACAGCGGCCGTCGAACAACGCGACGCCGACGCTCGCGGTCACCGCGACCGGGCCCTCCTGCTCGGCGACCGTTCGACGAATCAACTCCGCCGCGGTGCGCGCCGTCGACGCGTCGAGCCGCCCGAAGATCAGGAACTCCTCGCCACCCGTCCGCGACACCACCATCCCGGACGTTTCTACCGCGCGCAACCGGCTTGCTGTGCTGGTCAGGACCTCGTCACCCACCCGGTGACCGAAACTGTCGTTGACGTCCTTGAACCGATCGAGATCGACCGCGATCGCACAGACCGGGCCGTGCCAGCCCGTCTCGACCATCTTGACCAGGTGCAGTTCCAGGCCACGCCGGTTCAACAGCTTCGTCAGCGGATCCGTGACCGCGTCCTGGCGCAGCACCCAGTAGAAGAACTGCATCGACGGCAGCATGATGACGCCAGCGACCAGCGAGATCAACACGATCGCGACGCCGAGGAACAGGTCACCGCCGGCCACCACCATGCGCGCCGTCAGCGCGACACTCGACAACACCGTCCAACCCGCATGCAGGGCAAGAACTTTGGCGTTGTGCATGACCGCGAGATAGCCGCCGGTGACGACCAGCAGAATGACGCCGATCGCGCCGTATACCCGGTTCGACTCCTGCAGGTTGGCCACCGTGATCGAGACATCCGCGGCGGCGAACAGTAGCAACGATTCAGTCCGCGTCGGCCACGGCAACGTCCACCAGCGCACGGCCCAGAACACCGCGAACCCGGTGATGATCCAGTCGAGCAGCCGACCGAGCGGAGTGCTCGGCCCGGTCTCCGATGACAACACGAGCAGCGTGATGCCCGCCAAGAACACCCCACCAGCGCCGATAGCGACCTTCGTCCACCGAATCGCGACGTGGGAGTTGAGGGCGCGCGCCAGCCAGGCGTAGTCGGCGGGGTCTCGCCACCAAGCCTCGAGCATCGCGCGACCGTTGTCCACAGGGCCACCGCCTCGTCGAGAGGGACCATTGCTTCGCACACGCAGAACGCGAGATTTCGCCGTTGGAATCTCACCAGCTAACTTTCTCAGTGTACGACTGTTCGCTGAGTTGGGGTGGGGTGAGGTTGGTGTGGTGGTCGGCACAGGGTTGCAGAGCGGCGCGCAACCGCCTGATCAGGCATAATGCGTCCGATGCTCGGCCATTGGACTGATATCCGCGAGTGGCCCGGATTCCTCCAGGCCACCCTTCGATGCCGGGACTCTTCGCCGCCGACCTCCAGCAAACCTTGGATGTTAGCTACTCGGCCGACCGCGGGATCAGGATCGACTTGCCGGCCAACACGCCGCTTCAATGGTGTCCACAACGCCTTGCTGGAGCCGTTCCTGATTCTGGTCGTCAGCCATTACACGCGTTTGAACCACACGGACGTGGGCAGACATCTAGCCGCATCGCGTCATGCGAGAGTCACCGAGATTCGATATCTGCCGCCCAGCCATCGCGCCCACCTCGAGGCGGCGCAAATGCCTACCCAACGGTACTCGCGCCGAGCTTCGAAAGTGCCATCGCCCACCAGGACTCCGGGTTGCTGAATGCCGCCGCATCGATCTCCATAAGGGCTTTCCGCAACTCGGTAGCTCTTTCTGACCGCCCTGTTATCCCCGTGTCCTCGTCGATGAAGCGAGCGAACCCCAAGCGTCCACGTATTCTTGACGGTCGGTCACTGAATCCCCTCATGCTGGTCAAGAGCCGACAATCATTCCTATCTCAACTAGATAGTTATACCAAGGATCGTCTGTCCACCAGGGCTCTGCCCATAGCCCATGCGGGCCGTGGATCGCCGAATAACGAGGACCGAGCGCGACGGTGTTCACCAGTTCAGCTACATCAGGACACTCCAGGACGAACCCGTCCGCCAGACCGTGCCTGAAGTATAAGAAATCAAATATTAGCGCGGCACCGGTATCCAGATCGAGGAGCAGAGATTGTTCGTCGACGCTTCCGATTTGAATCAGATTGCCGTCGCGCACACAGTTTCCCTGATCATCAATTGGCGGCTGCCTCTTGAAAAGATGCTGCGGATTGAAATACACATCGCCGAAGGCGGGGCTGTCCGATAAACGATACAATGCCCGCAGTCCGGCCGGATACTCATCGGACAGTTCGATCCCATCGCTGATAAACAAGCGTGGCCTATCGTATTCATCCTGATAGTCCTCCGCCCATCGGCGATCCATCTCATCTTCAGATCTCAGGCTGCGCAACAATAGTATCTTTTCACTCATCTCGCGGAGATGATCAATCAAGTGAGCTCCGTTTGTTAGAGGAGGTTGCCAACCGCGCAATAATGACATTACATAAAGACTTCACCATGCGGCGGGGCCCCGGCGGCGAACCATTCCGCCTGGAACTCAACGGCAGAAATATCTTCGCCTTTGCAACCGGGTTGGAGAGATACTTCGTCAGCGGACGGTAGAGGCGCAGTTGCTAACCAGGTTGGCTCACCCTCCATGGAGACGCTTGCGAAGTCGGACCTCCCGCTGACAAATATTTCAACCTTCCGGCTCTCGTATCCATCATCATCGATCTCACTGAATACAATCGCGGGGTCATCGTCTGAGGCATTTGTCCGCATCACCTTCATGTACCGCATACCCGACTCTTCGGGAACGAAGTCAACGGCCATCTCTGCAGCCTTGTCGCGGCTGACGGTCAGCCCGTTCTCAACATCTACGACGCGATTGTCTCGTTTGACGTCAGATCCGCTAGGGGCAGCTGGACCCGGCACGCTTTGCCCATCTCTATATCCGTGCCTGCGGTGAGTTTCATTCAGATCATCCAAAATCCACCGAGGAACTGAGTCACGCGGATACATCTGCAGGTCATCCTCCAGCGCAAATCCGAAGGGCGTTTCACTGGCGGGCCGACTGTCATAATCGAAACTGGTGCTCACTCCACCGTCAGCGACCACGTCAATATTCATGGTGGACCAGGTTCCCCGGCCTTGGGAGTACATAATATCTCGAAGCTCGCCAATAGCCTCAGAAGGAAAAATATTCGGTATGCCCGAATACGGTCCATCGACAGTATCTATCTCGAGCTCGAGTTCTACAGTATGACCCACCGCCATATAGGTGGCACGTATTTCAGTCCGCTTCAGCGGTGCCTGCGTCGACATCTCTCCAGAAATTCGCTGGATTAACATCTGCTGCCGGAGCAACCCGAGCACGCCACGATTGTCAGCTTCGCTAGACATTGTCGATCTTATATGCTTCTTTTATTGACACCAGCCAGGCGATGCATGTTGGCGCTTACGAATTTCCCGCCTCATAATAGTCGGCATTACTGATACCCGCATGACGCAGCACCGCGAGAGCACGCTCCGATACGATAAGAGATAGATCGCCACTCAGCCCGAAATCCGACTCGTACGGCGATCCGGAGAACTGCATCCATCGCCATTTCGGCAACTCATCCGTCATCAGCATCTCAGCCTCCGGCGAAATTGTTACCGTCACATCGGCAAATGAAACACCAGTCAGCGAGCTTTCAGAAATTGCCCGCGCCAAATCCTCAGTAGCGATAAAACATGGAACTGATTCGACGATCGCGTCACCGAGCCAGTCACTGAACCGATACTCGAGTTTCGTTACAACAGCAGGCTGGGCCGAACGATCGTACTCGGTACCAGGCCCAAGCTCGCCGGCCACTTCAGGCTCGACCACAAAGAAGGACATGAAAGCACGCTACCATAAGGGCGGATTGAATATGAACCCGTACTTGCGATCCACTTGCGTTGCAAAGTCCAACAACTGCTGCTTCGTCGGTTTTGTACCGCTCGCCACGAAGGGTTTGTAAAATGCGTTCCATTCTTTCCTGATTCGACTCAAATGGACCCTGCTGTTAATTATTCCCCTTGGGATTCCTCGCAGATTCTCGAGAGAGTGGATCTCAGATGGTGTTACCACGCCGGGGAACCGAGTGAGAACCTGTTGTTCCACTGCGTGATGGACCACGTAGTCATTCGGATTCAGATGAGGGTTCGCCGCGAAGAACGTGCCGCGGTAATCCGTAGACGTCGAACTTCCGAAACCTGCGGGTGGAGAATTATTTGGATTACGCTGTGGCGACCCGCCGCCGGTCGCAGAGGAGTCGAATCGGTTTGCTGCCGCACCAGGGTTGCGGGCTCGTCCGTCGAAGAATCTGCTCGGGACACCAGCGGTCGCGAGGCCTGGACCTTCGATCGCCGTGCGGAGGGCTTGGCCGAAGTCCCGGAAGGTTTCGCCCCAGAGCCGGAACTCGGCCTCGATCAGTGCACCAATCTTCGACGTCGGTCCTGTGTTCGATGGCCGAGCAGGGGTCCCGGAGTTAGCCTCAGCTGGGCCACGGCGGCTGGGTATGGGTGTGCGATCAGCTGGCTGTGAAGATGGGGTTCCCTGCGCCGGACTTCCCTCGTTTCGGTTGGGGAAGTGTCCGGATTCGGGGAACTCCGGAAGGCCGCGGCCCGGCATACCGGTGGGGCCACTGGTTCCGTCTCGAAGCGCGGCACCGATGACCCCCCGTGCTCCAGCCGCCAGTGGCCGGGTGACAAACCCGCCGAGCTTTCCTAGCGCAGAGCCCGCAGCGAGACCGCCGAGGAGCGTTCCCATGCCAGCACCGATACGTCCTTCTTTGAAGTCCGAGTAGCCAAGGCTGTTGGCCAGATCCTTGACGATCTGATTCGCCTCACCCTTGTTCAGGCCGGGGATCGCCCCACTGTTGGCCAGTTCGTAGCCACCTGGCCCGCCTTGCGCGGTAAGAGCCGCAATAGCAGCAGTTTTCGCTACGTTCTTACCCAGAGCAGTCCATGCTTCTTTGAAGCCCTGGTTACTCGATCCGCCCTGGCCGATCAGCGGGAGTATGCCGTCATACGTATTGATGATCGCCATGCCGAACTTGGCGGCGAAGGAATCGTAATCTTGACCTATGGGCCCTTTTTCTGAACCAACCCATGGCATGCCCGGAACTTCGCCATGCTGTGTATTGAGCGGGCGGAAATCAATACGTTTATCGCCGTCCCGACCATTGCCCCACAGAGTCTTCGGCCCTTGCCCCGGCACCATGACGATCTCTTGCGTGAGCTCGGCACCAGTCCGATCTTTGTATGCTTTATTGGGCTTGAACCGGAGCGTTCCGTCCTGCTCACTTGTGAAGACGCCTTCAACCACGCCATTCTTTTCGACATTTCTGCCGCCAAGGCCATTCGGAGTAAGCTTGTAACCATCGGCGAGCATCTGCCAGATGAGCTCGCGTTCTCCGCCGACGCCTTCACGATAGTGCCCTTCGAATCCGCCTTTGAGATCGCTGGTAATGATCTCTTCCCACGGCTTATCGGTATTAGCGTCTTTGGTGACCCGAGTAACGATCTGATCATTCGCAGGGTCATATGTTTGGACGAATTTCTGGCCCCATTTATCGGTACCAAAGTTTGTTGTCGTCCCGTCGATTCCACCGCTGATTGTTCCGGAACCGTCGGGTCGCGTCTCCTTCGTCGAACCGTCGATCCGCGTCAGCGTGCCCGAGCCATCCGGCTTCGTTTCACCGACCAACCAGGGTGTGCTGTACTCCGGATCGCCAGGACGACTCGCGTATGTTCTGGTTCCGCCTCCGGGCAGCCGTTCGGTCTCGTAGACGGTGACACCATCGGTCTGCTTCTGAATCATCTTCACCGACGGAGAGCCGTCGGCGTTTTGGGATTGCTTCAGCCAGTTGCCGTTTCCATCGCCCTCTATGTACTCATTGGGGCCCTTGGCGAGGCTGGTGGCCGAGGCGGAGTCGTACGTGTAGGTCTCGGTGGTCCAGGGCTTTTCCTGGCCGGGGCCTGCGACATAGGTGACCGAGTGTTTGCCATCGGCATGGGCAGTCCAAATAGTGACGCCACCTTGGTCATTCATCACCGCCCGCGACCGGGTGATGTTGCCATGGCCGTCTTCGGTTTCGCTGTCGACGGTCTGGCCTCCGGTGCCGGCCACGATGGTGCTGGTCAGTGTGCCGCCGTTCTGGGTCGGCACAGTCTGCGGAACACCTTCGACCCGAGGAGCGGCAGGTTCCGCAGGTGGCGCGATGGGTTGCCCCGGCAACGGACCGGTCTGGGTCTTGTCGTCGACAGGTTTGCCTGTGCCCGGGTTCGTCGTAGCCGGCTGTTGGTTTTGGCCAGACTGCGGATTCGGCTGGGCTGGTTGCGGGTTCGGTTGGGCTGGTGGCGGGTTCGGTTGAACTGGTTGCGTCGGCCCAGTGCGCTGCCCCGGATTCGGGACATGCCCCGGCTGCGGTATCGGATACCCGTCCGGGCCGAGTATCGAGCCCGAGTCGGGGTCCGCGACGAGTGCCGTCGATGGAAGCACCACGTCGGGCACCGGCCGCTCGTCATTCGGAACACCACCGGTGTCGGCCACCGCAGCGACATGGGAAGTCTTCTCAGTCGACGTCAATCCGGCCGCTGACTCCGTCAGCTCCTGCCGGACAAAGGAACGAGCCACCATCCGGGCTGACGAGGCCGGGGTCATCCCATGGAAGTTGTATACGCGGCCGCCACCACGGGATGCGGCCGAATCATCAACCGCGACACCACCTGTCGACAACGAGGCCAGGTGCGCGGCACGCGCCGAAGCCCACGGCGCCACTTCGGTTTGCGTCGGCCACGCCGAACTACTCGCCATAACAGACCTCGATTGCAATCAGAATTCGAGAGAGCAGAAGATGCCGCGGGCTCAGCCCGGGAACAGGGGCAAGACAGCAAAGCGGCCCGGAATTCTCCGGGCCGCTTGTCTTTTCAGATTTGGGTCGTTGGTTAGAGCACTGTGTCTTCGAGCTCGGCGTAGCTCCACAGCCCCTGGCGGTACACGATGTCCAGCTTCAGCTTGCCCGGCTGGACATTCGGGTTCTGGTCGCCCCAATTCAGCTTCATACGGTGGATTTCGGTGAGCTTGGTCCGGTCGTAGACGACGTACAGCTCGAATTGATCGCCCGCTCCAACCTGGCGCATCTTGTCGACGCGCACGAATCCGGGAACATAGAACTGCATGCCCATCCCGCCCGGAGTGCCGTACACGACCATCGTCTTCAGCGCGTTCGGCGATCCAGGCGCCAGCGGCTCTGCGACGGAAGAGTAGTAGTAGGAGAAGATCCAACCACCATCCGAGTAGAAAGCGTCGCTGGTGATGAAGAACTTGCCCAACGGCTGCGCGCCGCTCCGCGACGGCAGCGGTGCGCGGCCGTTGTTGGTAATCAACACATTATGTACTTCGTGCAGCTTCGTATCGTCGTAGATGACGTAGATGTCGACCTCGCCATACTCGCCGACCTGACGCATTTCATCGATACGAACAAAGCCGGGGATAGCGAGTTCGGTTACCCACGCGTGGCCGCGCAGAGTCACAGATTGTTCCATGGGGAGCTCTTTCCGAATTCAGAAGTCTTCGAGGGTTACTGGAGGCAGAGTTCGACTGCAGAGTTGATGGTTGGACGTTCGTCAGAGCTCTTCCTGGAGGGAAGGCGGGATCCGGTATCGAGCCGACGGGGGCTCCTGTCCGGGGACGTGCAACCGCAGGAAGCTGCGGAGTTCGTCGATGTGGTGCTGGAGGGCGCGGATCAGGCGGATCGCATCGCGGAAGCGCTTCTTGTCATCTGCCGCTTGGGTTTCCAAGACATCGACGCGGGTACGCAGCTTGCTGACCTCACGCGCCTGCCAGGCCGTGATCGCACCGATCACGGTGGCGACGGCCATGCCGCAGGCCTGCACTAGTTCGGGATTCATCCACTGCTGACTCATTCATAGCCTGCCTTCCGGCAGGTCGACAGGCGTGACCGCCGGTCGGATGACGATCCCCGCGATCACGGGCGTGAGCAGGCCGTAGACCGTGAGCACCGCCTCGATCCACGAGGTGTCGATCTGGTGGCCGACGATGAACGCGATGACACCGGTGACGGCGACGAGCACCGACCGAATCAGTGCCGGCTCGGGAATCCTCTTGATAGACATCAGATCTTCCTCTCGGTCGCCGCCAGTAGGCGGTCCAGTTTGAGTTCGAGCGCCTTCAAGCGCTGTTCGTTGCGGTAGTCGGCGGCATCGGAATTGAGCACGTAACCGGCGACGGTGTCGCGGTACTCGGAGTCCGCGACCCTGGACTGGAAGCCGTAGGTCAACTCGAAGTGCACCCTGCGCAACTTGTCCAGCAGCTCACGCTGCTCCATATCTGAAAGTGCCATCAGTGCACTGCCTTTCAATCGATCCGTGATATCAGCGCGGAAGCGGTCCATGTCCATGGCGCCGGGATCCCACTTGCCTTGTTTGGGCCCGGCCCATTCCTTGTGGCCGATCACCCGATCGGCGCCGTGGCCGAGTTTGCGTAGGATCGCCGCACAAATTCCCACGTAGGCGTCGTACTGTGCGTCCGACCAGCCCTCGGTGCCGTTGTTGACGGCTTCGATGCCGATCGTGTGGTAGTTCGCGTTGTCCTCGGGCAGGCCGGGCCAGGACCCGGCGCCCGCATGCCAGGCGACGCCAACAGCGACGACGGTGACGGTCCCGTCCTTGGCCAAATGCAACTGCGAGAGCGGGCCCTCCAAAGTCGGCAGCCCATAAGCTATTTCGGTAGCCGGCGTCGCGGACCCACCGGTGTGGTGGGCGACGATGCCCCAGATCTCCCCGAAATCACCGTGGCCGCGCTCGCGCCAGCCGGGGAACTCGACGACCCGCAAGCCTTCCGCGCGGAGCACGTCCGCGAGCCATACCGGATCACCGGTCCAAGACATGGTTGTCCTGCCTTTCGCTGAAACTCAGCACTGATACGAGCTTTTCGAGGGGAGCACGACTCGAGTCAGGGAGTGACGTCGAAGTAGACGTATGTGGTCGCGCCGCCGACCACATTCGGGCCGTTGAAGCTCCCCTCGTTGCCGACGTGCACCGAGATCTTGTCCCCCGCAGCGAGTGTGACGACCTTGGCGTCGAGTTCGACCGATTTGCTGAACGACCCGATGGTGCCTGTTTGGACCGTCGCGTTGTTGACCATCAACATGACCGACAGTGACTGTCCGGCACTCATATTCGCCGACAACTCGACACCGCAACGCACGGTGGCAGTGCCAGGTCCGCTGGCAACGAGTTCGTGATTCTCGATCACCGTTCCGGGATATCCGGGCCGCACCGTCCAATTGACCAATTTGATGTCCGGATTCGACGGAACCGCTTGCACACCGTTCTTGTTCATACCCATGGAGACGGCCGTAGCGGGTGCTGACGCGCCGACAATGACGAAGGCCATGGTTCCTCTATTCATCCGGCTCGTGCCGGGTTGTAGTAGTTGTGTATGAGCCTCTGCCGCACTGTGTTCGGGCAAATCAGGTGATCTGGACGAAGGTTCCGGCATTGGCCGATACGTTGCCCGCCTCCCCACCTGAAACGGGCACGGAGAGCGCCTCCACTGTCACGACGTCACCCGCGGCGATGTCCACAGTCGCAGTGACCGACAAGGTGCCCGCCGGGCCGTCCAGTGGAGGCTGCGAGGTCGCCACAATCGTCGAATTGACGCGCAGTCGCGCCTGGAGCTTCGTTGCGGCACCACGGCCCTTAGTGGCGCCGGTATAGGCAATGGCGGCGGTCACCGTGGCGGATTTCTGTTCGCTGAGAGCCTTGAGGCCCTCCTTCTTCGGTCCGACGACGATGGACCCGGGGTATCCCTCGGTGTCGGCAACCCAACCAGTGATTTGGCCCCATTCGGCGTCTTCCGGCATCGGCTGGGCACCACTTTTCGTCATGCGGGACGGCAATGAGCCGGAGATCCCAGCGACAATGACGAACGACATCAGATCCTTCCGAGAAGATGAGCGAGTTTGTCGACGGCCCGCGCTACGGCTGGCTGAGGTCGAAGGAGAGGTAGGTGTTCACGCCTCCTGCGACCGTGGTGGCCCAGTTGAGGAACGACGAGCCAGTTATTCGCAACCACACCCGGTCGCCCCGCGCCAGGGTCAATGTCGTGGCCGGAATGACTACCGACGTAGCAGCGGTGGCGAATGTCTGGACCGAGGTATCGTTCAGCATCACGTCGAAGCTGCGCTTTTCGTTGAAGCCGAGATTGCCGGACACCTCCAGCCGGCAATTGACGGTCACCGTGCCGGGCCCACTGGAAACGAGTTCGTCGTTCGCACTGATGACGGTCTGCCCGTAGCCGCTGCGGACGACCCAGCCTGTCACCTTGCTGTTCGAGCTGTCGCCGGGGACCGACTGCGAGCCGTTCTTGTTCATACCCATCGGCACTGCGGATTCGGCTACACCTGCCGCAACGAGAAACGGCATCACTACACCACGGGTGAAGATGCGCTGCCCGTAGCCGTTTCGGATGCGGCGGGCGCAGTGCCGTCCGCACCGGAACCGGCAGGCGTCTCCGAGGGCTTCGGCGCTGTGCTGGAACCGTCCCCGCCGGAACCGGCAGGAGTTCCTGGCGGCTTCGGCGCCGTGCCTGAGCCGACCGAAACGGGTAGTTCATTCACGTCAAGCGGCCCGTAGTACATAGGCAAGCCAATACGTATCGACGGCATCAGACGGTCACTCCCTTGAGGCTGGCCTGCACTCCCTTACCGGCGCCGGTATCCAGCGTGGTGATGAAGACGGTGAGCCGATCGCCGGGGTTGACGGTCACAGTGAGCGGAATCGTCGTATCCCCAGTCTGATTCGCCGGGGTGATGGTCGCCGACGAGCCAGGAACCGCAGTGCCGTTCACCCGCAGTTCGACGACAAGGTTTCCAGTGCCTGCGGTTTCACCTCGATAGGTCACCGAACTGACCGCAACCTTGCGTTCGATCCGCAGACCCTCCGGCATCACGTTGCCCACGCCGGCGACACGAGTTCCGCTGTGCGACTTGAACGCAATGTCGTAGACCTGACCGGCCAGCGTGGGTGTCCGGACATCGGACAACCGCGCATCCGTGCTGACGATCGTGTCGATCGCCGTCCGCACGGCCGCCGGGTTGGCCGCAGTGAGCAGGGTACGCCCCAGCGCGGTCGAATCGGCGATCTGATTCGCCAGGTGGGTGTGCGAAGTCGGCGGGCGCGGGTTCGTCAAACGCGGATCGTCGCCTGCGACAGCGGTTGTCGCGGTATCGCCGATGATCGGCGCGAACGTCGCGGGCTTGCCGGTGATACCCGCCCACTCGGTGGTGCCCGCCTGGCCACGGATGACAACACCCTGGCCGTTCGGCAACCAGCCTCCCGTAGCTGCGTGATACACGTAGAGCAGCCCGTCCGCCTTCACCACATACTGGGCGCCTTCGGCGGGGGCGGCGGGCAGCTGAGCATAGGTGCCCACCTGTCCATCGATCTTGATGCCTTCACCGCGCGGCCCCATGACAATGGCGTTGCCCGCGGAGGCAGGCACCGGTGAGACCAACGTCAGATCGACCAGACCGGTCGAGCCCGCATCCGGGTTCTGCGAGTCGGCGCCCGGAATATACTCGGGCACAGTGAAACTGAAGGGCTCCATCGGAACCTGTTCGCCCTCGTAGGACAGGTCGAACGAGACCCGCCAGGTCCACGCGGAGGGATTCGTGGCAGCGCTGGGTGCGACGAGCCGCACACCTCGGCGACCACGCCAGGTAATGAAACCCCATTCGTCCAACTGGCACTCGTAGTGACTCGGCAGCTGGACATAGGTCGCCGGGCCCAACTGTGCGCCTGGGACAAGCACTTTCGGTGCGTTGGCGGTGAAGGTCAGGGTGCCGGTCAACGCCGGAAACTCGGGGGTGTCACCACTGTCACCGTCGTCGATGATGTTCGCGAGGAAGCGCCCGACGACTTTGCCGTACTTCAACGGGGGCAGATCGGCCATGGATCAATGCCTTTCGGACAGCAGGCAGCCGGAGACGGCATACCGTTTTGCGGAAATGAGAGCGGCCGTAGTTCAGCCGTACAAGAGGTGCGGTCGGCGACTACACGGGTAGCGCGCGAACATGTAGATGCGAATAACTGGACTGGATGTTGTAGCCCCCGGTGCCCGCTACCCGATGTGCGACGACGTACAGGGTGATCGTCTGGTTCGCAGGTACCACGCCGAAGGTCGCGCCGGGTTTCATCGGATATTGAAAGCCGGGCGAGACCAGCACGTATGGAAAACGCGCGACCCAATGACTCCAGCCGAGCGCGACAAGGTCGCCTTTGGGGCTGGCGATACGGACCTCGATATTGCAGCGCGTCGGCTGTTCCGTCTGCACCATCACGCCACCCTCCACGATCGGGCGCCATGCGGTGGGCTGCGCCGGAATCGTAATGGTGGCAAAGACTCTCGTTTCGTCCGTGATGTTCTGAGCGGCGATGAACTGCTTCTCACCGATCACCCATGGCCCGATCGGCCTCGGGGTGGGGATAGGACGGAATTTTTGCGCGGCAGCATCCCACGCGAGTACATGGTCCTGACCGAGCGGGCGTTCTTCGTTGATCAGCACATCGGACGCATCCTGGATCCGACCCGCCACACCAGGATCGCCGACGTCGCCGGTCGCACCGCGTGGGAAGGTGATCTCCAGCTGCTGGGCAGGCGCGCTCCCCGTAACCCGGGCCGCCGCGGCCGAACCGGTGGCTCCCACGACAGCTGTTCCGGTCAACAGATTCGGCGCCCCCCGACGACCGATCATGCGAAAGGCCTTGTCGAAGAGGATGAATCCCATCCCGGTCCAGTAGTAGATGCAGTTGTCCGCGACCACGCGCCATGCTTTGCGCGCGTCCGCGGTGCTGAGCTGCAGTTGGCTCAGGGCAGCCACATTGGCGATATCGCCCTGCCACGACCACGGCCACGCCGCGTCGCCTTCCGGCCCGGCCGCACCCTGGCTGCCTTCGCGAAGCTCGATGAGAGCTTCCCGATCGACCAGGTCGAAGGGATTCACCGTGTAGGGCAGCCCGATCGAGTCGGCGACCCCGCGCATGGTGATCATGATGTCGTCCTCGTAGACGACGGTCGGTTCGCTGCTCGCGGCGTTGTCGCTGGTCACGGTGCCCCCACAGGTCGGGCCATGCACACGATCTGTGCGTCGGCCATCTGGTAGTCGTAGTTGGGGTTGGAGTTGTCTGTGCTGTTCCGACGCAGCAGCACATACAGCGTCACCGGCTGTCCTGCGGGTACGACGCCGACGGTGCTGTCCGGGGTCATTCCGCGCACGCCGTAGAAGGGCTGGAATCGGGCGCGGGTGCTCGCGCCGGTCACGAAACCGCAACCGAGCGCGACGATCTGGCCGGTCGCCGAGCCGATGCGTACTTCGGCATCGATACGGGTGGTGAGCTGATCCCAGTTCTCGTTGGCGCGGACAACGACGCCACCGGTGATCATCGGACGCCAGTCGACGTCCTGCGCCGGGATATTCAGCTGCGCAATGTTTTTCGTCGGAGCGGTGATCCCGTTCTGCGAGGCGACGAAGCCGGGACCATCATCCCAGGAACGCCCTTCGAGGATGGTCCACGGTCCGCGTAGGCCGGGATACGGCCGAGGTTTCCACTTCCCAGCCGTCGAATCCCAGGTCGGCACGGCTCGATCTACGTGCGGACCGTCCGCGTAGTCCGCCGCGTTGCGGATCGGCCCTGGGCCGCCGACTGCGCCCTTCTTTCCTTTGACGCCTCGCGGAATCGTGAGATTCAACGTCAGATCAGGTGCGGTGCCGGTCACCGTAACCAGGAGATCGGTCCCGACGGGCCCGGTGTCGACGGTACCGATGGTGACCGTGCACGGTTGCCCGTCGGGTCCCGCGGCACCGAAAGCATCGGTGAATTCGTCGAATCCGGCGCCGTTCCAATACACCAACGCGCCGGTGGACATGATTCGCCACGCTTTGCCGGCATGCGCCATCCCCAGCTTCGGGGTAATCGCAGAGAGCGCGGCTTGGTCGGTGACGTCGCCTTCCCAGCGGAACGGCCGGGCAGGCTCGCCTTGCAAGCCTTGCTTTCCGGGCGTGCCGGTCATCAACTCCAGGGAACCGTCACGCGGGGTACCGTGCATGGACTGCACGACACCAGGTGTGCCGACGCCCTCGTCGACGCCCCGGATCTGCGTGGATGCGAAATATTCTCTTACAGTAGACATTTCACCTCACTCGATAGGTTCTGCGAAGACGACGAGAGACGCGCCACCGGGATGGAACCCGATCTTGACGCCGGCGGAGCCGACCTTTTCGACACCGACCACCAGATTCGCGGGTTGCCCCGCGGCGACGGTGGCGAAATCCGAGGTCGGCGACAGCACTTTCGAGGTGGAGCCGTCGCGGTAGCACGGGGTAAGTGGCATGTACAGCCAGCCGCCCGATGCGGCGATAGAAGTGGACACGATCTCGCCCTGCGAATGATGCAGGCGCACAGTCCCTTCCGCGGCTGTGTCGGCCCCGCCATCCGCGCGGGTGAACATGTGCCCGTACACGACGGGTCGCCACCGGAAGGGCAGCGGCGGAATGGTGAACGTAGCGGCGTCGATTCGGCCGACATTCTCGTTCCGTTCGGCGATGAAGTCCTCCTGAAACCACGACCAAGGGCCGAGGCCGAGGGGCGGGGCCACCGGGCGAAACTTCCGGCTGGACCGGTCGTAGGCGAACACACCACCGGCACCGGGGGTGCGCGCCTTGTCGTAGTCCGCGGACTCGGCGATCTGCCCGGAGGCACCCGGAGGCCCCTTCGGACCACGCAGGCCGGCCGGGACGGTCACCTTCACCTTCTGCTCGGCACCTGTCCCGGCAAACTCGACTGCCGGGACAATCAGGTCCTCGCGGTGCTTTGTCTCGGTGACGGTGATGGTGGTCGGTGTGGCGACCGGCCCACGAGGTCCGACCGCGTCAGGTGAATGCCGCCACTCCGCACCGGTCCACACGTCCATGCCGTTGTCGTCGAGCCGATGCCACCAGCTGCCGCGATCCTCCGGACCGAGCCCGGTCGGCCGCGCCGCCGCGTTGGCGATCTCACCCCGCTTCCGAAACGTGGTTCGGGGCCGACCACGCTGGCCGGTCTCGCCGAGCGGGCCCGGCGGGAGCTCCAACCCCGCGATATCCGCCGAGACGGTCGTCTGCGCAGTCAGGACGGGCAATCCGTCGACATCGGGCGCCCGCCTGACGGTGATATGGGCGGGAAAGGTTATGTCCGCCATGGTTTCTCCTCTTCGAAAAGGCTCAGAAGATGAGCAGGTCGAGATCGGCGCCGACGTCGGTAGCCAGATCCTTGATCGCGGCGGCGACGCGGCCGAGCCGCTGCCATGCCTTGACGATCGAGTCCTCTTCATCGGATCCGTCGCCGACCACGATGTGCCATTTCGCGGCGGTCTCGCGATCGTCGGTGAAGGTCAGCTCGGTCACGTAGTCGGTGAAGATCTGGCCGTCCAATGCGAAGCCGATCTGATCGCCGAGCCCGTAGTCCTTGCCGAGGATGTAAGGGGCGTTGTCCTCGACGGTCACCCGCTTGCTGGTGTAGCCGCGGGTCAAGTGCATGCCCTGACGGGCGGCAACCAAGCCGTCGAGGTTGAATGCCTTGTCGCTACCCGAGATATACAGCTCGCGGAAGGCATACGGGCCTGCGCGATCCACTCGCTCCATATTGCGGTAGACGTTCCACGCGAGGAATACGTCGTTGAGCTGGCCGCGGTACAGCCAGCCGAGACCGATCAGCGACAGCAAGCCCTTGATCACGAGTTCGATGCCCGCGTTCACCCAACCGGGCGATCGACCGCCGATGATGATGTCGGTGGCAGTGGGCTTGTGCAGCGCGATCTCGGATTTTCCGATACCCGAGTATTCGCCTTCGAAGTACCACACCCACGGGTAGTTCCGGAATGTGCCCTGGCTGAGCCGCTCTCCGTACACCGCTTCGTATTCGGTGGTCGAGTCGAGGTTCGGATAGCGGTGCGGCGTGGTGCCGTCGCCCGAGAATTCCTCTATCCAGGAACGGATTCCGTCGAGCAGCGTGCCGGTGGCTCCGGTGACACCGGACTTGTCCACCGTCTCGAGGACGACGGTCGGCCGGTCCAGGTGGAACCATTCCGGCGCAGGCTGTTCGTCCTCGTCGGGCAGGAAGAATCTGGCGGTCAGCATGACGCCGGAGTCTTCGAGCATGGGCGCGAACAGCTTGTCGGCCATGTCGAAGCGCGCCGATGCCGCACTCCATTTGCTGGTGTCGTGCAGCGGATCCACCGGGACGACGGCAATCGGGAAGAGCAGGTTACCGGTATCGCCCCAGCGGGGATCCCCCGCGTTCTTGGGCGGCACCCACCCTGGCGCCTGCAGGCGCATCAGGTTCGCCGTCAGATAGTTGGTGATGATGGTGCGCACCGGCCCGAACTGGATCATGTGCCGTGGAAACTGCGCGAGGATCGGCGCGAAAGGACTTGCCCAGCAGCAGATCGTGGAGATGTGGTTCCAGCAGTGGATTGCCTCGATATCGACGGTTTCGACACCGTACTCGTCCCGGACGATCGAGGCCTTTGTGATGTAGCCGTCCCAGCGGAACCCCTTGGTGTTCACGGTGATCGGGATGGTGGCATCTTCGTGGTCCACGTTGTTGAAGAGGTGGTCGAAATGGACCATGTCGCGCGGGCAGATCATCTTGAGCCCGCCCGGTGCGTTGCGCGGGTACGTGAATTCCAGCGAGAGGTAGCTGTGCTCTTCGCCGACCTCCTGCATCCATTTATCCCAATAGCGCACCAGGACATCGGGATCGCGTAGCTGTTCCTGTTCGTCCTTGTGCGCCTTGTCCATTCGCAGAGCTTCTGCCTGCGGGTCCCATGCCGGCGTCGTCATCAGAACGGCCTCGAGGATCGCGGCGTCACCGAAACGACCAGGCTGGACTGCACCGTGCCGCCGTCGACCTCCACGATGATGTCGGTGGCGCTCCATGGCGGCAGTGCGGCCAGCCAGCGACGACCGGCCAACTGGCCCCAGACGTTCTCGACGATCTTCGAGTTGCCCGAGTACAAACGCGCAGTGCGGTGTCGCGGATGAGTATCGATCCGCAATGTCTGGCCGGCCGTGATCCTCGGCGTCTGCACCATCCGAGGTATTTCACCGCCGGTCGGATCCAGAATCGCCCAACGCCCTGGACCATTCATCGTGTATCGCGGCCAGGCAGGCTGATCGGCCGCGTTCCGCGCTCGCACCATGCCCTGGCCCAGCGCCAAAGTGTTTGTCCATACTGCTGTTTCGTCGAAATGACGTTCCAGCGGGTCCATCGCGGTCGCCGACATCTTGTACAGCGCAACGGCATTGCGTGCCGGATCGATCTCGCCGACCGCCTCCGGTGCGCTGTCGAGCTGCACCTGCTGGAACCGCCAGCCCTGGTGCCGGGTGAAATACCCGATGGTGGACGGCTTGTCGGTAGACCAGCCGCGGAACCAAGCGTCGTGCACTGCATAGAAGTCGCGGAACGGGTTGGTGCCAGCGCTTTTCGCCGCCGGGGAGATCACGGCGATGAAATCCCATTCCTTCTTCGCGCGGACCGACCGCTGGAAGGTCGCGCCATCCTGGCGGGCGCCCTCGTTGACGAGCAACTGCACCGGGGCGAACATGTATCCGGTCTGATTCGACAGCCGGACACCTTCCCGGCCGGCATTCGCGCCGGACAGATGCCACACCCGGCCGTTGATGTCCCACAGGACGACCTTCGTGTACTGGCTTTCCAATAGCTGGTGGGTCATCGGCCGAGCCCTCCTCCGCGTTGTTGCGCCACCGTGCGACGCCGGCGAACCCGCTCCACCGCGATGGCGGCGCTCTTGGGGTCCATGCCGTTGAAGTTGTAGATATCTCCTCGGGCGGTGCGACCGCCCGGACCTTTGGCGAGGTTGGTCAGGCCGAAACCGGTGCCGATCTCCTCTTTCGCGACATTGGCTGCGAATTCGATCGGCTTGGTGACGACCTCCGCGGCGGTGCCTGCGATCATCGAACCGAGCATTCCGCCGATGACGGGCGCCAGTGGGCCGAGGACCGGGGCGAGCAACGTTCCGGCGGCGGTACCAGCCAGGTTGCCGACCGTCGATGCGGCGCCCTTGATAGCGCCGGTGATGCCGCCGACCAGGCCGTGCTGCTGCAGGCCGCTGATGCCACCTTGCAAAGCCGCGAGTCCGACCTGATCCGCTTGGGACAGCTGCGGTGTCTCACTCTGTTTGCCCGTTGGGTTCCAGTCGATGCCGGTGTACTGCTTGACGACCGAGGCGATGCTCGACGACCACTTGCCTTCAGGGTCGACGCTCTTGTAGAAGTCGCCGAGGGCGTCGCCTTGCCGGGCGCCGAATTGCGCGCCTGCTTCGATGATTTGGTTACCGCTCTCGCCGAGGAGCGGCGCGATCGCGGAGGCCGCATCACCGCCGAGCTTGCCGCCGGCGACGTTGAGGAAATCCTTGAAGCTGTCCTTCGTCGGGTCGTAGATCCGGTCGCTCAGCTCGAGTGACTGTGCGCCGAATCCGGCCGCGCCGTCCGACGGGGTACCGACGACCGCTGAATCACCCTGTGGCACAGAACCGTCCAAGGCCGCGCCGGGGGTTGCGGACCCATCGCTCTGAGCCGGTAGCCCGTTGGTATTCGGGCGATTGCGGACGAGATACGAACCTGTTGGGGACTGCCCGACCGTCGACGAGCCGCCGCCATAGGTGAACCTCGACCCGCCACCGGAATACGAGGCTCCCGTATCGCCAGTCTCCGTGCTCGATTCGGGCTGCCCCGGTACGAACGAATTCCCACCCTCGGTGTCGACTCCTCCTTCACCGAGGCTGGTCGGTCCGCTCGGAGCGAGACCGGATCCGCCGGATTGGCCGCTCAACGTCATCGACGCCGACAGGCTGCCGCCGAACTTCGAGCCGATCAAACTTCCGAGCTGAGCACCGATCTCGGGCGCCAAGGCACCCTCAGGTCCCAGTGCCGGTATCAGTGCCGTGCCCAATGCGGCACCGACTCGACCGCCCGCTTCGGTGGCCGCACCGACGATGCCCTGCGCCAGCGCAGTGGACAACGAGCCCATCTGGCTGAGGCCCTCGGGTCGCAGCGCCTCTTGGCGGGCCGGATCGCCGGTCGGCATGGTTCCGATTGGCGCCTTGTACGCGCGACCGAAGCCGAGCGCCTCCGGATTGCCCTCGGTCCGCACCCGCATCGCGGCGCTCATCGGATCGAGTCCAGCGCCCTCAGCCGGATCCGAGCGAGTCGCCGACTCCTGGGTCGAGCCACCGGCTGACGTACCGAACACCGAGCTGAACATGCCGCCCGGCCCGAAAGCAGGCGCGATAAGCGAACCCAGCGCGGCACCGGCGGCGCCGCCCGCGTTGATCGCGGCATTTCCGATGCCGCCCAACGCATCTGCGACCAAGCCGAACAGGCCGAAGTCCTGCGGCCGGAAGGCCGCGTCTGCTCCGGCGGGAGCGATCGGGTTGCGGAGCAGATCACGCCATGACGCCGCGGAATCCCCGCCGACCAGACCGCCATCCGCGAAGCCGGGCAGCATGCCGCCCAGATAGGACGGCGACGGCACCCAACCGCCGTTGATTGCGGCCAACAGCGGCAACGCATTCGACGTCGCCGCGGCGTTGACCACGAACTCGCCAGGAGACAACCGAGCGAGCACCCGGTCGTCCCGCGATCCGCCCGGCCCGTACACCATGCCGCCGCTCGCGAAGCGCTGCGGTGTCCGGCCATCGATACCCGAGTCGGGAACGTCGACTACGTCGTCGCCGGAATCGTTGTCGCCCTTGCCCGGTGCTAGACCGGACAGGGTCGCCTTCGAGCTGACCCGAACGACTCGGGTCCGAGTCTTGGCCCCCTTCGCGTCCGGGTCATAGCGGTTGAGCGCGCCGGTCGAAATCCAGTTGGCGAAGAACCTTGGCACCGCGCCGAGGACTTCTTGGAAAGCCTTTGCCAGCGAACCGATCTGGACGGAATCGCCGGTGATCCCGTTCGCCGATGAATCGCCGGCCACCAGGATCGGATCGTCACCGGGAAGGGTGATGATCGATGTCCCGGTGACCTTCCCGCCCTCCCAGACCGCCCCACTCGGCAGCGTGACTCGTTGCCCCGGGGCGGGCTGGCCGCTGTTGGCCATGGCGAGAATGTCCGGCATCGCCATGACCGGCGGGCGTGTCTGCTCGGACCGAGAAGTATTGGTATCAGCCGCCGAAGGGCGGCTCGAGTCCGGCGGAGTCCGCACATCGGAGCTCATTTGTTTCTCCACATTCGCATCTACTTTCTCGGCCGCTTGCGCAGATCAACACCCGCGAATCGCTACTCGTCCCAGTTGAGGAACTCGTTCATCTCGTCGATCCCGGTGGCCGTGCCGATTCGCTCGCGATCGGACTTCACTCCGGGTCGCGGTACGAGTTCGGGACGGTTGCGCCCGTTTCTGGCGTCGTCGGTCTTCGCCCACACCAGCCAGCGCAGTGAATCGGTGATATCGGCAAGTAAGAACTGGTCGAGTTGCCAGCGATGGCTTTCGGGGTTCATCGCGCGAAACAGCGCGGATTCGGTGGGCAACCATCTGATGATCGCCTTCAGCTCACGCCAGCCGAGTACCTCGGTACCGAGCTGATGCAGGCGCAAGCCAAGCGTAATCAGGTCGTATTCGATTGCCTCGCAATGCTCTTCGAGAAGAGCATCGAGGCTTAGGATTCCCCCAGGTTGACTCCGGAGTGGGTGCGCCATGCGTCGAGCAGCTCGTGGTAGGCGTCCGGATCCATATCGTCCAGCACGGCGAGCGACTCCGCGGACAGAGTCAGCTCCAGCAGTGTGTACATCGCGTCGACATCGCCGAGACGGCGAATACGGCGGATCAGGCCTGGCTTGAGGTACGACAGCGATGGCAGATGCAGGTCGACGCCGTCCACCTTGTAGACGAAGTCGTCCTTCACCTGGACCGGGCGGTTCAAGGTAATCGGAGCTTTCGGGGAAGTCATTGGTTCGCAGACCCTTTCATGACATTTGAGTGCGCAGGAATCGAGAAGTATTGAGAGATAGGGCCCAACGGCGGCGGGCGGGCCTGCGCATAGGTGTGTTGACCCGCCGCCGTTGGGGGCTTTATCAGGCGGTCTTGATGCCGTCGTCGAGGTAGCGGTACGCCTTAACGCCGGAGTCGTCCTTGAACGCTTCGACGGTGATGGTGAAACCGGCCAGTTCCTTGGACACGAACTTGCGCTCCTGAACCTGCGAGATCGAGGCATTCGGCAGCACGATGCGCATCTTCTTGTTCTCGCTCAGCATGTCGAAGATCCAGGCGCGGCGCGGCAGCACCGAACCGGTCTCCTTGATCGTGTAGAGCTTGCCGCTGCTGGCCGACGCTGCGGTCGGGGTGACGTTGCCATCACCGAACACCTGAGTGAGGACATCCTCGTCCCACACCGCGTACAGGGTGAGGCCGAAGCGGACCGAGTGCTCGGTCTGCAGGTTGGCGATGATGTCGGCGTTCCAGTCCTTGATCTGCTCGATCTTGCGCTCGCCCTTGGACTCGATGCCGTCCTCGGAGACGTAGCCGAGCGGCTTGAACGCGGGGACAGGCGCGGCGACCGTGCCGACCGGCAGCGCGGTGTTCAGTGGTGCGACCAGCACACCGCCGGAAACGGAGACCGGAGTACCGGCACCGATGTACTTGCTGGAAGGTGCAGCCATGTTGAATTCTCCCTTGGGATTGTGCGCAGGCCCATGGGATTTCGTTATTCAATTTGGCTCCCATGAGAGGGAGTCGGGCGAGTTGTATGCCTCGCACGATTGAAATCGTCAAGCAGCGCCACGCCGAGTTCGACCGACGAGCGTGCGGACTGACGTATGAGTTATATTGCGCGGCAATGCGTGTCAGACAGCTTTTCCCCGCACAACAAGGTCGGCGACGATTGTCTGCCGTGGTGCGGCGCTCGCCGGGTCGATGTCGGTCTCGATGCCGGCGTCCTCGAAGTAGTCACACCACACGGTGCCGAGATACCCGGGCACGGCAGCCGAAAGGATGGTGCGAACAAGGCTGGCCAAATCTGCTGCAGCACCGGAGCTGTCCGTGCACTCGAGAACGACGCGAGGACGATCCAGGATCAAGTTCGGGCCACGGCGGCTTTCTCGATCTTCGATGTCCTGCCGCAGTTTTCGGTCATTTCGCAGGACGCGCACCATGCGTGGCGGCCGCGGGTCCGGAATCCGGGTGACAACCTTTGCGGTGTCGGATGCGGCGACGAGTTGCGCGGTCAGATAATCGACCAGAGTCTTCTCGATGTCGGGGAACACGATTCGTTCAGTCATCGCGCTACCACCCTTTCGTGGCTATGGCTCTTGCCGGGCTTGCTCGATCCGCTGACGCAGTTGATCGACGACTCCCGCATAGGCTTCGGTCTTGGTCGCGGCCTCGAAGGACAGGCCGCGGGGATGGACGGCGTACCAGTGGCCGTCGTCGGTCTGGCTGGTCTTGATGTCGTCGAGGTCGTAGAACGACTCCGGATCCGGGGCAGGCCACTCGCCGTTCTCGTCCTTGGTGACGTGGAGTCCGGTGTCGAAAGCACCGGGCGGGCCACTTGGCGTGGCCACCCAGCGGATCTCCTCCAGCTCGGGATGCACACGCACACCGCGCTTTACGAGGTATTCGGCGACGCGCGTCGCCTGCTTCATCCCGGTCACGGTCGGCTCTGCCGTCTTGGGCGACTGCGTGCTCCGCCATTCCGGCAGGTGGATCACCGACAGTTCTTCGGCCAATGCTTGCACCTGCGGATCCAATGCCGCGGTTTCCGCGGACTCGGCGAGCTTGCCGCTGAGCGCCTGCTGGATGAATGCCAGGAACTCCGGCGTGACCAGCTGACCGGTGTCGGTCTTCACGTACTCCGGTGGCGGCTGATGGTTGGCGAACTGAATGGATTCGACAATTTCCTTGTCAGACAATGTTTTTCGTCACCTGATCTGAACTCGGTTGGTGCACTGCATGGTTCGAGATAGATCTTTCGAATGCCTGCGCAGAGACCGTCGGTCATGGGGTCGCCCGAGAGGGGCATGAAAAAACCCAACCCCGACAACGGGATTGGGTTACAAAGATGGCTAGCAGGTACACATCGCGCCAACGGCTTCAGCCTAGCAAAAGACCTTCACCTAACGCAAGATCAAATTTCAAAGTCCGTGAAACATGCTTCTAGCTAGGCTGATTGGCGTCTGGCAGCTAGTAGGGGTTGACCATGATTGTTCGTGGTGTGACCTGGCTGAGGATCTGCATGTGCACCGCCGCGTCCACGATCTGCACGTGGTCGGGCAGCATCAGTCCACCGAGTGCATGAGCGGGAACGAAACCGTACATGGTGTCCGGGCCAACCGGCCCCAACCGCTTCAAAACCCTTTTGAACAGCGGCTTGTCGTCATCACCATCCGGGTCAAGGAGATCCCCGCTCGCCACCTCCAACGAGGAGAGGATCTGCAGGTCTCGCTCGAAGTCATCTGACATCTCGCTCGAGTTGTCCATAGGCATCACCCACCCGGCGTAAGGGATGATCGTCAGACTCAAGCCAGTCCGTTCCCCCCAGAGAGACACCCTCCCGAACGCCGATCTGGTCACCGCGATCCACTTGTCATCGCCGAACGGCAAGTCGACACCTGATGTCCATTCGTCCACCGACGTCTGCCACTCCTCGGGATCGCACAACCACAGCAACCCCTTCCGGAAACCAGCGAAACCCAGCTCACGCCATAGGTCGAGCAGAAAATTCGGAACCTGACCTCCATACTGCTCGAACCGCTCCACCGGAACGGGAACCGAAAAACTCGGACGACCCCACCTGCGGGTCACATCTTTGACCGGAAACGACATCCCCACCTCAGAATTCACTCGGCATTCAACAGGTTACCGGGAGCCTGCTCAAGTTTCTGCGATCGCGGCTCGCACTCGATCGTCGCCGATCGTGCTGAGGTACTCGCCGAACGACCGACTGTCGGGTGTCGATCCAGGTGATGCGATCGCCGCAAGACGGATGAGAGTGCTTGGGGTGCTGTCGATTCGAGCTAGCTCGTAGCCGAGCTGAATAGCTGTCGGCTCGTCAGCGACGGCGAGGGACACCACCAATCCGGCCAGTTGGGCCCCGAGATGGAAGTGCGGTCGGTCACCGTTGGTCAACGCGGCGATGCCCCGCCGGACAGTGGCCGCCACGTCTGCATTGACGGCGACGGCCGTGCTGCCGTCGATCGCCCCGGCGAGGTGCCAATCGAAGTAGAAGCGATCAGCGATACCGACCAGCGCACGCAGTGCAGCCAAACGATCCTGCTCAGTGGACTTTTCGACGACGAAGTTCTTGCTGACCCGCACGGCCTCGGCGAGATAGGTGAACGTTTCGTCCACGGAGTATCGCCGATCGATCAGCGCGCCAAACCAGGCCGCTTCGGTGCCGGCCCGCGCCGCCTCGACAATCGCTTGGAAGCCAACAGGTTCGGCCCAGGAAGCCAGCGCGCAACAAGCCAGGAAGCGATCGTACGGCGGATTGGATTCCTCTTCGAGAATCCACTCGAGCGGCGCGACTCGTTGCAGATAGCGGGGATCATCCAAGGCATCGAGGATCACCTCGTCGGGATCCTCCACCGGTGCACCGTCGAAATCAGTGAAGAGCAAGTCGCGAATCGACTTGTCCGGCATCGTTCCTCCCCCGCTGATTGGCATCTGTCAGCTAGTACGGATTGACCATGATCGTTCGCGGTGTGACCTGGCTGAGGATCTGCATGTGCACCGCCGCGTCTACGATCTGCACGTGGTCGGGCAGCAGCGGTCCACCGAGCGCATGAGCGGGAACGAATCCGTACATGGTGTCCGGGCCAACCGGCCCCAACCGCTTCAAAACCCTTTTGAACAGCGGCTTGTCGTCATCACCATCCACGTCGAAGGTTTCCTGGCTCGCCGCCTGCAATGAGGAGAGAATCTGTGCATCACGCAAGTAGTCGTCCGACATATAGTCCGACTTGCCCATGGGCAACAGCCAACCGTAGTGGGGGGTGATCGTCAGGCTCAATCCGGTCCGCTGCCCCCAAAGCGCCATCTTCCCGAAGGCCGATCGGGTCACCGCGATCCACTTGTCCTCACCGAACGGCAAGTCGACACCCGACGTCCACTCATCCACCACCGGTTGCCACGCCTCAGGGTCACACAACCACAGCAACCCCTTCCGAAAACCAGCGAAACCGAGCTCACGCCACAGGTCGAGCAGAAAATTCGGAAGCTGACCTGCGTACTTCTCGAATCGTTCCTCGGGGGTTGGAACCGAAAAACTCGGACGACCCCACTTACGGGTCACATCCTTGACCGGAAACGACATCCCCTACCTCAGAATCCACTCGACATTCAACAGATAATCGCCCTGGCCCGCTCGGACCAAGTCCTCAGCGTACCGTCTGAGGTCGTCCGCCAACCCGCGATGCGCCCACTGGCTGCCCAGCGACGAGTTCACAAAAGTGTCACCCATCTTGGGCAGCCCGTTGACGTCGAGACCGATCACGTCCAGACCACCGGCAACGATGTCCTGTTCATGGAGCGCCGCCAAGTCCTTTGTGCGCGCCTTCATCTGATCTTCGGCATAGCGGGTCGGCTTCTTGCCGCCCAGTTGTGCTGGGTTGTCACGCTGCAGTTGAAGGGCTTTCAATAACTCCTCGTCGCGAATTGCATCCTTGTAAGTCTTGTTTGCCGCCTTCTGAGCCTTACCTTTTCGTGAGACCGTCTTCATGTTGTGCAGCAGCTCGTTGGCGGTCATTTTGTTCACGCCGGCGATCTGGCCGTCGATCTGACGAACAGTCTCACCTACCTTGGTCCGAGTATTTACGGTCTTACCACGGTTGAAATCCACTGTATGCTTCTGCGTTGTCCGAGGCCGTACCGGCCCAACCATATTGTTCGGCATGGAAACAGAGCCACCGGACCGTGGGATGAACCCAGCTCCCGTACCGTGAGTTGCCGCAAACCTCGCTCGCAGGGTATCTGCCAAAAGGTTATCGACCTCGGAGAAGGCGCGAACTCCGGTGGCAAGCTGCGGCTCAAGGCTGGTGAAACCGAGACGGAACCGCAATCTATCCAATACGGCACCGGTATTGTCCATACCGACGCGAGCAGTCGTTTCAAGGTGTGCAACTGACTCGATGAGACTCTCGATCTTCGCATCGCGCCAGACTTGGAACCGTTCAGGAACGGTACGGAATCGCTCGAGACCCGACACCAAGTTGCCGGGGATGTTCCGCAGCGCTTCACCAGCGCTGGTCACACCAGGGACGTTTCGCAATCCGTTGGCGGCGAAACCAGGCAGATTGCGCATGGAGTCAAAACTGTTCTTCGCGAAATCAGGAAGATTGCGCAAGGGGTTGTAGGCACTCAAATCGGACAATGTCCGATTGACTGCCGCTGGCAGACTCCGTCGAGCAGCAGCCGCCGCGGCCGCTTCCGCGACTGCGATCTCACCGCTCCGTAGCGCAGTTGTCCCCGCACGAACAGATGCCCCGCCGATGGGCAGGAATGTGGTGAGGGCCAGGGCCGCCTCCCAGTCGGCCGGTGCCTTCTCCATCTGTTGTTGCGCAAATTGCATACGCGCCCGCCCGGAAGGCGTGACGGGGTCGCTGCCCAAACCGTACATAGCGCCGACAACCTTGTAGCGCCACCAGTCGGAAGCGATGGTGGCGGAATCTACGACGCCATTCCACAGCAGACGACCAGGCGCGGCGACCGCATTCGCCGTTCGGTCGTAATGATCGGCAGCGGCAGCCTGGTAAGCAGGGTTCATCGGATTACTGGCAGCGAGCAGACCGGGAGCGAAATTGAAATTGGACGCCAGGTCCGCACCCCAGTTCTTGAGGCTGTTGCCGACGCCGACAGACCAATCCCAGCCCTTTTGTACAGCGTCGCGGCGATCTGGCGGCAGCTGCACCGAAAGGGGCTTTCCATTCGGGTCGTAGTTTACAACAACACCATCTCGATACTTTCGAACAAAAGCGTTCTTGTCATCGTAGATATCGGTGTAAGACTTCTCAGATCCGATACCGTTGAAGGTATCGAAAAGAACGCCACGGTGGTCAACAAAGTAGATGTGAGTACCAGTGACCAGCTGTTCCGTTCGGCCCATTGTCGTACGGCCCTGGAGATCCTTGCCTACTTCCCAACGTTTACCGTCGGGTCCCAGTTGCCAACCCTCATTGTTGCTGTCCAACTGACCGATGAATATGCTTTCGATACCGCCCTTTCCATCAGGCCGGGCACTCGATATCGTCAGATTGTTGTAGTTGTCGTAGTGGTAGTTGTCGTACATCCCGTATTTGTTCGGCACCGCAATATCGACACCGACCAAGTTTCCGTCCGCGTCGAAGGAAGGATTCTGAATTCCCTTGTAATCCGGCGTGGCAACATACACCCGATCCGGGGCTCCGGATGTCGAAGAGCCCGCGTTGAAATCTTGGGCATACATGCCGGATTCACGGTTTTCTTTGCTGCCGTAGAAGGCAGTGCCATCTGCATTGACATTCCAGCGCTGCCAGCCTCCCACACCGTTACCCGCAACACGCGATTGGGTGAACCCGCCCTTGCCATCGGGAATCGTTTGGTCAACGGTTTTATTGCCGTTTCCAAACGGAATTCGGTTGTGCACGATCCGGCCGTCAGGCAGTGTCGAGTCCCACTCGTCACCAGGCTGACGACCTGTGGTGTCCGGCAAATCAAAAACATCCGGGTCGGGTGTGGCCGCAGGCTGTGCTGGCTGAGTGGGCGGGGCTTGCTGGGCCGGCACCGCAGGCACAGTCGGCGGCACGGTTGCAGGGCCATTCTGCGGCGGGGCAGCCTGTGCAGGCCCCGGCGCGAGCGCGGTGTTGTTCGGGTTCGGAACTGTGTCGGCCTGTGGCGGCCGGTTCCCGGACTCGTCCATCGGCGTGAATGCTTGTGGGTCAACGATTTCCTTTGCGCGCGGCAACACCACAGGCGCGGTTGGCGGGGCGCTCGGAACGGGATCGCTGATCGGCTGCACTTGCGGCACGGGCTCCGCATAGTCCACTGCCAGTGAGTCGGCGACGCCTGCCGCACGGCGTATTTCGTCGCTTCCGGCAGCAAGATCCCTACGTGTAAATAGCCGGTCGACCATTCGAGCCGACGAGTTCGGCGTCATGCCGTGGAAGTTGTGTACTCGCCCACCGCGTTGCGCATCCACGCGGTCCGAATACTCAGATGCCAGACCGCTGTTCGACATTGCCGACAGGTTCGACGCACGTGCGGGAACCCACTGCGGAAAGGTCTCAGCGGTCGGGCGGACAGTATCCGTCGCCATGGCGGAACCTCGCTAACTGATTCGGCCCGAACGGGCAGGTACCGACCGCAACGGGTCGCGGACGCCGAACCGACTGCGGAGATGACCTCACCCAGCCGTGAGTCGGCGGGGTGGGGTCGGAATCCGGACTGGGAAATTCCGGTCCGCTCTGCGGCCTACGCGGCCGGTGGATCGATCGCGATCCAGCTGCCGTTGCGGAGGACCTGTTGGGTGTAGAAGAAGTTCTGCCAGCCGTCACGCACCCGGATCGGGCCGATCTGCCAGGCGCCGTTGTTTGTCAGCGGGCCTGCGCTGACGCGAATCCGATGGATTTGCCGTTGGACCGGCGATAGGTCGGCCGCGTTCGATGGGGGTCGGCTTCGCCGGAGTGGACCTCAGCCGGAGCCGGCCTTACCGGCCCAGGAGCGGAAGGATGAAGGGGGCGAGGTCGTAGGCCAGTTTCAGGAGGTCGAGGACGATGGCGAGCAAAGGGTTCACCTCCTCTCGTCAGCGCTTGCGGGATGAGTCGGGGACGATGCGGCCTGCGGCGATGAGGGTGGCGAAGGCGAGGGCTTTTCGGTGGCAGTGGTCGAGGGCGCAGGCGCGGTGCAGGCGCATGGCTTGGTGGGCGTGGTCGATGGTCAAGGGGGTTTTGGGGGTGGCGTGGCTTGCCAGCTCCAGTTGTTCGAGCACGGGGATGTCCATGTCAGGCCTCGATCGGTGAGAGGGGTTTGGCGGCAGCTGATTTCGTCGCCGGTGATCGGAGAGGTTTGGAGCCCCACCCCGGTCCAGGGGCGACCGGGGTGGGGCGGAACGCCCCGGATGCTTCGTCCGTCTACGACCGCGCGTGAGGGGTCAGCGGGAGACGGGAGCGTGGTTTCCGGGGCGGGCATGTGGCAGGCTCTGGCCCGCTCGTCGTTGACGTTGAAGAGGTTTCGGGGGCGTGCCACACGGGATCGGCGGAGGACGGGAGAAGGTCCTGGTGCGCAAACGCTCGTGGCCTCGGTCCCATGAGGAACCGAGGCCACGAATGTTGGACTATGAAATGTCTTGGAAGTAAGGAAGATTCCCGATGAAGCGGGAGGAGGGCGCAGCTCTGGCGCTGCACAAAGCTTCACCCAAGCGAACCGAGATGTCAAGCCCGATGTACATCGGGCAGCGAAAGAAGCAGGTAGCGAACCTTTTTGGCGATCGAGCCGCAGCAGGCTGCAGACCTCCGAAACGACAACTGCCCCACCTCAGATGAGGCGGGGCAATCATGTCTCCTCCGAAACGGACAGGCACACTTGATGGGTTAGTGCGCCTCTCCGGCGCTTGATTAGGGGGCCGGCGCAGGCGCGGGCTTCCCGGCGGAACCGGTGGCAAGCGCCTTCAGGATCGCGGCCGAACCCGTGGTGGAGCCCGCATCCGGGGTCCCGGCCGGCGGCGGCGTGGTGCCATCGATGGACTGCGCGGGGGCGCTCTCGAGGGGCAGCACCGCCGCCGACGCCAGGCTGGAGCCCGCGAAGATCAGGCCGGAGGCCGCGAGAACAACACCGAACACACGCATTTTGCTCATGAAAAGTCTTCCCTCTTAAAACAGTTGGTCCCTCATCGGCGACCTGGTGGTGACCGATCACAAATTTTCTATCACAAGGGTTGTTCAGCCAGCGACCCTTCAGCAGACGCGGGAAACAGTCATTGATTGCCCATTGGTAACGGGTCATGCACCATGCAGATCTCGAATTTATGTCAACAAACCTGTTGTCCTGCCGTGTTTTCTACGCCCGTGGGGCCATCGCACGGCCGTGATCAGCACTCTTGCGTCCTGTGCAGCGGGTCGGCGGCACGCCCCTCATGCGTTGATAGCAAAATGATTCGACCATCCGGCAATCCTCAGGCATCACAAATGGAGGCGAGGCCACCGGATTGCAGCCTCAGCAATTCAAGGGTTATGGTGTGATTCACATCATATGGTGCATATGTAACACGCCAGTTGATCACGCCGATGTCGAATCGTATTTCCGCACAACTCAATTCGATATGGCGGCGCGAGCGCGGCGGCGAATCGGGTGGGCCAGATGCCCGTCGAGCACGTCGCCGACAAGATACAGCTCGGGCCACTCCGGCGCCCACGGGCCGGGCAACGGGGCGATCTTGCCTGCATCACGCAAGGTTTGGATCCGCCGGACGGTAAGAGATCGGAAGGGCTCGCCGAGTTCTTTTGCGAGCATGGCGATCCCGGACGCATTGAGCCGGTGCCGGCGCGCCTGCTCGAGTTTCCGGTCGTCCAGCACGGTCGGCGCGACGGGTGGACAAATGATCCATGCCGCGGCTTGCACCACCGAACGGATCTCCGGGAGTGCGCCTTCCGCTCCTTCGGTCATAGCGAGCGCGATGATATTGCGGTCGAGCCAGCGGGCCAGGCCGGGCGTGGAAGTGGCGCCTGTGTATGCGATGGCGCGTTGTTCACAGACCAGACGCACCCAGGCCACGAGCACCGCGTGCAGTTCGTCGGTGGCCCGGGACGCCGCGGGGTTGTAGGGCAGTGGCTGCTCGCTCGGCCTGCGATTCATCCGGTAGTCGCCGCGCGTGCTGAGGCGGGATTGCCGGGTCAGCGAGATGGCGAGATCTTCTGCCAGGTCTGGTATTTCGCGGAGCAATGCGGCGAGGGCGAGGATATCGGCGCGATCGAGGTAGAGGTGGTTCGGGTTCTCGGTCATCGGGAACCGACCGGCAAGGCACGGGTGGCGGCGGAGGTCGTCATGGTGTCGCTTCCTCTTCGGTGGAATGCCAGTGGTCGAGCGTGGTCGCGGTGTGGTGGTCGCAGCGCAGCACCGGCGGATCGGGGTTGACGGCGAGCAGTTCGGGCGGCGGGTTGCGCCACCCTGCGTCGTCGCACATCGGGCAATGGCGGGCGGCCTCGCGGCGGTGCACCGCGTCGGCACGGAGGTCGTTGCTGTGGGCGGCATCCCAGCGCTCCCTGGTGCGCCGCGCCTCGGCGCAGCCACCGCATGGCGGCGGGGCCGGGTGGTTTCGGTGGACGACGCATTGCCGGGGCGGGGGCGTGGATTGCCATCCCTTGGCAGTTTTTCCAAGGTCAGGGGCAGGGACAGGGGTTCCGGTTTGCTTGGTCACCGGTGCAGCAGGAGCTGAAGCCGTTGGGGCAGAGCTTGTTCGAGCAGGTGCCGAAGCATGTGCTTGCGCTCTTGCTTGGCGTGCCTGCCCCGAGACCTGTCCGCCTTTGCGGCCTGCGGCGGCTCGTTTGCGGCGTCGGTCTTCGATCTCGGCCTTCGACATCTGCCGTTCGGTCCAGTCGTGGAAGCGGTAGCCGCCATCCACAGCCGTCCACAGGCCTACTTCCACAAGCTTTTTCGCTTGCGCGGCCGAACCGAGGCCGCGCACGATCGCCGCAGGGACGAAGCCCTCGGTGAGCTGCTGCATCGACCAGGAGCCCGCACGCACCCACAGGCCCATCGCGGCGTTGCCTGCCGCGACGGCCTTGGGATGGAAACCGAGCTGATCGTCGACTTGGAACCAGGGCATCTCAGCGTGCTCAGCGCGCTTGCGACCCGCGAATGCGCGAGGCCGCCCCCTCGACCACCGCACGGTTGACCACCTCGGCGAGCCGCCGGGCGTGGCCGTGCCGGATGTAGTCGTCGGTGTGCCGCCCGTCGAACAGGTACCCGCGGGCGTAGGCGACGGCGCCACCCCAGGTGCGCCAGTTCGCCGGTGACCACCAGCGCTGCAATTGGCGGCTGGTCGCGACCTCGATGATGCTTCGACCCCAGCGCAGCATGGCTTCCGGGCTGGTCAGGCTGAAGTATGCGGTGATATCGGCGATCAGCCGCAGCGGGTTTCCCGCAGGCAAGGCGGTGATCGGATCACCTTGCGCGGCAACCCAATATGTTGGAACGTTCTCGATCCGACGTTGGCCGACGACGCCGTAGCCACCGGGATCGTCGCCGATGCACCGGCCTTGCGGGCGGAGCGGATCGGCGATGAGGGCGCAGGCCACCACCTCCAGGTGCGGATACAAACCCTGTCCGATATCCGCGGCCAGGTCACCCGCAATGGCCGCGCCTTGCGAATATCCCGCAAGCACTACCCGATTCGGCGTCGCCTCGACCGCCTCGATCAGCGCTTTCCTGCCGAGAGCGACGCTGTCGGCGAAGGCGACCCGACGACCGTAGTCGGCCGGATAGGGCACCATCTGGACTCGAAAGTGCTTGGTATCCAACGCCTCTGCGAATGCCGCGGTGACCGGATCCCCGTTCGGATTCCAGGTACCTCCGACGATCAGGACGTCGATGACCTCATCGACGGCGATCAGCTTGCCGAACAAACGGCGATACGGCCCGAAAACAGCCACGGGGACTTTCCTTTCGTGGACGACACGACCGGACGAGCCCATGACAGAGCACGCCCGCTCGACGTCGGACAGATGAGAATGGGAGTTGCGCTGGTATCAGCGGGCGGCGAGAAAGGCCGGACCTCGCCGTTCGGCGGATCCACAGTGATCGCAGGTATCTACTTGTGCGACAGGGTTTTCCAGTTTGAGGTTCGCCGGATGAGTGGCGATGGCGTAGCCGAGCTCGGGCCATACCGGATTGCGGTAGCCGTAGTCGACGTACACCATGCGGTGGTCGACGTCGACGATGACGCCGTGCTCGACACCACCGCGTTCCGGCGTCGCCGGAGTGAAGACGACGCGGGCGCCGATGTGCCTGCGGAACGCGTCGAGGGCCGGGTCTGCGCGGCGGGTCCGCGCCCTGCGGGTCATCGGAGGCCTCGCGCGGCGGGCACGCCTGCCGAACGCTGGGGCGTGGCAATAAGTGTCGTGCTGCGGACGCGGGCGTCGCGGGGATCATGAATGAGCACCAGGGCGACGGCATGCGCTTCCATGCCGGTGCGGTACGCCAAGTCCGGGGTCCCCGAACGCCAGGCGCCGAATCCGTCCAGTCGCGGCACGTTGCGCGCAACCTCATCGAGCGCCCGCTGAGCGGTTGCTGATCGATCGCTCATCAACGCTCATCCACCCTGCACGACAGAGTGATTCGCATCACAAAATGTTTGGTACGACACGCCGAAGGTCGTTGATGCGACTCGCCGAACGGCGACCCGGTAGGTGAAGAACTCATAACAAATCCCCGTCGTCGGGCAGCAGGTCGACGATGCGGCAATGCACTGCCGCGGCGATCCGACTGAGCTCGTCGACCGTGAACGAGCCGTGCGCGGCGAGCAGGCTGCGCAGGTCGGACGCCGGTAGCCCGGAACGCGCGGCCAGGTCCTCGGGACACAATCCCGCATCGGACATGGCGCGCCGCACTCGCTCGGCAACCACGTGGTCTAGGTGTTCCATACGGAGCACACTAAGGTCCGTTTGGACCTGTTGCAACTCATCGCAGACCGTTATGGGCGATATGCCCAGCTAGCTGGGGGTATGCGCGGCACGCCGAAGCACACTCCGTTCGGCATGTCGTTTGCCAGGTAGCCAATCGGACCTCAGAATGGTCCGTATGGGTGTGAAAAAGGTGGCTTCGGACATTAACCATGCAGTGGGCGCAGAGCTCCGCGCGGCCAGGGCTCGGCGCGCGCTGACGCGCCCCCAGCTCGCCGCGCTGACCGGCCTCGGCGTCAGCACTATTCAGCGCTTCGAGAACGGCGACCGCTCGCCGGACATGCAGCAGCTACACGCGCTGTGCACCGCACTGGACATCCCGATGCGGGAGTTCGTGACGGCCGCACTGCAGAACGTCGAACGCCCCGAGGAGTAACCCGGCACCACACACACCGACGACGTCATCCGATCCCGGCAGCGCGAAAGCGACTGCCCGAGAACGTGCGTCGAGATGACGTCGTGTGAAGGCTGTGAATGCCACAGAGACACCTAGTTGATCAACGTCAACCACCCAACCGTGCGGGCACCCCGAATGCCGCACGGCACGAAATCGCTAGGCGCAGCGCGGATCCGCGCCGCCGTCCACCACCGCTAGGTTCTCGAAGACCACGCCGGTGGCCGCCGTTGCGTACTGGAGAACCGCTTCGATCGGCTCAACCCCCAACGCCCACGCGGCGAGAACGACATCGCACAACGTTCCACTGCCCTGCACAACTCGCAAGGCGACGTCGCCCCCGATGGTCGCACCCAGCATGACTGCCGCGTCCGCTGCCCGCCCTGCCGCAAACGGTCTGACTGAGTCGATCTGCTCCACGACTGTTTCCCCTTCACTTTGCTCTACCTTGAGCCCCACTCCGAAACAGAACCGGACTGGCGTCCCGGAATCTGGCGTAGTTATATCCCATTCGCCGAGGGGTCGCTCACCAAAGTCCCCCTGCCGCACGATGTTTCACGGCCCCCCGTGCCAACCAGCGCCGCATTGAGAGATAGCTGCTTGTTCGCTACTTATTGGTAGAGTTCGCAGCGCGCCCTTTCAGCGAGTGCCGCGCGCGCCTCCAAAAGCTTTACACTCACTCACATTTCACGACGGGGATCGGATCGTATTTGACCGTCCGAGTCGCCCGGGAAACCTCACGACCGGTGCGCCGATCGCTGATCACCCGGGTGTCAGAAATTGTGAATCCGGGCGCCCCCTCGGAGGCGATGCAGTCCTTACCCTTCGGCAACTTGATCGTCGTCGGCTCGGTCGGCTTGCTCTTCTCGCCGGTGATCGATTCGACGTTGAGCGTCTTCGTCCCCCAAAGCCGCACGGTGACTTCCGAATCCGTGGTGATCGCCTCGATGAAGACACCATTCGGCGTGTTGTTGCGGAAGCGAAGATCGATCGCGCCGTCGAAGACGGTCGCCTCGCGCGCCGCCGGGTAGCGGGAGATGTAGTAACTGTGCTCGGTGTGCCCCGCGTCCTCCATACCCGCGAAATACGCGGCGTTGTAGAGGGTGGTGGCGAACTGGCTGATGCCGCCGCCGACGGCGGTGCTCGGCCTGCCGTGGTCGATGATGCCGGACTCCACATAGCCTTCCGCGGAGCCACGCGGCCCGGTGAAGTCGTTGAGCGAGAACGTGTCGCCCGGCTTGACCACGGCGCCGTTCACCTTCCTGGCGACGACCCGGATGTTGACACCGGACGGCCCGCTGAAGCCGTTGGTGGTGAACGACCCCATCGTCTCCACCACGTTGAGCCCCTGCGCCGCTTCGGTGGTCAGCTTCGGGTCGACCTTTTCGTAGACGGCCTGACCGGTCCGCTCCTGCGGCGCGGCCAGCAGCGCGGTGAACTGTTCGAAGGTCTTGGGCCAGTTGATTTTGTCGCCGATGACGGCGGGAACCACCGTAGGTTTGCCGCCGGTCAGCGCGAAGGTCGCGTCCTTGGCTTCGACCTCCGAGGCCGCCAGCTGCGGCGCCAGCAAACCGACCGCGATGTTCTGATCGACGGTGAGTCCGAGGCCGCCCTGACCGTCGGGCGCGAAGGAGACGACAGACGCGATCTGCTCCGGATCAAGCTTGGCGGCAGCGCCTTTGCCCGCGAAGGTGATCGGTGCGCGCACCGCGGGCTCGGCCACCTCACGCAACGCCTTGTCGACCGCCTCCGGCCGCACAGTGAGCGGCGCGGGATGCACCGGAAGATCGAGTACCGCACCGGCGATCCACTGATCGATGAGCTCGTCGCGGGCAGCGGCGATGTCGAGCACGCGGCCGGGCACCGGCGGCACGGCCACCGGTCGTGCCTTGTCGAACGCGATGGTGCCCTCGACCGAGGGCCGATCGTGCACCCGCAGCGCAGTGAGCTGGCGATCCAGTGCGAGATCGTCGACCGCGCTGGCCACCGCGACGTCACGGTTGCCGAAGAACGAGAGGAGACGGGTGACCGGATTGAGCGGCTGGTCGCCGATGCGGGCCCAGGTGCCGTCCCAGTCGACACCCAGGCCCGCCGCGGCGGGGACAAGCCGAGTCTGTACGTCACCGATGCGCAGCGGCAATTCCCGCTCCGACCTGGGGCCGAGCTCGGCACGCAGTTTCGCATCGGCCGCTGCGGTAGTCATACCGCTGACGTCCACACCCGCGACGACCGTCCCCCGCGGCACCTGTCCAGAAGACAGCGCCAGGTCTACGGCGTAGGCAATGCCGGCAACGGCGAGCACCGCGCCGACCGCGATCCCGACCCGAACAGCGGTGCGGTTCAACCGCTTCGGCGGCGGACCGGAAACGGGCCGACGCTGTCCGGCCGGGCGCTCACCGTGTTTGGCACGGTGGCTGGCCCGTGGAGAGTGTTGCAGCGGTTCGGTGGGTGCCGAGTCGCCGGACCATTCCGGTGGCCGGTTCGCCCCGTTCGCCTGGGCCGATTCGAGCAGCTGGCGTAGGCCGACCTCGCCTGCTGGTTGTTGGCCGCGGCGTCCGGTGCTCGACTGGCTCGTCACGAACCGTCCTCCCCGTTCGGTTGAGTTGGGACCCGCACCGTGCGAGTCTCCGCCAACGATAGTGCGCCCCGCCGACAACGTCAGCGGTGCACTGATGACCAGCAAATACCCTGCAATGTTCCGGAAGGCACATGCAAAGGCCCCGCGCAGTTGCCGGGTCGGGGGTCTGGCAACTACGCGGAGCCGATCTGATTATCGGAGCCGAGCACCATGCGTTACACAGCCGGACGAAGCAGGATCGAACCGACGCGAGACAATCGAACAGACCTCTCGCCACCAGGGCTCGCTAGGACGGACCTCCGGCGCGACCACATACCGAGGGAGATGGATGGCATGCAGCTGGGAATGATCGGCCTCGGCCGGATGGGCGCCAATATCGTGCGCCGCATCGTCAAGGACGGGCACACCGCCGTCGGCTATGAACGCCGCGCGCATCAGATCGACATTTTGCGCGAGGAGCTGGGCGAGAGCTTCCATGGCAGCACCGATCTCGCGGAGTTCGTCGCCGCACTCGAGACGCCGCGGGTGGTGTGGGTCATGATCCCGGCGGGTGCCACCGGCGCCGTCATCGACCAGGTGGCCGAGTTGCTCGAGGCGGGCGACATCGTCATCGACGGCGGCAACAGCCGCTATCACGAGGACATCAAGCGGGCCGAACAGTTGCGCCCCAAGGGCATCCACTACGTGGATATCGGAACCTCCGGCGGTGTTTTCGGCCTGAGTCGCGGTTTCTGCCTGATGATCGGCGGCGAGGCGGAGCCGGTGAAGTACCTCGATCCGCTGCTGAAATCCATCGCTCCCGGCGTCGAGGCCGCGGCGCGGACGCCAGGCCGGAGCGGCGAGCCCTCGTCCGCCGAGCAGGGGTACCTGCACTGCGGACAGGCCGGTGCAGGCCACTTCGTCAAGATGGTGCACAACGGCATCGAGTACGGCGCGATGGCCGCCTACGCCGAGGGCCTGAACATTCTGCACAAGGCCAACTACGGCGCCGAGCACTCGGGTGAGTTCTCTGCCGAGGAGACCCCGCTCGAGCATCCCGAGTACTACCAGTACGACATCGACATCCCCGAGGTGACCGAGGTGTGGCGGCGCGGCTCGGTCGTTGCCTCCTGGTTGCTGGACCTCACCGCGGGTGCGCTCTACGCCGACCCCAACCTCGATTCCTTCGACGGCAGGGTCTCGGATTCCGGGGAAGGCCGATGGACGGTCGACGCCGCGATCGACACCGGCGTTCCGGTGCCGGTGCTCGCGTCCGCGCTGTTCCAGCGGTTCTCCTCCCGCGGCGAATCGCTGTACGCGGACAAGATGCTCTCGGCGATGCGCCAGGCGTTCGGCGGGCACCACGAGCTGCCGGGGAAGTAGCACCGCCGCGGCTCCCGCAGGAAGCGGGAGCCGCGGCGGGTGTAGCTACCGACGGGTCAGAAGCCGGCGGCCTGAGCCAGCAACTTGGCGACCGCCAGCGGGCCGAACCAGAACAGGTAGTTGATTCCGTAGAGAAATGCCATGGCAGGCAGTTCCTTTCACTCGAAGGTGCTGTCGATCCAGTCGATCGTCTGCATGCCGAACAGGTCCGTGCCCCAGCCGTACATATCGGTGAGCATGCGGACCATGCTGCAGTTGGTGGGTTGGTAGGTCACCTCGGCGCCACCGGCCCGGTAGGTGTCGGCCAGATCCTTGGCGTCCTTGGCGGGCACCAGCGACATGAACGAGTCGTCGGCGGCGCAGGAGGTGATGGCCACCTTGGCTTTCGGCGTCCCCGAGCGCCCGAGGATGTTGTCCTCGAACGCGCGTTGGAACGCAGGCTCGTCCGCCGGGCCGAGACCCGAATTGAACAGGGTGTTGAGCGGCAGCAACGGCAGCCCGAAGTAGGCAGGCGTCTGGCACTGGGTGCGGAAGGCGTTCGCCAGCGCGATACCTGCCGGGTTCAGTTTCGCGTTGACCTGCATTTCCGGGTACGCGGGTTCCAGACCGAGCAGCGTCGCCAGCGCGAAACCGGACCCCACCGAACCGTCGGCGACCCGCATGAAGTTGCGCGGGTTGACGACCATCCCTTCCAGCAGCGCCGATTTCACGTTCAGCTCGGGCGCGTAGGTCGGCTGCAGTTCGGCGGAGAAGGCCGCGCCGACACCGCCGCCCGCGATGCCGAACAAGGCGACCTGCGCCTCGGGATTCAGCCCGGCGTCCCGATAGGCCAACGCCGCACGAACACCGTCGAGTTGGGCGTGCGCGGCGAACTTGCCCGCGAACACCGCGTGCGGGTTGCGATCTCCGTCGTTGCCGACATCGGAGATCATCACCGCGTAACCCTTGTCGAACATCAACGCGAGCGGGCCAAGCGCCGACCACGACGAGCCGTCGAGCGGATCACCGCCGGTCCACTGAGTGCTCGGATGACAGGACCAGCCGACGCTGTCGTTGGCCTCCTGATAGGAGATCACCTTCTTTTCCCCAACGGGCGCACCGTGATTGGGGATCATCACGATGCCGGTGCTGACCACCGGGGTGACACCGTCGATGCCGGTGGTCACGTACATCAGCTTGTAGGCCTCGATGTCGGGCGGGGTGATGCCGAGGAACATCACGTCGACCTTCTTGGCCTTCAACAGGGTTCCCGGCGCCTCGGTGCCCGTGCGTGGCGGCTCCTGATAGAACGGGTCGTTCGCGAGCAGCGCCTGGAACGCCTGGTCCGGCGGAACCGGTTGGGCGCCTTGGATCTGTCCGACGACGAAACCGTTGAACACCTTGTCCAGGCCGGGCGTGCCCGCCGGTTCCGGTTCCGCCGCAGCGGTTCCCGCGGTCAAGGTGTACAGCGTTGCCACGACGGCCGCCGCGACGGCAAGGGTGCGGTGTTTCATGTCAGCGCACCGCCGTCGCATCGACCGGGGAAACGTCGAGCTGCCTGGCCGCGGAGTCGAGCAGTTGCGGCACGTTGAACAGCGGGCGATGCGTCTCCATCTGAATCTCGTAGGGCGTGCGCATCACGGCTTCCAGTGCGGGCCAGTTGTTCTCGACCTGGAACTTGTACTTCGGCAGCAGCTCCGAGGTGATGTAGTCCCAGCGGGCATCGAAATCCGACCAATTCCATTCCGGCAGCGGCAAAGTCAAGATTCCCGGCCGCCCGTCGGCCATGGTGACCGGCATGCGCACCGGGCGGAACTGTCGCGGCGGCGCGACACCGGCGACCGACGGCGAGCCTGCCGCGCCGCTGGCGTAGGTGATCGCCTCGCCGACGCTGCCCTTGTAGTTGCGCGTCGCATCCCACTGGTCCCGGATCGCCCACGACTGTTCGCGGCGCAGCAAGGCCGCGTTGCCCGCGGCGATCCGGCCCTCGTCGCCGGAGGCCACGTCCTGCCAGGCCTGCATCACGTCGGCATCGAACAGCCCGGCCGCCTGGAACTCCGCCAGCGCGGGCAGACCGCCGGTGACGTAGGCGTCGTGCATCGGCATCAGGTCGGAGAAGATGTTCTTCTGCATCACCAGGATCATCCCGATGAGGTGGCGCAGATCGTCCGGGGTGATCTGCGAGCCCGCCTCGGCCAGCGCGAGCAGTCCGCGCGGAAGTTGGGCCACCGCTTGTGGTCCCGCCGCCTGGTCGACCGCGGCGACGACGCCACGCGCGGATTCGGACAGGCCTGGCAGCGCGTAGATGTTGCCCATCAGCTCGAAATCGACAAGACCGCCGCCGAAGTCGGCGCCGACCTGACCGCCCATGCCTGCCCACTGCAGCTCACGGTGGTTCAGCTGCAGGTTTTCGTAGTAGCGGTAGGAGTTGATCAGATTGACGCGGTTGGCCTCGACGCCGGCGCGCGGATCCCAGGAACGCAGGTCGATGCCTGCCTGGTTGGTCGCGTCGACGAGCCAGTATTGGTAGAGCAGGGCGGCGTATCGGGTCGGCGCAATACCTTGGGCGCGCGCCGCATCCAACAGCGCGCGCAGCTGGGCCGCGTCGTACGGGAGTTCTGCGTTGACGCCGCCGGGGGCGACCGAGGCATCCCGGTTCACCAGCGGCAGATCCAGGTAGCGGTCCAGCTCGCCGACGGCTCCCGCCGGGGCCGTCGACCCCAGTCCGAGACCGATCGCGGCCGCCAGAGCCAGTGCCGTGGCGCGCAACGCCATACCGATACGCATCAGCTGTTCAGCCTTCCTCTACTTGCACGATTCGAAGAGTTCTTGAATCTGAAGAGATGTCCTGTCAGTAGCTGTATGTCGATATGGCACACCAATAGCGCCACAGCGACTACCCGACTCCGCTAGCAGAGTAGGTGACGTGCAGGTAAACACAGAGATCAGACCCGCCGCAATGAGCCATGCAACAAGTAGTAGGCGGCCGAATAAAATCTGTAACATCAAAGTTGCCTGCTAGTAGCTATAAAATCAAGCCGTCGACGTGGCAAATTCACCGACAATGTGAATTGGAATTCATGAGATAACTCACAAGCCCGACAAGCGGGACAGTCGACGCGACCAGGGGCTACCCGAATCGCACCGTCTCAGACAGAATGGACCCAGAGCTACGGACCGCGACCCGCGCGGACCGGATAGTGGGGTGAATCCATGGCCGAGAAGCATGTGGTCCGCAATGGCGACGTCGATATCGCCGTCTACGAGCAAGGCAATCCGGCGGGACCGACGGTCCTGCTGCTGCACGGTTGGCCGGACTCACATCACCTGTGGGACAACGTCGTTCCGGAGCTGAGCACCCGATTCCGGGTATTGAGTGTGGACAACCGCGGCCATGGCGAATCCACCAATCCACCTGGCACCTCGGCCATTTCGACCACCACATTGGCCGCCGACTACATTGCGGTGATCGAGGCACTCGGCAACGGCGCGCCGGTGCACATCCTCGCGCACGATTGGGGCAGCGTCGCCAGCTGGGAAATCGTCTGCGGCCCCGAGGCGCAACGCCTGGTCGCGTCCTTCACCTCGGTGTCGGGGCCGAGCATCGCGCACGTCAGCACCTGGGCCCGCGACCGGCTCTCCCGGCCGACGCCGCGTAATATCGCGCTGCCGCTGGCCCAGCTCGGGTCGTTCGCCTACTCGACCTTCCTGGCATTGCCGGTACTGCCGAAGCTGGTGATCAAAGCCGGGGTGAGCGAACAGCGCTGGCGCGCAGCACTTTCCGCTGCCGAGGGGGCCGCGCCGGAGGACATCCACCTCGGCCCGACCTTCACCGCGGACATGGCGAACGGCCTGCGCATCTACCGGTCGACCTGGGCCGCGAACCCGTTGCGGTCCCGCGAGGCGTTCACCACGGTCCCGACGCAGATCATCGTCGGCACCCGCGATCCCGCAGTGCGCCAGTCGAGTTACGCCGACGAGGACCGCTGGGCCGACCAGGTCTGGCTGCGCGTGGTGAAAGGCGGGCACTGGCTGCCGTTCTCGCATCCACGCCTGCTCGCATCGGCGACCGTCGAACTGATCGACGCGGTGACCGGGGCACCGCAGGCCAGGGCGCTGCGCCGGGCGCGAATGGGCGTGCCGCGCACGCCGTTCGAGGACCAACTCGTCGTGCTCACCGGCGGCGGCAGCGGCATCGGCCGGGCGACCGCGCTCGCCTTCGCCCGCGACGGCGCGGAGATCGTGGTGTCCGACGTCAACGGCATCGCGGCCGAGGCGACGGTGGCGCTGATCGCCCAGGCGGGCGGCGTCGGCCACGCCTACGAGGTGGACGTGTCCGACGAGACCGCGATGCGCAAGCACGCCGACGGCGTGCTCCGCGAACACGGCGTGCCCGACATCCTGATCAACAACGCGGGCATCGGACAGGCCGGGCGCTTCCTCAACACCCCTGCCGATGACTTCGACCGGGTGCTCGATGTGAACCTGCACGGAGTCGTCAACGGCTGCCGGGCTTTCGGCGCGGCCATGGTCGAGCGTGGGCTCGGCGGGCACATCGTCAACCTGGCAAGCATGGCGGCCTATACCCCGCAGCAGGCGTTCAGTGCGTACTCGACGAGCAAGGCGGCGGTGTTCATGTTCTCCGACTGCCTGCGCGCCGAAATGGCCGAGCACGGAATCGGTGTCAGCACGATCTGCCCCGGCGTTGTGCACACCGCTATCGTCCGGAACACGAAGATGTCCGGCGTCTCCGCCGAAGAAGAGCAGCGCAGACAGGAGCGCTACGACCGGCTCTATCGGCTGCGGGGATACGGCCCGGACAAGGTCGCCGCGCAGATCGTCCGGGCGGTGCGCAAGAACAAGGACGTCGTCCCGGTGACACCGGAAGCCAAGGCGCAGTACCTGTTCGGCAGGATCGCCCCCGGCGTCGTCCGATTCGCCGCAGCCCGAGCGAGTTTGGTGCGCTGACAGACGACGGAGGCGGTACCCGGTCGTCTAGACCGAGTACCGCCTCCGCACCTGAGAATTACCGCTCGACGATCGCCACGACGCCCTGACCACCGGCGGCACAGATGGAGATCAGCGCACGGCCGGATCCCTTCTCCGCCAGCATCTTCGCGGTCGAGGCGACGATGCGGCCGCCGGTCGCGGCGAACGGGTGGCCCGCCGCGAGCGAGGAGCCGTTGACGTTGAGCTTGCTGCGGTCGATCGCGCCGAGCGCGCCGTCGAGGCCGAGGCGCTCCTTGCAGTACGCGTCGGACTCCCACGCGGACAGCGTCGCGAGCACCACGGAGGCGAACGCCTCGTGGATCTCGTAGTAGTCGAAGTCCTGCAGTGTCAGGCCGTTTCGGGCGAGCAGGCGCGGCACCGCGTAGGTGGGCGCCATCAGCAGGCCGTCGGGGCCGTGGATGTAGTCGACCGCCGCGACCTCGCTGTCGACCAGGGTGGCCAGCACCGGCAGGTTGCGCTCGGTGGCCCATTCCTCGCTGGACAGCAGCACCGCGGAGGCGCCGTCGGTCAGCGGGGTGGAGTTGCCCGCGGTCATCGTGGCGTCGCCCGCCTTGACGCCGAACACCGGCTTGAGGGTGGCCAGCTTCTCGATGGTCGAACCGGGACGCAGGTTGTCGTCGCGGGTCAGCCCGAGGAACGGGGTGATCAGGTCGTCGAAGAAGCCACGGTCGTAGGCGGCGGCCATGTTCTTGTGCGACAGGTAGGCCAGCTCGTCCTGCGCCTCGCGCGGCACGCCGAATTCCTTGGCGGTGATCGCGGCGTGCTCGCCCATGGACAGGCCGGTGCGCGGCTCGGCGTTGCGCGGGATCTCGATGCCGAGCATGCTCGGGCGCAGCTGGCCGACCAGCTTGAGGCGGTCCTTGTTGGTCTTGGCGCGGTTGGCGTCGAGCATCCACTCGCGCATGCCCTCGCTGACGCCGATGGGCGCGTCCGAGGTGGTGTCGGTGCCGCCGCCGACGCCGACCTCGATGCGGCCCTGGGCAATTGCGTCACCGACGGTGACGACGGCCTGCAGGCCGGTGCCGCAGGCAAGCTGCAGGTCATGGGCCGGGGTGTAGGGGCTCAGCTTGCTGCCGAGCACGCTCTCGCGGATCATGCCGTGCTCGCCGACCCGCTTGAGGACGGCGCCACCGACGACCATGCCGAGCCGCTCACCCTGCAGGCCGAAGCGGCTGACCAGGCCGTCCAACGCGGCGGTGAACATGTCTTGGTTGGAGGCGTGCGCGTATGCCTTGTCGGAGCGAGCGAACGGAATCCGGTTGCCGCCCACGATCGCGACCGGGCGGGTGGTCTTACCGGTCTTGGCGGTGCTCTTCGCCGAACGGGATTTGGTTGTCACTCGAGTCTCCAGGTCTCGTTGGGGGTGTCCGGCGCTCCGGAGTCCGGTGGAGATCTCCACTGATCGGCGCCCCGTCGCGGTTGGTTTACATTAAACTTACTCTGGAGTAAGTTAGTTGTCGACACCGTACCCCGCAAAATGTGCGCCAGCAGACCTGACGGGGCCACCAGACCCGAACATCGCGGCGTGCGCGACAGTCCCGGCGGCGGTAGCTTGCGTGCCAACGTCAGGATCGTGACCGCCGCCTGTCAAACACAGAAAAGGTAGGAACAGTGGCAGCCAGCAAGAGCAAGGGTGCTCCCAACCTCTACGGATCGTTCGTTCACTCCTCCCCCGGACAGTTCCTGGCGAGCAAGCTCGGTCTGCCGCAGCCGGAGAACCTGCGCCGCTACACCGCGGGTGAACCCGCCCTGCCGGGCCCGGTGCTGCTCGGCGGCAAGGGCCGGGTCGCCGAGCCGGTGCGGCTGCTGCTGTCGGACTACACCTTCGTCGACGCGCCGAGCGCCGGAACCAAACTCGGCGCCCTGGTGTTCGACGCGACCGGCATCGGTTCGATCGAGGAACTGTCGCAGCTGTTCGAGTTCTTCCAGCCCGCCATGCGCAGCATCGCCGCCTCCGGGCGCATCGTGGTGATCGGCACCACGCCGGAGCTGGCATCCAGCGTGGACGAGCAGATCGCCCAGCGCGCGCTCGAGGGCTTCACCCGCTCGGTGGCCAAGGAACTGCTCCGCGGCGCCACCGCGCAGCTGGTGTACCTGCACCCGCAGGCATCGACCGGCGCGACCGGCCTCGAGTCGACGCTGCGCTTCCTGCTCTCGGGCAAGTCGGCGTTCGTCGACGGTCAGGTGATCCGAGTCGGCAAGGACGACGCCACCGCGCCTGCCAGCTGGGACAAGCCGCTGGCCGGCAAGGTCGCCGTGGTCACCGGCGCCGCGCGCGGCATCGGCGCCACCATCGCCGAGGTGTTCGCCAGGGACGGCGCCACCGTCATCGTGGCCGACATCCCCGCCGCCGGTGAGGCGTTGTCGCAGACCGCCAACAAGGTCGGCGGCACCGCGCTCGCACTCGACGTCACCTCGCCCGACGCCGCGGAGAAGCTGGCCGAGTTCGCCACCGAGCGCTTCGGCGGCATCGACATCGTCGTGCACAACGCGGGCATCACCCGCGACAAGCTGCTCGCCAACATGGACGACGGTCGCTGGAACTCGGTGCTCAACGTGAATCTCGCCGCGCCGCACCGGATCACCGAGGGCCTGGTGTCCCGTGGCGCGCTGAAGGACGGCGGCCGAGTGATCGACGTGTCCTCCATCGCAGGCATCGCGGGCAACCGCGGCCAGACCAACTACGGCACCTCCAAGGCAGGCGTCATCGGCATGGTCGACGCCGAGGCGCCGAAGCTGGCGGAGAAGGGCATCACCATCAACGCGGTGGCCCCCGGCTTCATCGAGACCGCGATGACCGCCGCCATCCCGCTGGCCACCCGTGAGGCGGGCCGACTGATGAGCTCGCTGTCGCAGGGCGGCCAGACCGTCGACGTCGCCGAGACCATCGCCTACTTCGCCAGCCCGGCGTCGAATGCCGTGACCGGCAACATCGTTCGGGTCTGCGGGCAGAGCCTGATCGGAGCATGATGACCCAGAAGATCACGCTGAAGGCACCGCCCAAGAACGGCCCGCTGTTCGTGAAGGCGGCGCTGGGCGCGGTTCCGCTGCCGCTGCTTTCGGCGCGCAAGCCGAAGCTGCCGGACCGGACGATCCAGCTCGACGGTCTGAAGGTGGATCCGGATCACCTGGCCGCCTACTGCCGGGCGACCGGGCTGCGGTTCAACGATGCGCTGCCGCTGACCTATCCGTTCGTCCTCACCTTCCCGATCGTGATGCAACTCGTTGTGCAGCGCGACTTTCCGTTCGTCGCGGTCGGTGCGGTGCACGCGAACAACGTGATCGAACGGACCCGCGACATCTCGGTGAGCGAGCCGCTGGACATCAAGTCGCACATCGAGAACCTGCGCGAGCACCCGAAGGGGCTGCTCGTCGACGCGATCACCGAGATCAGTGTCGGCCGCGAGCTGGTCTGGCGGCAGGTCACCACCTTCCTGCACCAGCAGCGCACCTCGCTGTCGGGCGGCCCGAAGCCCGAGCCGAAGCCGGACGAGGTTCCGCCGCCGCCGCTGCGCACCTGGCGGGTCGATCAGAAGACGATCAACCAGTACGCGTCGGCCTCCGGTGATCACAACCCGATCCACACATCGGGCTTGGGCGCCAAGGCTTTCGGCTTCCAGAAGCCGATCGCGCACGGAATGTGGTCGGCCGCGCACATTCTCGGCACGATCGAGGGCCGGGTGCCTGGCAAGGCCACCTATGAGGTGAAGTTCGGCAAGCCGATCTTCCTGCCTTCGACGGTGAACGTGTACGCCGATCAGGTCGAGGGCGGCTGGGATCTGGCCGTGCTCAACCCGAAGAAGGGCTTCCCGCACCTCACCGCGACCCTGCGCTGACGTACGGAAACGACAGAGCCGCACCCCGTTCCATCGGGTGCGGCTCTGTTCGTTCAGCAGCTGCAGTCGCAGCAGCCGCAACAATCGCAGCAACCGCCGTCGCCGCAGCCGCAGTCACAACCACTGCAATCACAACTACTGCAGTCACACTTGTTGATCCAGGGTTCCTTGCGTTCGCCGGTACATGGCGAGGTGTGCTCGGCACAGCAGGCATAGCCGGTGCAGTACGAACCGAGGATGAGGGTGAGCGACTCGCTGAGGCCGGGTCGGCGATGCCTGGTGTCACGGCTGTCCAGCCGGACGTCGGCGCGCTCGTGCGAGACATTGCAGGCGTGGCCGACCACGGAGCCGATGCCGTGGCCGAGTTTGCGCAGCGCCGAGGCCAGCGGATCGAGCAGCATCCAGCGGACGGTGGGGACCTGGTCGAGTTCCGCTGCTGCGACCGCCTCGTGCAGCCGTGAATTCGATTCGCGCAGCAGGTCGTACGCCTGCGGCATGCTGGTTCCGGTGGCGGCGAGCGGATTGAATCGGCCGCGCGCCTGGTCCTGCTCGTAGTCCTGCACCGCGTCGGCGAGGTGCGCGATCCGGCCGAACTGCCAGCCCGCAGCGCGCAGGGCGTCGATGTTGTCCGGGCGATCGGCCAATACCGCTGTGTGCGCGAAGAACTCCGACGCGCACAGTTGCGTCGGCGCGGTCGTCCACGCCAACGGCTCGGCGTCGTCGCTCATCGCTTCGCGCCAGAACCGGGATGCAGCCAGGGGTTCGGGGACGCGGATGGTGCTCGCGCCGGCCAGCGCCGCCGCCTCCAACTGCGTCTGCGCACCCAGCGCGGCGACCAAAGGCTCGACATCGAGGCCGATCCGCTGCGCGCTCTCCCGTGCCTGCCCGGCCCACCGGGCCGCCGCCTTCGCCATCGGCGTGCGAGCAAGCGCGCGAGCATCGCCGTCGGCCACGTGATCGCGAATCTTGGCCGATGCCAACAACAGTGACGCGGTCGTAGCCAGCTGCACGCCGGGTGAATCGGCGGTCGCCACCGATGCGCGTTGCATGCCGCGCAGCGCGCAACGTCCCGCCGTGGTCCGCGACGGGTCGCCGGACCGCTGCGCCTCGGTGAGCGCGTCGACATTGGTTGTCGCACGGGCCAACTGGCCGTGTCCGTCGCGTAGGCCGAGGCACAGTCCGCACAGATGCGCGCGCCATTCCGCCCTATCGATGCCGTACTTCGCCGCACCATGCGCACACGGCCTGAGCAAGCCGAACAATTCCGCCCCGTTTCTCCCCGACCCGAGATCGTCTGTACGTGTTGATCTCCGGCACTCTCGCAGGCCGTCGCCGACGCGGCAACCGCAACGCCGAAATTCCCGGTGCTATTCGGCTTTCTTGCGTCCGGCCAGACCGCGCCACGCCAGATCGTCGAGCAGATCGACGGCCTCGGACACCTCGATGCGGCCGCTGGCCACCCGATCGGCGATGGCCTCGCCCGCGCCGATCACCGCGACGGCGACCACGTCGAAGTTGGTGCCGGGCTCGGCGTGCTTGGCACTGGATTCGAGCAGCTTGGCGGTGAGTTCGATGACGCGCTCGCGGGCGTTCTCGATCTCGGACGCGAACGCTTGCTGGCCGATGGCCTGGCGGTAGAGCACCTGCCAGGAGCGGCGGTTGCGGTCGACGAAACCGAGGAAACCCTCCAGCGCGACGCGCACCTGTTCGTGCGGCGAGAGCTGCGGGTTGCCCGCGGGAACCACCGATTCGATGAAGCGAAGCCCCTCGCGCTGGATGCACGCGCGGAACAGTTCGTCCTTCGAGCCGTAGTAGAGATACAGCATCGGCTTCGATATCTTCGCCTCGGCGGCAATGGCATCCATCGACGTATCGTGGAAGCCTTTCCGCGAGAACACCTCGACGGCGGCATCGAGCATCTGCTGCTCACGAACCGCCCGAGGAAGTCGCTTCGTTCCGCCCGCCATCCACTCTCCTACCGCATGGTGAAGTTCATATATTACTCCAAGGTAAGTTCCGCGGGTTGGATTTGCTCCCCAGTCGCGGGAACCACACCTCAGCAGTGCGGCAGCGCCCCCTTGAACCTGGCCATCCGCAGCACCGACGCGTCGACCTGCGCGGCGGGCAAGCGCCCAGCCTTGACGGCCTGCTCGAGCCGATCGAGCACGCTCGGCACCGCGTCGGTGGTGATCCACAGCGCGTTGTCGGCGCCGGCCACCAGCGCGGCCTCCACCGCCTCCTCGATGGACATCCGGTTGGTGATCGCGGCCATGCCGCCGAGGTCATCGGTGAAGATCGGGCCTTGGAACGGTGCGGCGCCGTAGCCCTTGCCCTCGCGCAGCAGCGCCATCACCTGGGGACTGATGCTCGCAGGCACGTCGGGGGTGGTGAGACCTGGCACGTCGAGATGGCCGACCATCACTGCGGCGCCGGAGCCGATCAACGCGCGGTACGGGACGAGATCGACGGTCTGCAGGCTGTCCAGCGGCGGTGTGCGGACCGCGCCGCGGTGCGAATCGCCGGAGCCGGAGCCGTGGCCGGGGAAGTGCTTCATCACGGTGCCGACGCCGACCTCGCGCATCGCCTGGATGTAGGCCTCGGCGTAGCGGGTGACCTCGGCGGGGTCCGCGGAGAAGGAACGGTCGCCGATGACGGAGTCGTCGGGCTGGCTGCTCACATCGACATCGGGAGCGAAGTTCACCGTGACACCGAGGTCCTTCAGCGCACGACCCCTGGTCACGGTCGCGTCGCGGAACTGCTCGGGCGTCATCGACTGCGCGGTCGACCTGGCCGAGGGTGCGACCCCGATCAGATTCTTGGCGCGCGAGACGCGACCACCCTCTTCATCGATGGTCACCATCAGCGGCACCTTGGCCGCCTGCTTGACCTGCGCGAGCTGACCGGAGGCGAGCAGCGACGGCTCGGTCCAGCTGCCGACGAAGATCCCGCCGACCTGCTCGGTGGACACCACATTCGTCGCATCGGCCTTGCCGGTGATGCCAACGGTCAACAGCTGGGCCAGCTTCTGGCGCGTGGTGAGCGTGGCCAGATAGCCGGCGGAGCAATCCCGCGGCGCGGATGTGGTTGCTTGCGTTGACGATCCGGGAGTCACGCTTGGCCTCGCCTCCGAGGACGGGGTCGGGCCGCTGCCACCGCCGTTCGAACAGGCGGTCGCGACGGCGGCCAGCACGGCGAGCACGAGCAGGGGCGTCTTCCGCATGGGGGACAACCGTACTGTTCGCCCGCCGTCACGGCACGGTCGGGTGGGCGGCGTTTGCGGTGCGATCCTGCGCGCCAGCCAGTGCGGACGGCCCACCGAGGGTAACCTTGTTGGATAGCCGTGAGTCTCCCACCAGGAGGTCCCGTGCCCTGCGATCTGATGCTCATTGCCTACGACGGATCCGAGAACGCCAAGCGGGCCATTGAATACGCCGGGCGGTTCCTCAGTGCGAACAGAGCGATCGTGCTGACCGCGTGGGAGCCGATGGTGCGGCAAGCCGCTCGCCTGTCCGGTCTGTCCGGGGTGATGCAACCGGAATGGGTACCCGACGAGGAGATCGAGGACGTCGCCTACGTCGATGCCCGCACGATCAACACCGAGGGCGTCCGGTTGGCCAAGCTCGCCGGACTCAACGCCGAGGCACGCACCGCCGAATGCACGACGACCATCTGGAACGCCATCGTCGAATGCGCCGACGACCTGGACGTCGACATCATCGTCGCGGGCACCCGCGGCGCCACCGGCATCCGCGCCCTCATGCACAGCAGCGTCGCCGACGCGGTCCTCAAGCACTGCCACCGGCCGGTCCTCATGGTCCCGCCCGGTAAGGAGCCTGCGAAATCCCGCTAGCGGGTCGGCCGGTGGGCTATCCACAGACCCTCCACACGTTTCACAGGGCGTACAGCTTCTGTGAAACGTATGGAACCTCTGTGGTCCAACAAACGGGCTGACGGACAGTCCCGGGTCGGTGCAGCTGCGGTTGTCGTGGATGGGTGGGGTGAGATGTGGGTCGCTCAACGGGGTGTGGGGGCGGGGGCGGAGTTAGGGTCGAGGAATCATGGATGGATTCCTGCTTGCACAGCCGGACGGGGTCGTCCGGGCATTCGGTAGCCGGGTCGCCTTCGATGAGGCCGATCGCGCAGTAGCCGCGTTGCGCGCGGGCAGCGCGGACTGGATCGTCGGTGCGCTGCCGTTCGATCCGCGTCGACCTGCCGCACTCAGCGTGCCGGAACGCGTGCAACACACCGCTGGCCCGTGGCGGCCTGCGGCGCTGCCCGAGTTGCCCGCCGTCCAGGTTGTCACCGAGATCCCCAGTGCGGCAGAACATATCGCGCGCGTGACCAAGCTGGTCGAGCAGCTCAACGATCCGGCGCAGCCGCTGCGCAAGGTCGTCGCTGCACGATCGGTGCTCGCCGAGGCGGCCGCGGCGTTGGAGCCCGAACTCGTGGCGGCGCAGTTGCTGACGCGGCATCCTCACGCGAATGTCTTCGCGGTCGACCTGACACCGGCCGGGCGCACCGGAGCGACCTTGGTCGGCGCGACCCCCGAGGTGCTGATCGCCAGGCACGGCGACACGGTGACACTGCGCCCGCTGGCAGGCACCCTGGCACGGCGTGCCGACCCGGACGCCGACGCGGCCCAGGCACGAGAACTGTTGGCCAGCACCAAGAATCGCGCCGAGCACGCCTTCGTCATCGAATGGATCCGCGAGCAGCTCAGCCCGCTCTGTGCCGAGTTGTCCATCCCCGACGGCCCGGAACTGGTGCACACGCACGAGGTCTGGCACCTCGCCACCCCGATCACCGGCAGGCTGCGCGATCCAGCGACCACCGCGCTCGACCTCGCGCTGCTGTTGCACCCCACCCCCGCCGTCTGCGGCACCCCGACCGATCTGGCGCTCGACACGATCGCCGATCTGGAGGAGGACCGCGGCTTCTACGGCGGCGCGGTCGGCTGGTGCGACGCGAACGGCGACGGGTCATGGGTGGTCGCGATCCGCAGCGCGGAATTGTCCGCCGACGGACGGACCATGCAGGCCTACGCGGGCGGCGGCATCGTCGCGGCCTCGGATCCGAAGACCGAACTCGACGAGACCACGGCCAAACTCCGCACTCTGCTCGGCAGTCTGAATTGTGTGGTGCCTACGCACTAGCGCGGGCACCCACACGGCACACCGAACTCTTCCGACGAACTCGGCAAAACTGGCGAGCAGGGGTGATATCGGATCGGTGGGCGCTGCCCGAGCTCTCGACATCGACGAGCTTCGGCCGCACCGGACTCCCTCTGGTGAGCACCGCCACAACTACGGCGTCCGCGGATCGCCACTGGCAATCGGCGGGCTGAACGCACCGGAGACGACCGTGTGCTGCTAGGTTGACCGGGAATGTGCCTGCATCGATGTATTGGAGTACCGCAATGAAGTTTGCTGTTCCTGGTGTTGCGAGTGCTGTCGGCGGCGCTGTGCTCGGCGTGATCGCGGTGCTCCTCGTGACGGTGGCGGTGCAGCAGAACTCGCGTCCGGACATCGACCGCAGCGGCGACAAGGACTCCTCGTTGCTGAACAACGTCGAGTACGGCAGTCGCTGAGCCACTGACCCCCGCTTCACCTGCCGATTCGCCCGCAACGTCCGCGGCGCCACGGCGGCACAGTGCTGCGCGGCGGCGGGCGGAATCCGCGCTGAAGCAGCAGGACACCGCTCCGCTCGGTAGGCGCTGGTTCGCCGCGACGGTGCTCGTGGCGTTCCTGCTCACCTTCCTGCAGGCGCCGGGCCTCACCGTCGCCGACACCAAATACGACCTGGCGCAGAACCCACTCGGCTTCCTCGAACGCGCCAGCCATCTGTGGAGCAGCCAGGCCCCGATGGGCCAGGTGCAGAACCAGGCCTACGGCTACTTCTTCCCGCACGGCGCGTTCTTCTCCCTCGGGCACGTGCTCGGCCTGCCTGCTTGGGCCACCCAACGCATCTGGTGGGCACTGCTGCTGCTCGCCGGCTTCTGGGGCATCGTCCGGCTCTGCGAAACGCTCGGCATCGGCACCCGCGGCTCCCGCATCATCGCGGCGATCGCGTTCGCGCTGGCACCGCGCGTACTCACCACGCTCGGCTCGATCTCGTCGGAGACGCTGCCGATGATGTTGGCGCCGTGGGTCTTACTCGCTCCCGCCGCGCTCGGCAGGCTCCGGCGCGGCGGTGCGAAGTCCGCGGCCGGTAGCGCGCTCGCGGTAGCGCTGATGGGCTCGGTCAACGCCGTCGCGACCGTTGCCGCGTTCCTGCCCGCGCTCCTGTGGTGGGCCTCGTATCGCCCGAATCGGGCATGGTGGCGCTTCACCATGGCGTGGGTGCCGCTGCTCGTGCTTGCCACGTTCTGGTGGGCGGTGCCGCTGCTGCTGCTCGGCAAGGTGAGTCCGCCGTTCCTGGACTACATCGAATCCTCCGGCGTGACAACGCAATGGGCGTCGCTGGCCGAGGTGCTGCGCGGCACCGACAGCTGGACGCCGTTCGTCTCGCCCGAACGCATCGCGGGCGCGGTGCTGGTGACCCAGCCCGCCGCCGTGCTCGCCACCGGGCTGCTCGCCGCGGCAGGCATGGCCGGTTTGGCGTTGCGCTCCATGCCTTATCGCGGTCGGCTCGCACTGATCCTCGGTGTCGGGCTGGTCGGTATCTGCGCCGGGTATGTCGGTGAGCTCGGTGGACCGTTCGCGGAATCGGTGCGACTGTTCCTCGATTCCGGTGGCGCGCCACTGCGCAACGTGCACAAGTTGGAGCCGCTGATCCGCATCCCGCTGGTGCTCGGCCTGGCTCAGCTGCTGGCCAGGGTGCCGCTGCCTGCCTCGGTGCCGATGCCGGTGTGGCGCAGCGCGTTCGCGCACCCCGAGCGCGATCGCGTGGTCGCGGTGGCCGCCCTGATCCTGACCGCCCTCACCCTGTCCACCTCGCTGGCCTGGACCGGCAAGCTGGCGCCGCGCGGGGCCTACGACCGGGTACCCGCGTACTGGGAGCAGACCGCGGACTGGTTGCACCGCAATGCTTCCGACACCCGCGCCCTGGTCGTGCCCGGTGCGCCGTTCGGCAGTCAGGTGTGGGGACTGACCCGCGACGAGCCGTTGCAAGCCTTGGCGAGCACACCGTGGGCGGTCCGCGACTCCGTGCCGCTCAACCCGCCAGGCACCATCCGCGCGATGGATTCCGTGCAGCGGCTGATCGCCGATGGACGGCCGTCGACCGGCCTCGCCGCGACGCTCGCCGGACAGGGCATCGGAATCCTGGTGTTGCGCAACGATCTCGACCCGGAGACGTCGCGGTCCACCCGTCCGATGCTCGCGCACCGGGCCATCGAAGGTTCGCCGGGACTGACCAAGGTGGCGGCGTTCGGCGATCCGATCGAGCCTGCCGTCATCGCCGAGGATCTGGTCGCGGACGGCGACCTGCGTCCCGCGTACCCGGCGGTCGAGATCTACCGCGTCGAGACGCCGACGCTTGGCACGCCGGCCAAGGTGCGCTCCGGAACCGGTGCGCCGCCGTCGTTTCCGGGCGCGTACACGGTTCCGCTCGAGTCGCTTCCTGTTGTGCAGGGCGGGCCCGAGGTGCTCGAACGCCTGCACCGCGACGGCGGCGGCACCGGGACCCCCACCCTGCTCGCCGCCGACGCGGCGCGGGCCGGGCTGCCCATCGGCCCGATGACCGTCACCGACACTCCGATGGCTCGCGAAACCGATTTCGGTCGCGTGGACAACCACAATTCGGCCGTGCGCGCGCCCGACGATGCCCGTCGCACCCACAATCTCGTACCCGACTATCCGGTGCCCGGCGCCGAACCGGTGCGCGGGGAATGGTCGGGCGCCGTCATCACGGCGTCCAGCTCCGCCGCCGACGCCACTCAACTCGGCGGCGCGGCGCCGGGCAGCTCGACCGCGGCCGTCGTCGACGGCGACCCGGCAACGGCCTGGATCAGCAACGGGACCGAATACGCGCTGGGGCAATGGCTTCGGCTCGATTTGGCACAGCCGATCAAGGCAGGCCAGCTGAGCTTCCGCACCAGCGCGGCCGCCATCGGCGACCCGGTGAAGTGGGTCGAGGTGCGCACCGCCAACGGCACCGTGTCCACCCGGATACCCGAACCCGGTGCACCGGTGTCGGTTTCGCTGCCGCCGGGCACGACGCAGTGGATCACGATGACCGCCATCCGCACCGAAAACGGCAAGCGTGGTGCGCAGTTCGGCATCAGCGAGCTGACGCTGGAGGACTACTCCGTCCACGATCAACCTGTCCCTGTCGATATCCGGCATCGGACCGTGCTGCCGGCGACCAAGCAGGGCGCGCAGGTGCGCGGGTGGGATCTCGGGCAGGAATTCCCCGGGCGCAGTGCCTGTTTCGATTCACCGAACCGGGTGCGGTGCAGCAAGGGACTCGCGCTGGCGCCGGAGGAACCCGGCACCTTCGAACGCACCTTGTCGGTGCCCGAGCCGATGTTCGTCACCCCGGAGTTGACCGTCCGCACCAGGCAGGGCCCCGCGCTGGAGGCGTTGCTCACCGACCCCGAACGCCCGGTCGCGCGGGGCAAGGGCGATGTCGGCGACCTGCGCGGTGCCGCGTTCGCCGCGACGGACGGTGATCCGCGCACGAGCTGGACCGCGCCGGAAGAGTCGGTGCGGGTGCTGACCGGCGCCAAGCCCACCCTCGCGCTCGAGCTGCCCGCGCCGACGCTGGTGACCGGACTGGAGTTGACGCCGTCGCTCGGCGGCCTGCCCGCCGCGCCGACCTCGGTGGTGGTGAACCTCGGTGCCGGACCGCAGGTGCGTGCGCTCGACAAGGCCGACCCGGGCGTGCCTGTCCGGATCTCCTTGTATCCGACGGTGACCGACCGTATCGAGCTCAGCGTGCAGACATGGCGGCCCGTATTGGACCGGACCGCACTCGGTTTCGCCCTGTCGCAGCCCACCGGACTGGCCGAGGTGTCGGTGCTCGGTCCCGACTACCCGGCCCCTGCGGCGCTGGACCGGGAGATCACCGTGCCGTGCGAGACGGGCCCCGTGATCAATGTCGGCGGGCAGCTCCTGCGCACCACCGTCACCGCCACCGCTGACGAACTGCGCTCCGGGGCACCGGTTTCCGCCCGCGTCTGCCCGAACGACGGCCCTGCCCAGCCCGATTCCGGCGCGTCGACGACCTTCGGACTGGCCGCGGGGCGCGCCGATGTCGCCGTCGCACCGACCGAGCTGTTCTTCGTCGACCGGCTCCGCCTCGATCGGGCCGACGTTCCCGCTCCGGCCGAATCGGCGTCGGGCACCCGGGTATTGGTGTTGCCGCTGAGCACCAACGTCGGCTGGCGTGCAACGACGTCCGACGGTCGCACCTTGGCGCCCCTCGTCATCGACGGCTGGCAGCAAGCCTGGTTGCTCCCCGCCGACGCGACAGGCCCGATCACCGTCTCCTTCCCGGTCGACCGCTGGTATCGCCTCGGCATCTTCGGCGGCCTCCTGCTCCTGCTTCCCCTCATTGCCCTCGCCATTCCGTGGCGACCACGCGCCCGGAAATCGGTTGGCTCCGATACGAACACGACGCCACACCGAGGTGGCACCAGCGACGTGGGCGTCCCCTCCTCGCGATACGGCACGTCCGACATCGCCGAGCGAAACGGCGCGTCCGCGCACACGGCCGAGCCGTTGACCATTGGTGGCGCAACGCAATCCGCACCGCAGACGTGGGATACCCGCTGGCTCGGCGCGCTCGGCCTTGCCGCAGCGGCGACGCTCATCGCGGGTCCAGTCGGCACCGTTGTCACCGTCGGGGCGGTCGCCGCCGCCCGTTTCCTGCCGCAATGGACTCCAAGGGCGCTCGTCATCGTCGCGGGGATGGGCACGGCGTTGTCGGCGGCGGCGCTGTCCACCGGTCCGTGGCGCGCTTCGGGTGGGTATATGGGTGGTTCGTTGTGGGCGCAGGTGCCCGCATTGCTTGCGGTGATCGCCGTAGGTGTTGCCGCGTTGCCACCCCGCCGCAAGACCGACTAGGTCCGGTATCCGGGACCGAAGCAAGCCCGTACCCAGCGAATTCGGGACGCCGACCTGCGCGGACCGTCAGTTGGGCTGCGCCGCAACGCACCTCGTTGCTAGTGTCACGACGCGTGAACGAGCGTCAGCGAGTGAACCGAAAATACAGCGTGCTGGTGCGCGCGACGGAACCGAGCGTCAGCGAGGTGAAGTCGTGAGTACCTGTGCCGAATGCGGTTTCGTCTACGATCTGACCCGCGCACCCGAAGTGGCGACGCTGGCCAGAGAGCACGCCGTTGAGTACGCCGACTTACTCCTGACCGATTCGCCGAAGCTGCGGCAGCGGCCGGAACCCGAGGTGTGGTCGCCGCTGGAGTACGCCTGCCACATGCGGGATGTGCTTCTCGCGCAACGGGAACGTGTCCTGGCCGCCCGGCGCGCCACGACGCCGGAAGCCATCCCCATGGGTCGTGACGAGCGGGTCGAGCACGACGGCTATGCGGAGCAACGCCCTTCAGACGTCGGCCGCCAACTCAGGGACGCGGCATTGCTTTTCGCCAACGTGCTCGAACGGCTCGATGCCGCCGACTGGGAACGGACGCTGCTCTTCCCATTCCCCGAGCGACAGGAACGCACGCTGCGCTGGCTCGCGGTGCATACCCTGCACGAGCTCCGCCACCATCTGCTCGACATGCATCGGCAGTTGGATACCAGCCCCGTCTGATCAGGACCGCCGGTGCGGTTACTCCCGCACCGGCTTCGCCTTGTCCCAGGTGCGCGTCCACAGCCGAATCGGTTCCTCGATCAACGCATAGCTGGCCGCCGCGATGGGCAGCGTCAGCGCGATCGTCAGGATGAGGACGTAGCCGAAGTTCCCACGGAACGGCAGGATTCCGAATACCGGGAACACCACCGACAGCACCGCGAGATGCCACAGGAAGATGCCGTAGGACCAGCGCCCGATGGTCGCGGCGACCCGTGATTCCAGCCAGCGGTGCGATCGGCCTGCGGCGCCGAGCACCAGCGGAGCGAGCAGCGCGAAGCCGATGATCGCACCGAGTGCCATCTTCGCCGCGTACTGCCACGGCTCAGCGTGGGTGAGCCCGGCAGGCCCGCCGACATCGGTTGCCGAGACCAGGAAGGCGATCAGGGCAATGGCCCACATCAGCGGCTGATTACCGAGGAACCGCCACCTGCATGATAGCTGTTTGCTATCAAAAGACAACTCGGCCAACACCATTCCCATCGCGAACCACGGGAGATATGCGGGCAGCCAATTGTCGGAATGAATCGCGTCGGGCGTCGGCACCGGAATGAAGTTCCAACCCAGGCACACGAGGGCCGCCGTGAGAATCACCGGAACCCGCAGGCGGGCCGCGGCGCCGCGCAACCGCACCACCGCGAACGCGAGTATCGGCAACACCAGATAGAAAGCCACCTCGACCGAAAGGCTCCACATCTGAGTCAGCCCGTCGGTCAATGTCAGCGGCACGAACACTTGCAGCAGCGCCAGATTCGACATCCAGACCCGCAGCCCCGCCGTCCCTGCCGCGCCGGGCAGCAGCACGAGCACCGCGCACACCACCACCCAGTACCCAGGCAGAATGCGCGCGGCGCGATGCCGCAGGTAATAGCCGACCGACGGCGCGGGCCGCACGCCACGGGCCGCGGCGGCGTGCGGACGCCAGAGCAAAAAGCCGGAGAGACCGAAGAACACCGCGACGGCCATGTCGAATCTTCCCCACACCCGACCGATCACCGGGGTGCCCGCGGCGCCGGTCTGGAATGCGACGTGCGTCAACAGCACACCGAGAGCGGCCATTCCACGCATACCTTCCAGCGCGGGAAGGAAGGCGCGGGATCGAACCGATTCCGACGCAGGGTCGACGACATCGGTGGACACGGGCACGGTTGCGGTCATCGGGTCCAGTCTGCCTTGCCGATTCTCAGGTGATAACTCCACGTTTCAGATTTCGCGCTAAACTCGGGCGATTTCTCGGCCGTTTCCGGCCTCGACGCCGCATGGTACGACACCGGACTGTTAGTGTCGGGGCTCACGAGCGCAGCGGGGGTGCCGCGTGCTCGCCGGAACGACCCTGTTCTACGACGAGGAGTGTTTGCATGGCACTGAGTGCCGGAACCAGAAGGACGGTGGCCTGCCTGCTCGTGGGTCTCGGCGCGCTGCTGATCGTCGCCGCGCTGCTGATCCCGACCTACACCGTCGGCAAACTGGCGAAGACTCCTCTCGATCTCGAGATCACCACGATCGCGACCAACCAACCCGGCGAAGACAGCTTGGTGCTCGACTCCAAGTCGCTCACCTCGCCGGACGGCGCCGCGAAGATCGACACGAACGTCCCGCTGGTGTCCCAGCGGTTCCTCACCGTCGAGGAGCCCTCCGACGCCACCGAGATGACGGTCCAGGCGGGTCAGACGCTGCGTCGCATCGACAAGCAAGGCGACACCGGCCTGCTGACCGCGACCATCGACCGCGTCACCATCGACCGCAAGACCGGTTTGCCGGTCGACAAGGACCCCAACGGCTCCATCGCCGTCAATGTGAACAAGGACCTGCAGCCGGTCGCCGACCCGGTGCAGCACATCGGTCAGCAGTACCGGTTCCCCATCGGCACCGAGAAGAAGACCTACCCGTACTTCGATCTCAACGCGCGCAAGGCCTTCGACGTCAACTTCGTCGAGGAGACCGAGATCAACAACCTGAAGGTCTACCACTTCAAGCAGTCCATTCCGGCGACCGACCTGAACAACGTGGTGAAGACGCCGACCAACAAGCTGACCTTCCCGGCCGCCAAGTGGGGCGTGCCCGGCGAGGGTGACGTCACCATGTCGCGCTGGTACACCAACACCCGCGACCTGTGGATCGAGCCGCAGACCGGCACCGTGATCAAGGGTGGCGAGCAGATCCACCTGTTCTACGCACGCAGCGGGGAGAAGCCCGAAGTCACCGCGCTGAAGTCGCACATCGTGTTCGACGAGAACACCGTCGAGTCGCAGATCGCGGTGGCCAAGGAGAACATCGACAAGCTGTCGCTGTATGGGCGGACCATGCCGATCGTCTTCGGCGTCGTCGGTGTGATCGCGCTGATCGTCGGTGCGATCCTCGGCGTGCGCGGCAGCGGGTCGACCCCGGCCCCCGCGGGCGGTGCGCTGAGCCAGAAGTCCGGCGGTCGGCGCCCCGACAATGATCCGCCGACCGAGCAGATCAGGATCACCAAGTAGTACACAGTCGAAATTCGGCCCCCGGTTCTTGACCGGGGGCCGAATTCGTTTCCGGCCCTTATTGTTCGGCGAGCGGGTAGGCGACAGGGTGCTGCGGTTGGTAGAGCAGCATCGTCCCGGCGCCCGGCACGCGCATATCGATGCACAGGCCGAATCCGCGATCGACGATCTCGCTCGCGAATTCCGCACCCCGCTCCGATAATTCGGCCACTGTCTGTTCGATGTCGTCGCACATCAGCGAAATCTCGTGGCTGGGTGTGCCTTCCGCCGGATGTACGCCCAGTTCGCTGGCCCCGGTGGCGAAGATGAGCCAGCCTCCGCGTGCGTCGACGTTCGGCCACTCCAGCACGTCGCGGAAGAACTCCCGAGCGGCCTGCGCGTCCGTCGCGTAGACGAGTGTGTGCACAGCTGTGATCATGCGCGTGAGCGTAGGCCGCCAACAGGCACGATGCGGGCAAATCAGCGCGGCTTGTCGCCGATCTCGAAGGCTCTCGAAAGCCAACCATGTCGGCTCCGGTTCGTGGCACTACAGGTGCGCGCCGGACTCCTGGGGTTGGTCGCGATCGGCGGTGCGCAGGACGATGATCGCCACCAGCAGCGTGGTGGTGGCGGCGACCGACGCGGCCGTGGTGATGAGGGCGGGGATCGAGCGGGCGAACGAAACCATCAGCGTCACTTCGATTGCGAGGCCGAGCCAGGTCAGCGTGGCGAGGGCGGTGCGGTCGACCGCGATGGCCGACAGCATGACGCCTTGTAAGACAGCGAGAATGGCGCCGTGCAGCGCGAACAGCCAGAGCATGCCTTGGATCGGGGCATAGTCCTGGCCCGCGAGCAGCGGCGCGAGCGGCGCGGCGAGGGCGGCGCCGAGGACGGCCACGCAGCCGATACCGGACAGCACGGCCAGCGCCGATCGAATCGCCTGCGCCGAATGTGTCGGCTGCGCCATCCGCGGATAGAGCACGACCCCGACCGCCTGCGGCAGCCAGAACGCGATCTTCGTCGCGATGGTGCCGAGCGCGTAGCGGCTGGCGTCCGCGTCGTCGAGCACCATCCGGACCACGATCAGATCCGCGGACGACAACGCCATCAACGCCGCCTGCACCTGCGCGGCTCGCAGCACCGGCAGCACGCCGATGGACTGCACAGCGTCGCCCTCATCCGCGCGAGCGCGCACCCGCGGCGATCCGGCGACGAACCTGGCGAACACCGCCGCCACCGCGATGCCCGCCGCCGCAGCCCACAGCGCGAGCGCGGCGCCGCCGCCTGCGGCGAGCACCACCAGCGCAGGCACGACCCGGAAAATACCGGCCGCGCCGAGCACAACGGCCAACGCCCGAAACCGCCTGCCGCCCTGGAGAACTCCCTGCTCCCCGGACAGCAGCACCAGGGCAGGCGCGGCACCGAGCGCGGCCGCGCAAGCCGCGACCCCCACGTTCAGCGCCGCGGTCACCACCGGAACCAAGACCGCGACCACCACGGCAACGATCACCGCGCACCGCCACTGCAACCCTCGCAGCGCGGCCGCACCTGCGCCGCGAACCAACTCCCTTGCCACCACGTTCTGCAAGGCCAACGCGGGCACCGCGCACAAGAGCTGCACCGCGAGCAGACTCGCGAACTCGCTGTATCCGGAGACCCCGAGCCACCGCCCGGCCAGCAGCTGCAACAGATACCCCGCCACGTTGGCGGTCATCGCCCCCGCCGTCACCAACGTCAGATCCGCCACCACAGGAAACCGACGGACCGCAGACACGTCCGCCATCGTCCCACCCCCACCCCATCACCCCGGTCTCCGCCCCACCTCAGGCCCGCCCGACACCGAGATCCCGCACCCTTCTCGGCATCCGCACCGGTCCTGTGGATCCGCACTGGTTGCGGGTTGCTAGAACGAGTGCAGATCTCGAGTGCAGATCTACAGAACGAGTGCAGATCTACAGAAGGGGTGCCGATCCACAGAGGGCGTGCGGATCTACAGAAGGGGTGCTGATCCACGGAGGGTGCGGGTCGGTGGGATCCCACCTTGCCGCTGGGGCCGATCAACTCTCCTGTCGGCGCTCGAGCTGCCAGCGGACGAAGGTCCCGAGCGGGACATCCGGCCGCTTGTAGAAGCTTTTGGGTCGGCGGCCACGCAGCCGGACTTCGGCGGCGTCCGACGCCTCGGCATCGACCGGCCCGATCGCGCCGTGCAGATCCGTATGGGCTTGGTGCCGGTTGGCGCGGTGCACCCGAGCTCGTTTGCGCGGCAGGTTCTTGCGCGACGCCTTGTCGTTCTCGCCGTAGTTGTTGCGGCGATCTTTGGCGTAGCTCAGCTGTTTCTTCTCCTGAGGTGATCTCCGCTCCACCGGCTCAGGATATGACTGCGTAGTGCGAGTGCCGAATTCTTTTTCGACCGTCGCGGCCGGTGTGCGAGTGGGTGCGGACAGACGTCGAACCGTAGGGTGCACAAGCGTGAGTGCGAGCGGCTGGGGACAACGCGGCCGGTGGGCTGCGCCTGCCGGGTACAGCGCGGTGCTTGCGCTGCTCATTGTGGGGCCGCTGCTCAGGCCGGGGTATTTGTTGCTGCGGGATGCCGTGAGTACGCCTCGGTCCTACCTGACTGATTCCGCGCTCGGGCTCGGGGATGCCGCGCCCCGAGCGGTTCCGCAAGATGCGTTGCTTGCGGTGTTGTCGCCGGTGGTCGATGGTGGGGTGATCGTCAAGGCGATCCTGGTGTTCGCGCTGTGGGCTGCCGGATACGGGGCTGCGGTCCTCGCGCGGGAATTGTTGGGAGCACCTGTTGCCGGGCAGCTGGTTGCCTGCACGGTGGCGGTGTGGAATCCGTATGTGGCCGAGCGGCTGCTGCAGGGGCACTGGAGCTTGCTCGCCGGATATGCGGCGCTGCCCTGGGTTGTCTTGGGCGCGTGGCGGATTCGTATGACGGCGAACCGTGGTGATGGATGGCGCGAGACCGTGGGCACGTGGGCGGGTTTGGCGGGATCCTTTGCCGCGGCGGGACTCACGCCGACAGGTGCGCTGCTTGCGGGTATCACCGCGCTCGCACTGCTGGGGTGGCGCCGGTTTGCCGGTGCGACGGCGCTTCTCGTCGTCGCATCCGCGCCATGGTTGATCGCCACCGCGCTGTCCGGCGCAGGCAGCGAACCGTCCGACCCCGCGGGCATCGCCGCGTTCGCCGCCCGGGCGGAACCCTGGCTCGGCACCTTGGGCAGCCTGGCCGGGCTCGGCGGCATCTGGAACGGCGACGCGGTACCCGATTCGCGCACAACCCTTCTCGCGGTGCTCGGGACAGTCCTACTGCTCGTCATCGTCGCCACCGGCCTGCGCACAGTCCTCACCACCACGGGTCGAGACACCACCGCGGATCGAGACGCCACTGCGGATCGAGACACCGCCGCGGATCGCGCTACCAGCGGGGCGACTACAACACCGACGGATTCTCAGCGCGTCCGCCGTACCCTCGTCGCACTGGGAGCACTCGCCGTCCTACTGCCCGCACTCGGCGCGACACCGTGGGGCATGCACGTGCTGGAGTGGCTCGTCGCGCACGTGCCCGGCGCAGGCCTGCTGCGCGACACCCAGAAATACGTCGCGCTGGCGATGCCCGCGTATGCCCTGTGCGCCGCCGCAGGCTGCATGGCTCTGGCCCAACGATTTTCGGGCATCGGCGTCGACCGATCGACGAACAATCGCTATCTCGAGGAAGCAGGCAAGGCCGACCCATCACCTGTCGTGACGCAGCACCGATCGTCCGCATCGCGGTGGTTCGCAACGATTTTCATCGCCGCGCTGGTACTGCCACTGCTCGATCTCGCCTGGGGCGTCGGCGGAGCCGTTCGCGCCGTGCGTTACCCCGCTGGATGGGAACGGGTCGCTGAAGAAGTAGCGGAGCCCGGCGACATCGCGGTGTTGCCGGGCGGGATGTTTCGCAAGTTCCGGTACAGCGGAAAGGCCCCGGTCCTTGATCCCGCACCGAGAATGCTGCCCCGCGATGTGCTGCAAACCGGTGAACTGCCGGTGCGCGGACGGACCGTCGCCGGCGAGGGCGCGCGCGCCCGAACCGTGGAAGACCTCCTGCTGCACGGCGGTTCAGCTCAGGATCTGGCGCGCAACGGTGTCGGCTGGGTACTGCTCGAGCATGGCACACCCGGCCCGCTCGGCGAGTCGAAAGCAACTCTCGCACAACTAGATCAGGCGTACTCGGATGCCGACCTCACGCTGTACCGAGTGCCGGGTTCCATCGATGCGCACAGCACGTCGCCGACGTATCGCCGGCTGTCCGCCGTAGCTCACGCATTGTGGGCCGCGCTACTCATCGGCGGAGCACTCACCGCAGTAACCATGCGCCGAACAGGGTCCCGGACCCGAACCTGACAGGCCCAGTGGTCCTCGCCGAGAACGTTTGCCAGCGCTGCCGGACAGCCCACTCACCGATCGCCAGGCGGCGGACGACCTCAGTCCGCGGGACGAGGCGCGATCAACCCGGACGTGTGCTCGCCACGCGCCACCGCGGCCAACACCTCATACACACCGTTTCCGGTTTGCTCCCAAGAGAATTCACGCGCACGCGACCGTGCTTTCTCCCCCATCACCGTGCGGGCGGCACGGTCGTCGAGCAGTTCACCGACCGCATCGGCGAGGTGCGCGGCATCGTCGACCAGCATTCCGGTGACACCGTCGACGATGGAGTCCGTGAGCCCTCGGGAGCTGCGGTAGCCGATGGTCGGCACACCGTGCTGCGCGGCTTCGATGACCGCGAGCCCCCACCCTTCCTTGCGGGAAGGCAGCACATGCACCCAAGCACGGGACAGCAGTTCATGTTTGCGGCGCTCGTCGACGTGACCGTGGAAGGTGACCGCGTCGGCGATGTCGAGCGCGCGGGCGTCGGCCTTCAGGTTGTCGGCCCACCATCCGTCGCCGATCACGTCGAGGTGCAGTCCGGGGATACGTGTGCGCAGTCGTGCCACGACGGCGAGCGCGTCCTCGATCTGCTTGTGCGGCACCAGGCGCGAGAGCACCACGATGCGCGGGTTCTCGGTGCGCGTTGCGGCGGCGCCGGTCGGCGCGTCCACTGGAACCGGTTCGGCGCCGTTGCGCACCACCGCGATCCGCGTCTGCGCCACACCGAGCGTGGTGAGTTCTTCGGCCGATGGCAGCGAGACGGTCAAGTACTGGTTACGCCGATGCACCCGCGGCGAAAGCCGCGACTCGATCCACCAGCCGATCCGGCCGACCAATCGGCCTGCCACCGGCCACTGCTCCCGGTGCCCGTGATGCACGAGCACGACCGACGGCGCGGCGGCCGCGGCGGTGGCGAAGAACGGAATGCCGTTCTGGGTGTCGATCACCGCGTCGGGTCGCACGCCGCGCAGCGGCCCGAGGCCGAACCTGCCGAGCGCGATCGCCGCCAGCGCCCTCGGGTACACGGAGTAGCGGCCGCCTGCCCTGCTGATGTCGATGCCGTCGATGCGTTCCCGCTTCGGCGCTCCCGGGTAGCGGGCGGTGCGCAGAGTGACCTTGACCCCGCGCGCGGCGAGCTGCGCGCCGACCTGTTCGAGGTATCGTTCGCTGCCGCCGCCCTGCGGGTGCCCGGTGTCACGCCAGCACAGCAGGAGGACTTCGCGCACGGTCGAGCTTCTCTCGGTCAGGTGGTCCCGGTCGGGACGTCGGATATCGGGCTACACCCTAACCCGAGCATCCGCCGTCGAGTCGATCACCGGTTTGCAAGGTCACCCGTGGTTTGTGCGAGACTCGGCGCCGTGCTCAAAGAAACGCCCTCCGGCACCGCACCACGGTTCGCGCGTCGGGCGACGCTGCGCCGGTCGTTGCGGTTGCTCGGCAGTTTCCGGTTCGAGCAGTCCGATCCCGCCGTGTTCTACGGCGGTCTGGCGGCCGACAGCGCCGCGCTGATCGGCGATTTCTACACCGACGTGACCGGAAGGGACCTGGCGGGGGCGACCATCCTCGATGTCGGCGGCGGCCCCGGCTATTTCGCCGACGAGTTCGTGCGCACGGGTGCGCGCTACATCCCGGTGGAACCGGATCCGTCGGAGATGCACGCGGCAGGCCTGTCGGTGGCAGGCGCGGTGCGCGGCTCGGGCATGGCCTTGCCGTTCCGCGACAACTCGGTGGATATCTGTTTTTCCTCGAATGTTGCCGAGCACGTGGCGCAGCCGTGGCAGATGGCCGACGAGATGGTGCGGGTGACGCGGCCCGGCGGGCTGATCGTGCTGTCCTACACCGTGTGGTTCGGACCGTTCGGCGGGCACGAGACCGGACCGTGGCACTACCTCGGCGGCGAGTACGCCGCGCGCCGGTATCGCCGCAAGCTCGGCAAGGAACCGAAGAACCGATTCGGCGAATCACTGTTCGCGGTGCGCGCGGTGGATGGATTGCGGTGGGCGGCAGGCACTTCCGCCGATGTCCGGTCGGTATTCCCGCGCTACCACCCGCGCTGGGCCTGGTGGTTGGTCCGGATCCCGCTGGTGCGCGAGCTATTGGTGAGTAACCTCGTCGTGGTGGCGACCAAGAATTAGCAGGCTAGTGCTCTAGCCAGCCGCGCCGCCAAGAGCGCCGACCGCAGTTCTCGTGCAGCGGCCTGTTCCACGGCGATTCCTGGATGGCGAGCCCTACGGTCTCCAGCGTGGTGAGTCCGACCAGGTCGGCTAAAGCCCCGACCACGGCGACGGCCTCAGCGGCCTGCATGGCCGCGGTAGCTTGCTCGATGGTGAGCGTGCGACCGGGAAGGAAGGACACAACCCATCCGCCGGCGCCAACACTCTTCGCTTGGTGTTCGGTCTGATCGCTGGTCATCAGCGACCGATCGACTACTTGCACCGCCATAACTCGGTCTCCCCAATTGCGGTATCGGTCCAGAAATCGAGCGAGCTGATCAGTAGCTAAAGCATCCTCCTTCCAGCAACAGAACGCAATAGTGCGTTCTCCGAAAAGCGAACCGACGGGTTTGGATCTGTCCTGCTCAGCGGGATGGTCCGAGCACAGAACTAGAACAGGTTGCAGACAACCGAAGCGCAAAACTGTAACGTGTTCTCATGCATTACGACAGCTTGTTCATCGGCGGCCGCTGGACCGCGTCAGCCACCGCCGAGCGCGTTCAGGTCATCTCGCCGGTCACGGTCGAGCCGGTGGGCAGCGTCCCCGCAGTGGACCGCGCCGACGTCGACGCCGCGGTCGCCGCGGCACGGCACGCCTTCGACCACGGGCCGTGGCCGTCCACCCCGCCGGAGGAGCGGGCCCAGGTGCTCACCCGCGCCGCGCGACTGATCGAGGAGCGCTCCGCCACGCTGCTCGCCGCGCTCACCGCGGAGATGGGCGCCCCGCAGATGATCGCGATGACGCTCAACCAGATTCCGGCGGTCGCCGCACTCGACGCGTGCGCCGGGCTCGCGAAGTCGTTCCCCTGGCAGGAAACTCGCACCGGACTGTTCGGCACCTCCCGTGTCAGCAGGGAGCCGCGCGGTGTCGTCGCCGCCGTAACCGCTTGGAACGTCCCGCTTTTCCTGGCGGCCAACAAGCTCGCCCCCGCGTTGCTGGCAGGCTGCACCGTGGTGCTCAAGCCTGCACCGCTGACGCCGATCACCGCGAACATGCTCGCCGACATCTTCACCGAAGCCGGCCTGCCCGAGGGCGTCCTCTCGGTGCTGCCCGCCGACCCCGAGGCCGCCGAGTATCTGATCTCGCACCCCGGCGTCGACAAGGTCACCTTCACCGGCAGCACCGCGGTCGGCCGCAAAATCGGCGCCATCGCCACCGGACAGCTGAAGAGCGTCTCGCTCGAACTCGGCGGCAAGTCCGCGGCAATCCTGTTGCCGGACATGGACATCGCGGCGAGCATCCCGGTGCTCGCGTTCTCCGGCCTGATGAACAGCGGACAGGGCTGCGTCGCGCAGACCCGAATCCTCGCGCCGCGCAGCCGCTACGACGAGATCCTCGACGCACTGGTCGCGCACGTGCGGACAATGCAGGTCGGCGACCCCGCCGATCCGAGTGTGCAACTGGGCCCGCTGATTTCGGAACGCCAGCGCGACCGGGTCGAGGGCTACATCGCCAAGGGCAAGGAAGACGGCGCCCGCCTGGTACTGGGCGGCGGCCGCCCCGAAGGTCTCGATCGCGGCTGGTTCGTCGAGCCGACCATCTTCGCCGATGTGGACAACAAGTCGACCATCGCCCAGGAGGAGATTTTCGGCCCGGTGCTCGCGGTCATTCCCTACGACACCGAGGACGAGGCGGTGGCCATCGCCAACGACTCGGTCTACGGCCTGGCCGGGTCGGTGTGGACCGCGGACGTCGAGCACGGCGCCGAGATCGCGGCGCGGGTGCGGACCGGGACCTACGCCATCAACTGGTACGCCTTCGATCCCAGCTCACCGTTCGGCGGCTACAAGAACTCCGGGCTGGGCAGGGAGAACGGGCCGGAAGGGCTCGACTCGTTCTGCGAGCAGAAGTCGCTGCTCATGCCGATGGGGTGGGCCGGGTGATCACTCGGTCGGCATGACAACGCGCAGCGCGGGCTCGCTCTCCTTGCCGGTCAGGGTCGGCGCGTCGACGATCTCGACGCGCCAGCCCGGGGGCAGGACGGCCTGCAGGCGCCCGGCGGCCCGGCGTAGCGGCGTGCTTGCGGTCGCCAGCTCGAAGCCGGCCACCAGCGGCGCGATAGACGCGCCGGTCTCCAGATCGGTCATGCTCCAACCACCTCTCGCGCGTCGATCTCCTCGTGCGCCGCGGGTGCCGCGGGACGCGATGTCGATAGGGAAGTAGTTCAGTCGATCAGTTAACGGTTAGCAATCGGACTGGCAGGTCATGAGACCAAGAACACGGCCCTAGCATAGGCCACTGGTGCACAAACCTCGCACACCGGGCAACTAGGCAACGCCGCGCCTCGGCAAACCTTGGGTGCTCGCAAGTCGTGTCCGTCGACTTCTTCCCATAGCACCACACGTCCGGGCCATCGCGATGAGAAACACGCACAACCCGGTCGGATGTTCCAGCATCGTGACCGCACGCCGCGTGTATACGCCAGGGCGAACGCGTCGTGGCCGCTTGGCCGGAATCCGTGGAATGGTGGCATTTTTCCCACTCCCCTGCGTCGCCGCCAGCGCACTTAACTTGCTGGCGAAGGTGATTGCCCGAAATCCGGATCAACGAGAGGTGAGCACTGTGCGCGCGTCAACAGAGATCGATTGGGAATGGGCTGTTCGAACAGACGGATTGCTGTCAGATGCACAGCGCCGCAAGCTTTCACTCGACATGGAGCGGGTGGTGACCGGATTGGTTGCTGGTCGGCCGCGAACCGCAAGCGCTCAGCGCGGCACCGGTCGGCTCGACTTCGCCGATCTGCGGCTACCCGACTCATCGCTTGCGCGCGCCGCGGAAACCGAGGCGCACGAACAACTCTCGAGCCACGTGCTCGGTCACTCCTACCGCACGTACTTCTTCGGCCGTGTCCTCGCCGACCTCGCAGGCGTCCGCTACGACGACGAACTCTGTTACGTCTCCTGCCTGCTGCACGACCTCCAGCTCGAACATCCCACGCCAGGCCGCTGCTTCGCCGTGACAGGCGCGCATCGCGCCATCGAATTCGTGACCTCGGCAGGCGCCACCCCTGAGGTGGCCCAAGCGATCGGCGCGGCCATCGCCGCCCACATCACCCCCGGCACCGACGCCGACCTAGGCAACCCCGGCGGCTTCATCGCCGCGGGCGCCTCCGCGGACGTCGCAGGCGCCCGCCTGTCCAAATTCGACCCCGCCTGGATAGCCGAACTCCTGGAACGCCACCCGCGCCACGAATTCAAGCGCCGCATGGTCGCCGCCCTCACCGCGGAGGCCGCCGCGGTGCCGCACGGCCGAACCAGCTGGCTGATCGGCAGAGGCGCACTCTCGAAGATCGAAGCATCACCCTTCGCCGAATAATATTGCCCCGCAAATGAAACCGCCCGCACCATGAGATAAATGGTGCGGGCGGTTCGCTGTTCGCGTCGATCAGCCGAGGCGTTCCTTCAGTGCCTCGAATTCATCGCGGACGCCGGAAGGCAGCTTGTCGCCGACGAATTCGAACCATTCCTCGATGAGCGGGATTTCCTTGCGCCATTCCGCAGCATCGACTTTGAGTGCCTCGTCGACGTCGGCGGGGTCGACCTTCAGGCCCTCCAGGTCGAGCTGAGCGGCGACGGGGACGTTGCCGATCGCGGTGGCCTCGGCCTCGGCCGTGCCCTCGACCCGGCCGACGATCCACTCCAGCACCCGGGAGTTCTCACCGAAGCCAGGCCATAGGAAGCGGCCGTCGTCACCACGCCGGAACCAGTTGACGTAGAAGATCTTCGGTAACTTGGTCGCGTCCGCGTTCTTGCCGAGGTTGATCCAGTGGTTCAGGTAGTCACCGACGTGGTAGCCCATGAACGGGATCATCGCCATCGGGTCGCGGCGCACGGTGCCGACCTTGCCCTCGGCCGCCGCGGTCTGCTCGGACGACAGCGTCGCGCCCATGAAAACGCCGTGCTGCCAGTCGAACGACTCGGTGACCAGCGGAACCGTCGTCTTGCGGCGACCGCCGAACAGGATCGCCGAGATCGGCACACCCTGCGGGTCGTCCCACTCCGGCGCCAGGATCGGGCACTGCGACATCGGCGTGCAATAGCGCGAATTCGGGTGGGCGGCAAGCGTTTCGGTCTCCCGCAGGAACCAGTCGTTGCCCTTCCAGTCGATCAGGTGATCGGGCTCGCCCTCCAGGCCCTCCCACCACACGTCGTTGTTGTCGGTCAACGCGACGTTGGTGTAGACGGTGTTGCCCGCCTCCATGGTGGCCATGGCATTCGGGTTGGAGCTGCGGTTGGTGCCCGGCGCGACGCCGAAGAAGCCGTACTCCGGGTTCACCGCGTACAGCTGGCCGTCCTTGCCGAAGCGCATCCACGCGATGTCGTCGCCGAGGGTCTCGGCGCGCCACCCCGGCACGGTCGGCTGGATCATCGCGAGGTTGGTCTTGCCGCAGGCGCTCGGGAACGCGGCGGCGATGTAGTAGGCCTTGTTCTCCGGCGAGATGAGCTTGAGGATCAGCATGTGCTCGGCCAGCCAGCCCTCGTCGTGGGCCATCGCCGAGGCGATGCGCAGCGAGTAGCACTTCTTGCCGAGCAGCGCGTTGCCGCCGTAGCCGGAGCCGTAGCTCCAGATCTCGCGGTCCTCGGGGAAGTGGGTGATGTACTTGGTGTCGTTGCACGGCCACGGCACATCGGCCTGGCCGTCGGCCAGCGGCGCGCCGACGGAGTGCAGCGCCTTCACAAACGGCTTGTCGGTGCCCATCTTCTCCAGCGCCGCGCTGCCCATCCGGGTCATCACCCGCATCGAAACGACCACGTACTCGGAGTCGGTGATCTCGACGCCAAGCTTGGGGTCCTCGGCGCCGAGCGGGCCCATGCAGAACGGCACCACGTACATGGTGCGGCCCTTCATCGAGCCGCGGTACAGCTCGGTCATGGTCGCGCGCATCTCGGCGGGGTCGACCCAGTTGTTGGTCGGTCCGGCGTCGGCTTCGCTCTTGGAACAGATGTAGGTACGCGACTCCACCCTGGCCACGTCGGAGGGGTCGGAGAGCGCGAGGAAGGAATTCGGCTTCCGCTTCTCGTCGAGGCGCTTGAAGGTGCCCGCCTCGACGAGCTGGGCGGTCAGGCGGTCCCATTCGTCGTCGGAACCATCCGCCCAGACCACTCGCTCCGGCTGAGTGAGTTCGGCGACTTCCTGTACCCAGGCGAGTAGTTCGCTGTGCTCGGTCGGCTGTTTGCCGTCGGATCCACGAAGACCAGGAATGGTCGCTGAGGTCATGAAAACTCTCCTGAGATGGGCGGTCCCTACAATGCTTCGCCCTCTGGGCTGACCGTTTCGAGCGACCTACAAGCAGTCGCTACGATGCGGCCCTTGACCAGCGCGAACGCACCTAGTGCCACCATTGGCGGGAGGGCACCCGCTACGACCAATCGAAAGCGCGCCCCGGCTGGACGGCGGACGAGGACTTAGCGGACGCCCTGGTTCCTGTTTAGAGGTTAACGCGCTGTGACGGCCCCTACGGAATCGGGTTCGTCACTTTGTACCCATTCTTAAGACTTAGTCAAACGAGGAGATCCATCGATCGAGGATCGCGATATCGCGTTCACATGCGGCGAGTTGTCCGGGTTGTTCGGCAACCATGCGCCGTAAACGGGCCTCGACTTCCGCGACTCGACGATCAGTGTCCACCATCCGCGTCGCGCTCACCCGGACAACCCGGTCGGCCAGCGCGGTTTCGGTTTCCACCAGCGCCGTCGCGACCCGCTGCTCGAGCTGGGCCTTTACGTTGACCAGCGCGTCAGAGACCCATTGCCGCATGTGCGCGCGCTCGGCGAGCTGGCCGCGCGCCCGCACCACCCAGGCCGCCGCGCCGCCGCCGAGCAGCAGGGTCACCGGCACGCTCGCGAAATCCAAGGCGGGCACCAGCGAAAGGGGCGAAACGAGCAACCTGCCGAGGCCGACACCCGCCGACGCGCCGAGCACGATCATGAGGTGATCTTCGACACCACGGTGACGTGGGTCGGGGTCGGGCCCGACCCGCGGCGCCGGGTCGCGGCGGCGCGGCGGGCTGGGTGCTGCCTGCTCGTCGGCGCCGTCGATCTGCGCCGACAGTTCCGCGAGCCTGCGGTCGATGGCGAGGTCGACCGCGCCGGTCAATTCGGTGACGGCCTGCTGCAGGCGCTCGGGGTAGGCGCCGAGCGCGGCGCGGCCGAGCCGGTCGAGGTCGCCGCGGGTCACCGTGTGCAGCGCCCTGATTCGCGCGCCGACCTCGGTCATCAGGTCGACGCGCGCCAGATGCAATTGCCCGCGCAGCGTGGACATGGCGGTGGCGCGACCGCCGTCGCGGCCGGCGAGCAGCACCGCGCGTTCCTCGCGCAGCCTGGCCGGTTCGCCGCCGGAGCGCAGCGTCGCCACCTGTTCGACGACCCGCTGCCTGGTGTCGGACAGCACCCGCGCGGTCACAGCCGCGATCCGGTCGCCGCCGTCGGCTTCGGCGCCCGCGGCCGTCGCGGCCAGCGCCGCGTGCAGCGCGCCCAATCCGGATCGGTCCATCAGTCCGGCATCGCCCGCGGTGCGCGCGGCCGCCGCGAGCCTGGCCGAGACGGGCACGATGTCGAGGTCGGTCATGTCCTGTGCGGCAAGCAAGTCCAGGTCGCGGGTCTGCACCGAGCGCCAATCCTGATGCGCGTGAATGCCGTTCATCGCGAGCAGGATGCGGGTGCCGTCCGCGCGCAGCCGGTGGATGACGCGCAAGGTGTCGGCGCCGATGGTGGTGCCGGCATCGAGCAGGACCAGCGCGACCGCCGCCGGTGCGGTCCCGGACGGCGAGGTCGTCTCCACCGCGGCGTTCGCGTCGGCCACCGGATCGGACAGATCTATCCGCGGCTCGAACCGCGCCAGCTCGGTCCGCAACAGGGTGGTTGCGGCGTCGGCGGGCCCGATCAGCATGACCGTGCCCGCGGCGCCGCTGCCGCGCACCGCGCGTAACAGCGCCGTGCCCTGCGGATTCCAGCGTGCCACCACGGCTTCCACCTCGGCCGACGGACCTGCCGCGTGGTCTGGTGGCGTTGCCGTGTCGTTGGGCAAGCTGAGCGAGCGATCCACGCCGGCGACCGGTCCGGTGCCCTGCGCGGAACCGTGCATCGGCTCGGTGTCCGCGTGCGCTCGCCGCTCGGCGTCGAGTGTCGGGTCGAGCGGGGGTTCAGAGACCGGCACTGCTCATCCGTTCCCATAGTCGGATGTAACCGTCATGGACGCGTTGGGCCGCACGGCGGGCCACGGGAGGCATATCGCTGGAAACTACTGCACGCCAACGGTCCGCGCGGGCCATTGCGTCATCGGCGTCGGCGGGCGCCGGGGCCGGATACCCTGCGGCCAAGTGGGCAACGCTGGGATGGGCGAGCCCGGCGCACAGGCCGAGCCACCGCGCATGATCGCCGAAAAGGTAGGCCTCCAAGATATCTCGCGCGTGGCTGCCGTCCCCCGGTACTGCGCGGGCGGCCAATCTGGCCAGCTCGTCGAGAAGTTCGCCGCCGCGCAGCGCCGAGACCTGCTCGTAGCGGCGATGCAGCAGCTGGTGCACCGCGTCGATTGCGCTTGCGCCGTGCAGGATTTGCAACAGTGTCTGCGGCGCGAGCACGAGGTCGTGGTCGAGCGCGGCCAGCGCGCAGGCGACGCCGTAGAGATCCCAGCGTTGCAGCAGCTGCTCGCGGTCGGCGAGATCCGGGCCGGGCGCGACGAAGAGATCCGGTGAAAGCATCAGCGACGCATCGGCATTCGGGTCGATTCTGCGCAGGGCGGCCAGGTCGTCGTCGGTCATCGCACCCGACTTGGTGCGCACGGCCAGCGAGGCGACCACCGGAAGCACCGGCATGCCGAGCTCCCTGCCGTACTGCTCGGCGGCGGCGACCGCGTCGGCCCAGCGCCCGCCGATCGCGTCGGCCTTGTTCAACACGACCACCGTGCGCTCCGGAGCCAGCGTGGCAAGCACCCGCCGATCCGCGGGCGATGGCGCGGTGGACAGCACGTAGACGACGATGTCGGCGTCGAGCACCGGATCGGGTGCGTCCGGTTCGTCCACCGGATCGGTCTCGACGGCGGACATGAGCGCGAGTGCGTGCAGCACCGATGTCCGGCCCGCGTGCGCGCGGCCGGTGACCTGGATGCGTGGCGGCTTGCGCCAAGCGGTGACGGCGGCGATCGCCGCGTAGCCGATCTGCGTGTCCTGCCCGGTGCCGAACCGCAGATCGGCGAGGAGCTGGTCGAGCTGGTCCTGTTCGCGCGCTGGTACGCCGCGTTCGCGCAACGGTCCGTCGGTCTCCGTGCCTGTCGGCATGGGCTGCACCCCCTTTACGGTGCGCAATTCTTGCAGAAGTCGTGGATAACCGGTCAGCTGCCGCTGAAGTACTTGTTGACGGTACGCACCGCCCAGTTCGGCGCGTACTTGGCGGCGGTCGCCAACACCTTGGCTTGGGCGCCGATCTCGTAGTGCACCCTCGGCAGTCGTCCGCGCTTGCGGGTGGCCGCCCAGATTCCCGACGCGACGTCCTCGGCGGTCAACCGCACCCCGAGCGACTTCGTCGTTCCGGTTTCGACCCCGTCCACCATCGCGGTGTCCACGAACAACGGCCAGATCGCGATCACCCGGATATCGTGCCGCTCCCATTCGAGATCCAGTGCCTCCGTGAGGCTTTTGACCGCAGCCTTGCTCGCGCCGTAGCTCGCGAGTTCGGCCTGGCCGTAGATCGCCGAGGCAGAGCAGAGATTCACCACTTGGGCGCCGGGAGTGTCACGGAGATAAGGAAAGGCGGTGTGCGTTCCGGTGAGCACACCGCCGATGTTGACGTCGAAGATGGCCTGGTGCGTGGCCAGCGCCAAGGTCTCGAACGAACCGGCGCGCAGGATGCCCGCGTTGTTGATCAGGATGTCCAGTCGTCCGGCGTCCGCGTGGAACTCGGCAAGCCGCTCGGCCCACTGGGTGTCGTTCGTCACATCGAGCACCGCGGTGTGCACGCTACCGCCGTTGCCGGTGATGTCGGCCGCGAGCCTGGTCAGCCCCACCTCATCGATGTCAGCGGCGCCGACGTGATACCCCTGCGCAGCGAAAAGCAGTGCCGTCGCCCGGCCGATCCCGGCTGCCGCGCCGGTGATGAACACTGTCGGTCTGCGCATACCGCGGAGTCTAGTGCCGGAAAACCCCCTTACCCCCGTCTTCCCAGACCTGCTTCCGGTCATTTACCCTGCTTGGCAGTGGTCGGCGCCAGTGCCTGTGCGCAACTTCGCTTTTCGAACGCGGCAACGACCTCATACCGACGGGTTCCGACGGAACCCGATGAGGAGGTTGCCATGACGGCGGACGCCATCGGTGGTGTCGAATCGGAGCCTGCCCTAGCGGCGGACCGGAAACCACTGCTACCGAGCACCGACCCGTTCCTCCGGCCGCCGAAGGGTTATGCGGCACAACCGCCAGGCACGGTGCTGCGCACCCGGCAGATCGAACTCGCCCTGTTCGGTGTTGTGCCCCAGCAGGTCTCGGCCTGGCAGCTGCTCTATCGCAGCAGCGATATGCACGGCACACCCGAGGTGGCGATCACCACGGTGCTGCTGCCCCTCGACGCCGATCCTCGGGAGGACCGGCCGCTGTTGGCCTTTCAGACCGCGATGGACGCGGTCGCCGAGCGGTGTTCTCCTTCTTACGCATTGCGCTACGGCGCCCGCGCGCTCGGCTCGGTCACCCAGTTCGAATGGCTGCTCGTCGCGAACGCGCTGCGCCGCGGCTGGGCCGTCACCATCGCCGATCACGAGGGTCCGCGCGGAAACTTCGGCGCCCCACGCGAACCCGGCTATCGCGCCCTCGACGGTATCCGGGCGGCCCTGCGGTTCGCGCCGCTCGGCCTGCGCCAGGACACGCGAATCGCGGTGTGGGGCTATTCCGGTGGCGGCATGGCCAGTGCATGGACGGTCGAGATGGCGCCGAGCTACGCACCGGAGCTCGATATCGTCGGCGCGGTGCTCGGCGCGCCGGTCGGCGATCCAGGCCAGGTGTTCGCCCGGTTGAACGGCGGCAAGTACGCGGGCCTGCCCGCCATCGTGATCGCGGCCCTGCGCAGGCTGTATCCCGCGCTCGGCGCGGTGCTGCAGAACGAGCTCACCCTCGACGGCCACCGGTTCGTCGCCCGCGCGGAGAGCTCGACGCCGTTCGGCGCGATCTTCGGCCTGGCCAACAAGCGCATGGACGACTATCTGGGCCGCCCGCTCGACGAGGTGATCGACACCCCGGAGTTCCAGGCGATGTTCGACGATCTGCGCCTTGGCAATTCGACGCCGACCTGCCCGCTGCTGGTGCTGCAGCCGGTGCACGACCAAGTTATCCACATGGACGGCATCGACGGTCAGGTCGACCGCTATCGCCGCGGCGGCGCGCTGGTCACCTACGTCCGTGACCGGCTGAGCGAACACTTCTCGCTGCTGCCGTTGTCCACCCCGCTCAGCCTGGAATGGCTGGCGGACCGACTGGCCGGGCAACCGGCTGGCGATGGCGGGGACACCACGGTGTGGTCGGTGGCCGCGTCGCCGACGGGCGCGCGTGGCCTGCTGGAAATGGTGGTGACCGTAGCCAAGGTCGCACTCGGTCGCCCACTGCGGCAGGAGAGCGAACCGGTGGCAAGGATCGCCACCGCACGCGCCGCCTGACCTCCCGCTGGGCGGTAAGCACACAGTCGATTGCCGCATCACTCCTCCGATGCTGGACAATGGACGCCGTGAACGACGCCGCGAACAATACTGCCGAGTCAGTTCCGGGCCCGCCGTCCACAGGATCGGCCCCGGCTGAGTCGAGCACCCCCGTCGGCTCCGCCGCCGACCGTGCTCCTGCGCGCAGGCAACGGAACAGCACCGGCTCCCGCCTGTACCCACGCGTGACCAGTTTCCGGTCCCGCCGTGGCGCACTGACCCCGACCCAGCAGCAATCGTGGGACCGCACCTGGCCGACGATCGGCCGCGATGTGGCCGACGAACCGCTCGACGCCGCCGCCTGGTTCGGCCGCGAAGCGCCGCTCGTCATCGAGATCGGTTGCGGCACCGGCACGGCGACGGCCGCGATGGCACAGGCCGAACCGCACCTGAACCTGATCGGCATCGAGGTGTACCAACCCGGGCTCGCGCAACTGGTGCAGCGCATCGAACGCGAACAGATCGAGAACATCCGGCTGCTGCGCGGCGACGCCGTCGACGTGCTCGAAAACATGATTGCTGAAGAGTCGCTGACTGGCGTCCGAGTCTTCTTTCCCGACCCGTGGCCGAAGGCGCGACACCACAAGCGCAGACTCCTGCAGCCCGCGACATTCGCGTTGATCGCCAATCGACTCAGACCGGGCGGCGTGTTGCATGTCGCAACCGACCACGCGGACTACGCGGAACACATTGCTGCGGTCGGCGCAGAAGAACCCCTGCTCAAAGGCATAAATGAGAGCACGGGAGGAGTCAGTTCGGCGCATCGGGACACCGCGCCGATCGGCTTCGAAAGGCCGGTCACGAAATTCGAAGGCAAGGCACATCGTGCCGGTAGCGCCATCACAGAGCTCATATGGGGGAAGATCAAAATATGAGTGTCAGTGAGATGGCCCACGAGGTGGTCGATGTTGCCGGGGAGGTGCAGGGAACCGGATCGGAAGGTCTGGGTGGCGTAACGCCGGACGTGCGCCGGGTCCTGCTGGTGTGGGATGCCCCGAACCTCGACATGGGCCTCGGGGCCATCCTCGGTGGGCGGCCGACCGCCGCTTACCGCCCGCGGTTCGACGCGCTCGGCCGCTGGTTACTGGCGCGCACCGCCGAACTGTCCGTCGGCACCGTGCACCGGGTGGAACCCGAAGCCACTGTCTTCACCAACATCGCGCCAGGCACGGCAGACGTGGTGCGGCCGTGGGTAGAAGCACTGCGCAACGTCGGATACGCGGTCTTCGCCAAGCCGAAGATCGACGAGGACTCCGACGTCGACGCCGACATGCTCGCGCACATCGAACTGCGCAGCCGGGGCGCCGGGCTGGCGGGCATCATGGTCGCCTCGGCCGACGGCCAGGCATTCCGTGAACCGCTCGAAGAACTCTCCGCCGCCGGAATCCCCGTTCAGGTGCTCGGCTTCCGCGAGCATGCGAGTTGGGCCGTCACATCCGATACTCTCGAGTTCATCGATCTCGAGGACATTCCGGGCGTGTTCCGTGAACCACTGCCCAGGGTGAGCCTCGACTCGCTGCCCGACGAGGGCGCATGGCTGCAGCCGTTCCGGCCGCTGTCGGCGCTGCTCACCTCTCGCCCCGCGCAAGGAGTCGCTTAAAGTGTTCACACGCTGGGGCGATCTGGTCTTCCGGCTGCGCTTTGCCGTCATCGGCATCGTGGCAGCCGCTCTTTTGGCGCTGGGCGGATACGGCCTCGGCTTGGGAGACCACCTCAGCTCCAGCGGGTGGGACGATCCGACCTCGGAGTCCTCGCGGGGCGCGAAGATCGCCGACGCCTCGTTCGGACGCGACCACAGCAGCGACGTGATCGTGCTGTACACCGCGCCGGAGGGCAAGACGATCGATGACCCGGATTTCAAGGAGAAGGTCCTCGAAAGCCTGAACCGCCTGCCCGAGCAGTACCCGGAGATCAGCAAGATCAACGGCGCGTACTGGCCGACCAAGACCGGGCAGTCCTCGCCGATCGTGTTCGGCTCCAAGGACAAGAAATACACCTTCGCGTCGATCGCCATCAAGGGCGACAACGACACGGAAATGCTGAACAACTTCCGGAAAGTGAAGGGTGTCTTCGGCATTCCGGGCGTGGACGTTCAGGTCGCGGGCCTACAGGCGGTCGCGGGCACGTTGAACGACACCATGGCCGAAGACCAGCACCGGATGGAGATCCTGGCCATCCCCGCCGTTGCGGTGTTGCTGTTCTTCATCTTCGGTGGCCTGGTCGCCGCGGGTCTGCCGCTGGTCGTCGGTGGTCTCACCGTGATCGGCGCACAGGGCATCGTGCTGTTCATCACCAGATTCACCGAGGTGAACTCGTTCGTCGCGCCCGTCGTCTCGATGATCGGCCTCGGATTGGCCATCGACTACGGGCTTTTCATCGTCAGCCGGTTCCGTGAGGAACTCGCCGAGGGCTACAGCACGCCCGCCGCGGTGCGCCGCTCCGTGATGACCGCGGGCCGCACCGTCGTGTTCTCCGCGACCATGATCATCGCCAGCCTCGGCGGCATGCTGCTGTTCCCGCAGGGCTTCCTCAAGTCGATCGCGTACGGCTCCATCGCGACGGTGTCGCTCGCCGCGCTGACCTCCATCACGATCCTGCCCGCTATCCTCGGCGTGCTCGGGCCGAAGGTCGACATGCTCGGCCTGAAGAAGTTCCGCAAGACCCAAACCGCCGAGCAGGTGGAAAACGGCTTCTGGGGCAACATCACCCGCTGGGTGATGCGGCACCCGCTCAAGATCGCCATCCCGATCTGCATCGGCCTGCTGCTGCTCATCATCCCGGTGAAGAACCTCGCCTTCGGCGGCATCAACGAGCGGTACCTGCCGCCGGACAACTCGACTCGCCTGGCACAGGCCAAATTCGACTCCATCTTCCCGCTGCGCAAGTCCGACCCCATCCAGTTGGTGTTCGTCGCGGAGAACAGCAACGACGTCGGCAAGGTGTGGAAAGAGGCCAACAACGCGCCGGGCCTCGCGGGCAGCTTCGAGGTGCCGTCGCGATCGACCAACGACCCCACCGTCTTCAGAACGAGTGCGACACTGGCGGATTCGGAAGACGCCGACCCGACCATCGACTATCTGCGCTCGGTCGACATCCCCGACGGCGTCACCATGTACGTCGGCGGGCAGCCCGTCATCCAGAAAGACAGCATCGACGCGTTGCTCGACCGGATGCCGTGGATGATCGCGCTGGTCCTGTTCGTCACCACGCTGCTGATGTTCCTGACGTTCGGCTCGCTGGTGCTACCGATCAAGGCCGCGCTGATGAGCGCGCTCGGACTCGGGTCGACGCTCGGCATCCTCACCTGGATCTTCGTCGACGGGCATGCCGCGCAGACGTTGAACTTCACCCCGCAGCCGATCATGTCGCCGGTGCTGGTGCTGATCATCGCCGTCATCTACGGTCTGTCGACCGACTACGAGGTATTCCTGTTGTCGCGCATGGTCGAAGCGCGCACCCAGGGTGCCTCGACCACCGAGGCCGTTCGGATCGGCACCGCGCAGACCGGGCGCATCATCACCGCCGCCGCGCTCATCCTGCTCGTCGTCACCGGCGCCTTCGCCTTCTCCGACCTGGTGATGATGCAGTACCTCGCGTACGGCATGATCGCCGCGCTGTTCATCGACGCCACCATCCTGCGCATGCTGCTGGTGCCTGCCACCATGAAGCTGCTCGGCGACGACTGCTGGTGGGCACCCGCCTGGATGAAGAAGATCCAGGAGAAGATCGGCCTCGGCGAACCCATCCTCGACGACGAACGCCCCGGCGGCGGCGAACTCGTCGACCTGGTCAAGACCACCCCGATCACCGATCCGGTCACCATGCAGATCCCCGCGATCGCCGACGCCAACCGCCCACGCAAGCCGCGGCGCCCGCGCACCGTCGAGGAAATCGAGGCCGAAGCGCCGACCAAGCACCTCAAGAAGGTGCCGAAGGCCCCCAAAGCGCCGACCACCCCGGCACCAGCCCCGCTCGACCCGACTCGCCAACGGCCAACGCCGCCTTCGAGTTTCGTGTCGGACCCGGGCATGCAGCGGCCGTCGTTCCCGGCGACCCCGCACGACCCCACCGGACCGCGGCCAACGCCGACGGAACCGCCTGCACCGCGGCCGTTTTCAGCGACCCCACACGACCCCACCGGACCGCGGCCAACGCCCGCAGAATCGTCTGCACCGCGCCCGTTCCCGGCAATCCCGCACGACCCCACCGGACCGCGGCCAACGCCCGCAGAATCGTCTGCACCGCGCCCGTTCTCCGCGACCCCGCACGACCCCACCGGGCCACGGCCAACGCCGACGGAATCGTCTGCACCGCGCCCGTTCTCGGCGACCCCGCACGACCCGACCGGGCCACGGCCGACCCCGCCCGCGCATACCGACTTGTCGTCGGGCGCCCCCTTCGAGGCGTTCGCCGAGCCGCCCGCAACGGCGTTCGAGTCACCTGCAGGTGCCTTCGAACCGCCTGCGGGAGCGTTCGAACCGCCAGCGGCACGGCCCTTCGAACCGATCGCAGGCGGCTTCCAACCGCGCCCCTTCGAGCCGCTCGCGGGAACCTTCGAGCCGCCCGCCGCTGCTCCCAGCGCGCCGCAACCCGCCCCTCCGGCGGTCGCTTTCGACCCGACCAGACGCCCCGAGGCCAAGTTCGAGCCGACCCAACCCACGCCGTCCGTGGCTCCCTTCGGCGTCGCCGACCCGACTCCGGCACCGACCTACACCGAATTCACCCCACCGGACCAGGTCCCCGCCGACCAGCCCACCCACCATGCCGCACCGGACCCGTCGCCCGCCGATTCCACCGACAGCGACGAGGGCGAACCGAACCGCAACAGCATCGAAAACTGGATGGCCGAACTCCGCTCCTCCCGCCGCGCAGGCAAGCCCGACGAGGGACGCCACAGCGGCGGCGACGGCCGCACCGTCAGCGTCAACGAACTCCTCCGCCGCCGCGACCGCGAGTAGTCCGTCCAACGGGCCCGCTGCCCAGCGAGACGCGTCTACACCGTCTCGAACACCCCTCGCATCGAGACCATGCAATGATCCCCCGATGGGGACTTACAAGAACACCATGCTGGTTCTCGGCGTCCTCGCCGCCGTAGCCATCGGCCTACTCGCCGCAAACTGGAGCTCGACCCGCGCCGTTGTCTACGCCGTAGTCTGGTCCGCCGCCGCGCTGTTCCTCATCGCCCGCGACTTCTACGCCACGCGCCGCCACCCCACCCACACCGACACCCCAGCCCCCGAGCCCACCGAGCAACACCCATGAACACCCCCACCAAACCATGGACCGCCCCCGCAGTCTGCACGCAATGCCCGCACCCCATCGCAGACCACACGATCTGGGAACCCGACCAAACCTGCGACGGCTGGATGCACTGCCGCGCCCCCCGACTGCACCCAATGCTGGCACGCCTGGCCCCGACTCCTCTAGGAGAAGCGAGTCACTCCCGCACAAGTTGACCTGGTGTTGGCGACGCGACAAATCCTCAGTCAGGTCCCACTCGATAAGCCACCACTCCACGAGTGGGACCTGGTGGAGCCGACACGCCGTAAATGCCTCCACCATGTCCCGTCCGCGAACCACCACCCGCGCGAACGGGACATGGCTGCACCAACTCTCACGTCGGAACCCCCGCTGAGGCCGCGAGCCTCGCATCGACGGGAGAGAAGCGGTTGTTGCCCCATCGACGGGAGTCAAATGGTTGATCAACTTCATCGACGGGAGTCATATGGTGGCAATACGCACCGAGACGCCCACCATTGAACTCCCGTCAACATTTCCAAGATCACTTCCTGGAAAAGATCTTTGAACCGGACCACAGCCAAGCAACCCGGCTGGGACAAGAGAACCCGTGACTGACAGCGGAAGGTCAGCCGGGTACGGCACACGACGCCACCACGCTATCCAGTGCAAACCCCGGGACCGTCCCACTCGCCAGGAGACCGTTCAACCCGCGGATAAACCACCACCCCAAACGCAACACGCTCTACGAAACCCGCACCAGCCCAAAGCCGCGCGCGTCCAAAGCCGCGCCCGCCCCAAGGCCGCGCCCGTCCGAGGCCGCGCCCCACGGGTCGGGTTGGGCTGTGTCCGTGCCGCTTTGGGCTTGGCGAAGGCAGAGCTCCTTCGGGTATACGGTCTCCTGACGAATGCGGCAGCCAAGGGTTTGCACTGGAGTAGCGTGGTTGCGTCGCCTGCCGTACCCGGCTGACCTCCGCAGTCGATCACGCATTCTCTTGCCCCAGCCGGGTTACTTGGCTGTGCTCTCGTTTCGAGAGCTTCAATATCAAAAGCCTTGAGTCGCCTAGTCCTCGTAATGGGTTCCTACCTGAACTATCGCGATCTCAGTATCGGTCACGTAATAAATCAACCGATGTTCATGCGTAATCCGGCGCGACCAATGCCCCGTGAGGTGGTGGCGAAGCGGCTCCGGTTTACCTATCCCCGTAAACGGCTCAGCAAGTACAGCTTTGATCAGTCTGTTGGCAGCCTTCAGCACCGCGCGATCCCGGGACAACCACGCTGAGTAACTACGCCACCCATGGTCGGTGAAGGTCAGCTTTCGGTCGGTCATGGCGTCACGCTGTCGTTCGGCGGGTGTCGAACCAGGTGGCCGCGGTGTCGTCGCGCGCGATCGACTTCCAGAGGGCGACGAACTTTTCGACGTCGGATGCGTCGATTCCCTTGGCCTGCAGCTCCGCTGCGAAACGCTGGAAGCGGTTGTCCGGGCGGGTGTCGGTTGCGTCGTCGCCGTAGACCTTCTCGGCGATCGCCGCGAGCATCTCGGCCGGGGCGACCACGTAGTGCTTCGTTTTTCTGCCGGAGGGCAGGTCGTAGTCCAGCCAGGTCACATCGTGCCGCCGCCGGGAAGCGGTCTCCTCGTCGGCGCCGTCGGCGTCCGGGTCGAGGAGGGCGCGGGCTTCGGTGCGGCCAACGCGCGCGTCCTGGACCGAGGCCAGCAGCTGTGCGCCGCCGTGCGTCTGGAGGACGTAGAGCGTTTCCATGATGGCGCTCCAATCCGACTCGGCCACCAGGACCGCATTGTCGCCGGTCTTGGTCACGACCGTGACCGGGTCATGGTTGTCGTTGACCTTCTTCACCAGGCCGAATAGGTCTTGGCGGACGTTCGAGATCGGCAGTGCCTGCATGCGGTCCTCCTGGTTGTCGTACGACATAGCGTACAGCTAAGTCGTACGACTTGTTGTACCAATTTCAGGCCGGCGGGTTGGGGGAGGATTTGGCGCCCGCTTCGGCGAAGGCGCGGGCGTAGCGGGTGCCTACGACGAGGAGGAGGACGCCGACGGCGAGGAAGGCGGCTACTCGGACGAGACCGTCGAGGGTGGCCAGGTCGAAGAGGAACAGTTTGGCCAAGGCCGCCGCGGTGACCAACAGGCCCGAGGCGAGGGCGAGTTTGGGAACGTTGGTCGGCTTGGCGAGATTGCGCAGGCCGTAGAACAGGGATGCGGTGGCTGCGACCATCCACAGGATGGTGGCGGCGCTGTGGCCGATCAGGAAGCCGTCGGCGGCGCCGGTGGCGACCCCGATCGCGACCGTCGCGGCGGTCACGGCGTACAGGCCGGCCAGGCTGGCGGCGATCCACTGCAGTTCAGCGGTGGCGTGCATGGCGGGCAGACGGCGGGCGCACCAGATGGCGACGGCGACCACCGCGAGCGCCAGCGTCGCGCCGAGTACCGTCGCGACGCCCAGGTTGTCCTCCGAATAGTGCTGGGAAGCCAGGACTTCCGGGCTGGCGACGTTCAGGAAAGCAAAGGCGCCGAGCACCGCGAAGGCCGCACCGATGCCTGCGGAGAAACCGGAGCGTCGTTGTCCGGCGACGCCGAGATACGCGAGTGCGACGAGGAACCATGCGATCGGCAGGGAGCGCGGATCGGTCACGGCGACACAGACTTCGAGCAGGGCGATCGAGCCTGCGACGGCGGTGACAATCGCGGTGTGTCCCGGAATCTTCACTACCGCGGCAATTTTGGGGATCAGCGCGGTCGCTGCCACACCGAGCAGCACCGCCGCGAAGACACCGGCGATCAGCGACGCGACAGCCCGGTCGTGGTCGAACATCCCCGGGGCGGCCAACATCGGCACCGTGGCCACCGCGAGCATCAGCGAAGCGGTCACGTCGGCGGGTCGGTGGCGGACGATGAGGACCGTACCGACCAGGCCGACCGCTGCCACCGCCGCGGCGGCGCCGAGCAGCGAGGCGCGCGCACTGCCGGACGAGATATCGAAGATGGCGCCGGCGACGAAGAGGAAGGTGGCCAGCACCGCGGGCAGTGTCCGCACCACGTGCAGGAACGGCCAGTCACGCACCAATTGGACTGGCGTGCACGCCAACTGCAGCACAATCAGGAACGCGAGCAGCACCAGTTCCGTGGTCAGCACCGGCGAAAGCACCGCCGCGCCGACGACGACGAGCACGGCCAACGGCTGCGAACGCCACTGCACCGCCAACGAGACACCACCGGCCGCGACGCCGAGCCCGGCCGCGAACCCGAGCACCGGGTGCAGCCAGTGGTAGATCGCGGTCACCGCAACAACATCCAGGTAGGCGCCCGCGATGCCGGTGGCCGCCAACGCGATACCGCCGACGCGGCCACCGGTCCTGCCGAACACCCGAATGCCCGCGGCCACCAGGCCCGCCGAGAACAGCGCACCCGCGACGACCCGGGGCACCGGCCCGAAGAAGCCAGCCTGTGCGGCGAGCACAAGCAGCATGACCACGCCGATCAGCGTGACGGCCACACCCGCGATCGCAAGCACCCGGCTGATCACTCCGTCGCGCTGCCACCAAGGTGCATGCGGGACAGGCGGTTTGCCTCGCGGCGGAACGGGCGGGCGCATTCCGGGCGCCATCGGCGCCATCCCGCGCGGCGGCATCGGCGGCTGCGCGCCCGGTGGCATCGGAACCCCAGGCGCACCCCACCCAGCAGCTCCGGCCGGGGCATACCTGGGCACGTAATGCGGTGCAGGCGGTACCGAGCCGACGGGAGCCGCAACGGGTGTCGGCCACTGAGCCGGAGCCGGAGCCTGCGGGATCGGCGCACCCTGGGGCGGCACCGAAGAACCTCCCTGCGGATTCACTGCACCCGGCAACGGAGGAGCGGGAGCAGGCTGCGGAGTCTGCGACGAGGAGACCCGCGGCCCCTCCGGCGATCCGGTGGCGACGGGCGCGGCACCGGTTTCCGACGAAACCTCCTGTGCCGCAGCTGATCCCCCGACGACCTGGGCGCGCAACAATTCCAGGTCGCGCCCGAGCACACCCATCTGCGTCCCCAACGCAGTGAATTCCCCCGAGAGGCGCGAAATCAGCGCCGGATCGATAGACGTGGTCATAACCCCATGCTGAATCTCCGGCACCGGAGAAACATGAGTAGTAACCCCTGGTAGGCAAGCAAGTTCTACCTGATTCCAGGCAGCCAGGGCCGCACCCGAACAGTTCGGGTGCGGCCGATGTTCAGCGGGCGATCTTCAGCGGGTGACGGCCTGCTGGGTGGTCACCTGATGCACCGCGGTGATCACGGCTGCGCGCGGCGGCATCCGTAACGCACCGGGTGCGGGTTCCCCCGCCCACTGCCAGCCGGGAGTGGCGTCGGTGGTCGGCAGCATGATGTGGTGGCCGCCGGGGACGACGGTGACCTGGTGTCCGGCGAGACAGCGCCGTACCGCCAACTCGACGGGGCGGGCCGGAATCGGCGGGGTGACCAGGAAAGTCCAGCTGGACTCCTCCGGTTCGACGATCACCGGTGCGGGGTGCGTGCGGTCCAGCGTGGCGAGAACTTTGCGCCCTAGTTCGGGCGGCATCACGATGGCGCCGAGGACGGAGCCGGTGGTGACCATCGGCCTGCCTGCGATCAGCTGGACCGGAAGACCGTAGCGATGACGGAGAAAAGCTGCGATTTCGAGGGATGTGGGACAGCGCTCGGGGCCAGGCACGCGATCAGCGCCCCCGGCCTGCGCGGTGGTGTTCGGCACGATGTTCATTTGCCGCCGCCCTTTGTTATGAAAGTTGCAGAAAGGCAACGGTATTCCATCCAGCAGTCAACGAGTCGTACGTAATGTCCCACTTTGCGCGAGTGCGATGACTTAGCGTCGTACCCTGAAACCCAGATTTAACAAAGGAATTGGGTCCATGGACGATTCGTCGATCGGCGTTCGCATCCGAATGTTCCGCGGCAAGACGCTCACCCAGCGGCAACTCGCAGATCAGGCCGGGGTCAGCGTCGATTTAGTGCGCAAACTCGAGCAGGGCGGCCGCCAGACCGCCTCGATCGCCAGCCTGCAGAAGCTGGCCCGCGCACTGGATGTGGACATCGCCGATCTCGTCGGTAAACGCGCGGGCGTCCCGTCCACCGACCCGGATTCCGGCATCGTCGCCATCCGACGCGCACTCACCCCGGTCGACGATCTGCTCGGCGAGACCAACGAGGACGCGGCGGTCACCCTCGACGACGGCCGCCGCGCGGTCGACTACGCGTGGGGCGCCTACTGGGTCGGCCGCTACGAACTGCTCACCTCGATCCTGCCGCTCGGCATCACCCAGCTGCGCGCCACCGTGCACGCCGCCCGCAACGGTTCGGTCGCGCCCGCGAACGAGCTACTCGCCAGGATGTATTGGGTCACCGGCTGCACCCTGGTGCATCTCGGGCAGACCGATCCGGCCTTCCTCGCGATCCGCCAGGCGCTGGCGGCGGCGCAGGCGGGCAACGACCCGCTGCTGCTCGGCACCATCCGCGGCTCGGTCGCCTGGCAGTTGCTGGTGCAGGGCCGCTACGAGGAATCGCGCGGGGTGGCGTTGCGCGCTGCGGCGGATCTTGAACCCGCAGGCGAGGTCAGCCAGGCGCAGCTGTCTGCCTACGGATCGCTGGTGCTGCAGGGCGCGACGGCCGCGGGCCGAGCCCAGCGGGTGCCGGACGCGCTGGCACTTGTCGATGCCGCGAGCGAGGTCGCGCTGCGCATCGGCATCGACCGGCGCGATTACGAAACCTATTTCGGCCCTTCCCAAGTCGTCATGCAGACGGTCGACGTGAACGTGTCCTCGGAGCGCTACCCCGAGGCGTTGGCGGCCGCGAAGGACATGCCTGCCAACAGCGGCCTCCCGCAGTCGTCGCGAGCCCGCCACCTCACCGACACCGCTGTCGCGCTGACCCGCACCGGCCAGCACCAGCGTGCACTCGACACCTTGCTGACCGCCGAACGCGTCGGCGGCCCAGACTGGCTCAAGTATCAGTCCCTGCCCCGCCACATAGTCTCCGAGCTCCTCGACCACGATCGTCGAGTCCCCTTGCGCGCGTTCGCCCGTCGCCTCGGCGTCAACACCTAGGTCACGAATTCCGTAGGAACGCGCTAGCCCATCATCCGGCGCCAGTGCGACAGGAAGGTGTGCTTGGCGGTGATCGAGCCGAAGCGGACACGGCCGCGGACGACCAGGTGCAGTGGACCGATCGGAGGGCCGGTGCGGACCTTGTTGTTGATGCTGGAGCCGATCAGATCGACCTCGTTGAGATCGACGGTCGCCTCCTTCGGCACGATCAAGGTGAGCGAACTGCAGTAGTCGTCGACGATCACCTCGACCACCTGCGTCGACATGATGGCCTCGGTGAAATCCAGGGTCACGCCCGAGAGCCAATTGTTGAGCTGCAGCGACGGCGCGACCTGCCATGGGCCGCGCCGGTTCACCCCCGACATCCGCGCGCGGATCACCCCACCCGCGGTGTTGGCCGCGGCGATCGGCGGCACCGGGCGTGGGTGCTTCACCATCGACGGCGCGGTGTTCACGAAGGTTGTCGGCGGCGCCGCGGGCTGCCCGACCAACCGCACGCCGGGCAGATCGATCAGCACGGAGTTCAACTCGCCGCGGGTCTTCGCGGCCAGCGCGGTGTCCATCCGCTCGGTGAACTCACCGAGGGAGAGCATGCCGAGGCCGACGGCCCGCTGCAGCAGCTGGCCGACATGTTCGCGCTCGACATCGGACACGCGTAGGTCTCGCTCGCCTACCGCGTCGCCGGAGCCGACACCATTGGAAGCCGATTCGGGTCCGCCCATGGTTTCGAGATTACCGATCCGGTGGCCGCGCGGGTATCAGGGCGATCCCCGATTCCCCACTACGCCTCGAGGTGGGCACTGTCCGCGGCCCTTTACTCGAGGCCTTGCTCGATCGCCCACCGGGTGAGCTCGACCCGGTTGGCGAGCTGCAGCTTGCGCAACGTCGCCTGCACGTGGTTCTCCACGGTCCGATGGCTCAGCCCGAGCCGCGACGCGATCTGCTTGGCGGACAACCCTTTCGCCACCATCCGCAGCACCTCGGTCTCCCGGTCGGTGAGCGCGGGCCGGTGCGGCTCGTCGGGCGCGACGGGCGCCGTCGCCATCCGCCGGTACTCGCCGAGCACCAGCCCGGCCAGCCCCGGCGTGAACACCGGCTGCCCGGCGGCGGTCGCTCGCACCGCCTCGATGAGCTCGAGCACCGACGCACTTTTCACCAGGTAACCCGAGGCACCGGCCTTGATCGCGTCGAGCACGTCCTCACGCTCCGCCGATGCGGACAGCACGAGCACCCGGCTCTCCGGGGAAACCCGCAGTACCTCGGCGGTGGCCTGCGCGCCGTTGCCGTCGGGCAGCTGCATGTCCATCAGCACCACCGCAGGCCGCACCGCGGCCGCCCGCCTGCCCGCTGCGCCGACCCCGTCGGCGGTGGCGACCACCTCGAAGCCCGCCTCCGCGAGATCGCGGGAGACTCCGTCCCGCCACATCGGGTGATCGTCCACCACCATCACGGAAATGGATTGAGCCACAGCATCATCGGCCACAGCGCACCTCCTTGCTCTGCTTCGGGTGTCCTCGCCTCGTACCCGTCATGGTCGTGGTACCCGGAATTCCCATTCGGTGCCGAAACCGACCCCGCCATCGACCTCGGTCAGCAGATCCGCGGTGCCGCCGAGCGAGCCGATCCGCCCGACAATCGACCGGGAAACACCGAGCCGCCCTTCGGCTTCCGCCTCCGCGAGCCGGCCTGCCGGTATCCCCACCCCGTCGTCGCGCACGCTGATCACCAGCTCGTCCCCGGTGTCCTCCAGCAGCACATAGGCTTTCGCGTCGGGCCCGGCATGCAGCTCGACATTCGACAGCGCCGTCGCCACCGCGGCGGCGATCTCCGACCCGGCCCAACGCCCGACCAGCACCGGACTACCCGGCGTCGAGACGAACACCGTCGGCTTCGCATGCACCGTCAGCAACGGCCGCAGATCGACCTCGGCCCCGCCGGAATCGCCACGATCGCCCTGCTCGGAGAGCAGAACGCGCAGCGCCACTTCCTGTTCGGCGGCTCGCTGCGCCAATTCCTCGGTCGGGCCGCCGATCTCGGTGCCACGCCGTTTGATGTAGCTGAGCACCTGCAGCACGCCGTCGTGCACCTCACGGGAAAGTCGTTCCCGCTCTTCGGCGGCCGCGGTCAAGCGCACCGCGCGTTCGAGCTGATCCTGTGCTCGCCGCGCGGTGCTCGCGGCCAACCCGAGCGCGAGGCCGACCGAGACGAGCACCGGAACGGTCGCATCGGTCCACACGTCCTGCCCCCACTGATCCCGCACGGTCAGCGCCACCGCCGCGATCAGCCCGCCCGAGCACACCCCCGCGATCGGCCCGAGCAGGATCGCCGCCCCGATCACCGCGTTCGCGGCCCACAACGTGGTCGGCAGCGTCTGATGCCCGTGATACCAGTCGTAGTCGGCGACCAGCCTGGTCGCGGCCATCAACGCGATGACAACGACGTGGTCACCGAATACCACCCAGGCCCGCAACCGCCGCACGTCGGGAACTCGCCACTGCGACAACATGATTGCCGACGCACCGGACCACACCGCCATCAACGCGATCAACACCCAGCTCAACCGCTGGTTCTGGTAGTACGGCGCGGACGCGAACTGCTGTCCGACCGCGTAGAGCAGCGTCACCAGCCGCAACGCCTGCACGGCCCGCCACAGCGGCGTGGTCGCCACGTCGGAGGGACGCGGCTCAGCCTTGCGTGCCTGCATCGAATTCAGTCCTTCAGGACGCCGTCATCGGATCCGGCCTCGCCCGCCCGCCCCTCCGGTGTCTCGGCCGCGGCCTTCGCCAGCGTCGTCGGCACATCGAAGCGGCCAGGATCGGGTTCGTCCGGCTCGACCTCGCTCTCGCCGGTCTGTAGTTCCTCGAACAACTCCTCCGGGCTTTCCGCGAGCAGTGATCGAATGGCTGTGTTCATCACCGCGACGAACGGCACCGCGAGCAGACCGCCCGCGATCCCGCCGAGCACGACGCCCGCCGTGATCGCCAGCACCACCGCGAGCGGATGGATGCTCACCGCCCGACCGAGCAGCAACGGTTGCAGCACATGCCCTTCCAGCTGCATGACCGCGATGATGATGCCGAGCACGATCAGCGAGGTGATCAGGCCCTTGGTCACCAGCGCGATGAACACCGCGACGAACCCGGCGACGAAAGCGCCGATGATCGGGATGAACGCGCCGAGGAACACCAGCGACGCCAGCGGAAGTGCCAGCGGGACACCGAGAATGCCGAGCCCGGCGCCGATGCCGATGGCGTCCACCGCCGCGACGACCACGGTCGCTCGCACGAACCCGACCAGCGTCCCGAAGCCGAGCTGTCCGGCCGTGCGCACCCGTTCGCGCTGCGGGGTCGGCACGATCCTGGTGACGAAGTGCCAGATCTGGTAGCCGCCGTAGAGGAAGAAGATGAGGATGAACAAGGTCAGGAAGATGCCGGTCAACAGCTCGAAGATCACCGTCGCTGTGGTCAGCGCGCCGCTGGTGAGCCGGTCCTGATTGGACTGGATCGTCTTGACGATCTGGTCGCCCACATTGCCGATCTGCTCGTTGCTCAGGTGCGGCGGGCCGGTGATCAGCCAATCCTGAATCTTGTGAATGCTGTTGGTGAACTCGTTCGACAGCTGCGGCACGCCGGCGACGAACTGCTCGACCACAAAGGTCATCACCCCCGCGACCAGCCCGAGCGAGCCGATCAGCGCGACGAACACCCCCACCGAGCGCGGCACCCCTAGTCGCTGCAGCCAGTCCACCAGCGGCGCGAGCAACGCGGCCGCGAGCAACGCGATGGCCATCGGAATGATCACGGTCGCGAGCTTCTGCACGATCGCGGCGAGCGCGAGCGTCACCGCGAACAGGATGAGCAGCCGCCAGCCCCATTCCGCCGACACTCGGACGATCGGGTGCACCGAGTCCGCGGCGGGCCGCGTCAGGGAGGCTTTCCGCGATGAGCTTGGCTTAGGGTCCGTCACCTGGCTGAGCCTAACCGGCTCAGCTGCGCCGAGAACATGCTCACATGACCGAAACGCTAGATTGTTGGTTGTGTCAGCGCCCTTGGAAGCGGTCAAACAGACCATGCGAACGCGCTGGCCGCTGTACCTGGCCTCGATGCTGTTGGCCAATGCCTTCGGCGCGGTGCTGGTGTGGGCGTTCATCCAGTACGGGCTGCCTGTCCCCGAAGGCGCCGAACACGGCGCCAGGGGCACCGGCCTGGTGATCCCCGCGCTGGTCTTCGTGACCGGCGGCCTGCTCAGCGTCGGCGCGTCGGCCTTGATGCTGCGCCCGGTGATGCGCTGGCAGATGCGCGGCGGGCCGCCGAGCCGCCAGGAACAGATGGCCGCGCTGCATGCGCCGCTGCGCCAGGCGATCCTGCATCTGGCGCTGTGGATGATCGGCGGCGCCATCCTCGCGGCCCTGATCATCTCCGACGAACCCAAGCTGGCCGGCGCGGTGATCGTCACCGAATGCATGGCCGCGACCATTGTGTTCGGCTTCACCTACATGCTCGGCGAGCGCATCCTGCGCCCGGTCGCCGCCGAGGCGCTGACCGCGGGCACCTTCGATCACACCCTGACGCCCGGCGTCGGCACGCGGATGGCGATGACCTGGGGCATGGGCACTTTCGCCCCCACCATCGCCATCGTGCTGCTCTGCATCACCCAGATCTCGTCGGAAGTGAAGTTCTCCGCCCAGTCGCTGGCCATCTCGATCCTGCTGCTCTGCGGCGTGGTGATCCTGCAGGCGCTGGCGCTGTCCATGTTGACCGGATCCAGCATCTCCGACCCGGTGCGCCAGCTCAGCCAGGCCATCGACCGGGTGCAGGAGGGCGCGCGCGACGTCCAGGTCGAGGTGTTCGACGGCAGCGAGATCGGCCTGCTGCAGGTCGGCTTCAACCGGATGATGGAAGAGGCCGCCAAGCGGCGCCAGCTGCAGGAGCTGTTCGGTCAGCACGTCGGCGAGGAAGTCGCGCAGCGCGCCCTCGACTACGGCACCGAGCTCGGCGGCGAAACCCGGTTCGTCGCGGTGCTGTTCGTCGACATGGTCGGTTCCACCGCGACGGCCGCCGAGCGCCCGCCCACCGAGGTGGTGAGCCTGCTCAACGAGTTCTTCCGGATCGTCGTCGACGTCATCGACCGGCACAACGGCTTCGTCAACAAGTTCGTCGGCGACGCCGCGCTGGCCATCTTCGGCGCACCGCTCGACCGCCCCGACGCGCCGACCGCCGCGCTGGCCGCCGCCCGCGAACTGCGCGAGGTGCTCAGAGAAGTGCCCGGCCTCGATATCGGTATCGGCGTCTCGGCAGGACTTGCCGTCGCCGGAAATATCGGTGCGGCAAATCGTTTCGAATACACGGTGATCGGGGATCCGGTCAATGAGGCATCCAGGCTGACCGAGCTCGCCAAAGACCAACCCGGCCGTACCTTGGCCTCGGGAAGCGCGCTGTATTTCGCCGAGGAAAGCGAGCAAGACAAGTGGGAAACCGGCGACGAGGTACAGCTGCGCGGACGGCGCCGAAAAACTCTGCTGGCCTGGCCGCGAGACCACGTCGACGCGCTCGACGTTCCAGACGCCGAAACGGTGCGTTCGTTAGGCTGACCGGGTGACGGCCAACGGGGAACTGGCAGGGGAACCGCCGCCGCCCACGGCCGAACCCCGCCGTGGCAAATTCTGGTGGGTGAAATGGCTGCTAGGCGCCGCCCTGCTGGCATTGCTGATCGGTGAGGGGATCTATCTCTGGCCACGACTACACGAATCGTGGCGCAAACTCAGCGACATTCATTGGGGGTGGGTCGCCGCCTGCATTTGGCTGCAGGCATTGTCGATGAGCGGATTCGGGCGGGTGCAGAAACAACTGCTGCACGCGGGCGGCGTCGAGGTGAGTCAGCGCAAATCCGTCGCCGTGGTCTACGGCGCCACCGCCATGTCCGTCAGTTTGCCTGCGGGCCAGGTGTTTTCCACCGCCTTCACCTATCGGCAGACCAGGCGCTTCGGCGCGAGCCCGATCGTCGCCTCCTGGCAGCTAGTGTTCTCCGGCGTGGTCGCCGCGGCCGGGCTTGCGCTGCTCGGCGTCAGCGGCACGCTGCTGTCCGGCGGGAGCGTCGGGCCGTTCAAGCTGATCCTGTCGGTGGTCGGGGTGATCGCCCTGGTGTGGGCAGGCAACTACGTCTCGCGCAACCCCGGCTCGCTAGAGGCACTGCTGCGCAAGGCGCTCGGCCTGGTCAACCGGCTGCGCAAGCGCCCGGCCGACCAGGGCGCCAACAAGATCGGTGACGTGCTCGCACAGCTCGAGTCGGTGGATCTCGGCAAGCGCGACGGCGCCTGGGTCGCGGTGTGGGCGCTGGTGCATCGGTTCGCCGACGTCGCCTGCCTCGGTGCGGCCTGCTACGCCGTCGGCGCGGAACCACGGCTGGCCGGGCTGCTGCTCGCCTTCGCGATCGGCAAGGCCGTCGGCTCGATCCCGTTCGCGCCGGGCGGGATCGTCTACGTCGACGCGACACTCATCTACAGCCTCACCGCGGCCGCCGGGCTGCCCGCCGCGCAGGCGGTCGCCGCGGCGTTCGTCTACCGGCTGGTGAGCTTCATCCTGGTGGCGATCGTCGGCTGGATCGTCTTCCTGTTCCTGTTCCGCACACCGCAAGCCGACGACGCCGAGTTCGAGAAGGAATTCTCCCAGCGCAGGTTTTAGGCCGCGTGGCCGCGGCGTGGTTCGCGCTCGATAGCCTCGCGCGTGGTGGTCGAGTTGTGGACGAACGGTCGCGCTTCACATGTCTTGGTACTGCGCCCATTACTCTGGCCGCGTGAAGAAACTGGTGCCGTTGGTTGTCGATGCGCTGCTGGTGATCCTGTTCTGTGCGATCGGCAGGCGCAGCCACGACGAATCGGTGGTCGCCGGACTACTGCACACGCTATGGCCGTTCGCGATCGGCCTCGCGATCGGCTGGCTGGTCGCGGTGGCCGCGGCGAGCAGGGTGTTCGGCGATGCGGGGCGGGACGCGCGGTTCGACGGAACCGCCTTGTGGCCCACCGGAATTCTGGTTTGGCTCGGCACGCTCTGCGGCGGCATGCTGTTACGCGTCGTCAGCGGTCAGGGCACGGCAGCCAGTTTCATCCTGGTCGCCGGCGCCGTCCTCGCGCTGTTCCTGCTCGGCTGGCGTGCGGCGATCAAGGCGTTGAACTAGGGCACTGACTACGGCTGGCCGGTCGGCTCCGGCGTCGCCAGCGACTGCAGCATCCGCGCCGCCATCCGCGCGGTGGCGTCGCCGCTGTCCACGTCGTTGATGTGGACGGCGAAGGCGAGGTCACCCATGATCGCGATCAGCCAGCCGTCCCGGCCTGCGGTCGCGCTGAACCCGGTGACGTCGCGGTACATCCGCAGGCTCGCGAATTCCGGAGCGTTGGTCGCGTCGCGCAGCATGCCGTGCAGCCGATCGCTGATCGCGGGCGAGAGCGGGGCAAGCTGCGCGTCCGTTGTGCTCGGCCGTGCGACCTCGATCAGTGGCGGCGGCACCTCACCGCGCGCGATCGCGGCGGCGGCGATCGCCATCCCGAAGGGGCTGGCCAGCACCGCATCCGACCCGCCGCCCTGCCGGACCTGTTCGGCGCCGCGACCTGCCACGGCAAGCCGCCCGGTCACCTCGTCCAGTCCGGGAACCTTGAAGTCGATGCCGACGCCGAGCGCGGTCGCGGCCTCGGCCGCCTCCTGCACCGAAACGTCGTGCGGCGCCTTGTTCTTGTTGACGGCCGCGATCGCGCGGAACAGCTCGATATTGCCGCCGACCGGATAGAGCCCGGTGAACGCGACCGGTCCGTGCTCACTGGCCTGGCTGTTCTGTGCGACCGCGACGACCGCGCCGCTGGACGGCTGAATCGCCACGATCGAGGACGGCGTCGCCGAGCTGACGACCGCGTCCTCGGCGGCGCGCTGCAGGCGTTGATCCATGGTGCCCGCGATGTCGGGGCCCGGTGGACCCTGCTCGCCCGCGAGCTGGCTGACGAACCGCCCGTCCTGCTCGAACAGCTGCACACCCCAGCCCGCGTGCTGGTCCTGGCTTTCCTGCTGCACCTTGCGCAGCGCGTCCAGCATGGGCGACCAGACCCTGCGGTCGGCGGAGATCAGCCGGGGCTGTTTCTCCATAACCACGCCTTGGATCGGCGCCATGTCCTTTTCCAGCAGCTCGAAGTCGGATTGGCGCAGGTTCACCGCGATGACCGGCTTGCCCTGCGAGGTGGCGACCTGCTGCATCAGCGACGGTCCGGTGATCAGCGGCGCGACCGGCTCGATGGCCTTGGCCAGCGCGTTGGTCGAGCCGACGGGGTCCGGCATTTTCGAGGGGTCGAGCTTGATCACGTTGATGGTCTGCTCGGTCATCAACGGCTGGCCCGCGATGTCGTTGACCCGTGGGGCGGGCGACGGCTGGGTCCGCACCAGGCGGACGGTGCGGTTGTGGTCGAGCTGCGGCATGACGATGGCCGGATCCCAGGAGATCCGCCAGCCGATGGCGAGCTTGCGCACGTTGCCTTGGAGGCTGTAGTTCCAGTTCTTCCGGTCACCGAAGGTCCAGTCGGCGTCCATGCTGAAGATCGCCGCGTCGGAATCGAGGCCGATGAACTGGGTCTTGCGGTAGTCGACCTTGCCCGGCTGCAGACCCGCGAACATTTGCTTCAGCGTTGCTGAAGCCGCAGAAGGGTACGACGTCAGCTCGGACGCCTTCGTGTAGTCCTGTTTGTCAAGCAGTTCGGTGAAGCGCTCGACGACAGCCTCGGCCTCATTCTTGCTCTCGTGTATCCCGCACGATCCCATCGCGATCGCAAGCGCCGCCACCCCCGCGAGTGCCATAGCGCCGCGGACGCGAAAGCGGCGGGATCCCCACACATCCATGTCGCCCACTCTTCACTCTTGTCACTCCAGTAACAAGACCACCGTACCTGAAAAAGACCTGTCTGCGGTGCCTCCGCCGCAAGGACGTTACCCATGCTCAGCATCTCAATTGTGCCCGAAATCTCCCATCGCTGGGGAGCGATCATGATCGTTGTCCACTGCTACGGCGACGAACCGGCGCCGCTACCGTACCGGGACCCACGCAAAGTTGTGCACTTACTGCCTTACTCGGCGTTTCGGATCAATGAGTACCCACATGCACCTTCAACCAACCGTGAATCGTGCCTGTGAATCACCGGCTAACTACGTTCGCACAGAGCGGAACCATTCCGAGCCGATGCGAAGTAATCTTGTAATCAATGTAAGCAACACTTCACAGTAAGTAGGTGAACCCCTCATGAGGCACACACATCGAGGACGGGGTTTCGGTCGATCCGGCGGCTGGCAGCAGGCCGACCTCCCGGATCCCTCGGACGCGGCGGACTGGTTCGCGGGCAGGTTGCCCGACAACTGGTTCACCGGCGCGCCGGTCATCGAGATCGATCGCGACGAGATCGTTGTCGTCGGCGAGCTGCCGATACCGCAGCCCGAGAAGACCACCGCCGATCCGGACGCGAAGGTCGACGCGGAGACGCCCGCCGAGAGCGTTCCGCAGGCTACCAAGGACGGCGCCATCTCGCGCTTCCGCGAGTCGACCCGCCCGGCCCGGATGCAGATCGCCGACGAGGCGCAGCACCGCTACGGACGCAGCGTCGCGTGGGGCGTCTCGGTGGACGGCGAGCGGATCATGTTCACCCACCTCGCGGTTCCGGTCATGACCAGGCTGCGCCAGCCGGAACGCCAGGTGCTCGACACCCTGGTCGACTCGGGCGTGGCCCGCTCCCGCGCCGACGCGCTGGCCTGGACGGTGAAGCTGGCGGGCAAGCATGCGGAAGCCTGGCTGGAGGAACTGCGCGGCGCCATGCGTAAGGTGGACGACCTGCGTTCGGAAGGTCCGCAGGGCCTTTAGAACACAGCTCCGGAGGGCCTCTAGAACATCCGCAGGGCCTCTAGAACAAAGGTCCGCGGGGCCTCCGGAAACACAGTTCCACAGGCCTCGAGGACAACGGTCCGGCGGCGCGGTGCGACTACTGTTGCTGGCATGTCCGCACACGGTCCGATTCTGGTCCTCAACGGCCCGAACCTGAACATGCTCGGCACGCGCCAGCCGGAGGTCTACGGGGCGGCGACGCTCGACGACGTCGTCGAGCTCTGCAGGCAGACCGCGCACCGCTACGGCCGCGAGATCGTCGCCTTCCAATCCAATTCCGAAGGCGCGCTGATCGACCGCATTCATCAGGCACGCGGTGCCGAGGCGGGCATCGTGATCAATCCCGGCGGCCTCACCCATACCTCGGTGGCGCTGCGGGACGCGCTGGTGATCCCGGAACTTCCCATTGTCGAGGTGCATATCAGCAATGTGCACGCGCGTGAGGAGTTCCGGCATCACTCGTATATCTCGCCGATCGCGACCGCGGTGATCGCCGGGATGGGGATTCAGGGGTATGCGGCCGCGGTCGAATTCTTGGTCCGCACTTCCTGATCCGGCAGGCGCGAAAGTTCGTGCCGTGCCCGATGCCGCTCAATTGATCTGAAAGACCGGGAATCCCGGTGCGATGGCGGCCAATTCCGCGTCGGTGGCGTCCTTGGTCACGCCTTCGAAGAACTTGCCGACCTCCCAACCCCACTTCTGCAGGTACAGCCGCAGCAGCGGGACCTTGTCGGCGTCGGCGATCTCGGTCGCGGTGAATTCCTCGGCCTTGCGACCGAGCCGCAGTTCGCCGCCGCCTGCGACGCGCAGATTGCGCACCCACTGGGTGTGGCCGCGCGGGGCGACCAGGAAGCGGGCGCCGTCTTCGCGCACCATCAGGTTGACCATCGTGGTCCGCCACTCGCCGCTCTTGCGTCCACGCACCGCGAGCAGCCGCGAGCCCATGACGCTGATGCCCAGTTTGGGCAGCATGTTGAAGATCCGGTTCATGATCGGATCCAGGCCGGCCGGGCCGATGTAGCGGGTGCTGTGGTCCATGACTAACTCCTCTTAGTGAGCACTGCTCTCTGTTGTGATTAGTGTTCCACTTTGACGACCACGAAGTCAAGAGCACTGCTCTCTTTTCTTGTTGTTGCTGGTCAGCGGCGTTCTGCGGTCGGGTCGGCATGCGACATGCGTGGAAACGGCCGAGAATGTGGGGATGACGCGCGAGGCCGTTCGCCGGGTGGTGCTGGCACCGGACAAGTTCAAGGGGTCGCTGACGGCACCGCAGGTGGCGGCCGCCCTCGCGGCGGGCATCGCGCGGGTCGCGCCGACGACGGAGGTCAGGCAGGTGCCGGTCGCCGACGGCGGCGACGGAACGGTCGACGCGTTCGTGGCCGCCGGGTGGACCCGGGTCGCAATCACCGCACCTGGTCCGACCGGGGTTCTCGGCGAGACGGCGTACGCGGTACACGGCACCACCGCGGTGATCGAGTTGGCGACCGTCGTCGGGCTGGAGAAACTGCCTGGCGGACACCGAGATCCACTCGGGGCAAGCACTTTCGGCCTCGGCGTCGCGATCGCCGACGCCCTCGATCGAGGTGCCACCGAGATCGTCCTCGGGCTCGGCGGCAGCGCGTCCACCGACGGTGGCGCAGGCATGGCGCAGGCGCTGGGCGCACGCCTCCTCAATGCCGATGGTCGCGAATTATCCACAGGTGGCGCGGCTTTGGCGCACGCCGCAACACTCGATCGCGCACAGTTGCACCCACGGATCGGCAGCACCACCTTCACGGTGGCCTCCGATGTCGACAACCCGTTGCTCGGCCCTACCGGCGCCGTCGCGGTTTACGCACCGCAAAAGGGCGCGAGCCCAACCGATCTCGACATTCTCGAAGCGGCACTGGCGAACTGGGCGCGGCTCGCAGGTCCGGACCTCGCCGACCAACCCGGCGCAGGCGCGGCAGGCGGCACCGGCTTCGGCGCGCTCGCGATACTCGGCGCGCACGTGCACAGCGGCATCGCGGTGATCCTCGAGCTGCTCGACTTCCCCACGCTGCTGGCCGACGCCGATCTCGTTGTCACCGGCGAAGGTTCGCTGGATCAGCAAAGCTTGCACGGCAAGGCTCCGATCGGTGTCTGCGATGCCGCACGCAAGGCAGGCATTCCGGTCGTCGCCGCGGTCGGCCGCACACTACTCAGCGCCGACGAGATCAGCGCGGCAGGCTTCACCGCCTGCTATGCCCTCAGCGACCTCGAACCGGACCCGGCCCGCTCTATCGCGCACGCGGGCCCACTGCTCGAGGATCTCGGCGCCCGGATAGCCGCACGCCACCTGTGCTGAAGGGCTAGACCCACAGAGCCTTCGTACGGTTCACAAGCCCTCTTGGGTCTGTGAACCGCGTGAACGGTTTGTGGGTCCGGTAAACCCACCAACGATCGCGCGGGGCAACGGGACTCGGCGTGTGGGTCGGACGCTAAACGACCGAGGCGAGGGTCTTTCCGAGGAGTTCGTCGCGATGCTTGTCGCCCCAATCCTCCAGCGGCTTCAGGGCGACGGCGAGTTCCTCGCCGAGCGGGGTGAGGGAGTATTCGACGCGGGGTGGGATCTCCGGGTAGATCTCACGGTGCACGATCCCGCTGGCCTCGAGCTGGCGCAGGTTCTCCGAGAGCACCTTCTCGCTGACCCCGGTCAGCAGGCGGCGGACCTCACCGAAGCGTTGCGGGCTGGCGCTCAGCGCCCACATCAGGTGCAGCTTCCACTTGCCGCCGACGACATCGATCGCCATCGACATGCCGCACACGTCGTGATCTGCGTCACCGCTCATGCCTACCCAAACCCTTCTGACGATATTTCGAACCTCGAGGTAAGCAACCACACCTGAACGTGCGGTCTTCCCGACCCTACCTGCGGCAACGCACGATGGATTCCGGCGCCGAGACGATCCGAACCGGATCAAAACCACTCACCGATCCAGAACCGAAGGGGCACACAATGTCCGAACAGACCACCCGCCGTTCCGTCTCCGTCGTCGGCCTCGGCCCGATGGGTCAGTCGATGGTCAAGGCCTTCTTGGCGGCAGGCGTCGAGGTGACCGTATGGAACCGCAGCACCGACAAGGTCGATGCGATGGTCGAACTCGGCGCGAAGCGGGCGGCCACCGTCGCCGACGCGCTGGACGCCAACGACGTCACGGTGCTCAGCCTCACCCACTACGCCGCCATGTACGACGTGCTCGGCCCCGCGGTCGATCACCTCGACGGCAAGGTGATCGCCAACCTGTCCTCGGATTCCCCGGAGAAGGCGCGCACGGGCGGCGAATGGGTCCGCTCGCACGGTGCGGAATTCCTTTCCGGCGGCGTCATGTCGGCCGGTGACAACATCACCCATCCCGCGTCGTACATCTTCTACAGCGGGCCGCGCGAGGTCTTCGACGCACACGCCGAGCTGCTGCGTCCGCTGAGCCCGCAGGAGTACCTCGGCGCCGATGACGGCCTGGCGCAGATCTTCTACCAGGGCCTGCTCACGATCTTCCATCCGTGGCTGCTCGCCTTCGATCAGGCCACCGCGATGATCGAGAAGTCGGGCCACGACATCGCTCAGTTCGTCCCGTTCGCGGTGCGCTCCAGCGAGGCGTTCCCCTACTTCATGGCGGAGTTCTCCGTCGCCAACCAGGCGGGCGGCTGGGCGTCGCTGGCGAGCCTGAAGATGATGGACGCCGGCGCGCAGCACATCATCGACGCCAGCGAGGAGGTCGGCGTCGACGCCACGTTCTCGCACACCGCACAGGCGTTCTGGCGCAAGGCCGTTGCCGCGAGCGAGGAGAAGGGCGAGGCGGTCTCCACCTACGCACTCATGCGCGGCAGCCAGTCGTAGCCGGGCGCAATACCGATCAGGGGGCAGCTGGTCGCCGCGAACCATCGCGGCGGCCAGCACCGCTATCGGAGTGCAGCCGCACGCAATCTCCGGCCTCCGTGCGCAGCTCGCCGCGGAAATGCCGAGACCGACGCGCGCAGGGACACGGCGGTCAGTTGTCTTGCAGGTCAGGCAGGTTCGGCATTCGAGCCGAGGCGGGGGAAGGGGTTGGTCGAGAAGATGACCTCCACCGTCACCTCGAAGTACGCCGCGATCCGCAGTGCCAGGTGCAAGCTCGGGCTGTATTCGCCGCGCTCCAGATAGCCGATCGTCTGGTAATGCACCCCGAGGGCCTCGGCCAACTCGCGCCGCGAGATGCCGCGCTCGGCGCGCAGCATCGCGATGCGGTTGTAGATGACCTCAGTAGGCACGCTGCATCGCTTTCTCGCGGCGCTCTGCCACGCTCGATCCGGACTCGCGACGTGCCATCCTACGCAGCACCACCGGGGCGACGAGCAACCCGAGGACCGCCCAGAAGCCGAGCACCCCCACGGTTTCCATCGTCCGCCAGGAATTATCGAGCTCCACCGCGACCGCCGCGTCCGGCAACAGCGCCGAGCGCATGCCGAGCCCGAGCCAGTACACCGGGAACACCTGGGCCGCGCCTTGCAGCCAGCCCGGCATCGAGGTGATCGGATAGAAGATGCCCGACACCGCGATCAAGCCCATGATCGGGAAGGTCATCAAGGCGAAGTTACGCGGATTGGCGAACAACGATCCGAAGACGGCGCCGAGCGGCAAGGTGGCAAGCAGTCCGAGCACCAGCACCCAGAGCAACGTCAGCCACGACCCGACGCTGCCGAGGTTCAAGCCGGCGACCAGGAACCCACCGGGGATCAGGATGATGGCACCAGGAACGATCACCTGCCCGGCCACCAAGACGATTTTGCCGATCAGATAGCCGACCATGCCGTTCGGGGTTGCCTTGGCCCGCAACAGTGTTCCGTCTTCGCGATCCAGGCTGAGCTGCTGACCCATGCCGATCATCCCGTTGACCGCGACCAGCATGCCGAGCACGCTCGGCAGCGCCAGCGAGCCGAGCAACAAGCCGCTCGACTGAAATGTCGCGTTCCGCATGAAGAACAGCACCACCAGCATGGCAACGGGCCAGAACAGCAACCCGAACAGGTCTTGCCCATTGGTGAGCGTTTGGCGCAGCTCGATCATGCCGCGCGTCCAGCCCTGCCGGACGGCGATGGCGATCGGGTTCATCGCCCTACCTCCTCGAGCGTGTGTACCTCGGACTCGATCTGACCGGATTCGAAGCGGCGCACCAATGTCATGTACGTGTCCTCCAGCGAGGCGCGGCGCACCTCGAGGTCGCCGATCGCGTCACCGTGCTGCTTGAACAGTTCGTGGACGAACTTCGTCGATTCGGTCGTCGCGTGCACGAAGCGTTGTCCGTCGTTGGTCCAGCTCACCTCGGCCTCGCCCGCGATCCGGCGGGACAGCTCGTCGGCCGACCCGTCGGCGATGATCCGGCCGCCTGCCAGGATCAGGATCCGGTCGGCGAGTTTCTCGGCCTCGTCGAGGTCATGGGTGGTGAGCAGGATGGTGGTCTGCTGATCGGCCAGCCGGTGCACGAGATCGTGGAACTCCCGCCGCGCCTTCGGATCGAAGCCTGCGGTCGGCTCGTCGAGGAAGAGCACCTCCGGGCGGCCGACGATGCCGATCGCCACGTCCATCCTGCGGCGCTGCCCGCCGGACAGATCCTTGAGCTTGCTGTTCGCCTTCTCGGTCAGTCCGACCGCCGCGATGAGTTCGTCGGTGTCCCAAGGCCGTTGGACCCGCTCGGTGCTGTAGGACGCGTAAAAGGCGCCCAGGTATTCGAGCAGTTCCCGCACCCGCCACTTGCCGTGGTCGCGCCACGATTGCAGCACGACGCCGATGCGTGCGCGCCATGCCTCGTCGCCGTGCGCCGGGTCGACGCCGAGCACCTCGACCCGGCCCGCCGAGCGCATGCGGAAGCCCTCCAGGATCTCGATGGTGGTGGTCTTGCCCGCCCCGTTCGGGCCGAGCAGCACCAGAACTTCGCCGTGATGCGCTTGGAAGGTCACGTCGTGCAAGACGTCGGCGGTCCCGTATCGCATCCGCAGTGTGTCGACGTCGAGCGCGACGCCGGTGCCCACGGTCATTCTCATCCTCCCGTTGTGAGAATTCGATCACCCGTAGCATATCTACTACATACTGCCGTCACAATGCCCTTTTCGATCCTCTTGACATGCACCCTTTCGGCTGCCTATTCTCAAACATGCAGCCAGGGGGCTGCATAAACCGGAAAGGTGGCATGGACGAGGTCTTCAAGGCGCTGGCCGATCCCAACCGTCGGCGGCTGCTCGACAGCCTCAACGCGCGCAACGGGCAGACCCTGCGCGAGCTGTGCGCCGGACTGGCGATGGCACGCCAGTCGGTCAGCAAGCATCTCGCCGTGCTCGAGGCGGCCAACCTGATCACCACCCGGCGCAGCGGCCGCGAAAAACTGCACTACCTCAATGCCGAGCCCATCAATGCCATCACCGAACGCTGGATCACCCGCTACGACAGGGCTCGCGTGCACGCGCTCGCCGATCTCAAGAAAGCACTGAAGGGAAACCCTATGAGCGACAACACCTTCGTCTACACGACCTACATCAAGACCACGCCGGAAAAGCTGTGGCAGGCACTCACCGACCCGGCCTTCACCGACCGCTACTGGGGCGCCTCCTTCGACACCGACTGGCAGCCCGGCGCCGAAATGGTGTGGCACCAGCGGGGTTGGAGCAGCAAAGACGCAGAACAAGTTGTCCTGGAAGCGAATCCGTACACCAGGCTCGCCTACACCTGGCACACCTTCGATCCAGCGTTCGCCGATACCATGGGGATGGACAAGGACAGGATCGCCGCCTGGGCCCGCGAACCACGCTCCAAGGTGAGCTTCGAGCTGGAGCCGACGGGCGAAGTGGTCAAGCTGACCGTCGTGCACGACGGCTTCGGGCCGGGCAGCACACTGCTGACCAGCATCACCGAAGGCTGGCCGAGCATCCTCGCCAGCCTCAAGACCCTGCTGGAGACCGGCGAGGTCTTGCCGGAGCCTGCGGCAACGAAATAGGTTCGCCGCGAGCGCTGCCCATCGCGGGCCCGGCATCGGTGCTGCTGCGCCAGCCCAGCAGCACCGAGCGCCCGCGCTGCGGTCGCCATGGCAGCGCTACCGCGAGTTCGCGCGACTGGGATCGGTCTCGTCGTCGGCCGGGTTCCGACTCTGTCACGATTACGGGAGCGTTGGCGGACAAGACCGTAGGGACCCGAGATGGCAGTGGACAGTGACGTGCTCTTCCGGATCGTCGGCACGCTCGCCGACGCCAAGTCCATACCGGGCGGGAAGTACACCACGTTCAAGGTCAACGGCAGGCCGTTCGGCTACTACTGGCCGCCCACCCACACCGTCGGCCTGAAGCAAACCCTCTCCGAACAGCAGGCGCTGGTCGCCGAGCGGCCCGACGTCTTCGAAATCCAATTCACCGCGGGCGGTTTCGGCTGGGTCGTGGTCCAGCTCGCCGGCATCGAGGCCGACGAACTCGCGGAACTCGTCTTCGAGGCATGGCGGTTGACCGCCCCCGAACAATTGGTCGCCGACGCTCCCGACTGGGCCGAGTCACCACCGCCCCGGTAATCCGAAAACTGGGCTTGACCTGCGTTCTAAGAGGCAAGTGTTGACGCTCTCGAAAGAGTGAGTGTACAGTCACTCACATGAGCAGACGAGGTGCCACCCTTTCCACATCGGACGTCCGACGCGACGCCGTGGTGGACGCGGCCATCGCCGAGTTCGCCAAGAGCGGATACCACGGCACGCCGATCAACAACGTGGCGGCGCGGGCGGAAATCTCCCCCGCGTACGTCTTCAAGCTGTTCCCCGGCAAAGTGGCACTGTTCGTCGCCGCGCTCGACCGGTGCACCGAGTTGGTCGAGCGCGCGATGTCGGCAGGCGCGGCGCGCGCCGCAGGCGGCAGTCCCGAACAGATCCTGTACGAAATGGGCGGCGCCTACGCGGAACTCATCGCCGACAAGAAGCTGCTGATGCTGCAGGTGCATGCGCGGTCGGCCTGCGATATCCCCGAGATCGCCGAGGCGGTCCGGCGCGGGATGGGGCGGGTGACCATGTTCGCCAAGGAACGCTCCTGCGCCGCGGACGAGCACGTTCAGCGCTTCATCGCGTACGGCGAGCTCTGCCACATGATCACCACCCTCGACCTCGACAACCACGACAGCCCGTGGGCCGCCATCCTGACCGAGGGCATTCGCCACCCGAACGCCCACTAGCTCCAACACCGCCCCGTCCGCGGGGCACTCTTTTTACCGCAAGAGTGATTGACCAGTCACACACCAGGAGAGAACGTTATGAACACCGCACTCGAAATCGTCCTGCCCGGCCGCGTCGAGCCGAACGGCCTGCAGGTCACCCAGCGCGACCTGCCCGCACCGGGACCGCGCCAGGCACTCGTCCGCGTCGAAGCCTCCGGCGTCTCCTTCGCCGAGCAGCAGATGCGCCGCGGCAAGTACTACGACCAGCCCGCCTTCCCGTTCGTGCCCGGCTACGACCTCGTCGGCACGGTCATCGAGGTCGGCGCCGAGGTCGATCCGACGCTGATCGGCAGGCGGGTCGCCGCGCTGACCAAGACCGGCGGCTGGAGCAGCCTGGTCGTCCTCGACGCCGCCGAATTGGTGCGCGTCCCCGGCGAACTCGATCCGGCGGAAGCGGAAACCTTTGTGGTGAACGGGATCACCGCGTGGCAGATGCTCTACCGCAGCGCGTCGGTGCGGCCGGGTCAGACCATCCTGGTGCACGGCGCCAACGGCGGCGTCGGCTCGACGCTGGTCCAATTGGCCCGCGCGGCAGGCGTACACGTCATCGGCACCGCCTCGGCCCGCAACGCGGCGGCCGTCGAAGCGCTCGGCGCGACCTGGATCGACTACCGCGGCGACGTGGCGGAGCAGGTCCGTTCGCTCGCTCCGAACGGCGTCGACGCCGTCTTCGACCACGTCGGCGGACCCGGCATCGTCGACTCGTTCCGGCTGCTCGCGCCCGGCGGCACCCTGGTGTCCTACGGCACCGCATCGACCAAGAACGACGAGGGCAATTCGCGGCTGCCGGTGCTGCGCCTGTTCGCCAAGCTGCTCTGGTGGAATGCGCTGCCCAACAAGCGAAGCGCGCATTTCTTCAACATCTGGGCAGGCAAGCGCAACGCCACCCGGTTCCGCAATCGGATCACCGAGGACCTCGGCGCGGTCTTCGACCTCGCCGCGGCAGGCACGCTGCGCGCCCAGGTGGCGGCGCGCATCCCGCTCACCGAGGCCGCGCGCGCCATGGAGCTCGCCGAGTCCGGAACCGTCACCGGCAAGGTCGTCCTCGTCCCGTGAGGGCCGTCAGATGCGGACGAGAATCTGGTCCATGGTTTTGCGGACCAGATTCGGCACGACCGCATCGTCGGCGGGATAGCCGATCGGGATTACCGCGAAAGCCTTTTCGTTACGAGGACGATTGAGCACCTTCGAGAGGAAGCCCATCGGGCTCGGGGTGTGGGTGAGGGCCGCGAGGCCCGCCATGTGCAGCGAGGTGAGCAGCATGCCGACGGCGATGCCCACCGATTCGTCACCGTAGTAGTGCTTGTAGGTGGTGCCGTCCGCACGAAGTCCGAAGCGCTGCTGGAAGACAACGAGCAGGTACGGTGCGTCGGTGAGATGCGGTTTGTGCTCATCGGTGCCGAGCGGGCGCAACGCGGACAGCCATTCCTCGCCGAGGCGCCCACGATAGGAGATGCGTTCCTCCTCCTCGGCCGCCTCCCGAATCTTGGCCCGCACCGCGGGATCCTCGACCAGCACAAACGTCCACGGCTGCTGATGCGCCCCCGACGGGGCGGTGTTCGCCACCGCGACCGCATCGAGCACCAACTGCACCGGCACCGGTTCGGACGAGAACATCCGCACTGTCCTGCGCTCGTCCATCCGCGCGCGAAACGCGGCGGACGCGGCAAGCGCGTCGGCAACGGGAATCCGGTTCGGGTGGTAGGGAATTGGCTGATACGGCTGCCCGTGCAGCGGAGTCCACGTCATCATGGTGTGCAGTGTGATCCCCACACTTCCCCCGCGGTGCGCTCCGGCCGAGTAATTGTCTGGGCTACCAGACGGTCAGCGGGTGGGCAGGGGTGCCTCGGCGGCCTCGGTGATGGTGACCTCGCCGGTGCGCAGGTAGGTCAGCACCGCGTCGTCGACGGCGCGGTTGCCGCGGCCGAAGTTGCCGTGATCACCGCCCGCGACCGTGATCAGCGCGCCGTTGAGTGCCTTGGCCATGGCCGGTCCGCCTTCATATTTGGTGAGGGCGTCGTTTCTGCTCTGCAGGACCAGCGGACGGGTGCGCAGGCCCGCATTGCTGATCGGGACCGGCTTGGTGACGGGTTTCCAAGCGCCGCACGCCATTCCGGAACGGACCAGGTCGGCGCGGGCGTCCATGGCGTTGCCGCCGGAGGCGATGGTGGCGATCGCGGAGCCGATCACGTCGAGCCTGCCGGGAATGGCGTTCTCGTTGCAGGTGATTGCGGCGAAGACGGAGCGGCCGGTCGCGCCGGTCGAGGTCGCGCCCTCGATGGTGCGCAGGCGCTGCGTGTTCGCCGGGTCGGCGGCGGCCTCGGACATCGCGCGGGCGAAGGCGGGCCAGTAGGTCCTGGTGTAGGTGGCGACCTGAGTGGCGCCGAGCAACGGACCCTGCGCGGAGGCGCCGCCGGAGACCAAGGCACGCAACAGGTTCTGCAGCTTGCCGGTCTGCTCGATGCCGCCGCTGTAGCCGTCGCGGGCGATCTCGGCGAGCGGCTCAGGCAAGCTGCCGGGCAGGTCGGCGAGGCTGGCCGGCGGCGGGGTCAGGTTGGCGTACCAGCCGCCGCCCTGGTCGACCGCCATGCGTACCCAGTTCTGATAGACCTGCAAAGCCGTGTCACCGAGACGATATTCGGCGCCGTGATCGGCGATCCAGGCGAACAGATCGTCGAGCCGCTGCTTGCCTGCCACCTGCTGCTGGGCGAACTCCTCGGTCCACACCCAGTCGGGATTGACGTTGGAGTCCAACACCATTCGGTCCACCCGGTCGGGGAACAGCGAGGCATACACCGCGCCGAGATAGGTGCCGTAGGAGGTGCCGAGATAGCTGATCCGATCCAGCCCGAGCGCGGCGCGCACCTCGTCCATGTCGCGGGCGGTGCTCTCGGTGGTGATGGTGTCGAGATAGCCGGGGTGCGAAGCGTCGCAAGCCTTCTTGACAACGTCGCGGTTGCCGTTGCTCAGCGAAACCGGGGCGCCGTCCGCGCCGATGCAGTCGAGTGGCGTGGCGAAACGCAGGCCGCGCGGCTGCACCGCGATCCGGTCGTAGTCGGTGGCGAGCGCCGCGGGCAGCACGTCGGTGCGCTGCCCCCAGAAGTCCAGCCCCTCGGCGCCGGGCCCACCCGGATTGGCGAACAGCGCACCGCGACGTTGCCCGCTGGCGGCGATCCGGCTGACGGTCAGCTCGATCCGCGGACCGTCCGGTTCGGCGTAGTTCATCGGCACCTCGACGACGGCGCACTGCACACCGTGCCCTGGCGCCACCGCATCCGCCGGGCAGTCGCCGAAGGAAACCCCCGGCGCCGCACCGGCAAAGCCGGACAGCATCGAGCCGCCGAGCGCACACGCGGCAGCCATCGCCACCGCGGCGCGGGAGAACAGCCGAACCTTCATCATGTTTCGTACCTCCCCGGGCCGCCACCGCGCTTACCCGCGCGCGACCCCGATCATGAGCATTCTGCGCAGGCCGGGACGGCCAGACAAGTCGAGCGTCCGATTCCGCAGGTACTCGACGCAGAATGCGCAGATGGCGGCCCACGGGGGTAGCGTCGAGCCATGTCGACCGAGGTCCGTCTCAACACCGCACTGGAACGCTTCGAGATCCATGTCGACGGTGCGATCGCCGGCTATGTCGAATACCAGGACACGCAATCGGAACGGGCGTTCGTCCACACCGAGATCTACCCGAAGTTCGAGGGCCACGGCTATGGCCGCGAGTTAGTAGAAGCGGCGTTGAACAGCACCGCGCGGGACAAACTCGGCGCGCTGCCGATGTGTCCGATGGTGCACCACTTCATCGAGACCAGGCCCGAATACCTGGTGATGGTGCCGCATTGGGCCCGCGACGGGCTGAACCTGCCTCAGTAAGCGGCGACCGCTCCGTCGAGCGCCTGCTGCAGATCGGTGCGCACGAGCCGCGCGATATCGCCGGGCTTGGCAGGCAGCTCGGCGATCGGCACACCGAAGTAGAAGCTGGCCCCCTTCGCCTCTTCCTTGGTCGGCTGCACGGTCGGATCGGTGCGCGGGCCATAGCTCATGGCCATGGACACCAGCACCGGCTCGACGCCGAGTTTCATGGCGCGAAACGCGATATGCCCGATGCCGCTGCCGACCGCCTGCACCTGTGTCGGGTCGACCTCATTGCAGGTGCCCTCGGGGAAAACCGCGACACCGTCACCCGCGGCCATCCGCTGCGCGCAGATATCCATCATTCGCTGCCCGGCCGCATTGACCGCGCGAATGCCGTGGTCCTTACCGCGAAACACCGGAATTCCGCCCATCATGTCGATCTTGCGGCGCTGTTCGTCCTCGAGGAACAACTCGTCTTTGGCAAGCACTCGCGTTCGCCCGATCACCGGTCGCAGCCCGCTGCGCCACGCCGCCGCCGCGACCGTGTACGGATCGTTCTCGGAAAGATGATTGATCGAGATCAACAGCGGTCGCCCCTGCTTGATCGCCGCGCGCAAACCCGCGCGCGCACCCTCGGCATAGGAGACGCGTGGGTGGTAACGACGCCCCAGAATGGCGTAGGCACCCCAGGCCTTCAGCCGATTCTGGCGATGCGTCAGATAGAAGTCGTACACGGTGTCGCTGTTCTCGAGGCGCACCTCGGGCGGTTCCATGACACGGACTCTACGATGCCCCGAATCGCCGGTTACGGGGCCCTGACGCAAAATCCGATGACCCGAACTCGTCCGCAGAAGGCGCATATCACGGAAACAACTGCGATGATGTCCGAGTGGCACGCGCAGACGACCCGGATGATCGGAAAACTCGCGGCGGGCACGGCGACCGCAAGCGGCGCGATTTCCGGCACGGCGAGCAGGTGGTGCGCGCCGGCACCCTGCTGGTGTCGGCGACCGAACTGGCCGAACCTACTTTCCGGCGCACCGTTGTCTACATCATCGAGCACAACGAGGCGGGCAGCCTCGGTGTCGTGCTCAACCGCCCGAGCGACACCGCCGTGCACGATGTACTACCCCGCTGGACGGAGTTGGCCGCCGCGCCGCGCACCCTGTTCATCGGCGGTCCGGTCAAGCGGGACGCGGCGTTGTGCCTCGGCACCGTCCGCGTCGGCGCGAGCATCGACGGCGTGCACGGCTTACGCCGGATCGACGGCCGCGTTGTCCTCGTCGACCTGGACGCCGACCAGGACGAGATCGGGCAATTGGTCGAAGGCATCCGCATTTTCGCAGGTTATGCGGGCTGGACCTTCGGTCAGCTCGAAGGCGAGCTGGAGAACAACGACTGGATCGTGTTGTCCGCGTTGCCGTCCGATCCGATCAGCACCGGCCGCGCCGACCTGTGGGCCCACGTGCTGCGCCGCCAACCGTTGCCGCTGTCGTTACTCGCCACTCACCCGATCGAACTCGAGCGCAATTGACATGGTGGTTCGTATTGAACCGTTTACCCCTGCTGATTCGTGGGATGAGCGGGAGGTGAGCAATGCCGGACAACCGAACCGAGTTGTTGCGGGTCCTACACGACGAACACGCGGCTGCTCTGTGGCGGTACACGCTCGGTTTGGTCCGCGACCCCGGCCGGGCCGAGGACATCGTGCAGGAGACGTTATTGCGGGCGTGGCAACGCCCGAATGTGCTGGATCAATCCACCACGTCGGCGCGTGCATGGCTGTTCACCGTGGCACGCAATCTCGCCGTGGATGAACATCGCAGCGCCCGCAACCGGCGCGAGTTCCGCACCGACAGCCCGCCCGAGGTGGCCGCACCCGACCAGTCCGACCGTGCACTGGACGGTTGGCTGGTCGCGGACGCCTTGGGCAAGCTCAGCGCCGACCACCGCGAGGTGATCGTGCGTGCTTACTATCGAGGCCTCTCGACGCACCAGATCGCCGCGGAGCTCGACATTCCCGCGGGAACGGTGAAATCCCGGATGCACTACGGCATGCGGGCCCTACGGCTGGCCCTACAGGAGATGGGGGTGACGAACCAATGACGGATCTTGCCGACGACTACACCACGTGGGATGCGCCGTACGTGCTCGGCTCCCTGACCAGAACCGAGCGCCGGGAATACGAAGACCACTTGGCGGGGTGCCCCTCCTGCCAGGCCTCCGTCGCCGAATTGGCCGGGCTACCCGGCATGCTCGCGCTGGTCGACAACGAGACCGCACTGGCGATGATCGCACCGCCCGAGGCGCCCCAGGCGCCGATCGAGACGACTCCGCCGCTGCCGCAACTGCTGCCGAAGCTCGCCGACGCGGCGGAGCGACGCAGGCGCCGGAGCCGGTGGGTGACCGTCGGCGCCGCCGTGGTCGCGGCCGCCGCCGCGGTGGCGATCGCGGTGCCGGTGGTGGCGACGGTGACCAGCTCCGGTCCCGGCACCACCGATGTGGTCTTCGCCGAACGGCGGATGGAGCCGCTGGAGCCGACGCCGGTCTCGGCGAGCGTCAAACTCGTTCAGTCCGACGGTAAGACGCGGCTGATCATGAGTTGCAGCTACGGCCCCGGCGAGCAGCGCTACAACTGGAACCTCGCGCTGTATGTCATCCGCACCAACGGGCAGCAGGAGCCGCTGGACCAGTGGCCTGCCAATCCCGGCACCGAGCTGACCATCGACCGCACCCTGGACGTCGCGCCGGATCAGGTCCGTGCCGTCGAGATCCGTTCCGCCGCAACGGGAAAGGTGCTGCTGACCGCGACGGTCTGAGCCGCGACGCCGACATCCCCCGCCAGACCCCTCTGCTGGCGGGGGATGTCGCTGATATCGCTCAGGCGGTCTTGCGGCGGAAGATCGAGTTCGCCCACAGGAAGCCACCGATCGCGATGCCGAGGCACCAGGCGACCGCGAGGATGCCGTTGTTGCCGATCTCGGTGCCCATCAGCAGGCCGCGGATGGTCTCGGTGATCGGGGTGAACGGCTGGTACTCGGCGAACTGGCGCAGGCCGACCGGCATGGTGTCGGTGCTGACCAGGCCGCTACCGAGGAACGGAAGCATGATGACCGGGAAGAGCATGTTGCTCGCGCCCTCCGGGTTCGGGGCGAGCAGCCCGAAGGCGACCGCAAGCCAGTTGAGCGCGAAGATCATCAGGGTCAGCAGCCCGAAGGTGGCGACCCATTCCAGCGCGGTGGCATTGGGCCGCCAGCCGATGAGCAATGCGACCGCGCTCATGACCACGACGCCGCCGAGGGCCTGCAGCAACGCACCGAGCACGTGTCCGGTGAGCATCGACGACTGGGTGATTCCCATGGTGCGGAACCGATTCACGATGCCCTTGGTGGCGTCGGTGCAGATGGAGACCGCCACCGATGCCGTGATGTACGCCGGGATCATCAGCAGCATGCCGGGCGCCAGGTAGTCGATGTAGTTGCCGCCGGAGGACTGCTCCAGCGCACCACCGAACACGAACTTGAATACCAGCATGAGCACTGTCGGCATCAGGATGACGCCGACACTCATGCTCGGATACCGCTTGGCGTGCATCAGATTTCGCCGCAGCATGGTCGCCGAATCGGCGAGGGCGTAGGACATACTCATGAAACCGTTTCCTTTTCGGAGGTCGGGTGGCCGGTGAGGGTGAGGAATACGTCGTCGAGATTGGGCGTGTGCACCGCTAGTCCGTCGACCTCGATCTGCTCGTAGTCGAGCCGATCCAGCAGGGCGCGCAGGGATTTCACGCTGCCGTCGCTCGGCACCGCGAGCGTGCACTCCTCGTCCTCGTCGACCATCCCGCTGCTGATCCCGAGCGCGGTCGCGGCGGCGAACAACGCGCTTCGGTCGGCGAACTGCAATCGGATGTGACCGCCAGGCACCAGCTGCTTGAGTTCCGCCGCAGTGCCTTCGGCGACGATCCGGCCGTGATCGAGCACCGCGATGCGGTCGGCGAGCTGATCGGCCTCCTCCAGGTACTGGGTGGTCAGGAAGACCGTGACGTTGAAATCGTCGACCAGGCCACGGATGAGATCCCAGATCACCCGGCGGCTACGCGGGTCGAGTCCGGTGGTCGGCTCGTCGAGGAAGATGATGCGCGGATCGCCGACCAGGGTCATGGCCAGGTCGAGCCGCCGGGTCATGCCGCCGGAATAGGTGCTCGCGGGCCGGTCGCCTGCCTCGGTGAGATCGAAGCGCTCCAGCAGATCCGCTGCCAGCCTTCGGCTTTCCCGCTTGGGCAGATGCTGCAGGTCACCCATCAGGACCAGGTTCTCCCGGCCGGTGAGCAACTCGTCGACCGCCGAGAACTGACCGGTGACCCCGATCGCGTTGCGCACCTCGTCGCGTTCGGCCTCCAGATCGTAGCCACCGACCCGCATTTCGCCGCCGTCGGCGTGGATCAGCGTGCTCAGGATCTGCACGGTGGTGGTCTTGCCCGCGCCGTTCGGGCCGAGCAGCGAATAGACCGTGCCCTCGGGCACGGTGATATCGATGCCGTCGAGCACCACGTGCTCGCCGAATGCTTTGCGCAAGCCGAGCGCCGAAATGGCGGGTGCGCGATGGCCGTTGACCATGACGGTCCTTTCGATTTTCCTATGCGAATGCGCATGCGCATGAATGCATGACTGATCGACACCGCTCCCGGTGTCCCGGTGCGGCTCGAGGTGTCGAGTTGGGTGTATTCAGTTGTGCGGTAGCGAAATTCGACTAGATATCGAGGTCCTCGACCTGCGGATGTTTCGCGATGTCGGCCACCCGCTGGTACAGCGTGTCGGGCAGTTTGCCCTTCAGTTCGTCGAGCGAATCCACGATCTCCAGCACGAAATCGCCCCAGTCCTGACCGCCGACGCCGAGCAAGCGCCGCCAGTTCGTCAAATCCTTGATCCAGTTGTCGGATTGGGGATATTCACCCCAGTTGACGTACTGGGCATGCATCACGAACTTGCCTTTGCGGCTGCGGTACACCTTGTAGAGCCGTTCGGTCGTCTGCTCGGCATCGAAGTCCTTGAACTCGCCGAGCAGCGCACCGGAGAATCGGACCTGGCGGGCGCCGTTGTGGCCGACCCGGAGGACGACCTCCTCGTAGCCCTCCTGCCGACCCTCTTCCAGTTCGATGAATCGCCGCAGCGCGGTGGTCACCGCCCCGGACAGGTTGCCGCCGACCAGTTCCTGGGCCCGCTGGAACAGCGGCAGATCGTCATCGGCAACATAAATCGTCTTGTTGGGCATGATCCGACTATACGTAGATGTATACGTACACGCAAGTGGTGGAACCCACCTTGGCGAAAAGCTTCCATTTCAAAGCTTGTTCTTGTAAGTTGCTGAACATTCACTGAGGTTTTAGCCGACGAAGTCTGAACTCAGGTCCGAGTGGCGACGCTGCCAGCCCGGCACCCGAAAACCCAGGTAAGTCGCGAGAAAGTGCTGCAGTGATGCCTCAGAGTGCTCGGCGGACGCTACGACTCCGCACCATGCTAGCGAGTTGCCCCATCGCCATTGCCGTGCTGCTGAGCACGGCAACACCGGCCTCGGCGGACTTCCTCGACACCGCAACCCTGCCGGTCCGCGTCGGCCACCAGCAGGTCAAGCCGACCCTGGACGGCTACGCCATCATGACCACCGAGGCCAACACCAGCGCAAGAACCATCCCGCCGCTGGACGGCAGCCCGTTCAGCCGCGAGGCCTTCCTCAACGGTGTCGGCATCGGCCAGGTCGACGGGCCGGCCGGCGCCAACGTCGGCGGCGCCTTCATGGAGGTGGGCTACGAGGTCGGCTATCCAGTGGCCTTCGCGCCCAACGGGATTACCGTCACCCTCAACTCACCGTCGGTCTCGGTCACCGGCGCGGTCAGGCCGGAGATCTCGGCCGGCGTGACGCCGCAGATCAATATCGCGCCCGTTCCCGGCGCCCAGGTCGAATTCCCCTTGTCCGCCAAGCTCGGCGCCGAACTGGGCGCGCAAGCGACGATCCTGCCGTCCCAGCAGCTGTCCTTCCAGGTCGGCCACGGCGGCATCACCGAGACGACGCTGGCCAAGTTCACCCTGACCCGGCCGTTCGCCTACGCCGACCTGTCCAATACCCATCTCACCGTCACCGGTGCGCTCGGCCCGGTCACCATTCGCACCTTCGTGAAATTCACGCTGATCACCGCGGCGGGCCAAACCAGCGACGCCATCTACAGCGACCCGATCACGCTATGAGGTAGCCAGCTCCACCCCCTTTCGGTTCAGCGTTGAACCATCCGCTCCGCCTGCTCGTATTACTGCTGTACACGGAAAAGCAATCACCGTGTTCCCCACAGGCGAGAAGGAGTGCCGATGCGGACCAGGGTGGTGGACTATCTGGTAGATGCGGTTTCCGCCCTTGGTGTTCGGCATATCTTCGGCGTCGACGGTGCGAACATCGAGGATCTGTACGACGCGATCTTCGACGCACCGCACGACCTCACCGGAGTAGTTGCCAAGCACGAGTTCTCCGCGGCAACCATGGCCGACGGCTACGCGCGATCCACCGGCGGCATCGGCGTCGTCGTCGCGACCTCCGGCGGCGGCGCGATGAATCTCGTTGCCGGACTTGCCGAATCGTTCGCGTCGCGAGTACCCGTGCTCGCCCTGGTCGGCCAGCCACCGACGGCACTGGAGGGCAACGGCGCGTTTCAGGACTCCAGTGGCCGTGCGGGCACCATCGATGCTGTCCGCATGTTCGACGCGATCACCCGGTACTGTGCCCGCGTCGACACCGGCGCCGACCTGCCCGACGTGGTGACCATGGCGGTCGGCGCCGCCCGCGGCGGCGGCCCCGCAGTGCTGCTGCTGCCCAAGGATGTGCAGCAGTCGAGCATCGGCGCGGCGCCGCCGTTTCGGTTGCCCGCCAAGGAGTATCGACGCGACGAGACCGGACTGATCCGGTTGCGGGCCGCCCTCACGATAGCCCGCAGCACCGGCAAGATCGTCATCATCGCCGGCGACCAAGTCGCCAGGGACGACGCGCGCGACGCGTTGGCGCGGCTGGCCGCAGGCCTCGACGCCACGGTCGGCGTCGCGCCGGACGCCAAGGACGTCTACGACAACACCGACCCGAGCTTCTGCGGTGTCGCGGGCAGCATGGGGCATCCCGAGCTGACGGCGGCGATCCGTTCGGCCGCACTGTGTCTGGTGATCGGCACCCCAATGCCGATCACCGCACGCACCGGCCTCGACGAGTTGCTGGCGGGCACCACCGTGGCGAGCATCGGCGTGACCTTGCCGTACCTGCCGACGATCCATGTGACCAGCACCGATCTGGCCCGCACCCTGGCCCAGCTGGCCGACGAATTCACCACCACGGCAACCATTTCCGAGCGGCGCGAACCCGCACCGCTACTCCCGCTTCATGTCCCGGAGGCATCAGGGCCCGGCCTGCGCTATCGGCACCTGATCGAGACCATCGAAGCAGGCCTGCCCGAGGGCACCGACGTCTACGCGGACGCCGGCAATACCGGTGCTGCCGTGGTGCATCACCTGCGAGTGCCGCGCGGCGGCCGGTTCGTCGTCGCGCTCGGCATGGGTGGCATGGGCTACGCGTTCGGCGCAGGCATCGGCTCGGCGTTCGCGCGGCGGCACGGGCCGGACGGGACGCGCCGCACGGTCGTCGTCGCCGGGGACGGCGCGTTCTACATGCACGGCATGGAGATTCACACCGCCGTCGAGCACGCGTTGCCGATCACCTTCATCGTGCTGAACAACAACGCGCATGCCATGTGCGTCACCAGAGAACAGCTGTACTACCGAAACCGCTACAGCTTCAACCGATTCCAGCCCGCGCACCTCGGCGACGGCGTCGCCGCCATGTTCCCCGACCTACCGGCCTTCTCCGTGCGAGCTCGCGACGAGCTCGGCACCGCATTGCGGCGCTGCATGGAAATCCAAGGGCCGTCGTTCCTTTCGATCGAGGTCGACCCGGACGAGGTCCCGCCGTTTCTGCCGTTCTTGACCACCATTGAACAATCCAGGAGTACCAAATGACCGCATCGAGTATCGATTCCATCAGGGGTGGTAGCCGGGCGACGGGTGCGCTGCCCGCACTCAGCGATATCCCGGAGGAGGGCGTCCCCGGCGTCGTTCGCATCGAGAACTCGGACAAGGATGCCACCACGCCGATCATCGTCGACATGCTGCGGTCGGTCTATCCGCACGACCAGATCTACGGCGAATTCTGTCCGGTGCAGGCGTATATCGCCGCGCCACCGCAGGAGGTTTTCGAATACCTTGCCGACACCCGTTCGCTGGAGGAGTGGACCTACAGCCTGCGCGGGTTCGTCCCGACCGACGAGCAGGGACTGTGGCTGGCCTATGACCGGCTCGGCAGCGAAACCAAGATCTTCACCCGCACCGTTGCCCATCCCGACGCGATGACCGTCGACTACCACTGCGCCTGGGACCAGGCCGACCACCTCTGGATGATCTACCTGCTTCGGGTGGTCGACGCGCAGACGGTGTTCGACAAGCCGGGTTCGGTGGTGCTGTGGGTCAACTGCAAACACCCCTTCTACGACCAGAATCCGTACCCGGAGACCGCGCCGCCGAAGCGGCCGGTGTGGGTCGGCGACTTCTGGGAGATGTTCTCCGCAGGCCACCAGCTGGAGATGGACAACCTCAAGGCCATCTGTGAGTACCGGGCGGCCAACGGCCTGCCCATCAAGCCCGACTGGATGAAATGAGATCCGCATGATCCCCACCGATCCCCGCGCCTCCGCGCTCCCTGCGGTCAGCCTGGTCGACGTCGCCAGCTACCTGCCGGGCGAGCCGGTCGGCACCGAATACTTCACCCAGTTCTCCCGCTCGGACCGGATGGCCAAGAACGTGATGTTCCGGTCCCCCAAGGCCCGCCACCATGTCGGCCAGGACGAGAGCGACGTCGACATGATCGAGCGCGCCATCGCCCCGCTGATAGAACGCCATGGGGCGCAATATCTTTCGAACATCGACGTACTGATCACGCACACCCAGATGCCGACCAATCCGGTGACGGGCTGCGGGCCCGAGGTCGCCAAGCGGATCGGTGCCCGGCCGAGCTTCGCCTACGACGTCCGCAACGGCGGCTGTGCCGCGTTCGTGCACATGATGTCGCTGGCTCGGATGATCTTGCAGACGACCGACGCGCGCACGGCGTTGATCGCGGCGACCCAGAACTGCGCGGGCCCGATCTTCACCCAGTCCGAGATCCGCAAGCTGGCGCAGGCGCCGATTCCCGGCGACGGGTGTGGCGTCGGCCTGCTGGTCAAGGACGACAGCGCGCCGATCCTCGACATCGAATGCCGCACCTACCCCGAATTCTCGGGAGACATGAATTTCACGACCGACAGTGGCCGCAAGTACTGGGAGCCGGGCGAAGGTCAGGGCTGCTTGAACTTCACCGAATCGAAGATCACCAAGGTGTTCGCCCGCGGCAACCGGCTGGTGCCGGAAGTGGCGCTCGCGGTGTGCGATCGGATCGGGGTGAAGGGCCGCGACATCGACACCTTCGTCACCAATCAGCCGAACCGGCTGTTCCTGCGCAACTGGCACGACGCGCTCGAGCTGCCCGCCGAACGGCATCCCGACACCTTCGACCAGTGCGGAAACCTGTTCGCCGCAGGCATTCCGGTGACGCTGGACATCGAGAACCAGGCGGGCAGGCTGCGCAACGGCTCGGTCGTTTTGCTTTCGGCGTTCGCGCATGCCGGTGACTTCGCGGGCGCAGCGGCCGTCCGCTGGGGTGCGGCACGGTGAGCATGTCCCTGATCGATGAGACAACGCCGTCGCGACAGCGCGGCGTCTCCTCGACGCGGCATCGGTTCGACCTGACGCTGAGCGAAAATCCCTTCCCGCCACTACCTTCAGTACTCCGTGCGGTGAACGCCACACTGGCGCAGGCGAATCGGTATCCCGAGTTCCTGCCGACGCGGCTGCCGACGCTGATCGCCCAGCATCTGGGCGTGCAGCAGGATCAGGTGGTGGTCGGGTCCGGCGCGACCGGGGTGGCGCTGCAGATCATGCAGTCGCTGACCACACCGGGCGCAGGCCTGGTCTGTGCGACGCCGACCTTCGACGGCTACCCGATCATGGCCGAGATGGCCGGGCTCGAGGTGGTTCCGGTGCCGCTCGACCCGAGCGGCAACCAGGATCTGGTGGCGATGACCAAGGCCATCGACAAGCGCACCGGGTTGGTGGTGGTGTGCCGTCCGCACAACCCGACCGGCACGGTGCTACCCGTGAGCGCGCTGAAGGCGTTCCTGTGCGACGTGCCTGCCCGAGTGCCGGTGATCCTGGACGAGGCGTACGTCGAGTTCGTCGGCGCCGCCGACCAATTGGACATCTTCGCGCTGCTGAACCGGCACCCGAATCTGCTGGTGCTGCGCACCTTCTCGAAGGCGTACGGGCTGGCCGGGCTGCGCATCGGCTACGCCTTCGGCAGGCGCGAGATCATCACCGGGGTGCGCAGGCTGCAATTGCCGTTCGGGGTGAGTTCGGCGGCGTCGGCCGCGGTTGCCGCGTCCTACGCCGCCGAACCCGAACTCGCCGCGCGCATCATGCACATCACCACCGAGCGGGAGGCGTTGCGCGCCGCGTTGCGGCGCTGCGGCATCACGGCGCCGCCCAGTCAGGCGAACTTCCTGTTCCTGCCTGGTCCCGGCGTAGCGACGGCGCTGCGGCGCGCAGGCATCGCGGCGAAGGCGTATCCCGATGGGAGTGCCCGCATCTCGGTCGGCGATCCCGATGCCGACCGCGCGGTGCTGCAGGCTCTGGCGGCGCTGCGCTAGTGTGATGCGCCGTGTACCCGGCCGCTTGCGATCCCGGCGTCCACGGGTTCACGACGCGGGATCAGGGTGCGGTACAAGGGGAGAGCATGAAATCAATCGGCCTGTATCTGTTCGGTCACGAGGTGCTGACGGTCAAGTGGAACACCAGCTGCGACGCCGGAGCCGACGAAGACGCCGAGGCTGATGAAGACGCTCCTGACCTGGTCGAGGACGACGCCGACGGCATCAGCTACTCGTGCGGCCACTGCGGTGAAGTCCTCGTCTCCGGCCTGCAGAATGCGCTCACCCGACGCGACAGCATCGACCTGCTCATGATGCACGAGTGCCCCACCCGCACCAACGAAGACGGCACGCCAGTCCGCTGAGACATGTCCGCGACCAACCGGGCCGACGGGAGCCACTCCCAGGCCGCATCTGCGCCCACACTGATCCCTCGACCGCCCGGCATTGGGTCTAGTCGACCGGTTCCGGTTCCGGTTCGGGCTCCGCGGTTTTCGCCCAGCGCTGGGCGAGGGCGGCGCAAGTGATCAGCTGGATCTGGTGGAACATCATCAGCGGGAGGACGATGAGGCCGATCGGCTGACTGGCGAAAAGGACTGTCGCCATGGGGAGGCCGGTGGCGAGGCTCTTCTTCGAGCCGCAGAAGACGATCACGATCCGGTCTTCGCGGGAGAAGCCCGCGAACCGGCCGATCAGCATGGTCACGCCGATGATGACGGCGAGCAGCACACAGCACACGGCGGCGAGCGCGACAATTCGCCACGGGGACAGCATGTGCCAGATGCCCTCCACCATGCCCGCGCTGAACGCGCTGTAGACGACGAGCAGGATCGAACCGCGGTCGACCAGCTTCGTCGGCTCGGCGTACCTGCGCAGGACGCCGATCACCTTCGGCCGGATCAGCTGGCCGATCGCGAAGGGCACCAGCAGCTGCAACACGATGTCGCCGACCGAGGAGAAGTCGACGCTGGCGTGGCCTGTCGTGTTCATCAACAGGATGACCAGCAGCGGCGTGACGAAGACGCCGAGCAGGTTCGACGCGGTCGCGCTCACGATCGCGCCTGGCACATTGCCTTTCGCGATCGAGGTGAAGGCGATGGAGGACTGCACGGTGGACGGCACCAGGCACAGGAACAGCAGGCCGGTGTAGAGGTCGTCGGTCAGCACGCTCGGCACCAGGAACCGCGCGGCCAGCCCGAGCAACGGGAACAGCAGGAATGTGCACGCCAGGACGACGGTGTGCAACCGCCAGTGCGTCAGGCCCGCCCACGCCTCCTTCGGCGAGAGACGGGTGCCGTACAGCAGGAAGAGCAATGCGATGGCAATCTTCGTCAGCACGTCGACGACGTCGGCAGCCGTGCCCCGAGCGGGAAAAACACTGGCCAGCGCGACGGAGGCGAGGATCGCCAGGATGAATCCGTCTATATAGAACTTGCTGAGGAATCGCACAGCTCAGGCTAACGCCAAGCTCGTCCCGACCCCGGGTCGAAGAGTACGTACTTGCTCACACCTTCAAGCTGGTACGCATAGCTAGTAAATACGAACGATCGTCCGTAAACTTCGATCACACGCGCGAATGAAGGGACGACACATGAAGATCCGCCGACTCGGCTGGGCAGGCCTGGAGATCGAAGTCGAAGGCGCAACGCTGGTGATCGACGCGGTACAGGACAGCGAGCCGTTACGCAGTGCCCTACCGGACGACGCACTGACGACGCCACAGCATCCGGGCACGGCCATCGCCGCGCTGGTCACCCACCTGCATTCCGACCATGCCGATCCACCCGCGTTGCGCACAATCCTCGCCGCCGACGGGGTCGTGCTGCGCCCGGCCCCGATGGCAGGCACCGACGACGACGTCTTCTGGACTGCGGCGGCCGAAAAAGGTTTCGCCGCAGCCGAACTGGCGACACGGGTGATGACGGAATGGGAATCCGTCACCCTCGGCCCCTTCGACGTCACCGCTGTCCCCGCCGTGGACGGCCTCGGCGACCCCCAGGTGAACTGGGTCGTCGGCGCGGGCGGCAACCGCATCTTCCACGGCGGCGACACCATCTTCCACGGCCTCTGGTGGCTGATCGCCCGCCGCTGCGGCCCCTTCGACGCCGCGTTCCTCCCGATAAACGGTGCGGCCGTGAACTTTCCACACCTCCAACCAGCCAGCCCGCTGCCCGCTGTCCTCACCCCCGAGCAGGCTGCCATGGCAGGCCACATCCTCGGTGCCCGTACCTTGGTGCCGATCCACTTCGGCCTCGATCGACCACCGTTCTATGTCGAAGTCGACGACTCACTGGTCAAGTTCCAGGCAGCCGCAGCGGATCTCGACACGCACGTCACCGTCCTGGCGCCAGGCGAATCCCTCGACCTCGCAACACAAACCACCGCGAGTAGCCTGCCGTAGCTAGCTGCGGCGGAGGAGCGAGGCCAAGCGTCGGCGGGGTCGGCCACCGACGAGGGTGGTTGCCAGGCCTGCATGTTCGGCGAAAGCTGTTGCGTCCGTTGCGGTGGAGGTCTTCGGAACGGTGACAGCCCAGGCGGCGAAGCGGGGGACGAAGTCGTCGCCGCAGGCGTGCGCCAGTTGTGGATAACGGCGGGCCACGTCGCGTGCGCGCTTGTGCAGTAAGGCGCGAGCAGCGGCGGCGACGGCCTCGGTATCGAAACCGGGAGGCGTCGGACCACCGGACACCAACGCGCGGACCAGCTCTGCCTGCCGTTCGGCGAGCACCTCGGCCTCGCGCCTCGGTGGCGAGGTCACTGGTGTGCCGATCGGGCTCGGCCGGTGAGCGACGGGCGGTCCGCGGCCGCGGCGATGGCGTCGAGTTCGTCGAGCAGTTCGGCAGCGGGTGGATAGTTGCCGTCTCGCTCCAGCATCAACGGCACCGGGCGGCTGGTGGCGAATTCTCCTACGAGAGTGAGGACTTCGGCGGGAACAGGGTGCGTATGGGTGTCGTGATAGCGGCCGTCGGCCTCGTGCCCGCCCGCGACGTGACAGTAGGCGATCCGCTCGGCGGGCAGCCGCAGCAGTTCGGCGAGGGGGTCGCGGTGGCGGTTGCGGGCGTTCGCGTAGACGTTGGCGATGTCGAGAAGAAGGTATACACCGGTGCGGTCGATCAGCTCGGTGAGGAACTCGGCCTCGGTGTATTCGTCCTCGGGCCAGTCGAACAGCGCCGCGATGTTCTCGACGGCGAGCGGCACGTCGAGAGCTTCCTGGGTGCGGGAGATGTTGCGCGCCAACACATTGAGCGCAGCCTTCGAACGCGGCACCGGCAGCAGGTGCCCGGCTTCGAGTCCACCGGCTCGGACGAACGCGACATGCTCGCTCACCAAGGGCGCGCCGAGCGCACGGGCGCAGGCGGCGAGCTGCTCGATCCGCTGCTCGTCCACCGGGTCCGCACCGCCGAGGGACAACGAAATGCCGTGCGGCACAACAGCAACCTCGCGGTCGAGCAACGCCGTCAGCTCGGCGGGGATCGCGATCTCCGCACCTCGTCGACCGGCCGGGCGCGCGGGCAGCGATTCCGCGATCACCTCCACGAATCCGAGCCCGTCCAGTTCCGCGATCACCCCGCAGATCTCCGGCCGCCAGCCGATGCCGAGCGCGCCGTCGCGGAGCGGTCCCGTCATGGCTGCATGCCGTCAGCCGCCACAGCCACCTCCGCAGCCACCCCCACCGCAGCCACCACCGCCGCCGTCGCTGCCACCACCGCCGTCGCTGCCACCCGATGAGCTCGGCGGCTCAACGGCTTGCGCGAAGCCGGGATCGAGCGAGATCAGCGCGGCACCGCCGAAGATCGCGGCCGCGAGCGCGGCACTGTTGACGCCGTAGGTGGCGTAGGCGGGCGAATTCGACGGCCGCAGGTGCCCGTTGGTGCGCATCGCGTTCGTCCTGGCCAACCGGCCGAGCGGGGTCAGCCGCGGCTTGCCCGTCAGGAACCAGTAGCAGAGAGCCTGCACAAGCAGCGCGAGGACCAGGAAGGCAACGGGATTGTCATTCAAGGTTCCGGCGATGAACCGCACCACGCCGACGCCGCCGACGATCAGCACCGGCAGCCCGGCATCCCACAGCTTGCGCCGGAAGTCCGCGTCGGGAAAGTACCCCCGTTTGATCATCGAGTCGCGCAGCTGCCGGACGTCCGCCGACGATCCCGCGGTGAGCGAGACAACGGTCGGTTTGGTTCCCGAGGTGATCCGCTCGTACACCGACAGCGTGAACGGGTCCAGGCCCTGCCGGTCCACCTGCTCCATCGGCCGCCACGGCGCGGCGGCCGAGTCGATGAGGTCCCGACTGCGCAGCTGCGCCAGCGCGGTCAGCACCGCACGCTTGTCGTCGAACAGCATCGCCACTTCGGGCGCCGACAACTCGCTACCGGGTTGGGCGATTCCCTGAGTTTCGATGGCCCCGCGGGTCACCCGTAGCCGAAGCCAAATACCGAGTAGCACCGCAAGCACAACGAACAGCAGATAGAGCCGCAGGAATTCGGGTCCCGATATCCCCCAGGTATCGCCCGCCGAAACAAGAAATTCGGAGCTCGCCGCGACGCTCCGGTCGATCACACCCATATCCACCCCGGAATAGAGCCAGTACTGCCGCCCTCAGTATGGGACCAGCTCATACCGCTGCCAACAGGATTCGAAGACGGATACCGATCTGTTCATCGACAAGCCGGAACGGCTCGGGTGATCGACGGCGAAATCAGCTCGCGGGCTGGCAGGCGTCGCGCAACGAGCAGGCGCCACAGGCACTGCCGCAGCCACCGACTTCGGCGGGCGGGGCGAGGGCTTCGGCGGTCGAGGCGGCGGCGTTGGCTCCGGCGCCGAGGGTGAACAGGGCGATGACGCCCGCGCCCGCGGCGACGAGGATCGAGACGATGCCGCTCGCGGCGAGTGCGACGAGACCACCGGCGAAGAGCAGGGCTCCGGCGGCCAGCGAGGTGGGGGCGGCGATCCGATTCGCGACGCGGAAGGTCTCGGCGTCGGACAGCGCGGCCTCGGTGTGCACTCCGACAAAGCGGTTGCGCGGCAGCCTGCCGATCATCCCGAGCGCACCGGTGGTGACGGCCACCAGGGCCAGCACGAACAGGAGCAGAGCGACGACGAACACCCATGCAGGCTAGCGCATCGGTAGCGGAGGAGCGTCGGCCACTCCCCCGCAACCGTTCGGCACTCGGCCTGCCACACACCGGACGAGCGTTTTCCACATTGCGCCGCTCCCGGGCGGGAATGTAGCAACCCAATGCATTGTCGGCTCCGCCCGAAGGCGAACGCCAACCCGCGAGTGCCGGGAATCCGGTGCGCCGCAGTCACATACCGACGGGCAGGTAACCCGGATCACAGCACCGGAGCGGACACGCCGACGGAGTCGGCACAGCCCGATTTTCGGTACTGCGGTGCACACGTTCTACCCTGATAGACGAAGTTTGTCGGGGATCGACGATGACAAGAAGGCAGGACCGTGCAGGACACTCGTGCAACCGATAGCGATGTACCCGAGCACCGGTACAACGCCGAGCTTGCCGGCCGCATCGAACAGCGGTGGCAGCGGACGTGGGCGGAGCGCGGAACCTTCCATGCGCCCAACCCGGTCGGTCCGCTCGCGGGTGAAACGCCGACGGACAAACTGTTCATCCAAGACATGTTCCCGTACCCGTCCGGGGCGGGCCTGCACGTCGGGCATCCGCTCGGCTACATCGCCACCGATGTGTTCGCGCGCTTTCACCGGATGCACGGCCGCAATGTGCTGCACGCCCTCGGCTTCGACGCCTTCGGCCTGCCCGCCGAGCAGTACGCGGTGCAGACCGGCGCACACCCCAGGGTGACGACCGAGTCGAATATCGCCAACATGCAGCGCCAATTGGGCAGGCTCGGCCTGGGCCACGACAGCAGGCGCTCGTTCGCGACCACCGATCCCGAGTACTACCGGTGGACCCAGTGGATCTTCCTGCGCATCTACAACTCCTGGTACGACCAGGAATTGGATCGCGCCCGCCCCATCACGGAGCTCGAAGACCAATTCGCCAGTGGCGCACGGCAGGTCCCGGACGGCGGGTCGTGGGCCGACCTGTCCCCCGCCGAACGCGGCGCGCTGCTCGACTCGTATCGCCTGGTGTACCTGACCGATTCGATGGTCAACTGGTGCCCCGGCCTCGGCACGGTGCTGTCGAACGAAGAGGTCACCGCCGACGGCCGCAGTGAGCGCGGCAACTTCCCGGTCTTCCGTAAGCGCCTGTGGCAGTGGATGATGCGGATCACCGCCTATGCCGACCGGCTGATCGACGACCTGGACCACCTGGACTGGTCGGATCAGGTGAAGGCGATGCAGCGCAACTGGATCGGGCGTTCGCGCGGCGCACAGGTGAAGTTCGATGCCGCAGGCGAGCAGATCGAGGTCTTCACCACCCGGCCCGACACCTTGTTCGGCGCGACCTATGTCGTGCTGTCCCCGGAGCACGAGCTGGTCGACACGCTGACCGCGGCCGCATGGCCCGAGGGCGTCGATCCGCGCTGGACCAACGGCAACGCCGCGAACCCCGCGGATGCCGTTGCGGCCTACCGCAAGTCGATCGTCGCCAAGTCGGATCTGGAGCGTCAGGAGAACAAGGAGAAGACCGGCGTCTTCCTCGGCACCTACGCCACCAACCCGGCCAACGGCCAGGCCGTGCCGGTCTTCATCGCCGACTACGTGCTGAGCGGCTACGGCACCGGCGCGATCATGGCGGTGCCCGGCCACGATCAACGCGACTGGGAATTCGCCTCGGTGCTCGGCCTGCCGATCGTCGAGGTCATCTCCGGCGGCGATATCACCGAGGCCGCCTACTCGGGCGACGGCGAGCTGGTGAACTCCGGCTACCTCGACGGCCTGTCCGTGGACGAGGCCAAGGCGACCATCGTCGCCAAGCTGGAGACCGAGGGCCACGGCAAGGGCACCATCCAGTACAAGTTGCGCGACTGGCTGTTCGCACGCCAGCGCTACTGGGGCGAGCCGTTCCCGATCGTCTTCGACGAGCACGACCGGCCGCACGCGCTGCCGGAATCCATGCTGCCGGTGCAACTTCCGGAACTCGACGATTTCGCGCCGGTCACCTTCGACCCGAACGACGCCGACTCCGAGCCGTCGCCGCCGCTGGCCAAGGCCACCGACTGGGTGTACGTCGAGCTCGACCTGGGCGAGGGCGTCAAGCGGTACCGCCGCGACACCAATGTGATGCCCAACTGGGCAGGCAGCTCCTGGTATCAGCTGCGCTACGCCGACCCGACCAACACCGAGACGTTCTGCGCCAAGGAGAACGAGCAGTACTGGCTCGGCCCGCGCACGGCCGAGCACGGCCCTAACGATCCGGGCGGCGTCGATCTGTACATCGGCGGTATGGAACACGCGGTGCTGCACCTGCTGTACGCGCGGTTCTGGCAGAAGGTGCTGTTCGACCTCGGCGACGTCAGCGGTTCCGAGCCGTACCGAAAGCTGTTCAACCAGGGCTACATTCAGGCATACGCCTACACCGACGCGCGTGGGGCGTACGTGCCTGCGGCCGAGGTCGTCGAGCGGGGCGGCAAGTTCTTCTGGACCGACGCAGGCACCGAGATCGAGGTGTTCCAGGAGTACGGCAAGATCGGCAAGTCGCTGAAGAACGCGGTCTCGCCGGACGAGATGTACGACCTGTACGGCGCGGACACCTTCCGGTTCTACGAGATGTCGATGGGCCCGCTGGACAGCTCGCGGCCGTGGGCGACCAAGGATGTCGTCGGCGCGCACCGGTTCCTGCAGCGGGTGTGGCGACTGACGGTGGACGAGGAGACCGGCGGCACCAGGGTCAGCGAAGCTGAGCCTGCCCCGGAAACGCTGCGCCTGCTGCACAAGACGATCGCCGGTGTCGAAGAGGACTACGTGTTGTTGCGCGACAACACGGCGGGCGCGAAGCTCATCGAGCTGACCAACCACCTCACCAAGACCTACCCGGACGGTGCGCCCCGGTCGGTGGTCGAGCCGCTGGTGTTGATGCTTGCCCCGCTGTCCCCACACATCGCGGAGGAGCTGTGGGAACGCTTGGGCCACACCGAGTCGCTGGCTCACGGACCGTTCCCGGTGGCCGATCCCGCGCTGCTCGTCGACGAGTCGGTCGAGTACCCGATTCAAGTGAACGGCAAGGTGCGCAGCCGGATTCAGGTCGCGGCCGACGCCGACAACGCCGCCATCGAGGCGGCGGCGCTGGCCGACGAGAAGGTTGCCGCGCTGCTGAACGGCGCACCGCCGCGCAAACTGATCGTCGTGCCAGGCAGACTCATCAACATCGTCGCCTGACGGCTCGCCGCCGACCGGATCCGCACCCTTTCTGTGGATCCGCACCGCTTCTGGGCTGCCAGAACGAGTGCGGATGCGCGGAAGGAGTGCGGATTTCGGGGTCAGCGCGGCGGCAGCAGCACGTCGTTGAGGGTGACCATCGAGAGGTTGCGCTCTTTGATGATGTCGACGAGCTGGCCGTAGCAGTGCGTGACCGCGGGCGCGTTGGCGTGCCCGATGATGATGGTCTGCGGGTGAAAGTACCTGCGCGCGCACTCGATCAGGTACTCCTCGGTGATCACGCCGGAGTCCGAGAGCGAGCCGTACCACATGGTCGGCACCGTGTAGCCGAGGTCGGCCGCCACCCGATCGACGGTGCCGTTGTGCCTGCCGAACGGCGGCCGGTAGTACGGGGTGCCGTCCACGCCGAAGTTGTTGCGCAGGAACGTCTTCGCCCGCTCCAGCTGGCCGGCCACCGCACCGGCGGACACCTTGGTCAGGTCGGGGTGGTCCCAGGTGTGGTTGGCGAGCTGGATCTGACCGGAATCGACGAGGGGCCGCAACGCGTCCCGGTGGATCGACCACGAGTCGTAATACGCGGTGACGAAGAAGGTGAACCGGGCGCCGGTGTCCCTGGCGAACTTGATGTACGCGCCGACCACCTCCGGGCTCGCCCCGTCGTCCACCGTCAAGGCCATGCTGGTGCCCGGCCCGGGCAGCGCGGTGATGGTCGCGGCGGGAATCGGTGTCTTCGGTCCGCCGGGCGGCGGCAACAGCCGGGACGGGGCGGGCGGCGCCAGCGGCCCGCTCCCCGCCGACCCGCTGTTGATCGGATCGCCCTCGGCGACCGCACATCCGGCCAACACTGCCGCGGTGCCGCCCGCGAGCAGCTGCACCATCCGACGTCTATCCACAACTTCCCCACTCTCGAACATCGCCGCCCGGCGCTCAGCGCGGCGACTATGCAAAACAGCGGCACGATACCGACCGAATCTGTCCGCGAGCTGAACTGTTCAACACCTGCGGGTACGCGCGCCCCCGACGCCATGAGCGAACCGAAATCCGCCGCGTCGAGCAAGACCCAGGAAGGCTGGGCCACCGGCTAACTCGGCCGCAACACGATTTCGGTGGGATGCGCGTCGCGCGGCGTTTCGACCGCGTTGCGCACCGCGCCCGCGACGGTCTCGGCCCGCAGGAACTGCTCGGGCCGATATTCCCGCCCCTCGTGCGCGATGATCTCGCGCTGCATGTCGGTGTCGATGCGTCCGGGATGGATCGAGGTCACCCGCAGTGCCGGCTCCTCCAGCCGCAGCGCGTCGCCGAAGGCGCGCAGCCCGAACTTGCTCGCGGCGTAGGAGGCCCAGCCCGCGTTCGCGCGCAACCCGGCCCCCGAATTGATCAGCACCACATGGCCGTTGGCGGCGCGCAGCGCGGGAAGCAGCTGCCTGGTCAGCTCCGCGACCGCGATCAGGTTGGCTTCCAAGGTGTGCCGCCACTGGTCGACGGTCGATTCGGCGATGCTGTTCAGGTCGGCGACGCCCGCGCTGTGCACCAGCACGTCCAGCCGCTGGATCGGCGCGGTCGCGTCCGCCACCGCCGGATAGTCGGTCAGGTCGACCGGCCAGCCGGTCGCGTCGGGCAGTTCCTTCATGATGTCGCGCAGTGCATCGACGGACCTGGCGCCGAGCAGCAGATCGTGGGTCGGCGCGAGCTCACGGGCGATGGCGGCACCGAGCCCGCGACTGGCCCCGGTGATCAGCGCGGTCGGCTGCGGATGGCTGGTCACGGCATTGGTCATGCGACCACCGTAATGGCACCCGAAAAATGAACGATGGCCATGCATCCACACAAAATCTCGAGCGTTGAATTACGAACGGGGCAGTCGAGCGTGCATATCGAGGCCGAGCAGGCCACCACCGAGCGGGCATACCTGCGGGTGGCATCGCAGAATAGGGGGATGGCACACCCCGGTTTCACACCGACACAGCTCGCGGCCCGCGCCGCCTACCTGCTGCGCGGCAACGATCTGGGCACCATGACCAGCGCGGCGCCGCGGCTGTATCCGCACATGTGGAGCTGGGACGCCGCGTTCGTCGCGGTCGGGCTCGCCCCGCTGAGCGTGGAGCGGGCCGTGATCGAGCTCGACACGTTGTTGTCGGCGCAGTGGAAGAACGGGATGATCCCGCACATCGTCTTCGCCAACGGCGTCGACGGCTACTTTCCCGGCCCGGCACGCTGGGAATGCCGCAAGCTGGCGGTCAACGCGCCGGACGGCCCGGACACCTCGGGGATCACCCAGCCGCCGGTGCACGCCATCGCGGTGCAGCGCATCCTCGACCACTCCCGGCGGCACGGCCGCAGCACCCGCGCGGTCGCCGAGGAATTCCTGAACCGCCGCTGGCCGGACCTGGTGCGCTGGCACCGCTGGCTGGCGCACGCGCGCGACCCGAAGGAGACCGGCCGGATCACGCTGTATCACGGCTGGGAATCGGGCATGGACAACTCGCCGCGCTGGGATCGCGCCTACGACAACGTGATTCCCGGCGACCTGCCGCCGTACCACCGCGAGGACGTGCTGGTGGTCGCCGATCGCACCCAGCGGCCGAGTGACCGCGAATACGACCGATACCTGTGGCTGGTCGAGCAGATGCGCCGCGCCGGCTACGACGACTATCTGCTTGCCTCCACGATGAGCTTCGCCGTCGAGGACGTGTTCGTCACCGGGATCTTCGCGCTCGCCTGCGAGGTGCTCGCGCATATCGGCGAGGAGTACAAGCAGCCGCACGCCGACGTGCGCGACCTGTACACCTGGGCCGACCGCTTCCGCGCTGGTGTCATCGCGACGACGGACGCCCGCACCGGCGCGGCACGGGACTTCGATGTGCGGCTGCAGCGCTGGATCGGCACCGAGACGCTGTCGATGTTCGCGCCGCTGCTGTGCGGTGGGTTGCCGCGCGATACCGAGCGCAGCCTGCTGCGCACGTTCGAGGGCCCGCGCTTCTGCGGGCATCCGGATCTGCGTTATGCGTTGCCGCCCTCGACGTCGCCGGTCTCGCGGGACTTCCGCTCCCGCGAATATTGGCGTGGGCCGGTGTGGCCGGTGATGAGCTGGCTGTTCTCCTGGGTGTTCGCCAGGCGCGGCTGGGCGGAGCGCTCGTTCATGCTGCGGGCCGAGGGCCTGCGCCAGGCCAGCGACGGCAGCTTCGCGGAGTACTACGAGCCGTTCACCGGTGAACCGCTCGGCAGCATGCAGCAGTCGTGGACGGCCGCGTCGGTGCTGGATTGGCTCGGCTGAATCGACCCCGGCTCAGCGGCTGGATCGGCGGGGCCGAATGCTGCGGCATCGGCGATGTGCCTGCGCCCGATCGACGTTCGAGCGAATATTGCGCAATCGCCTCGTGCGCAACACTGGCCACATAAAGATCAAATGGCTATCGTCGAATGTCATGAGCAACCATCGTTGGAGCTCGACCATTCGTCGCCGCGGCGCTGCGCTGTCGCTGATCGCGCTATCGGGCATCCTGGTGGCAACACTGTCCGGCACCGCGGCGGCCGCGCCGACCGGCCCGGATGTCTCGTCCTGGCAGCACGGCGGCGGCCGACTGATCGACTGGTTCGCGGTCAAGCGCGCGGGCCACGACTTCGCGATGGTGAAGGCCACCGAGGGTGTGAGCTATCTCAACCCGTACTTCGTGCCGGACAGCCTGATCATGCGGGCCGCGGGGGTGGCGCGCGGGACCTATCACTACGCCAGGCCGAACCTGCCACCGGAACCGCAGGCCATGCTCTACGCGACGGCAGTACTCGGCCAGAACGGCGCGCTCGACCTGCCTCCGGTGCTCGATCTGGAGACGACGGGCGGACTACCGCCCGCCGCGCTGATCGATTGGACGCGCCGGTACCTGAATACGGTGCAGACGCTGACCGGCCGGGTCCCGATCATCTACACCTATCCGTACTTCTGGCGGACCGCGATGGCCGACACGAACGAATTCACCAGGTACCCACTGTGGATCGCCGACTACCGAGGCAACGAGCACCCCGAGGTGCCCGGCGGCTGGCCGACCTGGACGTTCTGGCAGACCACCGACAGCGGCGGCATCGACGGCATCCCTGGACCGACCGACCTCAACGTCTACAGCGGCGCCCAAGGCGATTTCGCGCGCTTCGCCAACATGTAGAAACCACGAAACCGCCACTCCTGCAGGTACAGTGGCGGTTTCGCGGTGGTGGGGCTGCCCGGCTAGACGCCGATCCGGCCGCCGTTCTTCTTCCACACGACCGCAACAGCGGGCCGTGGCTGGGCACTGCCACCGTCCGGCCAGTGTGACAGGGGGTTGTCCGGGGTGGCGTCATCGGCCTCACCCGGATGCTGCACGCACACCATGACCCGCGATTCGGTGACCACGGGGCCACAGGTCTCCGCGCCGCGCGGCACCGTCAGGAACTGTTTGGTCTCACCGCGATTCGCGCCGTCGAGCACCACGGAGAACAGGCCGTCGTTCGACTTGAGGGCGTTGCCGTCGGTGGAGATCCACAGGTTGCCGTAGGGGTCGAACGCCAGGTTGTCCGGGCAGGAGATCGGGCTGACCTTGGTCTTGTCGTAGCCGGCGAAGTAGGTGTCCGCCGCCTTCGGGTCGCCGCAGACCAGCAGCAGCGACCAGGTGAACGTGGTGCCGGTGTGCTGGTCGTCGATCTCGAGGATCTGGCCGTTCTTGTTCAGCCTGCGCGGGTTCGCCTCGTCGGCGGCCTGCTTGCCCTCGGCGCCGCGGTTGTCGTTGTTGGTCAGCGCCACGTAGACCTTGCCGGTGTACGGGTTGGCCTCGAAATCCTCGGGGCGGTCCATCTTGGTGGCGCCGACCTTGTCGGCGGCCAGCCGGGTGAACACCGCGACCTCTTCCGCGCTCATGCCGTCGACCAGCGACTTGCCCTTGCCGTCAGCGCCGGTCTCCAACAGCGGAATCCATTGGCCCTTACCGGTGAAGCCCTTGTCCGACGGCGTCGCGCCGGTGCCGTCGATCTTGTCGGCATGGTCGCCGGTCAGCTTCGCCACATACAGTGTGCCCGCGTCCAGGATGGTGAGGTTGTGCCGCATGCTCGACGCGCCACCGCCCGACTGCACCTTGCGCGAGGACACGAATTTGTACATGTAGTCGAACTTTTCGTCGTCGCCGGTGTAGGAGACGACGTCACCGTTCTTGGTGACGTAGATGGTGGCCCCTTCGTGCTTGAGCCTGCCCATCGCGGTGTGCTTGATCGGGGTCGAGGTCGGATCCCACGGGTCGACCTCGACGACGTAGCCGAATCGGTTGGCCTCGTTGGGTTCCTGCGCCAGGTCGAAGCGCTTGTCGGTGCGCTCCCACTGGTTGGGGGTCTTGCCCGCGGTGAAACCGTAGCGCTTGATCCGCGCGGCCGCGGCCGCCTCGGTCACCTTGTCGCCGTTGGCGAAGTAGCCGTTGAAGTTCTCTTCACCGGAAAGCACAGTGCCCCACGGAGTCACGCCGCCCGCGCAGTTGGCGAAGGTGCCGAGCACCTTGGTGCCGCTCGGATCGGCCGAGGTCTTGACGAAGTCGCTGCCCGCGGCAGGGCCGGTGAGCTTGAATTCGGTGGTCGCGGTGATCCTGCGGTTGTACTTGCCGAAGGCGGGCACCAGCTTGCCCGTGCCGGACTCGCCGCGCACCTCGACGACCGCCATGCCGTGCGCGGCCTTGGTGATATCGATCTGCTCGTCGGTCGGGTTGGCCTTGTCGTAGCCGCGGAACATCTGTGGGCCCGTGGTGTATTCGTGGTTGACCACGAGCAGGAAGGCATTCGCCTGCCCTTCGATCGGCAGCAACGCGGCGAAATCGTTGTTGTAGCCGAACTGCTTGGCCTGCGCGGCGGCGGTCTGCTTCTCGAAATCGAAGGCGGGTGCGTCCGCGAAAAGCGGGTCACCCCAGCGGATCACGACGGACTGCTCGTAGCCGTCCGGGATCACGATGGCGTCGTCTTTGTTCGGCGCGACCGCCGTGAAGCCGGTGCCGGTGCCGGGCGGGCCACTCGGCGACGGGTTCGACGACCCGGTCTGTGCGACCTCGTCGCCACACGCCGCGAGCACACTGCCCGCACCGACAGCAAGCACGGCCGCAGCGCCACCCTTGATCAGCCCACGCCGATTCAGCGAACTGACGATATCGCCGAAATACTGACCGGCCGAGGTGTTGGGGACTTCGTGGAAGCACGCATTGGCGCATTTGTATTCGCAGGTCAAGGAGGCACGTGCCGACTGACCGTCGTGCTTCACAAAGAGGGCAAGGGGCTGCAAGCTCACAGCCGGACGGTAAACGATTCGGACAATACGGAAACGACAATCAGATGAACAGTTGCCCAATTAGGGCACGCTTACCAATTCGAGCAACTTCCAAGCAAAACAAATGCCGCGCTGTTCGAGAGACTCGAATCAACGCGGCATTCTGGGTGTGGACTTCGTGCCTGCCCTCCGCCCAATGCGGGCCTGGGTCGGCCCCGCCCACTGCGGGCCAGGGTCGGCCCCGCCCAATGCGGGCTGAGGTCGGCCGTGCCCGTCAGGCATTCACCGGCAAAGCGATGACCACTTCGTCTTCGTTGCCCGGCAGATAGTGCACCCGCAGGATCCGGCCCACCTGCACCTGACCGATGGTGCTCGGCGCCAGGAACTTCGTGACCTGAGTGCGGTAGGTCGAGCCGTCCGGCCGCGTGACGACCAGTCCGAGCGCGACCTCGGAGTGCCCGTCCCGGATCGTGCCGGTGACCGACAGCGCCTGCACCACCGCCTGGGTGGCGATGCCGCGCTCGGCGATGTCGAGCTTGTGCCTGGTCGTGATGCCCTTGCGGATCAGCGACTCGTTCATCGCCTGCTGCGCCGTCGCCGGATCGCCGGACAGGTCGACCTCGACCTTGTCGGTCCGGTCGGGCAGATAACGCACCGGGAGCACGACGCCGGGTTGCAGCAGCGCCAATTCCGTCAGCGGCACAATCATTTTCGCGGCGGCGTCGAAGGTCTTGCCGTCCATGCCCTCGACGCGGAACTCGATGCGAACCTGTGGTTGGTCGTTGACCGTCAAACCGGTCTGCCGGAACGAGGTGATGGTGCCGAGCCCGAGCAGGCCGTTGCGGAACGCGGCGCTGTTGCGGCCGGTGAACGCGGCGATGATGCCCTCACCGGTGAACGCGAACACCATCGGGACAAGGGTGAGGGCGATGATCGGCAACACCATCTGCCAACCGAGCCAACCCATTCCGGCGGGCTCGTACTCGGAGGTGCGGACGTAGGTGAGGCCGTGCAGGAGGTAGTAACCGATGGCGAGCGCGGCGAGGGCGACGGCGATCCAGCGGAGGGATTTCATGATGGTCCTTGGTTATTCGGCAGGCACGCCGGTGTTGTCGGCCCGCTCGAGCTCGAACTCGAGCGGGCCGTGGACAATTCGGGTGATGGTGGGTGAGCTCAGCCGCCGACGACGGAGGAGCAGGCGAAGGTGACATCGAACTTGGACGTCTTCGGCCCTGCCAGCGGGTTGGTCAGGTCGGGGGCGCCGACGCCTTCACCGCTGATCTTGTAGGTGTTGCCGTCCTTGGTGAGCTTCGCCGAGCCGCCCGGCATTCCGTTGCCGAAGCCGACCGCGTAGGGCTGACCCGAGTCCCCGCCCTTGCTGCCCGCGATGCCCACCGCCTGGACCGTGTCGGTGCCGGTGATGGTGGCGCTCACGGACAGGTTGCCGTAGGTGCCGTTGGCGGTGTCGGTCAGTGCGAGTGCCAGCGTCCCCGCCTGCTTCGCGCAGGTGGTGGTGAACTTCGCGGCGAGCTGCTTACCGTCGACCGAGGCGGACGAGTCGCCCGACGGCGTCGTCTTGGCCTGCGTGGCAGGCGCCGCCGAGGACTTGGCGGGCGTGCTGCTCGCGTTGTCGCTGCAGCCGGTGACGAAGAGCGCGGTCGCGGCGGCAGCAGCGGCGAGGGCGGCGGTGACGGACTTGGTGTTCATGGTGCTTCCTTTCGGCGAAGGGCCGGTGCCCTTCTCGGTTCGTTCCCCCCGGGAGTGGGTGGGCCGATATGAGAAAGGTAGGAACGATGCGCGGCCTACCGATCCCAGGTTTTCGCCGGGCCGGATTCGGGAAAAGTCCGTTAGCCTGGTCGAATGCGACGACCGCGCGCCATGGTGCTCGACGAGGTGTGGCGCAAGCTCGACGGTGTCGAGCCGCTCAGCGGCCCACACGGCGGTCCGCTGCGCCGCACGGTGAAGCTCGTGCTCGATCCGCTGGTGATCCGGCCGGTGCAGCATCCGGCATGTGCGGGGCCGATCCTCACTGCCGACGGTGCAGTGCTGCTCGCGGCACGGGTGCACGCGGCAGCCGACGTGCTGCGCGCGACCGCGGCCTGGTTCACCCTGCTCAAGCAGGTGCGGCGGACATTGCGGATCACCGAGGGCAATCCGCAGGACCTGTACTTCCAGCGCTGTTTCGAACTCGCGACGACGACGGGGCTGCCCGATCCCTTGCGGGACAAGGCGGTAGCCGAGGCGGCGCTGCGCGACATTCACGAGTACACGGCGGGCCGAACCACCCAGGCGTTGAAGGAGTATGTCGCCGAACGGACTTCGGAACTTGCCGGGCTGATCGAGATCGCCTGGGGGCGGCGGCCGCTGCACGGTCCGGCAGGCGCCGACCACACGGTCACTCTGCGCGCGCTCCTCGACACCTGCGCCACCGCGCGGCTGGCGCAGCGCAGGGACAACGGACAGGCGGCATTGGATCAGCTGGTGTCCGCGCACGCGGGCACCCATGCCGGAATCCGACTGTGGCGCAGCGACTCCGGGTATTCCGCCGGCGAGCTCGGGCTCACCGCGCACCGCGCACCGCAGCGGCCTGCGGTCGGGGCGTCGGCCTCGACAGCAACGCTGGGGCTGCCGTTCGATCGCACTGTGTACGAACGGGTGTTCACGGCGTTGCAGGCGTCGACCGAACGCGCCGAACTGCCGCCCGTTCCAGAGCTGGTGACCACCGAGATCGCGCGCAGCTGTGCGCCGTTGGCACTGTTGGACGAGACGCTGCGGGTGACGGCGACAGCGGGCATCACGCTTGCCCAAGGCCTTTCCCCGATCGGGACCGCGACCCGGCGGCATCGAGTCGACGCAGCCCAGGCGCGACCACACGCGGACGCGGAGACCGCCGCACATCGAATCATCAACAGCCGCTGGCAACGTGAGGCCTACGTGCTGCAAGCCCGGCGATTAGCGGTACACATCGACACCGACGCCGCGCCGGCAGGCCCGTTGGCCGCCATCGCCGCCGAGCTGTCCACGCCGTGGCGGCCGTACCTGCGGCGGCTCTGGGTTCGCCTGCACGGCCGCGATGTTCGCGAGCTCGGCGTGTTCGATCCGAACGAGCTGTGGGATCTGCTCGACGGCGTCGCCCGTTCGGTCATGCTCGACCACCGGACCAGGGTCAAACAGGCGCTGAGCGCCAGTGCCCTTGCTGCAGGGCCGGATTCGGCGGAATCGAGGGCAAGCTGATGCTCGATATCGTGCACGTCCGACGACAGGACGACGGACTCGTCGTCATCGGGCCCGATGACGCGCCGACCGTCCTCGACGGGGCACCGGCGATCGATACGCTGGTGCTCGAAGTGGTGGGCGGGTATCTGTCCTGGGGGCTGCACGGCGACCAGCGGCTGCCTGCCGCCGTAGTCGACGATGCCGAGCAGGCGCAGGAGTGGATCTGGGCGGTGTTCGGCGAAGCGGTCGCCCTCGCGGTGGACGAGGGCACTACCGGCGAATTCCCCGCCGCCCCAGCCCTTCCTGAGCTCGTCGCGAACGCGTGGCGGCTCAGCTACGCGCACTGGGCGGCCCGATGGTGGCCCGCATCGATCATCGAGGACATCGCGCCCTTGGACGACCGGCTGCTCCTCGACGAGATCGCCGCGCTGGCCGAAGAGTGCGAGATGCTCGTCGACGGTGCCGATGCGCCCCTCGGGGCAGACGAGCGGCAGCTGATGCCTGCGGTGCTCGGCCGCGCCGAGGACTATGCCCTCGCCGCAGGGCCTTCGACCACACCACCACCGGGCGCACTCGTCCTGGCCAGGGGAACCGGCGGCTGGGATTGGCGCCGGTGCCCGCCCGGCCTGCTCGACGCCTCCGAACGCGCGGTGTCGTGGGACGTGCTGCGCGTCGCAGGCACGACGACGGTCCAGGTGCGGGCGGTCGCCGCACCGCAGTTGCGTGGCGAAGTGCCACCGCACCTGCATCCGCACGCGCTGATCCGCACGGCAACGGGCACCGCGACGACGACCATGGAGCTGAACGGCGACACCTGGCACGCGGCGGTCACCGCACCCGAAGGCGCGGAATCCGCACTATTCGTTGATGTTTCGGTTCCCGGCGTCGGCCGCAACACTGCCGACGCCGCGAATCCCCTCGCGGCCGACGAGATTCCGTCATCGCGCGTCGAAGACACCACCGCTGAGGCGGAACTGCGCCGCCGCGTGCGCGAGCTGGCCGCGGCTCGGCTGCGCCGCGCGGCCGAAGCGCCAGACAGCGCGGCCGATCTCCCGCTGCTCGCCGAAATCGCCGCCGCCGACTCGGAATCGGACTTCTGACATGACATTCGCCGACACCGGCCACGAGTCGCCCGACGACGTTCTTGCCCGCCGCCTCGCTGTTTCGGCGGCCTACTCCGATTCGGATTTCCGACATGCCACCTGCTGACGACGAAACACCGGACAAGGACTCGGCCCTGCTCGCCGCAGGCGCCGAGGCCTACACCCGCGGCGACACCGCAGGGGCTTTGCGCATCTTCGAAGACGCGGCCCGCGCCACCACCGGCAACGTGCGCTTGAGCGCGATCGTCAATGCGGCGAGCATGGCCGACGAACTCGGCGAGCACACCAGGGCACTCGGCCTGTACCGCGAGGCCTTGGCGGCGATGCCTGCCGATGCGCCGCGGCTTCGGCCCAGTGCGCTGGTCAACATGTCGCAGGCGTTGCAGCACCTCGGCGAGCTCGACGAGGCGCAGGCCGCGTTGGAGCAGGCGCGCGAGTTGCTGGCGGACAGCACTGATCAGGGGGTGCTGCGCGTCGCTTGCCTGCTGTCGTTGACCGCCGTCGCCATGCATCGCCAGCACTGGGCCTACGCGGCCGAGCTCGCCACCGAATCTCTCGACGCGGCTTTGCGTTTCGCACCGCACCTGGCTGGGCATCCGCTGATGAACCTGGCCGCAACGCATTTCGAGACCGGGCGGCGCGACCTCGGCATCGACTTCGCCGAGCAGGCCCTCGCGGCGTTCGACTCGGCGGGCGACCGGAATGCCGTCGCCGAGACACAGCAGAATCTGGCCACCATGTTGGTCCGCTGTGACCGCCTCGATGCGGCCGAGGCGCCGTTGCGGGCCAGTCAGCAGTATTTCGAGCAGGCCGGGCTCGGCCACCGCGCCGGAATCGGGCTCAAGACCATGGCATTCCTCGCGGAGGGTCGCGACGATCTCGCCACGGCGGCAGAGCTCTACAGCCAAAGTCTCACGTATTTCGTCGCGTCCGGAGCGGTGCTCGACGCCGCCGACCTGCGCATCCGGTTGGCCACCGTGGCCTTCAAGACCGAACGGCCCGACGAGTGCGAGCAGTTGCTCGCCGAGGCGTTCCACACCTACGCCGCGCACGGTCTCGGAATGCATTGTGCCCAGCTCGATTACTGGCATGCCACCTTGCTGGAGGGCGCGATCGAGGCCACGCAGCCGCCGTCGACCGAGCTGCTCGCCACGGCGGTCGGCCTCGCCGTCCCCGCGGCACTCGCCATCGACGCCGTGCGCTACACACTGCCCACCGGCAGCCAGCGCGACCAGTGGAACCGCGAGATCGCCGACCCTGCCATGCGATTGGCGTTCCGCTTCGCCTACCTGACCGGCAACGGACTGCTGCTCGCCGACCTGATCGAAACACAGTGCGCGGGCACCACCGTGAACATCGACCGGGCCGAAGGCGGTCACCGCACGCAGCTGCCGTTCCAACTACCGGAGCCACCGGTCGACTCCGCCACCCAACCGGGTGCCACCACACTCCACGCACCCCTTTCGCCGACTGCCGTCCCCGTGCGGTTGGGTGCGGCGCTGGCCGGGGTCGCGGCGAGCGCCGGACTGCCGGTCTCCCCGCCACCGCACCTCGCCTTGGCCGCCGAAGGCCGAATCGCGTTGGCTCCCTACATCGAAGCGGCCGAACAACGGTATGGCCGCGCGATCCGAGACGAGCTGGTGCTGACCGTATGACCGCTGGCGTTGACCCGATGACCGCACAGCAACCGACCGTCGTGGTGCGCATGGCCGACGCGGGCGATGTGTACATGTCCTGGCGGTGGACCGGGGACACCGCACCGCGCGGCGCTGCCATGCTGCCGGGTGAACCGGTGCTCGAGGCCGTGCACCGACTGGCCGCCGCCCTGCCGGACCCGGCCGAACCCGGCGGCGTCGAACGCGCCATGACTACCGGCGCATTCGCCGACCACAACGCCGAATACCTAGTCGCCCAGGCTCTTTCCCGAGCCTTGCTCCCTCAGGCGCTGGCCGCCCAGCTGTACGAGCTGTACCAGCGTGGCGTGCGCCCGCACATTCGACTGCAACCATCGCCACGGGTGGCCCAGGTGCCGTGGGAGCTCATCGCGCCGGGCCCCGAGGTGCGATTGATCGACATCGCCGACGTCAGCCTGCTCGCGCCGGCGAGCATCGCGCATGCGCCGGGACGTCCCGCGCGCACCTGGGCCGACACCAACGACGCACCGATCGTTGCGGTGCTCGACCCGCGCATCCCCGGCTTCCGCGCCGACTCGTTCCTCGGCTCGGTGCTCGGCCGGATGACGGCGGATACCCCACTGGCCCAACGCATCGCCGACTACGCGGCACACGACCGCCTGCGCCCCGCGGTGCCCGATCCGACGGAGGTCTTCCGTCGGACCGATGTCGACAGGGAGTGGCTCAGCACCACACTGCGCGCAGGGGCAAGCCGGCTCGTCTACGTCGGCCACGTCACCGCCGCGGCACCGGAATCGGGACAGAGCGAGGCGGCCGAGCTCCACCTGGCCTGCACCGCCGACGCACTCGGCTTCGCCACCTCGACCCGTGCTCATCGCCCGTTGTCCGCCAAGGACTTCCTGCTCGGCACGCACACGCTGACCGGGGAACCCACTGCTGGGCACGATCTTTGGCCGATCCCGAGCCGGGTCGCGCTCATCGCCTGCGAAAGCGGCGGCGACCTGCGCTTCACCGAGGCGCTCGGCCTCACCGCCGCCATGATCAGCGGCGGCGCCGAGCTGGTGACGGCCAGCCGCTGGCCGCTGCCGACCGACCTCGCCTTCCATCGCATCGCGGGCGCGCCCGCCGAGGCGACCCCGCTGCAGCAGGCCATCTGCGCCATCGACGCGGCGCACGAGCAGCCGGACCCGGTCGCCGCCCTGGCCGAGTGGCAGCGTAAGCAGTTGAGTGCCTGGCGCACCGAACGCACCATCGAGCACTCGCCGCTGCTGTGGTCGGCCTTCGCCACCTTCCAGGTGTAGGCCCTAGGTCAATCGCGGAACGTGCGGACCACGGTCGGGTCGACACCGAGCACGTTGAGCATCTCCGCGATGGACATCGCCTTGACCTCGCTCTCGCCGGCGTAGCCCGGCCGCGCGGCGTCGGCCATATCGGCGTACTCGTGCAATCGCTCGTAGTCGGCGATCGACATGATCACCGCGATCTCGGTGCCGCCGTCGGCGATGACCGTGTCTTCGCCGGTCGCGACAACGTCACGGATAACGGTGGCGATCTCCGCTGGCAGCTCATGCAGGTTGCGTGTACTCGTGGGCATGCTCCGCATTCGGAGCGGTGCGCCGCACGGATCGGCGCGTCATCGAATCGTCACCAAGATCATCGAATGCTGTGACCTCGGCGCGCTCACGACGCCAGCGTCGCGCTGAGCCAGCCGGTCATTCGTGGCACGACCTGCGCCAATTCGCTGGTCGCGCAATGGCCGGTGCCGGGAAGCAGCGCGACCTCGGTGCCGCGGCGACCCGCGAAAACCAACGTGTCGTGTTGTGGGACATGGACATCGTCGGCTCCGTTGATGACGAGCATGGGTGCGTTGTCGTCCTTGTCCAGCAGCGGACGCAGCGAGAACCCGTGCAGCGCTTCGGCTTGGGCGGCGTCGGTGGGTGGCGCGTCGAAGCCGAGCGCGTTGCCGATGATGCCTGCCATTCCGTATCGCCACGGGCGGTCCTCGGTGAACGCGTGCTCGACCGGTCCGCCGAGGACCAGGGCGGCATCGACCGCACCGGACAGACCCGAGCGGGCCGAGTAGTAGCCACCCATCGAGATGCCGAGGTGAGCGACCTTGCCGCCGCCCAGCTTTCGGGCTGCCTCGATCAGGCCGTCCACCAGCTGGCCACCCTCGTCGCCACGCATCGGCACGGCGCTTTCGCCGGTGCCCGGAATATCGAAGGCCAGCAACCGGACTCCGGTCTGCATGGCGAAGAAGACGAACAGGCTGTGCAGGTCCATCTTCCAGGTGTCGACGCCGCCGCTGGCCAGCAGCACCGGTGCGGCGTCGGGTAGTTCGGGCGGCGTGAACAGGTGCACGGGCACGTCGGTCGTGCCGTCGCGATACGGCAGCCGCAGGACGCGCCGCTCGAAGTCGACACCGAAACCCGGTGCGGCAAGCAGGTACTGCGCCAACTGGCGATCGAGGGCCTCGTGCTTGGCCTCGTCGGCGAGACAGGGAAACTTCGCCCATCCGTAGGCCGCCGCGGCCCGATCGTGCCGTCCGTCCGCCGCGTAACGCGCGGCGAGCTTCGACCATTCGTAGACCCAGCCGCCAGGGGCGTCCGGCCACATCTCGACGACCGCCGCGCGGACCTCGCGGATATCGGTGGCGGTCAGGCCGCTGCGTAACATCTGCGGATACCGTTCGACGAACAGGTCTTCGGGATCCAACGGCCATTCGTACGACATCACAGTCCCCTCGCGGACTACGTTCCCCACCGAACGCAATGTGGCGCTTGCAATCCCAGTCTAGTGATGTGGTGTCCGCGCGAATCCGGTTCGCCCAACCAGGTCAAGAACGGTGTGCGAGCAGGTGTTGCATGATCAACCGGGTCAGTTCCTCGGGAGCCTGCTCCGGAATCCAATGCGACACTTCTTCGACCATTTCGAATCGGTAGGGCCCGGTCACATACTTCTCGGTGGCCAATGCCGCAGTGGAGCCGACCGTGGTGTCGTCGGTGCTCCACACGTACAGCGTCGGCACCGTCACCGGCGCGGTCGGGCCGGACAGGTGCATCGCCCGATACCAATTCAACGCGGCAGTCAGCGCGTCCGGCTGGCTGAACCGGTGCACGTACTCGTCGACGCGCTCCTCCGGGATCTTCCATTCGAAGATTTTCCGCAGCCCGGCGCCGTCGTCCATGAGCAGTGCCCGCTCGGCGACGCGCGGTTTGCGCAGCAGTGCGAAGTACTGCGAGCGCTGTGCCTGGTCCTCGTCCTCGGTCATCGCCCGCAAGAATGCGGCGGGGTGCGGGAAGGACACCGCAGTGAAGCTACGGATCCGCTCGGGCAGCTCCGCCGCTGCCGCCCACCCGACGTAGGCGCCCCAGTCGTGTCCGACCAGATCGAAACGCTGCCAACCCAGTGCGTCCGCGATCGCGGTGACGTCGCCGACCAGCTCTTCGAGCCGATAGTCGGCGACCTTGGTCGGCCGCACTCCGGCCGAATACCCGCGCTGATCAGGCGCGACCACGTGACATCCGCCGCCGCCGAGCGCGCGAAGCTGAAACTCCCATTCGATGGCCGACTCTGGAAACCCATGCAGCAGCATGACTTCCCGCCCGCCGACGTCCCCGCAGGCCAGCGCATCGAAGGTGCCTGCAGCGGTAGGAATCTCGATTGCCTCGATCACGGAGTTGACTCTAGAACCTCACACCGACGATGCAGAGGTACCCGCCCGGCCGGTGGCCGCGGAAGCAGTCCAGTCTTCCGCGACCATGGGCAACCTCAGTGGTCGTCGTAGTGCCCGTTGTGGGCGGCGTGGCGGTGGCCGTCGTGCAGATAGTCGACGTGGTCGCCGTGCTGCACGGCCTCGTGGCCGCAGTCCGGCCCGTGCACGTGGTCGTGGCCGGCGTGTTCGACATGGCCACTCGGCTCGCACTCGTCGTAGTGGCCGTCGTGCTCGCGGTGCAGATGGCCGTCGTGGGCGTAGTCGACGTGGTCACCGTGCTCGACCGCGGTGTGGCCGCAATTGGGGCCGTGCGCGTGCTCGTGCGCGGTGTGCTCCATGTGCGCTGTCGTCATCAGATCTCCCTCTTTCCTCGCATGGACAGATGGATATGTGAGCGACAACACATTAACAGGTGCGCATCAATGGAGTTAACCAAGGGTGCGCTAGGCGACGCTACAGCACCTGAGACAGAAAACGCTGCAGTCGCGGCGTCTCGGCGCTGTCGAACAGGGCATCGGGTGTTCCCGTCTCGACGACCTGCCCCTCGTCCATGAAGACGACGCTGTCGGACACGGTGCGGGCGAACCCCATTTCATGGGTGACCACGATCATCGACATGCCGCCGGACGCGAGATCGGCCATCAGGGCGAGCACCCCCTTCACCAGCTCGGGGTCGAGCGCCGAGGTGGCCTCGTCGAAGAACATGATCTCGGGCTTCATCGCCAGCGCGCGGGCGATCGCGACCCGTTGCTGTTGTCCGCCGGACAGATTCGCGGGCCGCGCGTCGAGTTTGTCGGCGAGACCGACGATCTCGAGTTGCTCCGCCGCGACCGCACGCGCCTGCTCCTTGGACAACCCGCGCAGCTTGCGCGGGCCAAGCGCGACATTGTCGGCAACGCTCTTGTGCGGGAACAGGTTGAAATGCTGGAACACCATGCCGATGCGCTGCCGCAGCCGATCCGGATCCTCGGTGAGCACGGACTTGCCGTCGAGCAGCACGTCGCCCTGATCCGGCTCGTGCAGCCGGTTCAGCACGCGCAACAGCGTCGACTTGCCAGAGCCGGACGGGCCGATGACGGTCGTGGTCTTGCCTGCGTCGACGTGAATGTCGATGCCGCGCAACACATGATTGTGCCCGAGCCGCAGATGCAAACCGCTACCGGTGAGGGAGGCACTCATGCCTCCACCTCGCTGGCGCTCGGTTCCGTCATGATCGCCTCCTGGCGCTGTGTTGTCGATTCGCTCGCTGCGCTCGCTCATGTTTTATCCGCGCCCTTCCGTGATCGTGGCGGCCTCGACCTGGTCGATCGGCCGGTCCGGCCGACCGGTGCGCATGCGGCGGTCGATGTAGTTCACCAGGTGGGTGAGCGGGATGGTCAGCAGCAGGTACACCAGACCGGCGGCGACCAGCGGGGAGAGATTGCCGGTCTGCGCGTTGAGGTCGCGGCCGACCGCGAACAGCTCGCGCTGGGTGGCGAGCAGGCCGAGGAAGTAGATCAGCGAGGAGTCCTTGATCAGCGCGATGAACTGGTTCATCAGCGCGGGCAGCACCCGGCGGACACCCTGCGGGATCACCACCAAGGTCATTGCCTGCCGGTAGCCGAACCCGATGGCCCGCGCCGCCTCCAGCTGTCCCGGCTCGACGGACTGGATACCGGAACGGAAGATCTCGCCGATATAGGCCGATGCCAGCAATGCGAGCGCTACCGCGCCGAGCCAGTACGGGTTGTTTCCGGTGATGTTCTTGGCGACCGGGCCGATGCCGAGGCCGATCAGCAGGATGATCACCACCGCGGGCAGCCCGCGGAAAATATCGGTGTAGACCCGGGCAGGCCAGCGCAGCCAGCGCGTCCGTGCGATGCCCGCCACCGCGAGCAACATGCCGAGGACGGTGCCGAGCACACCCGAAACCACCGCAAGGATCAGGGTATTCGGCAGACCCGTCTTGAACAGGTCGGGGAAAGCCTTGCGGTACAAGGACCAATCGAAGAACGTGTCGCGCAGTTGCTGCAGCGTGGATTTCGGCGCGTTGTCGGCGGCATCGGCGGGCTTGCGTTCGGCGGCAATGGCGGCGAAGTCCGGCAGCTGCGGCAGCGGCGCCGCCTTGGAACCCGGCTTCCAGCCCGGCGGCAGCTCCCTCGGCACCCAATCGGCGTAGAGCCTGGCGTAGGTGCCGTCCGCGATCACCGCGTCCAAGCCGCTGTTGAGCGCGTCGATCAGCGGCTGGTTGGTCTTGGCGACGGCGTAGCCGACGAAGTTGTCCAGGCTGAAGGTGTTCTGCGACACCGCTATTCCGTCACCCGGCTTGATCAGGCCCTCGGCCTGCACGGCAGGCGCGACCCAGGCGTCGACCTGACCGGACTTCAGGTTCGCGTACGCGGTGTTGTAGTCGGGGAACTTCACCGGGTCCAGGTGCAGGGTGTTGATCACGAACTCGTCCTGCACCGTGCCCTGCACGACGGCGATGCGGGTGCCGCGGTTCAGGTCGGCAAAGCCCTTGATGGCGCTACTGTTCGGCGCGACGAGGGAGAAGTACCCGAAGTCGTAGCCGTTGGTGAAGCCGACCAGTTGACGGCGCGCGTCGGTGGTGGTGATGTTCGACGAGCCGACATCGAAGCGACCGCCGGCGACCTGGGCGAGCAGTCCGGCGAACTCGGTGCCCGAGTACTGCACCTGCAAGCCGAGTTTCGCGCCGATCGCGGTGAGCAGCTCGTTGTCGAAGCCGGTGAACGCGCCCTTGCCGTTCACGCAGATGCTCGGCGGCGCGTCCGACAGCGTGCCGACGCTCAGCTTGCCCGGCGTGATCAGCCCGAGCTTCGAGGTGTCGATCGAGGCGAGCGGCGCGGTGGTCGCGGTCGTGTACTTGTCCGCGCCCGCGGTCTGCGCGGAGGCCAGGTTCGTCGGCGCGGCCGACGCCGAGCTCACCCCGGGCGGCGAGCACAGGTTGCGTTCCGACGACGCATCACCCTCGGTGCCGGAACCACAAGCCGTGGCCGCGAGGCCAACGGCAAGCAATATCACGGCGATCAACGCACGAGACCGCACAGCGGGCAGACCAGCCATGATGAACAACCCTAGCCGCGCGCGAGGTGCTAACCCGCAGCTACCCCGACGTCAGCGCACCGCCACCAGGAACGGGACAAGTCGGACCAGGGCCGGTGGAGTTCAAATCATCGTGATCCGAACTCTGGTTCACCGGCTCAGGCAAGCCCACGCACCGGCTCCGGGTTCACCTCGTCCCGCCAGCGGATCGCGCGCTCCACCTCGCTCAGGTCGTATGCGGGACCGCTGACGCCGATGGTGAACAGCGAAACGCCTGCCTCCACAAACGCAGGAGCCTTCGCGAGGCCGGGCCACTGCACCGAGCGTTCGATCCGCGCCTGATCGGTGCCGACGGCGGCGCAGTGGTCGGCGAGCACCTTGTTCTTGTGGGCGAGGTCATCGAGGTCGGCGAAGCTGTGCCACACGTCCGCGTACTCGGCGACCAGGCGCAGGGTCTTCTTCTCGCCACCGCCGCCGATGAGGATCGGGATGTCCCTGGTCGGCAGCGGGTTCAGCGTCTTCAGCCGCGCGCTGAGCCTGGCCATGTTCTCCTTCAGCAGCGCGAGCCTGCTGCCCGGGGTGCCGAACTCGTAGCCGTACTCGTCGTAGTCCTTCTTGAACCAGCCTGCGCCGATGCCGAGGATGAGGCGGCCGTCGCTGATGTGGTCGACGGTGCGCGCCATATCGGCGAGCAGGTCCGGATTCCGGTAACCGCCGCCGGTGACCAGCGCACCGATCTCCACCCGCTCGGTCTGCTCGGCGAAGGCGGCGAGCATCGTCCAGCATTCGAAGTGCGCGCCGGTGGGGTCGCCGGTGAGCGGATAGAAGTGATCCCAGTTGAAGACGATGTCGACCCCCGCGTCCTCCGCGCGCCGCACCGCGTCACGAATGAGCCCGTACTTCGGCGCATGCTGGGGCTGCAGTTGGACTCCGATCCGCACCGCTCGACTCATGGCATCTCCTCATCGCGTTGGGTTCCTCGATCGAGGCTACCGGCGCTGCGGCAGCTCGACCCTTGGCTTCGGCTCCTCGACCGTCCAGGAGGAGGCCATCGCCTCGCCTCGCTGAATCAGGGATCCAGATCCATCACGTCGTCCCACTCGATGCTTGTTGACCGGTCCGATTCGCCGGAAAAGAGTGCTCGCAGTCGTTCCGCCGCCTGCCCGAGGAGGTGCTCGGCCTCCGCCGGATCCAACTTCAGTTGGGTAGCCGCCTCGGCGACGGTGTACCCGTGCAGATAGTTCAGCTCCACGAGCCGCGTCACGGTGTCGGGATCACGCAGATCTGCCACCGCATCACGGATGGTGTCCGTCAGGTTCGGATCATCCTCGATCGGTGGCGGCGGTGTTTTGTCGGCGACCTTGTCGGCGAGCGTGAGGTTGCTGTCGCGAGACCGGGCACTCTCTATTGGCTTATCCAAGGAGGAGGGACGGGCGACGCTCTGCCAGTACTTGGCCTCGTCGACCTGCTCTGAGGTGAGGTCGAGAGCATGGGCGATCTCAGCCGCGGTCGGTTGTGCGCCGGTTTCTTGGTAGCGCTTGTTGGAGTACAGCTCGACCTTGCTGATCAGCTCTCGCGTTCGCTCGGGCGCGTCCGGGAACCGCTGCGCGAGTATGAATTTGTACATCGCGCCGCGGCAGTTCGCCATCACATGTGGAATAAACGGTGAGCCAGGAACATGATGCATGATCGTTCTGATGACCGTCTCGTGCAGGCGCTGAAGAAGATCCTGATCTTCCAGCGCCCGGTAGGAACGGCGGCGGGCCATGAAGCGGGGGATCCACGCGTACTTCTGTGCGATCTGGTTGCGGATCGCACGCTCTTCCTCCGAACCGGGCCTGGTTTCTATATAGCGCCAGAACAGCGCGACTTCCTCGCGGTCAGCGTCGATACCGAGGCCTCGCGCAGAGAACTTCTCTATCGCCTCTCGGAGTATCGAACTGGGCACAGCGCACCTGTCAGCCAGGACACGCAACGCCGTCAGGCTCGGCTTCGAAGACGTGGTTTCAACATGGTGGACCCACGTTGCGGAGCGACCGATGAGCTCACTGAATTCATGCTGACGCGCACGCCGGAAATGACGGAGCGCCCACACCCAATCATTGACGGAACCGTAATCAACCGGACGAGGCACGGATTCTCCACGAGGGTCCATCCAATAGCCGTAGTCCCACGCCACGGCAAATGCATTCCACGGTATGCCGGACTCACACAGGAGCGTGTCGTATACCCGCAGGGCTGTCCGGACGGATGATCTCGCCAGTTCACGACCGTAGTCATTGATCTGCATTCCGAAAAGCTCGTCCATTTTAAGCTTGCCGATTCTGTTGATCCGTTGGAAGTATCGCGCGTATTCGTGCAACGACACGGTCGCGTACGGATCCGGAAACACGATTGCTTCCTTCGGTATGTAGGTAAACGTCTCCCCCACCTCGGACCACGTGGCCGAGGCATGCGGAAGCGCATGGAAACAAGCCGCCACTACATCCGCATCCGGCCCAATGGATCGTCCGGATATCATGCTGTCGACCGCCATTTTCTTGACGCCCGCGGCGTCGGCAAGTTCGGGAGTGGTCCACTCCGCGACCTCCCGCAGGGTCCGGATATAGGACCCGACAATCGGGTGCCCTTCAGGGAAGCGCGGTATGCGCGGAGCCAGGGCCGCCAGGTATGGCTCCACGATTTCCGCTGAGACCGCCGAGCTCCCCGATTCCAGCGCACGAATGATCGCAGGGGTCGGGCTCATACGCTCGGCCAGCTGCTCGATGGTCAGGTCGGCGCGCTCGCGAAGATGACGCAAGTACGTCCCGAGGTGAACGCCGCCCTCGGCCGCACCCTGCGGTGGTCCGAGCAGAGCTCCCAAATGCGCTTCCCATGCCTCCACCGAAGGCAGCACCCCGATGCGCTCGCGCGCGTGCAGCCGGGTCATGCTGACCTGCGCCGCCACGATGAACTGACGCGTCTCCCCACCTCGTTCGACGCGCAGCTGCCGAAGCAACGGCCCGGCGCGACCGTCGGGTGCCAACGCCCGGACATACAACTCGACGATCGCCAATGTCGGCGCCGCCGAACCCGCCTCGATGTCCTGAATGTCACGGGCCACCACGGCCATTCGCGCCGCAAGCTGCTCCGGCGTCACCTCGAGCTGCTCCCGCAGCTGCTGTAGCGCACTACCGACGGAGCTCTCGCACTGATCGACGGGCTCGGCTCCGAAAGCGAGCACCACCAGATGTTTATCCCACCCTTTCCGCAACCCACGCGCGGTCTCGCGATCGGTGACCGCGGCGACCCGATCACCGAGCGCCGCCGCGAGCTGCTCCAGCGTCCAGCCCTTCGACTCCCGCAGCGAGCGCAGGAATTCGCCCATCCCGGATGGCCTGCCTCGATCGAGTCCGAACCGCGGCATAGTGGCGCCGTACAGGTGGCGGGCATCGGGCACCCGCCGCAGCAGCGCCCGAACGGCCCTGCGCAGCGCCGCTTGCCACGGACCTGCACCACGATGGCTTCGCGCGGATTCCAGCGCGGGCCACACACCGACGCCGACTCCCGTCAACTCCGCCATCTGGTCCGGCGTCAAGGCCAGGTACCGTCGCATCTCGCGTAGCCAATCCGCCGCCAGATCGCTATCCGGTTGCGGCACAGGCGTATCCGGCGCCGCCAACGGGCCATCCGGATCAACGCCCGCAGTGATCAGCCAGCGCCGTACCTGCTGTTCGTCCAGCTGATGCATGCGCGCGTACTGATTCACACTCTGTGTCGGTACCCCGGCTTCGTGCGCTGCCTCCGTAGCTTGCCACCACTGCACGAGCCGATCCGCCTCCGGAGCGGCCGGTCGTTCGCCCGTCTCGTCCCGCATCGCGGCATCCTCGGTACCACGGCCGCGGAACCGCGTGTCCTCCGGTCCCGCACCACTTTCGGTCGCCGCGGCCGCTGCGCTGTCGTCGGATGCCGCAGCCGACGTCGGCTCATCCGACGCCGCTAGGTGCGGCGTCGGCACAGGCGGAGCAGCGTCGTCGCCCTGGCCGTCGCCGCTCGGCGTCGGCTGAAGACTCAGCTGATCGATTTCGGTCGGGTCTGCGATCCGACCGGGTGACGCGATGGCACCAGGCCGCACTTCGCCTGGATCGAGCACGGGCGGAGCCAATGTCGGGTCACTGGGCGCACCTTGGGTTTCCGGCGTGAACACGAAGTCGGTGTGGCGCGGAACAGCGAGGGGGCGAGCGGGCCAGGTCGAGGAAGATCCCGCCTCGGTGTCCGCACGCACCGCCGGAGCGATCCGCTGCGGCGTTTCTCCGGGTGACGGGGTGCCCGGGTCCGATGCAGGCCGCGCCGGAGCTGCCGGGTCCAATGTAGGCCGCGCCGGAACCGCCGGATCCGATACGGGCGCCGCCGGAACCGCCGGATCCAATGTAGGCCGCGCCGGAACCGCCGGATCCGATACGGGCCGCGCCGGAACTTCGAATTCGGGGGTCCGGACCGGCACACCGAGTTGCTGCTGCCGTTCCACCCAGATCTGAGGCCGCGGCGGTGGCGTGTTCTCGAGCGGGCCACCTTCGTGCGGCCGGGGTATCGACAGGTATGCCTGACTTCTTGCCTTGGATGTCGCGCTGGCAGGCAACGTCTCGACACCGCCGACGGGTCTGGTCGCCGCGCCGAGCAGACCCGTTCGGCCCGAAGCGAATCCGGCGCCGGCATCTTCTCGTCCGCCCACCGCGGCACGCCCCCATAGCGGGCCGGCCCCGCTTGATGCGGAAACGTGGTCATGGCCACCGCCGCCCGCCGGACCGGGCCCACCGAACCCCGCCGCCCCCGGTGGTGCCCAACCGCTGCCGGGATCGCTGTGTCCACTCGGCCAGCTCACCGATCCGCCGTCGCCGCCACGCCCCTGCACCCCGCCAGGTCCCACAACCTGGACTCCGTCCAACCGCCACAACAGGTCCATGGCCTCCCGATCGGCGGTCGCCGCCAGTCGCTGCAGCGTGCCAATTCCCTGCTCTGCGATGTCGATTCGGGGTGCGTGCCCCGACGTCTGGCTCGTCGCAGCAAGCGGCTCGACGTCCCCTTCGGTTGCGCGGTCCGGTGTCCGGCTCGTCGCGGCAATCCGCTCGACATCTCCTTCGATTGCGCGGCCCGCACCTGTACGCCCCGCCAGGGCGCCGAAGACCGCCCCACCGATGATGTCCGCGCAGCTCAGATCGACCTCTCGATTCATCAGTGCCGCAGCGGAAACGGCACCGAAGACACCCGCGACACCGGCAGCCGCGCTCACCGCGAGCCGTCCGGTTGCGGTGGCCTCGGACACCAACGCCGCGGCGGCGCGCGCACCGACAACGCCGCCGACACCCGCACCTGTGCCCGCCACAGCGGCGGTGAGTATCGATGCACCGTCAATGCTCGCGCGGTGCTCACCCTGCGCCAACTGGGCACCGAGATCGATGCCCGCCTGTAGCGCTCCCACGCCGAGCACCCGGGTCGCCAGCAGCGCCGTGCGCACCCCGGTAACGGTCGCCGACTCCGATGCGGCCGCCGCTATGAGTTTCGCCAGCAGGCACTCGAAGCTCTCCCGCGCACGCCGCGCCACCATCAATCCGCCGATGCCGCTCCAGCCGCCCGCACACAACAGCTGGTACAGCACCGTCACCAGCAGAAAGCCGATCTCCCACTGGACCTTTTCCACGTTCAGCGCGTTTCGCTCCAGTTGCGTCGCCTTCTCGGTGCAGAAGCTCGCCGCCTGTTCCAGTTGCTCCGCGAACCGATTTCCGGCATCGGCGACCGCCGACCCGATCACTGTCGACGCACCCACCACCACGCGCAACCCGCCGACGAGCACGTCCGCTTCCCTGCGCAGTTGCTCGTACCGTCCCGCGCGTTCCTGCCACACGGCGGCCGCTCGGCGCATCCCCGCCGGGTCGCCACGGGGAAACTCGCTGCCACACACCATCTCCTGCACCGGAGGGGGAATGTGGGCCAACAACGCATCGACCGGGCGTTCCACCTAAGCAGCACCCGCCCGCGACCACCGAGCCCGAACAACCATCGCAAGTGCCCCGTCCGTTTGGGATAGCGATACCGCAGCCGAGCCGAAATCCTAAACGCCGCAATGGGACCCGCCTACCAATGCGGGGAAGAGCGCCCGACCACGGCTGCGGCCGAGCTACGGCGGCATGGGCGCTCGGCTACGGGAAAGGTCCGTTTCGAGCAGATCCAGTAGCATCGCGGGCCAACCCTTACTCGGATCGATCTCCACCCGCCCGGTCTGCTCGGCGAAGGCGGCGAGCATGGTCCAACATTCGAAGTGCGCGCCGTTGGGGTCGCCGGAGCCCACCAACAGGAAAGTCAGCTCTTCGAGCTCTCATCTCGGCAAATGATGCGGCTCTCATCGGCCGGGTGCAGCAATGCTCGCATCAAAGCAAGACCATCGTCTGCACGCACCACATCCGTGGCGCCAAGGATTTCAATACCGTTTTCAAACCATTGCCACACTTCATTGTCGGCGTACGGATCGAAGACCGTCACGACCGCACGGCCGTCCGCCATCAATCGAAATTCACCGGTGCGGCGATGGCCCTTGTGTTTGAATCTGTCACTGTACATATACACGCCCACCAACGTAGGTGAACCAAGGTCGGTCTAATCGACTCCAGTTGTCGGCGGCTTCGCAGGCGCCGGGTGGACCGTCCACGGTGTATCGCCCGGGCTCGTTCCGTCGTCGCCATCCAAACGCAGCTCGGAAAGCACTGCGTTAGGCGGATAATATCCGGTCTCATCCTCATACCTGTATTCGTCCGCTTTGGACTCGATATCTGCATGTGTTCTAATCGGAACATTGTTGGTATGGATGTCCCGTTGAATGTCGGATTGATGCAGTGCCGCGGCCGCGTCGGCTGCCGCACCATTAGCAGGTTTTTCCGACAAGAGAGCCACCGGCCCCTGAAACAACGGACCCATTCCACCGACGCGAGAATCATACTTATGCTGCAGCTGTTCCATCTTGTGCCCGACAACGGCACCGTAGTCCTCGCCGCTCACTCGCACGATTCTGGACCCGCCCAGCCATTTCCGCACCCGTAGCAGATATTCTTCTCCATTGGTATCCGAGAATGAAAAGAATGGCGCCTTTCCCGAGCTTGCCCCATGCGGCCTGTTCAGCAATTCCGCCAGCTGCTTGGCATGCCCTTCTCCATCCGTAGCAGTAAATGGCTCATCCAAATCGAGCTTCTCATATGACCACGGCGTTTTCCCCGCGCTCGCGCGTCCTTCTTTCGGGTAGTACGCGTCATCATCTCTGCGTTTTGCGCCCGCCCAATAGCGGTGGCGGGTACGTGACTCCTTAGCCACCGAGAAATCTATCCCGATGGTGCCGTATTCCTCGCGGGGCTCACCCAAAACTGTTTCGCCCACCTGCGTGCGCCCACGAAGCTCGACACTTCGAACACGCCGAGGGCTGAATGTGCGCTGCCGACCATCCGGATCAATGCCGCCCAGACGTCGAAGGCCGGCCCCGTCGACTGCCCGGGCATGTTCGGCGATGCCGTGCAATCCGGGCTGTACGGTGTCGTCGTTGTTTTTGCGTAGTGCGCGGCCGGTACGCGTGAACGTATGCGCAAGCGTCTTACCGACTTGTTCCAACGCTCGGGTGACTGGATTCACGATTCTTCCCGCAACAGGTCGATGCGGAGACTGGAAGGCGCGGAGCCATTCGGGTTGAGGAGGATATCAACTCCGGCGGGAACTATATCCGGAAGATCGACACCGAGCACAGACATCCAATGGCTTGCCGTCACCCCGAGTTTCTGCACTTCGGCGGTTGCCGCCATAACGCAAGAACTGCCGTTGGGCGCGGTCACCACGGTCGGCCGGTCCTGTTCATCGCACGCGATCACGACGGCCCATCGACGGAGCGCGGAGACGAGGTCGTCGACGAGGCGCTCACCCCCGGCAATCAACCAGAGGATCGCGTCGATGGGGTCGGTCGGTTCCGAATCATCGGCGGGCACATAGCCGGGATTCGGCTGAAACGGCCCGGCCGCACCGCCCGCCGACACCGGCCAACCTCCGACGATCCGGTTACGTGGTGGCTGCTGTCCAGAGAAAGCCGGCACCCAGGCTGGGGACACCAACGCGAGCCACTCATCGAGCGGGGGAATCGCCGAAATCGGCCTCTCCACAAAAGTCTCCTGTCGATCGCCGTCGGCCGGTTGTGGGGCACCAGCGCGGGCGCACCAGACATCGTAGGCGCGGACCACAACGACTCGCAGGATCGCTACGGCCCACACCTGGGAAGATATGGCCGCCGATGGTGCCTCTTCCTTCTGCCATGGCAGCCGGCTATCGAATCGGCCGGAATGTTCTGGTGCGCAAGCTCGAGCATTTCGAGCAGGAATCGAGCAGACCTAGTAGCATCGCGGGTCAACCCTTACTCGGATCGTCCGGCACGTTCCTGCCGGTGATGGGATGTGATTTGTCATGGCCACGGTGACCTTCGACCGCGCTACGCGGCTCTACCCCGGCTCAACCAAACCCGCTGTCGATGCGTTGAATCTCGAGATCGCAGACGGTGAATTCCTTGTTCTCGTCGGCCCTTCCGGCTGCGGAAAGTCGACCTCGCTGCGCATGCTCGCCGGCCTGGAGGACGTCAGCGACGGGCGGATCCTGATCGGCGCCAACGACGTGACGCACGCCGAGCCCAAGGAACGCGATATCGCGATGGTGTTCCAGAACTACGCGCTCTACCCGCACATGACCGTCGCCGAGAACATGGGCTTCGCGCTGAAATTGGCCAAGGTCGCCAAGGCGGAGACGCAGAAGCGGGTGCTCGAGGCGGCACAGCTGCTCGACCTGGAGCCGTACCTGGACCGCAAGCCGAAGGCGCTGTCCGGCGGCCAGCGCCAGCGCGTCGCGATGGGCCGGGCGATCGTGCGCCAGCCGCAGGTGTTCCTGATGGACGAGCCGCTGTCCAACCTGGACGCGAAGCTGCGCGTGCAGACCCGCACGCAGATCGCGCAGCTGCAGCGCAGGCTCGGCACCACCACCGTGTACGTCACGCACGACCAGGTCGAGGCGATGACCATGGGCGACCGCGTGGCAGTGCTCAAAGACGGCCTGCTGCAGCAGTGCGCGACGCCGCGCGACCTGTACCAGGACCCGGTCAACGTGTTCGTCGCAGGCTTCATGGGCTCGCCCGCGATGAACCTGTTCACGCTGCCGGTGCCCAACGGATCCGTCTCGCTCGGCGGGCACGAGCTGCCCTTGCCGCGCTCGGTCGTCGACGCCGCCGAGGGCTCGGTGGTGGTCGGCATCCGGCCCGAGCACTTCGAGCTCGGCAACGGCACCGGGACGGGCATCGAGATGGAGGTCGACGTGGTCGAGGAGCTCGGCTCCGACGCCTACATCTACGGCCGCACCACCTCCGCGGGCAACGCCGCCGGGGAAACCATTGTGGCGCGGGCCGATTGGCGTAACCCGCCGTCGAAGGGCACCCGGGTGCGGTTGTCCACCGACCCGACGCACACCTACTTCTTCTCCGCCCAAGACGGACGTCGCCTGAACTGACCCGAATCCCCTGAGCCGCACCCCTTCCGGACATCCGCACGCGTTCTGGCAGCCCACAGCGGGCGCGGATCTACAGGAGGGGTGCGGTCGTGGCCTTTGCTGGTATCACAGAGGGTCGGTGCTGTTCACAGAGGTTCTAGCCTTTGTGGATAGTGGGCAAAGCCTGTGGGACCTACTCAACTTCGCGACGTGGGGTCAGTTCGATCTTCAGCACGTCGCGGATGTAGATCTCCAGGAAACCCGGCAGGTCGGGGTTTGCCGCGATTCGGTCGAAGACCTCGACGAAGCGGGGGTCGGGGGTTTCGGTCAGGGAGACGATTCGCCATGTGTTGAGTGGTCGTTCCTCGGTACCCGACACCCCGTGCTCGACATGGAAGATCGGCTGACCCGTTCCCGCGTGCAGGAGTTCGCCGTCGGGGCCGGGCACTTCGGCGGCACCGATGAACGTGACGATCTGGTTCGCGTGGTCGAGGTGAGTCTGTTCGAGCACGAGGCCGTAGGTCTCTGGTTGAAGCCACAGCCGCTGGGTGGAGCTCCGCACGAAGATGTCGCCCTCGCCCCATGATTGCGCCGCTCCGCTGACGACGTACGGGATGTAGATGTCCGGGTGCCTGGATTTGCGAACCTCCATGTCCCACAGCATGGTTCGGGTGAAAACCAAGGGGCTCGCCAGCTCGTAGCGATCGGCGAGCACCTGGTTGACGTCAAGCGGCGGTAGCTCGTAGGTCGTGTTGGCCGAGTCTTCCCAGGCCGCGCGAAAAGTCTTCTTGTGGTCGACGGTATCCACTTCCATCTCCAACTCTGTTGTGACAGCCCCGGTTTCATCTCGACTCGGAGCGGTCGCCGCACTCAATCGATGGGCAAGCCGGTGGTTCCCCCTGGACGAGGATGGGAACGTCCGCACGGACTAAACGCGATCAGCGCTTGGCGGCCTTGCGGGCGGCGAGATAGTCGTCGTTGACGCGCACACCGAGCTCTTCCAGCGCGATCTCACGGCCGGACTCGCTGCGGACCTGCACGCGCACCGGGGCACCGGTGGATTCCTCGACAAGCAGCAGCGGCGCCGGGCCCGGCTGCAGGTAGGTGTCGCCCCACTGCATGAGGGCCAGCACGGCGGGCAGCAGGTCGCGGCCCATGTCGGTCAGCACATACTCGTGCCGGGTGCGTTTGCCCTGCTCCTGATAGGGCTGCTTGATGAGCAGTCCCGCCTCGGTGAGCTTGCGAAGCTGACTGGCCGCGGCCGCGTCGGTGATGCCGACCCGCTTGGCGAATCCGTCGAACCGGGTGGTGCCGTAGTACGCCTCGCGCAGGATCAGGATGGCCGACCGGGTGCCGACCAGATCCATCGCCTTGGCGATCGAGCAATTCGTCGTCTGCCACGAGCTCAGATCGGCCAACTGCCCTTCCATCACTGCTGCCATGACGAACATCATAACCTTGCTGACTTTCCTCAACTATTGTCAGGTGTAACCTGACTATGTGTTGATAGAGCCAGGCAAGGCCGCCGGGCTCATGGTCCGAAAGGAAGCGTCATGAGAGACGCGGTAATCGTCGAAGCGGTACGCACGCCGATCGGCAAGGGCAAGCCGAACGGTGCTCTGCACAACGTCAACGCGGTGGACCTGCTCGCACACAGCCTGCGCGAGGTGGTGGACCGCAGCGGCATCGATCCGGCACTGATCGACGACGTGATCGGCGGCATCGTCACCCAGGTCGGCGAGCAAGGCATGAACATGACCCGCCGGGCCGCACTCGCCGCGGGTTTTCCCGAGTCTGTGCCCGCGACCACGGTGGATCGGCAGTGCGGCAGCAGCCAGCAGGCCATCCACTTCGCCGCCCAAGGTGTCATCTCCGGCGCGTACGACATCGTCGTCGCCGCCGGCGTCGAGTCGATGGGGCGAGTTCCCATGGGCGCCAACCTGGTCGGCTCCGAGGACGTCGCAGGCGTCGGCTTCGCCGCGCGCTACCCGGAAGGGCTGGTGCCGCAGGGGATCAGCGCCGAACTGATCGCCGCCAAGTGGGGACTGACCCGCACCCAGCTCGACGAATTCGCCCTCGGCAGCCACGAAAAGGCCGCCCTGGCAACGAAGAACGGCCTGTTCACCCGCGAACTTGCGCCGATCAACGGGCTGCAGACCGACGAGGGCATCCGCGTCGGCAGCACCCTCGACACCCTCGCCAAGCTGCGTCCCGCCTACTACGACGAGGCGATGGGCGCCCGCTTCCCGCAAATCGGCTGGGAGATCACCGCTGCCTCCGCGAGCCAGGTCAGCGACGGCAGCGCGGCGGTTCTCATCATGACCAGCGAGCGCGCGAAGGAACTCGGCCTGAAGCCGCTGGCTCGCCTGCACAGCTTCGCCGTCGTCGGTGACGACCCGCTGCTGATGCTCACCGCCGTGATCCCGTCGACCCGAAAGGTGTTGCAGCGCGCGGGACTCCAACTCTCCGACATCGACCTCTTCGAGGTCAACGAGGCCTTCTCCCCGGTCGTCCTCGCCTGGGCCGAGGAAACCGGCGCCGACCTCGCCAAGGTGAACGTCAACGGCGGCGCCATCGCCATCGGCCATCCGCTCGGCGCCTCCGGCACCCGCCTGGCCACCACCCTCGTGCACGCCATGCAGGACCGCGGCGCCCGCTACGGCCTGCAAACCATGTGTGAGGCAGGCGGTCTGTCGAACGCCATGATCCTCGAACGCCTCTGATCTCGAGCTGAGCCGGTGCCCATCGTTCGCGGTGGGCGCCGCGTCAGATCTCGGCGAGGACCAATGCGATCAGGAAGCCGAGCAGCCACGATCCGATGATCAACGGCACCGCCGTCATCGGGGTCCAGGCGATCGGCATGCGATAGCGCAGTTTTCGGATCATCAGCGCGATCGTCCAGATCAGCGCCACGGCAACGCCACCCCAGCCGACTACTTGGGCGATCGCCAGGTATCTGCTGTCCGGCGCGACCAGCTCGTAGAGCGACACGAAAGCCACTGCCAGCCCGGCGCATCCGAGCGCGATCAGCGAAGCGAGTAGTGCGCGCACGATGTCCAGCACCCACTCCCGTGCTCGCCGGACCACATAGGAATGATCTGCCCTCGGGCACGGGGTTTCAAACAGCAGGCTAAGAACCTGGGTAGACCTGGGAAGCCAGCGCAACACCGCCGAGGAACGAGGCGACGATCATGATCATCGCGAGCACCGGCCAGTACCACATGTACCAGCGCTTCACGGCCGCCACGATGATCATCACCAGCGAACCGACCAGCGCCACCGCAGTGCCGCCCCAGGACACCGCGAACGCGGCGCCGAGATAACCGTCGCGGCAGTTGTTCGCAGAGCACGGGTCGGCCGCGAAGGCGAAGAAGACGGTGAGGTAAGCGGCGACGAGTCCGAGTGCCGCCGCGAGGGAATACAGCACGAGGGCAAGCACCAGGTCCCAGGTCCGCTGCTGCGGTCGAGCCGCGAACTGCGGCTGCGCCATCGGGTAGTACGTCGTCATACATTGAGCGTCGCGATCCGGCGGCGTGGGCAGGACCGCAAAACTACTCAGTCGCCATGGGGGAAATCCGTGCTCGTCTGGGCTCAGCGAGGCCCATCGCCCACCCATGAGTGGCGATCTGCGCGCGGTGCGTCCCTATTAGGCTGGCGGCGATGACCGATCACGCTGTTGAGAGCATCGTTTACGCGATCCCCATGCGGACCAGGTTCCGTGGCATCACCGTGCGCGAGGGGATGCTGATCCGCGGCCCGCTCGGGTGGGGCGAGTTCTGTCCGTTCACCGAGTACGACGACCGCGAAGCGGCGGGTTGGCTGGCCACCGCGCTCGAGCAGGTGACGGTGGGCTGGCCTGCGCCGGTGCGGGAGCGGATTCCGATCAACTGCACGGTGCCTGCGGTCGATCCGGAGCGGGCGCACGCGATCGTCGCCGGGTCCGGCTGCGACACCGCCAAGGTGAAGATCGCCGACCATCCCGATTCGCTCGCCGAAGACCTCGCCAGGGTCGAGGCGGTGCGCGCCGCACTCGGTCCCGGCGGGGCCATCCGAGTGGACGCCAACGCGGTGTGGGATGTCGACACCGCGGTTCGGCACATCACCCGAATCGATAAGGCCGCAGGCGGTTTGGAGTACGTCGAGCAGCCGTGCCGGACCATCGAGGAACTCGCCGCGGTCCGCCGCCGCGTCGAGGTCCGCATCGCCGCCGACGAATCCATCCGCCGCGCCGAGGATCCGCTGCGGGTCGCCGTCGCGGGCGCCGCCGACATCGCGGTCCTCAAATGCACCCCGCTCGGCGGCGTTCGCCGCGCGCTGCGCGTCGCCGAAGCGGCGGGCCTGCCCTGCGTCGTCTCCTCGGCCTTGGAAACCAGCGTCGGTCTCGCCGCCCAACTCGCCCTCGCCGGTGCGCTTCCCACCCTCGACTTCGCCTGCGGCCTCGGCACCTTGTCGCTGCTCACCGGCGACCTGGTGACCGACTCCCTGCGTCCCGTCGACGGTTACCTGCCAGTCCCGCGCACACCACCACAACCGGACCCCACGCTCGCCGAGCAGTACCGGCAACAAGATCCAGAACGGGTTGCCTGGTGGCAGCAGCGACTCGAGCGGGCCATGCGCCTGGTCGAGACACCGCCGGAATAGTTCCGAACGAACACCTGCGCCAGCGGTCCCCGCCACCCGAGTGCGACAGTGCCTCGAGAATCCGCACCCCTTCTGACAATCCGCACTCTTTCTATGAATACGCACACGCTCTAGCAGCCCAGAAAGGGTGCGGATTGCCAGAAAGGGTGCGGATTTCGGCGCTGCGGTGGGTCTTCAGCCGAGGCGGACGCCGCAGCCGAGCATGGTCGCGCGCAGCAGTAGGGCTGCTTCGGGGCCGATGATGCCGTCCACCAATTCCAGGTAGCGGGTGCAGAATTCGGGGCCGTGTGCGGCGACCGAGCCGGGGACGGACTCCAGGTGATGGGCCAGTTCGTGCAGGACAACCAGTTCCCGCAGCGCCCAGGCGGTCCCGTCATCGGTGTGCAGTGGCACGGCGAGGACGGCGTCCGCCGACTCGTAGTGCGCGGCGGTTGTCCCGGCGCGGGAACGGACGCGCACCGGCGTGCCCGCGCGATCCCAGTGCGCGCGAACCCAATTGAGGGCGAGCACCTTGTCGGCGTAGGTCTGCACGGAATCCACCGAGGCGAACCGCCGCTCGATCGGCAGCGTGATGTGCGAGCCGTAGAGCTCGACGGTGCGGCTACCGTGCTCGTCTGCCCGGTCGAATACGCCGCGGACCAGCTGCTCGGCGTCGTATACCTTGGCGCGCTGTGTGTCTCGCACCGTCACGAGCATCGTCCTCGGCGCGCGCTCACGCGGAACCGTCGTCCGCACCGCGCGGCTTGCGCGTCAATTGCCCACGCGGCGCGCCGAGTTCGGGAGACGTCCCGAGCCGCGCCGCTTTTCCTGCCCGGTCACCGGCCCTGCGGGCCGCCGCCGAATGCCCGGCCGACGCCTGCGGTCCGCGCCAGGTGCCCCGCGCTTCCGAGTTCTGGGTGTAGAAGTCGGTGAGTTCGATCTCCTTGTTGCGCAAGGCAAGTGCGGTGCCGGACGAGGCGGACTGCTCGGGCACCGCCTCGGCCTCGACCTCCGCCTTCACCGCGGCGAGCCGCTGCCCGATCCGCGCGGCAAACGCCATCTGGAAGTTCAATCGGGCCGTCACGCCGGCCACCGGCGCCTCAACGCGGCGTTGCACCCGGTGACCCCAGCGCCGCTCGGTGACCACCTTCTCCACCGTGGCCGAGCGGTACTGCCCCGACTTGATGTACTGATCCGAGGCACGCACCATCTGCACCAGCAAACTCGCGTACAACGCCTCACAGGTGTCGATATCGGAATCGAACCCGTAGGCGTACACCGACGTCGACGTGCGCGCGACATCGCAGCGCACATCGTTGGCGCATGCGATCGCAACGAACAGCTGGACGTAGGTGCGCAGCCCGCGCTTGCCCGGCTCGCCGATCGGGATGACCCGCTGAATCGGCGTCGGCCTGCGCTCGCGACCCGCGATATGGGCACGCGCCACCGCGAGATCGATGGACGAGGTCGTGGCCAGCCGCTGCGCGGCGGCGAGGAACGCCTCGGCCTCGTGCTCGTTGTCGGTGGACTCGGCCTGACGCAGCAGCCCACCGATGCGTGTCAGCATCCGCTCGGGAACCTGATTCTGCGATGTCATCACCAGCGAGCATAACGAGCGCGGACGGGGTGGATCCGTCCGTCGATCGCGGGGACTTCGCGTCACAATCCCGCGAGTCACTCCCACACCATGTATCTTGCGTTGTGCAACCGGCAGGGTGTGCGAATGCTCACGATCGATCTGGAGTCCGCGATGGCTGTGAAAAAGGTGTCGTCCCTACGTACGTCGCTCGTACCGAGGGCCGCGATGGCGGCTGTCTCGGTCGCGCTGCTGTCGGCGACGTTCACCAGCGCCTGCTCCAGCGATAGCGGCGGCAGCCCGACCAGCCAGAACCTGACCGGCCGCGGGCCGATCACCTATGTCGAGGGCAAGGACACCACCGAGACCGGTGCGGTCAAGCAGCTCATCGAGCGCTGGAACGCCTCGCACCCGGACGAGCAGGTGACGTTCAAGGAGCAGTCGAACGACGCCTCGCAGCAGTACGACGACCTCGTCGAGCACATGCGCTCCAAGCAGTCCAACTACGACGTTGTCGCCCTCGACGTGCCGTGGACCGCCGAGTTCGCCGCGAAGGGCTGGATCCAGCCGCTCAAGGACACCTTCAGCATCGACACCTCTGCCCTGCTCTCGCCGCCGGTCGCCAGCGCCACCTACAACAACACCCTGTACGCGGCGCCGCGCAACACCAACGGCGGCTTGCTGTTCTACCGCAAGGACCTGGTGCAGGACCCGCCGAAGACCTGGAAAGAGCTGCTCGGCCAGTGCACCATCGCCAAGGAGCAGAACATCGGCTGCTACGCGGGCCAGTTCGCGCCGTACGAGGGCCTGACGGTGAACGCCGCCGAGGTGATCAACGCCTACGGCGGCAGCTTCGTCGGCGCCGACGGCAAGTCCCCGACGGTGAACAGCCCGCAGGCGCGGGCCGGGCTCAAGGTGCTCGTCGACGCCTTCGCCAACGGCGATATCCCGAAGGAAGCCATCACCTTCAAGGAACCGGAGAGCAGCAACGCCTTCGCGCAGGGCAAGCTGATGTTCCTGCGGTCGTGGCCGTCCACCTACGGTGATGTCGGCGGCGAGGCCTCCACCGTGAAGGACAAGTTCGGCGTCGCCCCGCTGCCCGGCGAGAACGGTGTCGGCGCGTCGACCCTCGGCGGTTACAACGCCGCGATCAGCGCCTTCTCGAAGAACAAGGCCACCGCGCTCGACTTCCTCCGCTTCCTGATCAGCGAGGACGCCCAGCACATCGTCGCCTCGGGCGCGCTGCCCTCGGTGCGCGCCTCGATGTACGACGACCCGGCGCTCATCGCGAAGATGCCGTACCTGCCCGCGCTGAAGGATTCCATCGCCAGCGCGGTGCCGCGCCCGGTCACGCCGTTCTACACGCCGGTGTCGAAGGCCATCCAGGAGAACGCCTACGCTGCGCTGAACAAGACCAAGTCCGTCGACGACGCGATCATCGGCATGCAAAAGGGCATCGAAACCGCGGGATCGTAGCGCGGAGAGCGAAACGGACCCGACGAGACCCGTAGGAGAGAGAAACGGTGTCGGATCCCTCGGGAGCGGCCAGCACTGTGTCGAGCGATGAGTTCCTGCCACGCAAGCGTGGCCTCGGCGAAACCCTGGCATTGGAAATGCGCCGCTCCGGCAAGGCCTGGCTGTTCATAGCCCCGGTGCTGCTTGCGCTGGCGGTCGTGATCGGTTACCCGGTGGTCCGGGCCGTCTGGATGTCCTTCCAGAAGGATCCCGGCCTCGACAAGTCGACCGGCATGTTCGTCGAGGGCGGCAGCGCAGGCTTCTCGAACTACACGCACTGGCTGCTGCAGCAGTGTCAGGCGGCGGGCGAGACGGTCAGCTGCCCGACCGGCAACCTCGGTTCGCAGTTCTGGATGGCCATCGGCGTCACGCTGTTCCTCACCGTGATCACGGTGACGCTGGAGGCCACGCTCGGTCTCGGCTTCGCCATGGTGATGGGCAAGACCTTCCGCGGCCGTGCGCTGCTGCGCGCGGCGGTGCTGATCCCGTGGGCCATCCCGACCGCGGTGACGGCGCGGCTGTGGGAGTTCATGTTCCAGTACGACGGGGTGGTGAACCGGGTTTTCGGCACGCACATCCTGTGGACCTCCGACCCGTGGGCCGCCCGGTTCGCGGTGATCGCGGCCGACGTCTGGAAGACGACACCGTTCATGGCTTTGCTGCTGCTCGCCGGACTGCAGGTGATCCCGGCCGATGTGTACGAGGCCGCCAGGGTCGACGGCGCCTCGGCCTGGCAGCGGTTCACCCAGATCACGCTGCCGCTGCTCAAGCCTGCCCTGCTGGTCGCGGTGCTGTTCCGGACCATGGACGCGCTGCGCATGTACGACCTGCCCGCGATCATGACGCTGAACAACCCGGCGACCAGGGTGGTGTCGATCCTGGTGGTCGACCAGGTCAGGCAGGGGCCCAACAGCGCGGCCGCACTGTCGACGATCACCTTCCTGATGATCTTCGCGGTGGCCTTCGTGCTGGTGAAAGTCTTGGGCGCCAACGCGGTTCGGACCCAGGAAGAACAGCGGGAGGCACACTGATGTCGACACGGACAACGGAAAAGCCTGCCGGGCAAGCAGTTCCGTGGACACATCGGCTGCGCTCGGTGCGGCTGTACACCGGTGTGATCGTGGTGCTGCTGTGGGGCCTCGGGCCGTTCTACTGGATGGTCGTCACCGCGTTCCGCGATCCCGACTTCACCTTCGACAACACCCCGTGGCCCACTCACGTGACGTTGGAGAACTTCCGCAACGCCTTCGACACCACCCGAGGCAACAACTTCGGCAAGGCCTTGCTCAACAGCGTGATCATCGGATCGATCACCACCGTCATCGCGCTGATCATCGGCGTGCTCGCGGCGTACGCGCTGGCCAGGCTCACCTTCCGGGGCAAGTACCTGGTGTCGGGGCTGATCCTGAGCGCGTCGATGTTCCCGGTGGTCGTGCTGGTCACCCCGCTGTTCCAGCTGTTCACCAACCTCGGCTGGATCGGGCAGTACCAGGCGATGATCATCCCGAACATCTCGTTCGTGCTGCCGATGACCGTCTACATCCTCGCCTCGTTCTTCGCCGAGCTGCCATGGGAGCTCGAGGAGGCGGCGCGGATCGACGGCGCGACGAAGATGCAAGCGTTCCGGCTGGTGATGTTGCCGCTGGCCGCGCCTGCGGTGTTCACCACCGCGATCCTCGCGTTCATCGCCGCGGTCAACGAATACCTGTTGGCCCGACTGCTTTCCAGCGGCACGACCGAACCGGTGACCGTCGCGGTCGCCCGGTTCTCCGGGAACAACCCGCTGGTCGAGCCGTACGCGGCGATCATGGCCGCAGGCACCATCGTGTCGATTCCGTTGGTCATCATGGTGCTGCTGTTCCAGCGCAGGATCATCTCCGGCCTCACCGCCGGCGGCGTGAAGAGCTGAGTCTCGCCGGGTCGGCGCGGCAGGCCGCAGCGGCCGTGCCGACCCGAATACCGCCGTATGCGGGCATGTCTCACCGTTTTCAGACGGTGCGAAACACGCGCTGCTAGCATCGCGGGTCACCCTGGGGCGCGAGTAAAGTCGTGATTCTGGGGCCATTTCCGATCGTTGTTCGTGCAGGTGAGTTTCGACCGACGCTCCGGGAGGAGATGATCGTGGGCTTCCGCAAACGGCGTAGACAGGCGGCGCCGTATGCCTCGCTCGCAGGCTGGAATGAGCTGACGACCGGCCCAGCGCGTGGCAAGCGCCATGCGCACTCGGCCAAACCTGCGCGGCCAACTCCTACCCCCGATCCGAATCGCCCGCCGCGCACCCGAGCCGAACGCATCCGGCGGCTGGTGCTCGCGCTCTTCGTCATCTTCGGTGTGGTGCCGCTGCTGTTGTGCGTGCTCGTCTACTGGAGCGCCGAGATCCCCGATCCGGCCGCAGTGCAGACCAACCAGATCGCCACCGTCCTTGCCGCCGACGGCAGCACGGTGATCGCCAAAGTGGTTCCGCCGAACGGCAATCGGACGCCGATCCCGCTGGCCGAGGTGCCACAGCCGGTGCGCGACGCGATGCTCTCCGCCGAGGACCGCAACTTCTACAGCAACCCGGGCTATTCCGCGTCCGGGTTCCTCCGCGCGGCCCGCGACAACCTGACGGGCCAGGAGAACGCGGGCGGCGGCTCGACCATCACCCAGCAGTATGTGAAGAACGCCTTCCTCGGCTCCGAGCGCACGCTGACCAGGAAGATGCGCGAGCTCGTCATCGCCGCGAAGATGGCCAGGCAGTGGAGCAAGGACGACATCCTCGCCGCCTACCTCAACACCATCTACTACGGCCGCGGCGCCTACGGCATCGCGGCGGCGACCAAGGCCTACTTCAACAAGCCGGTCAATCAGCTCACCATGGCCGAGGGCGCGGTGCTCGCCGCGCTGGTCCGCACGCCGTCGATCCTCGACCCGGAGACTCATCTCCCCGACCTGACCGCCCGCTGGCAGTACGTCCTCGACGGCATGGTCGAGATGGGTGTCCTCGCGCCGGGCGACCGGGACGCCACCAAGTTCCCGGCCATCATCCCGCTCAGCGAGATCCCCGACGACAACGTGGCGCGCGGGCCGGAGGGCCTGATCCGCGCCCAGGTGGTCCGCGAGCTGCGCTCCGCGGGGATCAGCGAGCACGAGCTGAATACCGGTGCGCTGCAGATCATCACGACCATCGACGCGAAGGCGCAGCAGTCCGTGCTCGACGCGGTGCGCGGCAGGCTCGACGGGCAGCCGCCCGAGTTGCGCGCCGCGGTCGTGTCCGTCGACCCGCGTTCCGGCGCGGTGCGCGCCTACTTCGGCGGGTTCGACGGCATCGGTTACGACTACGCGCAGGCGCCGCTGCAAACCGGCTCGGCGTTCAAGCCGTTCGCCGTGGTTGCCGCGCAGCAGCAGAGCGTGCCGTTGAATCGCATGTTGGACAGTTCGCCGGTCACCGACCGCGGCACCAAGATCACCAATGTCGACGGCGAATCGTGCGGACGGTGCAGCATGGCCGAGGCACTCAAGCGCTCGCTGAACACCAGCTTCTACCGGCTGACCATGTCGATGTTCGACGGGCCGAAGGCGATCGCCGACGCGGCGCACGCGGCGGGCATTCCGGAGGAGATCCCCGGCGTCCCAGGCAAGACGCTCACCGAGGACGGCGGGCGACCGCTGAACGGTATCGTGTTGGGGCAGTACCTCGTTCGCCCCATCGACATGGCCTCGGCGTACGCGACGATCGGCGCGTCGGGCATGTACCACCAGCCGTACTTCGTGCAGCGCGTGGTGACCGGCGACGGCCGGGTGCTGCTGGATCGCGGCGCCCCCGGCCAGCAGGTCGGCAAGCAGCTCCCCGCTGGGCAGCAACGCATTCCGCGCACCATCGCCGAGAACACCACCCAGGCGATGACGCCGATCGCGGCCTACTCCAACGGTCACGCCCTCGCCGGTGGCCGCCCGTCCGCGGCGAAGACCGGGACCACCCAACTCGGCGAGTCCAAGCAGAACAAGGACGCGTGGATGATCGGGTACACCCCGTCGCTGTCCACGGCGGTCTGGATCGGCACCGCACAATCGCAGCCGATTCGCACCGCCCGCGGCAGCGACATCTACGGGGCAGGCCTGCCCGCCGATATCTGGAAGCAGGTGATGGACAACGCGCTCGACGGCACCCCGGTCGAGCAGTTCCCCGCAGGAGCGGCGGCAGCACAGGCCGCCCCCACCACGAGCAAGCCGTCGAGCGGCAGCTACGACATTCTCAATCCGCCGCAGGGCGCGCCGCGGGAACCGGTGATCATCATCCCGCCCGCCCCGGAAGGACCTAAGGAAATGGAAATTTTTCCCGGGCTGAGCATCCCGGTTCCTGGATAGCGATGATGCTGTGACCTTCGGCGTCCCCGGGGGAACGGATGACATGGCAGCATCGTTTGCCAGAGTGAGAGCGAATAACGACTGTGTCGGAACCAGGCCGACGCCGACGCCGCGGGATCGATGCGGAAGGATATGCGCTCGAGCGACGACTTAGAGACAGCGGTGCGAGCGGCAGACCCGAATGGCACACCACAGTGCGGGGAATGCTGCCGAATGAAGACGGCGGCGCGAGCGGCAGACCCGGCAGTGGCAGCTAGCGTGACCACGGAGGAGCCCGGGAGCGCCGCCAATTGGAGACAGACGAGACATAGGGGCTACGCCGGTGGATTTCAATGTCGTTGACCAACCCGAGACGCTGGTGGCGGGAACAGTACTTCGCAGCCCGGCGCTCGCGGTCGAAGGACCGCGCCGCGCGAAAGTCGAAGAGGCGTGGAAGCGCAACCTGGCTCGCCAGCTGCCTGGGCCGCCGACGACCGCGTACGTCGACCACGCGCCGGAAATCAATTCGTATCTGACCCACATCGTCGGCTACCGCTGCCGCAACCTCGACGACTTACTCCCCGGCGATGTGCTGGCCAGGGTGCCTGCCGGTCGATTCGCCCGGTTCATCGCCAGCGGCGACAACCTCGGCGACACCGTGGTCTACATCTGGCGCTCGGTGTGGGATGCCGAGGCGGCGGGCCGATTCGTGCGCGCCTACACCGGCGATTGGGAGCACTATCCCGACGCGCGCACGGTCGAAGTCTTCGTAGCTCTGGCAGACGATCAAGTCGACGGGTAGGAACAACACTGTGGACTTCGAGATTGTCACGTTGGACGAGAGCCTGGTCGCCGGACTGACCGTCCCGCTAGCAGGCCGTGAGGTCACCGCACGCGACCTCGACCTGGTCAACTTCACCTGGGACCGCTACCTGGCGCGGGACAAGAACGTGCCGCGGGTGGCCGCCTACATCGGCCAGAACGATCATGCCGTCGCCGTGCTCGGCTACGAGGTCGAGTCGATGGCCGAGATGGACGCGGGCGACGTGCTGACCCGCGTGCCGACCGGCCGCTACGCCAAGTTCGTCGTCTCCGACAAGCCCTACGACCTGCTACGCACCGCGTGGGCCCAGGTGCGCAAGGCCGAGAGCGCAGGCACCATCACCCGCTCGCACACCGCCGAAATCGAGCGGTACACGGGCCCGACCTCGGTCGAGGTCTACGTCTCCCTCGACTGAGTAACTCTTTGAACCCAAGTCGCCCGGAGGTTTACACCTCCGGGCGACTGTCATCGATTACCCGACCACGCACAGCGCGAGCCTTACGAGCGCCGTTCGTGGCCCGTCTCGCGTCCGAGTGGCCGAAGCGCATGCGCCGCAGGCGCTAGTCTCGGCCGCTCGGACGCGAGACCAAGGGGGCCACGAACACGCCGCGCCCGCGCGGCCAACTATTCAGCATCGATGATGAAGGCCTCGAGCTGCTCGCGGGCGACGTCGTCGGCGAGCTGCTTCGGCGGGGACTTCATCAGGTAGGCCGACGCCGGGATGACCGGTCCGCCGATGCCGCGGTCCTTGGCGATCTTCGCCGCGCGCACCGCGTCGATGATGATGCCCGCCGAGTTCGGCGAGTCCCACACCTCGAGCTTGTACTCCAGGTTCAGCGGCACGTCACCGAAGGCGCGACCCTCGAGCCGGACGTAGGCCCACTTGCGGTCGTCGAGCCAGCCGACGTGATCGGACGGGCCGATGTGCACGTCCTTGGCGCCCATCTCCTTCTTCAGGTTGCTGGTCACAGCCTGGGTCTTGGAGATCTTCTTCGACTCCAGCCGCTCACGCTCGAGCATGTTCTTGAAGTCCATGTTGCCGCCGACGTTCAGCTGCATGGTGCGGTCGAGCTGTACGCCGCGATCCTCGAACAGCTTCGCCATCACCCGGTGCGTGATGGTCGCGCCGACCTGGCTCTTGATGTCGTCACCGACGATGGGAACGCCTGCCTTGGTGAACTTTTCGGCCCACACCGGGTCGGAGGCGATGAACACCGGCAGCGCGTTGACGAACGCGACGTTCGCGTCGATGGCGCACTGCGCGTAGAACTTGTCGGCCTCTTCCGAGCCGACCGGCAGGTAGGACACCACGACATCGACCTTGTTGGCCTTCAGCACCTGCACCACGTCGACGGGCTCGGCCTCGGACAGCTCGATGGTCTCGGCGTAGTACTTGCCGATGCCGTCGAGGGTCGGACCGCGCTGCACGACAACATCACTCGGCGGCACGTCGGAGATCTTGATGGTGTTGTTCTCGCTGGCGAAGATCGCTTCGGCGAGGTCGAAACCGACCTTCTTGGCGTCGACGTCGAACGCGGCGACGAACTTCACGTCCCTGACGTGGTACTTGCCGAATTTGACGTGCATCAAGCCTGGCACGGTCGCCGTCTCGTCCGCGTCTTTGTAGTACTGCACACCCTGGACCAGCGAGGAAGCGCAGTTGCCCACGCCTACGATGGCGACGCGAACTTCGTTGGCGTTGTCAGCCTTCTTGTCATCACTCATGGCCGATATTTCCCTCTTTCTGTGGTGCCGCCTTCGTCGATTGCTCCGCCGCAATCAACTCGTTGAGCCAGCGCACTTCGCGCTCGCTTGATTCGAGTCCGAGCTGGTGGAGCTGCCGGGTGTAGCGATCGAGCGACCCGCTGGCCTTCTTGATCGCCTCCCGGAGTCCTTCTCGGCGCTCCTCGACCTGGCGCCGCCTGCCCTCCAGAATCCGCATCCGCGCCGTGGCGGGGGTGCGGCTGAAGAAGGCGAGATGCACGCCGAAGCCGTCGTCGGTGTAGTTCTGCGGTCCGGTGTCGGCGAGCAGTTCGCTGAACCGTTCCCGGCCCGCAGGCGTCAGTTGGTAGACGCGGCGCGCTCTGCGCGCGACCACGCCCGCTGGGATCTCCTCGGCGATCAGTCCGTCCGACTGCATACGGCGCAGCGTGGGATAGAGCGACCCGTAGGAGAAGGCCCGAAACGCGCCGAGCAGGCCGGTCAGCCGCTTACGCAGCTCGTAGCCGTGCATGGGCGATTCGAGGAGCAGCCCGAGGATTGCCAGCTCGAGCACCGGGCTTCACCTCCCTGACTATGTACAGACCTAACCGATGGATGCGACTCCAAACTATATCGGAGCGATATAACTGTCTACAGCTCTCGTCGATATAAACGGCCCTTTAGCGGGTTTTCGGTACCCCTGAGCCGGGGCGGCCCCCCGACAACACCGCTACTCTGGTTCTCGTGCGAATCCAGCGGCAAGTGGTCGACTACGCCCTTCGGCGGCGGTCGTTGCTGGCTGACGTGTATGCGGGCCGCGTCGACGTGGCCGAAGTATGTGACGCAAATCCCTATCTGCTGCGTGCGGCGAAGTTCCACGGGCGGGGGAGCGAGGTCACATGCCCCATCTGCCGGAAAGAACAACTCACGCTTGTATCTTGGGTCTACGGCGACACCCTCGGTCCGGCGGCAGGATCGGCCCGCGCACCGGAGGAGCTGACGCGCCTCGCCGAGACTCGTGAAGAGTTCTCGGTCCATGTCGTCGAGGTATGCCGAAGCTGCAGCTGGAATCATCTGGTGCAGTCCTACGTGCTCGGGAACACGCCTGCGCCGCCGCGCCGCCGCGCGGGAACCCGAGCCAACCGGCGCACCGCAGCCGAATGAAGTGCCTGGTCATCTGCCCGTCGGGTGACTCGCGGAGCCACAACGTGTCCGCAGCGGCGTACGCCGCTCCGAGCCACCAGCAACGTCACGAGTTATGGAGATCTTGTCAGTGAATTCGCCCTACGAGACTTCCCCCTACGGCGATGACCCGCACGGCGGCCGTACTCCACGCGGTTCACATCCAGGACCCCCGCAGCAGCCACACCCACGCCAGGGACCGCCGCCCGGTGCCAGGCCCGGCCCGCCGCCGCAGCGTCCTGCGCCCTATCCGGGGGAACTCCGTGGGCCGCAGCCGCAGCGCAGGCCAGGCCCGCCGCCGCAGCAGCGACCCCAGCAGGGCAGGCCTGCCGCAGGCGCGCCGAATGGCGCACAGGCGACCCAGCGCATCGAGCGGCCGAACGAGGCGGTGGCCAGGCGCGGCGCATCACCCGCAACCGGCCCGCGGCCCACGGCCGAACGAGCCCGCCGGGCAGGCGATTCCGGCAACGGCACCGGCGAACGCAGGAAGACCGCAGGCGGTCCGCCCGCCGGCCCCCCGCCGCGCCGCAACGGTGGCAGTGGCGGTAGCGGTGGCTCGGGTGGCCGCAAGCCGGGCCAGAAGAAGAAGTCGCCGTGGCGAATCGTGCGCCGCGTCATCTATGTGCTGATCGCGATGGGCATCTTGATCCCGAGCGGCGTCTTCTTGATCGCGTACACAACAGTGCCTATACCCAAGCCCGGCGATGTCGAAACCAACCAGGTCGCCACCATCCTCGCCGCCGACGGCACGCAGGTGCTCAGCAAAATCGTTCCGCCGCAAGGTAACCGGACCGAGGTGACGATCGATCAGATCCCGCCGCACGTCCGTAACGCGGTGATCGCCGCCGAGGACCGCGACTTCTACTCCAACCCGGGGTTCTCGATCTCCGGCTTCGCGCGCGCGGCCAGGGACAACGTCCTCGGCAGGGAAAGCGCAGGCGGTGGTTCCACGATCACCCAGCAGTACGTGAAGAACGCGCTGCTCACCAATGAGCGCACGCTCACCCGCAAGATGCGTGAGCTGGTCATCTCGGCCAAGATGGCGCGGGAGTGGAGCAAGGATCAGATCCTCACCGCGTACCTGAACACCATCTTCTTCGGCCGGAACTCCTACGGCATCGACGCGGCCGCCAAGGCTTACTTCGGCAAGCCGGTGTCCGAGCTCAGCGTCGCGGAGGGCGCGGTGCTCGCCGCCACCATCCAGCAGCCGTCCGGCCTGGATCCGGAGAAGAACCCCACCGGCGCCAAGACCCGCTGGGGTTACGTGCTCGACGGCATGGTTGCGGGCGGCGATCTGTCCGCCGCCGACCGGGCGACGATACAGTTCCCCGCGGTCGTCCCGATCGCCCAGACTCAGGACAAGACCTTGGACTCAGGTCCGGAGGGCCTGATCAAGAACCAGGTGCTCGCGGAGCTGTCCGCCGCTGGCATCAGTGAACAGCAGCTCTTCACGTCGGGGCTGTCGATCACCACGACGATCGATCCGAAGGCGCAGCAGGCGGCCGTCGACGCGGCCCGCAAGAAGATGCAGGGCGAGCCGGAGCAGCTGCGCACCGCAGTGGTCTCGGTGGATCCGAAGACCGGTGCGGTGCGCGCCTACTACGGTGGCGAGAACGGCCAGGGCTGGGACTTCGCGAATGCGGGCCTGCAACCGGGCTCATCGTTCAAGTCGTTCGGCCTCGCGGCGAATCTCGACCAGGGCATCCCGCTGTCGCAGATGTACGACAGCACCCCGATCACCGTCAACGGCATCAAGATCACCAACGTCGAGGGCGAGAACTGCGGAACGTGCACCATCGCCGAGGCGCTGAAGCGGTCGTTGAACACCAGCTTCTACCGGATGCAGATCGACATGGGCAACGGCCCGCAGAAGATCGCCGACATGGCGCACAAGCTCGGCATCCCGGAGACCATTCCGAATGTGGAGGGCAAGTCGCTCTCCGAGTCGGGCGGCGCAGGCCCGAACAACGGCATCGTGCTCGGCCAGTATCCGGTGCGCGTGCTCGACATGGCTTCCGCCTACGCGACATTGGCGGCCTCGGGCATTTACCACGCCCCGCATTTCGTCCAGAAGGTGACCGCCGCCAACGGCGAGGTGCTGTTCGATCGTGGCGAGGTGGCCGGTGAGCAGCGCGTGTCTGCCGCAGTGGCCGACAATGTCACGGCGGCGATGAAGCCGATCGCGGCGTGGTCGCGCAATCACAACCTGGCTGGTGGGCGCGAGTCCGCAGCCAAGACCGGCACTGCGCAGCTCGGCGACACCGGCGAGAACAAGGACGCATGGATGGTGGGCTACACACCGTCGCTGTCGACCGCGGTCTGGGTGGGTTCGATCGACAACACGAAGCTGCGCAACTACCAGGGCGGCATGATCTACGGTTCCGGCCTGCCGTCCGACATCTGGAAGGCCACCATGGACGGCGCCTTGGAAGGCAGCAAGAACGAGACCTTCCCGAAGCCCGCACCCATCAAGGGCCAGGCCGGCGTGCCGGAGTTCTCGGCGCCGTACACCCCGCCGTCGACCACCGACGCACCGTCGATCCTGCCGCCGATCTACATCCCGCCGACGATCGATACGCCGTTCGGCCCGATCCAGATCCCCGGCGGCGGCCAGCCGCGCCCGCAGACGCAGCAACAGCCGCAGCAGCGCAGCGAACCGGAGAAGCCGGATTCCGGTCCGCTGCCCGGCCAGCCCATCGCGCCGACCAACGGCTCGTCGCCGACGAACACCGCTTCGCCGAGAGCCAATGGGCAGAACGGGTATTCGCAGAACGACGAGCCGACCACGGCGCCGACGACCCGCGTCAGGTAGACCTGTTCGAGTGACCAGGGGGGAGCAGGTGCCGACGGCACCCGACGGCGCCCGACCGGTAGCCTCGGGTGCCGTGACCGAGCAGCAGCTGGTGGATCAGCGGACGAACGGGAGCGAGCCGCACCGCGATGCCGCGCCGACGAGCGCGGCGCCCTACATCGCGCCCGCACCGCTCGCGCCGGATCTGCGGTCGGCCGATGCCCGAGATCGGCCGAGCCGCAACGATTCACTGACCGCGCAACTGTCGACGGTGATCGGCGGACCGGTCGGTGAGCACGCGCTGATCGGCCGGGTGCGGTTCTGGACGCCGATGCGGGTGCTGCTCGCCTTCACCGTGGTGTTCCTGGCGTTCGGCTGGTTCGGCAAGGCGGGGTGCATCCAGCAGACCACCACCGCGGACGGGGCGCTCACGCTCGATTGGAACAACGGGCGCCAGTACGTGGCGATGTGCTACTCGGACACGGTGCCGCTGTACGGCGCCGAGCGCCTGAACGAAGGCGCGTTCCCGTACAAGAAGTCGTGGACCGAGAACCAAGGCGGCGCCCAGCAGACCAGGTACATGGAGTACCCGGTGTTATCCGGTCTGTACCAATACTTTTCGATGCGGATCGCCAAGGCCTGGGATGCCACGCCGCTGCCCGGCGCACTCCAGGTGGTGATCTACTTCAACGTGGTCGCCTTCGGCCTCGCACTGGCCTGGCTGGTCACCGTGTGGGCGACCACGCAGCTGGCCGGGCGCCGGGTGTGGGACACCGCGCTGGTCGCCTGCTCGCCGCTGGTGATCGTGCACATCTTCACCAACTTCGATGCCCTGGCAACGGCTTTGGCCGCGACCGGGCTGCTGGCCTGGGCCCGCAGGCGCCCCGCGCTGGCCGGTCTGCTGCTCGGACTCGGCGGCGCGACCAAGCTGTATCCGCTGCTGCTGCTCGGCCCGATCGTGCTGCTGTGCCTGCGGGCCGACCCGATGCAGCGGCTGCCGAGCACGCAACTCGGGCTGCGTCTTCGCGATATCGACAGCGTGGCAACGGCGCGCGATTGGCTGCGCGAAACCCCCTATCGCCTCCACCTGTTCAGCATCCGCCCGCTCGGTGCCGCGACGGTCACGGTGGTGGCAGCGATCCTCACGTGGGTGCTGGTGAACCTGCCGATCGCCGCGGCGTTCCCGAACGGATGGTGGGAGTTCTTCCGGCTCAACAGCGAACGGCACGCCGACCCCGACTCGCTGTACAACGTGATCACCTCGTTCACCGGCTGGCCCGGGTTCGACGGGCCGCTCAACGATGGTGAGCTGCCGGTCGTCCTGAACGCGGTGTCGCTGCTGGTGTTCATCGCCGCGTGCCTGGTGATCGGCTACATCGCGCTCACCGCGCCGCAGCGGCCGCGGCTCGCGCAGTTGTGCTTCCTGGTGGTCGCCGCGTTCCTGATCACGAACAAGGTGTGGAGCCCGCAGTATTCGCTGTGGCTGGTTCCGCTTGCCGTGCTCGCGCTGCCGCATCGCCGAATCCTGCTGGCGTGGATGACGATCGACGCGCTGGTCTGGGCGCCACGCATGTTCTACTACCTCGGCATGGACAAGAAGGGCCTGCCCGAGCAGTGGTTCACCGGCACCGTCGTGCTGCGCGACCTCGCGGTGCTCGCGCTGTGCGCCTTGATCGTTCGGCAGATCTACCGGCCCGACGAGGACCTGGTGCGCCGCGACTACGTCGACGACCCGGTCGGTGGCATCCTCGACCGGGCCCCGGATCCGTTGCTGCCGTGGCTGCCCGAGTTCCTGCGGCCTCGGGTGGCCCCGGCTCAGTGGGTGCGCAGGTAGCGCGCGAGCTGCGCCGCTTCCGTCGGCAGCATGTCCAGGTCGAGCTGCCACGGGCTGCCGGTCCACGGATCGAACAGCGGGGTCTGCCCCATCGTCGGCAGGTGCCTGCACGACTGCGACAGCATCGCCACGGTGGCGTTGTCCGACTCGGATTCGTCGCTGCCGATGATCACCGTCGACAGCCCGATCAGGTCGCCGCGCACGATCAGCGAACCGATCCGTTGCGCATCCGAACTCTGGTACCCGTGCGGGAAGTCGGCCGCGATCAGCACCCGGTGTTCGCTCGGCGCGCTGCCCATGCCGCTGGACATGGCCAGCTCCGCCATCTCGGCGGCCCTGGCGAGTTCTTCCAGCCTGGCCGAGATCCCGGAGTGGTCGGTGATCGGCGGTGCGTTCAGCACCGGGGCGAGCAGGCCGGTGAAGGCGCTGAACGCACCCGTCAGATCGATGATGTCGACAACGGTGCGCCTGCCTGGCGTCGAGGTGAGCAACCGCGCGAGCAACGCGGCAACCACCGGCGCGACCGCGCGCGAGGATTCGGTGTCGATCCACAGCGGCCGATTCAACGGCACCGGAACGCAATACGGCACCCGCAGCGCGCCGCGGTCGTCCGCGTACAGCTCGCCGAGCCGGATGCCGTCGCTCGGCGTGATCGGCTTGTCCCACACCGGTGAGTCCCAGCTGGCCAGCGACGGCGGCAGCATCAGGTCGGCGTCGGCGAGCTCACGCACCAGCTGTTCGCTGTCGCGGCGATGGTTGGTCTCCGCGATGGCGACCAGCTCGTCGTTGCGTTGCTGCGCGGCCCGGCGCGCGGCGTCCGCGGCCGGGGTGTTCCTGGTCGCGGGATCCGAGACGGCGGCGGACAACTCGTGATCGAGCCGCTTTGCCGCGTAGTCGCGCGCCGAGACCAGCGCGGCCGCCGAGCGGGCGGCATCCTCGAAGATCATCCACAGCCGTTCCAGGCCGTGCCCGACCTCCATCGGCGACGCGCTGGCGGAGCGGGCCTCGCTCGCCATCGGACCGGCCATGGTGTGCACGCCGGGACCCGGCTGCGCGGTCGCGGTCGGCTGCGGCACGGTGCCCGCCTGCGCGGGCGACCCGGTTTGCGCGGACGGATCCGCGGGCTCGTCCTCGACCTCGACGCCGTGCGCGGTCAGCAGCACGCCGAGACCGCCCGAGTAACCCTGTCCGACGGCACGCAGCCGCCAGTCGAGGCCGCGGCGATACACCTCGAGGCAGATGAGCGCCGCCTCCCCCGCCGACGGCGTGACTGTGAATTCCGCTGCCACCGTGCCGTTCTCGACCAGCGACGCGGTGACCGTGCCGAGCCCCTGCGCCCGCGCAGGCACGGCGGGATCGGCGCTGACCACCAGCAGCACGGCCTTGGCGTCGCCACGCACCTCGGCCAGGGTGATCGTCACCTCCTCGCCGGCCAGCGCAACGCCCGCCGCGGTCGGCTGGTTGTAGAAGACGAAATCCTGTTCGGAGAACACCTTCAGGTTCTCGGCCACCACCAGCGCCGAAACATCCAGCGCTCCTTCGGCTTTCGCGCTGAATCGAACGACATCACCGGCCAGGGGAATGTTCTGACCGGCCTTGAGCTGAATCACGTTGTTCGCCTTGCTGTCCGCGTCGCCTCGATCAACCGTGCTGCAGGAATCGGCCCAGATTCGGGACCGCCTCGCCGGGGTGCTTGGCCGTGAAGCCCTCGCCGAGCGCCTGCAACTTCCAGTCGTTACCGACGCGGAAGACCTTGGCCATCGCCATCGCGGTGAACGGCATGCCGCCCGCCAGCGTGTACCTGGCCAGCTCGGCATTGTTGGTGCCGTCGACCAAGCGGCAGAACGCATTCTGGATCTGCTCGAACGTGTGCCCCTTGTAGGACGTCACGATGAACACCAGCGTGCTCACGTGCGCCGGAATGCGGGTGAGATCGACCAGGATCACCTCGTCGTCGCCCTCACCCTCACCGGTGAGGTTGTCGCCCTGGTGCCGGATCGAGCCGTCCTTGGAGGTCAGCTGGCCGTAGTAGGCGACGTCCACCGGGTTCATGTCGGCGAACATCACCACCGAGGCGTCGAGGTCGACGTCGACGGTGCGGTTGCCGAACATGCCGCGATTCTTCACCGGATCCCAGCCGAGACCCATCTTCACGAAGGTCAGTGCGGCGCCGCCCTCCTTGCGGAGGGTGACCCGCTGGCCCTTGACCAGGCTGACCGGGCGGTCCTTGCTGAGGCTGACCTCGGCGGGCGGCTGCTGCGGCGGAACCGGTTGTCCGGCAGGCGGGTAGCCCTGGGCCGGTCCCGGCGGCGGCGGGTAGCCGGGCGCACCCTGCGGCGGGAAGCCCTGCTGACCCTGCGGCGGCGGGTAGCCGGGGCCCGGCGGCGGGTAGCTCGCGGTCGGCGCGAACTGCTGCTGCGGCTGGCCCGGGTACGGGGGCGCGGGCGGCGGCGGGTAGTTCGGCGCTGCCTGCTGGGTCGGCGGCGGCTGGGTCGGGTAGGCAGGCGGTGGTGGGGGCGGCGGTGCGGCCTGCGTCGCAGGCTGCGCGGGCGAATCGTCGACCGTCACGCCGTGATCGGTGACCAACGCGGCGAAACCACCCGCGTAGCCCTGGCCGACCGCGCGCACCTTCCAGCTGCCCTGGCGGCGGTAGAGCTCGAGCGCGATGACGATCGACTCGGTGTTCAACCCGTCGATCTGGTACTCGTACAACCGATTACCGGTGGCATCCGAGACGATCGCGGTCGGCGCGGGGAACCGGCCGAAGTTGCTGGTCGCGTCGTCCAGCGTGATCACCGCGCGGATCTGCGCGATGTCCTGCGGAACCGAGTTCAACGACACCGCAAGCGAGGCAGGCTGCCCGGCCGGGGCGGGCTGCAGGTTTACGCCCGGGCCGCTCGGCTGGTTGAAGAAGACGAAATCCGCGTCGGAGCGGACCTTGCCCTGTTCGGTGACCAGCAGCGCGGACAGATCCGCCGGCGCCGTGAGCTGGATGGACACCACCACGTCGTTCGTGGCCAGCGGACCGTTTTGGCCCTTGGCGAGTGTTGCGGACAAGATCGACCCTTCGCTTGTCGGTGCTTTCGAATGCCACTCTACGAGAAAGGCGCAAGCCACGGGTTCAGGTGAACATCGCGATAGGGCCGTCAGTTCTCGTGGCACCCGTTCCGCATCCCGGCATTGCACCCGATGCGATGCGGTCTGTGGATAGAATCCGTCACGCTGCGCAGAACGGGCGCTGCCGGACGGAGTCCGCCGAACACCGCGCTAGCCGTAGCGAAGGCGGAGGATCCGCCTTTCAAGGTGACGAAACGCGGGTGGTACGTGGCGCGATTAACCCATGCTGCCAGTTACATACCCGCCCGTCGGCTCGCCCGACTGCCCTTTCCCTGTCCCCTACCTACCCTGCCGGTCCCACCGGCTGCCATCCCTACGAGACAGCAGGCTGAACACCCCTATGGCGCAACTTTTCGAACAATCCAAAAAGGTGATCGAGGCGCATCTCGCCGGAACAAGTCTCCGCGCGATTTCCGGCTCGATGGTCGCCTACGAAGGCAATGTGCAGTTCAAGGCGGCCGGTTTCGGCGGCGGCGACGGCGTGATCGCCGGGCTCAAGCGCCGGGCCACCGGCGAGAAACTCTCGCTGATGGAATGCTCCGGCAACGGCCGGGTCTTCTTCGCGGTGAACGGCCAGCACGTCACCGTCGTCAACCTCAACAACGAGACGCTGCAGGTGGAATCGCAGCAGCTGCTCGCGTTCGCCGGAAATCTGCGCACCGACGTGCGCTTCGCCGGGCTGCGCGGCGCATCCACCGGCGCAGGCCTGTTCACCACCACGGTGACCGGACAGGGTCAGGTCGCGCTGCTCTCCGCGGGCGGACCGCTGATCCACCTCGAGGTGTCGCCGCAGTACCCGCTGGTGGTCGACCCCGACGCGTTCGTCGCAGCGCGCGGCAACCTCAATCAGTCGTTCATCACCGACATCTCGTGGCGCACCGTCGTCGGCCAGGATGCCGGTGAGGCGTTCTCGCTGCGGTGGGACGGTCAAGGCGTCGTGTTGATCCAGCCTGCGGAACGGTAAGGGCGAGCGGATGTTCGAGAAAGTCAACGGCAAGGTCGTCAAGGTCAACGTCGGGATGTCGGGTGGCGTTGTCGCCCGCACCGGCGCGATGCTCTTCTATACCGGCGATGTTTCCTTTGCCCCGCACCAGATTCCGGGCGGTCAAGGGATGGGCGGCGGTGGCGGGCTGATGCGGATGGCCGGGCGCATGATGGCAGGTGAGCACGAGCGCACCATGCTGGCGCAGGGCACCGGCGAGGTGCATTACGGGTTCGCTGGGCTGGAAGTCCATGTGGTGCAGATGCAACCGGGCGCGACACTGCGTGTCGAGGCGTCGCGGCTGCTTGCCAACACCGCCGGATTGCAGAGTTCGATTGTCTCCGTGATGAGTTCCGGTGGTGGCGGCGGCGGTGGCGGCCTGATGGGTGCGCTGCGCGGCGCCGCGTCCGGCGCGCTGACCGGACAGGGCATGTTCACCACGCAGCTGTCCGGGCAGGGCGCCGCGGTGCTGCTCGCACACGGCGGATTCCTGGAACTGCAAGTAGGCGGGCCGAATCCGATCGTCGTCGATCCGCAGGCGTTCGTCGCCGCGTACGGCAATGTGCAGACCGAGCTGAAGACCGCGCTCAGCTGGCGCGACGCGGTCGGTCGCGGATCAGGAGAAGCTATGCAGTTGCATTGTGTCGGACAGGGTGTGGTCTACGTGCAGGCCTCCGAAGAGAAGTTGTGAACATGACTGACATCTTGAACCCGATGACTCTCGGTGAGAGCGACAACATTCCGGGCAACAGCTACGCGTACTGCATCGACCTGAACAAGCCGTGGTTCATGCGCAAGGGCGCGATGATCGCCTACTACGGCGACATGCGCTTTCAGATGCTCACCCACGGCCTGCAGGGCGGGCTGCTGCACATGGTCTCGCAGCAGTTCTCGGCGCCGTTGTTCACCGGCGACTATGTCGTGGCCGAGGGGCACGGCAAGCTGATCATCGGCGACCGCGGATACGACATCAATTCCTATGACCTCGAGGACAACGGCAACCTCACCATTCGCGCCGCGAACCTGCTGGCGTTCGAACCCGGTCTGTCGCTGAATCAGTCGATCGTGCCCGGCTTCCTCACACTCATCGGCACCGGTAAATTCCTCGCCTCCTCCAACGGTCCGGTCATGTTCGCCGAGCCGCCGCTGCGGGTCGACCCGGAATCCTTGGTCGGCTGGGCCGACTGCCCGTCGCCGAGCCACCACTACGACCAGCGGTGGGTCAACAGTTTCCTCGCCGCGGGCGCCGCGCGCTTCGGCGTCAGCTCCGGCGAGGAACGCCAGTTCGACTTCACCGGTGCCGGGACGGTGCTGATCCAGTCCAGCGAAAAGGTGCTCAGCGACGCGATGCTCGTGCGCACCATCGAGGGGCAGATCCAGAGCGGGATCTCGCCGGGCGGACTGCAGCGATTGCAGGGGTTCATCACCCAGCAGTTGGGTGGGCAACAGCACTACTGATCGGACGGGGGCGCCTGTGCTTGTGAGGCGGGCGCCCCCACTCGTCGGACAGAGATCGCCGCCCGAATCAGCGTTAGGTGAGGACGGTTCGGGTCACGGACGACCCGGAGTCATCCCCCGACTCGTCCATTCGGCGGACTCGGCCGAGCTCAGGGCGACGTTAGTTTTCCAGCAGGACTTTCATGCTGGGAGGCACCATGAGCATCGGTCTGATGTTCCTCATCATCGCCGGAGCGATCGTGTTGATCGTGAAGCGATTCCTCGGCGAACCCGTCGACGCCCGCGACACCTTCGTCACCCCGCTGATCCTGGTCGGTATCGGCATTTACAGCGTCGCCCACGTCGACAACCTCACCGCCACCGACATCACCTGGCTGATCATCGGTGCCCTGGTCGGCATCGCCTTCGGCGCCCTCCGCGGCACCACCACCATCCTCTTCGCCCGCGACGGCCACCTCTGGCAGCGCTACACCGGCAAAACCCTTGTCGTCTGGGCAACTTCCGCCGCCGCGGGTTTCGCCGTCACCCTCCTCGGCAGCACCATGGGCATGCACCCCGACGCGCGCCCCATCACCCTCTCGCTCGGTGTCGGCATGCTCGGCGAAATGCTCACCCTCGGCCTCCGCGCCCTCGCCACCGGCATCCCCTTCGCCCCTGACAAACGCGCCACCGCACCCACTTCCCAACCCCCACAGGAACATTCCCCCCTGGTCGCCCCTGAGCTCAACGCCTCCCCCACCCTCCGCGACGGCTTCGACTGGCTCAACCGCTCCTTCGGCCGCCGCTAGTGGAGATCACCTTCACGGTCCACCGATCGAACAGATTTCCTGCCGTTGCGCCGCTGATTCGGTCCGCAGCGGGTATCTCACGAGGAGAGGCGTATACGGCACGAAGGGAGATCGGTCCGATGTCGGATATGAACAAACACAATCTCGTCTACTTCGAAAGTCCTTCCATGCGAGGGCTGTACGACCGCATGGCGGAGTGGCAGCAAGCGAATGAACGGCGTCTGCTGTCCGTCAGCGTTCAGCACGATCAGGACAACTACTGTTGCATCGCACTGACCAATCCGACCGAGGTCGTGATCACCAGCGCCGATGGGCACAACCATGCCAGCGTCACTCGGTTCGGGATGCTTGCCGTGGACGCGCAATAGACCACGGCGTGGCACTCGCGGACGTCGGCCACGAGCGGGATCTGGTACGGCGCAGCGCGAGAAGGGGGCTCGGTGGTGTGCCGCTCGTGAGTGAGGTGGCAGGTTACGGGTCGGGGGTGTGGTTGCGAATTGTTGTGATTTGCGCGGGAGCACCGTTGACGTGGGTTGGCGGGGGCGTGACGATGAGGATGGATGAGCGATTGGTCGAAACTTTGAGGTAGGTGGGGTCTTGGGTGTGATCCCGGGTAAGCGATTGTGGTGCCGGGTTTTTCGTGATCTGGGTGCGGTCGTCATCGCGTCGTGACCGGTAAGCGGAAGGGCTCTGTTGAGCAGGTGCGGCGGGAGCTGGGTGGGCGGCTGCGGGAGGTGCGGCGGGCCGCCGGGCTGACGGGGCGCCAGCTTGCGGCGGCGACGGGGCAGCATTTCACGCGGGTCAGCAAAATCGAGAACGGGGTGCAGGCACCGACCGAACGGGACGTGCGGGAGTGGTGTGCGGCGTGCGCGGCGGCCGATCAGGAAGCAGAGCTGATCGCGGTGCTGCGCGTGGCGGATTCGGCGTCGGTCGAGTCGCGCCGGGAGAGCAGGGCGGGGATGCGGCGGGTGCTCGGGGCGCACACGCTGAAGCAGTACGAGAAGACCGATCTCTTTCGGATCTACGAGCACAACATGATTCCCGGGTTGTTTCAGACGGCGGAGTATTCGGCGGCGATCCTGTCGTTCTGGATCAGCTTTCTGCGGGCGCCGAACGACGTGGATCAGGCGGTGGCGGTGCGCATGGAGCGACGCCAGGTGCTCCAGCTCGAGGGCAAGCGATTCGTGGTCGTGCTCGAGGAGCAGGCGCTGCGGACCCTGTTCGGCTCCGCGGAAACCCAAGTGGGACAACTAGGTCACCTGCTCGAGCTGATGTCGCTGCCGCATATCTCACTGGGCATCATCCCGCTGATGACCGAACGCACCGGCGTCGGCGCGACCGGATTCTGGATGTTCGACGACTCCCTGGTCGCGCTGGAGACGCCGACCGCGAGCATCCAGGTGACCCAACCGAGCGAACTGGGTTTGTACGCCCGAATGTTCGACGCGCTGCAGGACTCCGCCGTCTACGGCAAAGAGGCAAGAGCCCTGATCGTTGGCGTACTCAACGAAATCGACGCGTAGCCAGCCGCATTCGACCACGAGTGGCACATGGCTGCGGCAAAGTGCGAGAAGAGCCCTCCATGGTGTGCCACTCGTGGCCAGGAATGCTCAGTTGTAGTGGCTGAACTCCCATGGGTCGTGGGCGCTGAAGACCGAGACTTCGTCGGCGTGGCTTCGGACGAGTTCACGTAGGCGCGCCTGGGTGCCGATGCGGAGGTCGTGGTGCACCTCTGAGGAGGTCTGGACCATGTCCAAGATCGGGTGTGGATGATGGTCGGTGGCCAGTTCGCGGTGGTAGTAGTAGGCGTCGCCGCAGTGCAGCAGCCAGCGATCGCCTTCTCGCACAGCAACTCCCGTATGACCAGCGGTGTGGCCACCGAGCGGGATCAGCCGGAAGTCGTCGGAAAGTCCCTGCACCGGCGTCGAGGCGAAACCGAACCAGTCGTCGCCGCCGTCCGGGGTGTAGGTGACCCAGCGCGGGCCGTGCGCCCAGTGCGCGTCGCGATACCGGCGGCTCGGCGCCTCGGCACGCGCCGCCGTCAGCTCTGCGGCCAAGAGGTGCACCTCGGCCTGCGGAAAGTCGGGCAGACCACCGCAGTGATCCACATCGAGGTGGGTGAGCAGGATGTGGCGGACGTCCTCCGGTGCGTAGCCGAGACGCTCGATCTGGCGAATCGCGGTTTCCGCTTCGGCGAGCACCGGCTCCGCCATCGCCACCCACTCTGCGCCGAGCGTGCCTTCGGGATCGCGGACATCGTCGAGACCCAGGCCCGTCTCGACGAGAACCAGTCCCGCCGAATCGGTTTCGACCAGCAAGCAATGGTTCACGGCATGCGCGGGCGCAGGTCCGGAGTAGGTGGCTTCGATCTGTCGCACGGACCCGCAATTGAGGTGATGAATGGTCATGCCGAGTAGTCTCTGACTTGAAGCGCGCTTCAAGTCAAGGAGAAAGCATGACCTTGTTGGACATCGCCGAGGTCGCCGAGCAGTCCGGCCTCGCCCCCTCTGCCATCCGGTTCTACGAGAAGCGCGGCCTCATCGCCTCGGCGGGCCGCAACGGTTTACGCCGCACCTTCCGACCGGACGTGCTCGCCCGCCTCGGGCTGGTGTCGTGTGCGCGACGGGCCGGATTCACGATCGCCGAAATCACCCGGTTCCTGCAGGCCACCCCGCGCGACACCGATCTGCGCGCGCGGTTGGCGCGCAAGGCCGACGAGGTGGACGCGGACATCGCCCGCCTCACCCGCATGCGTGAGGGCCTGCGCCACGCGGCCACCTGCACGCACGAGCCCCTCGTCGAATGCCCGGACTTCAAGCGAACTCTCGACGACCCTGCGAGGCAAACAGCTCGGACGTGCGAGGCGCGATCCGCCTAGCGCTCGTCCAGTGGCGGTGCGCCCTTGATGAACCAGTTGATGATTTCCTCACCGGCGAGGATGCCGGTGGCGCGGGTGACGGTGAGATTGGGGTGGGTCCAGTTGAGGTGTTCCAGCTCCCCGTGCCTCGGCCGGATGGCGAAGTCGGCGGCGCGCAGCATCTCGGCGTCGAGTGCGCCGTCGCCCGCGGCGAAAGTGGGTGCCTCGGTGCCGAGTTCGCCGGAATCGAGCAGCCTGCGGCGAACCTCCGCGACCGCGTGGCTCTTACAGACGACATCCGGCATGGAGTAGATCTTGCGTCCCTGCTGCGAGGCGGACCAGCCGCGGGCTCGGCACCAGGCGTCCCATTCGGCGAGGAATCCCTCGGGAACTTCCTTGGGCCGCACCACCAGATAGCAGAACAGGTCGTCGGCGACGCGGAATTTGGACACCCACGAATCGTCGATCCTGGATCGCAGTTCGGCGGTGATCTCGGAGAGGGTCGCACCACCGGCGCGCACCTTGGCGTCGATGTCGATGCGCCACCGCAGGTCGGGGACGCCGTCGACGAGGATGTTGCCTCCGTTGCTGGTGATGGCGTAACGCCATGGGGCACCGGGCAATTGGATGCGGGCGAACTGCTTGATGGTGCGGGTGGTGGTGGGGACGACGGCCGCGGGCTCGGTGAGCGTCTGCATCTTCAGCGCGGCGGCGGTCGTCATGAACGACAGCGGTGCACCCTCCAGGTGTTCCACGCAGACTGTCGGCACATCGGCATGCGCGCTGAAGGCGTTGCGCGAGTAGATCATCGTTCGGTCCAGGTCGGTGGCGACCAGCGTGTGTCTTCGTAGTCGGCTCGAGTCAAGCATCAGCCCAGCTCCCTCCTGCATAAGCCCAGCTCCCTCATGTCTGCACGTCCTTGATCAGTCCCATGCATGAATAGGCCAGGTCGGGGACGACCTCGACCGGCACGCCGCGGGCCGCGGCGAGCAGGCGAATATGCGCGTGCTCGGGCGCGTGCGCGTCCCGAACCAGCACCAGCCACGGCAGTCGCCGCAGCAGCACCCGGGTGGTCTCGCCGACGCCGGGTTTCACGAAATTCACACTGGCGATGCCGTATTCGGCACGGACCTGCTCGACCGAGGCCCAGCCGGTCCAGGTGGGGCTGCGATCACTGGCCAGCACGGCGGCCACGTGCGCGGGCACCCGATCGCGGATCGCGTTGAACGCGGCAGCCACGGTGTCGAGCAAGCGCAACGAGACGTCGTCCTCGGCCAGCTCGCGGTAGTACTTGGCGCCGTGGAATTGACCGGGTCCGATCAGGGTGTCGTTGAGCACGGTGCGCGAAACCAGGCCGGACACCGTCGAATTCAGGCAGGCCGAGGCGATCAGGAAGTCGTCGCGGGTGCCGTAGGTGCGCACGCAATGGCCCGGATCGGCAAGCACGGCCAGCTCGTCGTTGAACCGCGCGCCACCTGCCGCGTGGTACGCGTCGAGGGCTTCGGTGAGTTCCCTGGTGATGGCGCCCTTGCCGGTCCAGCCGTCCACGAACACGATCGTGGACGGATCATGGTGGCGCGCAAGATAATCCAGCGCGACCGCATCGATGCCGCGATCGCGCACGATCGACACCGCGTAATGCGGCACGTCGAGGCTCGGCAGTCCGGCGCCGCGCCCGGAGCGCAACCAGCGCCGCATCAGGATCCCGATCGGCGTGCCTGCCCGAGCCAGCGACACCAGCACGATGTCGTCGCCGCGTTCGGCGACCACGAGTTCGGCAACGGTCGCCACGGCGAGCGCGAGCCGCTCGGCGCTGTCCGCGAGCACCTCGTCGAACAGCGCACGATAGGCGGCGTCGGGCTGGTATTCGATCGGCAAGGACTCCGCGTAGTGCGCGACGCCCGCCTGGATCCGGCGTTCCCGCTCGAGGACGCCGGCCTCGAGGTCCGCGTCCGACAGGTCCGTCAGCAGCCAGGAAACCTCGTCGGCCGCATACGAGCCGAAGTCAGGACCATGCAGCGGCGCAGGCAGATTCGGCGCTGCCGTGTCGGCAGCGGATCGCGATGCCGTCGCGGGATCCCCGGCCTGCCGCGCGGACTCGGTGCTCGAACCTGCGAACGCGGATTCCGCAGCCGAATCCGACACCGGAACGGCGGATACCGCCAATTCCGCCCGTGCCGCACCCAATTCACGCGGATCAGCGCCGGGCAGCACCGCGACAACAACATCGGATCCGGACGCGGTGAGCACGTCGACCAGCCCACCGTCGGCGACGAGTTCGGCCGTGTCGGCGGGCGCGTCGACAACCACGAGCAAGACTGGCGCGGCCGCGACGGTCTCGATGCTCGACACCCCGAACGCGCCGGAGAACTCCTCGGTCCACTGCGCGTTGTACAGATAGCGCGGCTGTTCCTGCCCGGATTCCGGTGCGGTGAACCGGAATCCACGACGCAGCGGATACCCGGGCTCATCCAGCACATACGCGGGCGAACGCGTAGTCGTCTGGTACCGCGTCGGCGTCCCCGACTCAGCGAGCGCCGCGGCCAACCGCAACGGCAGATACATCAATTCCTCGTGCCCGAGCACGATCACGGGCCGATCCGGGAAGTCCGCCGCGAGCCGAGCCCGCACCACGTCGGTCGCCGCGGCGACGGCGGCGTCGAAGGCCGCGACATCCGAGCGCAGCATCCCGTGCCTGCCGCCCTCCGGCACCGAAGCAGGCCACGGCACCTCGATCCGCACCGACGAGCCACGCTGCTCGGCCACCGGATTCAAGGCGGGTTCCGGAAGCTCGGCCACCGCGTCCACCAAACCGTTCGGCAGCACCGTGCGACCCGAAGCCAGACAGACCGTGTCGATCCGCACCCCGAGCTCCGCGGCCGCCTCGTCGAACACGGCGCGATCGGCCGCAGGCCGCATATCGACCAGCGACGCCAGTACGTAGTGCGCGCGCGGCGCGAACGCATGTAGCGCACGAATCGCATCGAGTGCGGTTGCGCCGGTGGAGATTTCGTCATCGACCAGGACCAGCGGCAGGTCGTTCACGAAGATGTCGGCGGGCACCGGTTGCAGCTGATGGGAGGTGGCATGCGAATGCCCCTCCTCGAATCCGGTGAGGGTCTGCGCCGCGTCGACATCACGTCGCGTCGAATGCAGATACCCCACCGCCTCGATCCGTGCCGCGACGCAATGCCCGAGCCCGGTTGCGGTTTCCGCGAAGCCGAGCACCAAAGCCGCACGCGCGCCGAGCACCTCGCGCACCAGGTCACCGAGCCGGTTGCCGCTGTCGAGCACCACCCGCGGATCGGTCGGCAGATGCTTGCCCAACACGGTCGACACCAGCAAATGCGCCCTACGCGGATTGCGCCGCAGGCCAGGCTGAATCAGCGAGGCAATCGCCAGATCGGCAGGCAAGGCGCTATCCGGCGCGGCCGCGCCGAAGGACTCTTCATGATCCAGTCGCAAGCCGAGAGTTTTTGTTACCCAAGGAATTCCCACAAAATCGAGCGTCGCGCCGCTCATACGGTCACCAACGCCGTCAACAAATCCACGAACGAAACTCCCTTATTCGCCACACCGAAAACCCGCGCCCGCAACAGCGTCTGCCGCGCCCAACTCCGGTGCGGCCGCATCTCGTTCATCTTGTTCCGATACCCCGACGCCGCCACTCCGCCGACATCGACCTGCAGAATGTCCAACGCGTCCGAGTACTCCTCGTGCGTCACCACCGACAGTGCGTGCACCGCCGCCACATGCGACGGATGAATCACCGTCTTGCCCTGAATCCCGTTGGCGCGGTCCAGGGTTATCTCGCGCAGCAGCCCGTCCAGGTCCCGGCTGACCAGGTACTGGCGGAACGGCACCGCGTCGGATTCCTCGAACGGCGCGGTGCGCAGCAACGGCCGGAACATCCGCTCGTGATCGGCGAAATACTCCCAGACCGGTCCGGTGATCACATACCCCGTCCCGTCCGCCCGCCCGAGGTAGTTCACGATGTCGGCAATGACATCGGCGACCACCCGCACGTCGTAGATCGTCAGATCCCGGTCCCGGCGAATGCCGAACGTGGAGCACATGTCGGTCGCCCCGACCCGAACGGCAAGCACCCGTTCCCGGTGCGCGGCAAGCAACTCCGCGATCTGCGTCAGCTCCTGATCCCGCGTCTGCCGGTGCACCAGGCCTGGCGACTCGAGCACCGGCATCCCGTAGATCGGCCGGTCGAGCCGCTGCACCGCGGCGCTCAACGTGTCCAGATACGCCGGGCCCGTGTTGCTGTCGAACTTCGGAAAAACGAACCCGGTAAGCACCCCGGCGCCCGCACCCAATTGCTCGACGAGCTCGCTGATCGTGTCCGCGTCCCGCACCCGGACGAACAGCAGCGGATTCGCATCCCCGTTGGCCGCCAACAGATCCAGTGCCGCGACCGTCTGCCGCTTGGCCAATTCCACCTCGTGATCGGCGACCGCGTCCTCGAGGTCGATCACCATCGAGCACACGCCACGCTCGGCCCGCCTGCTGATGGTGTGTGCGAGATCCGGTCGGGTCGCCGGTGCGTACAACGTCGCACCGAGCCCGACCGCGAGCAATTCGCGATCCGTATGGTCGTCGCCGAACGGTTCGGGTTCCCGGTGGAAAAGATTCCGGGCCTCCGGGCCGTGCAGCTGCCGGAAGTGGCGCAGCGGCATTCGCTTCCGCAGGGAAACCTCCTGCTGGACGGCGATGCCTGCGGTCATCGTTATCCCACCCTCATTCTCGTCGTGGTCCTGCTTGTTTTCTCATTCGATCCACCACTCCGGCGATGAAGTCGGTGACGGTATCCAGTTCGGCCACGTAGGCCCAGTAGTCGGGGTGGCGCCCCGTGAGTGTTTCGCTGATTCGATCGATCCGGGCGGCCTGTGCGTCGAGCACAGAGCCCCATTCGGTGACGAGCCCGCGGCTAACAGCGAGCATCTGTGCGTCCCGCAGCCGAAATCGTACGGCCTTGGCCTTGTCTTGCGGGTCGGACCTGACCTCTCGCAACAGGGACAACCGCTTCGTTACGGCGTCGACCAGGCGTTCGGCCTCGGTGAGGTACCCGCGGGCGGATGTGGTCAGATCAAGTGCAATCTCCGGGTTGTTCTCCGCCGCTGCCGCACGCGCCCGCGCCAGGGCAGCGTCCGCGGCCTCGATGGCTCGCTGGCTTTCGCGACCATTGTCAGCTAGATCGGCCGAACTCGCAGCATTGAATTCTCGCAGCAACGCCGAGTAGGCAGGCGCGAGTCCCTCCGCCTTGGTATGCGCCGCGGCCAGCCGGGTGGTCACCGAGGCGATCGCGGTCTTCGCCGCGCCCGCCCGAGATGGGGCCTGCGCCAACGCATCTGCCAATACCTTTGTGGCCGCTTCCAGGCGGTTCGCCGCCTCCCGGACGGTCGCTACGGGGGCGTCTCGTTCCGCGGCCTCCAATGTGACCAGAGCCTCATCCACGGTTCCGGCGTGTTCGCGCACCGATGGGAAGCTCGCGAACGCCGACTCGGCGGCCTGGCGGCGCACGCCTGCCGCGGTGATCTTCACCTGCCTGGCAAACTGCGGGACAGTGCCGAGGACGGACACCGCGTGCTCGAGCTGTGTCTGGTTGCCGCGGTAGAACTCGTCGACGGCGCGCGCCGCGTCGGTCAGCTGCCTGGTCACGGCCTCCGCGCGGGCCGGGCCGTCGACGATCGGGGTGTCGTCGCGTTCGGCCTGCTCGAGCAGCTCGGTCAACGTCACGTAGGCGCCGGCCGCGTCATAGCAGCGGCTGCGCACCGGCTCCCAGCGCACGGCCAGTCTGCGGTCGGGGAACACCTGCTCGGACGCGTGCACCGCCGCCTCCGCCGCGCTCTGGCGCTTGTCCATGTCGAGGAACGCCGAGGCCAGCGACCCTCGCGCCTGCTCGATCCATTCGCTGTTCCCAGATGACCGGAACCATCCGCGCCTTCGGCCTACCACGCTCCGATCGTATGCGGATCCTGCGCCTTCGCTGCGGCTAGCGCGATTATCGACGGACTCCGCCCGGCAGCGCCCGTTCTGCGGATCCTGCGCCTTCGCTGCGGCTAGCGCGATTATGGGCGGACTCCGTCCGGCAACGCCCGTTCTGCGGATCCTCCGGCTAGCGCGATTTATCGGCAGACAACCCACCATTTGCGTGTACCCGGTAGTAGGTCTGCCGTGTTCACCCAGCGTTCTGCGGGTTCCTACGCAAGTTCGCGGAAACCTACTACTGTCGTAAGGCGTACCCGGCGATTCGGACATGCTGGGAACCAATGACGGACTATTGAAAGGGAATCCCGCATGGGTGTCAGTTTGTCCAAGGGCGGCAATGTCTCGCTGACCAAGGCGGCGCCTAACCTGACCGCCGTTGCGGTCGGCCTAGGGTGGGATGTGCGGACCACCACCGGTACCGACTTCGACCTCGACGCCAGCGCCATCGCGACCGGCGCGGACAAGAAGGTGCTGTCGGACCAGCACTTCGTGTTCTTCAACAACCTGAAGTCGCCGGAGGGCGCCATCGAGCACGCGGGTGACAACACCACCGGCGAGGGCGAGGGCGATGACGAGGTCATCAACGTCGACCTGGCCAACACCCCGCCGACCATCGAGAGCATCTTCTTCCCCGTCTCGATCTACGACGCCGAGACCAGGCAGCAGTCGTTCGGTCAGGTCCGCAACGCCTACATCCGCGTTGTCGACCGCAGCAACAACAACGAACTCGCCCGCTACGACCTGACCGAGGACGCCTCCACCGAGACGGCCATGGTCTTCGGCGAGCTGTACCGCAACGGTGCGGAGTGGAAGTTCCGCGCCATCGGCCAGGGCTACGCCTCCGGTCTCGCCGGGATCGCCCGCGACTACGGCGTGAACGTCTAAGGAACGCTTCGTGGTTCGAGGGGGCTCGGCAACGGGCCCCCTCGTTGTGCGACCGGTACGCCGGGAACGCCAACGGCGACTGGGCCGTTAGACGGTTAACGCCGACGGTCGCTGTGTCGTTAGATGGTTGACGTGCTGTCATAGCGACGACCGGCAGTACAGTCTGCAGACGATCACAGCTCCGTTGGACATCCGGCGGATCTGCGGCCACGCTGGAAACAGCGGCGCCAACTCGGATATATCAACAGGCGCTCGGGTGGACGGAAGTCCTTCCGACGCAAACGAAAGGTCCCCGCGTGGTCCTGCGCATATTCGGCATGTCCATCATCGTGACGGTGCTGTCGCTCGTGGTTGCGCTGCTGTACGGCGGACCGACCGCCCTGGCACTGGCCGCGATCCTCGGCATCCTGGAAGTCTCGTTGTCCTTCGACAACGCCGTCATCAACGCGACGGTGCTGCAACGGATGAGCGAGTTCTGGCAGAAGATCTTCCTCACCATCGGTGTGCTCATCGCCGTGTTCGGCATGCGCCTGGTCTTCCCGCTGGCGATCGTGTGGATCACCGCGGGGCTGAACCCGGTGAAGGCCTTCGATCTGGCGCTCAACCCGCCGGCAGACGATGCGGCCTACTTCCCGAACGGCGACCCGAGCTACGAGACCCTGCTCACCGACGCGCATCCGCAGATCGCCGCGTTCGGTGGCATGTTCCTGCTCCTGCTGTTCCTCAACTTCATCTTCGAAGAGCGCGACATCACCTGGTTGTCCTGGCTGGAGCGCCCGCTCGCGCAGCTCGGCAAGCTCGACATGCTCTCGGTGGTCGTCGCGTCCATCGGCCTGGTACTGACCGCGGAACTGATCACGCCGGACGACGAGCGTGCCACCGTGCTGCTCGCCGGCCTGCTCGGCATGGTCGTCTACATCGTGGTCGACGGGCTCGGCTCGCTGTTCCACACCGAGGAGATGGCCGAATCGGGTGAGTCGAAGAGCGGCCCCTCCGAGCTGGTCAAGGCCACCGGTAAAGCCGGCTTCTTCCTCTTCCTCTACCTCGAGGTCCTCGACGCGTCGTTCTCCTTCGACGGTGTGATCGGCGCGTTCGCCATCACCGCCGACCCCATCATCATCGCGCTCGGCCTCGGTCTGATCGGCGCCATGTTCGTGCGCTCGATCACCGTGTACCTGGTCCGCAAGGGCACGCTGTCCGAGTACGTGTTCCTCGAGCACGGCGCGCACTGGGCGATCGGCGCGTTGGCGGTCATCCTGTTCGTCTCGATCGGCGTGCACATCAACGAGCTCATCACCGGCCTGGTCGGTGTCGGGTTCATCGGTGCGGCATTCATTTCCAGCATCATCCGCAACCGCCGTGAGAACGACGACGAAGAAGTCAACAGCGAACGAGAGCCCACCCCGGTAGGCTGATTTTCAGCCGAAGACCCATGCGGCAGCGGCCACTCCTGCGGGAGGACCGCTGCCGCTCTCATTTCTCTGGAGGGGGATCGCGCCGATGGCGATCGACAACAACGCCGGTGGGGTGAACCTGTCCAAGGTGACCCTGTCGAAGGCGACACCGAGCATCAACCTCACCAAACCCGGTGAGCAGCAAGGGGCCATGCGGGTGAACCTGAATTGGTCCTCGGGTTCGAAGGGCTTCTTCCGCAAGGCCAAACCGGTCGACCTCGATCTCGGGTGCCTGTACGAGCTCGCCAACGGCAACAAGGGTGTCGTGCAGGCGATCGGCAATAATTTCGGGTCGCTGGAGGGCGAGCCGTATATCCAACTCGACGGTGACGATCGCAGCGGCAGCGCGACCGGCGGCGAGAACATGCACATCAATCTCGCTCGGCCCGAGCTGTTTCGGCGCATCCTGATCTTCGCCTTCATTTACGAGGGCGTGCCGAACTGGGCCGCCGCCGATGGTGTGGTCACGCTGTATCCGACGGCGGGCCCGCAGATCGAGGTACGCCTCGATTCACCGGTGGACGGTGCGCGCTCGTGTGCCATCGCCCTGCTGCAGAACCAGGGCTCCGGGATCACCGTGCACCGGGAAGTGCACTACATCAACGGTGCGCAGCGCGAGATCGACGAGGCGTACCGATGGGGCATGAACTGGCACAGCGCTCGTAAGTGAGCTACTCCCCGATTTCCGGACAGTGGGAACTGGTGGCGGCATCGCGCCCGAGTAGCGTCCGCCACCAGTTCCCACTGTGCTCGAGTCAGTGCGTAACGTGTTCGCGCCGGTGTGGATTCAGCGCACTGCCAGTGCGGGCTGCGGGGCGGTGACGGCGGGGCTCGACGGCTTGCGTGCGGCGAACACCAGACCGATCAGACCGATCGCGAGGCCGACAACGGTCAAGACGCCCACCGACTGACCGATCAGCACCCAGGCCAGGATCGCGGTGACCACGGGAGTGGCGAAGAACAACTTGCCGACCCTGGTCGCATCCCACTGGCGCAGCATCATGTTCAGCAGCAGGAACGCGGCGATCGAGTTCACCAGCACCATCCAGGTGAGCGATCCGGCGAACCGCGTCACGTCCGAGACGTGCGTCTGACCGGTCGCCAAGGCCAGCGCGCCTGCGATGGGTGCACTCACCACCACGTGCACCGCGGTGGACGCCCGTGGATCGACGTCGGGAACGTAGTGCTTCTGGTAGACCGTGCCGATGCTCAAGCCGAGCAACCCGATCAGGCAGAGCACCAAGCCGATCAACGAGAAATTCGACTGGTCGAAGACCGCCAGCGCGACGCCGACGCCGCCGATACCGAAGCCGAACCACTGTCGCGCCGTGACGGTTTCGCCGAGCACTCCGGCAAACAACGCGATGACCACCGGATTCAGGCCCTGCACCAGCGCGATCACCGCGGCGGGCACATGGTTGCCCATCGCCGTGTAGAACGCGCCGAACTGGACCATCTGCATCAGCAGCCCGGCGACCGCGACGTGGCGCAGCCTGCGACCGCGTGGCCAGGTCACGCGCACCATGACGGCGTACCCGGTGAGCAGCACACCCGCGATCGCGTAGCGCCCGAACAGGACAAGCATCGGCGGCGCGGCGCCGACACCGACGATGCCCGCGATGAACGCGCTGCTCCACAGGACGACGAACACCGGCTGCGCGGCCACCGTCATGAATCGAGTCTGCACAGGCCCTCCTGAAATAACCGCCTTAGGTGGTTATCACCGTGACAGGCTTCCACCTAACCTGTCAAGGTGGTTATTATGTGGAGGTGTTCACTTTTGTGAGCGGCAACCTCGCCCTCGACTTCGCGGGAACGGTCAAGGCCCGCACCGGGACAGCCGACGATGGCCTCGGCGCGCCCGCCGATCTCGCCGACTGGCTGGTCGCCGCCGATCTGCTCGACCGCGCCCCCGACTGCGACGCGGCCGCCCTCGCCGCTGCCGTGCGCCTGCGGGAAGCCGCGTATCGCATGGCTGTCGCCAAGTCACGCGGCGAAGCACCCGCCGATGCCGACCGCAAGCTCGTGAACACCGTGGCCAAAGGCGAACTTCCGCAGATCGCCCTCGGCGCCGACGGCACCATCACCCGCTCGGGCACGCCCGCCGCCGCACTCACCGCGATCGCCCGCTCGGCCATCGAACTGTGCGGCAGCCCCGCCTCGATCAAGGAATGCGGCCGTGCAGAATGCACCCGCCTGTACGTCGACGCGTCACGGGGCGGCACCAGGCGCTGGTGCGACATGACCATCTGCGGTAACCGCGTCAAAGGTGCGACGTTCCGCGCTAGGCATACCTAGGCCGCTGAGCTGCACGTTCGGTGGACATTCAGACCACGTTCAGTCGGCTGAGGACGCTGTGGTCGATCGCCCGCGCAGGCGATCGGACCCGAACTTGGAGGAACTGAATGACCACCGCCCCGAATGTGTTGCTCGTACACGGCGCCTGGGCCGACGGGTCCAGCTGGAACAAGGTGATCGAGCGGCTGAGCGACAAGGGTTTCGGCACCGTGGTGGCCAGCCAGCTCCCGCTGCGCGGGTTCGCCGAGGACGTGGCTGTCGTCGTCCGCGACCTCGACGCGCTGACCGGGCCGACGATCCTGGTCGGCCACTCCTACGGCGGCGCGGTGATCAGCCAGGCCGGCTCCGGCCGCGCCGACGTCACCGGGCTGGTGTACGTCGCCGCCTACGCGCCCACCGCAGGCCAGTCCGCGTTCCAGATCAACCAGGAGTTCGGTGAGCAGCTGCCGAGCGGCGCCGACCTGGTCAACATCGGCACGGCCGAGACCCCGGACCTGATCATCGCCCGCGACCGCTACCACGCCGACTTCGCCGCCGACGCCGACCCGCGCGAGGCCGCGTTGCTCGCCGCCACCCAGAAACCGACTTCGGTGCTGTCGCTTGCCGGTTCGGGCGCCGCGACGCCCGCGTGGGAAACGCTGCGGGACAACACCTGGTACCAGATCTCCACGCTGGACGCGATGATTCCGCCCGCCCTGCAGTCCCGGATGGCACACGAGGTGACCGCCACGGACCACATCGTGTCGCTGGCGACCGGGCACGCGTCGATGATCACCGCACCGGACGCGATCGCCGACCTGATCACCCAGGCCGCCGCCAGTCAGTAGTCCACGGGCGCAACGTCTTTCGGTGGACAAACCGACGAAGTGAGATCACAGCGGGTACGGCGACCTCACCAGTAGCCGACCGGGAGTCCACGGGATGCAACGACATTCGGTGGACACCACCAGCTCGGGTGCAGCCGACGAACTGATCGTTCCCGAGTTACGTCCGGGCACAAGAACTTCGGGCCTTCGACGTTCGGCGGACAACCCGCCGAACGAGGAACGGACCGGAAGCGGTCGTCGACCTCACACAGGTCGCCGAACGCGCCGCGCACTCGTCACCCGGCGGGCACCCCGCCGGGTGACGGCGGCGTCGCAGTGCCGAGCAGATCGGCGATGAGTTCGAGATATCTTGCGGCACCGACAGTTTCGGCCAGCGCATGAGCCTCCGAGCGCAGCTCACGTGCGCCGTCGACGTCGCCGTTGTCCTGCCGTACGGCCGCGAGCTCCAGGAGGGCAGGGATCAGTTCGACGGGAGAGTCGTAGCGGCGCAGCAGAGCGACGGCGCGGGCAAGCAGATCCGCGTCCACCCCGTCGGCGTCGGTGGCGGCCAGTGCGCGCAGTGCCCTTCCGACGGTGCCTGGGGTATCCCAGCGCTGTGCCACCTCGAGTTCGGCAGTGGCGAGCTCGCGGGCGCGTTCGTGCTCGCCGAGGCGCACCAGCTCGAGGGCGGCCGAGCTGCGCCACGGGATGTGCGCCGGGTTGGCGATGCCCACCGCGGCGGTGCGCCTGCCGCAGTCGAGGAAATGCGCGACCGCGGCACGGGAATCACCGCGCGCCGCGCAAAGCATGCCTTTCACATGGATGACCACCGTCCACTCCCAGGTCTCCGGGTTGGCGTGCGCGGTCACGCTGTTGAGCCACCGTTCGGCCTCGACGAGTCGGCCGAGACCGAGCAGGGCGTGCGCATACTGGGCGACCAGCGCGAGCGGCGGCCGGATGGATTCGTCGCCGAGACTGCCGACTCCAGGGGCCAGCTGACGCAACGCCTCGCGGTAATCGCCACAGCGCAGCAGCACTTCCGAGTGCAGGACGAGGCGATACACGTCGATGCTGCCGAAGTAGTGATCCTTGCGCTGGGCACTGAGTTGCCTGGCCAGCGCGAGGTCGCCGGTCCACATGGACAATTGGGCGAGTATCCCGACCAGTTGCTGCGGCAACGCATCCCAGCCACGGGCCGGGTCCGGTTCGGACGGGAACCGCGCCAGCGTTGCCCGCGCGGTGTACCGAACGCGGAAGGCGTCGTCCCAGGTGAGCACCGCGGCGGTGATCTGATCGGCGTGCTCGGCCGAACCGTCGGATCCGGGAGCCCCGGCGCCGGGCAGTGTGGCGATGAATTCCTGCCACGTCGTCGCCGTCAGCGCGGCGACCGCCCACGACGCGGCTCGAATGTTCCTGGCCGCCCGCGGATCTCGCGCCGCCGTCGCCGCGTGCACCGCGTCGATCAGCGCCATCGCCGCCGTGGCCTGCCCGTGCGTCGCCAAGGTCCAGGCCAGCGGGATGAGGGCGGTGGGCGCGACGCCGCGGTCACGTTCGCTGGCGAGTGCCGCCTCCAGGTGCGCGCGGGCCGCCGCCGGATTGGTCCACAGTTCCAGCTGGCCGAGCCGGACCAGGATGTCGTCCCGGTCGGCGGGCGCGGCGATCCGCAACGCCACCTCCAGCTGGCGCACCGCGTCGGCGATCATGCCGTGGCGCAGGCCTTCCTCGGCGGCATCGAGCAGCACCACCGTCCAACGGGCGTACGCGACCCCGGTCAAGTCACGCAGGTAGGTCGCGACCTGCCTGGCCGAATATCCGGCGATGCGCGCCTGTTCGGCCGCGGCGACGCGGATGCGGTCCGCGTCTTCGCGGCGACCGAGCCAGCGAATCGTGTTGCCGACCAGCGGATGCGGAAAGGACGGCGGCGAAGCCGTTGCCAAAATTCCTGCGGCGGTGAGCACTTCACAGCGATCGCGGACCACGTCCGCCGGTTCGGTGCAGGCGGCGGCGAGCACATCGATGGTCGGTGTGACGTCTTGCAGTACGGCGAGCGCCGTCAGCATGACGACTCCGCGCGGCGAGAAGCTGCCGAGTAGTCGGCTGATCGAGCGCGAATAGCACCCGTCGGGCAGATAGTCCGGGAGCTGCCCTGGGTCGCGCAGCGTGGCCAGGTCCGTGATCAGCGCACCTGCCAGCAGCGGGATGCTCGCCGTCGCCTGCTGAATGTCGGCGGCCAAGCCGGGCGGGCACTCGGTCCCGGTGCGCAGTGTGTACAGCCGCTCGATCGCGCCGATGCTGAGTCCGCTCAACCGGACGATCGCGACGGCGGGCGGCTCCAGCTTGGCATGCAGATCGAGAATCGCTGGTTCCCACGATCTTTCGTCCAACGCCAGCACCAGCAGCACCGGCATCCTGCGCAACCGCGGCGCCGCGGTGGCGAGTACCCGCGCCGACCGTTCGTCCATCTGCTCCGCGTTGTCGATGAGCACGATCAGTGGACGCTCCGCCGAATCGCGAGTCAAGGTGGCGCACAACGCTTCCGCCACCTGCGCATCGGTGTAGGCCACGGCGAGTCCCGGGTCGCTTTCCCCGGCCAGCTCCGACACCAAGCCGAGAGTCGGTGCGGCACCCCACGGTGTCGACAGGTCGATCCGCCGCGCACCGGGCACTCGACGACCGACCTCGTCGAGCAGTTGCGTTTTGCCGAGTCCGGGCCGCCCCGAGATCACCAGCAGTCCACCACTACCGGCTCCGGCCTGCTCCACCCACGCCGCGATCCGAGTCAGCTCCTGCTCACGTTCGAAGACCACCGGTGCCGCCTGGTCGGGCACCGCGACCGGCTCCAGCCGTGGCGCTGCCACCATGGCGAGCCGATCATCCGCCACCGGCTGCTCGTCGAGATCATTCGAAATGCTCTGTGCACCAGGACTATTTGCTGCATCAGCGGCCTTGCCCTGAGCATCTGACCGGGTGTTGTCTTTGCTAGCGGCCGACGACCTGGCAGCGGTCAGACCATTGCCGGTGGCGCCGCGACCGACCACGACATCCGGCATACCCGCACCGGACAGGATCTGTTCGTGCAGCGCACGCAGCTTCGCACCGGGCTCGACGCCGAGCCGATCCACCAGCAGGGCCCGGGTTTCCCGGTAGACGTCCAGCGCCTCGGACTGGCGACCTCGCGCGTACAACGCGCGCATCAACACCGCCCTCGGGCCTTCCCGCAACGGATGTTCCGCGGTGAGCACCCGCAGGCGATCGATGACCTCATCGGAACGACCAAGTGCGACAGCGACATCGAGGCTGTCCTCGACGACGGCGAGCCGCCGCTCCGCCAGTGCCTCGCGCTGGCGTTGCGCGAACGGGCCAGGCAGCCCTGCCAGCGGTTCGCCCGAATAGAGGGCAAGCGCCTGCGCGTACCGGTCTTCGGCGCGCGCCAGATCACCGGCTTCGCGCGCCCGGCCCGCCTCAGCGACCAACCGGTCGAACACACCGAGGTCGGTCTGTTCGTCCGTGATCCGCAACTGATATCCGCCGTGCCCGGACAGCAAGACGACCGGTGGTGTCCGCGGTTTCCGGTCAGGCTCGAGCACCCGGCGCAGCGCCGACACGTACGTCTGGATCACGCCGACGCCGCTGGCCGGCGGCACATCGTCGTACAGCGCGGCAAGCAGACTCGACGCCGAGACCCACTGCCGCCGCCGAAATGCCAGCACACACAGCACCGCACGGCGCTGCGGCGGGCCGAGCGGAAGGACCTGGTCGCCGCGGCGCGCCTCCACACCGTTGAGCAACGTCAACCGCACGGCGGCAGGCGAGTGCGCATCCGCTTGGTCCATCCTGTTCTCCACCGCCTCGAAATCGCCGTCTGCTCGACGCGGCCAGACGCAGTCGTGCCCAACTCCCGCCGGGTCGAGCGAATGCGAGGCAGCCACCTCATCGATACCACGGGACAGCGCCGCACCTCATGCCCGCGGCCACCCGGCCACTGGAGAGGCGCGAAGACGCGCCCAGTGCGGCCAGCGTAAACGGACAAAAGACCAGACGGAGTGCGCCCCTCCGCCGATCGGTGGCAACCGACGCCCGGCACCGCGCCGCGGGCACGACCTCGGTCAGCTCGCGAGCTGGGCGTTCGGCAAGTCTCGGGCAACTGACGAGGGTGCGGGCAGTGATGCACCTCGCATGGTGGCGCGAGACCTACCCGACCGGGATCAACTCGCCCGGCGCGAAGCGCGGTATGGGTGGCAGCACCGGACGGAAGCCGCGCGGTGCGGCACGCATGAACAGCACGAACAGGGCGACCAACAAGATGGCCCTGCCCCACACCCCGAACTGCACGACCTTCTCGGTCAACTCGAACGGTCTACCGGTGCCCAACGCATAGAAGTACCGGAACACCCCGATCCCGAGCGCGGCGTCGGCGACCAGATAGGCGCCGATCACCGCCCACGGCACCTCGAGCAGCACGAGGAACGGCACCAACCACAGCGTGTACTGCGGCGAATGCACCTTGTGGAACAACAGGAATCCGCACAGCATCGCGGCGCTCACCCCGACCCACGGGAACACCCCGGTCGCGGTGTAGCGCTTCCAGCCGAGCCACATGGCCAGCGCGAACGCGGCGAGCACCAGCGTCGGCGACGCGACCGACACGATCTGCTGGAAGGACGACTCGCTCTCGGTGTCCGAGCCGAACAGCGGCCGAAGTCCCCAGTACCAAATGGAATTCGTGGTGATGTCGGCCTGACGCAACTGCTGGAAGGTGATCGACGCGCGCCAGCCCTCGTAGCCGGCGAGCGCGAACGGCAGGTTCACCGCGATCACGGTGCCGATCGCCGCACCCGCGGCCAGCAGCGCGCCGCGCACATCGAGACCGCGCTCGTCCGGATCACGCTCGACACCACCGGTCAGCACGTACGCCAGCAGCGGCAGCACGAAGATGCCGGGATACAGCTTGAAGCAGAAGCCGAGACCGAGCAGCACCGCGGCCAGTATTCCTCTGGTGCGCAACGAATATCGGGTCAGCGTGGCGACCACGTACACCGCGGCGACCGCCATGCACACCACCGGAAGTTCCCAGTTGTGGAAGGCGTAGAGCACCAGCGGCGGTCCCGCCGCCCACAGCAGCGCCGCTCGACCGGCGAGCCTGGCCAGCATCCAGGCGGTCAGCAACGCGAACGGCGCCAGCAATAGCGCTGAGTGCTGCAGGAATTCGGCGTCGTTGTCCGCGCCGAGCGCCCCGAGCCACATCAGTGTGCCGCTGAGCACCGGATATTCGACGGCGCCACCGACAAGCGTGCCGTCGTCGGTGATGCCGCCATGGACATAGGGAAAGACGTGCTCGTTGATGTCGCGGCCGAGCCAGAGGAACTGGATGTCGGAATAGCAGACGTTCGAATCCTTGGTGGTGTCGAAGATCGAGCTTCGCCCCTCCGCGTCGAACGGCGCTCCCGCGCAACGCGCCTTGTTCGCATACCCGAGCGCGAGCGTGAGCCCGCACAGCACCAACACCGCCGCCGCCAGCGCTACGCGGCGGGTCACGCGGCGCGCGAGCAAGTCGCGAGTGGCGAGTCCGGTCGACATGGGGACCACCCTAAGCGGCGCAGGCATCGCTTGCCGGTAACTCTCGTGCGAATATCGGCGCGACGTCCGGCGTCCGACGGACCCAGCGCTCTGCTCGGACCTGGTTTCGCTGGTCATCGGGGGGTCAGGTAGCCTGTTCGGGTTGCTGACGCAACGACCCTCCTGCCACGGACCGTCCGTGGCCGTTTCCTAGTCCACAGGAGGTGATTGGTCCGTGCGTCATTACGAAGTGATGGTCATTCTCGATCCCAGTCTGGACGAGCGCACCGTTGGTCCGTCTCTCGAGACGATGCTCAACGTGGTTCGTACCGAAGGCGGCAAGGTCGACAAGGTCGATATCTGGGGCCGCCGCAGGCTTGCCTACGAGATCGCCAAGCAGGCCGAGGGCATCTACGCGGTGGTCGATCTGACCGCGGAGCCCGCGACCGTGAGCGAACTCGACCGCCAGCTCGGCCTGAACGAGTCGGTGTTGCGCACCAAGGTTCTGCGCCACGACAAGTAGTCCCGCAAACCTCGATTGCGTCGGAGTCTGTCTCTAGGCTCTAGCGCAACAGCGAGACGCGGACTGCAACCCCGAGCAGGAGGAACCACATGGCAGGCGACACGGTCATCACCGTCATCGGAAACTTGACGGCCGACCCCGAGCTTCGATTCACGCCCGCGGGAGCGGCGGTGGCCAATTTCACCGTCGCGTCGACTCCCCGGATGTTCGACCGTAATTCGAACGAATGGAAAGACGGCGAAGCCCTTTTCCTGCGCTGCAATATCTGGCGCGAGGCTGCGGAAAATGTCGCCGAAAGCCTGACCCGGGGTTCCCGAGTCATCGTGAGTGGGCGGCTGAAGCAGCGCTCCTACGAAACCGCTCAGGGTGAGAAGCGCACCGTCGTCGAGCTCGAGGTCGATGAAGTCGGCCCCTCGCTGAAGTACGCCACCGCGAAGGTCAACAAGACCAGTCGCGGCGGCGGTGGCGGCGGTGGCGGCTTCGGTTCCGGCGGCAGCGGTGGTTCCGGCGGCGGAGGCAACTTCGCACCGGCCGGCTCCGGTTCCGGTGGTGGCGGTGGGCGTTCCGGCGGTGCCGAGGACGACCCTTGGGGCAGTGCGCCCGCGGCAGGCTCCTTCGGGGGCGGCCGCATGGATGACGAACCGCCGTTCTGATAACGGCACTCATAGGCCCACTTCGCGTGGACCATCAATGATTACGGAGTAAAAGACCATGCCTAAAGCGCCCGCGCGCGAAAAGGTGCTCAAGAAGAAGGCTTGCGCATTCTGCAAGGAAGCCAAGTCCGGAATCGTCAACATCGACTACAAGGACACGGCACTGCTGCGTAAGTACGTCAGCGATCGCGGCAAGATCCGCGCCCGCCGCGTCACCGGCAACTGCGTGCAGCACCAGCGTGATATCGCGGTTGCCGTCAAGAACTCGCGTGAGGTGGCCCTGCTTCCTTACGTGTCGACGGCTCGCTGAGTAAGGGAGGCACGCAAATGAAGTTGATTCTGACTGCTGACGTGGACAACCTCGGTGCGCCCGGCGACACCGTCGAGGTCAAGGACGGCTACGGCCGTAACTACCTGCTGCCCCGCGGCCTGGCGATCGTTGCCAGCCGTGGCGCCGAGAAGCAGGTCGCTGGCATCCGTCGGGCGCAGGACGCGCGCAAGGTGCGCGACCTGGACCACGCCAACGAGCTGAAGCAGGCCATCGAGGGCCTGACGGCGGTCTCGTTGTCGGTGAAGACGGCGGGCACCGGCAAGCTGTTCGGCTCGGTGACCCAGGCGGATGTCGCCGCGGCCATCAAGTCCGCAGGCGGACCCGTGCTCGACAAGCGCAGCATCGAGCTGCCGAAGTCGCACATCAAGTCGGTCGGCAAGCACGGCGTCGTGGTGCACCTGCACCCGGACGTGGTGGCCAAGTTCGACCTGCAGGTCGCTGCCAGCTGACGTAATACCCACCGCTGAGGCCACTCCCGTGTTCGGCACGGGAGTGGTCTTCGGCTGTGCGATTCTGCCCACCTTTTCTGATAACTGATTGTTAGCGCGGTGGGCAGCCTTGCCATACGGAACATTCTCGGTTAATCGTCGCTGGTCATCGGGGTCATATTCGAGCGGCCTGTGGATTAGTAGAGAAACCGACCGGTGGCAATGTGATTCAGTTCATAGCCGTCACCCGTGCTGTTAACCCAACACGCCCGGCTGTTCAACTTGACCGACACGCCGCGACTTTATTAATCCACACGTGGATAGATCGAGAAATCGATATCTATCTGCGGGTTCTGGCCGGATGACCTGGGTTTTCCCCAAGTAGTACACAGGGGGTGCACACGGTTAGGTGAACAGTCCCCAACTTATCCACAGGTGTGTGCACAGTAGGGTTTGGCGACCACCCGCGAGGTCGCCTAGGTTCGTCGCTACGACGTGAACACGGGGCCGAGAACGTCCGGAATCCGTGGATTTCACAACGGTAGCTGGAAGCCGCAGGTGGCACCAACCATCGCGCGGCAGGCCGTCGCTGCCGCTGCGGCAGACGTGTCGTAGCCCGAGAGTAGAACCAGTCATCAATAGGGTGAGCCCGGTGGGTGGAGAGAGGACGGTCGAGTCGCATGGCAGTCGTCGATGACCGCGGACACGCGAACTTCCCGCCCGAACCGCCCGGCGAAGATTTCGGGCGCCAACCCCCGCACGACATGGCGGCCGAACAGTCCGTGCTCGGCGGCATGCTGCTCAGCAAGGACGCCATCGCCGACGTCATCGAAGTGCTGCGGCCCGGCGACTTCTACCGTCCCGCACATCAAGCCGTCTACGACACCATCCTCGATCTGTACGGTCGCGGCGAGCCCGCCGACCCGGTCACCGTCTCGGCAGGCCTCGACCGCCGCGGCGAACTCAAACGCATCGGCGGCCCGCCCTACCTCGTCACCCTCACCCAGACCGTCCCGACCGCGGCCAACGCAGGCTTCTACGCCGAAATCGTCGCCGAGAAGGCGATCCTGCGCCGCCTCGTCGAAGCAGGCACCCGCATCGTCCAATACGGCTATGCGGGCGCCGACGGCCAAGACATCGCCGAGGTCGTCGACCGCGCCCAGGCCGAGGTCTACGAGGTCACCGAACGCCGAACCACCGAAGACTTCATGCCGCTCGAGGAACTCCTCCAGCCGACGATGGACGAAATCGACTCCATCGCCAGCCGCGGCGGCATCTCCCTGGGCGTCCCCACCGGCTTCACCGAACTAGACGAACTCACCAACGGCCTCCACCCAGGGCAGATGATCATCGTCGCCGCCCGACCCGGAGTGGGTAAATCGACGCTCGGTATGGACTTCATGCGTAGTTGCTCGATCAAGCATGGGTTGGCCAGTGTCATTTTTTCGCTCGAGATGAGTCGCACCGAGATTGTGATGCGGCTGTTGTCGGCGGAGGCGAAGATCAAGCTGGGCGATATGCGTTCGGGGCGGATGAGCGACGACGACTGGACGAAGCTGGCGCGGCGGATGAGTGAGATCAGTGAAGCGCCGCTGTTCGTCGACGATTCGCCCAACCTGACGATGATGGAGATTCGGGCGAAGGCGCGGCGGATGAAACAGCGCCACGACCTGAAACTCGTTGTGGTGGACTACCTCCAGCTGATGACCTCCGGCAAGAAGGTCGAATCCCGCCAGCAGGAAGTCTCGGACTTCTCCCGAAACCTGAAGCTGCTCGCCAAGGAACTCGAAGTTCCAGTGATCGCGATCAGTCAGCTGAACCGTGGTCCGGAACAACGAACCGACAAGCGACCAATGGTGTCCGACCTTCGTGAATCGGGTTGCTTGCCTGCCTCGACACGAATCCTGCGGGCCGACACCGGTGGCGAGACCACGCTCGGGGAGCTGTTGGCCAGTGGCGAACAGCCGCTGGTGTGGTCGCTGGATGAGCGGATGCGCATGGTTGCGCGTCCGATGGTGAAAGTTTTCCCCAGCGGACGCAAGGAAGTGTTCCGCCTGCGCCTCGCCTCCGGACGAGTAGTCGAGGCCACCGGCAACCACCCGTTCTTGACCGTCGACGGCTGGATCGCGTTGGAGAAGTTGGCGATCGGCGACCGGCTGGCCACACCACGCCTCGTCCCAGAGCCCGTGCAGACCACTCGGATGCCGGAAGCCGAAATCATCCTGCTTGCGCACATGATCGGCGACGGCTCCTGCGTCAAACGGCAGCCGATCCGCTACGCGAGCGTCGACGAAGAAAACCTCAGCGCAGTCACCGAAGCCGCCACCCACTTCGGTGTCACCGCGGCACGCGACGAATACGCGGCCGCCCGCGTGACCACGCTGCGCAGCTACGAAAAGTTCGTCCCGCAACAGATTTTCGCGCTGCCCAACGACCAAGTCGCACTCTTCCTTCGCCACCTGTGGGCAACGGATGGCTCCGTGCGCTGGGACGCCGAGGGTCGACAGGCGCGGGTGTACTACGCGTCGACCAGCCGCCGCCTCATCGATGACATTGCGCAGCTACTGCTTCGAGTCGGTGTCCACGGACGCATCAAACGGGTCACCAAGACCGGCTATCGAGATTGCTGGCACCTGACCATCGACGGGGCGGACAACCAGACCGTCTTCCTGCAGGACGTCGGCGTCCACGGCGCTCGCGGACAGGCCGCAGAACTCGCGTTGGCCGAACTGGCCCCGATGGCGCGCAACACCAACGTCGACACGGTTCCCAAGGAAGTCTGGACCAAGGTCCGCGGCCTGCTCGCCACCAAACACATGACCCACCGTGACTTCTCGGCGGCCATGGGCTCGCGCTTCTGCGGCTCCACGATGTGGAAGAAGTCGCCGAGCCGTTCCCGCCTGGCGCGGGTTGCCGCCGTCCTCGAAGACGCCGACATCGAGATGTTCGCGACAAACGATGTCTTCTGGGACAAAGTCGTCGAAATCACCAGCCTCGGTGCGCAAGATGTCTATGACGGCACCGTTCCCGGCACGCATAACTTTGTGGCCCAAGGCATTTCAGTCCACAATTCGCTGGAACAGGATGCCGACATGGTCATCCTGTTGCATCGTCCGGATGCGTTCGAACGGGACGACCCGCGTGGTGGTGAGGCCGACTTGATTGTCGGCAAGCACCGTAATGGTCCGACTGCCACCATTACTGTGGCGCACCAGCTGCACCTGAGTCGGTTCGTGGACATGGCGCGAGGCTGAGAGAGCGATCTCGAGCCGCGCTTCATAATCACATGATCGATTTCGTATCGACTTCATGTGTGAAGCGCGGCGTGAGACAGCATTATCAGTGCTGCCGCCGCACTCGATAGACGATCTCAACCGCCCCACCGTCCAACGTCCGAGAACTTTCGAATTCCAGGTCGGTCTGCGGATTCAGCGAGTCGGTCAGGCGCATGCCGTTACCGACGAAGAACGGCAGAACCACGAGTTCGATTTTGTCGAGAACACCGAGGGCGCGATAGGTCTCGATCGTGCCGGGACCGCCGATGAGATGGACATCGCCACCGCGATTGGCCGCGCGGATCTTCTCCAGTAGCCGCACCGGATCGTCGTCGACGGTGACATCGCCGGGGGTTCCCGCTGGCCGGTGTGAGCCCAGCACGAAGACCTCCAGATCCGGCCAGGGCCAGCGATCGGCGGTGAGCGCAGGTTCGAAGGTGGTGCGGCCCATCAGAGCGGCCTCGCAGGTCCGCAGGAAGTCGGCGATGCCGTGACTGCCCGGCCCGTGCACCGGATCGATGACCTGCGGCGGCCAACCGTCCGGTGTCGTCACATAGCCGTCGGCAGTCATACACAGGCGAGCCAGGATCTGCACGAGTTCATCCGTTCTGTCGAGTAATAGGGCAGACGAGGCCTACCGTCGATATTCATCGGCGGTAGGAGGAAGAGCCTGACCAAGGTGACGACGTACTCTCTGCTCGGGCGGGGATGGATGATCTGGCAATAGGCAACGGTATGGGACGGCGTAGATATCTTCGATGTCTTCGCCGTCCCAGGCGTTGGTATCGTTAACGCTTGTCGTGAAGAGATCCCCAGAGCCCGAACGACATCCGATAGTCGGTACGTCGGCTCCATGGGCGATGGCGACGTGCAGGTTGTGTGGGATTCTTCGCTCAGAGGTTTCGCGCTGACAGGAACGGTTGCGGTTGTGAAAGAGCCTCGCAGTGCGGTCCTCCTCGAAGCCCGGCAGAGGTTCGATTCGGGCGACTTTGCCGACGGACAGCTTGCTGAGATCGCGCTGTGGAATCTTCGAAATAAGTGACGTATAACCTCTTCAGACCCCGCTAGGGCCTCTCGAGTAGATAGCCGTTAGCAATGGCCTGCAAGCGGCCGTTGCGCAGAGTGGCAATGGCGGCGCAGCTCGCGTCGGCCATGTGCGACCACCGCTGGATCCGAGTCTCCAAGACATTAACGGTCTCGTGGTCGCCGAGAAGCCCTTGGACATGTAAGACCCAGTCATCTTTGGCCGGATAGCCGGCCCGCCCCCATTGGGCGAGCAGCCCGCGCCCGAATCCGGCCAAATAGAGGGGATCGACGACTTGGATGACGTCGCGGACTCCCGCGTAATAGTTGCCGGGACGGCACATCATCAACATCGATACGAAATCGACGCTCGCCGTGATCGGCCAAACGTCGTGACTTCCGTGCCGCCGCAGCTTCGGCAAGCGGTCCAGATCCATCCACTGCCGCGGTTGGGGAATTCGGCCGGGCAAGAGCAGGCGCGGATCGACGTCCAGGATGGCATCCACCGCAGCTGGTGCTGCAGGGTGGTAGGCCGCGGCCGCGGCTTGAATGCGCCCGCGCTGCCCGGCCGCGGCCAGGATTCGAAGTGCGCGTTCGGCAGGCACTCGATCCTTGCCACTCCTCGACAGCGCGACCGCGATGAGATCTGTTGCTGCTGTATCGAAGTGGCGGTCGAACCAGCCGATGGCTTTTGCGGTGCGGCGAGTGCCGCTGTTGAGCCATCGTGCCCAGAACACCGACACAGCGGTGCCGTCGATCGGTGCGAGGATGTCGAGAAACAAGGGGTTGTGCTGCACGGCTGAGAAGACGAAATCCAGTGCCTGCACCCCGAACCTCCCCAACAGTCGACGGAGCGTGGCCACGTCACCGCTGAACCGACACGGCTTGAAGGTTCGCAGATGCGGGAGCGCGAGTTCGTCGGGGGCGACGGCCAAGGCACTCACCAGCGGGTGGGACATCCGGGGATCAGCAAGATCTCCGAGGAACGAAGCCGCCTTGATGCGCCACAATTCCTCCGAGCCCAGGGGAATTTCAGCCCATTGTTGCCGCTCGCCCGGTTGCCATTCGAGAGTCAGCGGGCGGTTCGGCGCCATCCGGGTCAGGATCGTGCGCGGCGGATGACGCCGCGGCCGCCATGGCGGGTTTGCCAACACGGCTGGCAGGTCGTCTCGACCAGCATCAGGGCGCTCTGCGGCAGATCGGGCCAACGCTCATTCCTGGGAATAGTAGGAGTGGGAGACGCCTTCGGTCACAGTCCCACTCTGCCCGCCCTGCCGGAACTCGATTTCCCATCCGCAGGAAGGACTGGGGATCCTACAAGCGGATTGTCGCGCCGCGGAGTTCTCAGGGTGTTTGGTGGTGACGTGGCGGGTCCGCCACGTCACCACGGTCATGAGGCGGGGTCTGGAGCTCAGTCGAGCACGGCGAATGCTTCTATCTCGACGAGTACGTCGGGCTCGAAGAGGTAGTCGACGCCGATCGCCGACAGGGGTGGCAGCGGTTGTGGTAGCCCGAGTTCTTCTGTGACGCGCTCGATTCCGGCGACGAAGTCGGCGTACTTGTCTGGGCTCCAGCTCGTGACGAAGAAGCGGAGACGCACTACGTCGGCGAAGGTTGCGCCGGCGCCGGCGAGGCCTAGGGCGGTGTTGCGCATTGCGTGCGCGACCTGACCGGCGAGATCGCCTGTGGCGACTGGATTGCCGTCGGCGTCGCGGGCGATCTGGCCGGCCACGTGCACGTGGCGAGTACCTGTGCTGATCGAAACATGGTGGTACGGAACAGGAGTGAACATGCCTTCCGGGGTCAGCAGCTGGACTGCCATGGGTGTCCTTTCACTTTCGGAGTAGGTATCTGATGTCTACCTGGTACTCCAAGGACACTTCAACGAGACTAGGTTTCATGCCGGAAACCACTCCGCCACCGTCGGACAGCCCTCAGCTCACCGAGCAACACCGCGAACTGCTCGACCAGATGCTCGACAAGTGGTCACTGCAGATCCTCGACGCACTGTGCGAGGGAGGGCCCTTGCGGTTCAACGAGATGCGTCGAACGATTCCCGCCGTGACGCAGAAGTCACTCACCGCCGCACTCCGCCGTCTGGAGCGCAACGGGATGGTCGAGCGCGTCGTCACAAGCACGCGACCCGTCGCCGTCGAGTACCGCCTCTCGTCCCTCGGACGGTCGTTGCAAGACCTCATCGACGCACTCCTGCGATGGACCACAACCACACTGCCGGACGTCGAGCGCGCACGCGCACGCTTCGACGACCAGGTGCAAGCCGAAGAAATACGATCGCTTTGAAGCCGGCGGCGTCGATGATTCTCAGGTCGTATTCTGTTGCGCCGAAGACGAATCCAGATGCGTGGTGCGCACCGGAGCCGAGGAACTACGGCGGTGGGGATTGGGGGGCGTACTGGTTCGCGATCCATCGGCAGATCGCTTCCACGACGTAGCTGCGTTCGGCGGGGTCGAGCGCGTGCCCGGCGGGGATGTGGTGCCAGCGAGCGAGGCAGGTGCGGCAGCATGTGGCGGTGGCGTGCTGGGCGACGAAGACGGGGTGACCGCGGTAGGGGGTTTGGCGGCCGTCGTTGAGTGGTTCGGCCGGGGCTAGTCTGCGGGCGATCAGGTCTTCGGCGTGTTTGCGGACGGTGGTGATGCCGCGCAGGTCGACCACCGCGCGGTCCCGGCCCCGCAACCGGAATTTCGCGCGAAAGGGCTGCTGCCCGATCTGGTGCAACCTGGTGTCCAGCTCGTCCATCACCGCGTCACCTCCGTATCCCATGCTGCTGAGCTTCGCATCGGATACACGACATCCTGTGTCGGGTATTCCCGAAAGATCTTCGTACGCGCGCCGGTCGGGTTGCGTCGGCGGCGTCGGATATCCGCAATCGCGCTCAGGTTGTGCGCGGAGGGTGCTGTCCTGCGGTCGAGGCGACGATACGGATAGCTGCGCGACTGAGCGGTACCAGCCCCTCGGCATCAATTTTGTCGAGCGTGTCGCAGGAGTCGAATAGGTACGGCGGTGCGGTGATGAAGTGCACCAACGGAACTCGTTCCCGATGGAAGTGGGCGCCGTCGGTGGGTGGTTCGGGGAACAGCGCATCGGGCGGGAAAATCAGTGATCGCCGCAGACCCTGCTCGGTGATCGCCTCGAGCACCACATCCTCGAGTCCGGAGCTGGCGAACCACCATCTGACTTCGGGTTCGTCTGTGGGCACCAGCTTTCCGTCCTCGGGGCGGCAGCGCACCGCGGCGTGCTCGAGATGGAGTTCCAGGACGACGTTGGGTAGCAGATCCTCGCGATGCCGTGCGATGAAGGCCCGCCCACCCGCCAAGCCGGTCATGTGACCGCCGTTCAACAGGAACATCAGATTGTGCGGCCGCTGCGACTGCGGCACCCGAGACCAGTGGGTCGCCGCTGCCAGGACCATGGCGATTCCCGAGGCGTCCTCCACCGCTGACGCCCATGGCGCATCGTGGTGCGAGCCGATGATCACCCAGTGGTCGGAGGCACCGGGCAGGGTGGCGACCACGTTCTCGGTGGTCGCGTCCGTCACGGCGGAGTGCGCGGTCAAGACGCCGCTGCACGGCCCTTGACTCATCAGGTCGAGTACGCGATTCGAGTCCGAGCGGGTCATCCACATCCCCGGAATCGGGCGCCGCACCGCGTCATAGGGTACGTAGTATTCGCAGGTTTCCCAAGGGAATCCGGTGGTCGCGCCGAGATACCCTGCCGCTCCTGCGGCCATGGCGGGTTCGGCGACCTGCTGCATCTGCGGCCCGAACGGCAACGTCTGGGTCAACGTGTCGAACTCACCGTCCGGGTCGTAGACGCTGACGGCTATGTCGCGCAAGGTAGCCAGCGGCACCTCACTGAGTTCGACCTCGTCGACGGCGAGAAAGCCTGGGGTGGTTGGCATCTCCTCGGTCATCCGAACCAGCGGGCCCGCGGTACCCGTGGACGGCGCGGTGAACGGCAACGGAAACCCGTGCACCTGAATCTTCCGATCGGGCTCGGCATCCAACCAGGCGGACAACGATGCCGGTCCGGACTGCCAGCTCGGGGTCTCGACCGGTTCGGTGCGAACCTCGCAGCCGAGGCCGCGGAACTGGTCGGCAACCCAGTTCCGCACCGACGTGTCGGCCGGGTACCCGGGTCGCCTGATCCCTTGAGCGACAACGGTTTCGATCCAGGACAACATCTCTTTTGTGGTGGGTAGCCAGTCCACAAACTCCGACATGCGCCTCACTCCTCGTTCGCCGACGGTCGGGTTCGCTCGCCACGAACCGCTTCTGCTGCAGTAGCTCGTTCAACTGGGGACGTTACGTGCCGACAGTCGGTTGTGGGTGGAGGCCGACCCGGCGACCATCGTTGTGAAGATACTTCCTTCACCCACACGATGGGAGATTCCCTTGTCTCGCAATGATTTTGCCCCGAATCGACGCACACTGTTAACTCTGACCGGCACCGCCGCCGCCCTTCTCCTCGCCCCCGCCCTGCCTGCCGTTGCCGCGCCGCCCGCGGTCGAGTGGGACAAGCCTGGTCCGTACAAGGTGCAGGTACAGGGCATAAAGGAGCACACGCTGTACTTTCCCGCCAAGATGGATCGACACCCGGTGATCATCTGGGGCAACGGCTCGCTTGCCGTGCCTGCGATCTACGACGGGTTGCTCGAGCACTGGGCCAGCTACGGGTTCATCGTCGCCGCGGCGAATACCGTGTGGGCCACCAGTGGTGTCGAGATGCTCCAAGGCATCGATCTGCTCGCCCGACTGAACCAGCAGTCGGACAGTCCTTTCCACCGGAAGGTCGATCTGGCGCATATCGGCGCCTCCGGTCATTCCAGGGGCGGTGGCGGCAGCCTCAATGCCGGCGCCGATCCCCGGGTCGGCACCACGGTGCCGATCGAGCCTGGTCCGCGGCCCAATCCCGCTGGCCTGCACGGACCTACGCTCCTACTCGCCGGCGCGGACGACAACATCGTCGAACCCGCTGGAGTGAAGCAGTTCTACGAGAGTGCCAATCACATCGTCGCAATCTATGGGTCATTGGCCGGCGCCGGGCACTTCACCCCGCTGAACGACGGCGGCGGGTTCCGAGGACCGAGCACGGCCTGGTTCGCCTTCCACCTGAAGGGTGACGAGCGAGCCAGGGGCGAGTTCTTCGGCGCCAACTGCGGGATGTGTACGAGCAAGGCGTGGCGCGAAGTTCAGCGCAACCGCCTCGCACAGCAGGTGCCAGGCCCGCGCGGCGACTAGCCGCGGATCAGTGGAAACCGTTGCCGCGCACCGTCGAAGGCGACGCTCGGCACCGCGGACCAACAGTTGCCGCCGCAGCGGCGAGGAGGCAGCCAGGCGAACCAAACGGGAATTTTGTTTCATTAATGTCGATTGTGGAGTACTGTCGCCCTGGTCGAGGCGGGAACCCCGCGCCCGGTCCTCAACGCGGGCATCGGCGGCAACCTGATCCTCAACGATTCCGCCTGGTTCGGCGAAGCGGCGGTGCGGCGCTTCGCAAGGGACGTGCTGGCCAAGCCCGACGTCACCAGCGTGATCGTGCTCGGCGGCCTCAACGATTTCGGCTTCTCCGAAGTCGATCTGCCCACCTACAAGCCGAATCCGGAGGTCTCGGTGGCACAGCTGATCGACGGCCATCGTCGACTCATCGCCGCCGCGCACCGCGCAGGCGTTCGGATCATCGGGGCCACCCTGCTGCCGATGAAGGGCGCCGAGTACTACACCGACATCTCGGCGGCGAAGATCCGTGCGTTCAACGAATGGCTGCGCACCAGCGGCGAATACGACGCCGTCGTCGATTTCAATGCGGCCGTCCGCGACCCAGCCGACCCCGAAAACCTCAACCCTGCCTTCGATTCCGGCGATCGCAAACACCCGAACGCGGCGGGCTACCGCGCCATGGCCGACGCGATCGACCTGGCAACGCTCTGAGCCAGAACCACCAACAGCGACACCTGGAACCCCGGGTGTCGCTGTTGGCGTATCAGGCGATTCCCCAGCCTCGGGTCGCGGGACCTCAGGCCGCTTTCCTGCCCAAAGTCATGGTTCAGCCGGGCGGAGGTTGGTGACTGGCACACCGTGCTCAGCGTGGATGCGCGCAGCGACGAGCGAGCGGTGGCATGCCGCCGGATCGCACTCGACGCAGAAGAGGGCGGTCGTCGAGTTGTCCGGCAGTTCGGCCACGAGCACGGTGAGGTCGAAGGGGTCGAGGATCTCGCGGGTGTAGCGCTCGGCGTACTCGGACGCAAGCACGATGCGGTTGCGCTTGCCGACACCCTGGCGGTCGTCCTCACGATATTGGAGTTGGCGCAGTTCAGTTGTCGGCGCGAGCTCTTTGACATGCCGGTAAGCGATGCCTGCTGAGGCGAGCGCGCTCTGCAACCGCGCCGAATTCGCCCAGACGTAGTCGGGGCCTCGGACACCGCGGCGTTGCCGGAGGTCGAGCAACAGGCCGACGCCGGCAGCGGTGAGCTGTTCAGCGAAGGTTTCAGCGGTGAAGCCGTAGACGCCGATCGTCGCAATGCGCCTCATCGCAACACCTGACCAGCGCTGCCGGGCGGTGCGAGCTCATCTCCGAAACTTGCTGGGCGCGTGCGCCGTTCACCTACCCACGATAGGGCGGTGAGCCGGACCGCGCCGACCCACCGCCGACCCGCTAGGGCACGAGCGCAGGCTGATCTGCGGCCCACAACCATGATCCGTCCGGTTGGCGGCGAGCGATCTCGACGGTCACCTCGCCGGTGGTCAGCGTGGTCGCCGTCAGCGCCAGATCACCGCTCACCAGCGCTGGATGCGGCTTGCCCGGCGTGAGCACCGGCGCGGCCGCGACGAATTGCTCGTACACCTTGCGGATCTCCGCATGTCCGGTCGCGAGGGTGCCCGGCGGGAAGGCCAGCACGGCGTCCGGCTCGTACAGCGCCACCAGCCCGTCGACGTCGCCCGCGTTGGCGCACTCGATGAAGTACCTGCCCAGGTCGTTCGGCTCAGTAGCCACTTTCTTGTTGGTCACACTGATAAGCCTGCACCGTAATCACGACATCTTGTGTCGTGTATTCCGATAGAGTTTTTCGCATGCGCGCAGACCGGCTGGTATCGCTGGTACTGCTGCTGCGGCAGCACGATCGGCTGTCCGCGCCCGCGCTGGCCCGCGAGCTGGAGGTATCCACGCGCACCGTGCTGCGCGACATCGAGGCGCTGTCCGCGGCCGGGGTCCCGGTCTACGCCGAACGCGGTCGCCACGGCGGCTTCGCCTTGCTGCCCGGCTTCCGTACCGAGCTCACCGGGCTGAATCACGACGAGGCGCTCGCCCTGCTGGTCGCCGGATCACGGCGCGGCGCACAGACATTCGGCCTCGACTCGGCGCTCGCTTCGGCGATGCGCAAGGTGGTCGACGCGCTGCCCGAAAGCCATCGGACCACCGCGGCAGGCGCGGCGCAGCGCTTGCTCATCGACCCGGAGACCGACCTGCTCGCGCGTCGGCTGGTCACCGACGTGTCCGACACCGTCGTCGCCGAGGTCCGGCGCGCGGTGTTCGCCGGACACAAGCTGCGCATCCATTACGCGGCGGTCGACCAGACCCCGCAGTGGCGGACGGTGGACCCGATCGGCCTGGTCACCGTGCGCGACCAGGGCTATCTGCTGGCCACGCGGTCCGGCGCGGACCGCACCTACCGGTTGTCCCGGATCTTGGCCGCCGAGGAACTCGCCGAACAGGCACAGCGACCGGACCGGGTCGACCTGGATCGGGCCTGGCAGGAACGCAGTGCGCGATTTCGGACCGGCGGCGACCAAGTCGCCGTGCTCGTCCGGGTCAATCCCGCAGCGCGAGGCGAGCTGGTGGATACCGCGCTGGCCGTCCGCGCCGAAGAAGCCGAGGCAGACGGCTGGTCGCGACTGGAGGTGACCTTCCAAGATTCCAGACATGCCGAATGGGCGCTGTGGCAGCTCGCCACAAACGCGGAAGCCCTTGCCCCGCAATGGTTGCGCGATACCCTGCGCGATCGCGCCGCAGCGCTCACCACCCGCTACGGAACGACGCCATGAGCGTTGCCGCCTGCTGTGCGCCGGAACTGATCGTCCCCCAATAAAACTAGGGTTTGGGCAGCCAGCCCACCGACACAGTCCGGCTTCACTTCCCGCAGATCGCGGTGTCCATGAGTACGGACACCAGTGGTGTGTCTCCTTCGGTGACAACCTTCTCCGGGAGCTGGTTGATACTCAGACTCACTGCACTGTCCCTGGTCGCCATGGCCGCGACGCCGTAGCCGGAGTAAGCGCCGTCGTGGCCCCAGGTTTCGAGACCACAGCTGTTCGACATGCGGAACAGGCCGAGACCGGCGGCGTGCGGCGACGCCGGATCCGGGTTGGGAAACGTGCGCTGCATTTCCGCCAGCTGGGCGTGCGGGAGGATCCGGCCGGAGAGCAGGCTCATGAAGTGCCGGTTGAGGTCGGCGGGAGTGGAGACCATGGCACCATCGGCGAGGCCCCACGCCGGGTCGAAATCATCGAGATCGACGCGTTTGCCGCCGAAGAGCGCGTAACCGTGCGGGTGCGGCCCGCGGATCACCTGTTCACGCGGGAAATCCGGCCAATAGGTGTCGGCCAGGCCGCGTGGTTCGATCACCCGGCTGGTGACCTCGTCGCGTAACGACCGGCCGGTCACTCGTTTGATCAGCTCGCCGGCCAGCAGGTAGTTGATGTTGGAGTAGCTGTAGGCGGTGCCGGGGGCGAAGAGCGAGGGCTGGTCGAGTCCGAGGCGAAGCAACTCCTCGACCGGGCGCGGGTTGCGCAGCGCCGCTTCCGTCGAGATATCCAGTGTGTCGAGATAGTCGGGAATTCCGCTGGTGTGCTGCAACAGATTCCGGACGGTGATCGCATTGCCGTCACCGCCTGGACCATGCACGAGGCCAGGAAGATAGCGCTGCACCGGGGCATCGAGCTCGACCCGCTGCTCGGCAACCAGCAACAGAACCGTCGCTGCGACAAAGGATTTGGTGATGCTGGCGATGCGGACCTGCGCGGTCTCCGGGAACGGTGCGCCGGTGGCCAGATTCCCGACACCACTCGTGAGCCGGATTTCGCGTCCTTGCTCGGTGATCACCAGTTGCGCTCCGGGGATATCGGACTCGCGGACCAGCCGATCCAGCAGCGCCTGCAGCCTGCCGGTACGCAGGTCCGCGCTTCCGGTGTCCGCGACCGCCGGAACAGTACTCACCGCACAAGACAACGCCACACCGACCACGAGCACCGAGATCATCGCGAATCGTCGCACCACGAACTCCTGCCATCGAGACGTACAGAACCCCGACGATAGGCCGCCTACAACTCGAAAAGGACTGTGCACGAACATATCCGGGAAAGATCAGGGAACGTCTCAGGGAGATCGAGTAGAAAGATCATCCTGTGGTAGGACGCACCGCGGCCATCTTCTTTCGCTCAGTGGCAGTAGAAGTGGTCGCGGTTGTACCCGTAGCAGCCGGGACTTGGACTCGGGCCGGGGCTCGACGGCTGGTCCGGTACGTAGTCCCACCGATCGGGCACGTCGGAATTCGGGACGGCCGCGCCGAGGCCGTAGCCGATGGCGGCGCCGATCAGCGCGCCGCCGAACATCCCGATCGGCACGGTGAGGACAGCGAGCACGACTCCCCCCGCGATACCGATGGCCAAACCGACGATGACGCCGATCAGCGTGCCCGGTATCGCGCCGAGGACCATGCCGAGCTCGGCACTGCGCTGCCTCGGCGAGGTTTGCCGCCAGTAGCCGACCGGATCGGCGGTGAGTCGCGTGCCGGTCGCATCGAGCTGCGGCCGCAGCTCGACGGTGCCCTGCTCGAGTTCGACGGTCAGCGGCAGGCTGGCGATCACCGTGCCTGCCGCGTCGGCGATGTGCACGGCGACGTCGGTCATCGTGAAGGTGCCGCCGGACAGGCTGGCGGCCAGGCTCTTTCCATCGGCCGATGCCGAGACATCGAAGGCGACGCCGCCCTCGTCACCGTGCACGGTGGTCGGATTCGCGCTTGCGGGCGCGGGTATAGGCGCGGCGTGCGCGACACCAGCGGTAATGCTCGTTGCCGCGATGGTGAACATGGCCGCCACCGCGATCTTCTTGATTCTCAAGGTGGTCCCCCGACTCAGGCGCGTCCTATAGTGCGACGCAGTACTTCTATACGAGAGCATAGATTTCGGCCAACGCCAAAGGAATACGGCGAAACGTGTTGTGCTGCCCATACTTTCATTGACACCAGAAGTATCGGCAACGGTTCGCCGGGTCGGCGAAATCGTCGACCACGCAGGTCGGGGGCATCGATGATCTCGTGCAACCGACGAGCCGATCCAGGGGCGGCCATGCGAAGTCGACACTCGAGGCTTTATTTGACTTATGGGTACAGAATATCTAGCGTCGCCTGCATGGCACGCACGAAGAGCTTCGACCCCGACGACGCGGTCACGAAGGCGATGGAGGTGTTCTGGCGCAAGGGTTATGCCCGCACCACACCGCAGGACCTGCTCGATGCGATCGGGATCGGCCGAGGCAGCCTGTACAACGCGTTCACCGGCAAGCACGACCTGTTCGAGCGGGCGCTGCGCCGGTACCAGGCGCAAGAGACGGTTCAGGTGATCGATCTGCTCGACGGCCCCGGTTCACCGCGCGACCGGGTGCGCGGCGCATTGACCATGGTGCTGGACGCGGCCTGCGCGGACACGGAACGCCGAGGCTGTCTGGCCACGAATACCGCTGTGGAACTGGGCGATTCCGACGACACGGCCGCGCTGCTCGTTCGACGCATTTTCGACAGGCAGCACGATGCTTTCCGCGGCGCCATCCAGGAGGGGCAGCGTTCAGGGGAGTTCAGCAAGGACCTCGATCCGAACACAGCGGCCAACTTCCTGCTCGCCACCATCAACGGCATGCGGGTGCTCGCAAAGGCCGATCCGCGCCCCGCCCGGCTCGATGGACTCGTCGAAACCGCCATGCGCGCACTGTGATTGATCTTCGCCGAGGCACCTGAGCACCCGAACCTCCACCTGGCGACGTGCCCGCTACCCTCAATTTGTAACTGTAGTTCAAAAAAGGAAAATCATGGATCTGCAACTCGCTGGAAAGACCGCTGTCGTCACCGGAGCCAGCAAAGGCATCGGCCTGGAGATCGTCCGGGCGCTCACTGCCGAAGGCGTCCGCGTTGTCGCCGCCGCACGCACCATTACCCCGGAACTCCGCGCACTCGACGGCCCCTCGACCGCAGTGCCCGTCGACCTGACCACCCCGGACGGGGCAACCACTCTGATCGATCGCGCCACCGAGATCCTCGGCGAGATCGACGTCCTGATCAACACTGTCGGCGGCGTCGTTCCCGGCAGTGCCGATGCGAGCGGCTTCCTGGACATCACCGACGACGCCTGGCAGCGCACCTACGAACTCAACCTGTTCGGCACGGTTCGGGTCACCCGCCGCGCGCTACCCAGCCTGCTCCGGCAGCGCGGCGTGATCATCAATATTTCCTCCATCGGCGCCAGCGCCGCCTATCACCCTGTCGACTACGGCACCGCAAAGGCCGCGCTGAACAACCTCACCAAGGCGCTCGCCGAAGAGTTCGGCGCACAAGGCTTGCGCGCGCTCACGGTCTCCCCCGGCCCCACTCGCACCCGGAACTGGTCGGCCCCCGACGGCTACGCCGCCGACGTCGCCGCTCAAACTGGCCGCACCCTCGAGGAATTCCTTGCCGAGGCTCCCGCCCGGATGGGCATCACCACCGGCAGGCTCACCGAACCGCACGAAACCGCGGCACTTGTCACCTTCCTGGCCTCCCCGGTGTCCGGAAACCTCACCGGCGCAAACTATTTGGCCGACGGCGGGGCGATCAAGACAGTCTGACGCGTACCACGCCCGCATTCCGGGCGACCGGCACTGTCGGACTTCCGAGACCGTTCCCGAGGGCCAGCGCACAGCAGTGGCCGAATATTTACTGACAGTGTCACTAATGCCACTGTTGGCGGTAAATAGATGATGGCAAAGTTGCCGCCATGCTCACCATCGTGCTCACCGCTATGTTCACGCTGCTGATCGCGTCGGCCGTCCGGGTATTCCTTCAGCACGAAATCAGCCTTCCCCCACTTGGATCCAGCAAAATAGCCGATCCAGCTGCCCAGCGATCGGAACTCGTCTGATGCGCGCGACAGACCGGCTCGGTGTGGTCCGCGTGCTGGCGATCGTCGCAGTCCTGGCCGCTGTCCCACTGTCAGCGGTGGTCGGTGTGGCTCGCTACGACGCCGCCCGGGCACAGATACCGGCCGATAATGCGGGCAAAGTCGAACTGGCGGCCACGGTTACCAGCGATCCGACGACAGTGACGTCCTCACGATCCGTCGGATATCACGACTACTACGCGGCCACCGTGCAGTGGGTCAGAGACGGCAAGCAAAGCGCGGGGCGCGTCGAGGTTCCCGGCTCCGCAGACCCGGGCGACCAGGTCGCGCTGTGGCTCGACCGCGACGGTCGCCCGACCACCGCGCCGCTGTCACCGAGTTCCGCCGCATGGCAGGGCACCGGACTTGCCCTCGCCGTCCTGGTCGAGCTGTGGATCGCCATCGCAGCGCTGGTCGGGCTGACCCTCTGGCTGCGCGGCGCTCACCCACGCAGTTCGGCGTTGAGCCGTGCGGCCTGGCGGGTGAGGTGGTTGCGTTCGGGCACGTTGGGGGCTGATTCGGCGGATTCGGCGTAGAGCCGCGCCGCGGTGGTCAGATCTCCGGCGCGCTCATGCAGGTAGGCCGCGACGGCGGTGTAGCGAGGCAGTGCGGGGTCGAGGTCGGCGAGCGCGGCCAACCCGGCGTGCGGGCCGTCGGCCTCGCCGACCGCGACGGCGCGGTTGAGCCGCGCTACCGGACTGTCGGTGAGGCCGATCAGTTCGTCGTACCACTCGACGATCTGCACCCAGTCGGTTTCCGCCGCCGTCCTGGCATCGGCGTGCAGCGCGGCGATGGCGGCCTGGGCTTGGAAGTCGCCGAGACGATCGCGGGCGAGGGCGGCTTGCAGGATATCGACGCCCTCGGCGATCAATCGGGTGTCCCACCGGGTGCGGTCCTGCTCGGCGAGCGGCACCAGACTGCCGTCGGCGGCGGTGCGCGCCGGGCGCCTGGCGTGATGCAGCAGCATGAGGGCAAGCAGGCCCGCGACCTCCTCGTGGTTGGTCATGGCCGCCAGTTGGCGGGTGAGCCGGATCGCTTCGGCGGCAAGGTCGATGTCACCCGAGTAGCCCTCGTTGAAGACGAGGTAGAGGACGCGGAGCACGGTCGCGACGTCGCCGTGCTGGTTGAGCCGGACGCCCGAGATGGTGCGTTTGGCCCTGCTGATGCGTTGCGCCATAGTCGCTTCCGGCACCAGGTAGGCCTGCGCGATCTGACGCGTGGTCAGTCCGCCGACCGCACGCAGCGTGAGCGCGACGGCCGAAGCCGGTGTCAGCGAAGGATGCGCGCACAGGAAATACAGCTGGAGCGTGTCGTCGACCAGCTCGGCGGGCCCGGGCACAGGCTCGTCCTCGACCCGCACCTCACGGTCGCGCCGCGAGGTATCGGCGCGCACCGCGTCGAGAAACTTGCGCCAGGCCACGGTGACGAGCCAGCCCTGCGGATCGCGCGGCGGGTCGTCCTGCCACACCCGCACCGCCTCGATCAACGCCTCCTGCACCGCATCCTCGGCCGCCGCGAAATCGGCGCCGCGACGGCTGAGGATCCCTATGACCGTGGGGGTGAGGGTGCGCAGCAGGGCCTCGTCCACCCCTGTCACTCCGTAATGGTGGGCAGCGAGCCCATGATCGGGCGCAGCTCCAGCCATTCCTGCACCGGCTTTCCACCGGCGCCCGGCGCCGCGGACAGTTCGCCTGCCAACTCCAGCGCCCGCTCGTAGCTGTCGACGTCGATCATCATCCAGCCCGCGATCAGATCCTTGGTCTCCGCGAACGGACCGTCGGTGATCGGCGGCCGCCCCTCGCCGTCGTTGCGGACGAAGGTGCCCTCCGCGAAAAGCGCCTGCTCGTCGATGAATTCGCCGGTGCTCTGCAGCCGGGCGGCGAAGTCCTGCATGTATTGGATGTGGGCCGTGACCTCTTCGGGTGTCCACTGGTCCATCGGTATGTCGTTGACCGAGGCAGGCGCGCCGCGGTAGTGCTTGAGCAGTAGGTATTTGGCCATCGTGTTCTCCTTTGTTGCGTGTGTTCCGTTGTGGCCGTGCGTATTACGCGCGCTGCCGCTCGTCTCGCTGCCGGATCAGCTCCTCGACCGGGCTCGGCAGCGTCGTCTCGAAGTCGAGCAGCTTCGCCCACGTCGGGGTCACCACGATCCGGACCATGCCGTCGTAGAGCGAGCGGACCTCGGCCTCCCACACGACCCGCTGCTCGGGCGTCATCACGTAACTGCCGTTCATCTGGAGATACTCGTCCGGGATGCCGTCCACCACATCCAGCTCGGCCCGACCGCGGATGAGCAGGGTCTTGGGCGGGTGCACCTCGGTGTCGATGGTCAGGGCGACCATCGGGTTCTGGCGCAGGGCATGGAGTTTCGGGGCGTTCGTCGACGTGCACATGACGATCTCGGAGCCGTTCCAGGTGAATCCGATCGGAATCGTGCGTGGCGTGCCGTCCTTGGCGACGTAGGCCAGCCGGGTCAGGTCGCGAGCCAGCAGTTCCTGGCTGTACGGCCGGTGCAGAACCTCGGTGATCTCGTGCTGCCGCATGGTCGTTCTCCTTGGTGAGGTACGGCCCCTTCTGGCCGTGTTCACTGCGGGGACGGAGCCGTGTGCGAGTTCTCGACATCCCACCGCGAAATTTTTTCAGCGGACTTTCGACGACGCTACCCCGGCCACCGGTCCGGGGACCCTGGACCGGTGGCGGCCGCCACGTCGTCGGCGGTGGCGGGCGTTCGCGTCGGGGTCACGCGGCGACGCGTGGCTGCGTTTCGACAGGCGCGAGGCGCCTGCGGCGGCTCGGCAACAGGAAAGTCGGGTGGTAGATGCTCCAAGCGGCCGACGCGCAGATGAATTCTTTGACGCGGGCAGCGATTCGGCCGGTGAGGACCTTCGAGGTCGGCTGGTCTTCGGGAGTCACCTTTTGGAAGATCGCGTCACGGCGACCGAGGCTGATGCACTGGGCGGCGTAGCCGATCGGTGCCTCAGGGACCTTGCGGCCGGTCAGCCGGGCGGCCAGCGCGTCAGCACCCTGCCACGCCATCGGAGTTGCGGTGGCGCAACCCATTCGGAGTTCCTTGCCGCCTACGCCTGGCGTGTGTGCGGCGTCGCCGATCGCGTACACGTCAGGATGCGACACCGAACGCAGGGTGCCGTCGACGACGATCCGCCCGGTGCCGGACACCGTCAGTGTGGTCGCGGCAGCAATCGGGTGCACGGTGAAACCTGCTGTCCACACCGTCATCTGCGCCGGAATCGGGCCCGTCGTGGTGATTACGCCGTCCGCCTCGACGCGGGTGACATCGGCCTGCTCGTGCACGGTGATACCGAGCCGATCGAAGACGCGATGCAGGTGACGTTGCGCCTTTTCGTCGAGCCAGTCGCCGACACCGCCGCGCGCGGCGATCACGACCTTCAGGTCCTGGCGGGCTTCGGCAATCTCGGTGGCCGCTTCGATACCGGTCAGCCCGCCGCCGACGACCAGAACGGTGGCGCCGGAAGCCAATTCGTGCAGCCGCGCCCGCAGCCGCAGTGCGGCCTGCTTGCCGGCCACGTTGTGCGCGTACTCGACGACACCGGGGACGCCGTAGTCCGCGACGGTGCTCCCGAGGGCGTACACCAGTGTGTCGTACTCGAGGGTGCCGGTGTCGCCTGCGAGGTCGACGATCTTGCGATCGACGTCGATCGCGGTGACCGACGCCGTCCTGACCTGAACGCCGGTGCCTGCGAAGACATCGCGCAGCGGGCGAGCAGGCAGGTCCTGCCCGCTCGCGAGCTGGTGCAGCCGCACCCGTTCGACGAATTCGGGGTCGGCATTGACCAGGGTGATCTCGATGTCGTCGCGGTGCAGCCGCTTGGCGAGGCGGCCCGCGGCGTTGGCTCCGGCGTATCCGGCGCCGAGGACGACGATGCGATGCTTCATGGTCTTGCTCCTGTCTCGATGGTTCGCTTCCTGAACCGGACAGCGGCACGAATGCTGACAGGAGTGGACTGTGAAGTGGATCACCAGGATTCGGGCAGCGGCGCTCCGTGTTCGACCGTCGCCCATGCGCGGTTGACGCGTTCGAGCTTTTCGGGATTGACCTGGGCATGGATCGACGCGATACCCGCGGAAGTAACCCCGAGTGCCACGACGCCGACGACGCGATCCGCCACCGCCATGACGAGCGCGGGCCCGTCGTTGGCCATCGCGGCGAAGAAGGCGGGATCGCCGCCGACCAGCGCACGCTTGGCGTCGCTCGACCTGAAGCTGAGACGCAGGAAGCGCGCGACCCGAAACGCCCCGACGAGCGGCCTGCTCAGGGTGGCGTAGAAGGTGCCGCCGTCGCCGATGATGGCGGCGTCCTCGGTCAGCAGTTCGACCAGCGTCTCGGTCTGCCCGCTGACCGCGGCGGCGAGGAACTCCTCGACAATTCTGCGGGCGGCGGCCGCGTCGACGTCGACGCGCGTCCGGTCGGTGGCCATATGCTGCTTGGCCCGCCGGTAGATCTGCTGGCAGTTCGACTCGCTGATCTCGAGCATCTCGGCGATCTCGTTGTGCCCGTACCCGAATGCTTCGCGCAGCACGTACACCACGCGTTCCTTGGCCGAGAGCCGCTCCATCAGCGTGAGCATCGCGATCGACACCGATTCGCGCTGCTCGACGGTGTCGGCCGGGCCGAGCATCCGGTCACCGGCGAACACCGGCTCCGGCAACCACTGGCCCACATACGTTTCCCGCCGGACCCGCGCCGAGTCGAGCTGGTTGAGGCACAGGTTGGTGAGCACGGTGGTCAGCCATGCCGCCGGCGTCTCGACGTAACCGCGGTCGGCGGCCTGCCAGCGCAGAAAGGTCTCCTGCACCGCGTCCTCGGCGTCACCGGCCGACCCGAGCAGCCGGTAGGCGATCGCCTCCAGGCGGCCTCGGTGGCTCTCGAACAGATCGGCTTCGTGCGTGGTGGTGCTGAACGACATCCTCTGATCATTCAACATGGCTGTCCTCACACGGTCAGGCCGGCCCGACGCAGCAGGTCGATGGCCTCCGCCAGCCACGCAGGGTGCCAGGCCGGATCGCGGTCGGCCATCGGGATGACCGCGAGCGTGAGCCCGCTGCCGCTGACCACGACTATCTCGTACGGCCGCTCCATCTCCGCTTCCGGCGCGAAATCGTCGATGAACTCGTCTTGATCGCGCACCACCGGCAATCCCAGGTCCCGTAGTTCGGTGGCCACGGCATCCGCCGCGGCGACCGCCGCCGGGGTGCTGCGCCAGCGGGCGTCCTGCGCCGAGGACAACGATCGGTCACTGGACAGCAGGCTTACCTCGAACCGCACGCTCGGAGTATAGGGACGCTGAGTTTCCTTGCCAGGCCGTGGAACAGCGGAGATGTCGGTGCTCGTGGCTACCGTGACGGCGTGAACAGGACGGATCGGCTGTACGCCATCGTCGAGGATTTGCGGGCGGTGGCGCCGCGGCTGCGGACCGCGCGGGAACTGGCCGGGCGGTACGAGGTCAGCGTGCGCACCATCGAGCGGGACATCGGTGCGCTGCAGCAGGCGGGGGTGCCGATCTATGCCGACGTCGGGCGGCGCGGCGGTTATGCGCTCGAGAAGACGATGTCCTTGCCACCGCTCAACTTCACCCCGGCGGAGGCGGTCGCCATCGCAGTCGCGCTGGAACGCGGTCAGGGTGCGCCGTTCGATCGGGCCGGGCGCAGCGCGCTGGACAAGATTCTCGCGGCCATGCCGGAACGCAATGCCAGCGGCGCCCGCGAGCTGGCCGCGCGGGTGCGGGTGCTCGAGTCGCGGGAGACGCAGCCCGCACAGCAGATTCCTGCGGTGATCGAGCAGGCGATCGAGGTCGAACGCGTGCTGCGGTTGAAGTATCAGGACAAGGTCGGCGAGTGCACCGAACGCGAGGTGGAGCCGTCCGGGTTCCTCGTCGGCGAGCGGGGCTGGTACCTCGTCGCATGGTGCCGGTTGCGCGAGGGTCAGCGCGTTTTTCGCCTCGACCGCATCGCGGACGTAGCGGTCACCGACATTCCGATGCCTGCCGGCGGCCGTCCGGAAATGACCATCCCCGCCGAATGCATTGTGCGGATGGTCTCGCTCTAGAAAACACCGACAGGGGGTTGTCGCGTCGCCGCGTGAGAGTGATCCAGCACAACGACATCCACTCTCCCGGAGGCACAGAAATGACCAACACGATCAACTGGTTCCAGGTCGGCAGCACCGAGCCGGAGCAGGCCAAGTCCTTCTACGGTGCGCTGTTCGGCTGGACCTTCGTCAGCGACCCCGAGAACGACAACTACGACCTGGTCCGGTATCCGGGCAGCGAGATCCCGGTCGGCGGTATCGCCCGCACCGAGCAGGCCGCGCAGAATCACGCGGTCGTGTTCGTCGAGGTGGCGAATGTCGGCGCCACCGTCGCCGAGGCGGAGCGCTTGGGCGCCAAGGTGGTTGTGCCGCCGATCACCAGCGCATCCGGACTGACCTTCGCGCATCTCGCCGACGTTTCGGGCAACGCGTTCGGCGTCTACAGTTCGCCGGCCGCCTGATTCGCGCGTTGTCGTGATGTCGCCGATCGGGGCACTCGCCACGCCCGCCACGGAAAATATTCTGGCGAGTCTCCGATCGTCGGCGTTTCGTACGCTACCCAGGGCAGCCGTGACTGATCGGTAAAACATATTGTCGCGCAACTGTTCTAGATTCCCGCGATCGCGGATGTTGGCGGTGCACAGCCAGTTACCCTGAGGTGATGCGATTCCGGTATGTCCTGGCCGTACTCGCCGCCACCGCGTCGACCGTGCTGGTGTGCACGACCTCGTCGGCGTCCCCGCTGCTACGACCGGTCGCCGCGGCGGCACCGTTGGACGGTGGCTTCCTCTGGGGTGTCGCGTCTTCCGGATTTCAATCCGAAGGACATGCGCCCGACAGCAATTGGACGCGATACATTCCCAACCATCCCGACTACGACGGATTGCAGGATTCGGTCGACTTCTACGGCCGCTACGCATCCGATATCGACCTGGCGGCCGGGCTCGGCGTACGAGTGTTCCGGGTCGGCATCGAATGGGCTCGGCTGCAGCCTGCGCCGGGAGTCTGGGACGAGGGCGCGTTCCGCTTCTACGACGCCGTCATCGCGAAGATCGCGCAGTCCGGGATGCGGCCGATGATCACCCTCGACCATTGGGTCTACCCCGGCTGGGCCGTCGACCGCGGCGGCTGGCGCAACCCCGGCATGGTCGAGGACTGGCTGGCCGCGATGCGCGGTGTGGTCGACCGCTACGCCTCCCGTAATCCGCTGTGGGTCACGGTGAACGAGCCGATCGCCTACATCTCGCACGAGGTCCGCAGGGGCAAGGCGGACGCGGGCGAGATGGAGGTGCGACTCGCACAGGCACACAACGCCATCTACGACCACATCCATGCCGTGCAGCCCGGCGCCCAGGTGACCAGCAACGTCGGCTACGTCGCAGGCGCCGACGACCAGATCAACGGTTCGTTCATCAACCGCATCGCGGACCGGCTCGACTATGTCGGCATCGACTACTACTTCGCCTACGACCCGATGCAGACCGTGCTCGGCGCGGTCACCCGGGCGCTCGGCTCCGCCGCGCCGACCCTGCCCGGCATGAACATCTGGGATCTGCCGATCCGCACCGAAGGCATCTACTATGCGCTGCAACACTATTCGCAGCGCTTCCCGGGCAAGCCGCTCTACATCGTCGAGAACGGCATGCCCACCGACAACGGCAGGCCGCGCCCCGACGGCTACAGCCGCAGCGACCACCTGCGCGACACCGTCTACTGGATCCAGCGCGCGAAGGCCGACGGCATGAACGTCATCGGCTACAACTACTGGAGCATCACCGACAACTACGAATGGGGCAGCTACACCCCACGATTCGGCCTCTACACGGTCGACGTGCGCACCGACCCCTCGCTCTCCCGCCGCCCCACCGACGCGGTCGGCACCTACACCCAGCTCATCTCCGCAGGTGGCGTCCCCGGCGACTACCAACCCACCCGCGCCCCTGCCCTCTGCATCCTGATCGATCCCCCAGCAAGCTGCGCGTTCCCGGTCGCGGGCCGATAACCGCTGCGTGACCTGCGTCACCGAGTGTCACACGGGACGCGGGGGCGGTGTCTTGTGTTCGAACCCTCTGGGAGCGAAGGAGACACCATGACTGGGAACACCACTGTGGTTGTGATCGGCGGCGGGTACGCCGGTGTCCTGGCCGCCAATCGGCTGACACAGCGGGACGACGTGGCGGTGACGCTGATCAACCCGCGCGCCACCTTTGTCGAGCGGATTCGCCTGCATCAGTTGGTGGGCGGCACCGACGATGCGGTGGTCGACTACCGGGAGGTGCTCGGCGCGGGCATCCGGCTGATCGTCGACACCGTCGTGCGGATCGACGCCGCCGAGCGCAGCCTGACCTTGGCGGCAGGCGGGACGGTCGAGTACGACTACCTGATCTATGCGGTGGGCAGCGGCAGCGCCGACCCCCAGGTGCCGGGTGTGGCCGAATTCGCCTATCCGGTGGCCTCGTTGGAGGAGGCGCAGCGGCTGCGCGCCGTCCTTGCCACCACGCCGGCGACGGCCGCGATCACCGTGGTCGGTGGCGGGCCGACCGGGATCGAGACGGCCGCGGAGTTGGCGGAGTCGGGTCGCACCGTGACCCTGGTCTGCGGCGGGGTGCTCGGGCCGTACCTGCGGTCGGGAGGTCGGCGTGCGGTGGCCAAGCGGTTGGCACAGCTGGGGGTGACCGTGCTCGACGGCCCCGAAGCGAAGGTGACGGCGGTGACGCGAGATACCGTGCGGCTCAGCGGCGGTCACACGTTGCGCAGTGCGGTGACGGTGTGGACCGCAGGCTTCGGAGTGCCCGACCTGGCGAACCGTAGCGGGCTCAGCACCGATGCCTTGGGTCGGCTGCGGACCGACGAGACGTTGACCAGTCTCGACGACGCACGCATCGTCGCGGCCGGCGATGCGGCGGCGCCGTCGGACCTACCGTTCCGGATGAGCTGCCAGGCCGCGGGTCCGCTGGGTGCGTACGCCGCCGACACGGTGCTCAGCCGCATCGCGGGGGCTGAGCCGGCGCCTATCGCGATGGTGTTCGTCGGACAGGGCATCAGCCTCGGTCGTCGAGCCGGCGTCATCCAGCTCGGTCATCGCAACGACACAGCGACCCGGTTCCACCTGGGCGGTCGTGCCGCCGCGGTGCTCAAGGAGCTCGTGTGCTGGAGCACCGTCAAGCAGTTGGGCATGGAGGCAAGGAAGCCTGGTTCGTTCCGCGTCCCGGCTTGGGCCACTGACAAGAAGCGCCGAGAGGTGTTGCAGGCCAAGCGCGACGACGCGGTGACAACGCGCTGACCTGGCACCGAAAAGCCGCGCACCGGAATTCCGGTGCGCGGCAGTCCGATGAACGGGTCAGCCCGGGAGATCGGTGACCGTTGCGGGTTCGTTGCGGGACAGGGTGATGCCGAGATTGGCGGCGGTGCGGTCTATTTCGTCGTCGTCACCGTGGTTGAGTTCGATGGCCGAACCCGCGGAAAGGACCTCGACGTTGAGGCACAGCGACTGGAGTTCCTTGAGCAGGACCTTGAAGGACTCGGGGACACCCGGTTCCGGAATGTTCTCGCCCTTGACGATCGCCTCGTAGACCTTCACGCGGCCGACGATGTCGTCGGACTTGATGGTCAGCAGTTCCTGCAGCGTGTAGGCCGCGCCGTAGGCCTGCATCGCCCAGCACTCCATTTCACCGAACCGCTGGCCACCGAACTGGGCCTTACCGCCGAGCGGCTGCTGGGTGATCATCGAGTACGGACCGGTCGAACGGGCGTGGATCTTGTCGTCGACCAGGTGATGCAATTTGAGAATGTACATATAGCCGACGGCGATGGGGTACGGGAACGGTTCGCCGCTGCGGCCGTCGAAAAGCGTTGCCTTGCCGTCTGTGCCGACCATGACCTCACCGTCACGGTTGGGCAGTGTCGAGCCGAGCAGGCCGGCGAGCTCTTCCTCGCGCGCGCCGTCGAACACCGGGGTGGCCAGGTTCGTGTCCGGTTCGGCGGACAACAACTCCTCGGGCAAGGCCTCGGCCCAGTCCGGCCGGGTGCCGTCGGCGACCTGAATGTTCCAGCCTGCCTTGCCGATCCAGCCGAGATGCGTTTCCAGGATCTGGCCGATGTTCATCCGGCGCGGCACACCGTGCGTGTTGAGAATGATGTCGACCGGGGTGCCGTCGGGCAGGAAGGGCATGTCCTCGATGGGGAGGATCTTGCCGATGACGCCTTTGTTGCCGTGGCGCCCCGCGAGCTTGTCGCCGTCTTGGATCTTGCGCTTCTGCGCCACATACACGCGCACCAGCTCGTTGACACCGGGCGGCAGATCGTCGTCGTCCTCGCGGGAGAACATGCGGATGCCGATGACCTTGCCGGACTCACCGTGCTTCATCTTCAGCGAGGTGTCGCGGACTTCGCGGGCCTTCTCACCGAAGATCGCACGCAGCAAGCGTTCTTCCGGGGTCAGCTCGGTCTCGCCCTTCGGGGTGACCTTGCCGACCAGGATGTCACCGTCGCGCACCTCGGCACCGATCCGAACGATGCCACGCTCGTCGAGATCGGCGAGTGATTCGTCCGAGGCGTTCGGGATGTCGCGGGTGATCTCCTCCGCGCCGAGTTTGGTGTCGCGGGCGTCGATCTCGTGTTCCTCGATGTGGATCGAGGTGAGCACGTCTTCTTCGACGAGACGCTGCGACAGGATGATCGCATCCTCGTAGTTGTGCCCCTCCCACGGCATGATCGCCACCAAAAGGTTCTTCCCCAGCGCCATCTCGCCGTTCTCGGTGCACGGACCATCGGCAAGCACCTCGCCGACCTCCACCCGCTGTCCCTCACCGACGATCGGCCGCTGATTGAGGCAGGTGCCCTGGTTCGAGCGAGCGAACTTCCGCAGGCGATACGACTTGCGGGTGCCGTCGTCGGCCATCACGGTGATGTAGTCGGCCGAAACCTCTTCCACCACACCGGACTTCTCGTTCACCACCATCTCGCCCGAATCGATCGCAGCACGCGACTCCATCCCGGTGCCGACCACCGGAGCCTCCGACCGGACCAGCGGAACGGCCTGCTTCTGCATGTTCGCACCCATCAGGGCACGGTTGGCGTCGTCGTGCTCGAGGAACGGGATCATCGCCGTCGCCACCGAAACCATCTGGCGCGGCGACACATCCATGTAGTCGACCTGCGTCGAATCCATGATCTCGACCTCGGAATTCTTGCGCCGCACCGCGACTCGCGCGGCGACCAGCCTGCCGTCGGCATCGACCGGCTCGTTCGCCTGCGCCACCACATGCAGGTCTTCCTGATCGGCGGTCAGATACTCGATCTCGTCGGTCACCCTGCCGCCGACCACTTTTCGATACGGCGTCTCGATGAACCCGAACGGATTGACCCGCGCGTACACCGACAGATAGCCCATCAACCCGATGCTCGGGCCTTCGGGTGTCTCGATCGGGCACATCCGGCCGTAGTGGCTGTAGTGCACGTCGCGCACCTCGAGGCTGGCGCGTTCCCTGCTCAATCCGCCGGGCCCGAGCGCCGAAAGGCGACGCTTGTGGGTCAGGCTGGACAGCGGGTTGCGCTGGTCCATGAACTGCGACATCTGCGAGGTGCCGAAGAACTCCCTGATCGCAGCGACGACCGGGCGAATGTTCATCAGCGACTGCGGCGTGATCGCCTCGATGTCCTGGGTCGTCATCCGCTCGCGGACCACCCGCTCCATGCGGGACAACCCGATTCGCATCTGGTTCTGGATCAGCTCACCGACGGTGCGCAGCCGACGATTGCCGAAGTGGTCGATGTCGTCGACCTCGACCGGCACCTCGATCCCGCCCGGCGCGGTCATCACCGACTCCCCCGCATGCAGCCGCAGCAGGTATTCGATGATCGTGACGAGATCTTCCTCGGTGAGCACCCTGGCGCCGATGGCCTCGCCGGTATGGATGCCGAGCTTCTTGTTCATCTTGTAGCGGCCGACGCGCGCCAAGTCGTAGCGCTTCTCCTTGAAGAAGAGGTTCTCCAGCAGGTTCTGCGCGGACTCCTTGGTCGGCGGCTCGCCGGGACGCAGCTTGCGATGGATATCGAGCAACGCCTCATCCGTGCCGGGAGTGTTGTCCTTCTCCAGCGACGTCATCATGATCCCGGAGAAGCCGAACCGCTCGGCGATCTGTGCGCTGGTCCAGCCGAGCGCCTTGAGCAGGACCGTCACCGGCTGCCTGCGTTTGCGGTCGATGCGAACGCCGACGGTGTCGCGCTTATCGATATCGAACTCCAGCCACGCGCCGCGCGACGGGATGACCCGCACGCTGTGCAGATCCTTGTTGGTCGTCTCGTCGACGTCCTGCTCGAAGTACACCCCCGGCGACCGGACCAGCTGCGAGATGACCACGCGCTCGGTGCCGTTGACGACGAAGGTGCCCTTGTCGGACATCATCGGGAAATCCCCCATGAAGACCGTCTGGCTCTTGATCTCGCCGGTGTTGTTGTTGATGAACTCCGCGGTGACGAACAGCGGCGCCGCGTAGGTCATGTCCTTGTCTTTGCATTCCGCGACCGAGGCCTTGACCTCCTCGAAACGGGGTTCGGACAGGGTCAGCGACATCGTCGCGGCGAAGTCCTCGATCGGGCTGATCTCGTCGAGCATCTCCGCGAGCCCGCCGCCGGAGGCATCGTCGCGGGCCGCCGCCCGTTCGAGCCAGGCCGGTGCGCCGATCAACCAGTCGAACGATTCGCGCTGGATGTCCAGCAGGTCTGGAACCTCCAGCGGTTCACGGAGTTTGGCGAAGGACACCCGCTTCGGTGTGGTATCGGTAGTAGTGAGCTCGGTCTGATTCGAGAGTGCCAACATGCGTCCTTCCAGCACCTCGCGCCGCCCACACATTCGCGTGGTCGTCACGGTATCTGCCTGTCCGGTGGGCCGTATTTCCCTGTGCGCACCGTGCGGGATGCCGTCCTGACCTGACTCGACAACAACGGGTGGAACATTGGCGCGCAGACTGCGCCGCTTTCCACGGTCATTTCATATTTCGAGAGTTGGACAGCACACGCCCCGGGCGCGAAGTCTCAAATTACACCCAAATACGACAGATGTCGAGGGGCAGAAAGAAAGAAGACATCCAATTCCCGATGTCCTCCTGTATTGATAATGACATCTCAATAGGCCATTCGTCAAGACCATTAGCGACATTTGGTCAACGCGTGCACGGGACCGGCCGCCGACCGAGGCGGGCACAGCGGTCACCTTGATCAGTTAAGGTGCGGCCCCTCAGACAGAGGGAGCTCATGAACACCTGGCGTGACCTGGACCGTGCCACTCGCAAGGCACTACTACGCGGCGAACCCGCCGCCGATCCCGAAACCGATCGCATCGCAAGGGCATACGCCGAGAAAGCGTTGCAACGCCTCCCGATTCAGACGGCCGCGATCGTCCTTCCCGCCATCCCGATCCTCGGTTTCCTGCTGGGGTTCGGCACCGCGAAGATGGGCCTGACAACCACAGATTCATTGCCCGTGATCATCATCGGCGCGATCGGACTTGTCGTCGTCGCCGCTCGCCGCAAGCTCGCGTTGGCCAGCATCCTGAACGTCAGCCAGGGGGCACCCCGAGAACGGGTCGCGCCAGGGTCATCCGAGCCACTGGAGATCAGGGTTCGACTGCGCGGCGTCTTGCTGATCATGGCGCCCTACGTGTGCATGAGTATTCTGCTGCTCATTACGAGCTGGCTCGTGTCGAGCCCGTGGGTGACGGGAATCGCGGTACTCGTGGCCGTCCCAGTCTTGTCGTATTGCGGCTGGCTGTTGTACTCAACGCTTTCCGGTGGAGCGGTTGTCCTCGATGCCGCTGGCGTACACACGTCGAAGCACAAGGTGCGAGTCGGCTGGGAATCAGTCCGCGAGATCAGGATCATTCCGCTGCGCGCGACCGCAAGCGACCCCCGCCAGGTGCTCGCTTTCGTGTTGCACGACGACGACATCTTCCTGCGGCAGCTCTCCCGCTGGCAGGCGTCCCTCGCCAGGACCAACAGCCGGACCTACCAGTCGCCGATGGTCAGCATCGAGGGCTTGGTGGACAAGCCGATTGATGAGATCGCCGCGACCGCGGCCGCCCTGTCGGGCCTGCCCGTATCCCGAACTCCACGCCGCGCCACGCCGCGCCGCGCCGCGAATGACAACGCCGCCGAATAGAAAATGAACCCCCGACAATTCGGGGCAAATTGACCTCAGTGTTAGCGGAGCTTAACTGTGCCAGTTGTCACGGAGACCGCTGATACCGTCGGTGACCAGCAAAGTCGGCGGACTGCCGTGCCCACTGGTCAAGATCACCAATCCATCCAGTCGGTAACACTCGACCCCCCATTCACGACGTCCTTTGTGACATACGGCCTCGGGGGCTGTCCGTCTGTTTTGTCGCTAATTTGGAATGGGGATCAGGACATGGGTTTACGCGAGCTCCTCGCGCGACATCGCCTCGCTTCGGCCGTTGCCGCGCCTGCGGTGCTCGGCGTTGCGGCGATCGTCGCAACTTCGTTCGCATTGACATCGACGCCGAAATCAGTGGACACGCAGCTCAGGGCATCCGTCACCGAGTGCAAGGACATGGTGAGCATCTCGGTGGCCGGCCGTGGCGACACTCCGGTCGCGGGGACAACGAAACTGCTGGTCGACGCGAACGGTAATGAACTGCCCGCCGCGCTGTCCGGCGACCACAAGAGCGAATGGCTGGATCCGGTCGTCAACGCGCCGGGCGCCTCGGTCGATCCGAGCAAGTACGCCGCCGTGTACATCGCGTACCCGGCGAACATGGCGACCTATGAGGACGCCGTCAACACGGGCGCCGCGAACACCGAAAAGGTGATGCGCGAGATCCGCCAGGCCTGCCCGAACACCCGGTTCTCCATCGTCGGCTACAGCGAGGGCGCGGATGTGGTGCGCCGCGTCGCGATGAAGATCGGCAATCAGGAGGCCGACAAGGACGGCGGGTACGGGATCGTCAACCCCGACAATGTCGTCGGCGTCGTCATCTTCGCCGACTCCGGCCGCTCGGCGGGCGACGGACCGTTCATCGGCGCGAAGGATCCGAACCACCCCGACGGGTTCGACCAGAACTTCGGCGGCAAGCCGATCTCCGGCAAGGGCGCATTGCCGGGCACCAGCGGTGATTTCGGCAAGTTGAACGGCAAGATCGCCTCCTTCTGTTCCGAGGGCGACCTCACCTGTGCTGCGCCGGAGAACATTTCGCTGCTGCAGCTGGTGGTGAACGTCGGCAGGCAGATCAACGTCGACGCACTCGAACGCGACGGGCTCACCCCGGAGAACGGCCAGGGCGTCGCCATGGCGCTCGGCAAGATCGCATTGGCGGCCTTCGCGGACATCAATTCGCAGCCGAACTGGCTCAAGAGCGACGAGACGTTCCTCGACGTGCTGCTGAAGGTGTCGGATCCGAACTACAAGCCGGGCGCCGCGCCGAAGACACCGGTGAAGAAGGCGGACGCCATTGCCTCCGACGACATGTCGCCGCTGGCCTACCTGCCGCAGAAGGTGTTCAACGAGATCGTCGGTCTCATCGTGACCAACCAGAACACCATCCCGGTGGTCATGAGCGATCCGTACAAGCTCACCCTCGGCCCGAACCACACCGGCCACCACTTCGATTACTGGAAGGACGCGGACGCGTCCGCAGGTAAGCCGTTGACGTCCGCCGAGTACGCGGCCGCCTGGCTGTCCAACCTGGCCAAGCAGGCGCAGGACGGCAAGCCGCTCAACACCAAGGCCGCGCCGCAGGAGTCGGATCTGGCCGCCATGTACAAGGCCGTGGACACCACCACCAAGCCGAAGTCGGAGCGGTGGGCGAGCACGACAACCAGCTCCGCGGCGCCGACAACCACGAGCGGCACCGCGACGACGACGCCGTCCACCACCGCCACCACGACCAGCGGCACAGCGACGACGAGCCCGGCGCCGACGACCACCTCGTCAGCGCCGACCACCACCGCCGCCCAGCTCGCCGCTCCCGAGGTGACCACGACCGCGCCCGCGCCGACCACCACGGTGGCTCCCACCGAGACGGCGACGCCGACCACCACGGTGGCACCGGTCAAGACACCGGCCGCGGCGCATGTCACGACAACTGAATCCGCGGCGCCGACCACCACCAGCACGACGGTGAAACCGGCGAACTAACTGCACCGCAAGACAATCGGCCACCGAACGGCCCGATCGTCAACCGCCGCAACAATGTCCGGCCCGAAGATTCGGGCCGGACATTGCTGTTCCCGCAGTTCAGCGGAACGCGGTGCCGTTGGCGATGCGGTCGTCGGTGGCCGAAAGATCCGGCAGCGCAAACAGATCCTGGAGCCCCCGCACCTCCGCCTCGGTCACGTCGGTGACGCTCTCCTCGATGATGAACGGCAGCGGGATGGCGCGGTCGCTGACCCCGACCCGCACCGCGACGCCGTGATGGCGCAGAAGCAGATCGATGAACCCGTTCGGCGAAACCCGATTACGCGACTGGCCACCGAAGTGGACTGGCCCCCCAATGGCAGGAATTGGACCTGTCGGATGATCCGACCAGCTGTATAAGCTCCGGTTTGTCGAAAGCGAGTGCGGTATGTCAATGATCTCTCCACCAGCCGGAATTCCCACCAGAGGGACGGTCACGCAATGACGCAACGTGGCTGGCTGTTGTTCCTCGGCATGGGCGTGATCTGGGGCGTGCCGTACGCGATGATCCGGATCGCGGTGGACGACTTCGACCCGGTGTTCGTCGCGTTCGGCCGGACGTTCATCGGTGCGCTGGTGCTGGTGCCGATCGCGATGTACACCAAGGCGCTCGCTCCGGTGTTCCGCCGTTGGCGGCCGTTGCTGCTGTACACGGTGGTGGAGATCGTCGGCCCGTGGCTGTTCATCGGATTCGCCGAGACCACGCTGAACAGTTCGACGGTCGGCCTGCTGATCGCGGCGGTGCCGCTGATCGCGGTGGTCATCGTGACCAAGCTCGGCCAGGACAAGTTCGATCAGCGCCGCGTGATCGGGCTGCTCATCGGATTCGCCGGCGTGGTCACCCTGGTCGGCCTCGATATCGACCTGACCAACCCCGCCGCCATCGGTGCGATCGCGCTGACCACCATCGGTTACGCCGTCGGCCCGATCATCATCAACCGCTCGCTCGCCGACCTGCCGCCGCTCGGCGTGGTGACGGCCTCGCTGCTCATCGCGGCCGTCGTGTACGCGCCGTTCGCCGCATTGCGCAGGCCGACAAGCTTTCCCGCCGACGCGACGCTCTCGGTGGTCGGCCTCGCGCTGATCTGCACGGCCGCCGCCTTCCTGATGTTCTTCGCGCTCATCTCCGAGGTCGGCCCGGCCCGCGCGACGGTGATCACCTACATCAACCCGGCGGTGGCCATCGTGCTCGGCGTTGCGGCGCTCGGCGAACCGCTCACCGCTGGCATGGCGATCGGCTTCCCGCTGGTGATCCTCGGCTCGATCCTCGGCACCGCGCGCAGTCGCGACGCGAGCGAAGACGCGCTGGTCGCCTCGCCTGCCGCGCCGGAAGCGGTGACCGAATGCTGCGAGCACCAATTGAGCGTCGCCAAGGACGATGTCGGCGCGGTCCGAAGTCACAGCGGCGGCGCCGACGAGCGCACCTAGCCGAGTGTGGTCGATTACCTGACAGGTAATCGACCACGCCGAGCTGCCGTGGCAACAATGGTGATCCGGCCGCGTCGATCGGACGCAGCCCTGCGGATCGGAGGGATCACCATGTCGTCTGCGCACACCCGCGCGGTAGTGGACGAACTGCTGCACCGCATCGGCGCGGGGGACGCCGACGCGATCGCGGACCTGTATGCCGACGAGGTCGACTGGCGGCTGAATTGGCCGGAGGCCGAGCACGGACGCACCATGACCCCGTGGATCCGGCATCGATCGACCGGTGCCGAATCCGCCGCGCACTTCCGTTCGATCGCCGATCACCATGTGCCGGAAGCGGCGGCGACCGAGATCGAACGGGTCGTCGTCGACGGCGCCGAGGCGATCGTGCTCGGCGAGATCCGGCAGACCGCCCGCGGCACCGGCCGTGCCTATCGCGCGCGGTTCGCGCTGCACCTGACGGTCGAGGCGGGCCGGATCACCCGGCACCACGTCTACGAGGACAGCCTGGCCGTCGCGCAAGCCTTCGAACCCGTACTCGACGGGGCACCCGGGCGATAGCCGTCACCGGTGGGGTGCTGGCCGGACCCGGCACGTCTGTGGATGATGTTGGGGTGGTTGGAAATCCGAGTGCCCCCGCCGACGTGCACACCACCCGTCAGGCCTACAACGAGATCGCCGCCGTCTACACCGAGTTCGTCAAGGGACACCTCGACACGGCGCCGTTCGATCGCGCGATGCTTTCGGTGTTCGCGGAACGAGTCCGCGCGGGCGGGTCCGGCCCGGTGGCCGACATCGGCTGCGGCGAGGGCCGCATCACCGCCCACCTGAATGCGCTCGGCGTGCCGGCCTTCGGCATCGACCTGGCGCCGGAATTGCTCGCCATCGCCAGGCAGCAGTATCCGGAACTGTCCTTCGACGAGGGTTCGATGGAGCAGCTGGCTTTGGACGACGACAGCCTCGCCGGACTCGTCGTGTGGTATTCGATGATCCATCTCCCACCCGAGCGCGTGCCGAATGTGTTGAACGAGTTGTATCGGGTACTCGCGTGGGAAGGGCACGCACTGCTGGCATTCCAGGCGACCGACGTACCCGCGGCAGCGCTTGCGAGCCGCGAATGCGCGCGGCCGCACACGGTAGAAGCGTTCGACCACAAGGTGACTCGCGCCTACCGATGGTCGCCGGAACGGTTGGCCGGGCTGTTGCGGGACGCCGGTTTCATGGTGCACGCGCAATTGGTCAGGGAGCCGGAGCCGGACGAACGGTTCCAGCAGGCCTACTTACTGGCGTCAAAGCTTCGCTAATCACCGGGCACACCCCGCCCGGTCCAGGTAAGTTGGTTCTATCGCGCAGGATTCATGGCTGCGCACGGGCCCGCACGACAACGTGGTCGATTCGATTGCAACCACACCACTGTCGTCAGGGGGCGACCACACCATGGATCTCATCGCACCGATCGATGCCGTCTTCCTTCTCGCCGAATCCCGCGAACACCCGATGCACGTCGGTGGCCTACAACTATTCGAGGCCCCCGAAGACGCCGGACCCGACTTCGGCCGGGAAACCTACGAAAAGTTGTTGTCGTGCAAGAAGATCGACTCGACCTTCCGTAAGCGCCCGGCCACCCTCTTCGGCGCGCCGCAGATGGCGTGGACCCGCGAGGACGACGTGGAACTCGAATATCACGTCCGCCGCCTCGCGCTGCCGCGCCCCGGCCGCATCGACCAACTGGTCGAGCTCGCGTCCGGATTGCACAGCACCCTGCTTGATCGGCACCGCCCGCTGTGGGAGATCTATCTCATCGAGGGTTTGGCCGACGGCCGCTTCGCCGTCTACTCGAAGATGCACCACGCGCTGATCGACGGCGTCTCCGCGCAACGCGTCATGCAGCGCACGCTGACGAACGAAGCGGACGCCGAACCTCGGGTCCCGTGGAATCTGCCGAGGACGCCGCGTAAGTCCGCGACCGAGTCGACCTCCTCCGGCATTCGCGGCGTTGCGCGAAATATGTTGTCAGCAGCCGCATCTGGGCCGACACTACTGCGCACGGCCCGCTCGATCCTGCTCCAGCAACAGCTGACGATGCCGTTCGAGGCGCCGCGCACGATGTTCAACGTGCCCATCGGCGGGGCGCGCCGCACCGTGGTGCGTTCCTGGCCGCTGGAGCGGATCAAGCAGGTCAAGAAGGCGACCGGCTCGACCGTCAACGACGTGGTGCTCGCCATGTCCTCCGGTGCGCTGCGCGCCTACCTCGCGGAGCGAAACGAGTTGCCGGACAAGCCGTTGATCGCCATGGTGCCGATGTCGCTGCGTTCGGCGGACGACACCGAGACCAACGGCGTGAAGGTCGGCGCGGTGCTGTGCAATCTCGGCACCGATGTCGCCGATCCGCTGGAGCGCCTGGGCGTGATAACCGAATCGATGCGCAAGAGCAAGGGTGTCTACAGCTCGCTGTCGAGCACCCAGACGATGGCATTGTCCGCGCTGATGCTCAGCCCGCTGGCCCTGAGCCTGCTGCCCGGCCTCATCCCGCACACCAATCCGGCGTTCAACATCGTCATCTCGAACGTGCCGGGCCCGCGCGAACCGATGTACTGGAACGGCGCCCGCCTCGACGCCAGCTACCCGATGTCGATCCCGTTCGACGGCCAGGCCGTGAACATCACGCTGACCACCAACGGCGGCAATCTCGACTTCGGGCTCGTCGGCTGCCGACGCAGTGTCCCGGAACTCCCCCGGCTGCTCGACCACCTCGAGGACGCGCTGACCGCGATGGAGGATGCCGCCCTCTGACGGGACTATTCCGGGCAAAACTAGAACGTGTTACTGTCGGATGATGGTGCACCGACCCGTCGAGGAAGCCACGGCCGCGTCATGGCGATACTTGCGGTTCACCGCCGATTCGACGGTCGGGCGCCCCGAGCAACTCTGTAACTCGTTCTAGACAGCTGCCGGTCGCCGGTGACGGCGATGGGGCAGTGAGGAGACCAGCACGCCATGCGTACCGAAATCTGCGAACGGCTCGGGATCGAATTCCCCATCTTCGCGTTCACCCACTGCCGCGACGTGGCGGCCGCGGTCAGCAATGCCGGCGGGCTCGGCGTGCTCGGTGCGGTCGGTTTCACCGCCGAGGAACTCGAAGTCGAGCTGGCCTGGCTCGACGAACACGTGCACGGCGTCTACGGCGTCGACCTGGTCATCCCCAGCAAGTACGAGGGCCAGGGCATCGACGGCCTGACGCCGGAGGAATTGGAAGCCAAGCTGGCGGAGCTGGTCCCGCACGGGCACCGCGACTTCGCCGAGAAGATCCTCGCCGACCACGGCGTCCCGCAGCTGCCCGACGGCGAGCGGCACAACCAACTGCTCGGCTGGACCGCCACCACCGCCGCGCCGCAGGTCGAGGTGATCCTGCGCCACCCGAAGGCCAAGCTGGTCGCCAACGCGCTCGGCACGCCGCCCGACGACGTCGTCAAGCAGGTGCAGGATTCCGGCAGGCTCATCGGCGCACTCTGCGGTTCGGTGAAGCACGCGCTCAACCACAAGAACGCGGGCCTCGACTTCGTGGTCTGCCAGGGCACCGAGGGCGGCGGGCACTGCGGCGAGATCTCGTCGCTGGTGCTGTGGCCGCAAGTGATCGACGCGGTCGGCGATCTGCCGGTGCTCGCGGCGGGCGGCATCGGCAACGGCCGCCAGGTCGCGGCCGCCATGGCGATGGGCGCGGCGGGCGCGTGGACCGGGTCACTCTGGCTGACCGTCGAGGAAGCGAATGTGCCGCCCGCACAAATGCAGACCTATATCGACGCGTCCAGCCACGACACCGTGCGCTCGCGGTCGTGGACCGGCAAGCCGTGCCGGATGCTGCGCAACGACTGGACCGACGCATGGGAGCAGGCCGACACCCCGGATCCGCTGCCCATGCCGCTGCAGATGATGGTGGCACTGGACGGCGTCAAGCGCGGGCACCGCTACCCCGAGGCCGCCAAGGACGTGAACTTCAACCCGGTCGGCCAGGTCGTCGGCATGATGACGAAGGTCGAACGCTCCGCCGACGTGGTGAATCGCCTGATCCAGGAATACGTCGAATCCTGCGACCGGCTCAACAAACTCAACGGCGGACTGTGATCGATCGCGGAAACATCATGGCCTGAGCCGATGTTCGAGGAAGTCGTCCAGCTTGCCGAGGACGGCTTCCGGGACAAGGCGATTGAGTAGATCGGACAGGTCGTCGACCTTCAGGAAGCGGGCGACCAGACGCGCGGCGCTCGGCGAGATTCGGGTGGCGAGGTAGACGGCGCGCGCTTCGATCGGGGTCGGCACCACCGCCGGATTGCGGGCGGCCACGCGGACAATGGTTTTCGCGACGGTGTCGGGGCTGTGCGCGACGAGCTTGGCGGCGTACTGGGAGATGTTGCTGGCGCGGCGGGCCGCGGTGTCGTTCAGCCCGATCGGCTGCGCGGCCTCGTAGAAGCCGGTGTCGATGAAGGCCGGGCAGATCGCGGTCACCCCGACGCCGGTGCCCGCGAACTCCAATCGCAAACCCTCGGTGAGCATTTGGGCCGCCGCCTTGGTGGTGCAGTAGGGCGTGCTGAGCGGAATCGGCAGGAAGGCGGCCACCGAGGTGACATTGATGATGCGCCCGCCGGTGCCCGCGTCGACCATCTGCCTGCCGAAGAAGGTCGAGCCGTAGACCAGGCCCCAGACGTTGACGCCCATCAACCGGTCCCAGTCCGCGATGGTGTGTTCGAGAAACGGTCCCGCCGTGGTGAATCCGGCGTTGTTCACCAGCACCCGCGCGACGCCGTGCGCGTCGTGTACCTCGTCGGCGAAGCCCTGCATCGCCTCGGCGTCGGACACGTCGACCTGGTAGGGCACCGCGCGGTACCCGTCGGCGAGGATCGCGTCGACGGTGCCGATCACGCGCTCTTTCTCGATATCGGCGGCGATGACGGTGGCGCCTTTGCGGGCGAAGCGGTGCGCGGTGGCGCGGCCGATCCCACTCCCAGCGCCGGTGATGACGACGATCTCGTTGTCGAAGCCTGCCATCTGACTTCCCCTGTTCGTGGATCAACCAGCGGGCTTACGCTCGCTGTCTGAGACAGTATATACTGCTTCAGGCGCGCCCAAAGCCGAAGCGCGCACGGGATTTGCGCCTGGAGGACCCGCGTATGACCGCAATCAACGCCCCCGCGGCGGAACTGCCGGTGGCCTCGCCCCGCTCCAGCGTCACGGTGGAAATCCCGAACCGAGCCAGCCCCATCGCCCGTCTGATCCACCCACTGCTGTTCGCCACCGTGCGCGCCGCCCTCGAAACCGTGACCATGGCCGGCGAATACGGGCCGATCAGAGACAAGCGGATCTTCGCGATCAGCAACGGGATCGATGCGCCCGCCGCCGCCCTTGTCGCGGTCGCGGGCACTCGGCGCAGGCCGGTGCTGTTCGACGGATTCCACGGCGAATGGGTCTGGCATCGCGACACCGCCGACCCAGGCATGCGCACCGACAGTGCGATCCTCTACTTCCACGGTGGCGGATTCATCGCGTGCGGGCTGCGCACGCACCGCCGGATCGTCTCGCGCCTCGCGCGGGCGAGCGGCACGCCGGTGCTCAATGTCGCGTATCGCCAACTGCCGCAGGCACATATCACCGACAGCATCGCCGACGGTGTCGCCGCCTATCGATACCTGCTGAGTCGCGGCTTCCCCGGTGAGCGGATCATCGTCGCGGGCGATTCGGCGGGCGGCGGGCTCGCCTTCAGCGTGACGCTCGCCGCGCGCGACGCGGGACTGCCGATGCCGGGCGGCATCACCGCGGTGGCGCCGTGGGCCGATCTCGACACCACAAGCAAGCGGGTGCACCCGAATGCCCGCCGCGACCCGGTCATTCCGGTCCGTGGCCTGGATCTGGTCGTGCGCAGAGGATTTCACGTCGACGGCAAACTCGATCCGGCCTGGTCGCCGGTCAACCACGACTTCACCGGGCTGCCACCGGTGCTCATCCTCGTCGGTTCGACCGAGGTGCTGCTCGCCGACGCCGAACAGCTCGCCGACCGCTGCCACCAAGCGAATGTCGTGTGCAGGCTGCAGATCTGGGACCGGCAGGCCCATGTCTTCGTCGCGGGCGCCGACCTGCTGCCGGAGGGCCGTGCCGCCTTCCGGGAGATCGGCGCCTTCCATCAACAGCTGCTGAACGGCAGCGCCACCGCCTATCGCGGCAGGCTGCGGCGGTTGTTCCGCGGCAGCGCGGCGGCATGAACTCGAGGAGCGCCCGATGACGAACTTCTATCCAGGCCTGGCCGTGGTCACCGGGGCGGGCAGCGGCATCGGCCGCGGCACCGCGAAGGCGCTCGCCGAGCTCGGCGCCGAGGTGATCGTCGCCGACATCAACCTCGCGACCGCGAAAGAGACGGTGGCACTGATTCGTTCGGCGGGCGGGCTGGCCTTTCCTTATGCCCTCGATGTCTCCGACACTGAAGCATTGGAGACCTTCGGGCGGTACGTCAAGGACAACCACGGCGTGCCCGACGTGGTGGTCAACAATGCCGGAATCCTGGTCGGCGGGCCCTTTTTGGAGGTTCCGCTCGACGATCTGCGCCGCATCATCGACATCAACATGATGGCGATGATCCACGGCTGCCGCATCTTCGGCGCGCAGATGGTGGCGCGCGGCGCAGGCGGCCACCTGGTGAATATTTCCTCCATGGCGGCCTTCGCCCCTGCTCGGCTCGCCACCCCGTACAGCATCGGCAAAGCCGGGGTGAAGCATTTCAGCGAGACACTGCGAGCCGAGTTCGCCGGACACAAGATCGGCGTGACGGTGGTGTGTCCCGGGCTGATCGCCACGAATCTCGCTGCGACAGCGGCGGTCTCGTCGGTCACCGCGGAGCAGGTCGAGATCGGCAAGCAGGGCGTCACCAAGGGCATGACGATGCTCGGGATGCATCCGGACAAGGCGGGCCACAAGATCGTCGCGGCGATTGGCAGGAACGAGGCGGTCATGACGCTGCGGCCGGAGTCGTGGTTGGGTTACCGCATCGCGCGGGCGCTCCCCCGCACCACGCGCACCGCCATGCGGATCATCACCGGGCCCGAACTCGAACGCGTCGCCCGGTTGCTGATCGATCGACCGGGAGCACTGGACTCCGCCAGACGCGCAGTCGAGCGGATGCCGAGTCGCGAAGGGCTGCAAACCTATTGGGCCCCGCCCGCAGAAGGCCAAACCACCACCCCTGGAGTGCACGGATGACCACGTTGCTCATCATCGCCGCCGTCGTACTCGTCGTCGGCGGCCTTGCCGGGCTGGTGGCGCTGATTGTTGCGCGCCGCTGGACCAAGGCGCTGCTCGCGGGCGGCGGGCACCGGCTCACGCCGATCCGCGCCGCGAAGATGCGCGGATTCGTCGAGGACAAGGCAGCTCTCGTCGTCACCGTCGAGCACACCTTCGACGCCACGCCGGAGCAGGTATGGGCCGCCCTGGACACCAACGGCCTCTACTCGTGGTTGCCCCTGGTCAACGGCATGCGCTACCCGAACGGCGACCGCGGTGTCGGCGCCACCCGGGTCTTCGACGGGACCCTGGTCGCCGGTGTCGAGGAGGTAGTCGCCAGGGACGAGGGCCGCCGCATCGCGCTCACCGCGACCAAGTCCTCGGTGCCCTTCGTCATGAAGTCGATCGCCGAGGAGTACGTGCTGACCCCCACCGACGCCGGCGCAACCACTCTCACCTGGACGCTGGCCGTGCATCCCCGCTTCGGCGGCCTCCTTCCGCTGCAGATCTTCGCGCCCCTCGCGCGCCCCATCGCCCGCTGGAGCCTGCGCGGGCTCGGCACCCGGATCTAGGCGTCCCGCATAACCGCCCCCCAGCGGCGGTTATGCGGCCTCGCCGTCCTCGGCGAAACCGGGAAGCCAGCGGCTGACCAGCTCGACGAACGGTCCCTCGGCATCGAGCTGTGCGCAGACCCCGATGACGCCGGCGAACACCCGGCCGAGCATCGCCAGTTCCGGAATCTCGGTGGGCGCCTTGACCGCCTTGCTGTTGGTCAGCGAGATGTTGCGCTTCTCGAGGGCGCGAGCGGTGTGTCCCTGCAACAACTCTCGGCTGATGTGCACGTTCTCGCCACGGAGTTGGGCGACAATCGGCGTGACCAGCCGCTCGATCGGACCGAGATCCAAGGCGTGACCCTGGCGCACGAATCCGTTGTCCTGCAGCACAGTGACCAGGTGGTCGTAGTCCTCGTCCATGGCACAGCGCGCGAGTTCGCCGATTACCGACGGGATCCCGCTGGGCAACGCGATCGACGCGCCGAAGTCGATGACCCCGAGTCGCCCGTCGTCGAGCAACTGGAAGTTGCCAGGATGCGGATCGCAGTGCAGATAGCCGACCCGCACCGGCGCGGACAGCGAGAATTCGATGAGCAGGTGGCCTGCCCGGTCGCGCTGCGCCTTGGTGCCGCCTGCGATGATCGTGGCCAGCGGTGTGGCCTGCAGCCATTCCGAGACAAGGACTTTCGGCGCACTCGCGATCACCCTCGGCACCTCGAAGGCCGGATCGCCCGCGAAGACCTTGGCGAAGCGGCGCTGGTGATCCGCCTCGATCCGATAGTCGAGCTCGTCGGCGGTGCGGTCGATGAACTCGGCGATCAACGCCTTGGTGTCCGCGCCGGGCATCATGAGACCGAAAGCGCCGGAGAACATCTGGAGCATCTTCAGATCCGACATGAGCGCGGTGTCCGCGCCTGGATACTGCACCTTCACCGCGACGGTGCGCCCGTCCCGCCACACCGCGCGATGCACCTGGCCGATGCTGGCCGCCGCGATCGGTGTGTCGTCGAAGGTGGTGAAGCGCTCGCGCCAGCGGGTGCCGAGTTGCTCGGCGAGCATGCGATGCACGGAGCTGGTCGGCATCGGCGGCGCCTGGGATTGCAGCCTGGTGAGCGCCTCCCGATAGCGGTCGGCGAAGCGGGGCGGGATGCTGGCCTCGGCGACGCTCAATGCCTGGCCGAGTTTCATCGCGCCGCCCTTGAGTTCGCCGAGCACCGCGAACACCTGGTCGGCCGCCTTGTCGATGAGTTCGTCATCGAGATCGCCGCGCGAGGCGCCGGTCATCATCGCGCGACCGGTCGCGGTGACCCGGCGGGCCATGATGCTCATCGGCAACCCTGCCAATTTCGCGGACCTGGCCAATCCCTTACGCCTGCTGCCTGCCATGGTTACCTCGCTTCGCTGCGTGCCAACCACCCTATTCTGTCTGAGACAGAGGGTCAATCGGTAACGCGCACGACTAGGGCCGTTTCAGTGCACAGCACGGGCGCCCGCGGCGGGGCCGAATCGAGTTGCTGAGTGTATGCCGGGAACCGTCAGGCGCTGGCAGCGTGCCCGCCGTCGGCCTGTTCTTCTGTGCCGCCGACCAACTCGTCGAAGCGAAGCAACACCTTCTCGTGGTACATCCCGAATAAGTCCTCGAACAGCGCCACCTGCGCGTCCGACGGCCCGGAACCCGAATCCCACACCGCGGCGAGCGCCCGCCAGACGAGCACGTGCAGGTCCGGCGCGCCCGCGAAGAACGCGTCGACCGCCTCCGGCACCTCGAGCACCATCTCGCCGATCGAGTTCAGGATGGCCCGCTGCATGGTGAGTCCGAGCGCGGTGAGCAGCCTGCGGACCAGTCCGACCTCGATCGCCAAGATCTCGCGCAGATCCGGATCATCCTGCCTGGCAAGCGTTTCGAGCTTGTCGATCTCGGCCTTGAGCACGGCCTGATCCACGTCGTGCACGCTGCTGGTGTAGGCGAGCAGCGTCTCCATCACGATGCCGCGCTCGACGTCGACGATGTCGCGGAACATCTCGATCGCGATGTCGGGCATGGGAATCGAGAAGCGGAACAGCTGGCGGTACACATCGACACCGCCCGCCTCGCGCACATCGCGGATGGTGAAGCCCTTGCCGCGGCGCGCTTCGACGAATCCGTTCGTCTCCAGCCGTCCCAGCGTCAGTTGCGCGGTCGCCCGGTTCATCTCGAACTCCTCGGCGACCTGGCGAACAGACGGCATGAGATCCCCCGGCTGATACTCCCCCGCGGCAACCCGGCGCGCCAATTCATCGGCAACGTCGGCGACTACCGTCTGGGATCCCATCGAAGTCACCTTTCGACTACGTTCGTTTACGTCCCAGACAGTCTAAGCCCTACTGTGCCAGACTGCACGTGTGCAACACTGGTCCGCGCACAGTGTGAGGTGAGTCATGAGCATCCGGCGCATCGGCGAAGGTGCCGACGAGGGTTCCGCTAGCGAACGTGCACGGCTGTTCGCGTCTCGCTCCGATGGCAAACCTCCAGTTCGCGGTGCTATTCGCAATGCCAAACTCGCTGCGCTGCCGGTGGCCTTCGCCGGACGGCGGGCCGCGGGTCTCGGTAAACGCGCATTGGGCAGGTCGTCCGAAGAAGTCAATCGCGACATCCAATTGCGGACCGCTCAGCACATGTTCGAGGTGCTCGGCGAGCTGAAGGGCTGCGCCGCGAAACTCGGTCAGCTGCTTGCCATTTACGAACTCGGGTTGCCGCAGGAACTCGCCGAACCCTATCGAATCGCCTTGAGCAGGCTGCAGGATTCGGCGCCGGCGATGCTGCCGAAGACCGTGCACGCGGCCATCGCGGCCAGCATGGGCGAGGACTGGCGGTGGCACTTCCAGGAATTCGACGACCGCCGCGCGGCCGCGGCCTCGCTCGGCCAGGTGCACCGCGCGGTGTGGCACGACGGCAGGCAGGTCGCAGTCAAGGTGATGTACCCCGGCGGCCGCCAATCCGTCGCGGCCGACCTCGAGCAGTTGCGCCGGATCTCGCATCTTGCCACCGTTTTTCTGCCCGGCGCCGACGTCAAGGCGGTCACCGAGGCGATCTGTGACTGCGTCAGCGCCGAACTCGATTACGCGGCCGAAGCCGAATACCAGCGCACCTTCGCGGCGGCCTACGCCGACGACCCGGATTTCTATGTGCCCGCGGTGGTCGCGCAGCGCGGCGACGTGTTGATCACCGAGTGGGTCGAGGGCACGCCGGTCACCCGCATCGTGGCCGCGGGCGCGCAAGCCGAGCGGGATCGGGTCGGCATGCTGATGCTGCGGTTCGTCACCTCGGGGTGGGGGCGGCACGGGTTGCTCTACGCCGATCCGCACCCCGGCAATTTCCGGGTGCTGCCGGACGGGCGGCTCGGGGTGGTCGACTTCGGGGCTTGCTGCGACTGGCCGCCGGAGGGTTTCCAGGAGCTGGCCATCGACTACTGCAAGGCCTTCTTCGAGGGCGGGCCGACCGAGCTGGCGGCCGCGACTCGGCGGCACGGTTTCGTCGAGTCCGGACGCGCATTCGATATCGAGGCGCTCTATGCGGCGGTCGAACCGTGCAGCGAGCCCTTCAAGCACTCGACGTATCGGCTGACCACCCCGTGGCTGCGCAGGCAAGTACGGCGCACCACGAATCCTCGGCTGTCGAATGTGGTGCGGGAGATGACGATGCCGCCGTACTTCACCCCGTTCGCCCGTGCGGCACTGACGCTGGCGGGTGTGCTGAGCCAACTGGAGACCGAGGGCCCTTACCGCGACGAGGTCCTGCGGTGGTTGCCGGTGCTTGCCGAAACCCTCGGCGCGATCGTTCCGGCTGAGGCGATCGATCCGGCCGATGCGGATGAGTCCGAGGTGCAGGAACCGGTGGATCTGGCAGCGGTGCGACAGCGACGCGCCGCGGTGGCGAACCGCGAGATGTCCGTCAGCTGAACCATATTCCGAGGTGGCCGCAGGCATGCCGGGCGGCCACTTCGGCATGCCAGGTCACCTATGGCATGGTGTCCCAGACAGTGATACCGTCGGTAGAGCACTACCAACGGAGGTAATCGTGTCGACAGCACCTGCGCAGGCGGCGCATTCACGTTCGGTCGAGCAACCCGATTTCGAGGTCGTCGTCATCGGTGCCGGCTTCGGCGGCATCGGGATGGGCGTCGAACTCCGCAAGGCGGGCATTCACAACTTCCTGATCATCGACAAGAACAGCGATATCGGCGGCACCTGGCAGGCCAACACCTATCCCGGTGTGGCGGTGGATATTCCGTCGGTCTACTACAGCTTCTCCTACGAGCCGCCGAAGGTGTGGTCGCGCATGTTCGCGCCGGGCGCCGAGGTGAAGCAGTACGCCGACCAGGTGGTCGACAAGTACGGGCTGCGGCCGCGAATCCTGTTGAACACCAAGGTGGTCGGTGGCGAGTGGGACGAAACCAACCACCTGTGGCGCGGCAAACTCGACACCGGCCAGGAGGTGAGCTCGCGGTTCGTCGTCGGCGCGGTCGGCGGTCTCGAAGTGCCGAAGATGCCCGAGATCGAGGGCATCGACAGCTTCGGCGGCAAGATCGTGCACACCGCGCAGTGGGATCACGACTACGACTACACGGGCAAGCGGATCGCGGTCATCGGCACCGGTGCGACCGCGCTGCAACTGATTCCGGAAATGGCCGATATCGCCGCGCAGCTCACGGTGTTCCAACGCCGTCCGATCTGGGTGGCGCCGAAGCCGGACTTCCCGATTCCGGCCATCGCCAAGGATCTGATGGTCAATGTCGGCCCGCTGCGCCGGGCCCTGCGCGCGGCGGTGACGCTCGGCATCGACTTCGGCATCTCCGGCGTCGGGGTGTTCCACAGCCGGATCCCCGGCCTGGTCAAGCTCGCCCAACGCGGCGGAGGCGCAATGTATCGCGCCCAGCTGCCCGACGATCCTGAACTGGCGCAACGGTTGACGCCGGAGTACGCGCCCGGCTGCAAGCGGCCGTCGGTGTCGAACCGCTACCTGCGCACGTTCACCAAGGACCATGTCGAGCTCGTCACCGATCCGATAAAGAAGATCACCAAGACCGGCATCGTCACCGCGGACGGGGTGCTGCGCAAGGCCGATGTTCTGGTGTGCGCCACCGGATTCCGGGTGATGGACAAGGGCTACACGCCGCCGTATCCGCTGATCGGGCGCGACGGTCTCGATCTCGGCGAGTTCTGGGATCGCCACCACTACCAGGCGTATCAGGGGGTGACCATCCCGAAGTTCCCGAATCTGTTCATGATCACCGGGCCGTACGGCTTCGCGGCGGGCTCCTACCTCGCGATGATCGAGTGCACCAGCAGGCATGCCGCCCGCGCGATCAAGGAGGCGCGCAGGCGCGGCGCCACCGCGGTGGAGATCAAACAGGAGCCACACGACGCCTACTACGCGCAGTGCATGCGGCGGGGATCGAAGACGATGTGGCTGTCGGATGCCTGCGAAGGTTCCAATACCTACTACGTCAACTACCAGGGCGACCCGGCCGCCATCCGGCCCAGCACCCACCTCGAAATGTGGTGGGGCAACAAGCATTTCCCGTTCAACCACTACTCGTTCACGCAGCTGCCCGGCCGGACGGGCGTGGTGCACACCGGCGAGCTCGACGAAGTCCGGCCTGCGTCGTTCACCAACGACGACCTGGCCGAGTTCTTCCGCACCCGCAGGTTGAGCGTCCGCACCTAGGAGAGGATTAGGCCCGTGGTAGTTCCCTCGAAAGCCTCTGATTCCGACCAGGGTTCGGCGCCATACGACCACGAGGTGGTCGTGATCGGCGCCGGGCCGGGCGGTATCGCGGCGGGCGTGAAGTTACAGCAGGCGGGCGTCGCGAACTTCGCCCTCCTCGAGCGTGCCGACGAGGTCGGCGGCAGCTGGCACGAGAACCGCTACCCCGGGCTGAGCGTCGATGTGCCCGCGCTCACCTACCAGTACTCGTTCGCGCGAAACCCCAACTGGACCAGGTTCTTTCCGCGCGGCCCCGAGGTGAAGGCGTATCACGTCGACGTGGCGAAGCGGTTCGGCCTGTACCCGCACCTGCGCTTCGGCGTCGACATCGTCAAACAGGTCTGGGACGAGCAGCGGCACGTGTGGCAGCTGTTCGCCGCCGACGGCACCGTGGTCACCGCGCGTTTCGTGATCAGCGCGGTCGGCGCCTTCATCAACCCGAAGGCCGATCCCGGCATCCCCGGTCTGGCCTCCTACACCGGAAAAGTGCAGCGGCCCAGCGATTGGGACGCGGACTACGACTACACGGGCAAGCGCGTCGCGGTGATCGGCACCGGCGCGAGCTCGGTGCAGATCGTGCCGTCGCTGGCGCCGCAGGTCGCCGAACTCGCAGTGTTCCAACGGACTCCGGTCTGGTCGGTGCCCAAGCCCGACTACGCGGTGCCGCCCGCGGTGCAGGCCGTCCTGCGCGTGCCCGGCGTGCAGGCGGGGATCAACACCGCGGTGCTCGTCGCCGTCGACCTCACCCTGCGGGCCGGTGTGTCCGCGCCGCTGTGGTTGGCGAAACCAGCACTGCGTTCGGTGGACGCGGTGGCGATCGCGGCCTACCGACGCTACCTGCGCTGGGTGGTCAAGGATCCGGCGACCGCGGCCGCGCTCACCCCGAATTACGGCCCGATTGCCAAGCGCCCCACCATGTCCAACTACACCTTCGCCTTCAATCGGGACAACGTCGAGCTGATCACCACCCCGATCGCCCGAATCACCGAGGCGGGCATCGAAACTGCCGACGGCGTCGAGCACCGGTTCGACATGATCGTCCTCGCCACCGGCTACGAGGTGTTCTCCGACCCGGAGTCCTACCGCCCCGGCGCCATCCTCGGCCGCGACGGATTCGACCTGAGCACGTTCTTCACCGAGCACGGCCTACAGGCATATCAGAGCGTGGCGCTGCCCGACCTGCCGAACTGGTGGATGCTGGTCGGGCCGTATTCGTGGACCGGTAGCGGCTGGCACGCGTTCGTCGAGATGACGGCCGACCACGCGGTGCGCGCGATCACCGAGGCGCGGCGCAGGAAGGCGTCGATGATGGCGGTGCGGCAGTCGGTGCACGAGGCCTACCACCGACGCATCCACCGCAAGGCCGCGGCGCTGCGCTTCTATCTGGCCGAGTTGAACGGCCACGTGCCGACCTACTACCGGAACTCCCAGGGCGACACCACCTATGTGCGGCCGTCCGGCTTCTACGAGGCGCGCCGCGGCAACCGCAAGTTCCCGCTCGACGACTACGAATACGGCGTGCTCGGCACCGCTCCCGCCGTCGTCCCTGCGAAGTCGAACGGCAAGGCACCACGCACGACGACCATCACCGCCTGACCCTCGATCGGTCGCGGATCCCCCGGCATCCGGGGGTGCCGGAAACTCCGTCCACCTCCTGACCGGCCGCCCGCCGCGAACTCCCGCCAGCGCGGGCGCGCGGCGGGCAATATGATCGCGAGTGGTTCGACCGCGAGGGAGTGATGGTGACAGCCGAGTCGGTGCTGGAGGCGCAAACGACGGCCAAGGAGTTCGCGGACCTGTTCGCCCATCGGCGCTGGGTACACCGCACGCAACCGTTCCCGCACGTGTATGCCAGGGACGTGTTCGTTCCCGAGTTCTATCAGCGGCTCACCGACGACCTGGCCAGGCTCCGCGCGGAATCCCCCGGCCTGTTCGGCAAGGTGGCGGCGAACTACAGCGCCGACGGCGTGCGGCTGACCGACGTGCCGAAGGACAGCGCCCTCGCCGTGTTCGCCTCCCGCCCATGGCACGACCTCGTCGCCGGGATCGCAGGCGTCACCGCGACCGGCGACGTCGAGGGATCAGTGCACCACCATGCGCCCGGCGCGCCCTACGGCTGGCCGCACAACGACCTCAACCCTGCCTGGTTTCCCGGCGAACCGCCGGGCCCCGACGAGGTGCGACTACCGGGCGGCGCCGTGGACATCAAGACCGGTCACCGCGCGGACGGCGTCGTCGCGCGCGCGACGGTGCGCGCCGTTGCGGTGCTGTTCTATTTCGGCAATCCCGACTGGCAGCACGGTGACGGCGGCGAGACCGCGCTCTACGACCACCTCGGCGAGAACGGGCGGGCGCCGCAGCTCACTCTCATTCCGCCACTGAACAATTCGCTGATCCTGTTCGAGGTCACGCCGCGGACATGGCATACCTTCGCGGGCGGCAACACCAAGGACCGCAACAGCATCGTGATGTGGGTGCATCGGACCAAGGCCGAGGCCGTCGACCGCTTCGGAGGAGACCGCATTGTCTACTGGTGAACGCAGGGTCTGTCTACTCACGGGCGCGAGCGGCACCCTGGGTGACCTCTTCTGCCGCACCTACTACACCGACTACGACATCGTCGCGGTGTGCCGCACCCGCACGCCCGCGGTGCCGTCGCAGCTGGAGTGGTACGTCGATCCGCTCGCGCCGGAACAGCCGCTCCCCGAGAACGATTCGCGGGTGTTCGTGATCAGGGCCGACCTCGCCGAGCCCGGCGAGGTGGAGCGGGTGGTCGATCTCGCACTCGCCCGCTACGGGCGCGTCGATCTGCTGGTCAACAATGCCGCCCATGTGCAGCTGCACCCGCGCGGGATCGTCGACGGTGACGCCGCGCTCGACGCGTTCGATCCGCATTTCCAGCTCAATGTCGCAGTGCCACTGCGTTTCTCGGCTAGGCTGGCGCAGCGGTTCTGGATGCAGGCCGGGCCGCAGAACCGGGCAGCGAACCGGAATATCGTGAACGTCTCCAGCATTTCCGGCACCGAGGTGTATCCGGGTCAGGCGATGTACTCGGCGTCGAAGGCAGCGCTGAACCATCTGACCAGAAGCATCGCCGAGGAGTTCGCGGAGTTCGGGGTGCGCGCGAATGCCATCGCGCCGACCACCTTCCCTGCGCTGGTGCCGACCGAGCAGGTCGCGCAGTCGATCATCGAGCTCGATCAGAGCACGCTGACCGGTGGCGTGTTCGGCGTCGGTGTGGAGCCGGACGCCGCGGCAGACGCCCGACTCGCCGACGCCGAGCACTAACGTGGTGCGCCGGTGACCTGCTCGGACATCTCCCACAACTGTTGAGCGAAAGCAGGATCCACCGCCTGCTTGACGCTCGGCTGTTCCAGCTTCGTCCGGTGGAAGTACTGTCCGTTGATCGGCTCGTCCGTGGTCGCCAAGTGCACCAACGGTTCCGAGCCCTTTTCGGGCCTGATGAAGAACGGCCTGCTCAGCGGGGACCGGATGAGCGTGCCGAGTCCGAACGGCGCGTTGTCGTAGACGTGGGTGGCGACCGCGCCGGGATGGAAAGCGGCAGTGACCAATCCGGTGCCCTCGGTGCGCCTGGCCAGCTCCCTGGTGAACACGATGTTGGCCAGCTTGGACGCGGCGTAGGCGCCCATCTGGTTGAACGAGCCGGTCGTCGCGTTGACGGTGTCGAGATTCAGCTTGGCCATCCGGTACGTCACGCTGGCGGTGTTGATCACGCGCGCCTGCGACTGGACGAGCCGGTCGAGGAGCAGGGTGGTCAGCAGGAACGGGGACAGGTGGTTGACCTGGAAGGTCAGCTCGTTGCCGTCGGCGGTGGCGGTGCGCTTGGGCCATGAGCCGCCCGCGTTGTTGGCCAGCACGTCGATCCGCGGATAGCGATCGAGCAGCTGGTCGGCGAGTTTGCGCACCTCGTCGAAGCGGGCGAAATCGGCGAGGAACGGCTCGCCGCCCGCCTTGGCGGCCACCTCGGCGGTGCGCTCCGGGTCACGACCGACCACCGCGACGGTGGCGCCGCGCGCCCCCAAGGTCGCCGCCGCCACCGCGCCGATGCCGGAACTCGCCCCGGTCAGCACCACTGTCTTGCCTGTCAGATCCTGGTCCTGCACAGCCATCCCTGCCTCCTGAGCATTGGCCTACCTGACCTGATCGTCTTCGGCCTGCGCGGATTCGGCAAGTGGTGACGCGCTCGAGAAGTGGGCAGCGATCTCGTCGGTGGTGGTCAGCCACACCCCGGGATAATTCGCCACGTACTCCAGTGCTTGGTCCAGATACTTGGCCCGGAACGCCTGCCCGATGACGAACGGGTGCAGCGCCAGCGCCATCACCCGGCCGCTGTCGGCCGACTCGGCGTGCAGCTGATCGAGCTGATCCTTGACGATCTGCACGAAATCCGGCCCGCTGGTGGCCTTCCCGACGAACAGCGAGATGTCGTTCAGCTCAACGCTGTACGGAACGCTGAGCAGGCCGGGCACGTTCAGCCGGTACGGCTGATCGTCGTTGGTCCAGTCGAGCACATAGCTCAGCCCGAGCTCGGCCAAAAGCTCAGGGGTGTGGAAGGTTTCCGAAAGCGCGGGTCCCATCCAGCCGCGCGGCCTGGTGCCGGTGGCCCGTTCGATGGTGTCGACCACCTCGGTGAGGTAGTCGCGCTCCTGCTCGATCGACATGTCGGCCTGCAGGATCGAGTTGTTCTTGCCGTGTGCCAGCCACGCCCAGTCCCTGGCGACGCCGGCCGTGATGATCTGCGGATTATGTTCCACCACATCGGAATTGAGCAGCACGCTGGCGCGGAGGTGATGCCGGTCGAGAATGTCGAGCACCCGCCAGAACCCGACCCGGGGGCCGTAGTCGCGCCAGCCGTAGTTCAACGGGTCAGGGGTCAGTCCGGCGGTGCCCGCGAAAATGCTCGTCGAAGGCCGATCCACTTGGTAGTGCTCGATATTCAGCCCAACATAAAAAGCGACCCGAGCACCATCGGGCAACCGGATCGGCGCGCGGTCGACAATGGGGCTGTAGTCATAGAGTCCGTTGTCCATACCGCCATTGTCGAACCTGACACCAATGTCAGATACAACGATCGGCCGGGTGAGATACCGCACACGGCAACGCAGCGCTGGGGACTTGGCCAGCACAGACGCGGCGTGTTGGTGTGTATCGTGCACGCCGGTCTCCTGCATACTCACCGAAAGGTGAGCGAGGGTGCCCGACGCAGCTCCAACTCGATCCGAAAGTACCGATACTCATGCGAGTCGACGGGCGGGAAATCCCGGTCACGGGCAACCTGCTACAACCGCTGATCCGGCGGACCAGTGACATCGTCCGAGTCGTGCTCGCGGCGTTGTGGGTTGGGGTCGTCATCGCCGCGTCGTTGATCACCCGGCCGGAATGGCTACAGCTGGAAAAGTCGCTGTCCAACATCGTCGGATTCCTCGAACCCGAGCAGTCCAACCTGGTGTATCTCGTCTACGGCATGGCGATCGTCGCATTGCCCTTCGCCATCTTGATCGAGCTCATCATCGGCAGGCAATGGAAACTGCTTGCCGGGTACGCGGCGGCAGGCCTGATCGCCGGACTCCTGCTTTCGATCACCGGAACCGGCCTTTCCGCGCCGAAATGGCATTTCGAGCCCAACCGGCTCGATACCTTCCTCTCCCAATTCCTGGACGACCCGCGCTGGATCGCGATGCTGGCGGCGGTGCTCACGGTGTCGAGCCCGTGGCTGCCCAACCGCCCGCGCCGGTATCTGTGGTTCCTGCTGCTCGCGTTCGCGCCGATCCACCTGGTCGTCAGCACCGTCGTGCCCGCGCGGGCGATGTTCGGGCTCGCCGTCGGCTGGCTGGTCGGCGCGATCCTCGTGTGGCTGGTCGGCACGCCCGCGCTGGAGGTGCCGCTGGACGCGGCCGCGCGCGTGCTGGCCAAGCGGGGGCACACGGTCACCCGGTTCACCGTCGTGCATCCGGCAGGCCGGGGTCCGCTGGTGCTCGCCGCCGCTATCGACGGGCCGGAACGCGAGCTCGTCATCGAGTTGTACGGCAAGAATCAGCGCAGCTTCGGGGCGCTGCGCCAGCTGTGGCGCTGGCTCACCTTCCGGGCCAGCGAAACCGCGGCGCTGCACGGATCCATGCATCGTGCCGTCGAGCATCGCGCGCTGATCACCATCGCGGTCGGCGACCTCGGGCTGGCGAGCAGCACCTCGGTCGCAGTCGCCGCGCTCGATCGCGGCTGGATGATGCACGCGCACACCATGCCGAAGGGCGCACCGCTCACCGAGCTGCCCGCCGAACAGCTGACGCAGGTGTGGACCGGGCTGCGCGCATTGCACGACGGCCAGATCTCGCACGGCGACCTGCGCCCCACCGAGATCCGAATCGACAACGGCAGCACGCTGTTCGGCGGATTCGCCAGCTCGGAGTACGGCGCATCGGCCAAGCAGCAGCAGTCCGACATCGCACAGCTGCTGGTGTCGACGACCGCGATCTTCGGCAAGGAGGCCGCGGTGCGCGCGGCCATCGAATCACTCGGCGCGCAGGCCGTATTGGCCGCGGCGAGCCGATTGATCAAGTCCGCCATGCCGGTCGGGCTCCGCAGGTCGGTCCCCGAGTGGAAGCACGCCCTGTCCGAGGCGCGCGATGAAGTGCGCAAGCAGACCGGGCAGGATCGGATCCAGGCCGAGCAGATCACGCGATTCACCCGCAACCAGATCATTCAGCTGGTGCTGCTGATCGGGCTCGTCTACGTCGCGTATCCGTTCATCAGCGCGGTGCCGACCTTCTTCACCCAGCTGAAGTCGGCGAACTGGTGGTGGGCGCTGCTCGGGCTCGCCGTGTCGAGCCTGACGTATGTCGGTGCGGCAGCGGCACTGTGGGCCTGCGCGTCCGGTGCGGTGAGCTTCCGCAATCTGGTGATCATGCAGATCGCCAACACCTTCGCCGCGACGACCACCCCCGCCAGGGTCGGCGGGCTCGCGCTCAGCGTGCGGTTCCTGCAGAAGGGCGGCATCGGCGCCGTGCGTGCCACCGCCGCGGTCGCGTTGCAGCAGGCGGTGCAGGTGATCACGCACCTGAGCCTGCTCGCCGTGTTCAGCGTCGCGGCGGGCACCTCGGCCAATCTCTCGCATTTCGTGCCGGACCCCACGGTGTTGTATCTGCTCGCCGGTGTCGGGGTCGGCATCATCGGCACGTTCATGTTCGTGCCGACATTGCGTCGCTGGCTGAACAATTCGGTGCGGCCCCAATTGCAGGAAGTGCTCGGCGAACTCGGCCAGCTGGCCCGCGACCCCAAGCGTTTCTCGGTGATCATCCTCGGCTGCGCCGCGATCACCCTCGGCATGGCGGGGGCGCTGTGGGCCAGCGTCGAGGCATTCGGCGGCGGCACCACCTTCGTGACCGTCACCATCGTCACCATGATCGGCGGCACGCTCGCCTCCGCGGCGCCGACGCCCGGCGGTGTCGGCGCCGTCGAGGCCGCGCTGATCGGCGGTCTCGCCGCCTTCGGTCTTCCTGCGAATATCGCGGTGCCCTCGGTGCTGCTCTACCGCGTGCTCACCTGCTGGCTTCCGGTGTTCTGCGGCTGGCCGACCATGCGCTGGCTGGCGTCGAAGGACATGATCTAGCCCCTAATTCCTTGGTGGCGCGCGGAAATGTGAAAGTCACCAAAACGAAGGTGGCATCCGACGCAGTCGATCGGAAATACTGCCGCGAATACGCCATAACCGTCGGAGTTGGTAGGCAGAACTCCGGTTTCGGTGTCATGGTGACTGGGTCCGATGGAAGACTGGGGTGCGTTTTTGGTCATGCGTTCATGGCCGGGAGGTGTCCGCACTTCGACCAGGGGCAAAATATCGGAAACCGTTCCGTTCGGGACGGATTCGCGACAGTTGTACGGGAGGCACATTGTCGTCGGAAGTGAAAAGGGTGACGGGCAGCACGGATCGCCGGGTACGGCGGACCAAGAGCCTGCTGCATCGGGCATTGATCGAACTCATGCTCGAACGCGGCTATGACCGAATCTCGGTGCGCGACATACTGCATCGCGCCGATGTCGGCCGATCCACGTTCTACGCGCACTTCCGGGACAAAGACGATCTGCTGCTGCTGAGCAGCACCGACTATCTGCGCGCCGCGGTGACCGCGACCGGATCCGGCGACACCGACGCCACGGTGCCGCTGGCGCCGGTGCACACGCTGTTCCAGATGGCGGCGGCGAATCCCGAGGTGTACCAGGCGCTACTCGGCCGCAAAAGTGGTGCCCTGCTGCTGCGTACGACGCGGCAAATGGTCGCCGACATCCTCACCGAGCACCTGTCCGAACTGCTGGACATGGACGAGGCCGAGTTCACCGCGACCATGACGTTCCTGTCCTGGGGCATCGTCGGGGTGCTCGGCGCGATCGCCGACGCCGACCCGCCGATAGCCCCGGCCGAGGCGTATCAACGCCTGGAACAACTGATCGAACCCGGCCTGTCCAGCCGGGTTCGCACCGGCTGAGGCGCAAAGACCTTGATCCGCATCCTTTCTGTGGATCCGCACCAGCGCTGGGCTGCCAGAACGGGTGCGGATGCACAGAAAGGATGCGGATCAAGGGGTTTCGCGAATTGACCTCGGAACACCGCTGGCGAGCGGGTTTCGAGGTGGCGCTAGCCGACGATGACGCTGTCGGCCAGGCGCGCCGTGATGAGTTCCTCCGCCTCGCGGACCATCCGGGTGATCAGTTCTTCACAGGTCGGGATGTCGTGGATAAGGCCTTGAACCTGGCCTGCGCTCCAGATGCCTGCGTCGAGGTCGCCCTCCTCGAAGACGCGGCGGCCGCGGGCGCCGGCGACGAGGTCGCGGACATCCTCGAAAGTGCCTCCCGCCTTTTCGATTTCGACGACCTTGCGGCTGATCTCGTTGTCGGCCACGCGAGCGGTGTTGCGCATGGTGCGGAAGATCAGCTGGGTGTCGCGCTCGGAGTGGGCGACGATCTGTTCCTTGACCTTCTGGTGCACCGCGGATTCCTGGGTGCACAGGAAGCGGGTGCCCATGTTGACGCCATCCGCGCCGAGGGCAAGGGCGGCGACGAGTCCGCTGGCGTCGGCGAAACCACCGGAGGCGATCATCGGGATGTCCAAAACCCTTGCGGCGGCAGGGATCAGGATCAGACCGGGGACATCGTCCTCGCCGGGGTGGCCCGCACATTCGAAGCCGTCGATGCTGACGCCGTCGACGCCGATCCGCTGCGCCTTCAGCGCATGCCGGACGCTGGTGCACTTGTGCAGCACCTTGATGCCCGCGTCCTTGTAGTACGGCAGGAACGGTTCGGGATTGCTGCCCGCCGTCTCGACGATCTTGACGCCGCTCTCGATGATGGCCTGCACGTACTCGGCGTACGGCGGCGGGTTGATCGACGGCAGGATGGTGACGTTCACGCCGAACGGCTTGTCGGTCAGCTCCCTGGTGCGGTCGATCTCGCGCCGCAGATCGTCGGGCGTCGGCTGGGTGAGCGCGGTGATGAACCCGAGCCCGCCCGCGTTGGCGACGGCCGCGACGAGTTCGGCGCGGCCGACCCACATCATGCCGCCCTGCACGATCGGGTGTTCTACGCCGAAGGTCTCGGTGAACCTGGTACGCAGCATTGCGCTCTCCTTGTGTTCGCGCGGGCGTGCCAGTTCGCCCGGACCCGTCGATGGTGACACGAGGGTCCGCTCGGGTTCAACTCCTAAGTAAGCCATCGTTCGCATCCCGATGGCACGCCGGAGCGGCTTCTACCGGACCAGCACTGCCCGATATTGCGGGAAAACAGCAGCTAACAGGCATTTGTCCGGAGCGAGGCCTGGGTCGCCTCGATTAACGACGGTTCGTGTGCCGAATGCTTGCCCGGCGATTAAGTTAATTGCTATTCTGCTGTTCAGATCAGCCCGTCACCCGCTCTCGACCACCTCAGGCGGACGCAGGTTCGGGTCCGAGAGGAGTTCGTGGCATGACCATCGGTGTCCAGGCGCTCGGCGAGCCGATCAGGTCGCGCCGCAACCACTGGAACAACCAGCTCGCCACCCACGCGCAGATGCGCCCGGACGCGACCGCCGTGCGGTTCCGCGGGGCGGACACCACGTGGCGGCAGCTGCACGAGCGCTCCCTGAAGTTCGCCGACGCGCTGGCCCGCCGCGGCGTCGGCTTCGGCGACCGGGTGTTGATCCTGGCGCTGAACTACCCCGAATACCTGGAGACCGTCTTCGGCATCAACGCGCTCGGCGCCATCGCGGTGCCGGTGAACTTCCGGCTCACCCCGCCCGAGGTCGCCTACATCGTGAGCGACAGCGGCGCCAAGGCGATCGTCACCGACACCGTGCTGCAGCCGCTGGCCGCCGCCGTGCGGGCCCAGTCGCCCGCGCTGGAGACCTGCATCGTGATCGGTGGCCAGAGCAGCGACGGCGTCCTCGGCTTCGACGACGTGCTCGCCGAGGACGGCGCGCCGCACCCGCCACTGGATATCGCGGAAGACACCCCGGCGTTGATCATGTATACCTCAGGAACCACCGGAAGCCCGAAGGGCGCGGTGCTGTCCTATGCGAACATGAATTCCCAAGCGCTGACCTGCATTCGGGCGCTGACAATGACCCAGGATTCCGTCGGCTTCTGCACCTCGCCGCTGTTCCACATCGCCGGACTCGGCAGTCTCGCACCGGCTTTCCTGCTCGGCTGTAAAACCGTGCTGCATCCGCTGGGCGCGTTCGACGCAGGCGAATTCCTCGACGCGGTCGAGCGCGAGCAAGCCACCTCGGCCTTCTGCGTGCCCGCCCAGTGGCAGCTCATCTGCGATCACCCCACGGTGCGCGATCGCAAGCTGGCGCTGGAGGTCCTCAGCTGGGGTGCGGCGCCCGCCTCGGATACGGTGCTGCGCGCCATGTCCGACTGCTTCCCGAACGCGGTCAACGTCGCGGTCTTCGGGCAGACCGAGATGTCGCCGATCACCTGCGTGCTGGAGGGCAAGGACGCGCTGCGCAAGCTCGGCTCGGTCGGCACGCCGATCCCGACCATCCAGACGCGCATCGTCGACGACGAGATGAACGACGTCGCGCCCGGTGAGATCGGCGAAATCGTCTATCGCGGACCGACTCTCATGCAGGGCTACTGGAACAAGCCGGAGGCGACGGCGGAAGCGTTCGCCGGCGGCTGGTTCCACTCGGGCGACCTGGTGCGCCAAGACGCGGACGGCTTCATCTACGTGGTCGACCGCAAGAAGGACATGATCATTTCCGGCGGCGAGAACATCTACTGTGCGGAGGTGGAGAACGTGCTCTTCGCGCATCCGAAGATTCGCGAGGCGGCCGTGATCGGCAGGGCGCACGAGAAGTGGGGCGAGGTTCCGGTCGCCGTCGTCGCGCTCACCAGCGCCGACGAGACGCTGACCCTGGACGAGTTGACGGAATTCCTCAACGAGAACCTGGCGCGCTACAAACACCCCAAGGACCTGGTGCTTGTTGCGGAGCTGCCGCGCAATGCCAGCGGCAAGGTGGTCAAAGTCCAACTGCGCAAGGATTATTCATCCTGACACCGGCCACCTGAGATACGGTCGGTCGATGGCCATCCCTCGGATCCGCGCGGCGGTGCTCGCGCTGCACTGGCAGGTGAACGTGATCAAGCCCGAAGGCTTCTTCGGGCCGATGCTGGCCGAGCCGGTCGCCGCCAGCGGCGTGGTGGCGCGCGCGGTGCGTTTCCATGAGGCGGCCGCCGCCGCGCAAACGCCGGTGATCTTCACCAGGTTCACCATTCCGGTCGGCGAGGGCGAACTGGTCCGCAACACCGGCTTCATGCGGTCGGTGGGCGCGGCGCAGACCGAGTTCCGGCCGGAATCCCCAGGCACTCAGCTCATTCCGGAGATGGCGGGCCAGCAGACCGAGGTGTTCGACAATCAGAAGCTGTCCGGGCTGGCCGGTAACAAGCTCGCCGAATGGTTCGCCGGGCATGGCATCGACACGCTGTTCGTCACCGGCGTCGCGACCAACCTGACCGTGGAGCAAACCGCAAGGCACGCCACCGATCTCGGCTTCACCGTGCACGCGGTGGCCGACTGCGTGGCGGCGGCGACACCGGACGCGCACGAGGCGGCGCTGGCCAACCTCGAACTCGTCACGGCAGGCTCGTTGACCGCGGCGCAGTCCTTGGAGCTGATCACCCGACGCTGACCGGGACCGCGAAAACCGTTCGACCAGCGGCGGTCCCGAACCATACGCTGACCTGGAATCGAACGGGGGTTCCATGTCCACCTTTGAAGTAACCGCTGAGCGGCTGGTCGTCCACCCGCATCCGAACGCGGATCGGCTCGAGCTCGCGCAGGTCGGGCTCTACCGGGCCGTTGTCGCCAAGGGCGCGTTCACGACCGGTGACTACGCGCTGTACATCCCCGAGCAGGCGGTGCTGCCCGAGGCACTGATCGCCGAGCTCGGGCTGACCGGCAAGCTGGCGGGCGGCGCGCACAACCGGGTCAAGACGGTGCGGTTGCGCGGCGAGGTGTCGCAGGGCATCGTCTGCCTGCCCGAACTGGTCGGCGCGGTGGACCTGACGCAGGCTGCTACCGAGCGCACCGATTTCGCCGAGTTGCTCGGCGTGGTCAAGTGGACGCCGCCGATCCCGGTGTCGATGTCGGGTGCGGTGGAGTCCGCGCCCGACCTGATCCGGTGGATCGACGTCGAGAACATCAAGCGGTACCCGGATATTTTTGTGCCGGGCGAGCCGGTCGTTGCCACCGAAAAGATCCACGGCTCCGCGTGTTTGCTGACCTACCTCCGGGAGTCCGACCGAATCCAGGTGTCCTCCAAGGGCATCGGCGCGCAGTCGCTGGCGCTGATGCCGGTCGAGGGAAATCTGTACTGGCGCGCCGCGCACCGGCACGGCCTCGTCGACGCCGCGCGCAAGCTGGCCGCAGCGCTCGACGTCGCGCGGGTCGGTCTGTTCGGTGAGGTCTACGGCGCGGGCGTGCAGGACCTGCACTACGGCGCCAGCGCCAGGCAGGACGAGACCCTCGGCTACGCGCTGTTCGACATCGCGATCGAGCAGGCAGGCGCGGTGCGCTGGCTCGACCACGCCGAAATCGGCTCGGTGCTAGGCGATCTCGGCGTGACAGTGCCACGCGCACCCGTGCTCTACGAAGGCCCGTACGACATCGAACTGCTGCTCCGGCTCGCGGAGGGCGCCGAGACGATCACCGGAACGGCGGCCAACATCCGTGAGGGTGTGGTGATCCGACCTGCGGCAGAACGGTATTCGCCGATTCTCGGCGGCCGGGCGATCGGCAAGATCGTGTCCGACGCGTACCTGCTCCGTGACGGGGGCACCGAGTACGAGTGAGGCCGCGGGCCGGGTAGGCATACCCGGCCCCGCCGCTACGCCCTGGCGTGCATCGCGGCGTAGTCGTGGCTCGCGATGATCTCGATGTCCGCGGGCAGCGCGTGCATGCGCTGGATCGTGCGGAATGCCTCGTCGCGGTCGGCATCGACGAGTTGCCCCGGCATCGGCGCCTTCTCCCGGATCAACTCCACCTGCAGTTTGTTCCAGATCGAGTCGCCTGCCAACAGCACCCGGGTGCCGTCATCGACCGCGAGCAGGACACCGATGCTGCCGGGGGTGTGGCCCGCCAGGTCGACGAGCACGACCGCGCCGTCGCCGAACACATCGTGACTGCGCGGGAAGGTGAGCACGGGCGGCCCGTCGAGTTCCACCGGCGCGATGGTCTGGCCACGCAAGGGTGCGCGGACCACACCGATCGGGGCCTCGGCGCCGTGCATCGCCCAGTCGTACTCGACGGCGGGCAGCCGGAGCTCGAGCGTGTCCGGCAGCTCGAGCAGGCCGGAAACATGGTCCCAGTGCAGGTGGGTGGCCAGCATGAAGTCGATATCGGACGGCCCGAGGTCGCGCGCGGCGAGCGCGTTGCTCAGTCCGAGCACCGGCTTGTCCGGGGACACCATCCTGCCGAAGGGGAACGGCAGCCCGGGCAGGACGCGCTCGTGCACGTCCGAGCAGATGGCCGGATCGACGAGGAACCGCGCCTGCGGATGCTCGACCAGGAACGCGCCCATCGCCATCGGCACCTCGCGCAGGCTGCGCACGCCCTCGGCGACCAGGATGGTCGGCGCGGCCATCGTGGCCTGCGGTATGGCGGTCAGCCGGACCGTTGCCCCGGCCTTCGGGGCGGGGGCGGTGCTGAGCCCGGCGAGAAACGCCTGGTCAGGTTGACGTGGTCGAAGCAGGCGGCGGGGCGTGGCGGCCAGTGCCGTGCAGCACCTGGCCAGCGTGCTGAACGTTCCGGGTCGTCCATCGGCCAGGCCTGCGGCGTTTTCGGTCACCTCGCCACGGTAGGGGATGGACACGCCACGCAAAAGACTCTTCTCCACGGTCCGATATCTCGGCATAATCGCGGGAGTAACTGAGCGGTCGTGGTACGCCGCCACCATGGGGGAGTGCGAAGTGGGATGGAGCGGAGCTCGATGGTGCACATTCGACGTGCGGCGCAGGCCGCGGCGGTAACCGCCGTGGCCGAGCTGCTCGGCGTCGACGCGGCCGCCGTGTCCACCGACGCGCCCTTCGCCGATCTCGGCTTGAGCTCCACGCACCTCGCCCGGTTGACGGCCTGTCTGGAAGACGCCATGGGTGTCGAGGTGTCCGTCGCCGCGATGTACGACTATCCCGACATAGATCGCTTAGTCGAGCATCTCGCGATGCGATGACGGCATCCGGGGTAGCTATCGTCGGCATCGGCTGCCGAGTGCCTGGCGCCGTTGGCGCGGAAGAATTCTGGCGCATGCTGCTGGCCGGACGCGACGCCACCGGTCCGCCGCCCGCGGGACGTCTCGGCAGGCACGGCGGATACCTGAACGACATCGAGTCGTTCGACAACGACTGGTTCGCCATCGCCGACCGGGAGGCCGCGCTGCTCGACCCGCAGCAGCGGCTGGCCATGGAGGTCGCGATCGAGGCCCTCGATGACGCTGGAATAGGTTATCGCACAAAGGGTTCGGATGCAGCGGTACTCTTCGGCGCGTCCGGCTACGACCACGGGGTCGCGGTGCTCGGCCGGTCCGGTTTCGACGCGACCTACGCCGTCGCCGGCTCCGCGCTGAGCAGCATCGCCAACCGCCTGTCCTACGTCCTCGATGTGCACGGTCCGAGCCTGGTGCTCGACAGTGCCTGCTCGTCCTCGCTGGCCGCCGTCGACCTGGCGGTGCGGCTGCTCACCGATCACACCGCGCCGTTCGCGATCGTCGGCGGTGTCAACCTCACCCTGCTGCCGCACCCTTCGAACTACTTGGCGGAGAGCGGTTTTCTGGCGCCCGACGGGCGGGCGACACCGTTCGATGCCGACGCGGACGGCTACGCCCGCGCCGACGGCTGCGCGGTGGTGATTCTGCAGCGCACGGAAGACGCGGTGCGCGAAGGCAATCGGATCTATGCGGAGATCGTGGGTTCGGCGGTCGGGTCGGATGGTCGCACGAATGGCCTGTCCGCCCCGAACGGCCGAGCGCAGCAGGAGATTCTGCGCGCCGCCTGGGCGCGCGCCGAGCTCGTGCCGGGCGACGCGGGCTACTTCGAATGCCATGCGAGCAGCACCTCACTCGGCGACGCGGTGGAAATCGAAGCGCTATCTGCCGTTATCGCACAGGGTGATTCGATGCCGAGCTCACCGATCCGGATCGGGTCGGTGAAGGCCAATATCGGGCACACCGAAGCGGCCGCGGGCGTCATCGGATTGGTCAAAGCCGCACTGTCGGTGTACCACGGGACGATCGCCCCCACGATCGGTATGCGCACCGAGAATCCGCTGCTGAAGCTGGCCGAGCGCGGGCTGTGTGTGCCGACGTCACCCGTCGATTGGCGCGCCGTGCCCGTCGGCGAACGCCACGCGGGCGTCAGCGCGTTCGGCTTCGGCGGCACCAACGCACATGTGGTGCTGCGCGGTGCCGCGACGACCCCGACGGCGGCGGGCGCCGATCCGCCGACGCTGATCCCGGTCACCGGCCGGGACACCGCGGAGCTGCGCACCCGCGCACTCCGCTACGCCGACCGGCTCGCACTCGACGACGAACCGTTGCGCGAATTCGCCGCGGCGGCAGCCAGATTGCTGCCGGAGCAGCACCGTTCGGCGGTGCTGGCGCGTGACCGCGGCGACGCGGTGGCGCGGCTGCGCGCACTGGGGAACGGTGCGACCGATGCGGTCATCGGCCCGGCGTCGGCGCGCAGGCACGGCGGACTGCTTTTCGTGTTCTCCGGGCAGGGTGGTCAGCACGTGGCGATGGGCAGGGCCCTCGCGGCACGGCACCGCGCGTTCGCCAACGCGGTGGCCGAGGCCGCGGACGCGATCGTCGCCGCGGGCGGGCCGCGGGTGTGGACGCCACGGCACGGCTTCGCGCTTGCCGCGCCGAGCAACGGAAACGGCACGCACGTCACCGAACTCGTCCAGCCCGCGCTGTTCGCCTACCAGGTGGCGTTGGCGGAGCTGCTCGCGGCGTGGGGAATTCGGCCGGACGCGGTGGCCGGGCACGGCATCGGCGAGATCGCCGCGGCCACCGCCTGCGGCGCGTTGTCGCTGTCCGACGGTGCGCTGATCGCGGTGCAGCGCGGCAAGGCACTCGTCGGCGTGGCAGACGACGACGCGATGGCACTGCTGACGGCGGCGCCGTACGAGGCGGCGAAGCTGGTGGAGCCGATGCGGGCGCAGGTGCGCATCGCGGCGGTCAACGGGCCGCGGTCGGTGGTGGTGTCGGGCGCGGCGCGCTACGTGGACACGCTCGTCCGACGGGCCAACCGCCGCAACATGATCGCGGAGCGCATCACGGTCGACTACATCGCACCCGCCGCCGTGTTGCCGGAGTTCGTCGACGCACTCGCCGAGCTGACGCCGTTGTCGCCGCGCGTCCCCATGTACTCCACCGCCCGCCGTGGCGAAGCGCTGACAACGGCGGCGCTCGACGGCGCCTACTGGGCCGAGAATGCGTCGGGAACAGTGGAACTCGCCGCAGCGCTGGAACACGCTGTCGAGGACGGCATCTCGACCGTGCTCGAGGTCGGGCCGCATCCCGTGCTGCTGCCCGCACTGCGCGAGTATCCCGAATTCCGGGACGCCGCACACCCGGTGGCGACGCGCGCCGACGAGGCAGGCGATTTCCTGACCTGTCTGGCTGAGCTGCATCTGGAGGGGCGAGCCATCGATTGGTCCGCGCAAGGCCCGTTCACCGCCGTACCACCGCGGGGGTGGCGCAAGCGCCGTTTCCCGCTGATCACCACCGCGGCGGCCCGGGATGCGGGCGAATACACCCTGCCCCCTGAGGATCTCACCGACCATGTGGTGCACGGCGTGCCGACCGTGCCCGCGGTCTTCTGGCTGCACCGGCTGCTGCACCTGGCGGGCGCCGAGGCGGCGACGATGCTCGCCGACTTCGTGGTGCGCGCACAGCTCGAGCTCGCAGCCTTGCCTGAGGTCACGTATCGCCGACACGACGACGGCAGCTTGCGGGCGGAGGTCACCGACGCCGGAGCGCTGGCGTCGGCCCGGCAGGTCGGTGACCCCACGCCCGCAGATATCGTCGCATGGATGCGGGTGGTGGACGCCAACCGGGCTGGGCGACACCAGATGCGGGCCGTCACGCCCGCCACGTTCTACGACGATCTGCGCGAGCTGCGGCTGGAATACGGGCCGGGATTCCGCGTGTTGCGCGGCATCGCGGTCGGGCCCGAGCGCGCCGTCGGCACCTTCGACGTCGCCGAATTGCGTAGTGCGGCAACACTGGACGGCTGCCTGCAACTGCTCGCCCTGACCGGGTACGCAGGCATGCCCGCCGGATTGATTCCGCTCACCGTCGGCATCGAGTCCGCGTGGCTGTCGGCCGAACCGCACCGGACCGTGCTCGAGGCGCATGCGTTCCTGCGCACCCGCACCGGCACCGAGCTGATCGGCGACGTCATCGGCACCGATCAGCACGGTGTCCCGTGTCTTGCCATGTCCGGCGTGCACATTCGCTTCGCGCGACCGGGCGCGCACAACCCGATCGGCACCGCACCCGAGCGGGCGGAGGCCGAGCGGACCGCACCGTTCCGCCAGGAAACCTGGGAGCCGTGCGCCATCGAATCGCTCCGCCTGGCGAATTCGGACCCGGCCGCCGAGCGCGCGTTGGTGGTCGGCGGCTCCGGCCTTGCCTTGCGGCTGGCCACCGCACTCGACGACGCGATGCCGACCGAACGGGTGACGCGGGAGCTCGATGCCGCAAGCGGGATCGTCACCGCCGTGCTCACCAGGCGACCCGGCCGCGCCCGCACCGCCGTGGTGCTGTGCTGGTCGGCCGACAGGAGTGCGGCTGCCAAGGTTTCCGATGCGGCCGACGGTCTCGCGACGGTGCTCGGCCGCATTCTCGATCTGCTCCAGCGGGTCGACGCCGACGACGGTGCGGCCACGGTGACGGTCGTGCTGCCGCTGCCTGCACCGTCGGCGGCGGCGCAGGCGATCGCCGGATTGGTGCGGTCGCTGCAGCTCGAATCCCGCCGCCCCGTCCGTCTGGTGTGGACCGACGCGGACCCGCGGAATGTGGCGTCGCTGTGTCGGATGATCGCAGGCGACCCGACCCGGCTGCCGGACGAAATGCGGCTGTCCGCAGGGCAACTCGCGGTGCGCCGCTTCACCGCGGCGCGCTACGGGTCGGCCGAGACCACCGCCATCGACGTGCACGGCACCTATGTGGTCACCGGCGGGCTCGGGATACTCGGTTCGGTCGCGGTGCGTTGGCTGCTCGATGCCGGAGCGCGCGACGTGGTGGTGCTGACCCGCGCTCCACGGCCGGTGCCCGCGGTGCTCGACGGACTGGAGGATCGGATCGTCGTCGTCCGCTGCGATGCCGCCGACCACGGCGATCTGGCCAACGCGCTCAACGACGTTCGCGCGTGCGGCTCCACCATCCGCGGCGTCGTGCACGCGGCGGGCAGCACGGCCGACGCCGACTTCCCTGCGGTCAGCACCGAGCAGCTGGTCACGATGTTCGCGCCCAAGGTGACCGCGGCGGCCAACCTGATCGAGCTCACCGCGGCCGACCCGACCGACTTCATCCTGCTGTGCTCGGCCGCCACCGGCGCGCTCGGCGGATCCGGCCAGGCCGCCTCCGCCGCCGCCAATGCCGCGATGGACACGCTGGCGCGCGAGCATCCGGAACGTGGCGTGCGCAGCGTGGGCTGGGGCCGATGGGCGACAGGGCCGGACGCCGATTCGGCGCAACGGCCGCCGGACGCGTTCGACACCGGCCGCGGCGCCGCGCTGCTCGGCCAGGCGCTGCGATATGACCAGCCCTACCTGCTCGCCGTACCGGATGCCGCACCGGGGAATGCACGACGACCGGATCCGGTTTCCCCACGGTGGAATTCGAACGGCATCGGTCGCCCGCCCGCCCAACACAGGTCCGCCGCCGATCCGGTTCCGGCGGGGCAGATCGGCGAGGCGCTGTGACGACGAGCCCGACGCGAAACAGCCTGGCCGTCCGAGTCGCGGCGTGGTCCGAGTCGAGGCCGGAGTCCGTCGCCTACACCCACCTGCGCTACCGGATGCATGAGCGGACGCCGAGCACCGTGACCTACGCCCGTTTGCACGCTGCCGCAGGCGAACTCGCGGACCGCCTGCGCGGGATCAGCGCACCCGGCGATCGGGTAGCCATCCTGTGCGCGCACGGACTCGACTACGCCGTCGCGTTTCTGGCCTGCCTGTACAGCAATCGCATTGCGGTGCCGCTGTTTCCGCCGGCAGGCCCGCGCAATCGGGAGCGGCTGCACGGGGTGCTCGCCGACGCGCGGCCCACCGTGTCGCTGCTGTCGCACGGTGATTCGACCAGCTCAGCCATGCTCGGCCCGGTACTCGGTCAGGTGCTGGCACTGGCTTCGGACGTCGCCGCGCCGTCCATGCCTTCGGCCCCGCCGACCATCGACCCCATCCACGGCGAGCTCGCCTACCTGCAGTACACCTCGGGTTCGACGCAGGCGCCGACCGGAGTTCGGGTCACGCACGCGAACATGACCACGGCACTGGAACAGCTGTGCCACGCGCTGCACCCGGCCCCGGACAAGTCGATCCTGACCTGGCTGCCGTTCTTCCACGACATGGGTCTCATCCTGGGCATGTCGCTACCGCTCTACTGCGGGGTGCTCGGCGTGACGCTGTCGCCCTCGGATTTCGTGAAGCGGCCGATCCGCTGGCTCGAGGCCGCGAGCGACTATCGGGCAGGCATCACCGGCGGCCCCAATTTCGGTATCACCCTTGCGGTTTCGTCGACAACACCGCAGGAGCGCGCCGCGCTCGACCTGTCCGGACTCGATCTGCTGCTCAACGGCTCCGAGCCGGTCCGGGCCGACACGCTCGCCGAGTTCACCGCGACCTTCGCCGACCACGGCTTCCGGCACACCGCGCACACGCCGGGCTTCGGCTTGGCCGAGGCGACGCTGACCGTGACGATCTGCGACCCGCACTCGGCGCCGACGGTCCACCGCTTCGACCGCAGCGCATTGGCCGACGGGCGGGCGATCGCACTGCCCGCTGACGCACTGTGCGGGCCGGAGCTGGTCGGCTGCGGCACACCGGCGGAAGGGCAGCAGGTGCGCGTCGTCGATCCGACCGAGGGTGTCGAGCTGCCCGCGGGCCGGGTCGGCGAAATCTGGGTGGCGGGCGCCAACGTGTGCGACGGCTACTACGGCAGGCCCGACGCCACCGCCGCGACCTTCCACGCCACCCTCGCCGGCCACGACGGCAGCTGGCTGCGCACCGGCGATCTCGGCTTCCTGTTCGAGAACCAGCTCTACATCGCGGGCCGCCGCAAGGACGTCATCGTCGTCGACGGGCGCAATCACTATCCCGCCGACATCGAAGCGACGGTCGAGTCCTGCGCGCCCGAGGTCAGGCCCGGCCACGTGACGGCGTTCGGGCACGACGACGGGCGGCGCGCGGACCTCGTCGTGGTCGCCGAGCTCACCAGTGTGGATGCCGTTGCGCCCGAGGAACTTTCGGCGCTGGCCCGGCGGATCCGCACGGCGGTCGCGGTCGCGCACGAGGTGATGCCCGGCGCGGTCATGCTCGTGGAACCTGGCCGCATTCCCAAGACGACGAGCGGTAAGCTGCGCCGCGGCGAATGCCGGGCCCGCTACATCGCCGGTCAGTTGGCTCCGATCGCGGTGATCTGACCGAGCAGACGGAGAAAACACCGTCGAGGTCCCGCTGATCCGGCGCGGCGACCGCGAAGATGATGCGATGGCTACCGACATCATCACCGTGCACTGGAAAGACGAGCCCGAGGAACACGACTACCCGGCCGCGGCCGACTATCTGGAGTTGCTGGCCGGTCCGAAGATCGTCAGTGCCGTGGTGGACGACCTGCGCGCCGCCCCTATCGTGCACAAGAAGGCCAAGGACATTCTGCGGGCCGCGCAGCTCGAGCTGCTTTCGCCGGACAATCAGCATGTCCGGCGCGATCTGATCAAGATCGCCAATGGCAAGACGCTGTCCCCGATCCTGTTGGTGCGCGGCGACTTTCGCACGGGTATCCCGATGGTGATCGCGGACGGCTACCACCGGGTCTGCGCCATCCACTGGGCCGACGAGAACATCGCCATACCGGCGAAGATCGCCGCCCTGCCGTGACGTTCTCCACCCTCGCCCTGGTGGTGGCACTCGGGCTGTGCGGCCCGCTGTTCGCGCTGCGCACCGCCTGGCATGTGCCGGTGATCCTCGGCGAGCTGATCGCCGGAATCATCTTCGGCGCCACCGGGTTCGGCGTGCTGCACAGTGCGGACCCGCTGTTCACCTTCCTCGCGGACATGGGGTTCGCGGTGGTGATGTTCGTGGCAGGCAGCCGAGTACCGGTGCGGGACCCGCAGGTGCGTTCGGCACTCGGGGTCGGCGCGGTGCGCGCGATTCTGGTCGGATTACCCGCTGCCGCAGCGGGTTTCGGCATTGCCCACTGGTTCGACACCGGGCACGGCGCGATGTACGCGGTGCTGCTCGCGTCCTCCTCGGCGGCATTGGTGCTGCCGATCATCGACTCGCTCGGCTTGACCGGTGCGCCGGTGCTCGCGTTGACCGCGCAGGTCGCCATCGCCGACACCGCCTGCGTGGTGGCATTGCCGCTGGCGATCGATCCCGGCAATGCCGGGCGGGCGGCGCTCGGCGCGGCGGCGGTCGCAGGCTGTGCGGTGGTGCTGTTCCTGCTGCTGCGGTGGTCGGAGAAGTCGGGCGCCCGCAGGCGGGTGCATCGGATCTCCGAGGAGCGCAAGCTCGCGCTGGAGTTGCGGGTGAGCTTGGCGATGCTGTTCGCGCTCTGCGCCGTGGCCACCCAGACCCGGGTGTCGATCATGTTGGCGGGGTTCGCCGCCGGGCTCGCGGTGGCCGCCATCGGCGAGCCGCGGCGGGTGGCCAAGCAGTTGTTCGCGATCAGCGACGGGTTTCTCGCGCCGCTGTTCTTCGTCTGGCTCGGTGCCCGGCTCAATCTGCGCGATTTCGGCGAGCATCCGCACCTGATCGCACTCGGCATCGCGCTCGGGCTCGGTGCGGTACTCGTGCACTTGGTGCCGCGGCTCATCGGTCAGCCGGTCGGGTACGGCGCACTCGCGGCCGCCCAGATCGGCGTACCGGTCGCGGCGGTCACGGTCGGCACCGCGTTGGATGTGTTGGTCAAGGGCGAGGCTGCCGCGCTGATGCTCGGGGCACTGTGCACGATCGCGATCGCTGCGGTGGCGGCAAATCGGCTGGCCGCCAAGGCCCCGGCGAACACTACCCAAACGGCGTAGTGCCGGGCAAAAGCATTCGGCGTGTTCAGCTGGATAAACAAACCACTCGGCAACGGTGCTGCCGCGGCAGCAGGCTCAGTCGTCGGTGCGGCCGAGGAGCCGATCCGTTTCGCGGCGTTCGCGTTTGGTGGGTCGTCCCGACCCCCGGTCGCGGCGCGGCATGGTGGCGAGAACTTCGCGGGAGGGCGGCGGCGGGCTGCGGTCGATCAAGCATTGCGCGGCGATCGGAGCGCCGACGCGCTTGGTGACGATCCGCTCGACGATCACGATGCGCTCGACGCCGGCTAGGCGGATGCGCACCTCGTCGCCGGGCTTGACCGGCTGGGCCGGTTTCGCAGCGGCACCGTTGACCCGGACGTGCCCACCTCGGCAGGCCTCGGCGGCAGCGGATCTCGTCTTGAACAAGCGCACCGCCCAGGTCCACGAATCAACGCGGGCCTGGGTTGCGGTGCTGGTGTTTCCGTTGGTACGGATGCCGTTGTCGGCAGGGGCCACTCGTTAAACGATACGACGTGCGGTGACGACCATGTCGGGGCGCAGCGGGGTGTAGGAGACCGGCTCACCGGACTGCACCGCGTTCAGCAGCTTGCCGTCGCCCGCGTAGAGGCCGACGTGGCCGCCGTTCGCGGTCACGACGATGTCGCCGGGCTGCAAGTTCTGGAAGGCCACCGGAGCGCCGACGTGCGACTGCTCGAAGCTGGTGCGCGGCAATTCGACGCCGGCCTGACGGTAAGCCCACTGGACCAAGCCCGAGCAGTCGAAGTTCCGCGGACCCGCGGCACCCCAGGAGTACATGGCGCCGACCTTGCTCTTGGCGGCGTCGAGCGCGATATCACTCGCGCTGGGGGCCTGCTGCTGGAACAGGTTGGGCATCGAGGGCATACCGGGCGCGGCGGCCTGCGGTGCGGGAGCCTGCGCGTTCGGCATCGCCGAGACGGCCTGCTGGATCTGCTGATTCAGTTGCTGGACCGGCGCTTCGTATTCCTGCGGAACCGGAACATCGAAGTTGCCGAGACCGGGAATGTTGATGGTCGCGGCCATCGCAGGGATCGCGGGCATGGCCCCGGTCGTTGCGGCCAGCGCGCCCATGACGACGGCACCCTTGACGGAATTCGGCAAGCGAGAATCCCGCTGCAAGCTGTGTTTACCCACCGAGCTACGTCTCCGATCGTGTGCTCTCCCGCCGACCGGGGTAGCTGACCAGAACATGGCCGCAAAGTGTCACCCAGACAAACCTTCAGGGTGCTCCCGGCACGACAGCCGGAGTGTTGGCCCCGACAGCCGTTTAGACGGTAACTCGGTGGCGCCGCTTCTCTTTCGAAACGACAGGACTCCACTAAGTCACGAAGAGATTACGATGCCGACGCACTGTTGTCCAGCGCAAGGACCAGCACGTTTTCCGGCGTCGGCAAAATCGCTGGACAGACGCCCGAGAGGACGACACGCCCGTCAGGTCACGACACGATATCTACCATCGCGTGCCGCGCAACGATCGTTACCCGACCGGACGAATCGGGCGCGGGGAGCTCAGAATTCGCGCGCGGCGCCCGATCCGCCGTCGCGCTCGGCGAGTGCCCGCTCCAGCTCGACGATCCGGCGCTGCGCGTCGGCGAGCCCGACCTCCAGCTGCCCGAGTGCCATCACCAACGGACCGACCGCGAGATCGGCGACGAGCTGCGGATCGTCGTACCCGCGTTCTATCGCCACCAGGATGTTCGCGCGGATGCGCCGCGCAACGGCGGCTCCCGCCGGAACGGTCCATGACTCGACCACCTCGGCGGTGGTCGGGGTGGGTTCGTCGGACATGCCCCTCCGATACTCGTCAAACCGCCACCAGCGTAGTGACTTACGCGCCGCAGCAATAGGCCTACCTGCGCCGACGCCGCGGCCACGCGGCGGTGCGCCGACCATCGTGCAACAAGCGGCCGCTAGCGATATCTAGGACACGCCGTAGATACGCGCATATTCTCCTGATCGACGGGCTACGGTGTCAGGGTATGGACCCCGTGCGGAATCCGTATGCTCCCGGAGCCGGACAGCGCCCACCCGAACTAGCCGGGCGCGACAAGCAACTCACCGCCTTCGACATCGTGCTGGAGCGCGTCGCGCGGAGCCGCCCGGAACGCAGTGTCATGCTCACCGGATTGCGCGGCGTCGGAAAGACCGTGCTGCTCAACCAACTTCGCTCCGCCGCCATCAGTAGAGGCTGGGGCACCGGCAAGATCGAGGCGCGGCCGGATCAGGAGCTGCGCCGTCCGCTGTCCTCCGCGCTGCACATGGCCGTCCGCGCCATCGCCATGGCACATCGCAATCCGGAACGAGTCGACGACTTCCTCGGCATCCTCAAGGCTTTCGCGCTGCGCGCCACCGCGGACAAGGGCATGCGCGAGCGCTGGCAGCCCGGCATCGACGTGCCCGCGGTCACCGGCCGCGCCGATTCCGGCGATATCGAGATCGATCTGGTCGAGCTGCTGGTCGAGGCGGCCGCGCTGGCGAGCGAAATCGGTGTCGGCATCGCGATTTTCATCGACGAGATGCAGGATCTCGGGCCCGCCGACATCTCCGCGATCTGCGGCGCGTGCCACGAATTGAGCCAGGACGCAGCGCCTCTCATCGTGGTCGGTGCCGGGCTGCCGCACCTGCCCGCCGTGCTGTCCGCCTCGAAGAGTTACTCGGAGCGACTGTTCAGCTATCACCGCATCGACCGGCTCGACCGTGAATCCGCGGATCTGGCGTTGATCGCGCCCGCCGAGCGCGAGGAGGTGAAGTTCACCGACGAAGCCCTGGATGCGCTGTACCACAAGGCCGATGGTTATCCGTACTTTGTGCAGGCCTACGGGAAGGCGGCCTGGGATCAGGCGCCGGAGAGCCCCATCTCGGCCGAGGATGTCGAGGTGGCCGCGCCGACCGCGGAGGAGGAGCTTGCGGTCGGCTTCTTCGGCTCCCGCTATGAGCGGGCAACACCCGCGGAGCGCGAATACATGCGTGCGATGGCCGATTTGGCGGGCGACGACGGCCCGGTGGCGACCTCGGCGGTGGCCAGCGAGCTCGGCCGCAAGCCCGCCTCGCTCTCGCCGGCCCGGGATGGGTTGATCAAGAAGGGCCTGATCTATTCGGCCGAGCGCGGCACCATCGGATTCACCGTTCCGCACTTCGGTCGCTATCTGCGGAGCGTGTGACGGCCTTCGTCCCCGACCGGGGATAGCCTCGCATTAGCTTGTCTACCAAGATCATTAGAGATCGATAGAAATCAATCGACCTGCGGCCCTACCGGCCGGTAACTAAAGTTCCTACACTCGAATGTGATCCTGATCACGTACGAGGAGGACATCATGGCGACACCCGCGAAAGTCGACGCCACCGAAGAACAGGCCCGCGCGCTGGTCGAGGAATCTCGCGAAACCACCTGGGCCAAACCGTCGTTCGCCAAGGAGATGTTTCTCGGACGGTTCCGGCTCGACCTGATCCACCCCTACCCGCGGCCGAGCGACGAGGACGCCGCGCGCACCGAGGCGTACCTGGCCAGGCTGCGGCCGTTCTGCGAATCCGTCGACGGCGCCGTGATCGAAGCCGAGGGCAGGATCCCCGACGAATACGTCAAGGGCCTCGCCGAACTCGGCTGCTTCGGCCTGAAGATTCCGGAATCCTTTGGTGGACAGGGTCTCTCCCAGTTCGGCTACAACCGCGCGCTGATGCTGGTCGGCTCCGCGCATCCCAGCCTCGGCGTGCTGCTCTCGGCGCACCAGTCCATCGGCGTGCCCGAGCCGCTGAAGCTGGCGGGCACCCCGGAGCAGAAGGCGGAATTCCTGCCACGCTGCGCGGCGGGCGCGGTCAGCGCCTTCCTGCTCACCGAGCCCGACGTCGGCTCCGACCCGGCCAGGATGGCCAGCACCGCAGTACCGACCGAGGACGGAACGGCCTACGTGGTCAACGGCGTCAAGCTGTGGACCACCAATGGTGTGGTGGCCGAACTGCTCGTGGTGATGGCGCGGGTGCCCAAGAGCGAGGGACACCGCGGCGGCATCTCCGCGTTCGTCGTCGAGGCCGATTCGCCGGGCATCACGGTGGAGCGGCGCAACGCGTTCATGGGACTGCGCGGCATCGAGAACGGCGTCACCAGGCTGCACAACGTGCGTGTGCCGAAGGCCAACCTGATCGGCCGCGAGGGCGACGGCCTGAAGATCGCGCTCACTACGCTCAACGCCGGCAGGCTCGCTATCCCCGCGCTGTGCACCGCTTCCTCGAAGTGGTCGCTGAAGATCGCCAGGGAGTGGAGCCGCGAGCGGGTGCAGTGGGGCAGGCCGGTCGGCGAGCACGAGGCGGTCGGCCAGAAGATCTCGTTCATCGCCGCGACCACCTACGCGCTGGAGGCGGCGCTCGACCTGTCGGCCGCCATGTGCGACGAGGCCCGCAACGACATCAGGATCGAGGCGGCACTGGCCAAGCTGTGGGCCAGCGAGATGAGTTGCGCGATCGCCGATGAGCTCGTGCAGATCCGCGGCGGCCGCGGCTACGAGACGGCGGCGTCCCTCGCGGCCCGTGGCGAACGCGCGGTCGGCGCCGAACAGCTGGTCCGCGATCTGCGCATCAACCGGATCTTCGAAGGCTCCAGCGAGATCATGCGGCTGCTGGTCGCCAGGGAGATGGCCGACGCGCACATGGCCGCGGCGGGGGCACTGGTCGACCGCAACGCCGAGTTCAAGGACAAGGCCAAGGCGGCGGTCGGCGCGGCGGGCTTCTATGCCAAGTGGTTCCCGCAGCTCGCGGTCGGCGCTGGCACCACGCCCGCGACCTTCTCCGAATTCGGCGCGCTCGCAAAGCATCTGCGGTTCGTCGAACGGAGCTCGCGCAAGCAGGCCAGGTCGTTGATGTACGCGATGGGCCGCTGGCAGGCAGGCCTGGAGTACAAGCAGAACTTCCTCGGCCGGATCGTCGACATCGCCGCCGAACTGTTCGCGATGTCGGCCTCGTGCGTGCGGGCGCATGCGCTGGCCGCGGCGGGCGCGCCGGAGGCCAAGGCCGCCGAGGAACTCGCCGACACCTTCTGCAGGCAGTCGAAGATTCGGGTGCGCAAGCTCTTCGACGCGCTGTGGGACAACACCGACGAGGACGATCGGGCCCTGACCCGCGGCGTGCTCGACGGCCGCTACACCTGGCTGGAAGACGGCGTCTTCGACCCGAGCGAAGGCACCGGTCCCTGGATCGCCGAATGGCAGATGGGCCCGTCGACCGAGCCCAACCTGCTGCGCCCGTTCCTACCGTCCACCCGCGCGGGCGCGGGCACTTAGCCACCAGTCGGTCGGCCGCCCACCGGATGCCGTGTTCGATTACGGCGTACCTCGAACGCGGCACTCGGTGGGTGCCACCGATCGGCAATTATTCAGCCGTCTCGACTGACCGCTAGATACTCCTAGATTCTTATGACGAGGGATTCGATCAACGATCAGACACTATTCAGCTGTCTTGGCCAATAGCTAGATATCAGTAGATTTCCATCACAGGGAAGAGTGCCGAGCGTCCCGGCGCGTAGCGTCGACGCCCCTAACACAATCCAGAGAACTCTAGGGAATGCGCTCACTGTCCGGGCGACCCGCGAGCATTGGTCTCTACCGAAATCTAGGATCCGGCTTACAGATTCGTAGACTCGCCGACAGACAGGGGAGTGCGGACACCGGGTACATCCCAAGCGTCGGTTCGACAACTTGTCCGTAACGGCAGGTATGGGCCGCTAACGCGGCGGAAATGTATAACGACAACCGGGCAAGAACGCTCCGCAAGGATGCACCCTCCCCAGGAGGCCTTCATGTCCACGACTATCGCTCGCTGCGCCGCCGACTACGACGGCCACCGCGTCACCGTGTCGGCCGAGGACGGCGTCCCACTGTCGGTCCGCAGCTTCGGCACCGAGACCGCTCCCGTCACCGTGGTGTTCGTGCACGGCCATTGCCTGCGCACCGAATCCTGGTCCTTCCTCCGCGATCAGCTGCTGCGGCAATGGGGGATGGCAGGAGGCGAAGCCGAGGGGGCGGGCCAATACAGCGGCGCGGAGACGAGGATGGTCTTCTACGACCACCGCGGCCACGGTGCATCCGGCGAGGCGCATCCGTCGACGTACACCATCGATCAGCTCGGCCGCGACCTGGACACCGTGCTGCGGACGACGGTGCCGAGCGGGCCGGTGATTCTGGTCGGGCATTCGATGGGCGCGATGGTGGTGCTCGCCTATGCCAGGCAGTTCCCCGAGGCGATCGGCACCCGGGTGGTCGGCGTCGGGCTGATCGCCGGCGCGGCGAACGGCCTCACCGAGGTGGGACTCGGGCGGTTCCTGAAGCGGCGTGCGGTGAACTCGCTGCAGGTCGCGGTGGTGCGGGCGCCCCGGATGATGCAGGGCTCCAAGCGGATGTCGCGGCGGATCTTCGAGCCGATCATGCGGGCGGCGAATTCCGGTACCAGGCGGGTGAATCCGCGCATGGTCGCGGTGGCGACGGCGATGCTGAACGAGACGCCGCTGCTGACCATGTCGAGCTTCCTCGCCTCGCTGATCACCTTCGACGAGACCGCGACCCTGCACCGGCTCGGCAGCATTCCGGCGCTGGTGCTGGCGGGCACGGCCGACATCGTGGTGCCGTTCGCGCATTCGGTGGTGCTTGCCTCGCAGCTGGCCGGGTCGCAGCTGGTTCCGCTCGAGGGGGCGGGGCACAGCGTGATCTTCGAGCGGGCCGAGGAGGTCGCGCTGTCGATCGTCGGACTGGTCGATCAGGTTGTCGCGAGCATGCGCGGGCCGGGGACGGAGTACGCCGTCGCCGGATGAGGGTCGAATACCCCGAGCCGGTGTATCCGGGCCGGTGCGGGCTCGGTCTTACTCGATGTGGACGAGGCGCACCCGACGCGGACACCCCGAACCTGCCGCACCCGAGCGAGGCTTGGCACACCGGCATCGCCTGGCACACGGCAAGCGGGCTGGACGCCCGGCGGTCCGCGAGCCGTGCCCGGAGAGTTGCTGAGCCGTGCCGGATCGACGGCTGCGGACATTCGGAGATTCACCCGAACGTCAGCTCTTGCCTTCAGGCAACATTCAGGCAAACCACCCAACATCGTTTCTCGACGAGCCAGATCGGCATTCCTTCTGTACTGTGTTAGAGATCACGTTGTGTGGTGGCTCACACGACTCGGTGCAGCGTGCTTCAAGGAAGGCCATACTGAGACCCTCCTACCACCGAGTTCGCCTGTCCGCCAGGAACACAGGAGGTATCGATGACACGCAGCGAAATCGCGGAACTGCGCTTCGCGGTCGGCCAGCTCCGGCAATCCATCGGCGTACTGCGGAACCACTATGGCGACGCGAACATGGTGCGGCGACTGGAGAACGATCTCGAACGGCTCGTCATCGACGCCGACGAGCTCGAGCAGTCGCCGCCTGCCCTGGTGCCGCGCCGCCCGCAGGAGACCATCTACGTCCCGGACAGCAAGTCCGACGAGGCGGCCTGGATGGGCGCGCAGGACGAAGGTCTCGGGTTCCACTCCCGGCCGAGGACCGAATAGCGCCTCAGGCAACGCAGCCGACGGGGTGAACAGCTGAGCTTCGCGGGCCCATGCCGTGCCGGTGGGCCCGCGAGGTGCTGTGTCCGACCTGCGCTGCGGTCCCCCTGCCTGAGGTGCGTGGTCACCGGATCGCGGCCGCTACCCACGAGGTCCGGTGTCGGCCAAACGCTTTCGGCGCGGACCAGACAGGGCTGGCGGTTCGTCAGGAAGCGCGGTGCTTGCCGAAGCGTCTTGCCGGTCGTACTCCATGGAAACGGGCACCGCGCGGTGTTTCTGGAATCGGTGTCGACGTGGCCGACTCGAACAGCGCCGCGATCCCGTGGTCATGGCCGAGCGCGATCGCCTCGAGGCCGAGAGTGCCGTTGGTCCTGATCAGTTCGTGCAGCATGGTGGTCATGATGCGCAGGCCGGTGGCGCCGACCGGATGGCCGAGCGCGATCGCGGACCCGTTCACGTTGAGGCGGTCACCCGGATCGAAATCCCATTCCCGCGCCAGCGCAAGCACCTCCACCGCAAACCCCTCGTTGACCTCGACCAGATCGATGTCGTCGAGCGTGTACCCGGTGCGTGCGAGCAGCTTCGCCACCGCAGGCGCGGCGCCGAGAGTCGCTGTACCCGAATCACATCCGGCCGCAGCCCAGCCGACCAGGAACGCCATCGGGGTCAGCCCGAGCTCGACGAGCCGATCCTCGGCGACGACCAGGCAGGCCGCGGCGCCGTGCCGGTGCGCGCTCATGTTGCCCGCGGTGACAACGCCGTTGGCGAGCAACGGGCGCAGCGCCGACAACGTGTAGGTGGAGACGTCGTCGAGCACGCCCTCGTCGCGCAGGATCCGGTGCCCGCCGGTGCTTTCCTGGCCGGGATCGGACCAGCGCGGTTCATCGAGCACGCCGACACCGACGGGAATCACCTCGGCGCCGAACAAGCCCTGCCGCCACGCCCGCGCAGCCTTGCGATGGCTGGCCACCGCGAACTCGTCGGCCTCGGCGCGGCTGATCCCGTAGTGGCGGGCCAGCTGTTCGGCATTGGTGACGTCGGCCGCCGATTCGCCATGGCCCGCAACAACATCCGTCGCACACTCGACACCGCCGGCCACCACGACATCGGCGGCGCCGGTCTGCACCATCATCGCCGCGGTGATCACCGCCTGCAGGCCGCTACCGCAGCGGCGGTCGGTGAGGAATCCGGGAACGGCGAAGGGCAGGCCCGCGCCGCGCGCGGCCAGCCTGCTCAGTTCCGGTCCGGTGCTGAGACTGCCGTCGACGCAGGCCATCGCGACGTCTTCGACACGCATCGGATCGATCCCGGCCCGTTCGAGCACAGCCGACAGCACTGTTGTTGCCAGCCACTCCGGCGGCATGCCGGAGAGCGCTCCCCCTTCGATCCCACTCGGCGTGCGGACCGGCGCGACAATCGCGGCTCTTCTCACCTCGGAACTCCTTCCCCCGGCCGATCAACGACGCTCGCACAACCTTCGGTGGTCGCACGGGCTGCCGCTGCGACGCCCGACCGGGCGCCGCGGCTGCGACGTGTACATCAGTGCACGTCAGCGGGTACATCTTCGGGAAAGAGGACCACAATTTTGTTGCCGCCGTGTGACGATCGGCGCGTCGTTATTTCAACTCGAGGTTTCGTTTAGCAAGCCCCCTCTCGAATCTTGTTCTGTTTTAGTCGAGTTCGAAGAGTTAGCGGTTCGTTCACCACGGAACCATGTCGCAGGATGCGTCAAGCGGTGTGGCGCAAATCACGGGCATCCGGGTGGGCCGGGAATGCCGGGACCCCGCTCGCGCGATAGCGGGCGTGTCGTATGGTGCTGGGCATCACATTCGATTGCGGAGGTAACGATGACCACCCGCACAGAACAGCGAGGCATCCACCTGTGAGTGCCGCACCGACCACCACCCCGGAAACGGGGACCGGCGTCTTCAGCAAGACCAGGGCCCGAATCTCAGAACGCACACTGCGCACCGATCGATGGTGGGTTCCGCCATTGGTCACGGTGCTCGGCCTGGCTGCGTTCGTCATCTACGCGACGATCAGATCGTATGTGCGAACGGCATATTGGGTGCCGGACTACCACTATCTGACGCCGTTCTACTCGCCGTGCCTGAGCACCTCGTGCGTCGAGGGATCCAGCCACTTCGGCACGCCGTTCGGGGAGCTGCCCGCCATCTTGCCGCTCGGCTTCGTGGTGCTGCCTTTCCTGCTCGGCTTCCGGCTGACCTGCTACTACTACCGCAAGGCCTACTACAGGGCCGTGTGGTTCTCCCCGCCCGCCTGCGCGGTCGCCGAGCCGCACGCCAAGTACACCGGCGAGACCAGGCTGCCGCTGATCATCCAGAACGTGCACCGCTACTTCTTCTATGTGGCCGTGCTGGTTTCGGTGATCAACACCTACGACGCGATCGTCGCGTTCCACGGCAAGGACGGCGGATTCGGCTTCGGCCTCGGCAACGTCGTGCTGTGGGCCAACGTGATCCTGCTGTGGGCATACACCCTCTCGTGCCACTCCTGCAGGCATATCGCGGGCGGCAGGCTCAAGCACTTCTCCGCCCATCCGGTGCGCTACTGGTTCTGGACCCAGGTCTCCAAACTCAACACCCGGCACATGGCATTGGCCTGGACAACTCTCGGCACGCTCGTGCTGACCGACTTCTACGTCATGTTGGTTGCCAGCAAGACGATTTCGGATCTGCGGTTCATCAACTGATCCGCCCCAACACCAGGAGTATTCGCGGCCATGCCAGAAGTGGAACGGCACAAGTACGACGTCGTGGTAATCGGGGCCGGTGGCGCCGGACTGCGAGCGGTGATCGAGGCCAGAGAACACGGCCACTCCGTCGCGGTGGTGTGTAAATCCTTGTTCGGCAAGGCACACACCGTGATGGCCGAAGGCGGCTGTGCCGCGTCGATGGGCAACGCCAACGAAAAGGACAACTGGCAAACGCATTTCAAGGACACGATGCGTGGCGGCAAGTTCCTGAACAACTGGCGCATGGCCGAACTGCATGCCCAGGAGGCGCCCGACCGGGTGTGGGAGCTGGAAACCTATGGGGCGCTGTTCGATCGGACCGAGGACGGCCGGATCAGCCAGCGCAACTTCGGCGGCCACACCTACCCGCGGCTCGCGCACGTCGGTGACCGCACCGGCCTCGAGATCATCCGCACCATGCAGCAGAAGATCGTCTCGCTGCAGCAGGAGGACTTCGCGGCGACCGGCGACTACGAGTCGCGGATCAAGGTGTTCTCCGAGTGCACCATCACCGAACTGCTCAAGGACGGCGACCGGATCTCCGGCGCGTTCGGCTACTGGCGCGAATCCGGTCGTTTCATCCTGTTCGAAACGCCCGCAGTCGTTTTGGCGACCGGCGGCATCGGCAAGTCGTACAAGGTGACCTCGAACTCGTGGGAGTACACCGGCGACGGCCACGCGCTCGCGCTGCGGGCCGGGGCGACGCTGATCAACATGGAGTTCCTGCAGTTCCACCCGACCGGCATGGTCTGGCCGCCCAGCGTGAAGGGCATCCTCGTCACCGAGGGTGTGCGCGGCGACGGCGGGGTGCTGAAGAACACCGACGGCAAGCGCTTCATGTTCGACTACATCCCGCCGGTCTTCAAGGGGCAGTACGCCGAGACCGAGGAGGAGGCCGATCAGTGGTTGCGCGACAACGACTCCGCGCGCCGCACCCCGGACCTGCTGCCACGTGACGAAGTCGCGCGAGCGATCAACGAGGAAGTCAAGGCAGGCCGCGGCACGCCGCACGGCGGCGTGTTCCTCGATATCGCCTCGCGCATGCCCGCCGACGAGATCAAGCGGCGCCTGCCGTCCATGCACCACCAGTTCAAAGAGCTTGCGGACGTGGACATCACGGCGGAGCCGATGGAGGTCGGCCCGACCTGTCACTACGTGATGGGTGGCGTCGAGGTCGATCCCGACACCGGGGCGGCCACCGTGCCAGGGCTGTTCGCCGCAGGCGAGTGTTCCGGCGGCATGCACGGCTCCAATCGGCTCGGCGGCAACTCACTGTCGGATCTGCTGGTGTTCGGCCGCAGGGCCGGGCTCGGCGCCGCCGCCTATGTCGAGCAGCTCGCGCAGCGTCCCGTGGTGTCCGACGACGACGTCACGGAGGCCGCGAAACTCGCGCTCGCACCGTTCGATCCGCCGAGCGAAGGCGCGGGGGAGAACCCGTACACACTGCACACCGACCTGCAGCAGTCGATGAACGATCTGGTCGGGATCATCCGCAAGGAACACGAGGTGCGCGAGGCGATCGCCAAGCTCGCCGAGCTGCGGGCGCGCTTCGAGCAGGTCACCGTCGAGGGCCATCGCCAGTTCAACCCGGGCTGGCACCTGGCGCTCGATCTGCAGAACATGCTGTTGGTCAGCGAATGTGTCGCGCAGGCTGCGCTGTTGCGCACCGAAAGTCGTGGCGGCCACACGCGTGACGATCATCCGTCCATGGACCCCAACTGGCGCAACAAACTGCTGGTCTGCGCGGTGGATCCGGGCACGGCCAAGGATGCGATCCCTGACGTCACAGTGACGCCGAAGGACCAGCTTCCGATGCGGCCGGAACTGCTCGCCCTTTTCGAACTCGGCGAGCTCGAAAAGTACTACACCCCGGACGAAGTCGCCGGGCACCCGACCGCGGTCGGGAATTCGACAGAGCGAGAGGCGTAGCGATGGGTTACGACGCCAAATTCCGCGTATGGCGCGGCGACCTCGACGGCGGCGAGCTGCACGACTTCACCGTCGCGGTGAACGAGGGCGAGGTGGTGCTCGACATCATCCACCGGTTACAGGCCACCCAGGCACCCGACCTCGCGGTGCGCTGGAACTGCAAGGCGGGCAAGTGCGGATCGTGTTCCGCCGAGATCAACGGGCGTCCTCGGCTACTGTGCATGACGCGGATGTCGACCTTCACCGAGGCCGAGGTCATCACGGTGACGCCGATGCGCACCTTCCCGGTGATCAAGGATCTTGTGACCGACGTGTCCTTCAATTATCAGAAGGCGCGGGAGATCCCGTCGTTCACGCCGCCCGCGGATCTGAAGCCGGGCGACTACCGGATGAAGCAGGTCGATGTCGAGCGGTCCCAGGAGTTCCGCAAGTGCATCGAATGTTTCCTGTGCCAGAACACCTGTCACGTGGTGCGCGACCACGAGGAGAACAAGACCTCGTTCGCCGGGCCCCGATTCCTGATGCGGATCGCGGAATTGGAGATGCATCCACTCGATGTGGGCGATCGACGCGACCTCGCGCAGGACGAACAAGGCCTCGGACTCTGCAACATCACCAAGTGCTGTACCGAGGTTTGTCCGGAACATATCAAAATTACTGATAACGCGCTGATCCCATTGAAGGAACGCGTGGCCGATCGCAAGTACGATCCACTGGTGTGGTTGGGCAACAAACTGTTTCGTCGTTGACCTGATCGACGTCGACCAGGTGAGCACCGGCCGGGATCACTCCCGGCCGGTGCGCGCACCCTTCACAAGATTGCCACCACACCGATGGCGACCACCCACACCAGCACGCCGACAAGCAACGCAGGCAGCAATGAGCCGGTGAGAATGAAGACGCCGACCGCCGACACTGCGAAAAGCAGTGCGACGATCAACCATTCCACCCAATCCCCGGGCCGTAATTTCCGGTACCGGGAGTGGGAACCTTTGAGCCCACGGTCCACAAGAAGTGGGCTACCCGAAAGTTGCTTACGCGAAACACCAGGCCGTGGCCGAATCTCGGCCATTTTGTGATCATGTCGATCGGTGCGGCGGGCACCGGGCCCGGCGCGCGTTCAACGCGGCCGGGCCGAGCGCGTCTATTCCGGGCGGTCGAACTCGCCGTCGTGCACGCCCGCGGTGAACGCGGCCCACTCCGCCGGGGTGAAGACCAGCGCTGGACCGTCGGGATTCTTGCCGTCGCGTAGCCCGATATGCCCGTCTGCCAGCACGGCGACCTCCACACTGTCGTTGCCGGTGCCCGCACCCGCCTTGCGCCAGGTCGCTCCGCTCAGATCGACATTCGCGCCACTGTTGATACTCACGACTCCGCCTCGCTACGTTCGCTCACGAAAGAACTCCTTGGCTGCCGGTACCGCGGTCACGAACCGGCGAATTCACCTTCCGTTACACAAGATGTGAACGTGTCCCATTCACCGGGCGTGAAAATCAGGGCGGGTCCGCACGGGTTCTTGCTGTCGCGGACACCGACACGTCCACCGTCGAGGAAGGCGACCTCGACGCAATCCTTGCTTCCGCTGCGCGTGCTCGTAAACCACTGCGCTGCAGACAGATCGATACTCATGCCGCAAACTCCTTCGCTATCTGCCGCAGCAGATGTCTACTGGTTTGGATATCCAGCGCGGCGCGCTGGAGGCACTCGTGTGCCCGATGGTACCGCTGCACGTCGACCGGTCTTTCGAGGTAGAGATCGCCGGTGAAACCCTCCACATACACCACCGGCGGCTCTACCGGCTGTCCTTTACTATCGGTACCGAACTCCAGAACCGTGAACGGTCCCGTTGAATCTCCGAGCGGAATGCCGGCCGCGAACGGCAGGATACGCACCGAAACATTGTTACTGGTACTCAAATCGGCAAGATGTCGTAGCTGCGCCGCCATCACTTTGGCGCCACCGACGACCCGGCGCAAGACCGACTCGTGCAACACCACGGCAACGGTGGCCGGCGAGGCTTTCCTGGTGATCAACGCCTGCCGCTGCAACCGTAGCTGCACGCGACGCTCCAACTCGACCGCGGGATCATCCGGATAGCCGAGACGATGCAGGGCCGTCGCGTAGTCCGCCGTCTGCAGCAAGCCGAGCACCAATTCCGATTGGTAGGAACTCAATTGCTGGGCCGATGCCTCCAAACCCACGTAGACATCGAAGTTTTCGGGGATCAGGTCACCATACGCATGCCACCAACTCTTCACGGCGGCCTGCTGGGCCAGCCCCTTGAGGCCGTCGGCCAGCCCGTCAGGGATGCCGTAGATGCGACACAGCTCTTGGATATCGATGGTGCGAATACGATCGGCCTGCCCCTTCTCCAGGCGCTGCAAAGTGCTTGCGCCCCACTCCATCAGCCGCGATGCCTCGGCGATGGTGAGACCGGCCTGGGTGCGCCAATCGCGCAGGTACCGGCCTAGCTGACGACGGGGTAAGGTAGAGGAGGCGCTGTCGGTACCGGTCGGTCTTTCCGACCCGCCGGACGCTCGCTCCGAACTCGCTGACGCTCTTGCCGAACTCGCTGACACAGCACGCTCCGTTCTGTGTTCGGCTGCTCACCCGTTGGACAGGCGGGGGCAACCAGCAAGCTCGGTTCCCCGTCACTTCGCTTGGGCAGCGGGCTCTTTCGTCCACTATGGAGAATCCTCCCCTCCCGGCTGGTTTTCGTGCTGGGAATTCGCGCGAAATTTTTGGATATCCATCGCGGGCGTTGTTTCATGCACTGTTCAATGGTGTGCTGGAAGTATGCCCGGAGGGACCGTTCGCCATCTTTGTTCCCCTCGCGAAACCCACGGGCACTCAGCAGGAGTCGCCCGCAGGAACGAGGAGTCATGGCTGTACATGTCATTGCGTCGTCCTTGATGACCAGCGATCTCACCCCGCATCGCGCCCGCAGCGTCGGACATGGGAGCTGGGTGGTTTCTTACCTTCCCGGCCGCACCCTGACGTGTGCACAGGCCGTTGCGGCACTGCGGGTTGCCGAAGTGGTGCCTGCGTTGCTCGACACCGTTGCCGAACTCGCCGACGAGGTCGGACTCACGGCGCTGGAAGCGCTCGGCATGGCCGCCAGACAATCGTCATGGGGCGAGGAGTACGTCGCCCCGACCCGACATCGATGGAAGGCCGGCGCGACGCAGGTGGAGGTTGCCTGATGCAGCTCACCAACCTGAACATGCATGTGGCCGCGATGCTCGCCTGCGGGAGCGACCCCGGTGTGATGACAACCGAACAAGCCCATGCGGCAATGCAACTGCACCTCGACTGCACCGTCGACCGGTGCCGTGTCCGCCGCCGGGCGAGGACGACGCTCGTCGAAGCGGGCAGGTGCGTGCTCGACGAACGCGCGCTTCCGCTCTGAATCATGATCAACGGGACATAGCGGTCACGGCCGCCGTGTCCCGTTGTATGTAGGTGCACATCGGCTCATGAGATCGGCTACGGTTCTCGACGCATCATCCGTGTGTGAGAGGCGTGTCGGCGACTGTGTTGTGGCGTTCGGTATCGATTGTTGCCGTTGTCCTGATGGCGGCTGCGCCGGTGAGTGGCGCGGTACCCGAGGGAGCTGCGCCGACCGGATGGGACCGGTACTACCAGCAGCGGCTCGAGTGGAAGCCTTGCGGCGTCGAGAATTTGGACAAAGCGGGCGGTGAATGTGCGGACGTGCTCGCGCCCATGGACTACGGGCAGCCCGACGGCCGCACCGTGACCGTGGCGATCTCGCGGGTGCACGCCACCGATCCGGCGCGCAGGCAAGGCATCCTGATGTCGAACCCCGGCGGGCCGGGCGGGTCCGGGCTGGACAGCGTCGACCTGCTCGGTGACGTGCTGTCACCGGACGTGCTCGCGACACACGACCTCATCGGCATGGATCCGCGCGGAGTCGGCGACTCCACGCACACCGGGCGCTGCGGGTGGCCGATCAGCGAGATGATCCATTCCGCGGGACTGGATCTGCTCGGTTTCGCGCAAGACACCGTGCTATCCGCGGGCATGGCCGCAAGTTGCGTGGTGCGCGACCCGGAGATGCTCAGGCAGTTCACCACCAGCAACACCGCGCGCGACATGGACCTGGTGCGTGCGCTCCTCGGCGAACAAACCATCGACTACTACGGCGACTCCTACGGCACCTATCTCGGCGCCGTGTTCACCCAGATGTTCCCGCAGCGCAGCGGACGGATCGTGCTGGACAGCAACATCGACCCGGACCGGTACTGGGAAGGCCTGGTACAGGATTGGGGTCCGGCGGACGAGGCCGCGCTCGACAACTGGGCGATCTGGGCCGCCACCAAAGACGACACGTACCGGCTCGGCGGCACACCACAGCAGGTGCGGGCCACCATCGAAGAGCTGGTCCGCACGGCCCACCGTCAGCCGATCGTCATCGACGGTTACCCCATCGACGACCACTGGTTCCCGTTCATCCTGCACAGCCTGCTGCACAGCTACCGACTGAACGTGGCCGTCGCCGAGACGGTCCGCGAAATCGCCGACGCCGCAGGCGGTCCCCCGACCGCCTCGCGCTCGACCCGCATGCGCGCCATCGTCGCGCAACTCCGCGAAAGCGAAGACTCCGTCCTCGCCCAAATCGCCTGCGGTGACGCGGGCGCACCCCGCGACCCGTCCTGGTACTGGCGCAACATCGAAGACACCCGCGCCACCCAACCGGTCTTCGGCGCACTAGGAAACAACATCCAACCCTGCGCCTTCTGGCCCGCCCCTGTCGAAACCCCCACGGTCGTCCGCAATTCCGTCCCCGCCCTCCTCCTCCAAGCCACCGGCGACCCACGCACCCCCTACGCCCACGGCGTCCGCCTCCACCAACTGATGACCGAGTCCCGCCTGGTCACCCTCCAAGACGTCCGCATCCACCTAACCTTCCGCCCCAACCTCAGCACCTGCGTCAACAACACCATCAACACCTACCTAGCCGAAGGCACCCTCCCCACCGAAGACCTGACCTGCACCGCAGACAAACCCACCCAGTAGAGGGCAGCGACCGCGAACATTTCGACGTAGCTGATCTCGAAACCCACAGACCCGCACACTTTCTGTCTTCCCGCACACGATCTGGCTAGCAAAATCGTGTGCGGGAAGACAGAAAGTGTGCGGCTGAGAGTCTTTGATCTTGAATCCTGGTCTTTGATCTTGAAAGCTCTCGAAACGGGACCACAGCCAAGTAACCCGGCTGGGACTGGACGACGCGTGATCGACTGCGGAGGTCAGCCGGGTACGGCAGGCGAGGCAACCACGCTACTCCAGTGCAAACCCTTGGCTGCCGCATTCGTCAGGAGACCGTATACCCGAAGGAGCTCTGCCTTCGCCGAGCCCAAAGCGGCACGACCGCAGCCCAACCCGGCCCGTGGGGCGCGGCCTCGAACGGGCGCGGCCTCGGACAGGCGCGGCCTCAGACCGGCGCGGCCTCAGACCGGCGCGGCCTCAGACCGGCGCGGCCTCAGACCGGCGCGGCCTCAGACCGGCGCGGCTTTGGAGGGGCGCGGCTTTGGAGGTTGGTGCGGGTTTCGTAGAGCGTGTTGCGTTTGGGGTGGTGGTTTATCCGCGGGTTGAACGGTCTCCTGGCGAGCGGGACAGTCTCGGGGTTTGCACCCGATAGCGTGGTGGCGTCGTGTGCCGTACCCGGCTGACCTCCGCAGTCGCTCACGCGTTCTCTCGTCCCCGACCGGGTTGCTTGGCTGTGGTCCGGTCCAAAGATTTTCGGGGAAGTGATCTCGAGGGAGGTTGACGGGAGTCCAATGGTGGGCGTCTCGGCGTGTACTGCCGCCATATGACTCCCGTCAACGGCGGTGAGCAACCATTACACTCCCGTCAACGCGGGCGGCAACCACTTCACTCACGCCGATGAAGCCCAGCAACCACTTCTCTCACATCGATCAGGCGGTGTGGGCCGCCCGAGCTCAAGCGACGGCGGCCCAGCTCGGAGCCCTTCAAAGCGATCTTGAAGTGTTGGCGTGAGAGAAATGGTGCGTGTTGCAGTACGCGTCGCAACCACTTCTCTCACGCCAACCAGGTTCAGCAACCATGAATCCCCCCGGTATGTCCGGAGACTTCATCTCTTGAGGAGGATGGAGTCGTGTCGTCGAGGAAGAAGTACCCGCAGGAGTTGCGTGAGCGGGCCGTGAGGATGTTCGTCGAGGTCCGCGAACAGTACGAGTCGGAGTGGGCTGCCATGAGGGCGGTCGCCGACCTGCTCGGGGTCGGAACCCCGGAGACGGTTCGTAAGTGGGTGCGTCAAGGCCAGATCGACACTGGTGTCGTTGCGGGTATCACAAGTGATGAGTCCGCGGAGCTGAAGCGACTGCGGCGCGAGAACGCGGAACTCAAGCGTGCCAACGGAATTCTGAAGGCCGCGTCGGCTTTCTTCGCGGCCGAACTGGACCGGCCTCAGCGCTGACCGTCAGGTTCATCAGCGAACACCAGGGCCACCGGGTCGAGGGTGGTCTGCGATGGGGTGTCGAGTCGATCTGTGCCGCGCTCGAAGAGCTCGGTGTCAAGATCGCCCCATCGACCATGACCGAGCCGTTTACGGCGTGTCGCCACCAGGTCTCATTCGTGGAGCGATAGCTCCACGAATGGGACCTGACCGCGAAAACCCATAACCTCACCAGCCCCAGATCACTCATCACTCCTCGATCCTGGCCCTCGATCCTGGCCCTCGATCCTGGCCTGGCGGAGAGGTTTTGATCTGGTCAGGCCGCCACAGGCGTAGGCCCTTCAGCGAACTGCGTGCGGTACAGCTCGGCGTAGCGACCTTCGGCAGCCAGGAGTTGAGGATGCGTCCCCCGCTCGATGATTCGACCCTCTTCCAAAACCAGGATTTGGTCGGCGGCGCGGATGGTGGACAGCCGGTGGGCGATCACCAGGGCGGTACGGCCTGCCAGTGCTTCCGAGAGTGCTTCTTGGACGGCAGCTTCCGAGGTGGAGTCCAAAGACGCGGTCGCTTCGTCGAGGATGACCACGCGGGGTTGCTTGAGGAGCAGGCGGGCGATGGTCAGGCGTTGACGTTCGCCGCCGGAGAGGCGGTAGCCGCGTTCGCCGACCACGGTGTCCAGGCCGTCGGCGAGGGACTCGACCAGGTCGCGTAACCGCGCGCGCTGCAAAGCATCCCAGAGTTCGGGCTCGGTGGCTTCGGGGCGGGCCAGCAGGAGGTTGGCGCGGATGGTGTCGTGGAACAGGTGGCCGTCCTGGGTGACCAGGCCGACCGTTTCGCGCAGGGATCGGGTGGTCAGTTCTCTGACGTCGGTGCCGTTGAGGCGGACCGTGCCGCCGTCGACGTCGTAGAGGCGGGAAACCAGTTGGGCGACGGTGGATTTGCCTGCGCCTGAGGAGCCGACGAGGGCGATGAGCTGGCCGGGCTCGGCGCGGAACGAGACGTTGTGCAGTACCTCGACGCCGCCGCGGGTGTCCAAGGTGGCGACGTCTTCCAGCGAGGCCAAGGAGACCTTGTCGGCGGCGGGGTAGCCGAAGGTCACGTTGTCCAGTTCGACGGCGACGGGGCCGTCCGGTACCGCCACCGCGTCGGGAGCGTCCTCGATCAGGGGCTTCAGGTCGAGGACCTCGAAGACGCGTTCGAAGCTCACGAGCGCGGCCATGATCTCCATGCGTGCGCTGGCCAGGGCCGTCAGCGGGGTGTAGAGCCTGGTCAGCAGCAGTGACAGGGCGACGACCGCGCCCGCGTCGAGTTGACCGCGCAGGGCGTACCAGCCGCCGAGTCCGTAGACGAGGGCGATGGCCAGCGCGGACACCAGGGTGAGCGAAGTGACGAAGATGGTCTGCAGCATCGAGGTGCGGACGCCGATATCGCGCACCCGGCCTGCCCGCAGGGCGAACTCGTCGGATTCCTGGTGCGGGCGGCCGAAGAGTTTTACCAGGGTGGCGCCCGGCGCGGAGAAGCGCTCGGTCATCTGCGTGCTCATGGCGGCGTTCAGTTTGGCCGCCTCGCGCTGCATGTCGGCGAGGCGGTTGCCCATCCGGCGGGCCGGAATCACGAATACCGGGAGCAGCACGAGGGCGATCATGGTGATCTGCCAGGAGATGCTGAGCATCACGCCGAGGGTGAGTGCCAGGGTGACCAGGTTGGCGACCACGCCGGAGAGGGTGTCGCTGAAGGCGCGCTGTGCGCCGATCACATCGTTGTTCAGCCGGCTGACCAACGCGCCGGTCCGCGTCCGGGTGAAGAAGGCGATCGGCATCTTCTGCACGTGGTCGAAGACCGCGGTCCGCAGGTCGAGGATGAGTCCCTCGCCGATGCGCGAGGACAGCCAGCGGATACCGAGCCCGAGCACCGCGTCGAAGAGCGCGAGCACGGCGATGATCAGCGCGAGGGTGACCACGATGCGTGGCGCCGCGCCGCCGACGATGTTGTTGACGACCCGGCCCGCCAGCACCGGCGTCGCCACCGCGAGCAGCGCCGACACCACGCTGAAGAGCAGGAACACCCCGATCCGGCGGCGATGCGGCGCGGCGAACCGCAGGATGCGCCTGGCCGTCGCCATGCTGAACGGCCGCTGCTCCTGCGGTGCGTTGGCCCGCCGGTACATCTGGCTCCACGCCACCGATTCGATACTCACGTCGACACTCCCTCTTGCTCCCCACCCATCAAAGTCCTACCCACCGACACTAAAACCTCAACAAAAGTTGAGAGCAAGTCGTTTCCACCCGTTCCCGATTCCGCGCTCAGCGAAATACCACCCCAAAAGCCGCACGCCTAGGCTGACGAAGTGATCGAGAACCGAGTGGTGGCGGGGCTGCGGGGCAGGATCGCGGGTGAGGTCGACGGGTCGCAGCGGCGGCGGGCGGAGTATTCGTCGGATGCGTCGAACTATCGGGTGTTGCCGGCGGCGGTCGTGTTTCCGCGCGGGGACGAGGATGTGGCCGCCGCACTCGAATTCGCGGGCGAGAACGGGCTGTCGGTGACGGCGCGTGGGGGCGGGACCTCGGTGGCCGGGAACGCGATCGGACCCGGGCTGGTGCTGGACTTCAGCAGGCACATGAATCGCGTCATCGGCATCGACCCGCAGGCACGGATCGCGCACGTGCAGCCGGGGGTGGTGCTGTCGGAATTGCAGCGGGCGGCACGGCCGCACGGGCTGCGCTTCGGACCGGATCCGTCGACGCAGAATCGGTGCACGCTCGGCGGGATGATCGGCAACAACGCGTGCGGGCCACGCGCGGTCGCCTGGGGGCGAACCTCGGATACGGTGCGAGAGTTGCGGATTCTCGACGGCGGCGGCACCGAGCGGAGGTTGTCCGACGACCTGTCCGTGTTGCCGGGACTCGCCGAGTTCACCATGGCGAATCTCGCGGTGCTTCGCACCGAGCTCGGCCGCTTCGACCGGCAAGCCTCCGGGTACGGGCTCGAACATCTACTGCCGGAACGTGGTTCCGCGGTGGCGAAGGCGTTCGTCGGCACGGAGGGCACCTGCGGTCTGCTGCTCGACGCGACGGTCGAGCTGGTGCCGCTGCCGAGATCTACCGTGCTCACCGTGCTCGGCTACCCCGACATCGCCACCGCCGCGGACAATGTCGCCGCGGTGCTGGCCACCGCGCCGACCGCGGTCGAGGGCATCGACGCACGGTTGGTCGATGTGGTGCGCGCGCACCGCAGCACCGTTCCCGAGCTACCGCGTGGCGGCGGCTGGTTGTTCGTGGAGTCCGCGGGCGAGAGCCAGGCCGATGCGCTGGCCCGCGCCGAACAGCTGTGCCGCACTGTCGACGCGCTCGACTCCCGCATCGTCACCGATCCCGTTGCCGCGGCGGCACTCTGGCATATCCGCGCGGACGGCGCAGGCCTGGCCGGGCGCACCGCGGACGGACATCCGGCCTGGCCCGGCTGGGAGGACGCGGCGGTGCCGCCGGAGCGACTCGGCGCCTACCTCCGCGACTTCGCCGACCTGACCGCCGAACACGGCGTGGATGGACTGCTGTACGGCCACATCGGCGACGGCTGCATCCATGTTCGCCTCGATCTGCCGATCGCCGATGCGCCGCAACGCTTCCGGCGCTTCCTGTTCGATGCCGCCGACCTGGTGGTCCGCCACGGCGGTTCGCTGTCCGGCGAGCACGGTGACGGTCGCGCCCGCTCGGAGCTGCTCTCCGTCATGTACTCCCGCACGGTGCTCGACGTATTCGCCGGATACAAGGCCCTTTTCGACCCGGCGAACGTGTTGAACCCCGGCGTTCTCATCGATCCTCGGCCGATCGACGCCGACCTGCGAGTGGCCGGAATTCCGGCAATACCGATGGCGGGCTTCGCCTTTCCGCATGACCACGGCGATCTGAGCACCGCGGTGCATCGTTGCGTCGGTGTCGGCAAGTGCCGTGCGGATACCCGCGCCGCCGGTGGCTTCATGTGCCCGTCCTACCTGGCCACCAAGGACGAGAAGGACAGCACCCGTGGCCGCGCGCGGGTGTTGCAGGAGGTGGTCAGGGGCGCGCTGCCCTGGTCGTCCGACGCGGTGGCCGAGTCGCTCGATCTCTGCCTGTCCTGCAAGGCATGCCGTTCCGACTGCCCAGCGGGGGTCGATGTCGCCACCTACAAGGCCGAGGCCTTGTATCGCCGGTATCGGCGCCGCCCACGCCCACTCGACCACTATTCCCTCGGCTGGCTGCCCCGGTGGCTGGCCGCCGCGACCAGGCTGCCCCGCACCGCGAACGCGATCGCCGAGGTCGCGGTGCTGCGCCGAATCGGCTTGCGCGCGGCGGGTATTGATCCACGTCGCGAGGTGCCGCGCCTGGCGGAACGCAGCTTTCGCCGCATCTGGCGCGACCTCGGCGGCGAGCTGCCCGCGGGCGATCCCACGGGACCGTGGCTCATGTCCGCAGACACCACGGGACCAGAGCTCATACCCGCAGACCACACGGGGCCCGAGCTCATGTCCGCAGACACCATGGCAACACCTCCGGCACCCGGCCCGGCGTCCGCCGACCCCACGGCGCGCCTGCCCGAGGTCATGCTGTGGATCGACACCTTCACCGATGCCTTCGACCCCGAAATAGCCCTGGCCGCAGCACAATTGCTGCAGTCACTCGGCTACCGGGTCCGCATTCCCGAACGCCGGGTGTGCTGCGGACTCACCTGGATCAGCACCGGCCAGTTGGACGGCGCCAGGAAACGCTTGCGCGCCACCATGACCGAGCTGGACACTCATGTGCGCGCAGGCGGCCTCGTGGTCGGCTTGGAGCCGTCCTGCACCGCGGTGCTGCGCGCGGATCTGCCCGAGCTGTTTCCTGACGATCCCCGCGCGGCCGCGACCGCGCGTGCCGTGCGCACGCTCGCCGAGTTCCTCACCGAACAACCCGACTGGCGCCCACTGCGACATTCACCGCGAACAGTGGTCGTGCAACCACATTGCCATCACCACGCGATTCTCGGATTCGACGCCGATCGCCGGTTGTTAACCACAATGGGTATGAATGTGACTGAAATCACCGGATGCTGCGGCCTCGCGGGAAATTTCGGAATGCAGCGCGACCATTACGACATTTCGGTCGCGGTAGCCGAGAACGGCATGCTGCCCGCACTGCGCAACGCTGCAGACGAGGCCGTCTTCCTCGCCGACGGCTTCTCCTGCCGCACCCAAGCCAACCAGCTGGCCGATCGCTCCGCCCGTCATCTAGCCCAATTCCTGCTGGGCCAGTGAAACTTTCACGCGCTCACCGAATCACCGCACGGCGAGCGCGTGCACCGGGATCAGCTGCCGAACGGCAGGGTGCCCGGCGGGATCTGATAACCCGAGCTGCCTGCGGAAACGCCACCCCAGGCGTTGAGCAACCAGTTGAGCACGTTGGTGATCATGAATACCTCCATGTGGCGACTGCCAGCTGTTTGCCGATCGCACCAATATCGCCACTCTTATTCGTCGCGTTACAAAATACCGGCGAACTGCATTGATGCAGAATCGGCATCGAATAACGTCGAATTACGTTGGGCGCGAGGAGCTTGCCGACCAACAGTGGAGTACCGGACATTCCACACCACCCCGTCAGGCAGAATGAACCGATGCGTAACGCGACGGTCGAGCCGGTAGTTGACCCCACCGGTCCGACCAGGACCGTGACGTCCGACCGTCCGATCGACCTCGCCAGCACCATCGCCCCGCTGCGCCGCGGCGCAGGCGATCCGTGCCACCGTACAACCGGCGACGGCGCGCATTGGCACGCCTCCCGCATGTCGACCGGGCCGGTCACCTACCGGCTGACCCAGTCCGGCCCGTGCGCGGTGCACGCGCAGGCGTGGGGCCCCGGCGCAGGCGAATTCCTCGACGGGCTCGACCACATGCTCTGCCTGGACGAGGACGTGGGCAACTTCGTCCCGGACCATCCCAAGCTCGTCGAGGCGCATCGCCGGTTCCCCGGACTGCGGATGCTGCGCACCGGCCTGGTCTTCGAGGCGCTGGTCCCCGCGGTGCTCGAGCAGAAGGTGCACACCATCTCGGCCCGCACCTCGTGGCGAAAGCTGGTGCGGCAGTTCGGCGATCCCGCACCAGGCCCGGCGCCGGAGGGCCTGCGGCTGCCGCCCGACGCCGACACCTGGCGGCGGGTGCCGTCCTGGGCGTTCCATCGCGCCAACGTCGGCCCGCAGCGCGCCCAGACGATCGTGCGCGCCGCCAGAGTGGCGGACTCACTGGAGCGCGCGGCGGATGTCGACCCGGCCGAAGCCGCCCGCAGGCTGCGGACGATCCCCGGCATCGGCGTGTGGACCGCCGCCGAGATCGCCCAGCGCGCCTTCGGCGACGCGGATGCGTTGTCGGTCGGCGATTTCCACCTCGCTGCGGTCGTCGGCTGGACCCTGCTCGGCCATCCGATCGACGACGACACCATGGTCGAATACCTGGAACCGCTTCGGCCGCACCGTTATCGGGCCGTGCGCCTGTTGGAGATCAGCGGCCAGGCGCACAAGCCGAAGTTCGGCCCGCGCACCCCGCTGACCGATCACACCTGGCACTGACAGGCCGGCTCAGCTGCGCCGTGCCTCGAGCCCGTCCAGGATCCGGACCAGGCCGTAGCGGAACTTCCGGTCGCGACGCTCGATCGGGTCGCTGTCCCAATCGTCCTGCTGGAATCGCGGATAGTCCTTCGCCGCAGCCTCGGCCGCCGGTCGCAGCTGTGCCACGAATTCCTGCTCCGTCTGCCCGGACCTGGTGAGCATGGCCAGCCAGGCGGCCTCGGTGATGCCCATCCCGATCACATAGCTCATCAGCGCGCTGATGGCATCGCTCGCCTCCTGCGCGGGGAACCCACCCACCTCGAACATCCCGACCAAGCCGTCGTTGAGCCGCATGACGTTCGGGCCGAGGTACGACAGCCCGACCTGGCCCAGCGTCGAAGCCATCCATGGATGGCGCAGGATCATCGCGCGCACGCTTTCGGCGCAGTCCTCGGCGGCCGAGCGCCATTCCGCCCCATCGGTGATCGCACGAACCCTGATCTCGCCGTAGACCTCGTCGACGACCAGCTCGATGAGCTCGTCGCGGTTGGCGACGTGCCGGTAGAGCGAGGTCGCGCCGGCATTGAGCCGGGTGCCGAGCTGGCGCATGGTCAGCGCCTCCATGCCTTCGGCGTCGAGCAGGGCGACGGCCTCGGTCACGATGTGCTCCCTGGTCAGCGCAGGCTGTTCCCTGCCACGCCGCGGGCGCGTCCACACCGATCCGACCTGCTGTTTCTCCGCGGGCATCGCGACTCCTTCCGTTGCAGCGAGCATAGCGCACGATGTTCGCACTTGCGAACGCGATGAATTGATGCGTACATTGTTCGCATCAAGCAAACGTCGTACGCAACACTGTGAGAAGAGAGCTTCCGATGGACGTGACGGACACCCGCAACCCGAAACGCTGGTGGATTCTGATCGTGCTGTGTCTCAGCGCGCTGGTCCTGGTCATCGACAATTTCGTGCTCGCCGTGGCAGTGCCGCCGCTGGCCGAGGATCTGAACGCGAGTGCGCAAGACATCCAGTGGATCCTGGACTCCTACATCCTGGTCTTCGCCGGTCTGCTGCTCACCTCGGGCAGCCTCGCCGACCGGTTCGGCAGGCGCCGGGTGATGCTCATCGGCCTCGTCCTGTTCGGCGTCGCCTCACTCGGCGCGACGCTGGCGACGAGCCCGATCGAGATGATCATCGCCCGCATCGTGATGGGAATCGGTGGCGCGCTTGTCCTTCCGAGCACGCTGTCCATCCTGATCACCGTGTTCGACGACGACGAACGCCGCAAGGCGATGAGCTTCTGGAGTGCCGCTTCGGTGCTCGGCCTGGTCGGCGGCCCGGTGCTCGGCGGCGTGCTGATCGCCCACTTCTGGTGGGGCGCAGCGTTTTTGATCAACATCCCGGTCGCCGCCGTCGCCATCATCGCCGCGCTGGTGCTGATGCCGGAGTCCAAGGGACCGTGGACCAAGCCCGACGTGCCGGGTGCGGTGCTCTCCATGATCGGCATGACCGCGCTGGTGTGGACCATCATCGAATTCCCCAATGCCGGTTTCGATCACGCGTCGACGCTGATCACGCTCGCCATCGCCGTTGTCGCGCTCGTCGCCTTCCTGGTGTGGGAGACCCGCGTCGAGCATCCGATGGTGCCGCTGCAGCTGTTCCGCAACCGCGACTTCTCCGGCGGCAGCCTGTCACTGACCCTGGTCCAGGTCGCCAACGGTGGTCTGCTGCTGGTGCTGACCCAATACCTGCAGTTCGTGCTCGGCTACTCACCGACCAAGGCCGGGCTGGCGTTCATCCCGATGATGCTCGCCTCCATCGTGTGCAACGGACTCGGCGCCGGTCTCGGCACCAAGGTCGGCAACCGCACGCTCGCCGTCACCGGCATGCTCATCTCGACCGTCGGCCTCGGCCTGTTGGCGAGCCTGTCCGCGGACAGCGGCTTCGGCATGCTCGCCCTCGCGCTGGTGGTGCTCGGCGCCGGTGCGGGCCTCGCACAGCCCGCGGCCATCGCCGCGCTGATGAGCGCGGTGCCGACGGAGCAGGCGGGCGTCGGCTCGGCGCTGAACGACACCATTCAGCAGGCGGGCGCCGCCCTCGGCATCGCGGTCCTCGGCAGCATCCTGTCCAGCACGTTCACCAGCACCATGCCCGACTCGGCGCCCGAAATCGCCAAGCACTCGATCAGCGATGCGCTGGCGCTGGCCGCCGCCACCGGCGACAGCGCACTTCTCAGTACGGCACGGGAAGCGTTCACCTCGGCCATGTCGGCCAGCTTCCTCGCGGGCGGTGCCGGCATCCTGTCCGGCGCGATCGTCGCCCTGTTCGTCATGCGCAACAAGAAGCCTGCGCAGGCCGAGGGGATCGAAGAGGCGGCGCTGGTGAAGTAGCGCAACAGGATTCACCCGAAACCGGCCCGATCGGCACATGCCGATCGGGCCGGTTGTCGGTGTCGAGGGTCGTGGGTTGATTCAGAATTCGCCGAGCACACTGAAGACAGTGCGCCCGGTGTGACTGCCGCCCTGGATGGTCGCGAGGACCTCGGCCGCCTCGGTGACAGGAGCGACGTGCGTCAGCGTCGAAAGGTGTTGCGGGCGCAGCTCGTTGCCGAGGCGGGTCCACAGTTCGCGACGCTTCTCGATCGGGACGTAGGCCGAGTCGATGCCGAGCAATGCGACGCTGCGCAGGATGAACGGCATGACCGTGGTCGGCAGGCCGGAGCCGCCGGTCAGGCCGCTCACCGCGACCGCGCCGCCGTAGCCGATGGCGCTGAGAATGTAGGCGAGCGACTTGCCGCCGACGCTGTCGACGGCGCCTGCCCAGCGCGCCTTGGCCAGCGGCCGCGGCTTGGCGTCCGGGTCCTCGGGCAGCCTGCCGATCACCTCGTTGGCGCCGAGCTCGGCGAGCAGGTCGCCCGCGTCGGTCTTGCCGGTGGAGGCGATGACCTCGAAGCCGAGGCCGGACAGGATGTCGACGCTCACGCTGCCGACGCCGCCGGTCGCGCCGGTGACCAGCACCGCGCCCGTGTCCGGGGTGAGTCCCCGGTCGAGCAGGGACTGCACGCTCAGCCCGGCGGTGAAGCCAGCGGTGCCGAGTGCCGCGGCGTCGCGCGGGCTGAGTCCGTCGAGCTTGACCACCCAGTCCGCAGGCACCCTGGCGTACTCGGCGAAACCGCCGTTGTGCGAAACGCCGATGTCGTAGCCGTGCGCCACCACGAGGTCACCGGGGGCGAAATCGTCGTCCTCGGAGGAGACCACCTCGCCGGTGATGTCGATACCCGGGATGATCGGGTACTTGCGGACCACTCCGCCACCCGCGGTGATTGCCAGCCCGTCCTTGAAGTTCGCGCTGGAGAAGTGCACCTTGATCGTCACGTCACCAGGCCCGAGGAAGTCTTCGCCCACCTCCTGTTTGGTGAGAACGATCCCGCCGTCCGATTCATGCGCCACCATCGCCCTGAACTCCATGCGGACGAGCATACGAGCGTCGACGCTCCGCCGGGCGGATCCGCGGGGGAGGCGAGGCGAACTATTCGGGGACGAGTTCGAGGCGAACGCCGAGCAGCCGAACTGGTCGGTCCAGCTCGAACCTGTCGATGATGCGGAGCGCGGTTTCGCTGATCTCGGCGGGATCGATCGTCGGCGCTGACAGCTTTTCCTGCTTGCTTCGGGTGTAGAAGGTGTTGGTGCGCACGGTGACCGAGACTCTGGTGCCGACCCGGCCCGCCTCGGCCATCTCCTCGGCGACCTCGGTGGCGAGGCGGGCCACCTGGGCGCGGATGTCGGCGCGCTCGGTGAGGTCGTGTGGGAAGGTCTCGGACTTGCTGCGGCCCACCGGGACTCGGGGTTCGGTGGTCACGTCGGTGTCGCCCTTGCCGTGCCCGAGGACCCAGAGGTAGGGGCCGGTGTTCGGGCCGAACTCGGCGGCGAGGCGATGCCGGTCGGCCGCCATCAGGTCGGCGACGGTGTCGATGCCGAGGTCGGCGAGGCGGGCGGCGATCCGGGATCCGATGCCCCACAAGGCATTTGTCGGCCGGTGCGCCATCACCTCGGTCCAGTTCGCCGCGGTGAGCCGGAAGATGCCTGCGGCTGCGCCCGCGTCGGTGGGCTGGGCGGCGGCGGACTTGCCGATCGACTTGGCGAAGCCGGTGGCGAGTTTGGCGGTGAGCTTGTTGTCGCCGATGCCGATCGCGCAGGTGAGATCCAATTTCTCGATGGCGCTGCGGATTTCGCGGGCCAATGCCTCCGGGTCGTCGGTATCGGTGGCCAGGAACGCCTCGTCCCAGCCCCACACCTCCACCCGCCCGGGGAAGGTTCGCAGCAGCGCCATCACCTCGTCGGACGCCTCCTCGTAGGTGGTCATGTCCAGCGGCAGGAAAACACCTTCCGGGCATTTGCGCTGAGCGCTGTGCAAGGCCATGCCCGCCCGGACTCCGAACGCCCGCGCCGGGTAGGACGCGCAGGTGACCACCTTGCGCGGCTCGGTCGGATCGCCGTTGCCGCCGACGATGACCGGCAGGCCGCGCAGCTCCGGATGCCGACGGAACTCCACCGCGGCCTGGAACTGATCGAGATCGACATGCAACAGCCATCTGGCCATGTGTCCGTCATACCGCACCGGGGTGACAGGTGCGCATTTCCGCGCCGATATCCGTCTGCGAGAGCACGACCTCGCACAGTCCAGAACCACCAACGAGGATCCCCGGCTACCACGGCCCCCGCCCGAACCAAACCTCGGGCGACGGCTCAGCATATTTGGTGTCTTTTCTGAGGAAGGGAGTCAATCTGTCGATGCTCGAAATCTGGACGGCATCGGTCACCGCGCCCCAGGACCCGGTGGCCGGGTCCTTGGTCAGCGGGTCCTTCGGAGGTGGCCAGAACGAGTACACCTCAGGAGACCCGTCATCGCTCATGCGCCCGGTCGCCACCACTACATGGTTGCCGTTCCCCCACATGACCACATCGCCGCGCTGTGGTTGCGGACCGGCGGGATCTCCGGGAACGTAACGCCGCTTCCCATGCGGAAGGAGTTCCCGCGCCATGTCATCTGCCCAATTCTTCGGCCAGCCAACCCACCACCTCCGCCGGTGCTTGGAAACTGGCTCATAAAGTCTGTGCAGCTGAGCGTGAGTAACCACGCCCACCACGACTCCGACTCGCCCTATCATTTCCCAGCAATTCATCGCAGAGTCCGGGTGCAGGGCTGGCAGCGGTCCTTCGGTCGGCGACGTTATCCAAGCCTCGAATTCCCGCCGCGGCACCTCCGCCGAATGAAAGTTCGCCCATCGTGCTCGGGCGCCCGAGTGGTGCAATCTGTCGAGCTCGTCCGCGACGAGCAGGGGTGCGTCTGACTGCTCGGGAGCGTGTGTTCCGTGGCCAATGCGCGCCGCCGGACCGATCTTGTCCAACTCGGATACGAACTGCGCGTCTTTGTGTTCGACCCGTTTAAGGCCGTCCCGTATCGCGTTCGGAACTTCGTGGTATTTTTCGCTGATTCGCGGCTCGGCTTTGTCGACGATCGCGGCGGTCAGGCGCTTGGTTACCTGGAACATTTTCGCGATGATTTCGCGGCCGCCAGTCCCGCTCATCGAGATTCCTGTCGCAGTGGCCGGGGAAACTATCGGTGCGCACTGTAGCCGTGAAATAGCGCCGGGAGGTGTCGCGCTGTCCGCACCAGTGGGGAGCCGTCTGGCTCGGGGCCGCACGCGATCCAGCAGCATCTTGTGCTGGTCAGAGAACAGAATTATATTCTGGATGTGAAGATTCGAGATCGGTTGCTGATGGCGGCCGAGCGGCAGTTCGCGGAACGCGGGGCGTTGGACGCGACGCTCGCGCAGATCCGCGAGGCCGCGGGTGCCAGCGTCGGCGCCCTCTACCACCACTTTCCGGACAAGGCGGATCTGTATCGGCAGGTATGGGAGCACGCACTCGCGGACTACCAACGGCATTTCTGGGCAGTCGTCGGCGACAGCGCCGACGCACACGAAGGGGTCACCGCCGGTGTCCGCGAACACTTGCGCTGGATCGCCGAAAACCAATACCGGGCACAGGTACTCACCTCCGCCAGGCCGCCGGGAGTGCGGGAGAGCGACAGCAACCGCGAATTCATGCGCAACGTCGCGCGCTGGTGGCGCATGCACGCCGGCTACGGGGCAGTGCGCGATCTCAGCCTCGACCTGGTGTACGCGCTGTGGCTCGGGCCTGCGCAGGAGTACTCGCGGCAGTGGTTGAGCGGCGACATGCTCGCCTCGCCGAGCGTTGTCGCCGACGAACTCGCCGACGCCGCGTGGTCGACGCTGTCCGCGTCTCGAACGACAGGAAACTCGTGAACGCCACCACCATCGACCGCGACCTCGCCGAAAAGGTCCTCGCCGCACAGCCTTTCGCCACGCTGGTCGGCACCGAGATCGCCGAGTTCGGCGCCGACTGCGTGACACTGGCGATCCCGATCCGCCCCGAGCTCGGGCAGCAGTTCGGCCTCGTGCACGGCGGCGTGCTCGCCTACGCGGCCGACAACGCGCTCACCTTCGCCGCGGGCACCGCGCTCGGCGCGAACGTGCTCACCAGTGGCTTCACCATTACGTATCTGCGTCCGGCCGCGGGTATTCGGCTGCGGGCCGAGGCCACGGTCAGCGGGGCGACCCGCCGCCAAGCCGTGGTCCGCTGCGACATCTATGCCGAGCGCGCCGACGGCACGTCGGTGCTGTGTGCGGTGGCGCAGGGTACTGCACGTACCGTCGACCGCGAACTCGGCGGCAACGGCGCGAAGTAGGAGCCACCCGGGCACGAGGGGTTGCCCGGGTCAGGCGTCCACTGTTGCGTCATCGGAAGTCCGCACATCACTGGGCGATCCGCCGGTCACGGCCCGAAGTGTGGTCGCAAGCGTCGACGGCGCCAGTCCTTCGTCGGACCGTGCCGCGACGAACCCGTCCGGCCGCACCAACAAGGCACCGCCCTCGGAAAGGCCGGTGTGGTCCGCCCATTCGGCGATCGGAAGCGCGTGCACGGTGATGTCGATCCCGGTGTCCCACTGCGCCGCTGAGACCGCATCCCGCCAGGCCGCCGACGCGCCGGTGACCAGCAGCGCGAAGCCGGGTCCGCAGAGATCCAGTGTCGAGATCCGCTGCGCGCGATCGATCCACGTGTGCGGCACCCGTGTGCCGACCTGGCCGGTCAATCGCTCCACATGCGGCGTGCTCGCGCCACCCGCCACCGCGGCCGAGGCGTATCGGTACTTGGTCATCACCGTGCCGACATCGATGCGACGCGCGAGATCCGCGGCGTTGTCCGGAGTTTCGACGCCGTAGCGGGTGTCGAAATCGGTGCCGAGGCGGGCCTGCTCGGCACCGACGATCGCCTGTGGTCGCCGCTCCAGCTGGTAGCTGTCGAGCAGCGCAGGACCGGCGGTGCCGGACAGCACCGTCGCCAGTTTCCAGATCAGGTTGTGCGCGTCGGCGATTCCGGTGTTGGCGCCGAAGCCGCCCCACGGCGCGTGACTGTGCGCGGCGTCGCCTGCCAGGAAGATCCGGCCGCGACGGTACTCGTCCGCGACGAATACCCCGGTGTCCCAAGCGCTTCGCTCCACCACGTCGACCGCGACACCGGCCACGCCGATCGCGGCCCGCACCAGCTCGGCACAGCGCTCAGCGGGATAGTCGGCGAAAGATTCTGCGGCAGGATCGTATTCGAGGTGGAACGACCACTCGTCGGTGTTGTTCTTCGACAGCACAAGACAGCGCACGTCGTCGTTGCTGATCTCGCACTGACTGAAGGTGCGACCGTTCAGCACCCCGGTCAGGTCGGCCCTGACGAAAACATTGATGTAGTGGTGGGTCGGCGGCAGCGCCCACCCGGTGATGCCGAGCGCCTCCCGCAGCGGGCTGCCCGCACCGTCGGCCGCGATCACATAGTCGGCCCGGATGGTTGCGCTGCCGCCCGCCTGATCGCGCACAGTGGCGGTGACGCCGGTGTCGTCGGCCTCGAATTCCCGCAGTTCGACACCGAACCGCAGGTCGCCGCCGCGTTCCACGGCCACCTCGACGAGCAGCGGCTCGAGCAACACCTGTGGCAGGAAGCAGAAGCCCGACGGGCTCGGTTCGGCATTCGTCAGCTCGCTGCGGAGCCGACCGAGGTCGAGGTATTCGGCGTCGACCAGCGTGGCGCCCCGGCTGGCACCGCCGAACCGGCCCGACTTCAACACCGTCTCGGCCGCACGCTGCAGCCTGGCGTCGATGCCGATCTGCCGGAACAACTCGACGGTCCTGGTGTGCACACCACGGGAACGCGGCAGCACCGAAGGCCGGGTCCGCTTCTCGACGAGCACGAACGCGACGCCGTGGTATTCGAGGAACAGTGCGGCCGACAGTCCGACCAGGCCACCGCCGACGATGAGAACGGGAACTTGCTGGGTCGAGGTCATGTTCCGATCCTGTGCGTCCCCGCTTGCACCGGCCTTGCACGACGATTACAAGCACACAGAAATGCCGAAAGGCCGGGCACCCGTAGGTACCCGGCCCTTGTCGAGCAGGTCAGGCCGTGGCCGCGAAGGCCGGGCCGTCCAACGCCGGTTCGGCGACCGGCTCGATGGCGTAGGCCAAGATCTCGGCCACGTCACCAACGGGACGCACATCCAGGGCGGCAAGCACCTCGGCAGGGACGTCGTCCAGGTCCGGCTCGTTGCGGGCCGGGATGAACACCGTCTTCAACCCGGCGCGCTGCGCGGCGAGCAGCTTCTGCTTCACGCCGCCGATCGGCAACACCCGACCGTTGAGGGTGACCTCGCCGGTCATGCCGACATCGGCACGCACCTGCCTGCCCAGTGCCAGCGACACCAGCGCGGTGACCATGGTCACGCCCGCCGACGGCCCGTCCTTCGGGACCGCGCCCGCCGGGAAGTGCACGTGGATATTGCGATCGAGCACCGACGCCTCGATGCCGATCTCCTCCAGGTGCGAGCGCACGTAGGTCAGCGCGATCTGCGCGGACTCCTTCATGACGTCGCCGAGCTGACCGGTCAGCGTCAGCGAGCGCTCACCCTCCGCGCCGTTGGCCTCGATGTAGAGGACATCGCCGCCGAGTCCGGTGACCGCGAGACCGGTCGCCACACCCGGCACGGCGGTGCGTTCCACCGAGTCAGGGGTGAAGCGGGGACGGCCCAGGAAGTCCTTCAGATCACCGAAATCGATGGTGAGGGACTTGCTCTCGGTGCCGGAATCCACTGGCGCCGCAGCACTCTCCGACTTGACCAGCGCGTCGTAGCCGAGGTCGGGGTCGTAGCCGAGATTCGCCACCACCGCGTCGAATTCGTCTGCTGTCGAGACGTTTCCGCCCTCGGACAGGCGAGTCGCCGCCTTGCGCAACGCCTTTGCGATCAGGCGCTCCATCTGCCGCACCCCGGCCTCCCGGGTGTAGTTCGCGGCGATCTCACGCAACGCCGCGTCGGTGACGGTCACCTCGTCGGCGGTCAACGCGTTGCGTTCCAGCTGCCTCGGCACCAGGAAGTCGCGAGCGATGGCGACCTTGTCGTCCTCGGTGTAGCCGTCGACGGTGATCAATTCCATCCGGTCCAGCAGCGGGCCGGGGATGGTCTCCATCACGTTCGCGGTGGCGATGAACAGCACATCCGACAGGTCGAGATCCAGATCCAGGTAGTGGTCGCGGAACGTGTGGTTCTGCGCCGGATCGAGCACCTCGAGCAGCGCGGCCGCGGGATCGCCGCGGAAATCCGAGCCGACTTTGTCGATCTCGTCCAGCAGGACAACGGGATTCATCGAACCCGCCTCCTTGATGGCGCGGACGATCCGGCCGGGCAGCGCGCCGACATAGGTACGCCGGTGACCACGGATCTCGGCCTCGTCGCGCACGCCGCCGAGGGCGACCCGGACGAACTTGCGGCCCATGGCGCGCGCCACCGACTCACCGAGCGAGGTCTTGCCGACGCCGGGCGGACCGACCAGCGCGAGCACCGCGCCGGAGCCGCGGCCGCCGACCACCTCGAGGCCACGCGCGGCCCGCCGGGACCGCACCGCCAGGTACTCGACCATGCGGTCCTTCACCTCGTCCAAGCCGTGGTGATCGGCGTCGAGCACCGCGCGCGCCGCCGAAACATCGGTGCTGTCGGTGGTTTTCACCGTCCAGGGCAGTTCGAGCACGGTGTCGAGCCAGGTCCGGATCCAGCCGGATTCCGGGCTCTGATCGCTGGCCCGCTCCAACCGGCCGACCTCGCGCAGCGCCTCCTCGCGCACCTTCTCCGGCAGATCGGCCTGCTCGATCCTGGTGCGGTAGTCGTCGGCGCCGTCCGGCTCGTCCTCGCCGAGTTCCTTGCGAATCGCGTTGAGCTGCTGGCGCAGCAGGAACTCGCGCTGGCTCTTCTCCAGGCCCTCGCGCACGTCGTCGCTGATCTTCTCGGTGACCTCGGCCTCCGCGATGTGGTCCTTGGTCCACTCGATCAGGGTCTGCAGCCGCTGGACGACGTCGGGGGTTTCGAGCAGTTCTCGCTTCTGCTCGTTCGACAGGTACGGGGCATACCCCGCAGTGTCGGCGATCGCCGACGGATCGGTCAGCTGGTTGACCGCATCGATGATCTGCCAGGCCTCGCGGCGCTGCAGCACCGAGACGACAAGCTTCTTGTATTCGGCGGCAAGCTCTTTCGTCCTGCCGTCCGCCGCGGGTGTCTCGACCGGCTCGGCCTCCACCCACAGGGCGGCGCCGGGGCCGGTGACCCCGTGGCCGATCTTGGCGCGCCGCTCGGCCTTCAGCACGGCCGCCGGTGCGCCGCCGCGCATCCGTCCGACCTGTTCGATGGTGGCGACCACGCCGTAGGAGGCATAGCCCTCGGTCAGCCGCGGCGCGAGCAGCACGGCCTCGGTCTTCGCGGCGCGCGCGGCGTCGATGGCGGCCTGCGCCGATTCGTCCAGTTCGATGGGCACGACCATGCCCGGCAGCACGATCGGATCGGTCAGGAACAGCACCGGCAAGTTCTGAGGTGTAGTCACGAGTTCGACCCTTCCAAAAGTTGAGCGATACCAACTCAACCCCACCCCCACCTGCTTTGTTCCGCATCCACCCACCGTTCGCTGAGGGCGAAGAAGTTGACCTTCATCGACGGTGCCGACGAGTCGAAGGGCCGCTACTCGGTGATGACGTAGCTGCCGTGGATGGGGAGGTCTGGGCTGGGGTTCCATCCCTGGAGGAAGTAGGACCAGCCGAGCCAGACGCCGGGGGCGATCTGGCGGAACTCGTGGTAGCTGATCGGGACACCGACGAAGTCGGCGGAGAAGTCGATGGTCCAGGACGGTTTGTTGTCGGCGTAGGAGCGGCCGGGGACGACCGGCCCGCCGGTGTCTTGGCCGCCGACGCGGTAGTTCTTGTAGCACCAGTCCCGTTTGCCGGGGCCGGGGGCGAAGGTCAGGGAGTCGCCGAGAACGCCTTCCGATGCCGCCCACGCCCGGCCGAAGGGGTAGGGGATGGGCGCTCCGAGGACGTGGACTGCGGGCAGGACCCAGAAACGTTGGCGGCCCTGCGGTCGTTCGCCCGGTGCCGCAGCGAGAAAGAGCGCGTCTGCCTGTGCGGTTGTGCAGTGGAACCGCAACGAGTCGACCGTGACGGCGGGGTTGGCGCGGTCTATGACGCACCGGCCGTCGGCCTGCAACGCGCCGGCAGCCGAAGAGCCCGCGCCGGATTCATCAGCACCCGCGGCGGGCGCCACCGCCAGGCAGGCCACGGTGGCCAGCAATATGACGGCAAGTGCACGTATCCGCTTGACCATGGCCCTACCTCGTTCGACAGCTGAGTTACTTCCGTATGGCAGTGACACGGTACTGCGAACTTCGCCTGATCAGATACAGCGATCTCGTGACGAACACCACGTTCTGCGCACGGAATCAGACAGACGCACTGTGCGCCGAGCTACTGAATAGTTACGCCAGAACTCAGCGGGCGCGTTCTACTCGGGCTTCGGTCCATACCGGCGTTTCGCTCTCGTAGACGTTGCCGTCGGAGCCGAAAACGAGAAAGCGGTCGAAGGCCTTGGCGAACCAGCGGTCGTGGGTGACCGCGATGACGGTGCCCGCGAATTCGGCCAGTGCCTGTTCCAGCGCGTCGGCGGAGTGCAGGTCGAGGTTGTCGGTGGGTTCGTCGAGCAGGAGCATGGTGACGCCGGAGAGCTCGAGTAGCAGGATCTGCAGGCGGGCCTGCTGGCCGCCGGAGAGATCGTCGTAGCGCTGCTCGGCGGCGCGGGCCAAGCCGTAACGGTCGAGGACGCGGCTCGCCGCCTCCCGGCCCATGCCGTCGCGGTGCTCGTTGCCCAGATGCAGGATTTCCAGCAGTGTGTTGCCGGAAAGGTCTGGGCGCGAATGGGTTTGGGCGAAGTAGCCGGGCCGGACGCGGGCGCCGAGGGTCGCGGTGCCGGTGTGCGGCACGGGGGCGAGGTCGAGCGCCTGGATGGGACGATGTTCGGTGTCCGGGTCGGTGCCACCCGCCGCGAGTAGACGCAGGAAGTGCGACTTGCCTGAGCCGTTGGAGCCGAGGACCGCGAGGCGGTCGCCGTACCAGATCTCGGTGGTGAAGGGACGCATCAAACCAGTGAGCTCGAGGTCGGTGCAGACCAGGGCGCGCTTGCCGGTGCGGCCACCGTGCAGGCGCACAGACACGTTCTGCCGCAACGGAACTGCTTCCGGCGGACCTGCCTCTTCGAACTTCGCGAGCCTGGTTTGGGCCGCCTGATAGCGGGCCGCGACGCCGTCGTTGAACTTCGCCTTCTCCCGCAGCCGCAAGACCAGCGCACGCAGTTTGACCCGCTCTTCGTCCCAGCGTTTGCGCAGTTCTTCCAGCCGCGCGTTGCGATCGTCGCGCGCCTGGTGATAGGTCGCGAACCCGCCGCCGTGCACCCAGGACATCGCACCGCTCGCACCGGGTTCGAGGGTGACGATGCGCCCGGCCGCGTTGGCGATCAGTTCCCGATCGTGGCTGACGAACAGCACCGACTTCGGCGAGGCGCTGATCGTGCGTTCCAGCCACTGTTTTCCCGGCACGTCGAGGTAGTTGTCCGGCTCGTCGAGCAGCAGCAGCTCGTCGGGCCCGGCGAACAAGGCCTCGAGCACGAGCCGCTTCTGTTCGCCGCCGCTCATCGTGTGCACCGCCCGCCACTTCGCCCGGTCGAACGAAATGCCAAGGGCCGCAGTGGTCACCGTGTCCCAGAACGACTCGATCTCGTACCCGCCGATATCGCCCCAGTCCGAAAGGGCCTGCGCGTACACCAGCTGGGTGCGCTCCTCGTCCTGCTCGATGAGCGCGTTCTCGGCGGCGTCGAGCGCCGCGGCGGCCTGCTGGATGGCGGGCGGGGCGACGGAGAGCAGTAGATCCCGGACCGTCGAATCGTCGCGCACCTGACCGATGAACTGCCGCATCACTCCCAGCGACCCCGACCGCGTGACCGCGCCTTCGTCGGCGGCGGCATCACCGGCGATGATCCGGACCAGGGTGGTTTTGCCGGTGCCGTTCGGCCCGACGAGGGCGGCCTTGACCCCGTCACCGATGCGAAAGCTCACCCCGTTGAGCAGCTGACGCCCGTCGGGGAGGAAGTAGTCGACATCGGTGACATCTATGTGCGCCATTGTTCCCAGACAACAGCAGCGATACCGCCGCTGCAACTCGGTTTCGTGGCCGTGTGGCCTGCCCTGCCGGAGCGGGCAGGCGACCGCCGCCGCCCGCTCAGGATTCGCGCGGCGCGAAATGCATTGCGGTGATGCCACATTCGAAAGGAGTCGCGGCCACCTGGCGCAGCGGCGTGTAGGCGCCCGCGGCGAACACGGGAATGCCTGCGCCGATGGCGACGGGATTGACGAAGAGGTGGAGTTCGTCGATGAGGTTCGCCGCGATCAGCGAGGTGACCAGGGTGCTGCCGCCGTAGACGATCAGGTCACCGCCGGGCTCGGCCTTGAGCTTCTTGATCGTTTCGGCAATGTCGCCGTTGGCGACGGTGGCGTTCGCCCATGGGGATTCGGTGAGGCTCTCGGAGATGACGACCTTCGGGGTGTTGATCATCCAGTCGATCGTCTTGTCGTCTTCGTGCTCGGGGCGCGACTCCCAGACCGGGATGAATCCCTCGGCCAGCTTGCGGCCGAGCACGATCGTGTCCACATCGGCGGTCATCGCGGCGATGTAGTTGCCGACGTCCGGCGACCAGTTGAACGACATCCAATCCATTTCGCCCGCCGGGCCACCCATGTAGCCGTCGACGGTGGTCTGGACCTGGAGCAGGAGCTTGCGCATGAGGTGTTCCTTTCGAGGGGGCGGTTGATTCTCAGCCGCCGTTCTTGGTGTGAGTTCACTCTGCTCGACCCGGTTTACGGATTGTTTACGGTCTTTTGCGCAGCGGCCGCGTTCCGTCGGGATCCGCGCGGTCTCCTTTATCGTGGAGCCGGCTGCACCGCTGGTCGGTGGCAGTTTCTCGGTAGGGGAGCGCCAACGAGTGAGCACGCCGAGGGAGCACAGGCATGAGCATGCCGAGCCGCACGGAGTGGAAGCCGGCCGTCCTGGTCCTTGCGGTGGTCGGTGCGCTGATCGCGGTCCCGTCGGCGCTCGCCGCGCTCGTGCCGACCAGGGAGACGCCGGTCGCGCCGGGCACCGAGATCGTGTTGACCGCGCCGGGCGTTGCGCCCGACTCGGTCAGCTTCGCCGGCGTCGCAGGCTGGCAACGCCGTCCGACGGGGGACGACAGCACCGCGGTGCTCGGCGCGCCCGATGGTTCCCGGCTGGTGGTGAGCGTGCTCGACGGCGTGACGGACTTTCCCGGCGCCGCCGCGTGGCGACTGAAAGTGCTTGGCGTGCAAGGCTTCGACGCCTACTTCGACGGTGGTGAGATCAAGACGCCGAACGGATTCGGCGGACCGACCTGCCGGGGCGCCGCGCAGGCCGGGGTGTGCGCCATCGTCGGCAACGACAACCTGGCGGTGACGCTGGTGCTCGCGGGCGACGACGCGACGCTGCCCGAACTCATGCCGATCCTCGACACGCTGCGGGTGCGGTGATGATCCAGCCGAAATCGCCGCTGTTCTGGGTGTATTGCCTGGTCACCACGTTCGGGCTGGCAGCGCTCGTCGTTCAGATCGCCCCGGTCGCGGCGCTGACCTGGCGCGACATCCTGGCCGGGCTGCCCTTCACCCTCGCGACCTTCGCCGTCTTCGGTGGACTGCTGTGTCAGCTGGACCGACTCCGCGCGCGAGCACCGATTCGGGGCCCACTCGTCATGGGATTCCTGTGGGGCGCATTGGCCGGACCCGGAATTGCCATGTACGCCAACGATCACAACATGCGGGTCATCCAGAACCTGGCAGGCGACGCGTTCGCCGGCGACTGGCAGGCGCCGATCTCCGCGGCGATCGTGGAGGAGGCGGTGAAAGGCATCGGCGTCTTCGCGGTCGCTTGGCTCGCCAAGCCGCTGCTGAATCGGCCGATGCACGGCCTGTTGCTCGGCGGCTGCACCGGCCTCGGTTTCCAGGTCGTCGAGGACGTCACCTATGAGGCCAACGCCGGATTGCTTTCCGCACAGGATGATTCGTCTAACGCGGTCCTCGTCGGGATCCTGCGACTGCTGACCGGCATCACCTCGCACTGGCTGCTCACCGCGCTCGCCGGGATCGGCATCGTGCTGGCGACGACCCGCTCGGACTGGTCGCGCAAGCGGCGCGCCCAAGTGTTCGCCGTGTTCTATTTACTCGGCGCCGCACTGCATTTCGGCTGGGACGCGCCGAGCCCGGCGAGTATCCCGGTCGGCTCGATCTTCGCGCGCACGCTGCTGTACGTCCTGATCTTCGCCGTGGTCTACGGGTGGGTGGTGCAGACCGAACGGCACTGGTTCCGCGCCGTGGTCGCCTGGGCGGTGGCGCGCGGTATCGCACCCGCGGGCGAGCTGAGCACGTTGATCTCGCACCGGAGCAGACGGCGGGCCCGCGCGGCGGAGCGGCTGGACGGTCCGCGCAATCGGCGTGATCAACGGCGACGACAGCGGGTACTGCTCGACTGGGTGCAGGAGGCAGGCGCCCGCTCGGGTATCCGCTATCCGCCGTGACGCTCGGTGATCACCTGGCTGGGTCCTCGATCGTGTTCCGGGCCGCGTTGACACTCGATCCGGCGCAATGACAATCTGTGGACCAGATATCTCATACCGACGGTTCCGTCGGTTCAGCCTAGGGGGACCCCACCGATGAATTCACTCGCCGCAGGCGTGTTCATCGACTGGGAGGAAATGACAGGTCAGTCGAAGTTCGTGGTCGACCTGATCACGTTCCCGATCTTCGCCGCGCTGGCTGGCTGGTTGACGAACTGGACCGGCGTGCTGATGCTGTTCTGGCCGGTGCGATTTCGTGGCATCCGGATTCCGGGGCTACACCTGCTCTACCCCTATTTTCCGCGCAGGGTGCAGGTGCTGCCGACCTTCTCCGGCGACGGGCGCGAACTCGGCTTCCAGGGTTTCATTCCGGCGCGGGCCGAGAAAATGGCCAGCATCTGCGTCGACAAGGCGCTGATGCGGATCGGCAGCCCGCGCGATTTCATCCACGAACTCGACCTCGACGGCATCGCCGACTACCTCGCGGTCCTGGCCCGCAAGCAGGTGCAGCCGCTCGTCGACGAGCTGATGTACCGGGAGAACCCGGAGATCTGGCGCACCGTCCCGCGCGCCGCCAAGCAGGTGATCTATCAGCGGATCGATCGGGAGATGCCCGCGCTGTCGCGGCGCGCGTTCGAGTCGCTCGGCGACAACGTCGACCAGCTGATCGACATCAAGAGCTTCGTCATCCGGTACCTGCAGGACAATCCCGACATCCTGAAGGATCTGACCACCACGATCGCGGCGCCCGAGCTGCGCTTCATGGTCAGGATCGGGCTGCTCGGCGCGCCGTTCGGCCTGCTGCTCGCGCTGTATATGCATGTGCACCACCAGATTCCGGTGTTCGGCTGGGTGCCGGGGTGGGTCATCGTGCTGCTCGCCTCCGCCGCGATCGGCGTGCTCGTCAACGTCATCGCGGTCAAGATGGTGTTCGAGCCCGGCGATCCGGAGCCTTGGTACAGGTACCTGTGGCAGCAGGCGCTGCTGGCCAAGCGGCAACCGCAGGCGGCCACCGACCTCGCGCACATCCTGGCGCATCAGGTGTTGACGCTGCCGAATCTGTCCAAGGAACTGCTGGACGGGCCCAACGGCGACAAGACCCATCAGCTGCTGGAACGGCTCATCTCCGACGAGATCCACCGCCAGCTCGGCCCGACCACCTCGTTCGTGCGCGCGGCCCTCGGGCGCCGCCAGTTCGACAACCTCAAGGTCGGTGCGGCTGGCGCCGCGGTGGGGCTGGCGCCGAGTCTGGTCGAGGACGAGGAATTCACCAAGGCGCAGGCCAAGACCATCGACGAGTTCGCGGCGCGCAAGCTGCGGCAGCTGACGCCGGGGGAGTTCATGGAGATGTTCTATGCCTCGGTCGAGCAGGACGCGTGGCTGCTCTATCTGCACGGCGCGGTGCTCGGGCTGGTCGTCGGCGCCGCGCATCTGCTCGTTTTCGGCTGGTGAGCGGCCACTCTCGACCGGTGCCAGAAATACAAGCACGCGTGCTTGCATTTTTCTCTGGCCGCTGCGATGCTGAATCGGCGAAACCGACGCACCTAGGACAGGGAACTGATGGCTGACCTCGAAGCGCTGCTCGGCGATTTCGCCGACGAGTGCGCCGACCTCGAACGACTCGTCGCCCCGCTGCCCGCCGCCGAGTGGGCCGGTGCAACGCCCGCGCCCGGCTGGACCATCGCCCATCAGATCGGCCACCTGGCCTGGACCGACGAGGTCGCGACGCTGGCCGCCACCGATGCCGACCGCTTCGGGCAGCTGGTCGCCGAGGCCGCGCCGCACGCGCTGACCTTCGTCGACGAGGCCGCCGAGCAGGCATCGACCGCGGCGCCCGCGGAGCTTCTCGACCGGTGGCATCGCGGCGGCAAGGCGCTCACCGACGCGCTGCGCGCCGTGCCCGCCGGGACCAAGCTGCCCTGGTTCGGCCCGCCGATGAGCGCGGCATCGATGATCTCGGCCCGCATCATGGAGACCTGGGCGCACGGGCAAGATGTCGCCGACGCGCTCGGCGTGACGAGGACCCCGACCGCACGGCTGCGCACGGTGGCCCATCTCGGCGTGCGGACCAGGAACTTCGCCTACTCGGTGCACGGAAAGACCCCGCCGGACAACGAATTCCGGGTCGAGCTCACCGCACCGGACGGCACGATCTGGTCCTGGGGTCCCGAGGACGCCGAGCAACGGGTGAGCGGGCCTGCCCTCGACTTCTGCCTACTGGTGACTCAGCGCCGTCATCGCGACGACCTGACCGTCGAGGCGGTGGGCCCGGACGCGGAAACCTGGCTCACCCTCGCCCAGGCGTTCGCGGGACCTACCGGCACAGGCCGGGCCGCGGGCCAGTTCGCCTGACACCCAACGCCACACACCAACGACGGCCGGATGTGCATCCGACCGTCGTCGTACCCGATAGCGTCCGAAGATTCGGGAGCGGGCGAGCGCCACACTTGGGTGCGCCGTTCGTGTCGGCCGGACGCCATTGGCCGGGTGTCTCGATGTGGCAGTCGAGGATGACGCTCGCCAGCTAGAGAATTATTTACCCCGGCGTGAGCTGTTAGAAACATAAACTGCCCCACGGATTCGGGCGCAGTTGTGATTCTGGTCCCCGGAAGCGGCGCTCCCGTCGCCCGCACCGTAACCTGGACTAACGTATGGCTTTCAACGATGCGGGCCTGCACAAGCCATGGGAGCTGAGGCGCAGGGAGAGGAACGCATCGTGAGAACACATCGGTCTGCCCACATCGCCAGGCACGCCGCGGTCGTGTTCGCCGGTGCCGCCAGCCTCACCCTGACCGTCATCGCAGGCTCCTACGTCGTGCACCAGATCGCCGATGCCGATCGGGCAGGCGGGAACGTCGCCGCACCCGCGGCACCACCGGCCGGGAATGCTGCACCCGATTCGCGGGCCGAGGACACCATGCTGACCGCGGGCGGTTTCGAACTGCCGGTGCTGTTCACGCTCCATCGCCCTGGCGCGGACATCGGCGGGGCGCATGCCGATTCGGGACACGGCACGCAGGCGGGCACCGCGGCACCGACCGCCATCGGCGGAAAGGTGCTGTTCGGCAACACCTATGTCGACGCGCAGGTCGCCAACGGGCAGAACCACACCGTGACGCTCACCCTCGGCACCAACGTCTTCACCGTGCTTGCGGCCGAGTTGTCGTCCGATCCGGTCCAGGGTAACCAGACCGGCGCCACCCGGTTGCGCACCGAACTCGACACGCGCACCGGCGAAGTCGTGCTCGTCCTGACCGACTCCGCGCACAACGAACGCACGCTGCGCGTGCCGCGCAACCCGGCGCCGAAGGCGGGCGCACAGCCCGCTCCCGACATCACCGGAGCCGAGCAGCCCACGCCTGACAACCAGGTCGAGACCGCACCCGCACGCGAAGTCTGACCGAAAACCGCTGGTTACCATAGGGGTAACCGTCCGCGAGGAACTACTGTCGTTTCCTGTGTACGACTTCTGCGTGATCGGTGGCGGCATTGTCGGGGTGGCGACGGCACATGAGATCCTGCGGCGCCGTCCCGGCGCGCGGCTGGTGCTGGTGGAGAAGTCGGCAGCGTTGGCCACCCACCAGACCGGGCACAACAGCGGCGTCATTCACTCCGGGATCTACTATCCGCCGGACAGCCTGAAGGCTCGGCTGTGCAGGCGCGGGGCTGGCTGGACCAAGGAATTCGCTGCGGCGCACGATGTTCCGTTCGCGGAGTGCGGCAAGCTGCTCGTCGCGACGAACGCGGCCGAGCACGCGCGCATGCTCGCGCTGCATGAACGGTCGGTCAGCAACGGGGTGAAGGTCGAGCTGATCGACGCGCGCGAGCTGGTGCGGCGTGAGCCGAGGGTGACAGGTGTCGGAGCACTGTTCGTGCCGGACACCGGGATTGTCGACTACACCAGGATCACCGCCGCGCTGGCCGACGAGATCCGCGTCGCGGGTGGTGAATTCGTGCTCGACGCGGAGATCACCTCGCTCAGCGAGAGCGATACCTCGGTGACCGCGGCCGGGCCCACCGGATCGTGGACGGCCCGCACGCTGGTGGTGTGCGCCGGCTTGCAGGCCGATCGGCTGGCGCGAATGGCGGGGCTGCGCACCGACTTCCGGATCGTGCCGTTCCGCGGCGAGTACTACCAACTGCCGCCGGAGCGGGCCGGGCTGGTCCGCACGCTGATCTACCCCATCCCGGATCCCGCGCTGCCGTTTCTCGGGGTGCATCTGAGCCCGACCATCGATGGTGCGCTGACCGTCGGCCCGAACGCGGTGCTCGGGTTGGCGCGGGAGGGTTATCGGAAGGGCAGCGTGTGTGCGCGGGACGCCCGCGAGGTGCTCGGCTATCCCGGCGTGCACCGGGTGGCCGTGGCCAATGTCCGCACCGGACTGCGGGAGCTGCGCAATTCCCTGTTCAAGCGCGGGTATCTGGCCGAATGCCGTCGGTACTGCCCCGAGCTGACGCTCGCCGATCTGCGACCGCGCGAGGCGGGCATCCGTGCGCAGGCGGTGCTGCGCGACGGAACTCTGGTGCACGACTTCATGATCGAACGCACGCCGCGGTCCGTCCATGTGCTCAACGCCCCGTCCCCCGCGGCCACCTCGGCCATGCCGATCGCCGAACACATCGTCGATCAACTCTGATCACCCACCGGACGAATATCGAACTCGTTGGTCGGATTTGCTGGCTGACCTGCGCCAGCTACCAAGCAACCGGCCGGTAGCTCATGTGGAAGAGCACCACACCAAATTCCGCGCAACTCCCCCAATAAAGAGGAGAGCTGTAGTACTTTTAACGCGTCGTGGAACCCAGCGCCGCGAGCAGAGCCCGAAGGAGACAGCTCGCGTACCCACGAAGGGCGCACGAGTGCCGCCGATTCAGGCAGGGAGGGCCCATGGGCCACATCAAGTATGCGAGTGACGTCGGAGCACCGGTCGAAGTCGCCTTCGCCTACACCGACAACCACCTGTTCGTCCCCGATTGGATGTTCGCGGTGGCAGGCTTCGAGCCCGACGGCGAGCTCGACCAAGGACTCGGCGCGATGTTCACCCTGACTGCGCGACTTGGGTTCTGGCGCTCGACGATGACATGCGAGGTCACCGAATATCGTCGCAACGTGGTCATCGGGTATACGCTGCGTGGGCGTTTGTCCGGGACCCTCACGCTGCGCTTCGATCCGCTCGGTTACGGGCGGTCGGTGCTGACGTCCGAGGCGGAGTACAGCCCCCCACGCGGCTTGGCGGGGCGACTCTGTGCCGGTCTGGTCGAGGCCGCCGTGAAATCGGCGCTCCGCCGCACCGAGTCCCAATTGCGAAGGGAGATAGAAGAATTCCACGGTACCGATCTTGTCGGTCGGATTGCGTAGGGTGCCAGCCATGATCATCGTGAGCACCGACGGATCCTGCCTCCGCAACCCCGGCGGCGCTATCGGCTGGGCTTGGGTCAATCATCAGGGCTCCTCGGGCAGTGGTGGTGCCGCGTCCGGCACCAATCAGGTCGCGGAGCTACGCGCGGTGCTGGAGGCGATCCTCGCCCACGCCGGCTCCGAACCCCTGCTGATCGAAAGTGATTCGCTCTACGCGATCAAATGCGCGTCGGAGTGGATCTCCAGTTGGCGGCTCAACGGCTGGCGCACCTCCAGCGGTGGCGCCGTGAAGAATGTCGAACTCATCCGGCAGATCGACAAGGCGATCGCCAGCAGACCCGGCCCCGTCCGGTTCCGTTGGGTCCGTGGACATGTCGGCAACTACTTCAACGAGCAGGCCGACGCGCTTGCCGGTGAAGCGGCTCGGAAGGCGGCCGTCTCGGCCGCCGTCGCCGAGGCGAACACCGCGGAAATCCCCGCGGTGACTGTGGAAGAACCGCCGACGGCGCCGGAAGCGCCAGTGGACAAGGCCGCGGGGAAGGCGGCCGCGCCGTCGGCGCCACAGGCTTTAACGCTGTTCTGATCTCGTCAGCGGCAGGACGATAGGCCGAAGAAGTCGGTAAGGGCGGGAACGTCCGACTGCCCGAATGACCTCCGGCGGTGGTGGCTCGGCCCACCGCCGGAGGCGCTCGGAGCCAGCCGAATCCGCACCCCTTCCGTGGATCCGCACCGGTTCTGGGCGTCCAGAGGGAGTGCGGATCCGCGGAGGGGGTGCGGATTTCGGGTTAGTTGCCCGGCTGCGGCGAGGGCTGTGCGCTCGGGGCGGGCGCGGGCTGGGTGTTCGGGGCGGGTGCGTTCGGGGCAGGAGCGTTCGGGGTGCCGGGCAATCCGGTGCCTGCGCCCTTGAGCAGCGGCGAATCCAGCTTCTCGACCAACCACTTGTCGCCGGACTTCGTCATCTTCGCGATCAGCACGACGAACTGCCGCTCCGGGTTGGTCTGGGTGAAGTTGGTCCGGTACTGGGTGAGCGTGACGAGCACGTTCGCCTCGGTCTTGTCACCGGACTGATAGCCGCACTGCACATCGTCGGCCCACGACTTCACCTGTGCCTGCACCATCGCGTCCTTGAGCGCGCTGGTCGCGTCGCCGAACTCCTTGAGGAATTCGCCGCTCGCGCCTGCCTTCACCTTGGTGAAGTAGTCGTCGAGGTTCTTGGAGTAGTCGTAGATCGACACGTCCTTGCCGAAGGTGCAGGCGGCATCGGTCGAGGCCTTGATCGCGTCGAGCTTGTCGCCACGGTCCTTGCCCTGCAGGAAGAACACGACCACCGCGGTGATCGCGGCAACCGCGAGCACGCCCGCGGTGAACGCGGCGATCAACGGCAGCGAGGCGGAGCGACCCGACGGAGCCGAATCGTCCGTGCTCTTGGCCGGTTTCGTCGCCTTCGCGGTGTCGACCTTGTCGACCTTGTCGGTCTTGCCCTTGTCCGCCTTCGCGGTCTCGACCTCGTCCGCCTTCGACGGTGCGGAGGCGGGTTCCGGCTGCGCCGACGCTGCGGCGTCGGACTTCTCGGCCGCGTCGCCCTCGGTCACCGAGGTGTCCGCAGCGGTCTCGGCGTCTTTGTTGGTGTCGGCGTCATCGGTGGACATCGATACAAACCTGCACTTTCCCGGCGCGCGGGCGCACCGATCGACTGACGGGCCCGCATCTCGGGCGAACCGTACGCGTTGTCCCGGCGAGTATGCCCGGCCCCACGCATTCGGCGCGGGACCGGGGGCAACTCACCGCACCGGGGGCAGGGTCCGTTCGTTCGGATCCACACCCGGCGGCATGTGCGCGCCGTTGTTCGGCACATCGGGTCGCGGCGCGTTGGCGGCGCCACGAATCTCCTGGCCCGGCGGCGGGTTCTCGCAGTAGTTCCACTTCGGGATCGTGCCGTCCTGGACGATCTCGTTGCGGATTCGCGTGCTGTTGTAGGTGCAGAACGGACGCGGCCAGATGTCGATCATCGCGTGGAACTCGCCGTCGTGCGCGGGCACGGCCAGCGCGTCGGCGCCGAGTGCGAGCGACGGGAACAGCGCACGCAACGCGGGCAGGCGCAGCTGCGCCGCCTTCGTCATCGCCGCGAAGTTGGCGGCCAGGCTGGTGATCGGATCGGTGGTCTTGTCCAGCACCGCGCCGAGGCTGCTCAGGTAGCCGGGTCCGCGCTCGAGCACGCTTTGCAGCTCGGTGTTCGCGTTGTTGAACTGTTCGAACAACGTGCCGGAGTTGCGGGTCAGCGTGGCGAGGTCGGGCTGCGCGTTCGAGGTGGTGTTGGTGATGGTGCGCAGGTTGGCGATCAGGTTCGTGGTCTGCGGCAGCAGGCTGTCCAGGCCTGCCATGGCCAGGCTGATGCCGTTCACCATGCCGCGCAACTGATCTGGGCCACCGCTCAGCGCGGTGTCGAGCTCGCGCAAGATCACGCCGAACTTGTCCGGATCGACCTGCGCGATGAGCGCGCTGGAGTTGTCCAGCACCGACCAGACCGGGGTCGGCGTCTTGATCTTGGCCGCGTCGTACGCGATCACCGCGCCGTCGCGCAGGAACGGACCCTGATCGCCGGCCGGACGGAAGTCGATGTACTGCTCACCGGCGCCGGACAGGGCCTGCACCGAGATCGCGGTGTCCACCGGGATCTTGTACTTGGTCTCGATCTCGGCCGCGGCGGCGATCGCCTGACCGCGGTCGGTCAGCTTGATCGAGGTCACCTTCCCGACCCGATAGCCGCGCAGGGTGACGTCGTTGCCCGGCTGCAAACCGCCCGAGCGGTCCAGGTTCACCGTGACGGTGTAATTCGAGCGCAACGGGTTGACCCGCATGATGCTCACCATCAGGTAGGTCGCGCCGATCAGGAACACCAGCACCAGGCCGATGCTCGAGAGCACCAGCTTGTGCTGCATCAACTTCGAGAAGAAGGTCATCGGTGTCCACCCACTCGGCTCTGCACGACCTGCAACACCTGGATCATCGAGCCGACGAAGTCCGACAGGTCCCGCACGTTCTGCAGCCTGCCGTGCTGTGGGTCGGTGATCGCGCTGATGTCGAGGTTGGTCAGCGTGGCGTATACGGCAAAGCTGTTGCCGCGGAAGGTCGCATCCACCTTGGGGCGAATTTCCTTCAGACCGTCGAGCGTGCTACCGAGGTTGTCCCCGGTCTTCGCCAGCGCGGCCATCAGCTGATGGGTGTTGTCCAACAGACTGGCCAGCTGCTGGCTCGACGTGTCGGCGTAATCGCCGAGCGCGGCGCTCGTCGTCGCCACCTTGGTCAGCAGATCGCCGATGGCCCTGTTGTTCTCGGCGATCGCGCCGATCATCTGCGGCAGCGTGTCCGCGACCTGCCCGAGCTCGCCACGTCGCTTTTCGATGGTGTTGGCGAGCTCGCTGAACTCGCTCAGCACGCTGTCGACCCTGGCCGAGTTGTTGTTCAAACTGCCGACCACACCTGTCATTTCGGTGATCAGGTGGGAAAGCTGCGGCCCACGGCCACCGACGATGGAGTCCATCTCCGCGGTCAGCTTGCCGAGCGCGGCGACGCCACCACCGTTGAACAGCATGGACAGCGAGATCAGCAACTGTTCGACGGTCGCACCCGCCGAGGTCATGTCCAGCCCGAGCGTGTCACCCCCGCGCAGCATCTCGGCGCCTGGCGTGGTCTTCGGCTTGGACACCGCGACGAACACGTCGCCGAGCGGAGTGGCCTGGCGCAGTTCGGCGGTGCTGCCCTTGGGCAACTCGATGTCCTTGCGGATGGTCAGGTCGACGATCGCCTGGAAGTTCTTGGTCTTGATGTTGGAGACCACCCCGACATCCGAGCCGCCGATCTTCACCTTCGCCTGATCCGGCAGGTTCAACGCGTTCTCGAACACCGCGTGCAAGGTGTAGGACTCGCCGGACAGGCCGGGCTTGGGCAGCGGCATCTTCTCGACCGTGAGCCCGCACCCCGAGGTGAGACCAACCCCGGCCACGGCGGCCAGCGCGATCAGCGCGCGTCGAGCCTTCATCGTCATGCGGTATGTCATTTCGTCAGTCCGAGCAGTGCGGCGGTAAGTCCGTAGTCAGGGCCGAAATCCTGGACGTTTCCGGTGCGGCAGCCGTCGGCCTTCATCTGGAGTCGCTCGCAGAACAGGCTCACGATCTCACCGGAGAGGAAGGTGCCGAGGACACCGACCAACCGGACGTAGCCGCCTTGGCGGTTCATGATCCGGTCGACGTTCTGGAAGACCATCGGCGCCACGTCGACGACTTCGGTGATGCCGTAGGCGTTTTCGCGCAGCTGGGCGGTCACGTTGGTCAGCCCGGTCAGCGAGCTGGCCAGCTCACCCTGATACTGGCCGAGGGTGGTGCTGGTGTTGGCCAGGAAGTCGTTGACCTGATTCAGCGTCGCCTGCAGGCCGGGGGACTGCTCGGCGAGCAGCCCGGTCAGCTGGGTCATCCGGTTGCTGAAATCCCGCACCGATTGGTCGTTTTCGGCCAGCATCGTGGTCAGCTCGTTCAGCTTGATGATGATGCTGGACACCGCGTCCTTGTTGTCGACGCCGACCTTCAGCGCGCCGGACAGCGCGTTGAGCGTGTCGCGCATCTTCTCGCCGTTGCCGTTCACCATCGGGTACAGCACCCGGCCGGACAGCGGGCCGATGCCCTCGGTGCCCGGCTCCGGCTTGAGCGCGGCGGCGAACTGATCGATGGTCTTGATCATCGTGTCGAGCTCGACCGGCGTCTTGGTCTTGCCGAGCGGCAGGTGCGCGCCGTCGGCCAGCGTGTCGCCCTTGGTGTACACCGGCGTCAACTCGACGTGCCGGTCGGTGACGATGGACGGCGAAATGATCGCGGCCATCGCGTCTTTGGGGATCTTGACGTCGTTGTTGATCGACAGGTGCACCTCGACGAGGTTGCCCTTCGGGATGATCTTCTCGACCTTCCCGACATCGAGCCCGAGCACCGTGACCGGGTTGCCCTCGTAGATGCCCGCGATGTTCTCGAAGTCGGCGGTGATCCGCGTGGTCTGACCGAGCGCGTTGTTGACCGAGGTCGGCACGAGCGAGCAGCTGCCGACGGCCAACGCCGCGGCACTGACGACGACCAGCTTGGCCAGCGTCCGGAACTTCCGGGTCGTACTCATCCCTGGCACCCTTCGATCACGTTGGCGCGGCACAACCAGTTGTCGGGGAAGAGCCATGGCAGACCGACCGAGCCGTACGGGCCGTTGCCACCCCACGAGTTCGCCAGGTAGCGCACCGTCGGCGGCATCAAGGACAGCAGTCGATCCAGGTTGTCCTTATTCTTCTGCAAGCCCTCCGACATGACGTTCAACTGGTGAATGGTCGGGCCCAGTTGGTTGTCGTTCTGCGCGCCGATCTCCTGCAGCTGCCTGGTGAGCGCGGCGACATTGTCGAGCAGCTGACGCAGCAGGCCCTGGCGTTCCATCACCCGGTTGGCGATGGCCTCGCCCTGAGTGATCACCAGCAGCACGCTGTTGCGGTTGTCGGCGAGAATCTTGGTGACCCGGTCCAGGTCCTTGAGCAGGCTGTCGACCTCGCCCTTTCGGCTGTCCATCACCTTGGCCAGCGCGCCGACGCTGTCGAGCGCCTGTGCGAGCAGCTGCGGGGAATCACCCATCTGCTGGTTGATCACGTTCAGCGACTGGGTGAGCTTTTTGGTGTCGAGCGCCTCGAACTTCGGCGTGCCCTCCTGCACCACATCGGCCAGGTTGTACGGGACCGAGGTGTTGGACAACGGGATTCGCTTGCTCTTCAAGCCGGAACCGTCGCCGGGGTTCAGGTCGACGTACCTGGCGCCGAGCAGGGTGGCCATCTTGATCGAGGCGTGTGCGTCGGGGCCGAGCTTCACACCGTTGTCGACGCTGAGCGTCAGCAGCACGTGGTCGCCCTCGAGCTTCGCGCCGTCCACCCGGCCGCTCGTGATGCCTGCGACGCTCACCCGGTCGCCGACCTTGATCCCGGCCGCCTGCAAGAACTCGGCCTTGACCGTCTGCTCGCCGACACCGACCAGCTTGACCGCGGAGGATGCGAGCAGCAACGCGACGATGAGGAGACCGCCGAGGATGCCTAGCCAGAAATAGCGGTTGTTGTCGAACCGTGCCTTCATCTTCGTCATCATGGGCGGCACACCGCCGAGTGCGACTTGCCGATGACACCGAGGCTGTCGATGAACCCGCGCGGGAACAGCACGCCGTAGAGCGAGATGTCCAAGCCACACAGGTACGCGTTGGCGTAGCCACCCTCGGACGTGTGCCGACCCGCGGCCGAGATGATGTGTGGCAGGTCGATGGCCGCCTGGTCCAGCTTCGCGCCGTTGGCGAGCAGCAGTGACAGCGCGGCACTGGTGGAGTTCTGTGCGGTCTGCAACTTCGGCTGAATGGTGCCGACCATGCTCACCAGCGAGCTGGTCGCGTTGGCGATCTGCACCGTCGAGGTCTGCAGTGACTGGCCCTGCTCGTACAACCCGCCGATCAGGGCCCGGGTCTGGGTCACCAGGGTCTCCAATTCATCACCTCGTTTGGCCAACCCCGCCATCACGCCGGAGAGGTTGGTGATCACATCGGACAGGATCGCGTCCCGCCGCTGGAAGTCGGTGGCCAGCTGCGCGGCCTGCACGATGAACGCGCTCAGCGAGACGCCGTCACCCTGCAATGCCTGGATGAAGGTCTCCGAGAGCCGGTTCACCTGCTCGGGCTGCAAGGCCTGGAACAGCGGCTGAAAACCGTTGAGCAGACCGGAAACGTCGAACGACGGCTCGGTGCGCTCCAGCGGGATCGCCGCGTTGTTCTTCAGCTGTGCCGGGCTCGGCGCCTTGCCCGGCGCCAGCGCCACGTACCGCTGGCCGATCAGATTCTGGTAGCGGACAAGGGCTTTGGTGTCGTCGAAGAGCGTCTGGTCCCGCTGCACGACGAAGGTCACCTTCGCGAGCTGCTTCTTGGTCTTCTGGTCGCGGGTCAGCTCGATCTTGTCGATCTTGCCGACGCGCACGCCCGCCATCCGGACGTCGTCGCCCTCGTGCAGACCGAGCACGTCGGTGAAGGTCGCCGAATAGGTGTTGGTGTCGCCGTCGACGATGCGCGCCAACGTGTTCCAGACGACCACCGTGACGAGAATCGACACGAGGGCGAAGATGCTGAAGCCGATCAGTGGTTTACGGATACTCATCGGCCTGCCCCGTTTCCGGGCACGTGCATGGTCCCACCCTTCAAGATCGAGCTCAGCAGCAGATATTCGGCGGTGGTCGGCGTGCGGCCGAGCAGCGCGGTGATCGCGGCATCACCCTGGTAGGAGATCGCACCCGCGGTGGGTGTGCGCGCCGAGGCAGGCGCCACCGGCGCGGGCTCCGGCGCGGGAGCCGCGGGAGCCGGCGGCGGACTGAGGCCGGGGATCAGCGGGAACAGACCCTCGAGCGGAGTGCCCGCGAACGGCCGTGAGGCACTGGGCATCCCGGTCTCGGCGGGCCGCGCCTCCGGCGTGGTGACACCGGGGATCACCGGCAGACCCGGCATCGGCACCACCGGCGGCAAACCCTTCGCCGACTCCAGCGCACGCGGCCGCAGGTTCTCCGGCAACGGCGGCAACGGATTCACCGCGGGCGCAGTGAAACAACTCGGTCCGGCCAGCTCGCCGTAGCGCGGGCAGTCGGCCACCGTGTACGGCTCGTACGGCGTGAGCGTGATGCCCGCGTTCCACACCTGCTGCTTCTGCGGGCCCCAGGTGAACGTGGCGCCCATCCGACGGGTCAGCTCGCCGAGGTTGATGATCGTCTGGGTGACCGAGTTCGGATCGGCGGCCACCGCGCCGAACATGTCGCTCGTGCCTGCGGTCACCTGCTTGCCGACGTCGGGGTTGCGGGCGAACAGATTGTTGACGGTGTCGACCGTGTTGCCGGTGCCGGTGATCAACGAGACGAGCTCGCTGCGGCGGTCGGCGATGGTGCGCGCGGTGTTCACCGAAGTGCCGAGCACATCGAGCAGTTCCGGCGCGGACTGGTTCAGCGCATGCACCGAACTGGAGAAGTCGTTGAGCATCACGCCGAGGTTCGGGATCGACTCATCGACCGACAGCAGCCAGCGGTCCAACCGCTCCACCGAGGAACCCGGCATCCGCCCACTGCCGTCGAGCGCCTGCGACAAGGTGCCGAGCACGCGACCGAACTGCACCGGATCGATCCGGTCGAGGATGTTGCGCACGGTGGTGAGGGTGTCCTGCAGTGCGATGGTGCCCGCGCTGCGATCCTCCTCGATCACCGAGCCTTCGCGCAGGTACTGATCGGCCGGACCGTTGAAGACCAGCTCGACCGAGGTGACCGCGAACAGGTTGCTCGGCACCACCCTGGCGGTCACGTTGGCCGGGACGCCCTTGGCGAACTCCGGCTTCATCTCGATCTGCACCTTCTGCAGCTCGCCCTTGGCGGCGACCTCGACGCCGGAGACCGCGCCGACGAGCACACCGCGGAACTTGACGTCCGCGTCCGCGGGCAGTCCGTCACCGGTGGTGGTCAGGTTCGCGATGACGTTCACCTTGCTCACGAAATAGCCGGTGTAGCGCGCCATCAGGAAGCCGAGCACGAGCGCGAGCACAATCAGGCCAGCCACGCCCGCGAGCAGCAGCTGTCGCATGGTGGGTCCACGCCCACTGGGATCGATGATCATCTGGCCGCTACCCCGAGATCCGGATGCCGGGGTTGACGCCCCAGATCGCCAACGTCATGAACAGATTCGCGAAGACGACCGCGATGATGCACACCTTGATCGCCCGGCCGGCCGCAACGCCGACGCCTTCCGGTCCGCCGGAGGCGAAGAAACCGTAGTAGCACTGGATGAACGTGGTGATGCCGACGAACAAGATCGCCTTGACCAGTGAGTAGATCACGTCTGTCGGTATCAGGAATTGATAGAAGTAGTGCGAGTAGGTGCCACTCGCGGTGCCGCCGATCAGCTGAACGGTCAGCGAGCAGGACAGGTAGGCCACGGCAAGGCCGAGGCAGTACAGCGGGATGATCGCGACCATCGCGGCGAACATCCTGGTGCTGATCAGGTAGGGCAGCGGCCGGATCGCGATGGACTCCAGCGCGTCGATCTCCTCGGAGATCCGCATCGCGCCCAATTGCGCGGTGAACCGGCAACCCGCCTGCGCGGCGAAGGCGATCGTCGCGAGCAAGGGACCGAGTTCGCGGGTGGTGGCGAATGCCGAGACCGCGCCGGTGATCGGGCTGAGGCCGAGCAGGTTCAGCGAGTTGTAGCCCTGGATACCGACGGTCATCCCGCCGAACGCGCTGAGGATGAACACGACGCCGATGGTGCCGCCACCGACGACCAGGTTTCCGTTACCCCAGCTGACGTCGGAGAGCAGCCGCCACACTTCCTTGGGATAGTGCTTGAGCGCCAACGGGATCGAGCCGATCGAGCGCAGCAGGAAGAACACCTGGTGGCCGAGCTTGGCGAGCAGATCGACCGGTGCCTGCGCACCCTTGCGTAACTGTTGGAACGGCCGCAGCAGCGGGGGAACATAAGTCGACGACACTCAGACCACCTGTGATGGGAACAGTGCGTTGTACACCTGGGTGATAATCAGGTTCACGCCGAACAACATGATGGCGGAACTCACCACCGCGGAATTCACCGCGTTGGCCACACCACCAGGACCACCGCGCGCATTCAGCCCGTTGTCGCAGGCGATGATCGCCGCGAGCAGACCGAATATGAGCGACTTCACCAGTGCGACAAAGAGATCGCGAGTGACTGCGAACGAGGAGAACGTACCGATGTACGACCCGGGGGTACCGTTCTGCGCGAAGATATTGAAGATGTAGCCGGTCAGGAAGCCGACGAAGACGACGAAGCCGCAGAGCAGCACACTGACCAGCATCGCCGCGCCGAGCCGGGGGGCGACCAGCCTGCGCAGCGGATCGACGCCCATCACCTTCATGGCGTCGATCTCTTCACGAATGGTGCGGGAGCCGAGGTCGGCGCAGACGGCCGAGCCGACCGCACCGGCGATCATCAGCGAGGTGACGAGGGGAGCGCCCTGCTGGATGATGCCGAGGCCGTTGGCCGCGCCGATGAAGGAGGTCGCGCCGACCTGTCCGGCGATCGAGCCGACCTGGATGGAGACGATCACGCCGATCGGGATGGCGACCAGCAGTGTCGGCGCCGCGGAAACGCTGGACATGAACGCGCACTGGCGGATGAACTCACGGAAAGGGAAGCGACGCCGGAAGATCGCGATGAACAACTCGGCAACCGCGGCGATGCCCATGGTGATCTGGCGGCCGAAGGTTTCCAGCGAAGCCTTCGGATGGTCTGTCCAGTAACCCTTGGTCCAATCGACCGCATCACTCATCCGTGACCCTGTTGGTGGACTCTCGGTCGACTGCACTGGCTAACCCCTCTCGACGCCGGTTGGCTGCCCCGGCGACTTGTTTGCTTGACGCACCTTACTACGTAGTAAGCCAGAACACACCACCCTCCTGTGATTGCAGTCATAGACCACGGTCACTGTGTACGAATCGCTATGTACCAAGTCTCCGACATTGGGTTCTGGCCCAAAAACATGGGTGGTTTGTCTGGAACAAGTTACAGGTCAGACCGGTGAATCGGCCGCCCACAGTTGATCTTCTTGCCCTTTTATTCGGATAGAATTCATGCAAAATCACATTTGATTCCAGAACCGAACAGAACGGGCTGTACTACTACTAGACGACAAAGTAGAGTCTGACATTCAGCCTCTTCATAGCTAATAGCTATCGGTAACAATTAGGGACATGTCGGCGATTATGTCCAAAATAAGATCGAGGCTCGACGCTGTTGACACCCTGTCGTAGATGACACACCCGGAGCCGAATACTGACACGATGGGTGCGACAGATTGATATCGTGCGGGCTTCCGACGTCTGGAGGGACATGTTCAGCAAACTCGCCAAGGTGGCCAATGCTGCCTTCGCCGTAGCCCTTGGTGCGGCGCTGCTCGGAACCAGCGCCGGGGCCGCGCAGGCCGAGCCGGGCCCGCCGGTCGTTGGCGGCGGTTCCGGCATCATCATCGACAACCAATTCGAGTGCACCGTCACCACTGTCGGCCACGACAGGGACGGTCGACTGGTCGGACTGACCGCGGGACACTGCGGTGACCCCGGTGCCGAGGTTTTTGCTGAGGCCAACCGTGGCGCAGGCGTGATCGGCCGGTTCGTCTACTCCAACCACGATCTCGACTACGCCATCATCCAATTCGAGCCGGGCAAGATCATCCCGGTGAACCGGATCGGCAACGTGTCCATCGCGCGGCTCGGCGCGCCGGCCGCCTTCCCGATGATCGTCTGCAAGGAAGGCCGCACCACCGGCAACACCTGCGGCATCAGCTACGGCGACGTCTTCGGGTCGAACATGGAGACATGGAGCCAGATGTGTGTCGTGGAGGGCGATTCCGGTGCGCCGGTCGTCATCGGCGACACCCTCGTCGGCATGGTGAACGCCTACCTGGCGATCGCCTGCTTCGGCCCCGAGGTCGGCACCAACATGACCTCGATCATCGACGACATCAACCACCGTGGCGGCATCGGCGCAGGCTACGTGCCTATTTAATTGGCCGCTTCGCGGATTCTGGCGCCAGACCCAGGATGCGCGAAGGGACAGTGGCGGGCGGCGGTACGGGAACGGGTGAGTCAGCCCGTACCCAGGGAGTTACCCATGTACTCCCGAAATCACGTGGAATGAGCGGGCCCCTCGGGCCCGCTCATTTTTCTTGCCCGGCAGGGGCTTCCGTGCGCGTCGGGGCGAGTGCGGGGCCTGCGGCGGCCGCGCACTGCGGCAGGCAGTCGACGGTGTCCAAGGTGGGGACGGCCCGGCGCGGCTGCCGCAGCAGCACGCCCGCGAGCACACCGCCGACCACCAGCAGCCCGATGCAGATCCACATGGCCTTGGCGAAGCCGTTGTCGAAGGCGACGGGATCGCTGAGCGCGCCGGAGATTCCGGCAAGACCGGGCAGCGCGGCGACCGCGAGCAGTTGCGCGGTGCGCGCGACGGCGTTGTTCACCCCGGACGCGATGCCTGCCTCGCTCGACGGCACCGCGCCGAGCACCGCCCCGGTCAGCGGCGCGACCAGCACCGAGAGGCCGAGCCCGAAGACAACGATGCCGGGCAGCACATCGGTGAGATAGGTGGTGTCCGGCCCGAGCCGAAGCAGCAGCGCGATGCCACCCGCGGCGAGCAGCGGGCCGAACGTCATCGGCAGGCGCGGGCCGTGCCGCTGCGCCCACCGGCCCGCGGGCGCAGAGAGCACCAGCATCACCAGCGTGGCAGGCACGGTGGCGACACCCGACATCAACGGTGAATAGCCCGCCACCAGTTGCAGTTCCAGTACCAGCAGGAAAAAGACGCCGCCGAGCGCCGCGTAGACCGCGAGGGTGACCAGGTTGGCCGCGGTGAACACCCGCGAGCTGAACAGCGAAGGCGGCACCAGCGGATGGTCGCTGCGCAGCTCGATCGCCACGAACGCCGCGAGCAGCACCAGACCCGCCACCAGCAGCAGCGGCATGGTCTCGATCAGGCCGAAGGTCAGCGCGCCGAGCGCGAGGGCGACCACGAAGGCGCCTGGCACGTCCAGCCGGGTGGTGGCATTCGGATCATGGCTCTCCGGCACATGTTTCAGCGCGACGAGCACGACGACGAGCGCAAGCGGCACGTTGAGGAAGAAGATGGATCGCCAGCCCGCCAGATCGATCAGCCAGCCGCCGAGGAAGGGGCCGAGCGCTCCGGCGATACCGCCGAAGCCCGACCACAGGCCGATCGCCGCGCCCTGATCACGCTGATCGATCGACGAGGAGATCAGCGCGAGGCTGCCGGGGGTGAGCATCGCGCCCGCCACGCCCTGCAGCACCCGCGCGAACACCAGCATCTCGATGTTCATCGCGGCGCCGCACAGCACCGACGCGAGCGCGAAACCGATGGTGCCCCAGACGAACACCTTGCGCCTGCCGAGCCGGTCGCCGAGCGAGCCGCCGAGCAGAATGAACGACGCCAGCGTCAGCGTGTAGCCGTTCAACGTCCACTGCAGCCCGGCGACATCGGTGTCCAGCGACTCCCCGATGCGCGGCAGGGCGATGTTCACCACGGTCGCGTCGAGCGAGGCCACCGCCGAACCGAGGATGGTGGCCAGCAGAATCCAACGGCCGGACGCCGATTTCAGCCGAGGTAGTTCAGTGCTGCTCACTGCCTCAACATAATCGCTGAGAGACTCGTCAGAGCTCTTGTACGCACATGACGAAGCGGCGGACTTCGTAGACATATCCGGTGCCGCTGTCGCAGGCGCCGACATCGCTGGCGCCGTCGACCCGCTTGATCACCTTGACGCCCTTGACCGGTGCCGCGCCGACGCAGTCGATCCGCTTGGGGTCGTCGCCGCCGACATCCATGCAGCCGCCGACGACCCAGTCGATGTCGAGGCAGTACGCGCCCTGCTCGATGCCGTTGAGGGTCTCGGCGTAGTAGTTGTCGGCGTCGCCCGAGCACTGGCTGCTCTTCGACTTCTTGTCGATCACCTTGTAGTTTGCCGCCCGGCTCCCGCACGACGCCTTCGCGATGGTGGCGTTGGCGGTGGTGCCGCCCAGCGTGACGCAGTCGCCGATGTTGGCGCTGAAGTCGGTGTTTCCGCTGGTCGTCGACGGCTTGCCGGTGGTGGTTCGGCTCGGCGACGCCTTCGGTGTGTTGGTGACCGAGACGGCGTCGACGGTGCCGTTGTTCACCGCGGGCTGCGCACGGCCGCTGATGGTGGAACTACAGCCGACCAGCAGCAAGGCGGCAGTCGCGACAAATACCGCGAATCCGACACGCCACGACGTCAGTTGACCAGACACGTACAGTCCTCCCGAGCTGTAACGCTCCGAACTCACACCCCCGCGGGAATTCGAAGTAAACATTGCGGTGCTTCTAAATCCCCGCCATGCATACACCATAAACCGGACACCCGTCGACTTCACAATGGAATCGAGCCGCTCGCAACCGATCTGGGATAAACGGCGGCCGACGCGTGCCCGACCACCCACCGCGTGCGCCCGGAACCAGCATTTTCGCCGAACAGCACGGCCGGGCGACATCGATCACTCCAGCACCGTCGCTGCCGCGGGCACACCCGCCGCAGCGGTTACCCTGAGGGACGCACCCGATGCTCGGCGGTCAGGAGGTGACCCCATGGTTTCGGCAATGGCAGCCGGCGGCTTCGACGCCGCCGACCCGGCCGCCGGTAAGTTGGCCGCGCCCAAAGAGATGCTGGTCGACCCGCGATTCATTCGGCTCGCCGATCAATTCTTCGGCATGTTCACCCAGCCGAGCCGAGGCGGCGGCGCACTGGCCGTGTATCTCGACGGCAAACCGGTGGTCGATATCTGGGGCGGCTGGGCAGGTAAGGACCGGCGCTGGAACGGCGACACGGTCGCGCTGACCTTCTCGACCGGCAAGGGCGTCGCCTCCACCGTGGTGCACCGGCTGGCCGAACGCGGCCTGATCGACTACAACGCCCCGGTCGCCACCTACTGGCCCGAATTCGGGGCACACGGCAAAGGCGACATCACGGTGCGCGACGTGCTCGCACACCGGGCCGGGCTGCATCGCGTGCGCGGCCTGGTCCCCGGCCGCGAGGGCATCCTCGACTACGACGCGGTGATCACCGCGCTGGCCGAGAGCCCGCCGGACCCGCGGCGCATCCGCACCTCCGGCTATCACGCGATCACCTTCGGCTGGCTGGTCGCCGAGATCGTGCAGCGCGTCACCGGTGACCCGTTCACCGACGTGGTGCGCAGGGAGATCGCCGAGCCGCTCGGCCTCGACGAATTCTGGTTCCGGGTGCCGGAATCCCAGCGGTATCGGATCGCCAAGATCTTCCCGCACCTGAGCCCGCCGGGGATCCGCTGGAACACCGCCTCGTCGGTGCTGTCCTGGGTCCGGCCGATCCGCGGGATCGCCGAGGCGGGCATGCCGGAGAGCTTCGACGAGCTGATCCGCGACCCCAGGGTGCACGACGCGGTGATGCCCGGTTTCAACGGCGTCTTCTCGGCGCGGGCGCTCGGCAGGATGTACGGTGCCTTGGCCAACAACGGCCGGGTCTTCGTCGAGCGGCCTGGCAGGCAGGAGACCGTGCAGTTCCTGCTGCCGGAGACGATCGAGGCGATCAACCAGATGCAGCCCGCCGAGAGCAGGGACTATGTGCTCGGTTTGCCGTTGCGTTTCACCCTCGGCTATCACCGGCCGGTGTTGATGTCCAAGCAACAGCCGCGAAAGGCGTTCGGCCACTACGGCGTCGGTGGTTCCGGCGCCTACGCCGATCCGGAGCTGGGGATGTCGATCGCGTTCGTCACCAATCGGCTCGGCAACGCGGTGACCGCGCTGGGCGACGCCAGGCTGGCTCGGCTGGCGGCGACCGCGCGCAATACAGTGCGCCGGGCGAAACCGTCCGTTGTCGTCGACGAGACGGAAGGCTGAGGACCGGGTCGAAGTTCGGTCGGATGCATCCCAGCGCTCCAGGGCCGGTCGAACCGCAAGGTCGATGAATTCGTATCTATAGATATGGACGTCGGCACACCCGCGCCCGGCACTGGCGAGCCGAGGCACCCTCGACTCTTCTTGTTGCACGCGGCGGCCGCAGGCCTCGACTTCGACAGGTACTTCCGCTGGCGCAGAGCCAGGGAGGGCGATCCGTTCTTCGTCCGCTTTCCCAACTTCGGCACCGGCCTGTTCACCGGCACCGCCGACGGCGCCCGCGAGCTGTTCCGCGCCCAGGCCGACGGTGTCGAGCCGCCACGGCCGAATCCGATCGAGCCGCTGGTCGGCAGCGCGTCACTGATTCTGACGGCAGGCGAGCGGCATCGGCGCGACCGCGCAGTGCTCGCGCCTGCCTTCCACGGCACGCGGATTCGCGAGTACGGCGCCATCATCCGGGAATCCACGCTGCGGGAGCTGTCGGGCGGCACCGAGGGGCAGGTGTGGCGGCCCGGTGCCCGCATCGACTCGCGGGCCGCGGCGCGGGCAATCACGCTGCGAGTGATCCTCGAGGCCGTGTTCGGGGCGTCCAGCCAGCAGCGGCAAGCCGAATACCTCAGTGCCGTAGGGGAATTCCTGTCCGCCTACTCCGGGCCGCTGATGCTGCTTCCGGTGTTGCGCCACGGGATGTTCGGCCGGGCACCGTGGGATCGGTTCGTCGCGGCCCGCGAACGGCTGGATCGGCTCATCCGCGCCGACATCGCGCGCAGACGCGGCGGGGACCATGCCACCGACATCCTCGGCCTGCTGCTGCAGACCGCGGACACCGACCGCACCGATGACGAACTGTGCGAACAACTCCGGACGCTGGTGGTCGCCGGGCACGAGACCACCGCGACCACGCTGGTCTGGGCGCTGTACCACCTGCACCGCGACCCGGCCACGCTGGAACTGCTGCGCATCGAGTTGCGGGGAGCGGGCCTCGATGCCGACCCGCTCGACCTGGCGCGGCTGCCCTATCTCGACGCGGTGTGTCAGGAAACCCTGCGCCTGCACCCGCCGGTGCCGATCGTGCTGCGCAGGCTGACCGAGCCGTTCGTGCTGCGCGGTGTCGAGCTGGCCGCCGGGGACACGATGGGGATCGCCGTGCCGTTGCTGCATTCGGATCCGCAGGTGTGGTCGCAGGCGCAGCGCTTCCAACCGGAGCGGTTCGTCGGGCGCAAGTACCGGCCCTTCGAATTCGCACCCTTCGGCGGTGGCCATCGGCGCTGCGTCGGAGCGTCGCTGGCGGACTACGAACTGCGAATCTCGTTGGCTACCATTCTCAGCCGAGTACGGCTGCGCCTCACCCCGCGATACGCGAACGGCCGTACGCCAATCGCGGTGCCGCACAACATAGCAACCGGTCCGCATCACTCGATTCCGTTCGACGTGGTGAGTGATTTACATCACGAAGCTGTTTGACGATCCCAGCATTGCGGTGGACCAGCATGCTTCGGCGGCGAACCGGACACGCCGACGTGACCGGTAACTTTCACGAAGTCGGCCCATGCGTGACGAGTTATGTGACGGCGACCACACCGTGCGGTCTGCTCGAATCACTATGAAACGCAACTGGCTTCGAGCCGCACCGGGACGGTAGGAAGGACAGCAGGGTCGGGCCGTCAATACCCGTGGTGCCACTGTGTCGGCGCCACGCCGAATGAGAGATCTCCTCACGCGCGCGCAAGGTGCGGGTGGGCGAGGGATGGAATGGACGAGAAACCTATGCATGCCGCTTCGCACACCGGGTCGCTACCTGCTCACCAGCGGAGAGCGCAGCTAACCCGCAGGATGCGGGCGGGCGCCCTGTTGTCCGCGACGATCGCGGCGGCGAGTGTCCTGCTCGTCGCGCCCGCCACCGCCGACCCCATTCCCGGGCTCGGATCCGGATCGGCAGGCTCGGCCCCCGCGCCCGGTCCGCAGCAGCCGAACTTCGCGCCGCCCTCGATCAACATCGCCGACGGCGAGGTCGTCGGGGTGGCGCAGCCGATCATCATCAACTTCAAGGACCCGGTCACCGACCACGCGACCGCCGAGAAATTCATCAAGGTGACCTCCTCCAAGAACGCGCCTGGCCACTTCACCTGGCGCGGCGACAAGCAGGTGCGCTGGCGGCCGAACGACTTCTGGCCGGACAACACCGACGTGCAGGTGCAGGCGGGCGACACGCACAGCGCCTTCCGGATCGGCGACGCGTTCGTCAGCACCGCCGACGACACCACCCACACCATCACGATCACCCGCAACGGTGAGGTGGTGAAGACGATGCCGACCTCGATGGGCAAGACCAAGCACGAGACCCCGAACGGCATCTACATCGTCGGCGAGCAGCTGCGCAAGATGATCATGGATTCGTCCACCTACGGCGTTCCGGTCACCGACCCCGAGGGCTACAAGCTCGAGGTCGAGTACGCGACCCGCATCTCCAACAGCGGCATCTTCGTGCACGCCGCCCCGTGGTCGGTCGGCCAGCAGGGCGTGTCCAACTCCAGCCACGGCTGCTTGAACGTGAGCACCGAGAACGCCAAGTGGTTCATGGAGAACTCACGCAAGGGTGACCCCGTCGTGGTGGAGAACACCAAGGGCGGAACGCTGAGCGCCAGCGACGGTCTGGGCGACTGGAACTGATAGCGCGATAACATAATACGACGCTGCGGCGCGGGACCTGAGGCAAAGGTCCCGCGCCGCAGTCGTTTTCGGGCGAGCTACCGAGCGGCTACGGAACGCATTCTGCGCGCGAAGGTGCTGGCGGATCGCCCCGTGGACCGATGCACAACCTCTCCGCACTAAATGATCAATTTTCACAAAGTTGCTGTTCGGTATGTCTGGCTTTGATTCACTATCCCGGTGCTCCGAGTGTTCAGCGTTACGGCGGGTGGTGTTAACCGACTGTTTGCTCCAGTCCGTAGAGTGCGCGACGTGCGAGCCAAGCCGGAGCGAGTTCTCCCCCCACCGCGCGGACGCGGATTGCGCAACCGGCCCTGGCAGGACTACGCCCTGTTCCTGGTGCTCGTCGTCCCGAACCTGGCGCTGCTGACGCTGTTCGTTTACCGGCCGTTGGTCGACAACATCCGGCTCTCGTTCACCGACTGGAACATCTCCGACCCGCTGGTCACCTTCATCGGATTCGACAACTACACCGAATGGTGGGGTCGCACCGATTCCTGGGCGATCGTCACCAACACCGTGGTGTTCACCCTCGCCGCTGTGGTCGGCAGCATGGTCCTCGGTCTGGCGCTCGCCATGCTGCTCGACCGGAAACTGTTCGGCCGCAATGTGGTCCGCTCGGCCATCTTCGCGCCGTTCGTGATCTCCGGCGCCGCCATCGGCGTCGCCTTCCAGTTCATCTTCGACCCGAGCTTCGGCCTGGTCCAAGATGTGCTGCACCGCCTCGGCGTCGAGAAGGCGCCCGACTTCTACCAGAACCCGAACTGGGCGCTGTTCATGGTGACGGTGACCTACATCTGGAAGAACCTCGGCTACACCTTCGTCATCTATCTGGCGGCGCTGCAAGGAGTTCGGGCCGAGCTGATGGAAGCGGCCGAGATGGACGGCGCCTCGCGCTGGACCACCTTCACCAAGGTATTGCTGCCGCAGCTGCGGCCGACCACGTTCTTCCTGTCGATCACGGTGCTGCTGAATTCGCTGCAGGTCTTCGACATCATCAACGTGATGACCCGCGGCGGGCCGCTCGGCACCGGCACCACGACGATGGTCTACCAGGTCTATCAGGAATCCTTCGTCAACTTCCGCGCCGGCTACGGCGCGACCGTGGCCACCATCATGTTCCTGGTGCTGCTGGTCGTCACGCTGATACAGGTGCGCGTCATGGATCGGAACGAACAGTGAGCATCGAAACGCCCGCGGCGGTGCGGGTTCGGCCGTTGTCCTACCAGCATCGGCAACGCGCGGTGACAGTGCTCGGCTACGCGGCCATGGTGTGCGTGCTGATCATCGTCGGCGTTCCGCTGTTCTGGATCGTCATCACCTCGTTCAAGGAACGCCCGGACATCTACGTGCAGCCCGCGGTGTACTGGCCGCACAGCTGGCGCCCGGAGAACTACGCCGACGCCACCACCAAGCTGCCGTTCTGGACCTTCCTGACCAACTCGCTGATCGTCACCGGAGTCGTCTCCGCGGTGAAGTTCGTGCTCGGCGTGTTCAGCGCCTACGGGCTCGTCTTCCTGCGGTTCCCCGGCAAGTCGGTGATCTTCCTGGTGATCATCGCGGCACTGATGGTGCCCAACCAGATCACCGTGATCTCCAACTACGCGCTGATCGCCCAGCTCGGCTGGCGAAACACCCTGCAGGGCATCATCGTTCCGCTCTGCGGCGTCGCGTTCGGCACCTTCTTGATGCGCAACCACTTCCTGTCGCTGCCCTCGGAGGTCATCGAGGCCGCACGGATGGACGGCGCCAACTGGTGGCGGCTGCTGACCAGGGTGGTGCTGCCGATGTCCGGACCGACCATGGTCGCGTTCGCCGTGGTCACGCTGGTCAACGAATGGAACGAATACCTGTGGCCGTTCCTGATGGCCGACGGACCCGAGGTCGCCACGCTGCCGGTCGGCCTCACCCTCTTGCAGAACACCGAGAATCCGAGCGTCACCAACTGGGGACCCGTGATGGCGGGCACGTTGCTCACGATGCTGCCGATCCTCGTGGTGTTCCTTGTGCTGCAACGTCACATGATCAAAGGCCTCACCTCCGGTGCGGTCAAGGGTTAGGAGAAACCAGTGTCCCCATCCAAGTTCCCCGGACTGTCGCGGCGCGGATTCATCGGTCTGGCAGGCGCGGCGACCGCGGGTGCGGTGCTCACCGCGTGTGCGGGCGGCGGCGGTGGCGCCAAGCAGGGCGGCGACGCCAAGACCATCAACTTCTGGTCCAACCACCCTGGTGCTTCGAAGGATTTCGAAACCGAGCTGATCAAGCGCTTCCAGGCGAAGTACCCCGACCTGAAGGTCAACCTGATCGACGCGGGCAAGAATTATGAGGAGGTGTCGCAGAAGTTCAACGCGGCGCTCTCCGGTGGTGAGCTGCCCGATGTCATTGTGCTGTCGGATGTCTGGTGGTTCAACTACGCGCTCAACGGCACCATCGAGCCGCTCGACGCGCACTTCAGCGGTGCAGGTGTACAGCTCGACGACTACGTCGACTCACTGGCCGCCGACTACCTGTTCAACGGCAAGCACTACGCGCTGCCGTACTCGCGGTCGACGCCGCTGTTCTACTACAACAAGGACGTCTGGGCGAAAGCCGGTCTGCCGGACCGTGGTCCGAACAGCTGGCAGGAATTCGACGAGTGGGGCCCGAAGATCCAGTCGGTCGTCGGCGAGGGCAAGCTCGCGCACGGCTGGGGCGACGCCAAGAACTACCTCGCCTGGACGTTCCAGGGTCCCAACTGGACCTTCGGCGGTGCGTACTCCGACAAGTGGGCGCTGAAGTTCAACGACCCGGCCACCATCGCGTCCGCGCAGTTCTTCCGCGACTCGATCCACACCAAGAAGTACGCGGGCATCAAGCCGCAGATCGCCGTCGACTTCGGCGCAGGCGTGATCGCCTCCACCATCGCCTCCACCGGTGACCTCAAGGGCATCACGCAGAACGCGGAAGGCAAGCTGCAGTTCGGCACCGCGTTCCTGCCGCACCCGAACGGGCCGGGCGTCACCACCGGCGGCGCGGGCCTCGCGATCCCGGCGCGCATCTCCGACGAGCGGAAGATGAACGCGCTCAAGTTCATCGAGTTCATCACCAACCCGACCAACACCGCGTACTTCTCGCAGAACACCGGGTACATGCCGGTGCGCAAGTCTGCGGTCAGCGATCCGAGCGAGCAGGACTTCCTGGCGAAGAACCCGAGGGCGAAGGTCGCCATCGACCAGTTGGCCGTGACCAAGTCGCAGGACTACGCCCGGGTGTTCGTGCCGGGCGGCGACCAGCTCATCGGCACCGCGCTCGAGCAGATCGGCCTGCAGAACCAGGACCCGGCAACGGTTTTCGCCGGCCTCACCGGGCAGCTGCAAGCCATCATCGACCGGCAGATCACGCCGAAGCTGCCCAAGTAGCACCCGTACCGGTGGCGGCCACCCAGGTGGCCGCCGCCGGAGCACACCGCCCCTGCCGACTCGGTCGGCTTGCCGTCCCCGAAGGTTCACACGAGGAGATCGACGCCCATGGCCACAGTGCAGTTCGACGGGGTGACGCACCTGTACCCCGGCGCGCCGACGCCCGCGGTCGACAGCCTGGAGATCGACATCGCCGACGGGGAATTCATCGTTCTCGTCGGTCCATCGGGCTGTGGGAAGTCGACCAGCCTGCGCATGCTTGCCGGGCTCGAATCGGTGGAAGCCGGTCGCATCCTCATCGGCGGCAACGACGTCACCGGTCTGCCGCCGCGGGCCAGGGACGTGGCGATGGTGTTCCAGAGCTATGCGCTGTACCCGAACATGACTGTCGCGCAGAACATGGGCTTCGCGCTGCGCAACGCGGGAATGAGCAAGGCCGACACCCTGGTTCGGGTGCAAGAGGCGGCCAAGATGCTCGAGCTCGAACCGCTGCTCGATCGGAAACCGGCGAAACTGTCCGGCGGCCAACGCCAACGCGTCGCTATGGGCCGCGCCATCGTCCGCAGGCCGCAGGTTTTCTGCATGGATGAGCCGCTGTCCAACCTCGACGCCAAACTCCGCGTCAGCACCCGCTCGCAAATCGCCGCGCTGCAAAAGCGACTCGGCACCACCACGGTCTACGTCACCCACGATCAGGTCGAGGCCATGACCATGGGCGACCGGGTCGCCGTCCTGCTCGACGGTAAGCTCCAGCAGATCGCCGCGCCACGGGAGCTGTACGACAACCCGGTCAACACCTTCGTCGCAGGCTTTATCGGCTCACCGGGCATGAACCTGCTCGACGCCCCGGTCCGCGACGGCGCCGCCGTGCTGGACGACCTGCGAATCCCGTTGCCGCCCACCGCGAAAACCGGCAGCCGGGTCACCGTCGGCATCCGCCCGGAATCCTGGGAGGTCACCACCGAGCAGGACGGTCTCACCGTCGCCGCCGAGCTCCTCGAAGAGCTCGGCGCCGAATCCTTCGTCTACAGCCACGGCGTCGCCGAAGACTGGAACAGCCAGTCCGGCAAGGTCGTTGCGCGGGTCGACCGCCGCTTCCAAGTCGCCCTCGGCGACCGCCTCCGCCTCACCCCCAAACTCGAAGAGATCTTCTTCTTCGACGCCACCACCGGCCTCCGCCTCCACTGAGCCGCTTGGTGTTCAAGCCTTTTCCGCCGCCGCTTTGAGCGCGTTCAGCCGGACCTCTTGGACCTGGCGGACCTTGGCGTTGCTGTAGAAGAGGGGCAGCAGTAGGCCACCCATGGATTCGGCAACGGTGACTTTGGTGCGGTTTTCGTCGAGTGGTTCGAGGGTGTGGCGGTCTATTGCCTTGATCCAGAGGGCTTTTCCGGACCAGGTCAGTTCGCGGTCCGGGGTGACGACAGCAAACGTGGACTGCACTGCGCCGCTGCCGATCTGCCACTGAAAGGTGCCGCCCGGGGTGACCTCGGTGAGAGATTTCAGCGTGAAGCCGGGGTACCAGGTCGGCCAGTTGCGCACGTCGACGAGGATCGACCAGACGGACGCGACAGGTGCGTCGATCACGATCTCGTGCGAGCTGGTGATCGGTGCGGCAGCGTCGATACGGCCCTCGATGGCGTAATCCCGGTGCAGCGTCGCTAGATCCGGACCGGAGTAGAACAGTGTGCTCGCCATGGGCTCTCCCTGGGTCGACCGTGTCTGCGGGGGAGCCCGCTATCTTTCGGTGCACGGCTGACAGTACGGAGTCGGATTCGGAAAGTCGCTGCCATGGCGGCTATTGGACGCAGCGGGCCGAGGACATTACGTGGGCAGTAATGCCCTCGGCTACCGTGGCGCGGATTACCAGATTTTGACGCGTTCGGCGGGTGCCAAATACAAGGCGTCGCCTTCCTTGACGTCGAAAGCCTCGTGGAAGCTGTCGATGTTGCGGACGACGGCGTTGCAGCGGAACTCCGGCGGGGAGTGCGGGTCGACGGCGAGGCGGCGGATGGCCTCCTCGGTGCGCGCCTTGGTGCGCCAGACCTGGGCCCAGCCGTAGAAGACGCGCTGCAAGCCGGTGAGGCCGTCGATGATCGGGGCCTCGGCGCCGTCGAGGGAGATCTGGTAGGCCTGCAGGGCGATGGAAAGGCCGCCGAGGTCACCGATGTTCTCGCCGATGGTGAATTCACCGTTGACGGTGTGCTCGTCGGCGAGGTCCTTGGGCGACAGCACGTCGTACTGGTCGATCAAAGCCTTTGTCCGCTTGCCGAATTCGGTGCGGTCGTCGTCGGTCCACCAGTCGATCATGTTGCCGTCGCCGTCGTACTTGGCGCCCTGATCGTCGAAACCGTGGCCGATCTCGTGGCCGATCACCGCGCCGATACCGCCGTAATTGGCGGCGTCGTCGGCATTCATGTCGAAGAACGGCGGCTGCAGAATCGCGGCAGGGAAGACGATTTCGTTCATGCCGGGGTTGTAGTAGGCATTCACGGTCTGCGGTGTCATGAACCATTCGCCGCGATCGACCGGACCGCCGAGCTTGTTCAGGTCGCGATCGTGATCGGCGGCGTAACCGCTGCGGAAGTTGCCGACGAGATCGGCCGGATCGATGACCACGTCCGAGTAGTCGCGCCAGGTGTCCGGGTAGCCGATCTTCGGGGTGAACTTCTCGAGCTTGGCCAGCGCGGCCGCCCTGGTGTCCGGCCCCATCCAGTCCAGCTGCGCGATGTTGCGGCGGTAAGCCTCCTGCAGGTTGGCGACCAGCTCCACCATCCTGGCCTTGGCCTCCGGCGGGAAGTGTTGCGCAACATACAGTTTGCCGACTGCCTCGCCGAGCAGATCCTGCACGAGACCGACACCGCGCTTCCAGCGCTCCCGGTTTTCCTGCGCGCCGGTGAGCGTGCGCCCGTAGAAGCCGAAGCTCTCCTCGACGAACGCGTCGGTGAGATACGGTGCGCGCGAACGGAACACCCGCCACGCGGCCCAGGCCTGCCAGTCCGCCTGCGACTGCGCCGACCACACCTCGGCGAAGGTGTCCAGGTAGTCCGGCTGCCGGACCACGACCTCGGCGAAGACCTCGGGACCGGACTTTTCGGTGCCTTCGGTGAGACCCGACGTCCACGCCGCCCAATCGAACTCGGGATGCGCGGCGACCAGCTCGGCGAATGTGGTCAGGTTGTAGCTGCGTTCGGCGTCCCTGCGGCGCACCACATCCCAGTGCCCGGCGGCCAACTTGCGTTCCAGCTCGAACACCCGCTGCCCGACCGTGTCCAGGTCGGCGGGCAGCACCGCGGCGATCCCGGGATCGGCGGCGGCCAACGCGAATACGCGCCCGATGTGCGCGATGTACTCGGTGCGGATGTCGGCGTATTCGTCCTGGCGGTAATACGACTCGTCAGGCAGGCCGATGCCGGACTGGGTGGCATGTGCCAGGTAGCGGCTGGAGTCCTTGTCGTCGGTGTCGACATACACCCCGACGGCCCCGCCGACGCCGGTGCGCTGCAGCCTGCCGAGCAGCCCGGCGAACGCGCTGCGGTCGGCGATCTCGTGAATCGCGGCCAGCTCGCCTGCGATCGGCGTGAGACCCGCCACCGCGACGGCGTCGGTGTCCATGAAGCTGGTGTAGAGGTCGCCGATCTTGCGGGCATCGGAGCCGGGTGCCGCGGACTCGGCGGACGCGTTCTGGATGATCGCTTGGACGTCCAACTCCGCCTGGTCGTACAGCGTGCGGAAGGCGCCGTCCACCGCGCGGTCGGCCGGAATCTCGTAGTCGTCCAGCCATGCGCCGTTGACATGCGCGAACAGGTCGTCCTGTACCCGTACACCCTGGTCTAGATAGGTCAGATCAATACCGGAAGGACTGGTCAGCTCGGAAGTCACGCTCTCCAGTATGCCCACGGGCGGGGAGTGGCCGACGAAGTCGGCATAGGGATGGCAGCCTGAGCGGCCGGGTCTGAGGAGCAGTGGGAAAGTAGGCCCCCGGCCGCGAACGGCCGGGGGGATCAGCGGTGGGGTAGGTCAGACAGCCAGTGCGACGCGATCGAACTCGCCGTCGTGCACGCCGAGCAGGAAGGCATCCCACTCCTGCGGGGTGTAGTCGAGAACAGTGGTGCCGTGCCGCACTGTGGTGCTGCCGTCGGCGGCGGTGTGCGCGATCAACGCACCGCTCGTTCGGCTGCGCGCCCGCAGCGTGTCGAGGAAGGCAGTCCATTCGTGCGCGGAGATGGTGATGATGGGCTCTTCGGCGGGGTGGTTGGCCGGATTGCGGCGGTATTTGCTGTCTCTGATGAGCACCGCGTCGCCCTCGAAGCGAACCTCGACACATTGATTGCCGTTGTTCGACCGAGTCGACGTGAACCAATCAGTGAAAACCGACCGGGGGGTTGCGGTGGTGGCCATGGGCTGGATTTTACACGCGCGCATAGGTCCTGATCAGGCTCGATGACTCGTCACGGTCCAGCGATTGCTCTTGTGCGCGAACGTAAGCGAAGCTCAGATCGCGCACCAGATCGGGGTCGTCGACCGCGCCACCGAACACCGCGCTCTCCGCCCAGCCGAAGGTCGGCAAGCGCGCACCGGCGAAGTCGATGAGGTGAAAACTGGACCCGCCGAGCACCGCGCCCGCAGGGGCGGCGAACGGGATGACCCGCACCTCGACGGTGTCGAGTTCGTCGATCAGGGTGGCCAGATGGGTGAGCTGCCCGCGCAGCACCTCGCCGCCCCCGGTTTGCTGCCGCAGCGTGCCCTCGCCGATCACCGCGGTCAGCTCCACCGGCTCGGCGTCGCGCAACCGCTGCTGCCTGCGCATCCGGATCGCGACCAGCTGCTCGACCTGCACCGGCCGGATCATCACATCGGCGCTGATCAACGCGCGGGCATAGTCCTCGGTCTGCAGCAGGCCAGGCACAATCAGGCTGTCGTAGCTGCGAATGCTCTGCGCGCCGGATTCCATGCCGTAGAGCCGCTGCAGTTCGGGGCCGATCAGCGCGGACGCCTTGGTCCACCAGCCGCGTTCCTTGCTCGCGTCGAGCAGCGCGACCAGTTCCTCGCGTTCCTCGGCCCCCACCTCGAGCAGCTCGAGCACCGGGCCGATGGTGTTGGTGGTGAGCACGCGCCTGCCCTTTTCCACGTGCGACCAGTTGGCCGGGGTGAAGCCGACCCGCTTGGCGAAACCCGCAGAATCGAAGCCGCGTTGCTCGCGTAGCTCCCGCAGCCGCAACACCAGTTCCCAGCGGGCAACAGTAGGCGAGACGGGTGCCATGACAGGCGATCGTACGCGCCGCCGACTCACCGGCGTGTGACTATTGTCAAGCAGGTAGCACCGCACTATGGTCTGGTCTCAGCGGTCGATTCTCCCCACTTCACGCGATCCACCCGCATCGAGGCGAGGTTCGTCATGAGTATTCCCCGCACTGAGCCAGGCAATCCGCCGGCAATCACGGATTACACGGCGATTCAGGACGCCATCGCCCGCTGCCGCCGGTATCGCAAGGAGCACGGCCTCTACGGCATCGTCGATCCCGCGCTCGGCCGAATCATGTTGGAGATCGGTGCTGTCGGGGCGGTGGTGATGCCCGCCGCCCTCGGCAAACAAGTGCGCGCGCGACTCATCGCCACCCCGCCCGAGCAGCGGCCGGGCCCGATCATCGCGCACCCGCGCTCGGACCGATGGACCTTCCTGACCGGCCCGACCGACAACTCGTATCTGGACACCGAACTCTTCGCTGACCTGTTCCGGGTCTGCGCTGCGGTCGCGCTGCCGGGCAGCAGCATCGTGCTGCCCTCGCCGACCGACGAGAACACCGGCTATCGCAGCTGGATTGCCGCGCCCGAGAGCGACTTTCGCCGCGACCTCGGCGATGTTCTCGCCGCAACGAGGGCCTGCGCGGCGATCAAGGGGTAGGGCGCGGCGTCCGTGAGGGAGCGTCAGCGAGCGAACCAGAAAATACAGCGATGCTTGCACGCTCACGCCGGAGCCGAGCGCTAGCGAGGCGCAGGCGTGAGCGTGATGCTGAAGCGGTCTTCGATGTTCTGGTTCCAGTCCCGCTCGCACTGCTCGATCTTCGACTGGTCGTTGCCCGCCTTGTTCAGGCAGTCGACGAGATCCTTGCCACCGGTTTTGACGAAGAAGCTGTAGCCGACGATGGTGAACACGATCGCGGCGATCAGGCCGAGCGCGCCGAGCACCAAACCGGTGATCGCCATGCCCTTGCCGCCCGAACGCACCGCCGCGATGAGGCCGAAGATGATCGCGAGAACGCCGAAGAGGTAACCGCCGACCAGCGTCCAGCAACTGAGCAGAGCAAGGATGCCGAGGACAAGGGCGGTGATCGCCAGGCCTTTACCCTTCGGCGACTCCTGCCAAGCGGGCTGCCCGCCGGGATAACCGCCCTGCGGTGGATACCCGGGCGGCGGGTACTGACCGGGGGGCGGGGGCGGATACTGCGACATGGACTTCCTCTCCGTCAGTGCCTCGCACTGCGCCTCCGGACGACGGAGTCCGAAGGAGTGCGCGGGGATCGCCTACTGATCGCATGCACTACCGGCGGATGTTAATGCCCTTCCTGCTATTGAGCACCGAGCCGCGCGTGCATCTCCCACACCAGAATTTCCGAAGGCCTGCGCGCGAGGACCCGCTGGCCGCCGGTCCTGGTCAGCCGGACCGCGTCGCCCTCGTCCAGCGTGCCGACGCCCTCCATCTCCACCTCGCCGCGGGCGACGAAAACGTGCAGGTACGGTGCGTCGGGCAGATCGATCGCCTGCTCGGGATCGCCGGACATGCGGGCCACGTGGAAGGCCGCGTGGCTGCTGTTGATCGCGATAGCGGTGCGATCGCGGTAGCGCGGCAGGCCCGCGGCCACCGTCACCAGGCCGCCTGCCGCCAAGCTGTCATCGATCTCCAGCTGCTGATAGCCGGGGGTCAGGCCTGGCTCGTCCGGGACCACCCACATCTGCACGAAATGCACCGGCTCCGCGTGCTCGGTGCCGCCGAGCCGCCACGAGTCGTTCTTCTCCGAATGCAGGATGCCGGTGCCCGCGCTCATCCGCTGCGCCAGCCCCGGGTAGATCACGCCGCTGTGGCCGAGCGAGTCCTGGTGCACCAGGCTGCCGCCGAGCACCCAGGTCACGATCTCCATGTCCCGGTGCGGATGGGTATCAAAGCCTTGACCGGGGGAAACGACATCATCGTTGTTGACGAGCAGCAAACCGTGGTGGGTGTTGTCGGGATCGTAGTGCTCGCCGAACGAGAACGAATGCTTGGAATCCAGCCACGAAATCCGCGTCTTCATGCGGTCGCCGGCTCGATGGACGTCGATGTGTGGGGTCGTGAGTGTGGACATCATGGTCCTCCTCTCGGGCCGTGCACCGATCACCTTTCAGGGTAGGAGCACTTCCGTGGCGGTACTCCATATTCCTAGTAAATTGTCCTGCACTCGGTATTTTACGCGAGCGACCAGTGGGTGAACGTCAGGCGAGCAGAACCAACCGGTACGTCGAAGCGGCGCACGACCTCGGCGGTGACCACCGCGCTGTCCACTGCCGAATCGGCCCCGGCTTCGTAACATGATGTGCGGCAACGAAACCGGAGGTGACGAACGAATGCGACCCGAAGCGCTCGACCGCATCGAGCGACAGCTCCGCAGCGAAGCCCGCCGGGACGGCATCGCCCATTTCGTCGTCGGCGTCGCGGTTTTCCGCGACCGCAAACTTCTGGTGGTCCGTCGCGTCCCCGACGATTACCACGGCGGCATGTACGAACTACCCGGCGGCGGAGTCGAATCCGATGAAACGTTCGCCGAGTGTGTGGCCAGGGAGCTGTTCGAGGAAACCGGCCTGCGAGTCCGCACCATCACCGACTTTCTCGGCGGCTTCGACTACGCCACCAGAACCAAGGCGCGGGTCCGCAAATACAGCTTCATGGTCGACGTCGAACCCGGTGAGGTGGCGCTGGCGCCCGGCGAACACGACGCGTTCGCCTGGATCGACGCCGACATCCTCGACGAACTGCCGATGGCGCCGGACATGCGCGAGGCGGTCAGCGCGCTGGTCACCGACGCGCACTGATTCGGCACGACGTCACGGAAGCAACTAACCTCACGGCGTGTCCACTGGTCGCTCCGAGAGCCCGATCCCCGCGGACGAGCGGCCGGTGCCGTTGCGCCATGCGCTGCGCGAAAGTCCGGGTGTGTTGCGGCTGGCCCTCGTGCGGTTCGCCGGTCAATTCGGCGACGGCATGTTCCAGGCGGCGCTGTCCGGGGCGATCCTGTTCAATCCCGAGCGACAGACCGATCCGCTGGCCATCGCGGCCGGATTCGCGGTGCTGCTGCTGCCGTACTCGGTGATCGGGCCGTACGCGGGGGCACTGCTGGATCGCTGGGATCGGCGCACGGTGCTGCTTGTCGCGAACGTGCTGCGCGCGGTGTTGATCGGGCTGGTGTGCGGTGGGCTGCTCGCAGGCATCGGGGAGACGCCGCTGCTGCTGCTCGCGCTGGCCGTGGTCGGGATCAGCCGGTTCTTGCTGTCGGGCGTGTCGGCGGCGCTGCCGAAGGTGCTTGCCCAGAAATGGCTGGTACCGATGAACTCGGTGCTTGCCACGGTGGCCTCCGGCTGTGCCGGGCTCGGCGCGGCCACCTCGGTGGCGGTGATCGGGCTGGTCGGCGCCGGCGATTTCGGGTCCGCGGTGGCGGTCGCGATCAGCGGCGTCGGGTCGGTGGTGAGCGCGCTGTTGGCGGCCGGGTTCGCGCCGAAGGTGCTCGGGCCGGAACCGTCGGAGGTCCAAGCGAACGAGAGCACGATGCGCGCCATCGCCACCGGCTTGCGCACGGGCGCGACGGCGGTGTGGGAATCGGTGCACGTCACCACGGCGATGCTCGGCATCGGTGCGCATCGAATCGTGTTCGGCACCAACACCTTGATCATGGTGCTTGTGCTGCGGCAGGCGCCGACCGACGGGGCGGGGTTGAACAACGGGCTACTCGGCTTCGGGGTGGCGATCGCCTCCATCGCCGCGGGCATGCTGGTGGCGGCCGTGGTCGCGCCGTTCCTGATTCCACGGCTGGGGCGGCAGCGCACGGTGGTGCTCGGGCTGGTGACCGCGACGGTGGTGCAGTTGACGCTGGTCACGCCGATCGCGCTGGCCCACGCCGGATCGGCGGTGCCGCGCGCGCATCAGCTGCTGCTGGTCGGGGCGTTCCTGTTCGGGCTCGCCGGGCAGACGATCAAATTGACCGGCGACGCGACCATGCAGATCGACATCGACGACGCCCGCCGCGGGCAGGTGTTCGCACTGCAGGACACAGTCTTCAACATCGCCTTCATCGTGGCGATTGCCGCTGCGGCACTGGTCATCCCGGATGACGGACGGTCGCTGGCCGTTGTGCTGGCCGGCGCCGTGATCTATTGCGTCGGCATTGCCGCCATCGTCGTCAACATGCGCGGGCGCGGAATCCTCACCCGCGGACGCGGCATCATCGCGCGGCGACGCTGAATCGACGGTCCGAAGGTGTGGATCAGGCGGTGATCGGACGGTCGTCGATATCGCGTCCTGCGCGGTTCATCCAGTGCGCCAAGAGGTATTCGGGCAGGTCTGTGTGTTTACCCGGCGACGGGTCGGACGCCGAGGCGGGGTCGGCGAGATCCGGCAACTGATCGTCGGCGCCGCCGGGTTGGTCGAGTAGTCGATCCGGCTCCGGGGCAAGGGCTTCGGGTTGCGGTGCGTGCTCGGTGGCCGCGGCGTGGTCGGCGCGCACTATCCAGTTCAACGGTTCACTGAAGGCGTCGGCCGAGGTGCCAGTGATGTGATGGTTCCAGGTGCCGTTGCCACTGGGGTCGGTATAGAAATGGTCGAGGACGTTGTCATCGTCCAGATCCAACGCCGCCACGTCGGCGAGACCGACACCGCTGGTATCCCAGAGGGCGTCGTCGACGAGACCGTCGCCGTCGAAGTCGAGCCGCACCGCGTCGGGCGCCCCCGATCCGGTCAGATTCAGATCCGCTTCGCTGGTCCAGACGTGCACCGTGCCGTCGCCCGTGCCGAACACGTACTCGATCTCGTCCATGTGAGATTGGACGCACGCCAGCACTGTTCGGTTCCCTGTCGCACGGCATTCCGTGGCGACAGTGCCGACCACGCGAGGTCCCGCATTCGTTCTCGCTGGTCAGGTACGTTGTTGTCGCCTCGCCCCGAATCGAAAGGGAGTCAACGCGACATGGCTTTTCCAGTGCGACACGCGGTGCGAAAGCTACTACCCGGGTGGGGAACCCGGTCGCGTCCGTTGGCCGGGATCGCCGAGTAACCCTCTCCGTGCCGCGCCGATCCGGAGTCACCGCGCCCTTGGCACCGACGCTGGTCGGTGCGCTCCTGCTCATCCTGCCCGTCCCGCCCGCGCAGGCCGGTCCGCTCCCGTGGGCGCCCGCGCCGGTGAACAGTTGCGGCGAAGTCGGTTTCGACCCGCGCGACCGGGCACCCGATCCGACACTGCCACCGCCGCCGCCGGTGACGCTGCCCGAACAACTCGACATCCCGGTGCCGATTCCCGAACTCACCCACGTCCCGGTGCCCGACCCGCCGCGGCACGAAACGCGGATCGATCCGCCGCCGTTGCCGCTCGACCCGTGCCACACGCCGTGCCCCGAGGTCCGCGACATCGCGAAACCCGCGGCGGCGGACGCTGATCCACGCCAGCTCCCCGAGCACGGTGGCGGAGCGCGGCCGAGTTCCCCTGCGCCACTTTCCCTGCCGCGGATCGCGATCAAACCCGAGATCGAACCCATCCCGATCCCGGTGCCCGGCGACGCGGACGAGGCGGCGCAGCCGGCGCCGCCCACCGTGGTGCACCCGATCGAGCCGGGTCCCCGCACCGCCGCGGTCGCCGCGCCGCGCGTCGCGGCCACCGAACTGGTCGGCCAGGTGACCGGGCACGGCTCGCAGAACCGCACCGACCTGCGCTGGCAGGTGGACGGCACCGACCTCGGCGTGATGTGGGAAACCAAGCCAGGCGAGATCGCCATGGTCTTCGGCGACACCTTCGGGAAGGGCTGGCAGGCGGGCGGGATGGGCAGCGACGACCAGGACTGGCGCAGCAACGTGCTCGGCTACAGCACCGATCGCGAACTGTCCGACGGGCTTTCGCTGGACACCATGGTGCAGGACAGCAGCTGCCACGCCGCCGAGATCCTGAGCAGCCGGAAGATCAGGAACTGGGAAACCACCACCATCCCGACCTCGGGATTCGCCCTCGGCAACCGCCAATACCTGAGCTACATGTCGGTGAAACGGTGGGAACGCATCCCCGGCATGTGGTGGAACAACTTCGGCGGCCTCGCCTACTCCGACGACAACGGGCGCACCTGGACCAAGGATCAGCATGCCAAGTGGGACAACCTCTTCGGGGTCGGCCGATTCCAGGTGGCCGCGATGGTGCCGCAGGGGGAGTACGTCTATATGTTCGGCACGCCCAACGGCCGGATCGGCATGATCGGGCTGGCCAGGGTGCCGAAGGAGCACGTGCTCAACAAGTCGGCCTATCAATACTGGGTGGGTGACAGCTGGGCGCCTGCGGCGGAAAACCAGGCCACCCCCTTGGTTCTCGGCCTGGCCAGCGAGATCTCGGTGCGTTACGACCGGGAGAGTGATCGGTGGCAGATGGTCTACCTCGATCCAGGCCGCGGCGAGATCGTGCTGCGCAATGCGACGAGCCCGCAGGGCGAGTGGACCGAGCCGGTGCCGTTGCTCGCCACCAGCGACTATCCGAAGTCCTACGGTGGGTTCATCCATCCGTGGTCGACCAGCAAGGATCTGTACTTCACGCTGTCGGCCTGGGACAGCTACAACGTGTATCTCATGCACACCGAGCTGGATTCGCCCAACTGAGCCGGTTCAGGATCGATCGGCGTCGACGAACCGGACGAAGCCGCCCGCATGGATCAAGGCGGGCGGATCCCGGTCCACGTCCCACATGGTCAGCTCCGTCCTGCCGATGAGATGCCAGCCGCCTGGCGTGCTGCGCGGATACACCGCCGTGTAACCGCCGGCCAAGGCGACCGCGCCCGCGGGAATCGTGGTGCGCGACTGCGGCCTTCGCGGCACGGTCAATCGGTCGTCGGGGGAGGCCAGGTAGCCGAAACCGGGGGCGAAGCCGACGAACGCACACCGCCACACCGTGCCGGTGTGTGCCGCGACGACATCGGCGGCACTCATCCCGAGCAGACCGGCAACCTCCGCGAGATCGGCGCCGTCGTAGTGGACCGGAATGACGAGCGGGTCGTCCGGAGAAGCGTTGTCCGACAATGTTCCACGGGAAACACTGCCCGAATTCGCCACTGCCGCAGACTCTTGCACCGCGAGCAGCAGTGTCGCGAGTGCGCGACGCACCGATTCCGCGTGCTCGGCCGAAAGTAGGGTGACGAGCACGGTTTCCGCCGCAGGCAGCACGTCTTCCACGCCGCCGAGCGGGTGCGCCCGCATGGCGTCGACCAGCTCGGCTACTTCCGCCCGCTGCAATGGCGTCACCAGCAGTGCGCGATCACCTGCGGCCCGGATCAACCGACCCGGGTCGGCCTGCTCGGACCCCTCGGTCACCGCGACGGACTCACTGCTCAACAGAACGGTGCGACCGGCACCCCGGCCTCGTCCAAGCTGCTGCGGATGCGCCGCGCCATCTCGACCGCGGCAGGCGTATCACCGTGCACGCAGATGCTCGCCGCCTGCACCGCGACCTCACCGGATCCGTCGACCGCCCGCGCCTTGCCCGAGACGGCGATCGAAACCGCCTGCGCGACAGCCTCGTCGGTGTGCAGCACCGCGCCGGGCAGGCCACGCGCGGCGAGGGTGCCGCTCGGCGTATAAGCACGGTCGGCGAAGCCCTCACCGACGAACCGCACGGCGGCGGCGGCCGCGTGCGCCAACTCGCTCCCGGCCGGACCGAGCAACGCCAGGCCCGGGTCGTAGTCGGCAAGCGCGCCGAGCACCGCGTCCGCGAACCTGCGGTCCCGCGACGCCGAATGGTAGAGCGCACCATGGGGTTTCACATAGCGAACCCGATCGCCCGCCGCCTTGGCGAACGCGTCGAGACTGCCGATCTGATACAGCACCTCGTCACGCAGCTCGGCCGGATCCATCGCAATGTCGCGGCGGCCGAAGCCCGCCAGGTCCCGGTAGCCGACATGCGCCCCGATCCGCACCCCCTTCTCGACGGCGAGCGCGCAGATCCTGCGCATGATCGAGGGGTCACCCGCGTGGAACCCACAGGCGATGTTGGCGCTCGTGACGATGTCGAGCATCGCCGCGTCGTCGCCCATCGTCCACGGACCAAAGCCCTCGCCGAGATCACTGTTCAGATCCAGCGGCATATGCACCCTTCCGTGGGGTTGTATCGGAGACAGACTCCTGATTCTGGTTCCGACGACCTTCCACAAGCAAGAATGCCCGATACGCAGCGAAGTATCCGCAGCTCACCGGCAGACATCCGCCAGCAACACCCGGTATGCGGTGGTCGGAAATCCGGCGACCTGGGTCACAGCGCGATGGTCGAGGCCGGTGTCGGCAAGTACGCTCGGACCAATCATGGCCACGTATTTCGATCCGAAGTCCTGGTCGCCGTTGCGGGCCGTCGATCTCGGCAAGCGCCTTTTCGACCAGTCCTGGCTGGAGCAGTGGGTTTCGGTCACCACCTCCTGGGTCGATCCGGTGGCCGACCTCGGCGCAGGCGCCGCAACGGCGCTGGTGCCTGACGTCTTGATGACCGTGCTCAGCGAAGGCATTCTCAGCCGCTTCGGCGGGCAGGAAGTCACCGCCACCCTGCTCGGGCACGACCTGCACGCCACCCTGCAGGTGCTCAAGGTGCGCAGGCGCGGCGCGCACTTCCAGACCAAGACGGTGCTGTCCAGGCTGCGCTGGGACGATCACCCGATCGAGGCCGTGACCGTGATCGCGCACGGCGTCCGGCTGATCCCCGGCGTGCCGACCAAGGTGCGAACCACCCAGCTCGACCTCGACGGCACGGTGACCACCGCGGCGCTCGTCGGATGGCTCAACACCCAGCCGCTGGACTGGGCACTCAGCATCGACGCGAGCGGACGCATCCTGGCCAAACACCGACGGCGACTGCTGACCGCACTCGTCGACGCCTCGGTGACGGACAACCAGATCACCGTCGACCTGCACCGGGTCAGCTGGTTGGGGCTGCGGATGCCGCGACGGATGATCCGCACACCCGCGCTGCTGCTGGAACAGCTGCCGAATCAGGCGCGCATCGTGCACGCCACCCGCGACGGCGACCTGGTGCGCTTCCGGGTGGAGCTGCCGGAGATCACCGGGTCGTTCGATCTGGCGCAGATCCGCTCCGCGATCGTCACCGGGACCAGGCTGATCGTCTTCTGAGCCTGCTCAACTCTGCGTTTTCCACCACTCCAGCAGCGCCGCCTCCGCCTCCTCCCGACTCATCGGGCCGCGGTCGAGCCGCAGCTCCTTGAGGAACCGCCACGCCTTGCCGACCTCGGGTCCCGCAGGCAGCCCGAGCAACTCCATGATCGCGTTGCCGTCCAGATCGGGGCGGACCTTGGCCAGATCCTCTTGCTCGCGCAGCCGCGCGATCCGGGTTTCCAGCTCGTCATAGGTGGCGCGCAGCGCGGCCGCCCGCCGCTTGTTGCGGGTCGTGCAGTCGGCACGGACCAGCTTGTGCAGGCGGGGCAGCAGTTCGTCGGCGTCGGTGACATAGCGGCGGACCGCGGAATCGGTCCACTGGCCCTTGCCGTAACCGTGAAAACGCAAGTGCAGGAACACCAGCCGGGCCACGTCCTCGGTGAACTGCTTCGGGTACTTCAGCGCCCGCATCCGCTTGCGCACCATCTTCGCCCCGACCACCTCGTGGTGGTGGAAGCTGACGCCGCCGCCCGGCTCGTTGCGTTTGGTGTCCGGCTTGCCGATGTCGTGCAGCAGTGCGGCCCAGCGCAGCACCAGGTCGGGGTCGCCCTCTTCCTGGTCGATGGCCTGCTCGAGCACGGTCAGCGAATGCCAGTAGACGTCCTTGTGCTGGTGGTGCTCGTCGATCTCCAGCTTCATCGCGGGCACCTCGGGCAGCACCCGCTGGGCCAGCCCGGTCTCGCACATGATGTTGATGCCGTCGATCGGATGCACGCCGCCGATCAGCTTGTCCAGCTCCACCCGGACCCGCTCGGCGGTGATCCGATCGATCTGGTCGGCCATCGCGGTGATCGCCGTGCGCACCCTCGGATGCAGCTCGAAGCCGAGCTGGGCAACGAACCGGGCGGCGCGCAACATCCGCAGCGGGTCGTCGTTGAACGAATCCTCCGGCGCCGCAGGAGTATCGAGCACGCCTTCGAGCAGCGCGTCCATCCCGTTGAGCGGATCGACGAACTCGAGCTCGCCGCCTGCGCCGATGCGCACCGCCATCGCGTTGACCGTGAAGTCGCGGCGCACCAGGTCGTCGGCGAGATTGTCGCCGAAGGTGACCTCGGGATTGCGGGAGACCCGATCGTAGTTGTCGCTGCGGAAGGTGGTGATCTCCAGCTGCTGCCCCGCCTTGGACCCGCTGACCGTGCCGAACACCAAACCGCCGGTATCCCACAGATGATCGGCCCACCCGCGCAGCAGCTCCTGCACCTGCTCGGGGCGCGCGTCGGTGGTGAAGTCCAGATCCGTGCCCAGCCGCCCGAGCACCGCGTCCCGCACACTGCCGCCGACCAGATACAACTCGTACCCGCGCGCCGCGAACAGCTCACCGAGCGGCTCGAGCACATCGGACAGCCTGCCCAACGTCACCGCCGCCGCAGCCAGCAATCGGGTACGTCTATCCAGCTCTGCGTCCTCGGACTTGGGCGAAACCACGAATCAGCAGCTTACCGAGCCCACCCAACCCATTTCCCAGCGCACACAACCAGCAGTGACGGCACGTGCGCTGCAACGTGCGATTGCCATCTAACCCAGCCCCCACGGAGCGAGTCTTACGAGCGACCCGTTCGCGGCCGTCTCGCGTCGCCCGACCGCCACCCCTCATCGAATCGCTACGCGATGCTGTCGTTTCGGCCGCGAACACCGCCGCGGCCACGCGGCCAATAGAACAGCAAATCCAACACAGTAGGATTACGTGGTGTCTCCGGCCGATCGTGCGAACAGTCGACGCCGCCAGCCTCGGCGCCGCGGTTCGACCGCGAACGCGGCGAAACCACGCATGCGCACGGTGCGGGAAACCTCAGCTGGTGGGCTGGTCGTCGACGGCTTGGACGGTCCGCGCGAGCAGCGAAGCGCGGCGCTGATCGGGCGAACGGATCGGCGTGGGCGGCTGTTGTGGTCGCTGCCGAAGGGCCATATCGAAGAGGGTGAGACGGCCGAGCAAACCGCGATCCGTGAGGTGGCCGAGGAGACCGGCATCAGCGGCGTGGTGGTGGCAGAGCTCGGCAGCATCGATTACTGGTTCGTCACCGACGGCCGGCGGGTACATAAAACCGTGCATCACTATCTGTTGCGTTTCGCCGGCGGCGAATTGTCCGACGCCGACGTGGAAGTCACCCAGGTGGCGTGGGTCCCGTTGAGCGAGTTGAATTCCCGACTGGCATACGCGGACGAGCGGCGCCTGGCCGAAGTGGCCAACAAACTGATCGACCGGATGGAGACCGGCAAGCGATGACCCAAACTTCTCGGCATCGCGCAGCGATTCCGCGGGGGGTGGTGGCCGGGCGATGGGTTGGCCCGCGCCCTCAGCGACGGGACCGGCGGTGGCAGCGGAGCGTCCTTTCCCGCGTCGTTGCCGCGGCCATGATCGTCCTCGGCACGGCGGCAACGGTGCCGACGGTGCTCGCGCCCGCCGCCACCGCGCAGTCCGAGGGGACCAAGAAGTTCGTCAAGCTGACGCTGGATTCGGTGACGCCGACGGCGGTGACGACGACCAGCGATCCGGTGCTGACGGTGGCGGGCACGCTCACCAATATCGGTGACCGCGTGGTCGAGAACATCCGGGTCAGGATGCAGCGCGCGGCGGCGATCACCACGCCGAGCAACCTGCGCGCGACGCTGCAGCTCGAGGAGAACAGCTACGACCTGCAGACGCCGTTCCAGGCCATCGCGACGGAGCTGAAACCGTTCGAGCGCAAGCAGTTCAGCATGCGCATCCCGTTGCGCCAGGGCAGTGGGTCGAGTACTTCGCTGGCCATCAACGAACCCGGCGTGTACCCACTGTTGTTGAACGTGAACGGGAAGCCCGACTACGGCGTCGAGTCCAGGCTCGACGATGCCAGGTTCCTGCTTCCAGTGCTCGGCCTGCCGCCGACGTCGAACTCCGCGGACGCAGGCGCCGCGGTGCCCATGCCCGCGGGCGCGCCGGTGCCGACGACACTGCTGTGGCCACTGGCCGACCGGCCACGCCTGGTGGCCGGCATCCCGGGCTCGGTGGACGGCAAGGTCGAACTCACCGACGACGAGCTGGCCAAGCAGCTCGACAAGGGCGGCCGTCTCGACGAACTCCTCGGTGCGGTGGAGACGGTGGTCGGCCCGGCGCCGGGCCGCGACCGCACTCTCGCCTCCTCGGTGTGCCTCGCGATCGACCCCGATCTGCTGCTCACCGCGCAGGCGATGACCAAGGGCTATCGCGTGCTGGCCAGCCCGTCCGATCCTGGCGGCGCGATCAGGGACGGCACCGGTGGTCCTCAGGCGAAGAGTTGGCTGGACCGATTGCGGACACTCGCCGGCTCAATGTGCACCGTGGCGTTGCCGTTCGGGCAGGTCGACCTCGATGCGATTGCGGCGGTGAACGATCCCGACTTGTCGGCCAGGGCGATCAACGCCCCCGCCGAGCTCATCGATTCGATCCTGACCACCAAGTCGGTGCGCGGGGTGAGTCTGCCGGATTCCGGCAGCATCGACGGCGGCGCGGGAACGTTGTTGCGCAGCCATGGTTTGAGCACCGCCGTGCTTGCCGACACCGCCGTCGCCGAGGAGGGCAAGGCAGGCACGTCCGAAGCGGTGCGACCGACCGCGACCACCAAGGGCCGGACCCAGACCACGCTGAACCAGATCTCGCAGAGCGAACCAGCGGCGCCACCCGTGGTCAGGCTGCCCACGATCACCGCGGCCGCACCACCGCCTGCCGAGCCGGTATCGCCCGCGAATCCGGTTCCGCCGAACGGGAATCCGCCTGCCGACCCGGCGCTGCATGCGGCGACTTTCGACATCTGGTCAGCGACCGCACTTGCCGCGGTCGGCTCGAACCCGCCGACGCCCTCATTCACCCCGGCCAAGGTGCGTTACGACGTCACCATTGACTCCCGCACCGCCCGTTTACAAGACGCCCTCGGCGCGATGTCGTGGTCGGCGCTCAATCCGCAGGCCGACCAGCCGCGCTCCCTGCTGCTCGTCCCACCGCAGCAGTGGAGCGCCAACCGGGACGAGGCGACCACCCTGTTGCGCCAGCTGGAACTGCTGGTGCGCAGCAATCTGGCCGCGCCGCGCCCGTTCAAGGAGCTGATCGAGCAGCCGCCGGACCCGCAGGCGTACGAACTGGACTATCTGCCACAGGCCGCCAAAGACGCGGTCCCCGACCGGTTTTTCGATCCGGTGCGCGACCAGGCCAGGCGGATCAGTGAGCTGATGCGTGCGCTGATCGACGTGCCGGAAGCCCAGCTCAAGCCGGGCCAGTTCCTGAATCCGTTGCGCGACGATCTGATCCGGACGCTGAGCCTGTCCGATCGGCGGGCAGGCGACGCATCGCAGGCGAACACCTTCGCGCAGCGCAGGATCGACCAGTCCACTCGGACGTTGGACAAGATCTATCACTCGGTGACGGTGCTGCCGCCGGGCGGCGTGTACACCCTTGCGTCCGAACAGAGCCCGCTGCTGCTGGTCGCGCAGAACGATCTGCCGGTGTCCGTCCAGGTCAGGATCAAGATCGAGGTGCCAGCGGCGGTGAAGATCGAAGACCTCGGCGTGCAAGAGCTGCCACCGAGAGGCAAACGCTCGTTCCAGATTCCGACCGAGGTGCGCGACAGCGAAACCTTCATCATTCCGATCTCGCTTACCACACCCGATGGCATCCCGCTGGGTAATGCCACGCAGGTATCGGTGCGTTCCAACGCCTATGGTCAGGTCTTGGCAATAATTACGGCATGTGCCGGAGTGCTGCTGTTCCTGCTGGCCGGACGCCGCCTGTGGCGCCGGTTCCGCGGGCAGCCCGACCCGGCCGACGAGGGGTTCGATCCGAACACCCGGCGGCGGGTCAACCGGTATCGCCGCGCCAAGAAGCGGGTCATCGAACAGCAGGAGCAGCAGGAGGCACAGTGAGGCATGGTCGACCGGCGCCCCGCGCCGCGTGCCGAACTCACTGCGAAGTTGCTCACCCGGAGACCCGCCACGGCGACCAGATTTGGACGTCCGGCAAACCACAGTGGCAGAGTGGAGGACAATCGCGGAGTGCCCGCATCCGCGCGCGTGCGGTGTGGGTGAAGGGCAGTACCAGGAGGAACGGTGAGCGGATCAGCCATGACGTCGCTTGCCGTACCGACCGATGCGGCCTGTCCCGCCCGGCGTGGGAGGGCGCGATGACCGACGATCGCGCGGCGCTGAGCGGGGCCGAGCGGGTGCGGCGTCCCGCACGACACTGGAGGCGTGATGAGCGACGATGACGCATCGCCGCACCGGCCTCGACCCGGCGATCGACCACCGGCCCGGCGCGCGCCCGTCGCGCCGTGGGAACGGTTACCACCCCAGGCGGAAGCGGACGAGTTCGAGCCCGATCCCGATCCGTACGAGGCGCCCCCGCCACGCACCCCCCATGTGAGTAGGCCGTCGGCACCGCCGCAGCCGTGGCCGGGCCAGCGCATGCCGCCGGGACCGCCACAGCGACCGCCGGGCCCCCCGCAGCGGCCAGCACCAGCGCCGCATCCCGGCCAACGGCAATATCCGGCAACCCCGCAGGGACCAGGGCAGCAGCGGCCGGTGCCGCCTGGCCAGCGCCCCGCGCCAGCGCCCGGTCAGCCGGGTGGAAATCCGGCCGGTTCGCCGCACCCCGCACCGGGTCAGTCCGGTGGCCTCCCCGCCAGTTCGCCACGTCCGGCGCCGGGTCAGTCGGGTGGGATTCCCACTGGCTCACCACGTCCGGCACCCGGGCAGTCCGGTGGGATCCCCACCAGTTCGCCGCGTCCGGCGCCAGGTCAGTCCGGACAGCTACCTGCGAGCGCACCGCGCCAAGCGCCGGGCACGCCACGCCAAGCGCCCGGTCAGCCGAACGCGCCGCGTCCGGCACCCGGGCAGTCGGGTGGGATTCCGACCAGTTCACCGCGGCAAGCGCCCGACCAGTCCGGAGCGCTACCCACCAGCACACCGCGCCAAGCGCCGGGTCAGCACAGTCCGCCGCGCCCTGCCTCGGGTCCGTCCGGCGCGCCGTATCCGGCTGCGGGCCAACCCAACGCGCCGCGCCCGGTGCCCAACCAGTCCAGGCCCGCGGCCGGACAATCCGGACCGATTCCGACCAGTGCACCTCGGCCAGGCCAGTCAGGTCCCATCCCGGTGGGTGCGCCGCAGTCCAGCCGCGTGCCACCACCGCGCTACGCGCCACCGCAGGCCAGGCCCGACCCGTACCCGCCGCAGCGTCGCCAGCCACCGGCGGCGGTCGCCGAGAAGGGCCACCGTCCCCGGACTCAGGAGTGGGAGGTCGCCGAGGAGTTCGCCCCGAGTTCGAAGGAATCCAAGCCGAATTCGAGCTCCCGGCTGCTGAGCGACTCCGGCTCGATCGCCTTCGCGACCTTGATCAGCCGGGTCACCGGCTTCGGCAAGCAGCTGCTGCTGCTGACCGTGCTCGGCCCCGCCATCGCCAGTGCGTTCACCGTGGCGAGCCAGATCCCGAACATGATCGCGGAGCTCGTGCTCGGCGCGGTGCTGACCGCGATCGTGGTGCCGACGCTGGTCCGTGCCGAACAGGAAGACCCCGATCACGGCGCTGCCTTCGTCCGGCGGTTGGTCACTGCGGCCTTCGTGGTGCTCGCCACCGCGGCACTGCTCGCCACCGCGGCCGCACCGATCTTGACCACCTATGTGTTCCTGTCCGACGACGGCAAGGTGAACACCGGGCTGACCACGGCGCTGGCCTTCCTGCTGCTGCCCGCGATCCTCTTCTACGGCATGTCGGCGTTGCTGACCGCCATCCTCAACACCAGGCAGAACTTCAAGCCTGGCGCGTGGGCTCCGGTGCTCAACAACGTCGTCGTGCTCACCGTGCTCGGCCTCTACGTGTTGATGCCGGGGGAGATCACGCTCAACCCGGTGAAGATGAGCGATCCGAAATTGCTCGTCCTCGGCGGCGGTGTCACGATCGGCGTGGTGGTGCAGGCCATCAGCCTGGTGCCCGCGATTCGGCGTGAGCGCATCGACCTGCGGCCGCTGTGGGGTGTCGACGCGCGGCTCAAGCAGTTCGGCGGGATGGGCGCTGCCATCATCCTGTACGTCCTGATCAGCCAGGCCGGCTTCGTCTTCGCCACCCGCATCTCCTCGCACGCGGACGCGGCAGGTCCGGCCATCTACAACAACGCCTGGTTGCTGCTGCAGCTGCCCTACGGCGTCCTCGGCGTCACCGTGCTCACCGCGATCATGCCGAGGCTGAGCCGCAACGCCGCGGCCGACGACACTCCCGCGGTCGTCGACGATCTCTCGGCGGCGACCCGGCTGACCATGATCGCGCTCGTCCCGGTCGTCACCTTCCTGACGCTCGCCGGGCCGCAGGTCGGGCAGGCGCTGTACGGCTACGGAAACTTCGGCGGCTCCGACGCCGCGCGCCTCGGCCTCGCCGTCAGCTGGTCGGCGTTCTCGCTGATTCCCTACGCGCTGGTGCTGATTCACCTGCGGGTGTTCTACGCCAGGGAACAAGCCTGGATCCCGACCTGGATCATCCTCGGCATCACCGCCGCGAAGATCGTGTTCTCCGCGATCGCCCCGATGGTGACCGATGCCGAACACGTCGTGATCGCGCTCGGCGTCGCGAACGGCCTCGGGTTCGCGGTCGGCGCGGTGGTCGGCGGCTATCTGCTGCACCGCAGTCTCGGCGATCTGCGGATGTCGAATGTCAGCCGCACCGTCACCAGGGTGGTGCTGTCGTCGATCGCAGGCGGCGCCGTCATGTGGATCGTGGACCGGGTGCTCGGGCTCGAACGGCTCACGCATGCCTTCGGCGGACCGGGGTCACTGATCCGGGTCGCGATCACCGCGATCGTCATGTTCGCGGTAGCGTTCGGGCTGATGCGACTCGCCGGTGTTCCGGAGGTTGTCGCCATCACCGTTGCCATCTCGCGCCGCCTCGGCTGGACCCCGCCCGCACCCGATCTGGATCTGGACGGACCGGTCGAAGATCAGTACGCCACCCAGGTGCTCCGCAGGCCTGACCCCTATCTGGCGTACCCGAGGTTCGACCCGTACATGGACGCGCAGACGATGGTGCTTCCGGTGATCCGAGCCGACGCCGTTGACATCACCGGCATGGGCGAGTTCCCGTACCCTGTTCGGCAGAGAAGCACAAGTGGCGAAATCGCCGAAACCTCGACATACCAGGGCGAAGGAGGACCGAGGGTGAGCGACGACGCGGTGGGCGGCGTCCCAGCCGCTGATTCTTCTGCGACCACGGCAGGCGGGCTTTCGACCGATGCCCCGCCGCCCGGAGGAGAGCCGTCGGATCCCGCGTACGCGAACCGAGAGACCGATACCGGTCCTGCGGATCACGACGCGGCACCGCAGGCACCCGAACCGGGCCAGCCGCAGGATCGCCAGAATCAGCTGCCGCCACGCGACCCGATGTACGACACCGGGATGATCCCGATCGGGTCGCCGGAGATGCCGCCGCTCGGCGGCGGTGTCAAACGAACTCCGCGCGGCCCCAAGCTGATTCCCGGCGCGTCGGTGGCGGGCGGCCGATACCGGCTGCTCGCCGGGCACGGTGGCGCGCGCGGCCTGAAGTTCTGGCAGGCGCTCGACATCAAGCTGGACCGCGAGGTCGCGTTGACGTTCGTCGACGCCGACCAGAAGGCCGCGGACAACTCCGGCCACGACGGCCCGCAGGCCATCCTGTCCCGCACGCTGCGCCTCGGCCGGATCAATTCGCCCGGTCTCGCCCGAGTGCTCGATGTGGTGCGCGGCAGCTCCGGCGGCATCGTGGTCGCCGAGTGGACGCCTGGCCGGTCGCTGCGTGAAATGGCCGAAACCGTGCCGTCGCCGATCGGCGCCGCGCGCGCCATTCGAGCGCTGGCCTCGGCTGCCGAGCTGGCCCACCGCGGTGGTGGCTCGCTGTCCATCGATCATCCGGATCGGGTGCGGATCAGCGCATCCGGTGACGCGGTGCTCGCCTTCCCCGGCACGCTGTCCGATTCCGACGCACAGTCCGACGTGCGCGGCCTCGGCGCGATGCTCTACGCGCTGATCACCGCCCGCTGGCCGATTCGTTCCGGCGGTGTCACCGGCACCGCCGCGACCGTCGGCGGATTGCGGCTCGCCGACTTCGGCCCGGACGGCACCCCGGTCGAGCCGAGGCAGATCAGACCCGAAGTGCCCTTCGAGATTTCGGCGGTCGCGGTGCGCTCGCTGGAATCCAACAAGGGTGTGCGCACCGCCGCGACCGTCCAGCATGTGCTGGAGCAGGCCTCGGTGGTCGACCAGAAGACCGATTTCATCCCCGTGCTACGCCTGGGCCAACGGCCACCGTCGGCGCCGGACGAGTCGCTGGCCGACCCGGAACTGCTTGCGGCGGAACGGGAGAGATCCCAGCGGATGATGTGGATCATGGTCGGGCTAGGCATCCTGGCCGCGCTCGTGGTCGGCATCGTGATCTGGTGGATGGTCAGCGTGTTCGCGCCGGGCGCCTCCGACGCGCCGCTCAACGAACAGCGCAACATCGGCCTGACCACGAACAGCGCCCCGCCCGCAGCGACGCCGGCGGCCGCAGGACCGACTGCCCCGGCCGGCGGCGTACCGCTACCGATCACCGGGGTGACGGTGTTCTCGCCGGAGGGCACACCGGACGGAGTCGGCACCGTGAACGCGGTCATCGACCAGAATCCCGGCACCCTATGGAAGACGGACCAGTACTTCCAGCAGTTCCCCGCACTGAAGAAGGGCGTAGGACTACTAGCGACGCTACCCAGCCCGGCGAAGCTGACCACCGTCTCGATCAACTCGCCGAGCCCGGGCACTTCGGTGGAGATCCGTACTTCGCCGACCGCCCAGCCAACACTGGATCAGACGCAGTTGATCGGCTCGGCCAAGCTAGGCGACGGGATCACCGATATTTCGGTGCGCACCGATCAAGCCGTCCGCTACGTGCTCGTCTGGATTACCGGACTAGGCAACTCCGGTGGTCAGTTCCAAACCTCGATCGCTGATATTCGTTTCGACGCTGCACCTTAGCTAGTTTCGGATCCACCGCCGCATGTGTCGTGTAACCGTGCAGGCCACGCGCTGACGCCCGCTCTCGCGTCATTCTCCGTTTCCCGTTTGGTTGCTGTCGAATCGTCCCGGACGATATGATCTCCTCGCGCTCTCAGCAGGGGAGCTTCCCGGGTTCTGGTTACTCGATCCTGGATGCTGCGAAATTTCGGCGATGGTCGTTCGTGTCCGTTGCCACCGTGAGCGCTGTCCAAGGGGTTGGCATTGTCGTCCGATTTGAACGAGGATTTCCGCGGGGGTTCTTCGCGGCCTGTCGCGTTCCGCGAGCGGCCGTTCGTTGGCGAGGACTACACCGATGTCGAGCTGCTGCAGGCCCATGTCCGCGGCCAGCGGCATGCCTTCGCCGAGTTGCTGCGCAGGCACAACGACCATCTGTGGCAGACCGCGCTGCGCACCTCCTACACGCGCGAGGACGCCGCTGATTCGCTGCAGGACGCACTGCTGTCGGCGCATCGCACCGCAGCGTCGTTCCGGGCCGAGGCCGAGGTACGCAGCTGGCTGCACGCGATCGTGGTGAATGCCTGTCTGGACCGGATCCGGCGCAACAAGATTCGCAAGGCCGTCTCTCTCACACCGGAGACGATGCCGGAGCCCCGCGACGAGCGGGACGCGGTGGCCGAATGGGAGATGTCGCTGGTCGTCGACCACGCGTTGTTCTCGCTGCCGCCGGACCAGCGGACCGCTCTGGTCGCCGTCGATCTCGAGGGGTATAGCGTGGCGGAGGCTGCGGCGATGCTCGGCGTTCCGGAGGGGACGATCAAGAGCCGCTGCGCCCGCGGTCGACAGCGACTACAAGAACGTTTGGAATTTCTCCGCGATCCGGGGAACCGGAAGTAGTTGAGATGCGTCAGTAATAGTGACGAACCCGTACGCGATGTCCAAGCAGCTCCCCAGCCCGAGGGGATTCCGTGATGTCAGATGAGAACAGTGGAGGTGCGATGGCGACCAGGTCCATGCCGCAGCCTCCGTTCTCGGCCGAGCTGCTCGCCGACCTGCACGCCGGCAATGTCGCACCCGAACTGGGGGAGCAGCTGTGGCCCGTGGTCCGCGGCGACGGCGAGTCACTGCGCTACCTGCATGCGCTCGACGATGTCAGCACTGAACTGCGTGCGCTCGGCCGCAGCGACCACGTCATCCATGCGATGCCCGACGATGTCGCCGCCCGGCTCGCCCTGTTCATCGATGGACTCGACCTGCCCGAGGAACCCGCCGACGAGGGCGCGACCATCTATCGGCTGCCGTACTCCGCCGAACCCGAAAAAGCCGATACCCCTGCGGTTTCCACGCCGCCGACGAGCACACCGGCCGCCCCCGTCGCACTCGACGAACACCGGCGCGGCAGGCTGCGCTGGCTCACCGCCGCCGCGGCGGCCGTCGCGGTCGTTGCCTGCGCCGCCATCGCACTGACCTCGGTGCGGGGCAACGACGCACCGCCGATCGCCCAGCCAACCTCGGGTCCCACACACGTCGGCACCACCGCGGTCGGCACCAAGGTCGTCGCACCCACGCTGCTCGATTCCCCCGTCCTGCTCGCGGCGCTCGGCCGCAACGACGCAAGCGGACTGCTCGCCAGTGTGCCCGCCCAGGAGCGTTGCGTGCGTGCCAACGGACTCGAGCGCAGCGTGCTCGGCTCCACCGACTTCGTCTACGACGGCAAGGCGGCGGTCCTGCTGCTGCTCTCCGGGCCGCGCACGCCGAAGATCACCGCGCTGATCGTCGGAACCGGTTGCACCACAGACGATCCCCAGCGCCTCGCCCTGCAGGACATCGGCTGAGGCTCGGGGTGACCTACGCGGTAACCGATCTCGCGTAGCTCCAGGAGTGCGGCACATCTCACGACTGAGCCCAAGCTCACCCGACACCGGTCCGATGCCGGAACAATAGCCATTACCCTGTTGTTGACCGAGACGTCCAGTTGATATATCACCCCCGGAAGGGCCCCATGAGCGTTCGCGACCTGATCATCGTCGGCTCCGGACCTGCCGGCTACACGGCCGCCGTGTACGCGGCCCGCGCCGAGCTCCAGCCGTTGCAGTTCGAGGGCACCCAGTTCGGTGGCGCGCTGATGACCACCACCGAGGTGGAGAACTTCCCCGGATTCCGCGAGGGCATCATGGGCCCCGACCTGATGGAAGAGATGCGCGAGCAGGCCAAACGGTTCGGCGCCGAGATCCGCACCGAAGACGTGGACGCGATCGACCTCAGCGGTCCGATCAAAACCGTCACCGTCGGCGACGAGACCTACCAGGCCTACGCGGTGATCCTGGCCATGGGTTCGGCCGCCCGCTACCTCAACGTGCCCGGTGAGCAGAAGCTGCTCGGGCGCGGCGTCAGCGCCTGCGCGACCTGTGACGGCTTCTTCTTCAAGGGCCAGGACATCGTCGTGGTCGGCGGCGGCGATTCCGCGATGGAGGAGGCGATCTTCCTGACGAAGTTCGCCAGCACCGTGACGATCGTGCACCGCCGCGAGGAGTTCCGTGCCTCGCGCATCATGCTCGAGCGGGCCAAGTCCAACGAGAAGATCAAGTTCGTGCTCAACGCCGAGGTCACCGAGGTGCACGGCGATACCGCCGTGACCAGTCTCACGCTGCGCGACACCAAGACCGGACAGACGTCGGAGTTGGCCGCGACCGGCCTGTTCGTCGCCATCGGCCACGATCCGCGCAGCGAGCTGGTGCGTGGTCAGGTCGAGCTCGACGACGAAGGCTACGTGCAGGTGGTGCACCCGTCGACCGCCACGAAGGTGCCCGGTGTGTTCGCCGCCGGCGACCTGGTCGATCACACCTACCGCCAGGCGATCACCGCCGCGGGCACCGGCTGCCGCGCGGCGATCGACGCCGAGCGCTGGCTCGCCGAACAGGGTGACATCACCTCGAACACGCTCGACCACGCGAGCCGCTCGGTTGCGGTGCCCGCCAACTGACCTTCGTCCCTCGCCCGCGGTACCCGCCGCGGGCGAGTTGCGCTTCAACAAGGAGAAACCCATGTCCGAGACTGCCAAGAAGACCGGCGCGAAGACGATCACCGTCACCGACGCGTCCTTCGCCGACGACGTGCTGCTCAGCGAGAAGCCGGTCCTCGTCGACTTCTGGGCCGCCTGGTGCGGGCCGTGCAAGATGGTCGCCCCGGTGCTGGAGGAGATCGCGGGCACGCACGCGGACAAGCTCACCATCGCGAAGCTGGACGTCGACGCCAACCCGGGCACTGCCCGCGATTACAAGATCCTTTCGCTGCCCACTATGATGCTGTTCCGCGGCGGTCAACCGGTCAAGCAGATCGTCGGAGCGAAGGGCAAAGCCGCCCTTTTGCGCGAACTCGACGGCATTATCTGACGTCTGGCGCTATAACGTCATAGGCGTCAAAGGACGTCGTGTTCGACCGACGCGCCGTAGGATGCCTGGACTCGGGAATGTCGAATTCCCATCCGGGTCTGAGACAATCGACCGACGCCGGTCGTGCGAAGGTGTATCCCATCGCATGAGTGGGTACCCGGATTGACGGAAGGAAAGGGCTCTCACGCATGCACCGACTTCGTCACGGCGATAGCGGTCCAGCCGTAGCAGAGGTTCGGAGCACCCTGGCAAGCCTCGGTTTCCTCCACGCACACGTCGACACCGATCACGATGACGCGCGCGAGTACTGGAAAGACACCGAAGCCTCCTTCGACCACCGACTCGACTCCGCGGTGCGCGCGTTTCAGCAGCACCGCGGACTGCTCGTCGACGGTGTTGTCGGCCCGGCCACCTATCGGGCGCTCAAAGAGGCGTCCTACCGGCTCGGTGCGCGGACGCTGATCTATCAGCTCTCCGCGCCCCTGTACGGCGATGACGTGGCGACGCTGCAGCGCAAGCTGCAGGATCTCGGTTTCTATGTGCATCGGGTGGACGGCTATTTCGGGCCGCACACCCACGAGGCACTCACCGCCTTCCAGCGGGAAATCGGGCTCTCCGCCGACGGCATCTGTGGTCCGGACACGCTACGGTCGCTCGATCTGCTCGGCGCTCGCGTCACCGGCGGCAATCCGCATCGGATCGCCGAGGAGGAGGTGGTGCACCGCGCGGGGCCCCAGCTCACCGGCAAACGCATCGTCATCGATCCTGGGCTAGGCGGGCCGGACAAGGGCCACCCGGTGCCGACCGAGTACGGCGAGGTGTACGAGTCGGAAATCCTGTGGGACTTGGCAAGCCGGCTCGAAGGCCGGATGGCGGCCACCGGCATGGAGACCTTCCTCTCGCGGCCGTGGGGCGCCAACCCGACCGACGCGGAACGGGCAGACACTTCGAACGCTTTCGATGCCGACCTGATGATCTCGCTGCGCTGCGCGACCAATCCGAGCCCGCTGGCCAACGGTGTCGCCGGCTTCTACTTCGGAAATTCGCACGGCTCGGTCTCGATGATCGGGCAGGTGCTCGCCGGGTTCATCCAGCGTGAGGTCGTCGCGCGAACATCGTTGCAGGACTGCCGGACTCACGCGCGGACGTGGGATCTGTTGCGGCTCACCAAGATGCCGACCGTGCAGGTCGATATCGGTTATCTGACAAACGATTACGACGCGAATGTGCTCACCAATCCGCGGATGCGGGATGTGATCGCCGAGGCGATCCTGATCTCGGTGAAGCGGCTGTATCTGCTCGGGCAAGACGACCAGCCAACGGGTACATACACTTTCGCGGAGTTGCTGGCGGAGGAACTGGCCGCGGCCGACCGGGTGTAGCGGCCGCCGCCGAACGAGTTGTTCACGTAAAAGCGCCCCTGTCGATTCGTCGACAGGGGCGCTTCGTGTCTCAGCGCGGCAACCGGATCCGCGATTCAGCGCACGCCGATGCGTGCGGGCGGCGCCATCGACGCGGCAGCCAGCAGCTGATCGAGCGCCCGTTCCACGTCTTCCTTCCAGCCGTGGTCGGAGTTGAGCTCCAGACGCAGGCGAGGGAACTTGTGATGCGGCGCGACCACCTCGAAGCCGACCTCCTCCAGGAAATCCGCCTCGATCATGCAGGTTTCCGGCGAACACTCGGCCAGCGCACCCGACATGGTCGGGCCCGAACTCTTGATGATCGGCGCAGTGATCCGCTCCATCAACGTCATCGAGCCGAATCGCTCGGACAAGGCGTGCGCGGGCGGATCGAACCGGATGCCGAACGCCTCGAGCGCACGCACACCGCGACGCACCAGATCGGCCACCACGGCCTGCATCAACTGATGGGCAACCTCTTTGTCCTGATAGGGAAATTCGGCCCGCAGCGTGGTCAGCAGGACCGCGTCCGGGCTCACCGGTGAGGTGGGGAAGAGCGTGGCGCGCGGCACCACGCTTGGCGGCGAATACAGGGCACACCCCGCGACGTTGCCGTCGACGTTCGCGACCTGCCCGCACGAACCCCACTCCAGCAGGACCGTGGAGAGCCAGGCTTCCTTTTCGAAGACCGGATCGCTGAAGTCGCGGGAGTCCTCGGCGACGGCAGGATCCATCTCCCAGAACACACAGCGCCGGGAGTGCGCGGGGAGCTTGTCGAGCTCACCGAGGGTTAGTGCTGTGACGCTGGTCGACACTGCTCTGCTCAGCCTCCAGCTGTCCGATTCATCCACACTCATGCCGCATCACTCTGTTGCTCGCCAGCAAGAATAAGCGATCAAACGAACCCGCCTCATTCCACGTCGCTGTGCTGTTGGTCAGGAACTTGTGGTTGGTATGTCCCGGCGGGTCATCTGGTCCGCCAACTCACGGATTCGACTCGCTGTCACAGTGACGTTTCCGTCCTGGGGTCATACCTCTCGCATTCACAAGTTTACTTTTGTCACTTTTGTCACATATCGCGCTTGCTCTGCTCCATGAGATTGACGATGCGCTCGAGGTCGTCGACCGAACCGAACTCGACCACGATCCGTCCCTTGCGCTTGCCCATGCTGACGATCACCCGGGTATCGAACGACCCGGACAACCGATCGGCCACATCCTGCAGACCGGGCATGACGATCGGCTTGCGTTGCGGGGTAGGCGGCTCCGACGGATCCACCGGCGGCGGGGCCACCTCCTGATTCGCCAGGATGACCGCTTCCTCCGTGCTACGCACGGAGAGTCCTTCGGCGACAACGCGCTTGGCCAGTTCCTCCTGCGCGTCCACGCCGGCGGTCAGCCCGAGCAGCGCCCGCGCGTGGCCGGCGGACAACACGCCCGCCGCCACCCGGCGCTGCACCGAAATCGGCAGCTTCAGCAGCCGAATCATGTTGGTGACGGCCGAGCGCGAGCGACCGATGCGGTCGGCGAGCACCTCATGGGTGACGCCGAACTCCTCCAGCAGCTGCTGGTAGGCCGCCGCCTCCTCGAGCGGGTTGAGCTGCACCCGGTGGATGTTCTCCAGCAGGGCATCGCGCAACATCGACTCGTCCGCGGTCTCCCGCACGATCGCAGGGATCGCTGCCAAGCCTGCCTCTTGCGAAGCGCGCCACCGGCGTTCGCCCATCACCAGCTGGTACTGGTCGACACCCGGCTCGATCCGACGCACCACGATCGGCTGCATCAGACCGAATTCCTTGATCGAATGCACCAATTCGTTGAGCGCGTCCGGCTCGAAAACCTGACGCGGCTGCTTCGGATTCGGCTCGATCTGCTCCGGCGGGATCTCGCGATAGACGGCGCCGCCGACGGCGAGATCGTCGTCGGTGGGGTCGGGAACCCGATGCAGGTACGCCGACGCGGGCTGCGGCCCGATCGGATCCAGACCGATGACGCTGGCCGCTTGACTGCTGAGCCCCGGCGTCGCCGCCGGTCCCGTCGGGATCAACGCGGCAAGACCGCGTCCTAGCCCACCCTTCTTCGCCTGACTCATCGGTCTGTTGACCCCTTCCTCGTTCCGACACCAAACCGGGTCTCACCGACCCGGGTCGCACTCGGCCAGATCACTCCGCGCCTTCGGCGACCCGCGCCAACACGGTCGACCGAGCCGCCATTTCTCGTCCGGCATCGAGGTAGCTCATCGCGCCCCGGGAGCCTGGATCATAATCGAGCACCGTCATCCCATAGCCCGGCGCCTCGGACACCTTCACACTGCGCGGAATCACCGAACGCAACACCACATCGCCGAAGTGGCCGCGCACCTCCTCGGCCACCTGATCGGCCAGCTTGGTCCGGCCGTCGTACATCGTGAGGATCACCGTCGACACGTGCAGCGCCGGATTCAGGTGCGCCTGCACTAAGCCGATATTGCGGAGTAACTGCCCGACACCCTCCAGCGCGTAGTACTCGCACTGGATCGGGATCAGCACCTCCTTGGCCGCGACCATCGCGTTGACGGTCAGCAGACCGAGCGAGGGCGGGCAGTCGATCATCACGTAATCGATGTCGTAGCCCGCGATGTTGGCCTGCTCGATGGCCGCCTTGAGCCTGCCCTCCCTGGCCACCATCGACACCAGTTCGATCTCCGCGCCGGCCAGGTCGATCGTCGCCGGGATGCAGAGCAGGCGTTCGTTGTGCGGGCTCTGCTGGATCGCATCCGAGACCGACACCTCGCCGATGAGAAGTTCGTAGCTGGACGGAACACCCGAGTGATGTTCGATGCCGAGGGCGGTGCTCGCGTTGCCCTGCGGGTCCAGGTCGATCACGAGGACCGTCATCCCCTGATGCGCCAAGGCGGCCGCGAGATTCACCGCGGTGGTCGTCTTGCCGACGCCGCCCTTCTGATTGGCGATGGTGATGATGCGTTGCTCGTGCGGTTTCTGCACTGTCACCTTTCCTGGATGGAGAATCTGGCTGGCGCGTTGCGCTTCGGCCGCGATCGGGGTCTCACTGGGGGAGATGTTCCCGAACGGTGTGCTTCCGAATGCCTCCGCGTCGAAATTGCTGGAGTCCAGCATTCCCGGCACGCGCGACGTCGTTTCCCGTGAAACATTCGCCGGACCGCTCGACATAGACAGCTCCTAACCCGAGAAACGTTCAGATCACGTGCTTCCGACGAGCGTCGGCGCCGTGTCATCAAACAGCTGTGTCGGTACGAACATGATGCTCAACCGGGTTTCGCGGCGCCCGATCGACCGAGCGGAGCCCTCGCCGCTGTGACACCAAATCCACCGTGGCATCTACGCTCACGCCCGACGCTCACTAGCTTGCCAGCCCTGGGCGCGATAAGAAAGCTGAATCGCGGCAACGCGCGAACGACACTCGAATCTGTCCGTATTCGACCCCCCCGAACCCCAATGTTTCACATGAAACACCACCCCCCAACGGATTCCATCGCACCCGCGACCCCGCAACTGAATCCCGCACCGACCCAGCGACACCACCGCATCTCGGTTTCACATGAAACATCGCCTCCGGCGGACCGATCATCCGCTCGCTTCAGCGCATCTCGACGGTGCCAGTGGCTGCGGCGTCTCGCGCGCCCAGGACGAACCGGATCGACTTCAAGCCGCCCTCCCTCCTGAGGGTCGGCCTTCCAGCCGGACAAGTCGGCACACCTCCGATTGCCCCGGGTCCTTTGCGTGAGACAGTCCGTGGAGGAAGGAGGTCGCCATGTTTCCCGTGAAACGGTGCGGTGCTCAAAACGTTAGGAGTGGGTGGATCCATGCTTCGGCTCGTGGCTCGGGGTACTCCAGCAGTCAGACATCCGTGGAACGGTGCTCCCGTCCGCCGAGTGCATCAGCAGTCGTCAGATCGAACTGAGACTCGGGACATGGATGGGGGCTCGGATCCCGTTGCCGCCCCTCGGCGGGCGACGGGGGGGCGAAGAGACATGTTTCCCGTGAAACCGGTTGGCGCACCTGTTCGGTGCTCAAGGCACCAGGTGATCGTCGACGACCGCATCGGGCTGTGCTGCCGGTGCACGTCTCCAGACAAGCCATCGGTTGGATCAACCATCGCTGGTCCCGATACTTCAACGGGGGCATCTGGGAGTTCCGCGAGACTCACCCATCCTTGGACATGGGGGAGCGCCGGCGACCCTCGCGCGGTGCATCCCCGGCATCGTTGTTTCATGTGAAACCAGCTCTGCCCCCTGAACGCCAGATCGTCCGCCACGGACTCAGCGATTGCCATCAACTTCATGCAGATCTCCCGGCACTCACAAGGCGCGTCCAGTCCGCTGCTCATTCCCGGGCTCGGCACCCCGGGCGATCGGCCGCCAGCGAATCGGGCAGTCCTGTCAGTCAGTGTGCGGGGGGAGCGTGGGACTCAGCGCCCCCCGGCACGGGGTGTGCACAGCGGTTCGACGGCACAGGTGCTGGAGCGGTGCGCGCCTCGGGAGCAGCCGTCTGGCGCGACCACCCTAAGGCTGCCACCTCTGGGGTGAGTGCCAATGAGATGGTTTCACATGAAACATGGACCTCCGAGCCAGGATCGGGGCCGATCGTCCGCAGGGCGGTCGAGGGGGGTCCGCAGGACCGGTTTGGATCGCTCCTTGGTCCGGAGTGCAGCCCCTGATTCGCCGTGCAGCGAATCACTTCGAGTGGTTGGTCCTTCGCGTGTTCAGTGGCACCGCGTCGTGGCTCGTCGTCTCCCGCGACCGAGGCCATCGGCGCCACCATTCGATCTCCCGCGACCGCCACATCAGATCGGCTTTGGTGCACAGACTAAGACGCACCCTTCGAGCGAGGGGGACCGGAGAGGGGACCGTTCCAAGCCGACTCCCGCGCGAAGGTCCCGCCACCAGCGCCACCGTTTGGTCTCCCGCGACCACCACACCGGATAGCTCGCGGGCAATCGGAGGTGTGCCGACTCGTCCGGCTGAGGCGCACAGGTTGAGGCGCACCGTTCGAGCGAGGAGGGTCGGAGGGGGACCCGTTCCGAGCCGACCCATGACGAGACTCCGCCCGGCGCTAAGCGTGGCGCTCGATGGGGATGGCGAACCGCTCGCTGTGCTGCGCGAGCAGATGCCTGGCAGCATTGCGGGCCACCCGGATATCGATCGGTGCTGTCTCGCGGCAAAGCGGACGAAGGCTCCTGCCTTGACTGCCGCGCCACCGCGCCCGGACGGCGATGAGCCGCATCCGCCCGCACGAGTTCGCCCGCCGCGCCACTGCTGCCAACGTGGTTGCGCCACTCGCCGACAACGCATTCGACTGTTCGCGAACTACCGCCTGCAGGGCACAGCCGATGTGCCTGTGCCAGCTTGCTTTGCCTGACAGTCCGCCAGCCGCCGCGACCGGAGCGCGCTCGCGTTCCTCCGGAGTGCTCGACCTCCGGAGCGACTGGGTGGCGGTTCCCATGGCGTGGGTACGAGAGACGATGTTTCGTCTAGGTCTGGTCGTGACGGTCGGACGGATTCGCTCCGCCACACCGCGAACTACTTCGTCTTGCGACCGCGGACGGGCGCTGCTGCGCGCTTCGCCGCCTTGGCTTCCTTGCGGGCAGCCGCGTGTTCACGGCGCGGGGTGCGTTCGGCGCGGGGGAGACGTTCGGCGCTGATGACCAAGGTGGGGGTGTCGACCAGGCCGACGCCGCATTCGAGGACGGCGGTGTTGCCTGCACCGGCATGGGCCAAAGCTTCGGCGTCGCGTTCGAGTTCTTCGGCGGCGCTGATTCCTTTGAGGGCGAGCATGCGGCCGTGGTCGTGCAGGAGAGGGAGGGACCACTGGGCGAGTTTGCCGAGGGGGGCGACCGCGCGGGAGGTGACGATGTCGGCGCCGCCTGCTTCCTTCATGACACCGGATTGTTCGGCGCGGCCGCGGACGACGGTGACGTCGAGTCCGGCGGCTTCGATGAACTCGCTGAGGAAGATGGTGCGGCGCAGGAGGGGCTCGACGAGGGTGATGCGGAGGTCGGGCCGCGCGATGGCCAACGGGATTCCGGGTAGGCCCGCGCCGCTGCCGATGTCGACAACCGAGGCGCCTTCGGCGATCAGTTCGCCGACCACCGCACAGTTGAGAATGTGGCGATCCCAGAGCCGGGGCACCTCGCGCGGACCGATCAGCCCACGCTGCACGCCAGCAGTAGCGAGCGCCGCGCAGTATCGGCGGGCGAGCTCGAGTCGGTCGCCGAACACCGCCGCCGCCGTCGCGGGTGGTTCCAGCTCGGCAGGCAACGCGGTGGTTCCACCGAGATCTCGTTCCACGTGAAACATCCTTCCGAACTCGAGTCGATCAGAGAGGTAGCGACAGACGGACATTCAGGTGCGGACACGAACAGGGCCCCCGATCCGAAGACCAGAGGCCCTATCCAACCACTACCCGTCAGGGTGACGAAATGCGCCGGGCCCGAGGGTTGTCCGGGCGACGCACTCATTCACTCAGGACGGAACAACCACGACGTGCCGGTTCGGCTCGACGCCCTCGCTCTCGCTGCTGACGCCATCGATCACCGCGACCGCGTCGTGCACGATCTTGCGCTCGAACGGCGTCATTGGAGCCAGCGACTCCGGTGCCCCCGTCTCGAGCACCCGCTGCGCGGCGGCGGTACCGAGCGCGCTCAGATCTTCCCGGCGCTTGGCCCGCCAGCCGGCCACGTCCAGCATCAGCCTGCTGCGCACGCCGGTCGCCTGCTGCACGGCCAGGCGGGTCAGTTCTTGTAGGGCGTCGAGCGTTTCGCCGTTGCGGCCCACCAGCTTTGACAGATCGCGGCCACCGTCGATGCTCACGATGGCCCGGTCGCCTTCGACGTCGAGGTCGATATCACCGTCGAAGTCGAGCACGTCGAGCAACTGCTCCAGGTAGTCGCCTGCGATCTCGCCCTCTTCGATCAGGGCTTCTTCGGCATCGTTCACGACATCGTCGGCGTCCGTTCCGGCGTTCACCATCGTCGTCGCCACTGTGGCGTCCCCTCCGTCGGTCTCAACTGTCATTTGATTTCCTTCATCTGCTCATCGCGCTCGCCGGGCGCTCGCCGCCGGACGGTGCGCGATCAAGGGGTTGCTCAGCGTGGTGGCCTGCCGACCACCGAAATGCGATCAGCGACGGCGCTTTTGGTTCGCCCTGCCCCGGTTCGGCCGCCTCTGGCCACCCGGCCTGCGCTGACCGGTGGCCTTGGTCGGCGTCTTGCCGGTGCCGTTCGTCGACGGCGGTGCGTCGACCCCGTCGGCCGCCTCCTCGGCGTCCACGGCGTCGTCCGCGCTGGGCGCTGCCTTCTTCCTCGTGTTGACCGGCTTGACGCCAGGCTTCGGCGCGTTCTGCGCACGCTGCTCCAGCTTGGCCTGCTTCTTCTCTTCTTCTTCCTTCTCCATGCGACCGAAGACGAGGTGCTGCTGCCCGTAGGTCCAGATGTTGTTGGAGACCCAGTAGAGAAGGATGGCGATCGGCAGGAAGGGACCACCGACGAGCACGCCGAGCGGGAAGACCCACAGCGCAAGCTTGTTCATCATCGCGGCCTGCGGGTTGGCGGCCGCCTCCGGCGTCTGCCTGGCGACCGAGGCGCGCGCGTTGAAGTGGGTGGCCAGGCCGGCGATGACCATCAGTGGGATCGCGATGATCGCGATGGTGACCTTGGTCGGCACCCCGCCGTAGTCGGCGAACGCCTGCAGCTCGCTGGCCGGGCTGGTGATGAAAGCGGAGATCGGTGCGCCGAAGATGCGGGCGCTCAGGAACGACTGCACATCGGCCGCGCTGAAGACATAGTTCGGCGTGTGTGCGTTGTCGTAGGCCGACATGCCGAGCTGCCCGATCCCATGACCGGTCCGGTTGAACGAACGCAGCACATGGAACAGGCCGAGGAACACCGGCACCTGGGCCAGGATCGGCAGACAGCCCATCAGCGGGTTGAAGCCGTGGTCCTTCTGCAGCTTCTGCATCTCGACCGCCATCTTCTGGCGATCGTTCTTGTACTTCTTCTGCAGTTCCTTGATCTGCGGCTGCAGTTCCTGCATCTGCTTGGTGGTGCGCACCTGCTTCACGAACGGCTTGTAGAGCAGTACGCGCAAGGTGAAGACGAGGAACACCACGGCAAGTGCCCAGGTAAGGCCGTTGTCGGGGCCGAACGCGAACCCGAAGACCCGATGCCAGAACCATAAGATCCAGGAAACCGGGTAATAAATGAAGTCGAGCACGGCTCTATGCACTCCCGTCGTTCGTATCGCCGATCACCGCGTGCGGTGATCCTTTCCAAGCCTTCGGTTCCGACACCGGCTCGGCCTGCAGGCTGGTTTCCTGCGGCGCCGGATCGGTGGCTGCCACGGTCCCTGGCGCGGTGCGAACGGTGCTTCGCTTCCGCTCCGGAACCGGGTCCCACCCACCAGGGTGCCAGGGTGCACATTTGGCCAGTCGAACGGCTGCCAATCCGAGCCCGACGAACAGTCCGCGCGTCCGCAATGCGGTGACGGCGTACTCGCTACAAGTCGGGGTGAAACGGCACACCGGCATGCGGGTGGGGGAGACGTAGGTCCGATACAACTCGATCAGAAATATCAGTGCGTTCGCCGGTAGCCGGCCGATCTTCGACGCGCTCATGCGGGACCGACCCCGAGTTTGCGCACCGCACCCCGCAGCTGGCGCAGCAGCTCCGCCGAGGAGGCGTTGGCCGCGCCGGGCAGCGCGCGGATGACGATGTCGGTCTCCGCGGGCAGCTCGGGAATCACCTGGCCGCACATATGACGCAGGCGGCGGGCCACACGGTGTCGAATCACCGCGTTGCCCACCGCCTTGCTGACGATCAGCCCGAAGCGTGGCCCGCCTACGCGGACCAGCTCAGCGGCCGGATCGTCAGGTTGTCCTTGCACGTCCACGACTCCGTCATACCCGTGTTTCAGCACGTGTACGACGAGATCTCGCCTCCCGATTCGCTGGCCGCGGCGCACCGTCCGGGAGAAGTCGGCACGATGATGCAACCGATACGGCTCAGGCAACACCCGAGCGTCCGCGAGCGAGGATCAGGCAGTGAGTTCGGCGCGGCCCTTGCGGCGACGCGCCGAGACGATGGCGCGACCCGCACGGGTGCGCATCCGGAGGCGGAAGCCGTGGACGCGCGCCCGACGACGGTTGTTCGGCTGGAACGTCCGCTTGCCCTTGGCCACGGTCAACACTCCTCGAGTCAGTGGGCACCAGTCGGTACCCGAAGCTTTTTCGGTGATACAGGTATTCGCGATGAATCGCAGGTCTGGTCATCATCGGCGCGTCGGTCTTGGCGCACAGTCGGCCGATAACGACCTACACGCGGTCAGCACAAGACCGCCACCGCACCAAAGGGTGACTGTACGAGGGTACTGATCGGCTCGGAGCGGGTCAAACTCGCCCCACCCCAGCTGGTTCGGACGCGCGACCAGGGCGAACGGGTGCCGACCGGTCAGACCCTGTGAGTATTTCCGTGAGTTCGTCCACACCCCTAGCCACGCCCGGGCGTAACACCAACCCGCTTTGCTCGAGGATTGCTACAGAACCCCTGGTCAGCGCCCTGCCGAGCCGCGGCGTAGCGGCATTTCACAGTTACACAGGGTTCTCCACATCTGTGGATAATTGTGTGGAAAGACCCCTGGAGTGGCATATTCGTAGGGCCGACGGTGCCAACGCCGCCGCCCGGACTGGGGATCTGGGCAGCGTCCGAACCGGTTACGGACGTACGCAGGATCACGGTACCGACCCGAGCATGGTCGTCGCCACAATTCCCCGCGTGCCCCGGCCGTCTGCTCCTATCGACCTACTTCCGGGGAGGAAACTGCATGGACGACGAGCAGAACGTGTTGGCCACGGTGTGGCCCGAGGTAGTCGCCGAGCTGACCACCGGGTCGTCGGACGGAGCCATTCCGCCGGTCACCCGCGCACAGCAGGCCTGGCTGAAACTGGTCAAGCCGCTGACGGTCGCGCAGGGGTTCGCCCTGCTCTCGGTGCCTTCCTCGTTGGCTCAGGAGGCCATTGAACGCGATCTGCGCGAGCCGATCCTGCGGTCGCTGGCCCGGCGACTCGGCCCCCAGGTGGAGGGACTCGGCGTGCGCATTGCCGCGCCGACGGTCCAGCCCACCGAGCGGGCGGGCAACAACCCCCGGCACGCCAGGATGACAAGCCGACCGGAGCGCTCGCGCGACAACGGACCGAGGGACAACGGTCCCCGTGACAACGGACCCAGGGACAACGGGCGCAACCAACCCGGCTACCCCGGCAACGAGTACCCGACGCACGACGACTATCCGGCGCCGCGCTACGCGCAATCGAACGACTACGCCCAGCCCAACGATTACGCGCCGGCCGCGGAGTACAACGGCGGCGGCGACTACGCCGACAACGACTACGCACCGGATTACTCATCGGCGGGCGAGTACGACCGCCAGGACTACACCAACGGCGACTACGCCGACCGCGACGACTACCCGGTGCCTGCCGAAGTACCGACGGGCCGACGCGACCAAGCCCCGCCCCAACGCCGCGAACAGGAGATGCCTTCCCGGCGCGAGTCGATCCCGCCCGGGCAGGAGTCGTTGTTCACCCCCGACCCCGGTCCGGCCACCATGCGCGGTCCGGTCCGGACGCCGGTGCGCGAGGCGGCGTCGGCCGAGGACCCCGCGCACGATTCGGTCCGCGACACCGACGGTCAGCAACGCAACGACGAACCCGTGGTCAACGTCCGCAACACCTGGCCGACCTACTTCACCAAATCGCAGGAAACCGCGGCGCCCGCGAACTCCTCGGCCAGCCTGAACGCGAAGTACACCTTCGAAACGTTCGTCATCGGCGCGTCCAACCGCTTCGCGCACGCCGCCGCGGTCGCCATCGCGGAGGCGCCCGCCCGTGCTTACAACCCGCTGTTCGTTTGGGGCGCTTCGGGTTTGGGCAAGACGCACCTACTACACGCCGCCGGGCACTACGCCCAGCGGCTGTTTCCCGGCATGCGGGTGAAGTACGTCTCGACCGAAGAGTTCACCAACGACTTCATCAACAGCCTGCGCGACGACCGCAAGGTGGCGTTCAAACGCCGCTACCGGGAGACCGACATCCTGCTGGTCGACGACATCCAGTTCATCGAGGGCAAGGAAGGTATCCAGGAGGAGTTCTTCCATACCTTCAATACCCTGCACAACGCCAACAAACAGATCGTCGTCTCCTCCGACCGCCCGCCCAAGCAGCTGGCGACGCTGGAGGAACGGCTGCGGACCAGGTTCGAGTGGGGCCTGATCACCGATGTGCAGCCGCCGGAGCTGGAGACGCGCATCGCGATCCTGCGCAAGAAGGCCAGGATGGACCGGCTCGATGTGCCGCACGACGTGATGGAACTGATCGCAACGCGGGTCGAACGCAACATCCGCGAGCTGGAGGGCGCGCTCATCCGGGTGACCGCGTTCGCGTCGTTGAACGGCCAGCCGCTCGACCTGCCGCTGGCCGAGGTGGTGCTGCGTGACCTGATGCCGGACACCGCGGCGCTGGAGATCAACGCGGCGACGATCATGGCCGTCACCGCCGAGTACTTCAACACCACGCTCGAGGAGCTGACCGGGCCGGGCAAGGCGCGGCCGCTGGCGCAGGCCCGCCAGATCGCGATGTATCTGTGCCGCGAGCTGACCGACCTGTCGCTGCCGAAGATCGGCCAGGCGTTCGGCCGTGACCACACGACGGTGATGTACGCGGAGAAGAAGGTCCGCAAGGAGATGACCGAGCGGCGCCGGGTCTACGACCAGGTGCAAGAACTGACAGCCCGGATCAAGCAGCGCTCGCGCTAGTTCTCCCCACCCTGCTCCCAAAGTTCTACTAACACCCTCGCACCGCCCCTGACCTGGGGCGGTGCTTTTTTATGGCCTGTGGATTCCTCGAGGAATCCTTGTGGAGTCCTCGAGGAATCCACCGGTTTGTGCACCGATCGGCTAACAGGTGTGGGGATGGACCGTCCGCCGTCCGCTAACAGGACTTCATCCACACTTTCCCCAGGCAATCTTGCGCACAGGCAGTGACCAGCCAAGGAGGCACTCGAGGGGGTGTGGAATCCTCGAGGAGTCCATGTGGAGTCCTCGAGGATTCCTCGAGCTGTCCACGACCTGGTTCACATGTGTGAACAACCGGGTGAATTCGGTGGAACAACTCGAGGAGCGCTCGAGGATGAATATGGGACAACTCGTGAACTCCACAGACGCCTCGCGTTCATCCTCGAGACACTCGGCGGTCATCCCCACGGCAACATGGCCCCGGACCAGCGGATACGGCCGCAGTCCACAGATTCCACAGTGCCTACTACTACTTCAGTTCTTCTTCTAGAAGAACTCTCTTTGAAACAGGGTGTGTGGAAAGTCGGTCGAAGACGTCTCGCCGCGAACCGCTCTCGTCCCCAGGCAAGGAGAAGCGATCGGATCCGGATCGAGAGTCGTGCCCTTCAGTCGATCCGCACTGCCCTCGCGTTACCCGGACGAAGCGATGTCACGCATGCGGTCTCCTTGCCGGTTCGAATCAGCACCGATGCGCGACGGCAGCATCCGCCCACACCGGAACCACCGGACGAGAACCGCCGGAGGGTCGGGCTAGGCCGTTGGCCCGCACGCGGGTACGGTTTGGTGTCGGTCGCCTGTGCCACACTTTCGATGGCGGCCGATCCACACCCTTCGCGAATCGATGTTGACGAGCCGAGAGGCTTTGGAGGACGAATGTCCGGCCACCGCACAACAGCTCACGGAACTGGGAGAGGACAGATCGGGCGATGGAGCTTGCAAGCATGAAGTTTCGGGTCGCCCGAGAGGACTTCGCGGAATCCGTTGCCTGGGTGGCTCGTAGCCTCCCGTCCCGGCCTCCGGTCCCGGTGCTCGGCGGTGTGCTGCTCGTTGCCGACGAGGGCGGGCTCACCGTCTCCGGCTTCGACTACGAGGTGTCCGCGCAGATGCGGGTGGCGGCCGAGGTCGCAGGGCCCGGTGAGGTTCTCGTCTCCGGCAGGCTGCTCGCCGACATCACCAAGGCGCTGTCGAACAAGCCGGTGGACGTGTCCGTCGACGGCACGCGCGTGCTGATCGCCTGTGGCAGCGCGAAATTCTCCCTGCCGACCATGCCGGTCGAGGACTATCCCCAGCTTCCCGAGGTGCCCCAGCCGACCGGTGAGCTCGCCGTCGACGTGTTCGCGAACGCGGTCGGTCAGGTCGCCGTCGCAGCGGGCCGAGACGACACGCTGCCGATGCTCACCGGCATCCGGGTCGAGATCGAGGGTTCGAAGGTGGTGCTCGCGGCCACCGACCGATTCCGGCTCGCGGTGCGCCACATCGAGTGGAAGCCGACCAACGCCGATATCGAGACCGCGGTGCTCATTCCGGCCCGAACGCTGTCCGAATCCGCCAAGACCCTTGGCGCCTCCGATGCCCCGGTGCAGCTGTCGCTCGGCAGCGGCGGCGGGTCGGACGGTCTGCTCGGCATCGTGAACGCGGGCCGCCGGACCACCACCCGGCTGCTCGACGCCGAATTCCCCAAGTTCCGCCAGCTGCTGCCGAAGGAACACACCTCGATCGCCACCCTCCAGGTGTCGGTGCTCACCGAGGCCATCAAGCGCGTCGCGCTGGTCGCCGAGCGTGGCGCCCAGGTGCGGCTGGAGTTCTCCACCGAGGGCCTGCAGCTGTCCGCGGGCGGTGACGACGCCGGCCGCGCCGAGGAATGGCTCGAGGCCGACTTCCGCGGCGAATCGCTGACCATCGCGTTCAACCCCGGCTATCTGATCGACGGACTGTCCGCGCTGCACGCCGAGCGGGTCACCTTCGGGTTCACCACCCCCAGTCGTCCCGCCGTGCTGCTCCCTGCCGCCGAGGAAGAGCCGCAGGCGCTCGACTCGGGTGCGTTCGCGGCGCTGGACAGCCCGTACATCTACCTGCTGATGCCGGTCCGGCTCCCGGGCTGAGCACCTGTGCATGATCGCGATCCGGGTTCGGCCAGCGCCTCGGTTGCTGCGAAACCGGTAGCAACGCCGTGGTTTTCGACGCGGTCGGCACCGGTCATCCACAGGACATCCACATCCTGTGGTCAAGGAATGGTTGTGCGGCGCCCTGGGATCGGTGCGGATGCGGTGTGCGAGGCACGCGGCGGTTCGGTGCGCGGCACCGCAGCACCTGCAGCGGCGTGGCCTGCAGATATGTCGCCACAGCTCGTTCCGAAGACGTCATGGTTCGCGCAGGCAGGGGCCAGGTAGCGGATGTTCATCAGGGCACTTTCGCTGCGTGACTTCCGTTCCTGGGAGCACGCGGAGCTCGAATTATCCCCAGGCCGAACGGTCTTCTTGGGATCGAACGGCAACGGCAAGACGAACCTGCTCGAGGCGATCGGCTACCTCGCCACCCTCGGTTCCCATCGTGTCGCCGCCGACGCCCCGTTGATCAGGATGGGCGCCGACAAGGCTCGCATCGGCGCCTCGGTGGTCAACACCGGCCGTGAGCTGCGGATCGACGTCGAGCTGAACCAGGGCACCGCGAACCGAGCCCAGATCAACCGTTCGCCGGCCCGCCGCACCCGCGAGATCCTCGGCATCCTGCAGACCGTGCTGTTCGCGCCGGAAGATCTCGCCCTGGTGCGCGGCGACCCCGGCGAGCGCCGCCGCTTCATGGACGAGTTGTGCACAGCCCGCCTGCCACGGCTCGCCGCGGTGCGCAGCGATTACGACCGCGTCCTTCGCCAGCGCTCCGCGCTGTTGAAATCCGCTGGGCGCCAAGCCAGATCGAAGGCGGACCTGGGCACCCTCGACGTGTGGGACGGTCATCTGGCCACGCACGCCTCGGTGCTGCTGACGTACCGACTGCGGTTGGTGCACGACCTGTACCCGTATCTGGCCCAGTCCTACGCCGCCATCGCCCCCGAATCACGGCCCGCCACAATCGGTTACCGCAGCGCGAGCCTGCCGCCCGAATTCCTCGATCCGGCAAGGGAACCCGAGCCGGACGACACCGAGGCGCTGGAGGCGATCATGCTGCGCGAGCTCGCCGCGGCCAGGCCGAAGGAGCTGGAACGCGGCGTGTGCCTGGTCGGCCCGCATCGCGACGAGCTCGACCTGAACCTCGGTGAGGCACCGGCCAAGGGTTTCGCGAGCCACGGCGAGTCGTGGTCTTTCGCCTTGGCACTGCGCCTCGCCGCGTTCGAGCTGTTGCGCGCGACAGGGTCCGAGCCGGTGCTGTTGCTCGACGACGTGTTTGCCGAACTCGACCGCCGCAGGCGCACCGCCCTCGCCGCTGTCGCTGCCGGGGCGGAACAGGTGCTGATCACCGCGGCGGTGCCGGAGGACGTACCCGCCGAGCTCGCCGCCGCTCCGCTGCGGGTGGAAACCAGCGGCGGACCGGACGGCCGGACCTCACGGATCGTCGAACCGGCCACGCCACCGGCGTGACGCCCCTTTCGCAGTCTGGCGAAAGCAGCTAGACGTATGCACAGAAAAGCATGGTTATCAACAGGTCCTGTGGAGAACTCGGCCGCGCCGGAGGGCATCGGTTTTCGTCGGTGCCCTGTCGTACAGTGACGTCTGGCCGCGCACTACGAGAGGAGCCTGGTGACCGAACAACAGCCACCGGCCGAACCGGCAGGACCGGAGCCGGAGTTGCGCGGTATCGATCTGGCCAGGCGTGCGCTGGAAGAGGCCCGCGCCGCGGCTAAGGCGAGCGGAAAGTCCGTCGGCCAGGGGCGATCTTCGCCACAGCGCAGACTGCGGACCGGCGCGCGTCGCCGCACTGGCTGGTCGGGTGCAGGCCCCGATCAACGTGATCCGCAGTCGCTGTCGGCGCTGACCGGCTCGATCGCGAAGAGTCGCGGCTGGTCGACCAAGGTCGCCGAGGGCATGGTGTTCGGCCGCTGGGCCGGTGTGGTCGGCGAGGACATCGCCGCGCATGCCACCCCGCTCACCCTGAAAGACAACGTGCTGAGCATCGCGGCCGAATCCACCGCCTGGGCAACCCAATTGCGCATGTTGCAGAGCCAGATCCTGGCGAAGATCACGGCCGCGGTCGGCCCGGGAGTGGTGAACTCACTGAAGATCACCGGTCCTGCCGCACCGAGTTGGCGCAAGGGCGAGCGCCACATCAGGGGCCGCGGTCCACGCGATACGTACGGATAGGGAGCCGAGCGTTCCACGTGAAACGCTCGACGGTATCGCTCGATGCGGCAAGCGTTTTCGCCGGCGCGAGAGCGGACTGCCTTCGTCCCCAACGGCTGTGCCTCGCTCAACAAGGCATCCACAGGTGCTCGGTAACCCCGCCCACCGGCGCGAATCGAGAAGCAACCTGCCTGCTCACCTCGCCTCAGGCAACCCACCGGCAACGCGCCGAGCTCGGTAAAATCGAGACATACCGCCGACGAACCGTAGGGCAACCGGAACGGCACCCGATGCCTACCGTCCGAATCCTCCCAGAGCGGATCCAAAGTCCCGAAGGGCGGAACAGACTCGCCGCAATCCGATTTCTCGCATTCACGGAGCCGTCAGGGGTGTCGTAGGTGCGTTGTAGGTTGGCTGTACCAGTAGGATGGTGACGTAACTAGCGGCGATCACCTTCGGCGCGTTCCGTACCGCCCGCGCGGCCCCGTATTTTTCGAGCAGACCTGACCAGGGACCAACGCGTGCTGTACGACCCCTGCGCCGGGGATCAGCAAGTAAGGAGAGCTACCGACCAGTGGCTGCCAACGACTCCAACGCATCGGGCTCGACCAACGCTACCTCGGGCAAGCAGGACTACGGTGCCTCGTCCATCACCGTCCTCGAGGGACTCGAGGCCGTCCGCAAGCGCCCAGGCATGTACATCGGTTCCACCGGTGAGCGCGGCCTGCATCACTTGATCTGGGAAGTCGTCGACAACTCCGTCGACGAGGCGATGGCGGGCTACGCGTCCAAGGTCGAGGTCACGCTCCTCGCCGACGGCGGCGTGGAGGTGGTCGACGACGGCCGCGGTATCCCGGTGGCCATGCACGCGCAGGGCGTCCCGACCATCGAGGTCGTCATGACGCAGCTGCACGCGGGCGGCAAGTTCGACTCGGACTCCTACGCGGTGTCCGGTGGTCTGCACGGAGTCGGCATCTCCGTGGTCAACGCGCTGTCCTCCCGGCTGGAGGCGGAGATCGACCGCGACGGCTTCCACTGGAGCCAGGCGTACAAGGACTCGATCCCTGGCAAGCTGGTCCAGGGCGACGCGTCGAAGAAGACCGGAACCACCATCCGCTTCTGGGCGGATCCGGAGATCTTCGAGACGACCACCTACAACTTCGAGACGGTCGCGCGCAGGCTGCAGGAGATGGCGTTCCTGAACAAGGGCCTCACCATCACCCTCACCGACGAGCGGGTCACCGACGCGGAGATCACCGACGACGTGGTGAGCGAGACCGCCGACGCGCCGAAGCACGCGGAGTCCGAGGGGGCGGCCGCGCCGGTCGAGCACAAGGTGAAGACCCGCACCTACCACTACCCGGGTGGTCTGGAGGACTTCGTCCGCCACATCAACCGCACCAAGCAGCCGATCCACAACTCCGTCGTCGGGTTCACCGGCAAGGGCACCGGGCACGAGCTCGAGGTCGCCATGCAGTGGAACTCCGGCTACTCGGAGTCGGTGCACACCTTCGCCAACACCATCAACACCCACGAGGGTGGCACCCACGAAGAGGGCTTCCGTGCGGCGCTGACCACGGTGGTCAACAAGTACGCCAAGGATAAGAAGCTGCTCAAGGAGAAGGACGGCAACCTCACCGGTGACGACATCCGTGAGGGTCTCGCCGCGATCGTCAGCGTGAAGGTGTCCGAGCCGCAGTTCGAGGGCCAGACCAAGACCAAGCTGGGCAACACCGAGGTCAAGTCCTTCGTGCAGAAGGCGTGCAACGAGCACCTGCAGCACTGGTTCGAGGCCAATCCGGCCGACGCGAAGACCATCGTGAACAAGGCGGTGTCCTCGGCGCAGGCCCGCGTGGCCGCGCGTAAGGCGCGAGAGTTGGTGCGCCGCAAGTCCGCCACCGACCTCGGCGGGCTGCCGGGCAAGCTGGCCGATTGCCGCTCCAAGGATCCGAGCAAGTCCGAGATCTACATCGTGGAGGGCGACTCCGCCGGTGGCTCGGCCAAATCCGGCCGTGACTCGATGTACCAGGCGATCCTGCCGCTGCGCGGAAAGATCATCAATGTCGAGAAGGCGCGGATCGACCGCGTGCTGAAGAACAACGAAGTCCAGTCGATCATCACCGCCTTCGGCACCGGCATCCACGACGAGTTCGACATCGCCAAGCTGCGCTATCACAAGATCGTGCTGATGGCCGACGCCGACGTCGACGGCCAGCACATCGCGACGCTGCTGTTGACGCTGCTGTTCCGTTTCATGCGCCCGCTGGTCGAGCAGGGCCACGTGTACTTGGCGCAGCCGCCGTTGTACAAGCTCAAGTGGCAGCGCTCCGACCCCGAGTTCGCCTACTCCGACCGGGAACGCGACGGCCTGATGGAAGCCGGCCTCGCCGCGGGCAAGAAGATCAACAAGGACGACGGCGTGCAGCGCTACAAGGGCCTCGGTGAGATGAACGCCAAGGAGCTGTGGGAGACCACCATGGACCCGTCGGTGCGCGTGCTCAAACTGGTCACCTTGGACGACGCGGCCGCGGCCGACGAGTTGTTCAGCGTGCTGATGGGTGAGGACGTGGAGGCTCGCCGCAGCTTTATCACCCGTAATGCCAAGGACGTTCGCTTCCTCGACGTATAGCCGGTGCGTTTGCTCACCGGGCACATGCCCGAGCAGAACCGCAACCGCACTGCCCGCTAAGGAGACTTCATGACCGACACGACGCTGCCTCCGTACGGAGGCACCGGCGGCGACCGGATCGACCCGGTCGACATCCAGCAGGAAATGCAGAACAGCTACATCGATTACGCGATGAGCGTGATTGTCGGCCGCGCGCTGCCCGAGGTGCGCGACGGCCTCAAGCCGGTGCACCGGCGCGTGCTGTATGCGATGTACGACAACGGGTATCGCCCCGATCGCGGCTATGTGAAGTCCGCGCGCCCGGTCGCCGAGACCATGGGTAACTACCACCCGCACGGCGACACCTCGATCTACGACACCCTCGTCCGGATGGCACAGCCGTGGTCGCTGCGCTACCCGCTGGTCGACGGCCAGGGCAACTTCGGTTCCCGCGGCAACGACGGCGCGGCCGCTATGCGCTACACCGAGTGCAGGCTCACGCCGCTCGCGATGGAGATGCTGCGCGAAATCGACCACGAGACGGTCGATTTCATCCCGAACTACGACGGTCGCTCGCAGGAGCCGACCGTGCTGCCGAGCCGGGTGCCCGCGCTGCTGATGAACGGCAGCAACGGCATCGCGGTCGGCATGGCGACCAACATCCCGCCGCACAACCTGAACGAGTTGGCCGAGGCGATCTACTGGGCGCTGGACAACTACGACGCCGACGAAGAGTCGACGCTGGCCGCCTGTATGGAGCGGGTGAAGGGGCCGGACTTCCCGACCTACGGCCTCATCGTCGGTGGTCAGGGCATTCACGACGCCTACACCACCGGCCGCGGCTCGGTCCGCATGCGCGGTGTCGTCGAGATCGAGGAAGACAACAAGGGCCGAACCACCCTGGTCATCACCGAGTTGCCGTACCAGGTCAACACCGACAACTTCATCAACTCGATCGCCGAGCAGGTGCGCGACGGCAAGATCGCCGGCATCTCCGACATCCACGACGAGTCCTCGGACCGCGCGGGCATGCGGATCGTCGTCACCGTCAAGCGGGACGCGGTCGCCAAGGTCGTGCTGAACAACCTGTACAAGCACACCCAGCTGCAGACCAGCTTCGGCTGCAACATGCTGTCGATCGTCGACGGCGTGCCGCGCACGCTGCGGCTCGACCAGATGATCCGGTACTACGTCAAGCACCAGTTGGACGTCATCGTCCGACGGACCAAGTACTTGCTGCGCAAGGCCGAGGAGCGGGCCCACATCCTGCGCGGCCTGGTCAAGGCGTTGGACGCGCTCGACGAGGTGATCGCCCTGATCCGGCGTTCGGCCAACACCGACACCGCGCGCACCGGCCTGATGCAGATGTTGGATATCGACGAGATCCAGGCCACCGCGATCCTCGATATGCAGCTGCGCCGCCTCTCGGCGTTGGAGCGGCAGAAGATCGTCGACGAGTTGGCCAAGATCGAACTCGAAATCGCCGACTTGAAGGACATCCTCGCCAAGCCGGAGCGCCAGCGTGCCATCGTGCGCGACGAGCTGGCCGAGATCGTCGAGAAGTACGGCGACGAGCGCCGCACCAGGATCATCGCCGCCGATGGCGACGTGGCCGACGAGGACCTGATCGCCCGCGAGGACGTGGTCGTCACCATCACCGAGACCGGCTACGCCAAGCGCACCAAGACCGACCTCTACCGCAGCCAGAAGCGCGGCGGCAAGGGCGTGCAGGGTGCAGGCCTCAAGCAGGACGACCTGGTCAGGCACTTCTTCATCTCGTCGACCCACGACTGGCTGCTGTTCTTCACCAACAAGGGCCGGGTCTACCGCGCCAAGGCATACGAGCTGCCCGAGGCCAACCGCACCGCGCGCGGCCAGCACGTGGCGAACCTGCTCGCCTTCCAGCCGGACGAGAAGATCGCCCAGATCATCCAGATCAAAAACTACGAAGTCGCCCCATATCTGGTGCTCGCCACCAAGAATGGCCTGGTGAAAAAATCGAAGCTGTCCGACTTCGATTCCAACCGCAGTGGCGGCATCGTCGCGGTGAACCTGCGCGACGAAGACGAACTGGTCGGGGCGGTGCTCTGCTCCGCAGAAGACGACCTGCTGCTCGTCTCGGCGCTCGGTCAGTCGATCCGGTTCTCCGCCACCGACGAGGCATTGCGCCCGATGGGCCGCGCCACCTCCGGCGTGCAGGGCATGCGCTTCAACGCCTCGGATGAACTCTTGAGTTTGAACGTTGTGCGCCCGGATACATATCTGCTGGTAGCCACAGCAGGCGGCTACGCTAAGCGAACCGCGATCGAGGAGTACACGGCGCAGGGTCGAGGCGGTAAAGGTGTATTGACCGTCCAATACGACCCCAAGCGTGGCACCCTTGTCGGTGCGCTCATCGTCGAGGACGAAGATGAGTTGTACGCGATCACGTCCGGTGGTGGTGTCATCCGGACAGTGGCGAAGCAGGTTCGCAAGGCTGGACGACAGACCAAGGGCGTGCGATTGATGAACCTCGGCGAGGGCGATACGTTGCTTGCTATCGCGCGCAATGCCGACGAGCCTGATCCCGATCTGCTCACCGGCGACGAAGGCGACACCGGTTCCTCTGAGTAGTAACCCAACAGCGGCGGCAACGAACGGATCTAAGGATTCCCATTGACCACTCCGAATCAGCCGAATGACGAGCGGCACCAGACGAACGGCGTGACCGAACGGATCGCACCGTCACCGATTCCGCCGCGGCCGATCCCTCGGCCGGTTGCCTCGGCAGAGAACGGCCAGCCGGGCGGCGGGCAGCCACATGGCGGCCAGCCGAACGGCGGCCACCCGGGTGGCGATCGGTCCGGTCAGCAAGGCCAGCAGGGTGGCGACCGATCCGGCCAAGGCGGCCAGCCTGCGGGCGGCCCGCCGGGGCAGCCGCACGAAATGCAAGGCAAGCAAGGCGATTTCGCGGGGAAACAGGGTGGGCAGAACCAGGCGCCCGGGCCCGAATTCGATCAGGAGACGGTCCGGATGAACAACAGCGATTCCGGAGCCGCCGATTCCGGTGGCAACGGTGGCGGCCAGCCGCAATCCCAAGACGGCTGGTCGCAGCTCCCGCAACGGGAGCCGCAGTCCAACCTGTACCGGCCAGGCCAGGCGCCGGTCACCGGACGCCCCAGCGGCTCCGGTGGCGGCGGCCTCGGCGGTGGCGTCACCAACGCGCGCACCACCGCGGACCTCGCGGCCAAGGCGGCCCGCAAAGAAGCGGCGATGGTGAAGTCCGTCGGCATCGACGGACCAACCCGCAGCATCGCGCGGCCCGAACTGATCAAAGACATGCCCGACCTGTCGGACATTCGTCACCCGCTGCCGCCATCCATCGAATCCACCGGCCCGCAGACACCGATCTCGCCCGCGGTGCCGGTCGCGGTCGCGGCATCCGTCGCCACCGGCGAACCGTTGCGGGCCACCGTGCAGATCCGGCGGATCGACCCCTGGTCCACCCTGAAGATCTCGCTGGTCATCAGCGTCGCCATGTTCTTCGTCTGGATGCTCGCCGTCGGCCTGCTCTACATCGTGCTCGAAGGCATGGGCGTGTGGGAACGGTTGAACAATACGTTCACCGACATGGTGTCCCAAGACAGCGGGTCGGTCGGACTCGTCGACGCAGGCACCGTCTTCGGCTACGCAGGCGTCATCGGGCTGATCAACGTGGTGCTGTTCACCGCGCTCGGCACCGTCGGCACCTTCATCTACAACCAGTGCTGTGATCTGGTCGGCGGCATCCAAGTGACGCTCGCCGATCCCGACTAGACAGCTGGATCCAGACGGCCGGTATCGACTCCACCGAGAGACGATGCCGGCCGTTTCGGTTATCTGGACGGCGTTTGCTCCTCCGGCCCTCTACCAGCCGTTTTGGAGGTAGTGCGCCCGGTCGGGTAATCTCTAGCCTCGGCTCAGGTGCTTCGGTGCAAGAGTCGCACGGGCCTATAGCTCAGGCGGTTAGAGCGCTTCGCTGATAACGAAGAGGTCGGAGGTTCAAGTCCTCCTAGGCCCACTCCCGAACACGACAGTAGGGTGGGAACCATGAAGTTTCTTATCACGGTAGGCGCCGTGGTCGCGGTTCTCATCGGTATCTCCAAGCTGCGCCAGCGCAACGACGCGGACCTGTGGCACGAGGTCACCACCCGCTGAACTCGGGGCCTTAGCTCAATTGGCAGAGCACTGCCTTTGCAAGGCAGGGGTTAGGGGTTCGATTCCCCTAGGCTCCACTCGATAAGAGGCCCATGCCCATAAGGGTATGGGCCTTTTCTCGTTTCGCGTGTTTTGTGGGGGCGCAGCCCCCACGCCCCGCCCGGCGGGGCTTCGCCCCCCGGTCCCCCTGTTGGTGGTTGCGTTTTCTTGGATGTGGTCTTCCAAAATGGGCCGTATACGGCGTTGACCGTATAGAGCGGATGGTTCGACTCAGTCCCGACGGCTGGTCTGATCGAATACCTAAAACGATGTCGCACAACGACTTAACCGACCTCTTCGCGTGCCCTGCTACACATGCCGCTGCCGATCTTCGGGCAGGCAGCCGATGAGCTGACCGAGCGGCCGCGGCACCCTCACCAGGATCGGGAGTACCGCGGCCGCCTGGCGTGGCAGTGGCGACGTATTGTCCATTCTTTCCGGACGTGGTGGCGTTGCTGTCCATGTGCCAGCTAGTGAGGCGTGAGGCTGTTGCTAGGGAATAAGGTGCCACGGCTTGTCAAAGAAATAGCCGATGGATTGCGCACTCGCCAGATACCAAGCGTGGCCGGGCATCTCGATGAGACTTACCGGGGTCGGATAGGCGCTGGAGGTCTTCGAGCGGCCAGCCATGGTTACGTTGGTGCCGACAAAGCACGCCACGAACGGTTGAAACATGCCGTGGACGGGGGTGGCAACCGTGGCGAAGGACAACCCGTTCCCGGGCAGCTTGCTGCCCAAGGCGCGCACCAGCACCATCCACAGGATGCCGCACTGGTTGTCGCGGACGAGCTCGACCGCATCCACGCCTCGGGAATCCAGGCCAGATGGGAGCCTCCGCAGCGGACGAAATCGCCGAGCCGAAAATTCGAAGCGTGGATCCTGTCGCCGACCGAAGGACCTCTTCCGCCGCTGGGCCCGGACTCCGGCGGCAATTGCGGGGAAGGCGTAGTGCTGTGGCCCGCAGCCCAGAGGAAGGTGATCACTCATGCCGCGTTACACAGGATGTATGCGCCCCTGGTGGATTTCCGGCGGAGTGACAAGCCCGACCGCTACAGGAATATGCCGCATATTCAGGTACACCGCGAGTACTTGCCGCATGGGACTCAGCGATACATTCCTGGCGACCACGCTGGCCCGCAACCACAGCGTGGCGATGTGATTATTTGGGGAGATGGTGCTCACGTGGTGGTCGCCACGGGACGCCCTGCCGCCGACGGATCTCCTGAGGTGTACAACTTCTGGCCGTGGCCGAAATACGACTTCGTCTACCACCCGCGCACCAGGGACATCATGCCGACGGTGACTGACGCGGTCCAGATCACCAGCATCGATACGCTGGACCGCTTCGTCAATCCGCCATGGGTTACGCAACGACCAGGGCGCATGTTCGAATCGTTGAGACCGCGGCTGGAGATCGACTACGGACGAGGGCCGTGGTAGTGGCCCGAAACCATTCGCCCCCGGCCTTCTCGACTGTCCGATCGAGCGCATCGACGGCAGCCTGGTGCGCCTGTCCGCGAGCCATGTAGTGCCGTTGAGGCATGGCCGCATGACCTTCGTTCGAGGGTGGCCCCGCCGTCTGCTGACGTCGTGCGGATTGTGTGGAGAGGCGGGGTAGACAGGCTGGAGCGCAAGATGTTTGGGGGAGACTGGCGGGGTGGACGGGACGTGGGACGCGTGGGGTGGGGTGGTGCTTGTCGCGATGGCTGCGGTACCGGTGGGTGGGGTGGTGGCGTGGTGGCTCGCGCGGTGGCGTGGGTGGCGGGTGGCGCTGTGTGAGGTCGGGATGGTGGTGGGGACTGTGCCGTGGTTGTGGATGATTTTGACGCCGAAGGGGAGTGGGCGTTCGGTGAATTTCGTGCCGTTGCGCGATCTGGCCGAGCAGGCGGGTGGTGGTCGGGTGATCGAGCAGTTCGGGGGGAATCTGCTGGTTTTTGCGGCGCTCGGGGTGCTGCTGCCGGTGCGGTGGGCGTGGTTCGGGCGGTCGTATCGAGTGCTGCTTGTCGCGGCCGGTGCGTCGATTGTGGTGGAGGCGGCGCAGTTCGGGCTGGCGATCGGGCGGCACTCGTCCGTCGATGATGTGCTGTTGAATGCGGTCGGTGCGTGCCTGGCGGCGCAGGTTTCCCGATGGTGGTGGGTTGCCGACGCCGGGCGGGTGGATTCGGGCCGCGATCATGTGATGATTCGCCGGTAGTACTTGTGGCGGGCCAGCTTCCGGTCTGGTGCGCTAGCGGGTGATGGCGGCGGACTGGAGTTGGGTGAGGGTGTTCGGGTCTGGCCAGTGGCGGACCTCGTAGCGGCGCGGTGTCATGCCGGGAATCGGTGTGAGGCCGGTGATTTCGGCGACGGTGGCGAAGGGGGCTGCGAAAAGGGTTTCCATCTCGTTGTTTTCGTCGGTGCGGCAGAAGACGATGCGGTCGGCTTCCGGGAGTAGATATTCGACGCCTTCGCCCCAGATGGTGAGGGTGAACGGGCCGCTGTCGTCCTGGGCGAACATGACCGAACCGATGAACGCGGGGTCGAGGTCTTCGTGGTGGTCGAAGGCCAGGTCGTCGTCGAGATCGTCGTTCAGGGCGGTGGATTGGGCGTCGTACTCGGTGACGGCCAAACCGCATCGGGCGCGTTGCACGAAGGGGAGGTGCCGGTGGTGTGGGGACTGATCGAGCGGGATGACGGCGCCGTGGTCGTCGATCGTGTAGCCCTGCGGGGAGATCGGGCGCACGGCGTCGCGGTATTGCCGCTCGACCAGTTCGAAGAAGGGGCCGAGATCGCCGGTGTCGGGGGTGATCAGCAAGGTGTCGACGTCGGGCAGGAAGGCGATCGGGCGGTGCTCGCCGTCGCCGGTGCCTGCCAGCCAGCCGGGGATCAGCGGCCATGAGGTGCAGTAGCCGTCGCCGTTGTCGACGAAACGGAGGATGCCCGATTGCTTGATGCCGCGGGAACCGACCATGGCCGTGAGGTTTTCGTGTGCCGCGGCGAAGACATCGTCGGCGGTGACACCCCAGCGGTCGAGTGTCGCGGTGGAGACGATCGCGCGGGAGTTGGGCAGGTCGACCGCCACCAGCTCGTGTAGGAAGGGCAGCGCGGGCCGGGTGATCACCCGCATGTCCTCGTCCGGGATGTGCTGCCCAAAAGTGCTCGGCCGCATGATCGGTCGCAGCGCGGGACGCACCTGGGGCCAGGAATCCGGTTCGTCCATGTCCTGTACCGCGTCGAGGAAACGGGCGATCCGTTCCTCGCGCTCGTCCGCGGGGAGATCGGCGACCTCTCGAAAGATGTTGCCCAGGTAGATATGTCCGTCCGGCAGCAGGATCCGGAATTCGTCGGGATCGTAGGTCGCTTGCGCGCCGAGATCCTGCATGCGTTGCACAATGAGTGCCGCGAACTGCGCGGCGTCGCCCCCGAATTTCTCCACGCGGTCACCGTAGCCGCGACCAACGACGGTCGCAGTGGGAAGAGCTTCGAATCAGCTGTGCGACAACGGTCCATGCCGGTCGAGATGGAGGTAGGTGTAGCCGGTCACCACCAGGCAGACGACCGTGGCAGTGATGAGCATCGCCCAGCCTGCGACGAGCATGCTCAGCAAACCACCGAGCAGCGCGCCGAGCGCGAAACTCGCATAGAGCAGAAAATAGCCGAGCCAATCTGCGTAATCGCCGCCGCTGATGTGGCGTTCGATGCCCTGAGCCAGTTTCACCAGCGTCCCGGTGACGTAGCTCAGCGGTACCGACACCTCGCCGTCCTTCACGAACGAGGAGTTGAGCGCACCGACACCGAAGGCGACGAACAGGATCGGCACGAAGTCGATCCTGGTGGCGTCGTCGCCCTGGAAGCGGATGATGTCGATGATCGAGGCCATGGCCAAGCTGAAGGTGGTGAGCAGCGTCGGCCCGTGCGGGTGCCCGGACCAGTAGTGCCTGCGGCACCAGGACGCGACGAACACACCGGAGACAAACGACGCCAGCAGGCCCGCCGCCGCGACCGCGGTGTCCGGCTGTTGGTGAAAATGCCCGAGGATGGCGCGCTCGGTGTTTCCGGTCATGAAGGTGACGAAGTAGCCAGAGGTGTGCATGAAGGCCGCGGCACCGATCAGGCCTGCCAATCCGGCCAGTACCCAGGACAGTCTCGCCTCATTGTCGAAAAGTGCCTTCTTGCGAGCTTCGTCCGGTTTCGGCACAGGTCAGGCTCCTTTCGAGGTGTATCCCACTCCACAGTGTTACCGCTCGCCGGTGGAATGCGCACGCGAAGCGCCGCGAGTTGCCGGATGGTCACCAGCGAGCCCGTGATTGCTGGAGCGGGTTCCGGTTCGGGTGTTCGACCGGTATCCGCGCGGTAACCGAGTGACTTGAAAGTGCCGTCTTCCGTGGTCATCTCCGGTAACGCATGATGATGTCAGTTACTAGAAGTAACCATGGAGCGAGTTGTGGACGGGCCGTGTGAACGACCGTCGGTGCGGAGGCTGTTGTGACAAGTGGCACGCAAGAAGCGGGGTTGGCGGCATGACGAGCAAGGTCTCGGCGTTCGCCGACCTCGAGGCGGAGTTCGACCAGTACGTCGGCCGGATCGGCTACGCAACCATGGTGACCGTCGACCGGCAGAATCGGCCACGCACCCGAGTGCTGATCCCGATCTGGGAGACGGTGGACGGCAGGCCGCTCGGCTGGCTGGCGACCTACAAGACGCCGGTCAAAGCGGCCCATCTCGCGGGTAACCCGCATGTCAACTTCTCCTACTGGGCGCCGGGCAACAACTCGGTGGCGGTGGACGCGACGGCAGAATGGGTCGACACGCCCGAGGTCAGGCAGCGGGTGTGGCAGCTGTATCGACAGACCAGCCCGCCGGGCGCCGGGTACGACCTCGGTCAGTTCTGGCTGTCGCCGCAAGACCCGACACTGCAGATCCTGCGGCTGGACCCGTGGCGGATTCAGGTGATTCGCGGCATGGACCTGCGCAGCCGCATCTGGCAGGCGTCGACGGAGGGCGAGCGCGTCGCGGGCTGACACCGCACCGCGCGCCTCGCCGCCGGTTACCGTGCACTGGTGGACTCCGTGCTCGATTTCCTGCTGACCGAACCGCTCGCCTCGACGCCCCTCGACGATGTCGCGGCCGCCTGGACCCGACATCGAGTGGCCGCGAACCGATTCGACAAGCCGGTCGATGTCGCGATCGCAGGCGGGTTCGGCGCGGATCGACTCGGTTACGCCTTTCTGTCGGGATACCAGGAGGCGTTGCGCACGCTGATCCCGGATCTCGCCGAGGACGAACTGGTCGCGTTGTGCGCGACCGAGGCGGGCGGTGGGCACCCGTCGGCAATCAAGACGACGCTCACCGAAGAGCAGGGCACACCTCAGCTGAACGGCACCAAATCCTTTGCCACGCTGGGGATGATGGCGCACCGGCTGGTGGTGATCGCCAGTGTCGGCGTTGCCGAGGACGGCCGGAACCGGTTGCGCGCCACCATGGTCGACGCGCGCGACCCCGGCGTACACGTGACGGCCCTGCCCACGACCCCGTTTGCCCCGGAGATCCCGCACGCCACGGTGACGCTGACAGCTGTTGCGGCGCAGGTGTTGCCGGGCGACGGCTACCTGGACTACCTCAAACCGTTCCGCACGATCGAGGACATTCACGTGCTCGCGGCCGGTCTCGGCTGGCTGGTCCGGGTGGCACGGGAGTCGGGTTGGTCGGCGCAGGTGCTCGAGCAGCTGCTCACGGTGGTCGCGGCGGTGCGCGGGCTCGACATCGATGCGCCGGGTTCCCCTGGCGTGCATATCGCGTTGGGCGGTGCGTTCGCGGCGTTCGGCGGGCTGCTCACGGAGCTGGATTCCCTGTGGGGATCGGTGGATTCGACCACCAGGCAGCGTTGGGAGCGGGATCGGCCGTTGCTCGCGATAGCCGGGCGAGTGCGGGAGCAGCGGCTGGCTACAGCGTGGCGAACGGTGCGGGCCGACCCGATTCAGGCCGACTGACCTGGTCCAGAAATGGGGAGCGGGCCTCGGCGAAGGGGGGGAGTTAGCCGAGGCCCGCGTAAGGTCGGCCCGGGGGGGAGGGGCCGACGTGAATGATCCTACGCGATGATCCGCGATTGTGTGCGCGTGGGGAGCGCCACTTTTCGAAGTTTTTTTGGGTGTGCTTACTTTCCGGCAATCCGCCCTCGTTTCGGGTCGGTGAAGCCCCCTCCGAGAGCACTGATCGATGGTGGCCTGGTGTTAGCCAAAACAGCTGTTGCGCAGGCCGATACCGAGTTCGCGACGCCTCGCTGGCCGCTGTCGATCGGCAGAACATGCCGACCGGTCGCAGTGTGTCGAGCATCGCTGTCTGTTATGGGTGTTTGACGGCTTCGGCGGCGTCGAAAAACGCGGCGCGTGTCGCACGGATCGGTGTGTCCTGGCCGCGGAAATCTGTCGTACCGCGGTGCGAACATGTGTTCGTGCACACGCCGGCCACTCGCATCGGCCGAGCGATCAACTCGCTCGGTCCCTTTCGGCTCGTTCCGCGCCGTGGTCGAGTACCGCGTTGGTTCGATTCGGGTAGTCCGCTACGCACGACTCGGCGGGGGTGCACGCGGGAGTATCTAATCGGTCGCACCTCGACCGGGCACCCCCGAGCACCGCCTGGATCGAGGTGCGACCTTTGTGTGCGCACCCAGGCGGTCGACTTGGGGGTGGCTTTGCTCCGAAAACTATGTACATTGTAGAGAGAAGAGCTCGGCGCCGATGACGACGTGCCACGCAGCGCCATATCGGGGATATGGAATAAATCGGATGAAACTTGTCGGAGGGTCCGGCAATACTGACTCGAGTATCGCCAGCATCCCGATTGCGCGAATTGGTCGGCGCCGACCACGGTGTCGCACAAATACATCCCATGAAAACTGACGAACTTCAGGAGAATCATGCCCGACGCAATAGTCGCCGAGGGTCTGGTCAAACGATATGGCCCGACGGTGGCCCTCGATGGACTCGACCTCACGGTCCCCGAGGGGACCGTCACCGCACTGCTCGGCCCCAACGGCGCAGGTAAAACCACTACGGTCCGGGTGCTGAGCACCTTGTTGGTGCCCGACGCCGGTCGCGCGACGGTCGCGGGAATCGACGTGCTTCGTGATCCGCGGACGCTGCGGGCACGCATCGGTGCGTCCGGCCAATACGCCGCTGTCGACGAATATTTGACCGGCTTCGAGAATTTGGAAATGGTGGGGCGGCTCTATCACATGGGCGTGCAACGCAGTAAGGCGCGCGCCCGTGAACTACTGGAACGCTTCCGGCTCAGCGATGCCGCCGACCGGCCGGTCAAAGGGTATTCCGGCGGTATGCGCAGGCGGCTCGACCTGGCAGGCGCGCTGGTGGCGAACCCGCCGGTGCTGTTCCTCGACGAGCCGACCACCGGTCTGGATCCCCGGGCCCGCCTCGACCTCTGGGACGTCATCGAGGAACTGGTCGCCGGCGGCACCACCCTGCTGCTCACCACCCAGTACATGGACGAGGCCGACCGGCTGGCCGACTCGATCGCGGTGATCGACCACGGCAAGGTCATCGCGCGCGGCACTGCCGACGAGCTCAAGACGCTGGTCGGCGGCGACCGGATCGAGCTCACCGTCGACAACGCGGACAACCTCGCGACGGCAGCGCAGGCGTTGAAAGGCTTGGCAGACGGGGAGATTCACATCGAGCAGGGGTTGCGCCGCATCACCGTGCCCGTCGCGGACGGATCCCAGGCGCTGGTCTCCGCGATCGGCAAGCTCGCCGAGCGCGACGTGCGGATCCACGACGTCGGCCTGCGCAGGCCCTCCCTCGACGACGTCTTCCTCACCCTGACCGGACACGAGGCGGAGGAACTCGTCAACGGAAACGGCCACTCGGCGGCCGACAAACTCGCAGCAGCGGAAGGAAAGACCCGATGACCGCGACGATTCCGGTGATCGACCGGCCCTCGCTCGTCGAGCGACTGTCGATGGTGGTCAGCGACAGCCTGACTATCCTCAAGCGCGGGGTCATCAAGATCAAGCGCGTGCCCGATGTGCTGATCTTCTCGACGTTGTCGCCGATCATGTTCGTGCTGCTGTTCGCCTACATCTTCGGCGCGGCGATCGACATGCCGGGCGGCTACCGGGAGTTCCTGATCGCGGGCATCTTCGCGCAGACGGTGGTGTTCGGCGCGACCTTCACCGGCGCGGCACTGGCCGAGGACATGCAGAAGGGCATCATCGACCGGTTCCGGTCGCTGCCGATGGCACCGTCCGCGGTGCTGATCGGCCGGACGCTCAGCGATGTGGTGATCAACGTGGTCAGCCTGACGGTGATGTCGCTGACGGGCCTGGTCGTCGGCTGGCGGATTCGCGGATCGTTCCTCGACGCGGTGCTCGCCTACGCACTGCTGTTGCTGTTCGCCTACGCGCTGTCCTGGGTGATGGCCTATGTCGGCCTGCTGGTGCGGGCACCGGAGGTCTTCAACAACGCGAGCTTCATGGTGATCTTCCCGCTGACCTTCATCGGCAACACCTTCGTGCCGAGCGAGAAGCTGCCGACGGTGCTGCGGGTGATCGCGGAGTGGAATCCCGTCTCCGCGGTCACCCAGGCGACGCGCGATCTGTTCGGCAACACCAATGCCCTTGCGCCGCCGCCCACTGCGTGGCCGCTGCAGCATCCCGAGCTGGCGACGGTGATCTGGATGGTGCTGATCATGGTGGTGTTCGTGCCGCTGGCGGTCCGGCAGTACAAGAAGACCGTCAGCCGCTGATCACCAGGTCAGCGACTGTTCTCCGCGCCGGCACCCGCCACCGGGGTCGGCGCGGAGCCGTTGCGGGAGTACCCGATCCGCGGCGGCGCCGGGGCGGGCGCAGGCGGCTGCGGGCGCTTGCTTCGCACCAGCCAGGCCACGCCACCTGCCAACACGACAACGACCGCGATCGCGAGCCGGTTACGGATGGGTGCGGATACGTGTAGAGGCCCCAGGGTCATTGGCCCATGCTGGCACAACCCCGCAATTCATGCAGCAGGCCCAGCTCAGCGCCGCGTCGCGCATGTCGACTCCGCCGGGGACGGCAGTCGGTGCGAGAACTGGTGACAGCGCGGCCGGTCCGGGGGTGGTGCCGGAGTTCTGGGGCGGCGGGACCGTAGCATTGCGGGCGTGACCTCACCGAATCAGACCGCTGTGGCAACGCTCCACACGAATCGCGGCGACATCAAGATCTCGCTCTTCGGTAACCACGCTCCCAAGACGGTCCGGAATTTCATCGGCCTCGCCGATGGTTCGGCGCCCTACACCACCGCGAACGCCAGCGGCGGCAGCACGGGCCCGTTCTACGACGGCGCCATCTTCCACCGAGTGATGGACGGGTTCATGATCCAAGGCGGTGACCCGACCGGCACCGGGCGCGGCGGACCAGGCTACGAATTCGGCGACGAATTCCATCCCGAGCTGCGCTTCGATCGCGGCTACCTGCTGGCGATGGCCAACGCGGGACCGGGCACCAACGGATCGCAGTTCTTCATCACCGTCGGCCCGCAGCCGCACCTCAACCGCAAGCACAGCATCTTCGGCGAGGTCATCGATCCGGAGTCCCGCAAGGTCGTCGACGCGATTGCCACGACACCGACGGACCGCAACGATCATCCACTGGACCCCGTCGAAATCACCAAGATCACGATCGAATGAGGTTATGACCGCTCAGCCGCCCGCACCGTCGTGCGTCCGTCACCCCACTCGTCCGACCGGTTTGGCGTGCACGCGCTGCGGACGGCCTGCCTGCCCGGAATGCCTGCGTCCGGCGGCGGTCGGCCAGCACTGCGTCGACTGCCTGCGGCAGGAACAGCGCGATGTCCCGCCGGTGCGCACCGTCGCCGGTGCGCCGGTCGCCCGCGCGCAGCCGTACGTGACCTACGCGTTGATCGTGATCAACGTGGCGGTCTTCGCGATCACCGCGGCGCAGGCCCAGAGCGTGGTGGACAACCAGGCAGCGGCGCTGTTCGGGCGCTGGCAGCTGGTTCCGCCGTATGTCGCCGATGGCGAGTGGTGGCGGGTGATCGGGTCGGGCTTCCTGCACTTCGGCCCGATCCATCTGCTGCTCAACATGTTCGCGCTGTACGTGATCGGCAGGGACACCGAACTTGTGCTCGGCAGACTGCGGTACCTCGCGGTGTATATGGTGTCGATGCTCGGTGGTGCGGCGGGTGTCATGGTGTTCTCGCAAAACAGTGCCACCGCGGGCGCCTCGGGCGCGGTGTACGGTCTGTTCGGTGCGATCACCGTCATCCTGATCCGGTTGCGGCAGAACCCGAATCAGATGCTGATCCTGATCGGCATCAACGTGTTCATCAGCTTCTCGCTGCCGGGCATCTCGCTGTGGGGACACCTGGGTGGGCTGGCCGCGGGCACCCTCGCGACGCTGGGCATCCTGTTCCTGCCCACCTGGTTGCGCGCGAAATCCCAAGAGACGGCGCGCCTCATCGGCTGGATCTCGGTCGGGGTCGTCGCGCTGGCATCCTGCGCGGTGATCGGAGCGACCGCGATGTCGCTGGCCTGATGCGCGCTTCGTGGTTCGGCTCCACGTGAAACACGCCGAACCACGAGGGCGGTCGGCCGACTAGTACTCGTGCCTGAACCACGAAGGTGGTCGGCCGACTAGTAGCCGTCCCGAACCACGAAGGCGGTCAACTGGCTAGGCCTCGACCAGGAGCTTCGTCTCGAACGCCAGGATCTAGCGGGTGCTGTCGCCGGACAGTCGCAGAGACTTGACCAGCTCGTCGTACACGTCATCGGGGCGCGCGCCGAGATCCCAACGGCCGAAGATCATCAGGCGTTCGGTGCCGTCGCGATCGACATCGATCTCGAGCATCGGGTTCTTGCGCCCGAGGCGGCGATAGCTCACTACCCGTGCCCGGACGATCTGCTCGCGGGTGTACTCGTCGGGGCCGAGCAGGGTCCGCACGACCAGCCGCGGCTCGGGCCCGGCAGTGACGGACAACCGGGGCCGCTGCCGGAAGCCGAGTCCGGCCAGTGCCAACAGCCCGACCGCGGCCAACCCGACGAGCAGCCTGCTCGCGGCGTCGGCGGCGAAGACGGCCGCACCGGCGAGGACGACGCCGCCGACGGTGACCGCGACGAGCGCGGGCGTCGGCGTGGTCCAGGCCAGGCGCGGGTCGGGAACGCGGGGGTGCGGATCGGGAGAATCAGGTGTCACGCGTCACTTTCCCCAATCGCTCCTCGAGTTGTCCACAGATTCATCCACAGGTGTGTATGAATGACACGTCTGTAACCCATATGTGGGGGCAGCGTCACTCACCGCAACCCAGATGTGGTGTCAGCGCCACCTCATGGTCATGATCAGACCGACGACCATGAGGCCGAAGCCGATCAGGAAGTTCCAGGCGTTCAGATCGCTCATCCAGGTGATGTGATCGGCGGCCAGGTAGTAGACAAGCAGCCACGCCAACCCGGCGAGCATGAAGCCGAGCATGATGGCGACGTACCAGACCGGCGACGGCCCGGCTTTCACCTTCACCGGAATCCGGCTGGCGGGGTTGATCGTATAGTCGGTCTTCTTACGGACCTTCGACTTGGGCATGTCGTCCTCGTGTTCGGCGTGCAGGTCGGTACCGGCGGGGCTGGCCGAGTCTCGGTGGTGCCGAGCTCGCTCGCCGGGTGGGCGAGGCTCTGGGATCGCAGCCGACCGAGTCGGCGGGGTGGGTGCGGCTGGCGCCCTCCGGTGTGCCTCTAGGCTATCCCAACTGGTAATGGATGCGACGCGGCACCGTACGGCCACGTAATCTCTGTTCATGCGTGTTCTGGTCGTCGACAATTACGACAGCTTCGTGTTCAACCTGGTGCAGTACCTGGGCCAACTGGGTGCCGAGGCCGTGGTCTGGCGCAATGACGACCCGAACCTGGCCGACCTGGACGCCGTCGTCGCCGATTTCGACGGCATCCTGATCAGCCCGGGTCCCGGTACGCCGGATCGCGCGGGGGCAAGCATCGACCTGGTGCATGCCTGCGCGAAGCATTCCGTGCCGCTGCTCGGCGTGTGCCTCGGCCACCAGGCGATCGGCGAGGCCTTCGGCGCCACGGTGACCCGCGCGCCAGAACTGCTGCACGGCAAGACCAGTTCGGTGTTCCACGTCGGCGCCGGGGTGCTGGCCGGCCTGCCCGACCCGTTCACTGCGACCCGCTACCACTCGCTCACTGTCCTCGAGGACACCCTGCCCGACGAGATCGAGGTGCTCGGCCGCACCGAGAGCGGCATCGTGATGGCGCTGCGGCACCGGACGCTGCCGATTCACGGCGTGCAGTTCCATCCCGAATCGGTACTCACCCAGGGCGGGCATCGGATGCTGGCGAACTGGCTCGGTGTCTGCGGCGAGCGTCCGGCCGAGGGCCTGGTGGAGATGCTGGAGGCGGAGGTCGCGGCGCTGGTGCTGCAGTGAGCAGCGGCGAGGCGCGGCTGTGAGCGAGCGCACCGAGGACATAGTGCCCTCGGGCACGACGGAGCTGAGCGCCGGCGAGGCGGAGTCGTGACCCGTCCGCATGTGCTGCTGTCGGTGGCGATGAGCGTCGACGGCTACATCGACGACGCGAGCCCGGAACGGTTGCGGTTGTCGGATGCCGCCGACTTCGATCGGGTCGATCAGGTGCGCGCGGACTCCGACGCGATCCTGATCGGCGCCGAAACCCTGCGTCGCGACAACCCTCGGCTGCTCGTCGACAGCGCCGATCGCCGAGCGGCCCGGATCGCGGTGGGCAAACCCGAGTACCCGCTGAAGATCACCGTCACGGCACGTGGTGACCTCGACCCGGCCCTGCGGTTCTGGCACCACGGCGGCGCGAAACTCGTCTACACCACCGACGCGGGCGCGACCCGCCTCGCCGATTCCCTGTCCGGCCTGGCCGACGTCGTCCCGCTGGGCGCCGATCTCGACTTCGCCGCTCTCCTCGACGATCTCGGCCGCCGCGGCATCGGCCGGCTGATGGTCGAGGGCGGCACCCGCATCCATACTGCGTTCCTCGCCGCCGACCTGGCCGACGAACTCCACCTGGCCGTCGCCCCGCTCCTGGTCGGTGATTCGCACGCCCCGCGGTTCCTCGACCCTGCCTCGTATCCCGGTGCCCCGCACCGCAGGATGCACCTGGCGGACGTCACCCAGATCGGCGATGTCGCGGTCCTGCGCTACCTCCCGAAGGCGATGCACCCTTAGTCGGCTTCGCAGCCACCGAGACGTTTCTCCGAGTTTGCGTGTGCAGACTCGGAATTCGGCGTCGGCTGCGTAGGCGCGGCCACCGACGGGAAAGTTGCACGCGTCGATGACCCGGTTTGCACGCGCCTGGGGCAGTGCCAGGCGGGTGCACGGTTCCGGAGCCACAGCGTGATGTGTCACCTACGGGTGCGCCGTTGCTGCTTGTTGCGAAATCCAGTGGGCCTGCGGTGATATCGGTCCGGGTGGTGCAATTCCGCGCAACTATTCGCAACTGTCGGCGCACGCCTCCACGGTTCGAAACGAGCAACAACCCGCAACTTCGAGGGTGGCATGGACGTCGCGCCGCAACCGGCGGAAGTGCCGGCAGGGCGCAACAAGGTTGCGGATTGTTGCGAACTGATGCTGGATGCTTCAGATTCGCCTGCTGCGCCGAGTTCGGCCTGCAGACCCCCAGTGGAAGGATGGGTGCAGGTGCGCCAAGACGATTCGGAGGCAGTCGGTTGAGTGCTGAGCAGGACGTGATGTTCATGCGGCGGGCGATCGAGCTGGCTCGGAAATGTCCGCCGAGCGAGACGGCGTTCTCGGTGGGCGCGGTGCTCGTGGTCGACGGAGTGGCGATCGCCACCGGGTACTCGCGCGAGACCGACGCGAAGGTGCACGCCGAAGAGTCCGCGCTGAACAAGCTCGATCCGGACGATCCTCGACTGGCCACGGCGACGATCTACAGCACGCTGGAGCCGTGTTCGCAGCGTGCCACCGCGTCGCGACCGCCCTGCACCGACCGGATCCTGCGCGCGGGGATTCCCCGGGTCGTGGTGGCTTGGCGCGAGCCTGCGACCTTTGTGACCAACTGCGTCGGGTTGGAGAGGTTGCGGCAGCACGGCGTCGAGGTGGTCGAGCTGCCCGAGCTGGCGGCCGAGGCGATGTCGATGAACCGCCACCTGGATCTCGGCTAGCGGCTGCGCACATTCCGCCTCCGGTAATGCGACCGGTCGGTACCATCTAGTCAGCTCATCTCGCACAGCACCGAGGTAAATCCGGACACGGGCCACTTACCCACGACGTCACCGCCGGCCGCCGACACCATGTCTCGGCACCCGAGCCCGGTTCGAAGACGCGGCGGAAGAGAGGAAGCGCTATGACGACCGCCAGGGACATCATGAAACCCGGTGGGACGTGGATCTCCAAGGACGAGACCGTCGGGAAGGCCGCGCGCGTGATGGCCGAACTCGGCGTTGGATCGCTGGTGATCGCCGACGACAACGATCGGATGTGCGGCATCATCACCGACCGCGACATCGTGGTGAAATGCATTGCCCAGGGCCGTTCCCCGGCCACCACCAGGGCCGCCGAACTCTGCGCGTCGACGCCGCGCTGGATCGACGCCGACGCCGATATCGAGGAGGTCCTCGATCAGATGGAAAGCCACCGGATCAAGCGCATGCCGGTGATCGAGAAGAAGCGGCTGGTCGGCATGATCAGCGAGGCCGACCTGGCCAGGCACCTCGACGACAATCAGCTCGGCGAGTTCGTGACGGCGGTCTACGGGCGGCCGTAAACCCACCCGAGCCCGGAAACGAAAAAGCAGCGCGGACTTCGACTTTGTCCGCGCTGCTTGCTGTTTCGACCGATCAGCCGAATACCCCGACGGTGATCGACACGGTGCCGTTGCGCGCCACCGCCGATCCGGACGACGGCTGCTGGCTCAGCACCCGGCCAACGGCGCCGGGATCGAGGGTGCCCTGACTGGACTGGTTGATCTGGCTCACCGTGCCGGTCCAGCCTTCCGCGCGCAGCTTGTCCACGGCCTGCGAGACCGTGAGACCGACCAGCGACGGCATCTTGATCTGGTCGTTGGACACCTGCACGGTGACCGTCGAGCCCTTCTCCGCATTGTTGCCACCGGCAGGCGTGGTGGACAGCACCTCGCCCTTGGGCTTGGACGACGGGACTTCCTGGACAACGACTTTGAAGCCGTTGCCCTCGATGTTGGCCGATGCGACATCGACGGACTGCCCGACGACGTAGGGAACGCGGACCGGCTCCGGACCTGAACCGATCGTCAGGATGACCTCCGAGTCGATGTCGACCTTGGAACCCGGCGGCGGATTCTGCTCGGTGACCTTGTCCTTGTCGGTCGCGAGCGACGGCTTGCGCTCTACCGTCGGATTCACCCGCAGCCCGATTCCCGCGAGCTGCTGGGTGGCTTCGTCCTGGGTCAACGCGATCAGCTTCGGCACCGGCACCTGCGTCGGCCCGGTGGACACCATCATGGTGATGGTGTCCTTCTTCTCGGCCCGCGAGCCGCCGAGCGGCGAGGTGGCGATGACGTAGCCGGTCTGAATCTTGTTGTCCGGCTTCTGCTGGATGGCGACCTTGAAGCCGAGGTTCTGCAGCTGTTCGGTCGCCTGCTGCGCGGGTTTGCCGGACAGGTCGGGCACCGCGATCTGATCCGCCTTGCTGCCCGGGCCGAACACCCAGAACAGGGCGAAGGCCACCGCGACGGCGGCGGCCGCGGCGACGGCGATGTAGAGCGTGCGCCGTGGGCCCGCGGGTGCCACCATGGCCTGTTCGGAGGTGTCGTCGTTGCGATCGACGGTGCGGTAGCTGCGCGGTGCAGGCTCGTTCGAGCCGAGGATGGTGGTGCGGTCCTCGTCGGTCATCACCATCGGGGCGATGGGCTTCTGCCCGCCGAGCACCCGGATCAGGTCGGCCCGCATCTCGGCCGCGCTCTGGTACCGGTTGGCCGGGTTCTTGCTCATCGCCTTGAGGATCACCGAGTCGAGCTCGCGCGGTACCCCGGGATGCACGTGCGAGGGCAGCCGCGGATCCTCCCGCACATGCTGGTAGGCCACCGCGACCGGTGAGTCACCGGTGAAAGGCGGCTCACCGGTGAGGATTTCGAACAGCACGCAGCCGACCGAGTAGACGTCGGAGCGGGCGTCGACGGTCTCGCCGCGTGCCTGTTCCGGCGAAAGGTATTGCGCGGTACCGATGACCGCGGCCGTCTGCGTCATCGGGTTGGAGCTGTCGGCGATCGCACGGGCGATGCCGAAGTCCATCACCTTCACCGCGCCTGCCCGGTTGATCATGATGTTGGCCGGCTTCATGTCGCGGTGCACGATCCCGGCCTTGTGGCTGAAATCCAGTGCGGCACAGACATCCGCGATGACTTCCATGGCGCGCCGCGGCGGCAGCGGACCCTGGCCGCGCACGATATCGCGCAGGGTGTCGCCGTCGACATACTCCATCACGATGTACGGCAGTGGCCCGTCGTCGACCTTGGCCTCGCCGGTGTCGTAGACCGCGACGATGGCCGGATGGTTCAGCGCGGCGGCGTTCTGTGCCTCGCGCTTGAACCGCAGGTAGAAGGTGGGGTCACGGGCCAGGTCGGCACGCAGCACCTTGATCGCCACGTCTCGGCTGAGCCGGAGGTCGCGCGCTTTGTGCACCTCCGACATCCCACCGAACCCGATGATCTCGCCCAGCTCGTAGCGGGAGGAGAGATTCTTCGGGGTCGTCATTGTTGTCCTTGCGAAGAAGAGTCGGGCTCGCGGGAAGACTCAGGGGCTCGGGCACCGTTGAGCCCAGGAAAGGGCTTGTCCACTGTAGGAACTATGGGCTTGGACCGGGTGCTCGGTGTCGTTGTTGTCGGTTTTGTCTTGGTCGGTGTGGACGTGGCTGTAGTCGGTTCCGGCGTTGTCGTCGTCGGTTCCGGCGTGGTGGTGGTCGGTTCAGGCGTGGTTGTCGTCGGCTCCGGGATGGTGGTTCGTTCGACCGTAGTCGGCGCAGGCGGCGGCGGAAGCGGTTTCGCGGTCGTCGTGGTCGTCACCGGAGGCGGCGGCGGTTTCGGCACCGTCGTCGATGTCGTCGGCGGTGGCGTCGACTTGTTCGGATTGGTGTTGCCGCCGAATAACAAGTACCCGACGGTCGCGACGAGCAGCACGCCTGCGGCGACGCCTGCGGCCGTCCACTTCTGCGCGCTGGTGAACCGCTTGCCGTCACCTGGCGGCAGCTGGTTGCCGCCGGTGCCGGAATTCAGCATCGTCGCGGGCGCCGCGCCCGCGACGGGATGGCCCGCGGTGCCGACGGCCTGCCCGGCCGGGGTGTTGTAGCGGACCGTCGCGCCGTCGAAATCGGTAGGGGTGGACGGGATGACGACCGTCGGCCCCGGCGGAAGCACTCGGGTGGCGCCGGTCATCGGCACCGCGGCATTGGCTCCGCTCGGCGGCGGCGGCCTACGGCCGGCACGCACCGCGGCGACGGCATCGGCGAACTCGCCGCCGCGCGAATACCGCCCCGCCGGGTCCTTGCCCATGGTGACCTCGATCAGCTCGCGCACATTCGCGGGCAGATCGCCCGGCATCGGCGGCGGCGTCTCGCGCACATGCTTCATCGCGACGGTGATCGCACCGTCGCCGCTGAACGGCCTGGTCCCGGCGAGCGCCTCGTAGCCGACCACGCCGAGCGAGTACACGTCGCTCGCGGCGGTGGCGTCCTCGCCGACCGCCTGCTCGGGCGCGATGTACTGGGCGGTGCCCATCACCATGCCGGTCTTGGTCACCGGCGAGGCGTCCACGGCCTTGGCGATGCCGAAGTCGGTGATCTTCACCTGTCCGGTCGGCGTCACCAGGATGTTGCCCGGCTTGACGTCGCGATGCACCACGCCGGCTCGGTGCGCCACATCGAGTGCGCGCCCGGTCTGTTCGAGCAGGTCGAGGCCCTGCCCGACCGAGAGCCTGCCGAGCCGGTTCAACACCGTGTTCAGCGGCTCACCCTGGACCAGTTCCATGACCAGGTAGGCGGTTTCACTGCCTTGCGGGTCGGTGGTCTCGCCGTAGTCGTAGATCCCGGCGATGCCGGGGTGGTTCAGCTGGGCGGTGGTCTTGGCCTCGGTGCGGAACCGATGCCGGAACGTCGGGTCGGCGGAGAACTCCGCCTTGAGCACCTTGACCGCCACCCGGCGATCGAGCCGAGTGTCCAGCGCCTCCCAGACCTGGCCCATGCCGCCGGTGGCGATCAGGCGTTGCAGGCGGTAGCGGTCGGCGATCATCGCACCGTTGTTCAGCATCCCCGTACCCTCACTCGCACATCCATATCGTTCAGCCCCCTCGCAGACCGGCGTCCAACACCGCACGCGCCACCGGCGCTGCCACCGCGCCGCCGGTGGCGTTCAGCCGGTCCCCGCCGTTCTCCACGACCACCGCGATGGCGATCTTCGGATTCTGAGCGGGCGCAAAGGCGATGTACCAGGCGTGCGGTGGGGTTTTGCGTGGATCGCTGCCATGCTCGGCGGTGCCGGTCTTGGACGCGATCTGATAGCGGGACTTGCCACCTCCGAGGGTGTTGTTCTCCGACGCGATCATCAAATTTGTCAGCGATGACGCTACCTGGACGGTGACGGCTTGGCCGACCGAGACCGGTTTGGTCTTGGAGAGTTCACTGAGGTCGGGCCCCTGCAGTTGGTCGACCAGATAGGGCTCCATCCGGACGCCGCCGTTGGCGACGGTCGCCGCGATCACCGCGTTGTCCAACGGGGTCAGCGCAACGTCACGCTGGCCGATGCTGCTCTGCGCCACCGCGGCGTTGTCGGACATGGTGCCGACCGTGCTCTCGGCGACTGGGATCGGGATGCCGCGCTTCTCGCCGATGCCGAAGGCCTGTGCCTGGTACTTGAGATTCGCGGCGCCCACCTTGACACCGAGTTCGGCGAACGCGGTGTTGCAGGACAGCCGGAACGCGTCGTACAGCGAGGCGGTCGGGCCTGCGCCGCAGTTCTGGCCGTTGTAGTTCTCCAGGGTGGTGTTCGTGCCGGGCAGCGTGACGTTCGGCGCCGCGGTGAACTGGTCCTCCGGCGTCGCGACGTTGTTCGACAACGCAGCGGCGGTGGTGATCACCTTGAAGGTGGAGCCGGGTGGATAGGTCTGCGAGACAGCGCGATTGAGCATCGGCTGGCGTTCGTCCGCGCTCAGCTCCTCCCACGCCTTGGTGCCGCTCGCGCCGTCGTGGCCGGACAACTTGTTCGGGTCGTAGCTCGGCGTGGACACCATCGTGAGGATCTTGCCGGTGCTCGGCTCGATCGCGACCACCGATCCGGTGTAACCCTTGCTGGTCAGCTGGTCGTAGGCGACCTGCTGCATGGCCGGGTCCAGGGTGGTGATGACGTTGCCGCCGCGCGGGTCGCGGCCCGACACCATGTCGACCAGGCGCGACCCGAACAGGTGGCTGTCGGAGCCGTTGAGCACCGAGTCCTCGGCGCGTTCGAGTCCGGTGCTGCCGTACTGCATCGAGTAGAAGCCGGTGGCGGGCGCGTAGGCCTCGGGGCTGCTCGGGTAGGTGCGCAGGTACTTGTACCGGTCCTCGGTGGCGACCGAGGAGGCGAGCACCGTGCCGCCCGCGGAGATCTGACCGCGCTGGCGCGAGTATTCGTCGAGCAGCACCCGGGAGTTGCGCGGATCGGAGCGATAGTCGTCGGCCTTGATCACCTGGACGTAGGTGGCGTTGAGCAGCAACGCGACGATCATCAGCATCACGGCCATGGCGACGCGGCGTAGCGGAGTGTTCATGTCGCAGGCCCCTTTTCCGCTCGACCGGCCTCGGGCTTGCGCAGCAGCTCGGTCGTCGCGTCGGCGATGGGGGCGGCGGGGACATTCTTGCGGGCGGGCGCAGGCGCGCGGGCCGCGTCGGAGACCTTGATCAGGAGCCCGAGCAGCGCGTAGTTGGCCAGCAGCGACGAGCCGCCGTAGGACATGAAAGGCGTGGTGAGACCCGTGAGCGGAATCAGTTTGGTGACGCCGCCGACGACAACGAACAGCTGGATCGCGAGGGTGAAGGCCAGCCCGGCCGCCAGCAGCTTGCCGAAGCTGTCGCGCACGGCGAGCGCGGTGCGCAGGCCGCGCACGATGAGCACCAGGAACAGCACGAGCACGGCGGTGAGCCCGATCAGGCCGAGCTCCTCACCGATCGAGGTGATGATGAAGTCGGTCTTGGCGAAGGGAACCTGGTTGGGCCTGCCGCTGCCGAGGCCGGTGCCTGCCAGCCCGCCGGTGGCGAGCCCGAACAGCGACTGGGAGATCTGGTAGCCGGTGTTGTTGTAGTCGTCGAACGGATGCAGCCAGGTCTCGGTGCGCACTTTGACGTGGCCGAAAGTCTGGTAGGCGAAGAAGAATCCGAGGGTGAGCAGCGCGCCGCCGATGATGAGCCAGCCGACCCGCTCGGTCGCGATGTACAGCATCACCAGCACCGTGCTGAAGATCAGCAGCGAGGTGCCGAGGTCCTTCTCGAAGACGAGCACGCCGACACAGACGATCCAGACCACCACGATGGGGCCGAGGTCGCGGCCGCGCGGGAACTCCATGCCGAGGAAGTGGCGACCGGCGGCGGTGAACAGGTCACGCTTGGCCACCAGCACCGAGGCGAAGAAGATGATCAGCAGGATCTTCGCGAATTCGGCGGGCTGGATGCTGAATCCGGTGATCTTGATCCAGTTCTTGGAGCCGTTGATCTCGGAGAACCGGCTCGGCAGCAGCGCAGGCGTGGCCAGCGCGACCAGGCCGACCAAGCCGAGGGTGTAGCTGTAGCGGGCCAGCGTCCGATAGTCGCGCAACGCGATGAGCAGCACGATGAACACCACCATGCCGAGGCCGGTCCACAGGATCTGCTGGTTCGCGTCGGGCGAGGGCATCGGCCACGAGTTGTAGGCCGCGGTCTGCTCGTCGGCCAGATCGAGCCGGTGGATCAGCACCAGCCCGAGTCCGTTGAGCAGCGCGACAATCGGCAACAGCAGCGGATCGGCGAACGGCGCGAAACGACGCACCGCGAGATGAGCCACCCCGAACAACCCGAGAAAAGCCAAGCCGTACTTGGCGATATCCCAGGTGACCGACTGCTCCTGACTGGCCTCGACCAGAAACAAGGAGGCAGTCGTGATCACCGCCGCACCGGCAAGAAGCAACAGCTCGACATTGCGTCTGGTGCTCGGCGGCGGCGCCGGAGCGAAGCCGCCGGGGGGACTGGGAAAAGCCCCAGCGGCAGGCGGTGCCGGTGCGGACATCAGTCCGTCACCCGGCAGTTCTCCCCCGCGATCTGGGGGTTCGACGACGTGGTCGGCGGCGGAACCGGTGCCTCCGACTTGGTCGGTGGCTTGATCTCGGTGCCACGGGTGTCGACGCCACCCGGCGTCGGCGACGCCGACGGTGGCACCGGGTCACCGGTCGGCGGAGTAGCCGTGCTCGGGGTCGGCGCAGGCTCGGGCGTCGGCACGACACCCGGCTGCGGCACCGAAGCCTTCGCCGGGCACGGCGGCAGCAGCTCGCCCTGCGCGATGGAGCGCATCTGCTCCTTGGCCCGATCCAACGAGCCCGGCGGCAAACCCTTGCCGACCTGTTCGCGGCCGGTCTGCTTGAGATCGGTCACCTTGAGTTCGCGGCAGGACGACGGCAGGCCGGTGCCGGGATCGATCAGCGAGAGCTCGCCGGTCTTGGTGACACAGCCGACGAGGTTCACATCGTGGATCGAGTAGCCGAGCACCGCACCGGGTAGGCCGCGCAGCACCACAACGGAGCCGTTGTCGGCGCCGACGTAGTAGTTGCTGCGAATCATCTTGTAGCCGACCAGCAGACCGACGCCGACGGCGAGCACCAGCGCGACCGCGAGGACTACCCAGCGCAGCTTGTGCGACTTGCCCTTGGCTTCCGGCTCGGGGGTGGCGGCGGCGCGACGCGGTGCGGCACGCGGCGGGCGCATCGCGGCGGCGCGGCCAGCCGCGGTGTTCGGCGGCGGAGTGTCCTCGTCGACGCCGGACGCGGCGCCCGCGACGATCGGATGGCTCTGGCCGTAGTCGAGGTCGATGACATCGGCGACGACGACCGTGACGTTGTCCGGTCCGCCGCTGCGTAACGCGAGCTCGATCAGCCGGTCGGCGCACTCGTCGGTGCTGCCCTCGCGCATGGTGTTCGCGATGGTCTCATCGCTCACCACATCCGAGAGGCCGTCCGAGCACAGCAGATAGCGATCCCCGGCCCGCGCCTCACGCATGATCAGCGTCGGCTCGATCTCGTTGCCGGTGAGCGCGCGCATGATCAGCGAGCGCTGCGGGTGGGTGTGCGCCTGCTCGGGTGTGATCCTGCCCTCATCCACCAAGGATTGGACGAAGGTGTCGTCCCTGGTGATCTGGGCGAGCTCGCCGCCGCGCAGCATGTAGGCGCGGGAGTCACCGATATGCACGAGGCCGAGTTTCTTGCCTGCGAACAGGACCGCGGTGAGCGTGGTGCCCATGCCGTCCAGCTCGGGCTCCTCCTCGACCTGGTCGGCGATCGCGGCATTGCCCTCACGGGTCGCGGCATCGAGCTTGCCGAGCAGATCGTCGCCCGGCTCGTCATCGTCCAGGTGCGCGAGCGCGGCGATCATCAGCTGCGACGCCACCTCGCCCGCGGCATGGCCGCCCATCCCGTCGGCCAGCGCGAGCAGTCGCGCGCCCGCATAGACGGAGTCTTCGTTGTTGCCACGGACAAGACCGCGGTCGCTACGTGCTGCGTAGCGGAGAACGAGTGTCACGATCGCAGCTCGATCACTGTTTTGCCGACACGGACAGGAGTGCCGAGCGGAACCCGCACGGCAGTGGTGACTTTCGCGCGATCGAGATAGGTGCCGTTCGTCGAGCCGAGATCTTCGACGTACCAATCATCGCCACGGGGAGACAGTCGCGCATGTCTGGTCGAGGCGTAGTCATCGGTGAGCACCAGCGTGGAGTCGTCCGCACGTCCGATCAGCACCGGTTGGGTGCCGAGCGTGATGCGGGTGCCGGCGAGTGAACCTTGAGTCACCACAAGAAATTTGGCGCCCTTCTGGCCCCGGCTGAAGGAGGGCAGCACCGCGGAACCGCGTGCGGCCCTGGGCTGTATCCGAATGCCGGATGCCGCGTAGATGTCGCTGCGCAAGGTGCGCAGCACCGCCCACACGAACAACCACAACAGCAGTAGGAACCCCGCACGGGTCAGTTGCAGGATCAGTCCCTGCACGGCGCTCCACCTCCTGTTCGACCGTGTATGTCGGTGCCGTAGGTGCGGTTCGACCACCCCCACCAGCATGCTGGTCTTGCCGACCCCGGTGTCCGGTGCCGTGCGTGTGTTGGCAGCATCATAGGGCCGTCGGTCGATTTCGATCACGATACGACCGACGAATCCCTGATGGCCATGTCGTGACCTGCATCGCGAGCTTACGGGATCAGACGATACGGATCAGGATCTCGGAGTGCCCGGCGCGGATCACATCCCCGTCGGCGAGCTGCCAGTCTTGCACAGGTGAGCCGTTGACGAGCGTCCCGTTGGTGGAGCCCAGGTCCGAAAGCATCGCGGTCTGCCCGTCCCAGCGGACCTCGATGTGCCTGCGCGAGACACCGGTATCCGGCAGCCGGAAATGCGCGTCCTGGCCGCGGCCGATGATGTTGCTGCCCTCGCGCAGCTGGTAGGTGCGCCCGCTGCCGTCATCGAGCTGAAGGGTCGCCGAATAGCCCGAACCCGCTTGCGGGGCAGCGCCGTACGCAGGCGCGGCACCGTAACCGGGCTGCGCGCCATAGCCGGGCTGCTGCGAGTAAGCCTGGCCGTATTCGCCCTGCTGATCGGGGGCGTAGCCAGCCGGATCCGCGTAAGTCGGGTCGCCGTAGGCAGGTTCGGCATAGCCCTGCTGGCCATAGCCCGGCTGGCCGTAGCCCTGGCCTTGCTGGCCGTAAGCCGGATCGGCGTACGCCTGGTCGCCATAGCCTTGCTGGCCGTAACCCTGCTGCTGGCCGTAGCCAGGCTCCTGATAGCCGGGCTGGCCGTACGCGGCAGGCTCCTGATAGCCAGGCTGACCGTACCCGGGCTCCTGGTAGCCAGGCTGGCCGTAGCCGCGATCGGCATAGCCCTGCTGCTGCCCGTACCCCGGCTCCTGGTAGCCAGGCTGACCGTAGGCCTGACCACCCTGCTGGTAGTCGTAGCCGTTCTGGTAGTCGCCGTACCCCTGCTGCTGCGCGTCCGGCGCCTGATAGTCGGCACCGTACGGCGCCGCGCCACGACCGTAGTCCTCGCGGTACGCGCCGTTCTGCGGACGACCGGCAGGCGGTGGGGCGTACCCGCGGTTGCGTGGATCGGACTCCGCGGGCTCACGGCTCGGGTCGTAGCCTGAGTTCTGCGTCATGGGGCCAGCTCCTGGTTGCGGGTTTTCAGGTCGTTGTGGCGGGGGTTCGGGGCTTTGAGCAGATTTCGCCCGGCGACCGATGTCCGGGTCGACCCGGCCGCTTGCCCTGAACTGTCCGGTGTGCAGCGTAGGTGATGCCTCGAACGCCACGTGTACTTCGCCGTAGGTCTGCCAGCCTTGCTCACGGATGTAATCCTGGAGGTGTTTGGCGAACGCGCGGGTGGTGAGGTCGTGATCTGCGTCCAACTGCTGATGATCGGAAGAATTGATAGTGATCACATAACTGTTGGGCGCCAACAGATGTCCGCTGCCGAGCTCCTGGACATGATCGGCGGCCTCCTGCTGCAGCGCCGCCTCCACCTCCTGCGGCACGACATTGCCGCCGAACACCCTGGCGAACACATCACCGACGGCGCCCTGAAGGCGACGCTCGAACCGAGAAACGATGCCCATGTCGGCCTCCCTTCGGTGAGCGTCTCTTCTTCGGATCCGTAACAACGACGCGCGAATATGGCGTGTCGCGTATCGAGCACGTTCATTGCATGATATCCACGATCGTCCACACCTGTAACTCTTGGACAGAACCCCAGGTTCCCCGGCCTGTCCAGCCCCCGCGTCGCGCGCCCACAAGGCGATTTCGTGTCAGCAGGAAGTGCGTGATACTGTCTCCGAGTCGCTCGGGCGAGTGGCGGAATGGCAGACGCGCTGGCTTCAGGTGCCAGTGTCCTTCGGGACGTGGGGGTTCAAGTCCCCCTTCGCCCACTTCATTCGATGCATGGCCCCTGCCCCCGTTGGGCGGGGGCCTTGTCTCATTTCGTCGTGTTTTGCGGGGGCGCAGCCCCCGCGCCCCGCTCGGCGGGGCTTCGCCCCCCGAACCCCCCAATTTGGTTGTCTGCCAGGTGGTGTGGTGCTTCCTTTGTCTCGCTTGCCTGTTTAGCGGGCTTCGCGTGGGTTGCCGTCGTGTGCTGCCCAGCGGTGGGCCGCTGCAACTTTGGCATGTGGTGGTGAGCCTTGATGCCTAGGCGGACCAACGCGGTCTGGCTGACGGTGCGGTCGTTGTTCGGGGTCTGGACAGTGTCGGGGGCTCAGATGTCGTCGACGTAGCGGAGGCCGCGTTTCCGGCCTTCGATGTGGCGACGGTGCTGGCACATCTGGGGGTTGGCCAGCTTTGGGATGAGCAGGAGCAGTGGCCATATTGCTGCTCGCGGCATGATGGAGATCGCGATGTCGAAAGGGTTGGCGTTCATGAACATCCGTAGCCGGAGGCCGTGTCGCTTCTCGAAGTTTCGGTTGGCGACGAACAGGCCGACGATCCAGTAGGTAAGGATGACGAGGCAGCAAACAACCAAGAACTGATTGTTCATCGTGAGCTCCAGAAGGTAATAGCGTGTTGTCACTGGTGAGGGGCACCAGTGGGCAGTCTTCGAGGGATAATTGGTTCCTCGATTCTGGGCCTCGGGCATGATCAGCCGTGTCGGGCATTTGTTCGACAGCGCTGGGGTATCGAGTGTGATACCAGCGGTGCCGGGCCCCTGACCCCGTGATTTCGGTCCGGGGTGGTGGGCGGGGCTAGTGGTAGGCCTTTCGTGGGGGCTTTGTGGGTTCGATGGGGATGTAGTCGCGGAAGTCTGTGTTTCTGATTTCTAGGTTGCAGGCCATGGAGCCGACTTCGCGGTAGGGGAGGACGGTGTGCTGGCCTGGGGTGTCGTAGAGGTCTACGACGGTTAGGGGGCGGCCGGGGATGGCGAAGGTTCTGGCGTCGGCCAGTACGACCATGGGGGTGTGGGATGTCGGTGGGACCAGTGCTGGGACGTGGCCTGGGAGTAGGCCTTTGAAGGCTCGGTGGTCGATGGTGAGGGCGGTCAGCGGGTAGTGCTCCATGTCGATCTTGTCCAGGTCGGGGTTTGCGCCGATCCAGCCGTTTTCGTCCAGTCCGCCCAGCTTGTCGAGTAGGGCGCGCCAGCCTGCGTCGGTGCCGAAGAAGGTGCGCACCAGCAGGACGTTGTCGGTTTCGGGGAGTGGGGGGAAGGGGCGGCGGGGTGGGGTCGTCGGCAGGGCGGGGAAGGCTGGTCTGCCGCGGTCGCCCTGGTACATGCCGTCCACGTCCATGTCTTGGACCAGATGGTCGAAGGTGAGGACACCGGCGATCAGGTCGGTCAGGATCTCGCCGAGCCGGGCCGAGGGGACCCGGACGCCGCGGCCGGGTATCACCGCCAGGTCCACCAGCAACGGTCCGTCGCCGCCGTATATCGCCGGAATGTCGGACAAGACGAGGACAGGTGGCACTGGGCTGTTGTCGGGGACGAGCGCAGGGAAGTTCCCGCCGTGCAGGTTGTTCCATCGGTGGTCCTCGATCGGGCGCAGCCGCACCCCGCTGCTGCCGATGACGAGCACATCGCCTTCGCGGCGGCCCGCGATCTCGTCCAGCAGACCGCCCCATCGTGCTGTGCCGTCGTGGTAGGACGTACACACCAAGAGCACTTCACCGGGCTCCGGTTCGGGGAGTTCGGGATAGGACATGACGCTCCTCTACAAGTGGCCTGGCGGGTTGCGACGAGCCCACGGCGGTAGTGCGTCGAAGGTGATCTGCGCACCGATCCGGTCCATGAACTCTCGCGGCGTGACGCCACGGACGAGGGTCGAGCAGTACGCATGGAACAGGCCGTCGCCGAGGATCCAGTCGTAGTCGGCGGCAACGGCATTCGATCGTCCCCTGCGCCGCTGTAGTCGCGGCTGGCCGCCGGAGGTGGCTGGTTGTGCTGTCATCACGGCCTTACATACCCAACGGTCCGCTTGTTCGGACCGTTGGGCTCATCGACAGCTGCGGGTGGCCCGTTAGTTCAGCCGCCTAATTTTTCGATCATTCCGCAGCTGAGATGCCGGAAGCCCGGTCCAGGTGGACCGGGCTTCCGGGGTGGGGGCGTGGGGTCAGCGGCTGCCGATGGGTTGTTGGAGGATCCCCCCGAGGAGGTTGCTCACGCCGCGCAGCCAGACCGGCCAGGTGGCCGGGTCCAAGGCCATGGAGCCTTCATCGTGGATCGAGCAGCCGGATTCGACTGGGACGCCATTGAATCGGTCCTGTAACCAGACCAGGACGCGGGGCATGGAGATGATCTCCAGGGTGATGTGTTCGCTGAAGTTGTCGCGGACGTACTGCACCCGCGCCTTCGGGTCGGTGCAGTACTGGTCGACCAGTTGGTTCACCGGGCCGACCGGTGCGAACTCGTCCGGGTTGGACTGGTAGATGAACATGGGCATGTCCGGTACCGCGTGGCCGAGCCGGATCTTGTCGAAGACCTGGTTGGGAATCGGTTGGTGCAGCGGATCGGGCTCGTCGAAGAGACCGGGCAGGTTCATGAAGGGAAAAATGCCTGCCGAATAGAGGCACAGCGAGTTGCCAACGGGGATCAGTGCTTTGCCGAGCGGGTTCATGTGCTGCTGGATGTACCCCGCGAGCTCGGGGTACTCCTTGGCGACGCCGAACAGACCGTTGAGGATCAGCGCTGAGCCGAGGTTGTTGCTCGCGGTGTTGACCGTGGTGCGCAGATCGGGTTGATTACCGCCCTCGGCGACGCCGACGACATTCAGCTCGGGTGCGTAGGAGGCCTTCATCTCGGCGACGTGGCCGGTGGTGATGGCGCCGCCGGAATAGCCTGCCACGCCGACTTTGGTGTCGCGGTTCAAGCCCATCGGTGCGAAGTTTTCCACCGCCCTGATGCCGTCGAGGGTGATCCTCGCCCCGAGTGGGCCGGCGGCGAACGCGGAATTCGGACCCTCGTGGTCGGGCATCGCGACGGCCCAGCCCGCGCCTAAACCGGTCAGCGGCGCGACGAATTCGAAGGGGATGTCGAATTGTCCGGAAATGGTGCCCGGCACGGAGGCCTGCTGCAGCGCGTAGGACGCCGCACAGTAATTCGCGTTGGAATCCTCCGGGAACTGGTAGGAGAGCAGGTTTCTCGGCTCGCCCTTGTTGTCGCCGCGCGGTTTCATCACGGTTGTCACCGCCGCGATCGGTTCGTCGCGGGTGTTGGTGGAGCGATAGGACAACTGCCAGGCGTCGATGTTGAACGGGAGGACCGAGTAGAACGCCAAATGCACTTCGCGGGCGGCGATGATCTCGCCCGGCTTCTTGGCGGCGACGATATCGGCCGGTGGTGCGTAGAACGCCGGATCGAGTTCCGGCGGGGCCGGTGGAATCGGGAACGGCAATGCGGGTTGGACAGGGACGGGTGGTGCGGGAAGCTCCGGCGGTGCGGCGGTGGCGACTGCTCCGGATTGAATGACTGTCAGGATGCCCGTGAGAACCAGGGCCGCCACCATCGGTGACCGATGCTTCCGTATTGCGCTGATGCTCATGTAACCGTGCTCTTCCTTTGCTGACCGAACACCCGATGTTTCATAGAGGTCCGGCTGTTAAGTACCTAAGCAAACAGCACGGGGACACTTACTATCCACCTGCAGGAACATAAACTTTTCGTCAAGAGGTTGTGCACATTGCATAAGCTGCGACCATCGGGACGTAGCACTGTCGATGGTGGGGTAGCGCGAATCGGACGGACACCGCGAAACGGACGGGTGCGCACCTGCATCGCCCTCGGCCGGTTCGAAACCGGATGAACTGGTGCGGTTCTCAGACCTGCGCGACTGGTGTCGCACGCGATACTCCGTCATATCTCCGGCGGAAACTCCGCCCCGGATGCAGGAATTGATGGTCGCTCTCCGCGAAAAAGGCGATGGCTGCGGATGATCCAAGTGCTCGCTTATTGCTCTTACCCACGGACTCGCGTCAGAAGGTCCAGGCGTGTGTGGCGGGATCCTCCTTGCGCGGCTTGATACTTGGCCGCCGGAGACCTCGCTTGCGCTGGTGGACAGCGAGATACCGGACACTCCTGGCACGAGACATGCCGTGATTCGTTCGGGATTTTTGCCTGATTTTCAGCGAAAACTCAGGAATTGCCGGTTCGTTGCGCAATGTCGCTCTCGTCTAGCGCTATGCTCGCCGCGCTACTTATCCCCGAATCCAGCGTTTCTCAAACGCTTGCGCGCCACTTCGGCCGCGGCCGCGGTCTGTGAATGAGGCGCTGTTCGTGGAGTTTCAGGAATGTCATGCATCTCCGACTGCGAAGGATCGCGTATGAAGATGTCCCAAACACGGCATCGTCGATATGGACGAACAACGATGTTCGCCGCAAGCGTCGCGGTGGTTTTTCAAGTGGCAGCAGCAGGCTTTGCCGCAGCGTGCCCTTGCGATGGTGGCAACTCGGCCTATGTGCCAATTCAGCCCGCACTCACCCCGCCGGCAATGCCTGCGGAGGATCAGCGTTTTCTGAATCCGCCGCTGGACGCGTTTATCAACAAGCAGCCGGGTGAGATCATTGCCGCCCGCGAAGTTCGCCCTGCGTTCGAGTCACTTATTCAGCCGGATGTCGATGCATGGCAGCTGTCGTTCCGTTCGACGAACAGCAAGGACGAGCCGATCGCCGCGGTGACGACGGTGATGAAGCCACGCGGTGGCAGCCCGTCCAATCTGTTCTCCTTCCAGGTGCCGGAGGACGCCGTCGCGGCCCACTGCGCGCCGTCCTACACCACTCAGGTGCTGGCGCTTCCGCCGAACTATGCGGGCACGATCGGCCCGAACTTCATGCTCCCCATTGCCCTTTACGCGGTCACCAAGGGCTGGGCAGTGTCGATTCCGGACCACGAGGGCTTGCTGTCCGCGTTCGCTGCGGGCCCGCTGTCGGGACGGATCACCCTCGATGCCGCCCGTGCGACAGAAGACTTCAAGCCGATGAACCTGCCCGGTCGCGACACGAAGATCGCCCTGTGGGGTGACTCGGGCGGCTCCATTCCGACCATGCACGCTGCCGAACAACGCGCGTCCTACGCGCCGGACCTGAAAGTCGCCGGCGTTGTCTCCGGCTCGACCCTGTCAGATCTGCGCGACATGGTCGACTATCAGAACAACGGGGCTGTGGCCGGTACGGTTTTCACCGGCATCCTCGGCGTTGGCCGCGAGTACCCCGAAATTCAGTCGTACATGGATCAGCACATGAACCCGCTCGGCCAGGGGCTGCGATCCGTGCACAGCAACGTATGCCAGGGCTGGTCGGTCTCGCTGTTCCCCGCTCTGAACATCAAGGGGCTGTTCGACACGCCGGACTTCACGCGTGAGCCGCTGCCGTCGCAGATTTTCGACAAGATTCGTCTGGGGCATTCGACTCCGGACATGCCGACGTATATTTTCCAGTCGGCCGGTGACTGGATCGTGCCCGCCTATGCGACCGACCGATTGGTGAACGGCTATTGCAAGGACCCCGACGCGCAAATCACGTATCGCCACATCACCGTCGGTGAGTCCTACACGCAGGCCTTCTTCTCTGTGCCGGGGACGTTCAACTGGCTGCAGGACCGGTTCAACGGAGTTCCGGCGGGTGGCTGTAATACGGCGGCTGTCGGGGCAATCTCCGAGGAAGGTTCTCCCGAGATGCAGCAGTGGCTCGATATCGCGGGCCCGAAGCTGACCGCCGAGGTCAAGGCCAAGCGCGGCTACTGATCGACAAGTAATCAGGGCAGTCGGCGCCATGCCGACCAAGTCCGAGAGAAGGCCCGGTCCATCAGGACCGGGCCTTCTCGCTGTGCATGCGCTATCTCGTTGCCGCCGAATCGGATACCGGTGTTGTCAATACACAGCGCGTGCCCTGATAGATCGTCGGCATGCAGCGATTGCAATGGGTGCACCGGGTTTCGGCGGCCGCGTCCGCGCGCATCCGGTTGACCAGTCCCGGCTCGTGCAACAGCGCACGGGCCATCGCCACATATTCGAACCCGTTGGCCATCGCGGTGTCTACCGCGGCCCGCGAGGCGATACCACCGAGCAGCACCAGCGGCAGCGCGAGCTCGGCACGGAAGCGCAGCGCGGTATCGAGCAGGTAGGCCTCGTGATACGGGTAGCTGCGCAGGAATCGGCGCCCGAACAAACGAATACCCCAGCGCTGCGGGGGCGGGAACTGGGCGGCGAACTCGTGCAGCGGCACCTCGCCGCGGAACAGGTACATCGGGTTGAGCAGCGAGCTGCCGACGGTGAGTTCCAGCGCGTCCAGCGCGCCGTCCTGCGCGAGCCACTGTGCGACGGACAGGCTTTCGTCGATGCCGAAGCCGCCGCGCACCCCGTCGTCCATGTTGAACTTCGCGAGCACCGCGATGCGGTCGCCGACCGCCGTGCGCACCGCGTCCGCGGTCTGCCTGGCCAGGCGGGCCCGGTTCGCCAGTGTGCCGCCGTATTCGTCCGTGCGTGTGTTCAATGCCGGGCTGAGGAACGAGCTGATCAGATAGTTGTGCCCGAAATGCAGTTCCACGGTGTCGAATCCGGCCTCGACCGCGATCCGGGCCGCCTCCGCGTGCGCGGTGACGATCCTTCGGAGGTCGGCGCCGGTTGCCGACCGGGTGATCCGCAGGCTGAGCGGACTGAACTGCCTGCTCGGTGCGAGCGCGGTCGCACGATTGGAGGCCGCGTTCGCCACCGGGCCCGCGTGGCCGAGCTGGGCGGAGACCGCGCCGCCCGCCTCGTGCACCGCGTCGGTGAGTCTGCGCAGTCCGGGGACGGCCTCGGGCCGCATCCAGATCTGGTGCCGATCGGTCCTGCCCTCGGGCGCGACCGCGCAGTAGGCGACCGTGGTCAGCGCGGCGCCGCCCTCGGCGACCTTGCGATGGAAGTCGATGAGTGCGTCGGTGACCAGCGCGTCCGGGGTGCGTCCCTCGAACGTGGCGGCTTTGATGATTCGGTTGCGCAGCCGAATCGGCCCGAGTGCGGCCGGTTGAAACGCGTCGTTCGGCATCTGCCCAGACTAGAACGTGTTTCAGTTTGATGTTCGGAGAATGAGGTACTGGAACCGGCTGCGCGCACAATGAGAACCTGTTCTAATTCTTGGCATGCGCAGATATGACGGCCGCCGCGTGGTGGTGACGGGAGCAGGCTCCGGCATCGGGCAGGGCATCGCCCTCCGGCTGCTCGACGAGGGCGCCCAGCTGGTCGCCGCCGACATCGACGAGCCCGGCCTGGCGACGACTGCGGAAAAGGCGGGTGACGCCGCCGACCGACTGCGGACGGTCACGGTGAACGTCGCGGACCCAGCTTCGGTCCGCGCGGCGCTCGAGACGGCGCTCGACTTCCTCGGCGGACTCGACGTGCTGGTGAACGCGGCGGGCATCCTGCGCCCGGCGCGCACCCACGAGATGCCGCTCGAGGCCTGGAATCAGGTGATCGGGGTCAACCTCACCGGCACCTTCCTGGTGACCCAGGCCGCGCTGCCCGCGTTGGTCGACACCGGACACGGTGTGGTGGTGAACCTTTCATCGACCGCGGCCTTCAGCGCCGCGCCGTATCTCGCGGCCTACGCGGCGTCCAAGGGCGGCGTGAACGCCTTCACGCACGCGATCGCGCTGGAATACGCCAAGCAGGGGTTGCGCGCGGTGAACATCGTGCCCGCGGGCATCACCAGCGGCATCACCACGAAATCGATTCTGCAACAGCCGGAAGGCTTCGACCCGAAGCTGTTCTCCCGGATGACCGGGTGGCTCAACGGCGGTGCGCTCGGCAGTCCGGAGGACATCGCGGGCGTGGTCGCGATGGTCGCCTCGGAGGACGGTCGCTACATGACCGGGACGGAGATCCGGATCGACGGCGGCGCGCTGATGTGACCGTTACCCGGGCGTGGCAACCAGCAGATGATGCGGGATCGGTGGCTGTGGCAGTTGCTGGTGCTCGACCGTGCAACCGGCCTTCTCCAGCGCGGCGATCACGTCCGCGACCGGGCGCAGGGTGAAGCCGTAGGCGGTGAACGGCAAGGTCGCCATGGTGTCCGGGTCGCCGATGCCGATCACCAGGCGCCCGCCCGGCCGGACCACCCTGGCGAGTTCGGCGCAGGCGGCGTCGAGGTCGGGCACGAAATACACGGTGTTGACGGTGATCGCGGCGTCGAGGCTGTCGTCGCGCAACGGCAGGGCGGTGAGCGAGCCCTCGGCCAGGCGCAAGCGATCGTTCGCGATGTCCGCGGCGTGCTTGGCGCGGGCACGAGCCAGCATGTCCGGCGAGATCTCGACGCCGTGCACGACGCCGGTCTCGCCGACCTGCGCGAGCAGCAGCGAAAGTCCCGCGCCGCCACCGAATCCGATGTCGGCGGCACTCGCGCCCGCGGTGAGCGCGGTGGCCGTCACGGCTCCTTCGATGGCGCGCTTGTTGCCGCGGTTGAGGAGGAAGGCCACCCCCTTGCCGAGCACGCCGTGTGGATTGCCGAGTTGACCGGCCAGCGTGGAGAACACGCGAGCGCGCACACCGTTCATGGCGTCATCGTAGCCACCGGGCCGCCGGGATTTGGATCATCAATGTTTCGAATACTGTGCCGTGAGCGTTCGTTTCGGTTCGATCGGATGCTGTGTTGCCGACCCGAAAGAACGCTGTGCGTACACCTTTGATTCTCATGGCCGCCTGTGTGGCGGCGCTGTGCATCGGCGGGTCTGCCGGAGCGACAGGGGAGTGGGGGCCGCTGGCGCCGCCCAACCCGTACCTCGGGCCGATCGGCACCGCGACGATGCACGGGGACGCCGGATCGTCGGACGCCACGCCACTCGCCGGGCCGGGTGCGCGCGCCGTGTCGGTCACCGGGTATCCGCTGGCCGCGGCGTGCCCGACCCTGCTGGAGGGCTCGGACAATCTGGTGGTCGCGCTGTGCACGGCGATAGTGGGCCAGGCGCCGGTCGTGTACCTGATCGATCCCGCGGACTCGGCGCCGATCGGGTATCCGCTGGCCGCACTGCCGCTGGCCAAGGGCAGCTTGCTCGGTGGCGTGTACGCCTACCTGGACAATCAGGATCGGCTCGTCGTCGTGGACGGCAACAACCGGCTGCTTCGCGTCGGGCACGAGCGGGGCGCGGCGGGCGCGTGGCGATTGGTGAGTACGGAGGTCGCCGATCTGTCCGCGGCGATTCCGGTGGGCGACAACGTGACCGGGCTGGTGCCGGATTGGTCGGGAAACATCTGGTTCGCGACCGGCAAGGGCGTTGTCGGACTGGTCGGACCGTCCGGGCAAGCGGCCACCGTGGCCTTGCCCGCCGGAGAGCAAGTGGCGAACAGCATTTCGGCTGCGCCGAGCGGGCGGATCGCGGTCGCCACCACCCATGCGCTCTACGAGTTGCGCGCCGATGCGTCGAGTCGGCCCGAGGTGCTCTGGCGGGCGGCCTACCCGCGTGGCTCGGCGCGGAAGCCGGGTCAGCTCAGCTGGGGCACCGGCTCGACACCGACCTACTTCGGGCCGCGCACCGGCGCCGACTACCTGACCATCGTCGACAACGCGGACGGCCAGGTCAACGCGCTCGTGTTCCGTTCGGGAACCGGGCAATCGGTGTGCACGCAGCCGGTGCTGGCGAACGGCGGTGCTGGGAGCGAGAATTCGCCGATCGGCGTCGGCCGGTCGATCGTCGTCGCGAGCACCTACGGGTATCCGTATCCGGCCGTGCCCGAAGACGCTGGGCCTGCGGTGCCGCCGACCGCGCCGTTCCTCGGCGGCATGACCCGGGTGAATGTGGATGACGCCGGTTGCCATCCGGTGTGGGAGAACACGGTGCGCAGCGCGGCGGTTCCGCACCTGTCCACCGCCGATGGTGCGCTCTACACCGTGACCAGACTCGGGCCCGCGAACACCACTCCGGTGGACGGTTATGCGTTCACCGTGGTCGATCCGGCGACCGGTGTGGTCACCGCGAGCCACTCGCTGCCGGGCACCATCGTCGCCGACCCGCTGCAGACCTCGCCCTTGATCACCCATGGCGGTCAGGTGCTGCAGGGCACGATCACCGGAATCCTGCGCATCGGCTGAGACCGGCGGGAACTCCCAGTCCGGGTGCGGTCGTCGGCATCTCGCGGCGCGACGGGTGGATGCCCGTGCCGCTCAATCGAGTTCACGGTTTGTGCACAGGCGAGCGCTTGTGGATAAATCTGTGCGCTGCTCGAGGAGCGATGCGCCACTGCCATCGGTGATTCGGCGCCGTGTGGGCGCGATAGTGCGGCGCGCTTGGCTGCGCAGCAGCGCATTTCACCTGTGGATGGTGCTGTGTGTTGTTTCGGGATGGCCGAGTGCCGTTCATCTGTGCGTTGCCGGCCTGACCTCGAGCATTGCGGCACAATCGACTCCGAACGGCCTGGCTTACGGCTGTGGATGCGCGCTGTGTCGGTAGGCGAGGTGGTTCGCGAAACCTGTTGATGCACCGTCGCCTTTGTGGATGATTCCGCGGTACCCAGGTGTGGACATCGATCCGACCGAGTGATGGCGGCAGCGGCGCCAACAGGGTGTGCTGATGCTGTGCACAGCGGTGGACTACTGGTGACCCCCAGCCTGTGGACGGGCGTCGAGGACGTTAACACCGGTGGCCTGGATGGCTATGTGGCGGCGGCGCGGCAGGCTCCGTGATACCCGCTGTGCCTGCGGTTTCGGAGCATGCGTGCTGCCCTCCGGCGTGTTGCAACGGCGTGTCTAGGTTGGGGACAGGTTGCCGCCCTGTCGATTTCGCGGCTTTCGCCGCATCCCGAGGCCAAGTGAGGCGAAGATCACACCTCTGCTCGGGGTTGCGGTCGAGGTGCTGAACGGCGCCTGGCAAACCTCGGCGAGGGCCACCTTTGTGTGTCTGGTTATTCCCGATTCTGACATGACACATGCATGTCTTCGGGTGGTCCTAACAGGTCTGCATCGTGTTAATTACGTCGTAAACAAACCTCAGGTCGCTTTTGGATCATCCATCATCCAGCTATCCCGTTTTGTAGAGATGAATGCGCAGGTAGAGGCCTACGTTGCTGTGCCATGGAGTGATCTACGTTGGCATGGCAGCAAATCGCTTTGAGAATGTTTGTTACATCCCGGAGTGGATATAGGCGGACCTGCGGATTCCTTCGATCGCCGACTCGCGGAGTGATCAAATCGGACGCCGCGGCGGCAGCCACAAGTTAGCTGGGAGAGTGAAAAATGATGCGCCCACATGGGTTTGCTGAAGCGCTGCTTTATACGCTTGACACGAGCGACGAGGGTTGCATCGGCATAACGATTGTGTAGAGTCAACGGCAACGCTGGCCGCAGCTGAGCACGACTCGCTGCGGCCAGCGGAACTCAAATGGGGGAGTTCGAAACCAAACCGTGACTCGGCGTTGCTGTCGATTGTCCGAACGCACTCCGCTCAGCGGATGCCCAAGGTTGTCTGCGAACCCTCCGGTGCCACATCACCCGTCACACCCCGCGCCCGTTCGGCTTGCTCCGACACCACTCGGCGACCCACCCCGAACACATAGACCAGGAACAACGCCTCCGCGGTGAACCCGATCGCGATCCGCACCGGGGCGGGCAAGGCGCTCGGGGTCACGAAACCCTCGATGCAGCCGCACACCAGCAGCACCCCGACCAACCCGAGCGCGATCGTCGCGGTCGCCCTGCCCTGCCGCGCCACCGCCTCCACCCGGCTCAATCGACCCGGATCTATCAGCGTCCAACCGAGTTTCAGCCCGGCGCCACCCGCGACGAACACCGCGGTCAGCTCCAGCGTGCCGTGCGGCAGGATGAAACCGAAGAACGAATCCAGCCGTCCCGCCTCGGCCATCAACCCCGCGGAGACGCCGAGATTCAGCGCGTTCATGAACAGCAGATACACCGCAGGCAGGATCAGCACGCCGGTGAACAGCGCGATCGCGGTCACCCACGCGTTGTTCGTCCACACCTGCGCGGCGAACGCGCCCTGCGGATGCTCGGAGTAATAGGACTCGAACGCGCCGCCGCGCCCGGTGATGTCGCTGGTGTCCGCCGGAATGCCGAGCACCGTCCGCGCCGAATCGAACTCCGCCACCCAGACCGCAAGCCCGGCCGACACCAACAGGAACACCGCAGCCACGCTGACCCACCACGGCCACGACCGATACAGCGCGGCAGGGAAGGCGTGCGTCCAGAACCTGCCGATCTCCTGCCAGGCATCGGACTTGCTGCCGAGCACCCGGCCACGCGCCCGCGCAAGCAGCGCGCTCAAGCCTGCGATGAGTTCCGGATCGGGGCTGTGCGACTGCAACCTGGCCAGCTGCTGGGACGTGCGCCGATACAGCAGGACGAGCTCATCGGCCTCCTCGCCGCTGAGCTTGCGCCGGGAGGCCAGGTAATCGAGTCGATCCCAGGCCCTCCGGTGTGCATAGCTGTACGCGTCAACATCCATTGGCTTGCCTCCCACTACCGCCGGTCGGAAGAATGCTATCCACATGGCTGAATTCACCACCGGCGAAGCGGTCGCTCTCGAGCTGCCGATCGCGCGGATCCCCACCAGAGCCACCGCGTTCCTGATCGACGTGGTGGTGCAGGGCACGCTTGCCTTCATGCTGCTGTTCCTGTTCGTCGCGATGATGCTGCCCGCGGGCGCGGACACGGCATGGCTGCAGGTGGCCGTGCTGGTCACCGTCGTCGGCGTGCTCGTCGGCTATCCGGTGACGTGCGAAACCGTGTGGCGCGGCCGGACATTGGGCAAGCTGATGCTCGGGCTGCGGGTGGTGCGCGCCGACGGCGGGCCCGTCGACTTCCGGCATGCGCTCACCCGCGGGCTGGCCGGTGCGATCGTCGACTTCTGGATGCTCGGCGCGTTCGGCGCCGTCGCGGTGGTCACCTCGCTGTGCTCACCGAACGCGCGCCGCGTCGGCGATGTGCTGGCAGGCACGGTGGTGGTGCACGCGCAGCGGGCGCTGCCCGCGCCGCTGCTCGCGACCGCGCCGCCGTGGCTCACCGGATGGTCGGCGCAGTTGGAGCTGGCCGGGCTGCCGGAGGATCTTGCCCTCGCGGTGCGTCAGTACCTGAGCCGGTTCCGCACGCTCACCCCGGCGACGCAGCACGAGCTCGGCAGTGCGCTCGTGGTCGCGGTGTGCACGCGGCTGCAGGTGCCGCCGCCGCAGGGGTATCCGCCGTTGCAGATCCTCGGCGCGATCATCGCCGAGCGGCAACGCCGGGTGCTGCCGCCGCCGATGTTCCCGGTCTTTCCAGTCGCGCCGATGGCGCCGTTGCAGCCGCAGGTGGGTTGGTAGCGGTCGGGGCCAACGGTTCTCAGCGGTGGGCAGCGACGTAGTCGTCGATCTCGCGCAGGAACAGGTCGAGCCGGGCCGGGGTGATCCACGAGGCGCGGAACGAGTTCTTCGCCAGCGCGACCAGCTGATCGATGTCGAGGCCTGCGTGCTCGGCAAGGGCCAGGTAGTTGTCTGCCGCATAGGCGCCGAAGTACGCGGGGTCGTCGCTGTTGACGGTCACCGTGAGGCCGCGGTGCAGCAGGGCGACGATCTCGTCGGACTTCATCTGGGTGGTGACGAACGAGTTCGAGACCGGGCAGCAGGTGAGCGCGATGCCCTTGGACTTGGCCAGATCGACCAGTCGGTCGTCCTCGACGATGTTGGTGCCGTGGTCGAGCCGATCGACGACGATGTCCTCCAGCGCCTGCCTGATGTGTTCGATCGAGTCCTGCTGGTCGATATCGCAGTGCATCGTCAGCAGGAAACCCTCGCGCCTGGCCCTGGCGAAGACGGCCGCGAACTTGCTCGGCGGGTTCCCGCGTTCGTCCGAGTCGAGCCCGACACCGATGATCCAGTCGCGGAAGGGCAGTGCCTCGAGCAACGTCGCCATCGCGTACTCGGCCGAATAGTCGCGCAGGAAGCAGAGGATCAGCTCGGCCGAGATGCCGAACTCGCGGCGGGCCTGCACGATCGCCGACCGATATCCGGTGATCACCGTCGCGAACGGGACGCCGCGGCCGGTGTGCGCCTGCGGGTCGAAGAACATCTCGACATGGCGGATGCCTTGCGCATGCGCCTTGGTCAGATAGTCGAAGGCCAGGTCGTGGAAGTCCGCGGACTGCTGGAGCACCCGCATGGCCGGGTAGTAGACCTGGAGGAACGAGGTCAGATCGTGGAACTGATACGTCTGCTTGACCGCGTCCACCGACTTCTCGGCCAGCGCGATCCCGTTGCGCTCGGCCAGCCGGAACTTCAGTTCCGGCTCCAGCGTCCCCTCCAGATGCAGGTGCAACTCGGCCTTCGGCAGGCCGCGGACGAACGACGCAAGATCAGCCATGGCTTCCATGATGCGCTCCGGTGGGCGTCGCCGCGGGCGTTCCGCCGGTGGTCTCCGGTCCGGACCTACATCGTGCCGGACTGCTTGAGTTCCAGGTATTCGTCGGCGAGGGCCTCCGGGAGGTGGCCGGGGGAGGCGGCGACCACGGCGATGCCCTTGCGGCGCAAGGATTCCTGAACCAGGGCGCGCTCGGCCAGGATGGTTTCGGCGGCGGCCGCGGGGTAGAGGTCGGCGCGGGTGGTGCGGCGGGCGGCGGCCGCGGCGACGTCGGGATCGGTGACCGAGACGATGAGGACGCGGTGGCGCTGGGCCAGCACCGGGAGCACCGGGAGCAGGTTCTCCGCCACCGCGGCGCCGTCGAGGCTGGTGAACCAGACGACCAGGCTGCGGCGACGGGTGCGCTGGATGGCGGCGCGCACCAGGCCCGCGCTGTCGGTGTCGACCAGGGCGGGTGTGATGCCCGCCAGCGCGTGCATCAGCTTCAGCTGCAAGCTCTTTCCGCCGATGCCGCGTACCTCGGCGCGCGGCGCCCTGTCGTAGGCGAGCAGGTCCACCGAGTCGCCCGCGGCCGCGGCGAGCCCGCCGAGCAGCAGCGCGGCCTCGATGCTGGCGTCCAGGCGGGTGCCGTCGCCGACGCGGCCCGCGCTGATCCGGCCGGTGTCGAGCAGCATCAGCATGTGCCGGTGGCGTTCCGGGCGCCAGGTGCGGACGAGCACGTCGGTGGCGCGGGCGGTGGCCCGCCAGTCGATGGCGCGCACGTCGTCGCCTGCCACGTATTCGCGGAACGAGTCGAACTCGGCGCCCTGGCCGCGCAGGTTGGCTACGTTGCGGCCCTCGAGGTGTTGCAGGCGTTTGACTTTCGAGCGCATCAGGCGCTCGCTGCGGAACGGGGGCAGCGCGCGGACCCTGGCAGGCACGTCGCGGCGGGTCTGGGTGCCGGCCAAGCCGAGCGGGCCGATCAGCCGGACGGTCACCTGGCCTGCCACGCGGTCCCCGCGATAGGTCGGCGTCAGCGTGGTGCGGAAGCGGACCAGCGTGGCGGGCGCCAAAGCCAGGTCGTGCGTGCGGTTCTCGGCGTTGGCGCTGCCCGGCCAGTCGTCCCACACGACGCCGCGCATGGTGCGGGATCCGGTGTTCGTGGCGACGAGCTCCACCTCGGTCGAGCGGCCGAGCCGGACCGTCGTCAGCGGCACCCTGGTCAAGGTGAGATCACGCGCCCTGGCGACGGAGCCGATGTCGAAGAGCAGGCCAACCGCGAGGACCGCCGTCGCGATCAGCACCCCGACCAACGACGGCATGACAAAGGTGACGAGCAGCGCGAACAATCCCGCTGCCGCGGCAAGCCGACCGGTGACGACCACGGACTAGACCGGAACCGGGACCGAAAGCAGCAGCGACGACATGACGCCCTCGGTGGTCACGCCGTCCAGCTCCGCCTCGGGCCGCAACTGCAGCCGATGCCGAAGCGCCGCCACCGCAACAGATTTGACGTCGTCCGGGGTGACGAAGCCGCGCCCGGTCAACCACGCGTAGGCGCGCGCGGCCGCCATCAGCGCGGTGGCGCCTCGGGTGGACGCGCCGTGCTGTACCGCAGGGGACATCCGGGTGGCCCGGCACAGGTCGACGGTGTACGCGAGCACCTCGGGGCTGATCGTCACCGTGCCGACTGCGGCCCGCCCTGCGGCGATGTGCGCCCGGCCCGCCACCGGCCGCAACCCGGCCGCAGCCAGGTCGCGCGGATCGAAGCCTGCGGCGTGCCGCTGCAGAATGCGGAATTCGTCGTCGCGGCCGGGCAATTCGACGTCGACCTTGAAGAGGAACCGGTCCAGCTGCGCCTCAGGCAGCGGATAGGTGCCCTCCTGCTCGATCGGGTTCTGGGTGGCGATCACGACGAACGGATCGGGCAGCGGCCGCGGCTTGCCGTCGACCGAGACCTGGCGCTCCTCCATCGATTCCAGCAGCGCCGACTGGGTTTTCGGTGGGGTGCGGTTGATTTCGTCGGCCAGCAGCAGGTTGGTGAACACCGGGCCGTGCCGGAAGGTGAACTCCGCCGAGTGCGGGTCGTAGATCTGCGAGCCGGTGACATCGCCCGGCATCAGGTCCGGGGTGAACTGGACCCTGGTGTGGTCCAGATCCAGTGCCGTCGCCAACGCGCGCACCAACAGCGTCTTCGCCACGCCAGGCACGCCTTCGAGCAGCACGTGCCCGCGGCACAGCAACGCGAGCACCAGGTACATGATCGCGTTGTCGTTGCCGATCACCGCCTTGCCGATCTCGGTGCGCAACGCCGCGAACGCCGCGCTCGCCTCCGCGGCGCTCGGCGTGTGGTTGACGTCGGCGGTGCTGGTCATCGGGTCTCCTGTGTCTGACGGGGGGCCTGTGTCTGGTGGATCCGGGGCGCTGCGGCACCCGAGACCGCGGGGCGGTGCGCCGCCTCGCCGTGTGCGTCGATCCAGTCGAGCTGCGCCGCAACGAGTTCGAGGGTCTCGGCGTCGGGAACTGGCCCGAACAGCGCCATCCCGATCTGGTTCGGGTCGGTGCCGGTGCGTGCGGCGATCGCGGCGACCAGCCGGTCCGCCGGGGTATCCGCGGTCATCCCCATGGCGGGGCGGATGCGGCGCAGCGTGGCCGCGCGCAGCTTGCCTGCGACATGTTCGTGGTCCTTCGACCGTCGATACAGCCCCGCCTGCCCGGCGAGCAGCTCGTTCGCGGCGACCTCGACCGGACGTGGTTCGCGCACCAGCGCCCCACGGCGGCGCGCTCGCCACCACACCACCACGGCGCCCGCGATCAGGAACTGCACCAGGCCGAAGAAGACCGGCGCGGGCAGCCGATCCCAGATCGCATCGCCGCCCGCTCCGAAGTCGGGTTCGCCGATATCGGGCGGCTGGTTCGGCAGATCGGGAGGTTGCATCGGTGGCGGCGCGGTCGGCGCACCGCAGGACTGCAGCACGGCATAGAACAAGAGCAGGAACGCGGCGACGCCGGCGAGGGTGGCCCAGAACTTCGGATTGCGTAGCAGATCGGGCAGGCCCGGTAGCTTCTTGCGGACCCGAGGTGACTTCTCGGGTGCGGTCACGTCCGTCGGCTCCGCCGCGGGCGGCGGTGCGGCGGCGGAGAACTGGTCGGCGTGTTCGAGCCTGCGGTACTCGTCCTCGGTGGCGCGCCTGCCGCCGTAGACGACCTCGTCGAAACTGGCAGCGGCGGGCGGCAATTCGGCGGCGACCTCGGGCTGCACCGCGCTGCTCGCATCGGCCGCGGTCTCCCGCGCGGTGCGCGACCGGCGCACCTCGAGCACGCCGCGCTGCTCCATCCCGCGCAGCACCGCGCGGAACCGTTCGCGCAGCGCACTGTCGAAATCCTGCTGCTGCGCGGCGTTTTCGGCGGCAGCGCGGTGCTCGGCCGCCGCGCCGAGGCGAGGCGGTTCCGGTGTCCGCTGATCGTCGTGCTCGGTCATCGCCGCTCCTGCCCGGGGATTCGGATGTCCGCACCTTCCCGGCGGCACCGCCGGTCGACGTAGGACACCACCCTGGTCGCCGCCTCGACGACCTCGCCGAACGCGACGATCAACAGCGCGCCGCCGGTGAGCAACACGATCACCTGCCACCGATGGGTGCCGGAGAAGTCGGAGAGGTACCACGGAATCCCCAGCAACGGAACGCACAGCAGGCCGAGCAGGAAGCGCTGCACGAACCACAGCCCCACCGTCTGCCATTCCGCCCCTGTGGCAAGCAGTTTCGCGCGGGCGACCGCGGTCCGGTGCGACGCGTGCTCGGCGAACATCACCGGAACCGCGACGAAGCGTTTGGCCCGCAGCCAGGCCACCCAGACGACGCCGAACGGAAACGTGATGATCAGCGGCACGGACAGCGCGAGGATGCCGACGCCGACGGCGGTGTAGAGCAGCTGGAAGATCAGCAGTGGTCCGATCCGCGCGCCGAGCCTGCCGAGCGCGGCGCGCCAGCCGATCGGTGCGCCCGCGATGCTCGCCAGCCCGATCGCCACCGTTGTTCCGCGCAGCACGAACCGCATCAGCCACGCGCAGCACGCCGTCGACAGGATCGCCGCCCACGCGGTGCCCGCGTCCGAGCCGTCGGTCATCGACGAGACGCCAACCGTGACGGCGACCACCAGCAGCTCGGCGAGCACGAAGGTCGCCGCGCTCAGCACGGCCAGCGCGCGCAGGTTCGCCTGGACCAGCGCGAACGGCACATCGAGCAGTTCGCGAAAGGTCATCGGACGGAAGGGCACCGTCGTTCCAGGGGACCCTGGTACCGGATCGTCTCCCGCCCCGACGGCACCTGCCGGGTCGGCGGCTGGTAGCACGGGCCGAGTGTAACCGGCGCGGTGGACGGAAGTCCTTCTTCAGTTACGCGGCAGCCGCCCCTTGGACGCGACTGCCGCGCCGCGTTGTCCGTCGGCCGACGCTCAGCGATGCAGGAGACGTGCGACCAACGCGCGATAGCGCGCGGGGTCGATCGGCGGGAGGCCGAGCAGGGCGCGCAGGTAGACGCCGTCGCCGACGAGTCGGATGAGGTCGGCCTGCACCGGGTCGTCGACCTCTTTGTCCAGGCCGTCGGACCACGAGCTCATCATCTCGGCGAGCGCCTGCTGCACCTCGTCGGTCTGTGCGTCGTTCGCGGCGTCGATGGTGCGCATGGTGGCCAGCATGGACCGGTAGAGCTCGAGCTCTACCGCCTCCACGGCGTTGTCCGGGTTGGGTGTCTGCAGGTACCACTCGGCGACCGAGTGGCCGTGGTCGATGGAGTCGGCCAGCTGCTGGCTCGCGCGTTCGGTGAGCCGTCTGACCAGTCCGGCGAGCAGTGCGTCCTTGCTCTTGAAGTGATAGAGCAGCCCGCCCTTGGAGACGCCTGCCGTTGCGGCGACGTTCTCCAACGTCACTTGCGACAGTCCTTTGTCCAGCAGCAGGGATTCGAGCGCGTCCAGGATGCGATCGCGGGTGGTTGCCGTCACCTGCGCAACTATACCGGCTGGACGGTAAGGTCTGGTACTGTACCGTCTGGACGGTAGGACGATCGCGACGAAAGTCGAGAAGGCAATGACCACCCACACCCAGACCACGAATCACCCCCCGACAACGACGACCCCGCCCCGCGCCACCGCGCGCGACTGGGCGGGCTTGGCCGTGCTCGCACTCGCCCTGCTGCTGCTCGCGGTCGACGCGACGGTGCTCGACCTGGCCGTGCCCGCGATCAGCGCCGACCTGGCGCCGACCACCCCGCAGCTGCTGTGGATCATCGACGTCTACTCGTTCGTGCTGGCGGGCCTGCTCGTGATGATGGGCAACCTCGGCGACCGGATCGGCCGCCGCAGGCTGCTGCTCATCGGCGCGGCAGGCTTCGGTGTCGCGTCCCTGCTCGCGGCCTGGGCCGTGTCGCCGGAGATGCTGATCGGCGCGCGCGTGCTGCAGGGCGTCGCCGGTGCGACGCTGATGCCTGCGACGCTCGGCCTGATCCGCTCGATGTTCCTCGACCCGCGGCAGCGGACCGTTGCCATCGCGGTGTGGAGCGCGATGGCAGGCGGCGGCGCCGCGGCCGGACCGCTGCTCGGCGGCTGGCTGCTCGAGCACTTCTGGTGGGGCTCGGTGTTCCTGGTGAACCTGCCGGTGATGCTGGTGCTGATCGCACTCGGCCCAGTCCTGATCCCGGAATCCCGTGACCCGAACCCCGGCCGGTTCGACCTGCCGAGTGCGGCGCTCTCGATGCTCGCGCTGGTGCCGGTCGTGTACGCGGTGAAGGAGACGGCGGCGCACGGGTTCAGCCTGACGATGGCGCTGATCGCGGCCGTCGGTGTGCTCGCAGGGGTGCTGTTCGTGCGCAGGCAGCGCACGCTGGCGAACCCGATGCTCGACCTGAAGTTGTTCGCGCTGCCCAGGTTCCGCACCGCGGTGCTGACCAACCTGCTCTCGGTGTTCGCGCTCGCAGGCGTGCTGTTCTTCGGCTCGCAGTACCTGCAGCTCGTGCTCGGTCGGTCGCCGATGCAGGCCGGTCTGTTGCTGCTGCCCGGCCTTGGCGCCAGCGTCGTCGCGTCACTCGCGGCGGCCTGGCTGGTGCAGCGGGTGCGGCCGGGTGTGGCGCTCGGCGGCGGGCTGACCGTCGCCGCGTTCGGCTCGGCGTTGTTTCTCTGGCTGAGCCCGGATGCCGCGACCAGCACGACGCCGTTCATCCTCGGGTTCCTGCTCATCGGCGCGGGTGTCGGTGTCGCGCTGACGGTTTCGGCGGACCTGGTGGTCAGCTCGGCGCCTGCCGAGCGGGCCGGTGCGGCCGCCGCCGTGTCGGAGACCGCCTACGAGACCGGCATCGCGCTCGGCGTTGCCGTCCTCGGCAGCGTGGTCATGGCCATCTTCCGCAACGGCCTCGACCTGAGCAACGTGCCAGGCGACCGGATCGGCGCCGCGTCGGAATCCCTCGGCGCCGCCACCGGTTTCGCGCGCGAGCTGCCGCAGTCGGTCTCGAACGTCTTCCTCACCTCGGTGCACGAGGCGTTCGTCGCAGGCATGCACTTCGCGGCGCTCGGCACCGCGTCGATCCTGCTGATCGCCGCCGCGCTGGCGTTCCGCGCCGCCCGCGCGTAACCCGTTGGTGCGCATCCACTCCAGAGCCGGGGCGGGTGCGCACCGACAGGTGGACTTGCCGCGGACCTGTCGTCGCAGCGAATCCGTACCCGCGCAAAGAGGTGCATCCGCTGCACCTCGATGGCAGGTCGGACTCGGCTGCGTACGGTCAGGTGCCGCTGGGGCGGGCGAGCCGGGTGGTCGCGATGCGGCCACGGAGAGTGACGGATTCGCCGAGCTTCCAGTGCGCGGCCTCGGCCGCCCCCGCCGCCTCGACGGTGTTGGCGGAGGCCAGCAGCAGGTCGTCCTGTTTGGCCATTTCACAGAGGCGGGCCGCCTCGTTGACCGCATCGCCGATCACCGTGAACTCATAGCGTTGGCGCGCACCGACATTGCCGGCCACCACCCGGCCCGCGGCGACACCGATCGCGGCGATGAAGTCGTTGGTGGTGTCGTCGAGCCGCTTGCGGATGGCGCGGGCGCAGGCGAGTGCCGCACCTGGCGCGTCGGGAAGCTTTGCGGGCGTACCGAATACGGCGAGTGCGGCGTCACCCTCGAACTTGTTCAGCAGCCCGCCGTAGCGTTCCACCTCGTCGACGACGATGTCGAAGAAGCGGTTGAGGATGGCGACCATCTCGGCGGCGGGCAGCGTCGCGGCCATCGTCGTCGACCCGACGATGTCGATGAACAACGCCGCCGCATCGGTTTCCACCCCGCCGAGCGTCGGATTGCCCGCCAGCGCTGCGTCGGCGACTTCTCGGCCGACGTGCTTGCCGAACAGGTCCCTGATCTGTTCGCGTTCGCGCAGTCCTTCCACCATGTGGTTGAAACCGCTCTGCAGCTCGCCCAATTCGGTGCCGTCGTAGACGGTGATGGCGACGCTCAGATCACCGTCCTCGACCTCGCGCAGCGCTCTGCGCACCCCGCGGATCGGCGCGATGGTCGCCGATACGGTCTGCATCATCAGCAGCAGCCCGAAGACCAGCGTGGCCCCGCCGAGCGACAGCACGCAGACCGCGAGCCGGGCGGTGCTCACCGAGGAGTCGACCAGTGCCCACAGCGCAACGATCATCGACAGCGTCACCGGCACCCCCGCGCCGAGTGTCCAGGCCAGCAGCGAGCGCCCGCGGACACCGATGCCACGCCTGCGTCGCGACGGCGCCGCGTCGAGCACGCGCGCGGTGACGACGCGCATCGCGAACTCCGCGATCAGATAGCTGTTGGCGCAGACCACGATCGCGCTGAAGCCGATGCCGAGCACGAACTTGGGGATCAGCGCTGGCTCGGTGACGGCATAGAACGGCATCAGCACCACGGCACCGAGCAGCCACAGTGCGGCCTGCTGCAGCACCAGGTGGCGTGGCACCGCGGCGGCGGCGATCTGCTCCGATTCGGTAGGCACTTGATCGGGTTCGACGGCCCACCGCAAGCTCCGGAGGCCCTTGACCGTGCCCCAGTACGCTCCGGCCACGAACGCGAAAATCCCGTACAGCGGGGTAGCGACGAAATTCAGCAGTGCGAGTTCCTGCGTGAAGACCGGTGGACCGGGCAGCACGAAGCAGATCAGCGCGATCGTCACCGCGACACCGATGAAGTTCGCGATCAGCAGCGGAATCGTCAGCAGCAACTGGACCCGGATGCGCCGCATCCCGGACGACTCGTCGATCGGCCCGAGCAGCCGCGACCCGAACGCTGCGGAGGAACGATCTCTGCGGGCCATGGGACGTAAGCCTAGGCCGGATCCCACCCGCAGAGCCGGACCGGCGGTCCACGTCTGCCCGAGCGCATCGAGCAGCGGCCGCGGCCGGGTCACCGGACTCGCCTGCGCTCGGCGCCGGCGAGGCAGGCTGCGTCCGCACGGGAGGGTGTGCGTGCGGACCCGCGGGGCCGTGCGGTCCCGGTCCGATCGAGCGCGTCGAGCGGTCCGCACGTCTGGCGCTCAGTGCCCGCGCGGCAGTTCGCGTCGGCCGCGGCCCGGCAACTCGGGAGTGTCGCGCCCGGTGAGCTCGTCCCGGTGCTCGGCGGCCGAAAGATCGTGTGGCCTGGCCCCGGTGGACTGCGTCAGTGCCGAATAGTGCGGATCCTGCTGTGTGTAGTCCGCGTCGACGACCGTTGCGGCGATGCGCTGCGCATGCCAGGGGTCGGCTCCGCCTGCGAGCTGATGGCCGGAACCGGTCGGCGCGTGCGAGTCCTGGGTATCGACGGTGACCTTACGGGTGCGGCGCAGCGTGAAGGTGATCTCCTCGACCTCTTCGAACGCCTGGCGCGCGGTGCGCAGCGGGTGCGTCGCGGTGTCGATCGCGTTGGCCACGAACGAGGGCACCAGCGGGCGGATGAACCGGGCCGCGGTGTCACTGAACGGCACCGTGCCGATCAGCGGAAGTTCCAGGCCGCCACCGGTCTTGGGCGCCGGGCGCAGCGCGCCTGCTCCGGTGTTCTGGGCGAGTGCGCCCGAGGCGACGGGGGCGGGCAGGTTCGGCGTCGCGAATCCTTCAGACACGGAGCTGTCCTTTCGGTGGTCAGCCGGTGCGGCTGGGAGTTGGCGCGGCGGCTCGGAGATGCCGATCTCCACGCCGCCGATCGCCGCGATGATCCTGGTGCGCTGCCGCTCCCGGTCGATGGCGGTGTCGGCCTCGACGGCAAGGCGGGCGGCGGTGAGTTGTTGGTCGGCGCGCAGTGCCTCGGCCTCCGCGCGCACCTCGGCCCGCTTGACGGCAATGGCCGTTTCGGCCTCCTGCTCGGCGCGATCGAGCACGTCGCGGGCGGCGTTGCGCCGGTCGAACGAGGTCTGTCCGCGCCACCACCGCAGCACCAGCGGCAGCAGGGCCAGCGCGATCAGCGCGACGATGGTGAGGATGCGCAGCGGCATCGCGCCCGCGTGGCGCGTGGTGTAGTCGTTCATGGCCTGCCAGCGCGCGCCGAGACCACGGTCGGCGTCGGCGAAGGCCGCCGATTCGGCTGTCGCCACGGTCTTTTCCTCGCCGGCGATCCGCTGGTCGAGGACATCGACCCGGCCCTGCGTCGCGGCGAGCTGCTTGCGGGCGTCGTCGAGCATGTCGTTGGCGGTCTGCGCCTCCGGCCCGCGGCCTGGCACATTGGTGATCCGGGTCTGCGGGCATTCCGGGCTCGGGTTGAACTCGCAGCGCGCGATCACCAGCGCGCGATCGATATCGGCCTGCGCCTTGGTGATCGACTGATCGAGCGCGGTCCGGTCGGCGCGTGCCTTGTCCAGGTCGGCGCGCGCGGTGACCACCTGCGGTGCGGCGGCGACCGAGCGCTGGGCTCGCTCGTCGAGGGCCCGGTCGACGCTGCCGCCGAAGACCACGATGGCGGCCAGTTCCGCGATCAGCCCACCCGTGAGCACCGCGACGGCGATGCGGGCGAGCAGGCCGAGCCGATCCGGCCCACCCTGCGGGCGGGCGGTGACGACGGCCCGCGCGATCGCGCCGGTGAGCGCCGTGACCACCAGTGTCACCGCGAGTATCGCGAGCAGCGCCCAGGTGCCTGTCGAGGCCAAGGCCAGGGCCGTGATCACGCCGGACACGGTCGCGAACAGCAGCACCATCGCTCCGGTGACGGCATATCCGGTGCGCTCGTGGCGGTAAGCGACTTCGCCGTGCTGACCACCGCCGAGCCACGTGAACAAGCCGGTGACGGTCATGGGAACTCACATCCTCTTGGTCCCAGTCGATTTCGTGGGCACGGGCAGGTCGCGCGAAAAAGCCTGCGAAACCGTCACGGTTTCGTTGTCACAGCGTGACAGGACCGCACCCGACACACCGAGTACGAGCGGGGGTATGTGGCCGAGTTCACATATCGACGGACACGTTGCTGATTCGCCTTGACCGACGTGCCTAGTCTGAGTCGATGACCCGGTGCCGAGCGAGTGATCTCAGGAGGTCAGGACATGCGGCTTGTGTTGTTGATGGTGGTGTCGGCGGCGCTGCTCATGTCGCCGGTTAGCGCGGCCGCGGCTCCTGGCGACGAGTCGCTGGATCGTTTGGTCGCGCTGGTGCTCGAGCGGCTCGACACGGGCGACACGGTGGCGGCGGTGAAGTGGAAGGCCGCTGCGGCGTCCGGCACCGAGCCGACCATCGACGATCCGGCGCGCGAGGCCCAGGTCTACGACGCGATGGCGCGGCTCGGCGCGGAGCGCGAGTTGCCGGAAACCTGGATCAGGCAGGTGTTTTCGGGTCAGATCGAGGCCAACAAGACCGTGCAGCGCGGGTTGATGATGCGGTGGCGGTTCGATCCGGCGGCGGTGCCGAGCGCGCCTGCGGACTTGGCGTCGGTGCGGCCGATCATCGACCGGGTGAATGTGGCGATCGTGGACCAGATGGCCGCGCGGCGGGCGCAGCTGAGCGCGCCGGACTGTGCGGAACGGGTGGCGCGCAGCGTCTTCGGTGTCTTCGCGACCGGGCAGGCGGACGTGCTGCACCAGGCGGCGCTGGTGCGCGCCGCCGCAACACTGTGCCCGTGAAGCGCTGAATCTTGCCGCGAAGTCGATTACTTAACTTCGCCTTAGGAGTTCTCGCACCGAGTCGTTAAGTGCACCTAATCGCTGGAATCGTCAGTCTTTAAGGGCCCGAGCCGCATTCGCGGACGATTATTCGGCGAAAGGGCATTCGGCCCGCAATAAAATCGCGAAGTTACGCCGTGAAGGCAGTTGTGTTTCGTCGCCAAAAATGTGGCGAACACCACTCTCGGTGGTTTGCTGACTATGTGCTGAAACCCACAGCTGCCAAAAGAACCCGGACGGTCGGATCCTGCTCCTGGCTCGTCACGACCCCTGTCGGATTTATCTCATCCAGCCCGGTTCCGAGTTAGCCACCGCTGGATGGTTTGCCGGGTGCTGAGCTAGGGAAATCATCTTCGATGCAGGTGGGAGCGGTTTTGTGCCCGATTCGCGAGGTTTGGGACGGCTGTCGTGTGCCCGTTGTCGTCGACCGGAGCCCGGCGTCGCGGGATCGATCATGGGGTGCCTGCTGCTTTACACTGGACAACGCGCACACGTGGAGGACCGAATTGAAGAAGCCCAGCTAGACCCCGTTATTAGTACAACCTAAGTTGGTTGGGCCCCGGACCTGACTTATCGTTTGCTCTTACGCCGAACACAGAATGCTCGGCAGACTCGCCCGCTCGGGCAGCTCCTAACCGGTGCTCAGCGTAACGGGCGGGAACCCGCGCGGAGGTAAGGATCTTGTAAGGGATCCGTTACCGACGAGCACCCACTACGTCCCTGAAGCGGGTGAAACAACTGGAGACGTGACTGCACGCCGAAGACCATCAGCGCGGCTGGTTTCGGAACGTACGGGCGCAGTCTTGTACGGAGGCATTCAGGCGAAATTGGGCCTTTCTATTTCGTCGAACGCCCTTCTTGAAGGCAGAGGCATGATGCAACTTCCTGGCCACCGGTCACCTGGACCCGTCGGGCTCTACGACCCGGCGAACGAACACGACGCCTGCGGTGTCGCGTTCGTCGTCGACATGCACGGCCGCCGCAGCCGCGACATCGTCGACAAGGCTATTACGGCTCTGTTGAACCTGGAGCACCGTGGTGCCGCAGGCGCTGAACCCAACAGTGGTGACGGCGCGGGCATCCTGATCCAGCTTCCCGACCGTTTCTTCCGGGCCGTCGTTGACTTCGAATTGCCGCAGGAGGGCTCCTACGCCTCCGGCATCGCCTTCTTGCCGCAGGCCCGCAGGGAAGCCGCGCGTGCCGCGTACGGCGTGGAGAAAATCGTCAAGGAAGAGGGCCTCGAGGTCTTCGGTTGGCGCGAGGTGCCGATCGATGAGTCCTCGCTCGGCGCGCTGTCGCGCGACGCCATGCCGACCTTCCGGCAGATCTTCATCGGCTCTCCGAGGGGTGCGGCCGAAGAACTCTCCGGGATGGATCTGGAGCGCCGGGCCTACGTGATCCGCAAGCGGGTCGAGCACGAGCTCGGCAAGGCGGGCTCCGGCGAGGGCGCCGTCGGCAAGGAGTCGGTGTACTTCCCGAGCCTGTCCGGCCAGACCTTCGTCTACAAGGGCATGTTCACCACGCCGCAGCTGCGCGCGTTCTACCTGGACCTGCAGGACAGCCGGGTGGAGTCGGCGCTCGGCATCGTGCATTCGCGCTTCTCCACCAACACCTTCCCGTCCTGGCCGCTGGCCCACCCGTTCCGCCGGGTCGCGCACAACGGCGAGATCAACACCGTCACCGGCAACGAGAACTGGATGCGGGCACGCGAGGCGCTGCTGCGTTCGGACATCTTCGGCATCGACTCCGCGGGCAACAACCGGCTGGAGAAGATCTTCCCCGTCTGTACCCCGGGGGCGAGCGATACCGCGCGCTTCGACGAGGTGCTGGAACTGCTGCACCTCGGCGGCCGCAGCTTGCCCCATGCCGTGCTGATGATGATCCCCGAGGCGTGGGAACGCAATGACACGATGGATCAGCAGCGGCGCGCGTTCTACGAGTACCACTCGATGCTGATGGAGCCGTGGGACGGCCCCGCCTCGGTGTGCTTCTCCGACGGCACCGTCGTCGGCGCCGTGCTCGACCGTAACGGCCTGCGCCCGAGCCGCATCTGGATCACCGAGGACGGCCTGGTCGTGATGGCGTCGGAGGTCGGCGTGCTCGACATCGACCCGTCGAAGGTGGTCCGCAAGGTCCGACTACAACCCGGCCGCATGTTCCTGGTCGACACCTCGCAGGGCCGCATCGTCGGCGATGACGAGCTGAAGACCCAGCTTGCGGCCGAGCACCCGTACCAGGAATGGCTGGACGCGGGTGTGACCAAGCTCGAGGACCTGCCAGACCGCCCGCACGTGCACATGTCGCACGACCGGGTGCTGATCCGGCAGCAGATCTTCGGATACACCAACGAAGAACTGAACCTGCTCATCTCGCCGATGGCCAAGACCGGCGGCGAGGCGCTCGGCTCGATGGGCACCGACACCCCGATCGCGGTGCTCTCGTCGCGGCCTCGGCTGCTGTTCGACTACTTCTCCCAGCTGTTCGCGCAGGTCACCAACCCGCCGCTGGACGCGATCCGGGAAGAGGTGGTGACCAGCCTGCGCCGGGCCATCGGCCCGGAGGCCGATCTGATGCACCCCGGTCCGGAGTCGTGCAAGCAGATCGCCATCGAATCGCCGATCATCGACAACGACCAGCTGGCCAAGCTGGTGCACATCAACGACGACGGCTCCCAGCCCGAGCTACGTTCGGTGATCGTTCGTGGTCTGTACCCGGTCGCCAAGGGCGGCAAGGGACTTCGCAAGGCGCTCAAGGCGATCAACACCCAGGTCTCGGCCGCCATCGACGGCGGAGCGCGGATCGTGGTGCTGTCCGACCGTGAGTCCAACGAGAAGCTGGCGCCGATCCCGTCGCTGCTGCTGACCTCCTCGGTGCACCACCACCTGGTGCGCGAGCGCACCCGCACCATGGTCGGCCTGGTCGTCGAGGCCGGTGACGCCCGCGAGGTGCACCACATGGCGATGCTGGTCGGCTTCGGCGCGGCCGCGATCAACCCGTACATGGCCTTCGAGACCATCGAGGACATGATGGAGCGCGGCCTGCTCGACATGCCGGGCAGCACCGGCGATCACGCGGCCGACTTCGGCAAGGCGGTCGCCAACTACAACAAGGCCGCGAGCAAGGGCGTGCTGAAGGTGATGTCCAAGATGGGCATCTCCACGCTGGCCTCCTACACCGGCGCCCAGCTGTTCCAGGTGATCGGCCTGTCGCAGGAGCTCGCCGACGAGTACTTCACCGGCCTGCGCTCGCACCTGGACGGCATCGGCCTCGAGGACATCGCGGCCGACGTGGCCGAGCGGCACCGGATCGCGTTCCTGGAGAACCGCAACGAGCGCGCGCACCGCGAGCTCGAGGTCGGCGGCGAATATCAGTGGCGGCGCGAGGGTGAGTACCACCTGTTCAACCCGGACACTGTGTTCAAGCTGCAGCACGCGACCCGCTCGGGTCAGTACTCGATCTTCAAGGAGTACACCAAGCTGGTCGACGACCAGTCCGAGCGACTTGCCTCGCTGCGCGGCCTGTTCAAGTTCAAGAAGGAACGCGCGTCGATCTCCATCGACGAGGTCGAGCCCGCCTCGGAGATCGTGAAGCGGTTCTCCACCGGCGCGATGAGCTACGGCTCCATCTCGGCGGAGGCGCACGAGACCCTCGCGATCGCGATGAACCGCCTTGGCGGACGGTCGAACTCGGGCGAGGGCGGCGAATCGCCCGCGCGCTTCGAGCCGGAGGAGAACGGCGACTGGCGGCGCAGCGCGATCAAGCAGGTTGCTTCCGGCCGCTTCGGCGTGACCGCGCACTACCTGACCAACTGCACCGACATCCAGATCAAGATGGCGCAGGGCGCCAAGCCGGGCGAGGGCGGCCAGCTGCCCGCGCACAAGGTGTACCCGTGGGTCGCCGAGGTGCGGCACTCGACGCCGGGCGTCGGCCTGATCTCGCCGCCGCCGCACCACGACATCTACTCGATCGAGGATCTGGCGCAGCTGATCCACGACCTGAAGAACGCGAACCCGCAGGCGCGGATTCACGTGAAACTTGTTGCGGAGCCAGGGGTCGGCACGGTTGCGGCCGGTGTGTCCAAGGCGCACGCGGACGTGGTGCTGATCTCCGGACACGACGGTGGCACCGGCGCCTCGCCGCTCACCTCGCTCAAGCACGCGGGCGGCCCGTGGGAGCTCGGCCTGGCCGAGACCCAGCAGACGTTGCTGCTCAACGGACTTCGCGATCGGATCGTCGTGCAGGTGGACGGTCAGATGAAGACCGGCCGCGACGTGATGATCGCGGCGCTGCTCGGCGCCGAGGAATACGGTTTCGCCACTGCGCCTTTGGTGGTGTCGGGCTGCATCATGATGCGGGTCTGTCACCTCGACACCTGTCCCGTCGGTGTCGCGACGCAGAACCCGGTGCTGCGCGAACGCTTCACCGGCAAGCCGGAATTCGTCGAGAACTTCATGCTGTTCATCGCCGAAGAGGTCCGGGAACACTTGGCGCTGTTGGGCTTCCGCACGCTGGACGAGGCCATCGGCCGGGTCGACCTGCTCGACACCGCCAAGGCCAAGCAGCACTGGAAGGCCAGCAAGCTCGACCTGTCGCCGATCCTCGACGACGTCGAGACCGCGTTCATGTACCAGGACCGGCGCTGCACCAAGACGCAGGACCACGGCCTGGACAAGGCACTGGACCAGCAGCTGATCTCGCAGAGCCGCGACGCGCTCGAGCGTGGCCAGGCGGTGAAGTTCGAAACCAAGATCACGAATGTGAACCGCACCGTCGGCACCATGCTCGGCCACGAGGTGACCAAGCTCTACGGTGGCGCGGGCCTGCCCGACGACACCATCGACATCACCTTCACCGGCTCGGCGGGCAACAGCTTCGGCGCCTTCGTGCCCGCCGGCATCACGCTGCGGGTCCAGGGTGACGCGAACGACTATGTCGGCAAGGGTCTTTCGGGCGGCCACCTGGTCGTGCGCCCGTCGCTGAACGCGCCCGCCGACTTCAAGGCGGAAGAGAACATCATCGCGGGCAACGTGATCCTGTTCGGCGCCACCAACGGTCAGGCGTTCATCAACGGTGTCGTCGGCGAGCGGTTCGCGGTGCGCAACTCCGGCGCCACCGCGGTCGTCGAGGGCGTCGGCGATCACGGCTGCGAATACATGACCGGTGGCCGGGTGGTCATCCTCGGGGAGACGGGACGCAACTTCGGCGCTGGCATGTCCGGCGGTGTCGCGTTCGTCTACAACCCGAACGGCACCTTCGAGGACAAGCTCAACATCGAGCAGGCCGACGCGGTCGAGCAGCTCTCCGGTGACGACTTCACCTGGCTGCGCGACATCGTCACCCAGCACCGCGATCAGACGGGTTCGGCTGTCGCCGAACGCATTCTGGCCGACTGGTCGCAGCAGGTGAACCACTTCGTGAAGGTCATGCCGCGCGAATACAAGAAGGTTTTGCTCGCCATCTCCGAAGCGGAGAAGTCGGGCAAGGACGTCGACGAGGCAATCATGGAGGCGGCCCGTGGCTAGCACGCGACGCAACCAACAGCTGAGTCCGATGTTCAACGGCAAGATTACGGAGGCCGCTCGTGGCTGACGCGCAAGGATTTTTGAAGCACACCTCTCGGGAACTGCCGACCCGTCGGCCGGTGCCGCTGCGGTTGATGGACTGGAAAGAGGTCTACGAGGAGGGTTTCGCGCACGAGACCCTGCAGCGTCAGGCCAGCCGGTGCATGGACTGCGGTATCCCGTTCTGCCACAACGGCTGTCCGCTCGGCAACCTGATCCCCGAGTGGAACGACCTTGTCTACAAGGGCCAGTGGCGTGAGGGCATCGATCGGCTGCACGCGACCAACAACTTCCCGGAGTTCACCGGGCGGCTGTGCCCCGCGCCGTGCGAGGCGTCCTGTGTCCTTGGCATCAACCAGGATCCGGTGACCATCAAGCAGGTCGAGGTCGAGCTCATCGAGAACGCCTTCGACGAGGGCTGGGTGACCCCGGTCTACCCGACTCGGTTGACCGGCAAGAAGGTCGCCGTCGTCGGCTCCGGCCCCGCCGGTCTCGCCGCGGCACAGCAGCTCACCAGGGCGGGCCACACCGTGACCGTGTACGAGCGCGCCGACCGCATCGGCGGCCTGCTGCGCTACGGCATCCCGGAATTCAAGATGGAGAAGCGGTTCATCGACCGCAGGATGGCGCAGATGGAGGCCGAGGGCACCATCTTCAAGACCGGGGTGAACGTCGGCGTCGACATCACCGCCGAGCAGCTGCGCGAGCAGTTCGACGCGGTCGTGCTGTCCGGCGGCGCCACCCTGGCGCGTGACCTGCCGATCCCCGGCCGCGAACTCGACGGCATCCACCAGGCCATGGAGTTCCTGCCGTGGGCCAACCGGGTGCAGCTCGGCGACGACGTCACCGACGCCGACGGCCTGCCGCCCATCCACGCGAAGGGCAAGAAGGTCGTCATCATCGGCGGTGGCGACACCGGCGCCGACTGCCTCGGCACCTCGCACCGGCAGGGCGCCGAGAGCATCCACCAGTTCGAGATCATGCCGCGGCCGCCGGAGGAGCGGGCCGCATCGACTCCGTGGCCGACCTACCCGCTCATGTACCGGGTGTCCTCGGCGCACGAGGAGGGCGGCGAGCGGGTGTTCTCCGTCAACACCGAGCGTTTCGTCGGTGCGGACGGCAAGGTCACCGGGCTGCAGGCGCACGAGGTGAAGATGGTCAATGGCCGTTTCGAGAAGGTCGAAGGCACCGACTTCACGCTGGAGGCCGACCTGGTGCTGCTCGCCATGGGCTTCACCGGTCCCGAGAAGCCCGGCCTGCTCGAGGATCTCGGCGTCGGCTACGACCAGCGCGGCAATGTTCAGCGCGACAAGAACTGGGCGACCAACATCCCGGGCATCTTCGTCGCGGGCGACATGGGCCGCGGTCAATCTCTCATCGTCTGGGCCATCGCCGAAGGTCGCGCCGCGGCCGCCGCGGTGGACCGCTTCCTGGAAGGTGAGACGGCGCTCCCGGCCCCGATCACCCCGACCATGGTCGCTCAGCGATGAACTGAACCCTCTCTTACCGGAGCGGAATAAGGCGCCTGCGGACAGCAATGTCCCAGGCGCCTTTGTTCATTGATGAACATGCGGCTGCGGATTCTCGATTGGATTCCGCTCGGAGTTCATGTCCGGCAGATGTGTTTTCGCTTGCAGTGGCCTCAGACGAGTAGTGGGGGACGCCTTCGGCGTGTCGCGGTAGCTGTGAATTCGCTGCTTGGCGGATTGATTGCGGGGTCGGCGTGTGGGGTCGGGATGTGGTGGGTAACTGCATGTTTGGGGTGATGCCGGAAATTGGACATCGGTGGGGGTTCGGATGGCGCACACGGCTTCCTACCTTTATTGTGATGCCGTCGTGCTGCTGATCTTGGGATGAGGGTTGGGGTTGCAGGCGGCACAACGGTGGGTGGTTCGTGTTAACCCAACGTGCACTGAAACGTCATTCGTCGGGTTCAGCATTGGTGCGCAACTTGTCGAGGGTGCTCTCGCGAGAGGCATGTTTTTGGACTGGAGCGGAATGCAGTTGAAAAAGGTAGTCGCGGCTCTGGGTGCATCCGCGACGGTGTTGTCCGGCTTGGTATTCGGCACCGGCTCCGTGAGCGCCGCGCCCGGGTGCCCGAGCCTGTACGTGGTGGCCATCCCGGGGACGTGGGAGACCGGCAAGGACAAGAAGCCGCAGCCGGGCATGCTGGCCGGCGTCACCAGGAATTTGCCGAGGTCGACCGAGGTCGACTACGTGACCTACGCCGCAACCGCCTTCCCGTGGGAGGGCGAGGTGTACGGCAAGTCGAAGAAGGAAGCAGTCGACAACGCGCGCGGCCTGATCTCCGACATGGCCAAGGAATGCGGCGCAACGAAGATCGCGCTCGTCGGCTACAGCCAGGGCGCTGACGCCGCAGGCGACCTCGCCGCCGAAATCGGCAGCGGGCAGAGCGTCGTGGCGCCGGACCGGATCGCAGGCGTCGGACTGATCTCCGATCCGCGCCGTTCCCCGACCGACACTCAGGTCGGCGTGCCTGCACCAGGCGCAGGCGCAGGCGGCGCCAGGGTCGGCGGCTTCGGCTGGATCAGCGACCGCACCCGCAGCATCTGCGCGCTCGACGACCTGTACTGCGCGACCGCGCCCGACGACTTCGTCACCCGGTTCGCGGGCTTCCTGGCGCAGGCTTCGGACGCGAACCCGGCCAACATGTGGCGGTACCAGATCGAAGCGGGCAACATCATGAACGATCTGTTCGCCAGCGGCGGTGTGCCAACCCTGCAGTCGCAGCTGACCGAGTCGGCGAACGAGCAGCGGGCCAAGGATCTGGAGCGTTTCTACAAGTCGCAGGCGCACACCCTGTACGGCAGCTACCCGGTCGGCGGCGGTCAGACCGCCATCTCCTGGATGCACAACTGGATCGCAGGCATGGCCTGATCCACGTCTCGACCCAGCAAGGCCCACCTCCCGATCGGGAGGTGGGCCTTCGCTTTTCGCGCGGACTAGCCGGAACCGGTCGGCGGCAGCAGTCGCTGGAACTGCTGGAACTGCGGCGCGTCACCGGGCTGCGGCCGGTCACCGTTGCCGTGCCACGGCCCGTTGCGGTGGTGGTGTGGGCCGCGCGGGCCGTCGCGATGCTGCCCCGGCTGCCAATCGGGTCCATGCGGATGCCCGCTGATATCGCTGCCGTCCTGATCGACGGGTGCCACCGCGGCGGTGGTCGGGTCCTGGGTGTCCGCCGAGGCGGTGGCCGCGAGGGCGCCGAGTGGCAGCGCGAGCAACGCGCCTGCCACGGCAACCCTGGTGAGGCGACGACGCCACTGCGTCGGCTTCCTGGAGAGCGACACGGAGTTCCTTTCTCTCGAACCGTGAACCGCGGTGTGGCGGCTCACCGGTCCCATCGAAGGCTCCGTCGCTGGGACGGCGGTGCGACGTCCCTGGCAGTCCTCTGTGAACGGTTCAGGACTTGATGTTGCGCGGCAGCAGATCCCAGACGTGTCCGTTCTCGTTCACCGTGGCCGCGGTGCGACGTCCGGTGCGGGAGAACAGGACTCGGGTGATCGAGCAGTAGTCGATCGGAAAGGTCAGCGGGAGTTCCAAGTCGAGCACTTCCTGCAGCAGCACGTTGATCACGCCGCCGTGCGTGAAGGCGACAACGGTGTCGGCCGGATCGGTGGTCGCCGCGATCTCGGCGACCACGTCGAGCACCCGCGACTTGAACGCCTTGCCGTCGATCTGCGGCGGAAAGTACCCCGCCTTGATCTGCTCGTACACCTCTTTGAACTCGACCTTGGCGTCCTCGATCGGAATATAGGCGGGCAGGTCCCGATCGTATTCGGCCAGATCGGCGATGACGTCGACGCCGAGCCCCACCTTCGCCGCGGTCGGCCCCGCCGTATCCAGCGCCCGCCGCTGTGAACTGCTCACCACCCGGCTGATGCGATGGTGCTCCAACGCCCTCGGCACCCGTTCGGCCTGCTCCAGCCCGACAGGCGCGAGCTCAGGGTCAGCGGGCCCTTCCGTATTCATGATCCGAACCGGCTGAGCATGACGAACAAGAATCAACTGCACACGCCCACTCTGCCCCATCAGCGCCGAACACGGCAGTTGGCGGGGCGAGCCGGGCCGCTCGGGGGCTGGAGGCTACTGGTTCTTCTTGCGCTTGGTGATCAGGTAGATGCCGCCGACGATCGCGACGACGACCAGGAGGCAGCAGAGGCCGCCGAAAATCAGTCCGCCGCTGCTCTTCTTCTTCTTTGCCGAGTACTCGAGCGTCGAGGCCAACACGTTCGGGTCGGTCCAGACGCTGTGATCCACCAAGGATGCGCTGGCCAGCAGGTCAAGGTACATTTTCAACCCCTTTTCAGGTATCGGGCGATCCTCCGGACCGAACTTTCTCGCTCCGCCCCGGCCCGAATTTCCCAGGGTAGCTGTCCGATTCGTCGCCTGTGAACCCTTCGGGGCAATGACCCGTTCAGCGAGGTTTCACCAAGGGGAAGGGCAGCGTTTCGCGGATGCTGCGCCCGGTGATCAGCATGACCACCCGGTCGACACCCATGCCGAGCCCGCCGGTCGGCGGCATCGCATGCTCGAGCGCCTGCAGGAAGTCCTCGTCGAGCTCCATCGCCTCCGGGTCGCCGTTGGCCGCGAGCATCGACTGCTCGGTGAGCCTGCGGCGCTGCTCGACCGGATCGGTGAGTTCGCTGTAGGCGGTGCCGAGTTCGACGCCCCAGGCGACCAGGTCCCAGCGTTCGGTGACGCCTTCGATCGAGCGGTGCGCGCGCGTCAGCGGGGACACCGACGTCGGGAAGTCGATGTAGAACGTCGGCGCCTCGGTGTTGGCTTCGACCAGGTGCTCGTACATTTCCAGCACGACCTGCCCGGCGTCCCAGCCGTGCTGGTAAGGCACCTCGGCCTTGTCGCACAGTTCGCGCAGCTGGTCGAGCTCGGTCTGCGGAGTGATCTCGGCGCCGATCGCCTCGGACACCGCGCCGTGCACGGTCTTCACCGCCCAGTCGCCGGAGATGTCCACCTCCTCGAACGAGCCGTCGCCCTTGGGGCGCAACGCCACCATCGCCCCGTTGGCCGCGACCGCCGCCTGCTGGATGAGCTGGCGGCACACGTGCATCATCCGCTCGTAGTCGCTGTGCGCCTCGTACGCCTCGAGGATGGTGAACTCCGGATTGTGGCTGAAGTCGACGCCTTCGTTGCGGAAGGTCCTGCCGATCTCGAACACCTTCTCCATGCCGCCGACGCACAGCCGCTTGAGATACAGCTCGGGCGCGATCCGCAGATACAGGTCGAGGTCGTAGGCGTTGATGTGGGTGCGGAACGGGGTGGCGTTGGCGCCGCCGTGCACCTGCTGCAGGATCGGCGTCTCCACCTCCAGATAGCCCTTGGCGTTCAACGAATCACGCAGCGAGCGGACCACCGCGCTGCGCTTGGCGAGCACCTCCCTGGTCTCGGCGTTGATCGCCATATCGACGTAGCGCTGGCGCACCCGCGCCTCGGGATCGGACAGGCCTTTCCACTTGTCCGGCAACGGATGCAGGCACTTGCCGAGCATCCGCCAGTCCGCCGCGAGCAGCGAGAGCTCGCCGCGCCGACTGGTGCCGATCTGCCCGCTCACCTCGATCAGGTCGCCGAGGTCGAAGAATTCGGTGAACTCGGCGCTGCGTTCGACGCCGACCCGGTCGCGGTCGATGACCAGCTGGATGTCGTCGGTCCAGTCGCGCACCACGGCGAAGATCACGCCGCCGTAGTCGCGGATGCGCAGCAGCCTGCCGCAGACCCGGACGGTGGTGCCGCGCGGCGATTGCCGTGCGCCCGCGACGGAATGGGTCGGCGGGTAGGCGACGGGATAGGCCTCGACGCCGGATGCGGCGAGCCGATCCAGCTTGTCCATCCGCACCCGCACCTGCTCGGGTCGCCGCGGCCGCAGCTCCTGGCCCTCGATGGGTCCGAAATCGGGCGGGCTGCCGTCGGCGTGCAGGCCGGCCATCGTCGCTGGCACGGCGCTGTGCGCGCCGGTGTGCACGATCGTCTCCGGTTCCTTGCCGAAGCGTGGCAGGAACCCCTCGGCGAGTGCGCCCGCGACCGCGACCCGCGGCAGGTGCCTGCGCTCCTCGAACAGGAAAAACCTTGGCTCCCAATGAGGTTGGTACTTCACATTGGAGCGATACAGCGCCTCCAGCTGCCACCAGCGCGAAAAGAAAAGGAGCACACCGCGCCACAGCCGCAGCACCGGGCCTGCGCCGATCTGGCCGCCCTCCTCGAACACCGAGCGGAACACCGCGAAGTTCAGCGACACCTTCGTGATGCCGTGCTGCTCGGAGTTGAGCGCGAGCTGCGAAATCATCAGCTCCATCACGCCGTTCGGGCCGTGCGGGTCGCGGCGCATCAGCTCGAGCGAGACGCCGGTGCGGCCCCACGGCACCAGCGATAGCATGCCGAGCACTCGATCCTGCGCGTTCACGGCCTCGACCAGCAGGCAGTCCCCGTCCAGCGGATCGCCGAGCCTGCCGAGCGCCATCGAGAAGCCGCGTTCGGTCTCGGTGTCGCGCCAGGCGTCCGCGCGCGCGATCACCCGGGGGAACTCCTCGGCCGGAATGTCACTGTGCCTGCGGATCCGGACGGTGATCCCGTGCTTGCGCAACCGGTTGGCGGCCTGCCGGACCGGCTTCATCTCCGGGCCTGCGAGCGAGAAGGTCCTGGTGTCCAGGATGGCTTCGTCGCCGAGCCGGATGACGGAAAGCCCGGCCCGCCGGTAGGCCGTCGCGCCGATCTCGCTCGCGCCCATGACCGCTGGCGCCCACCCGAATTCGTCGGCCATCCGCAACCAGGCATCGATCGCCTGCGGCCAGGCCTCGCGAATGCCGACCGGGTCGCCGCTGGCCAGGCAGACGCCGAGCTCGACGCGATAGGTGACCGCCGCCTTGCCGCTCGGTGCGAACACCACCGCCTTGTCGCGCCGGGTCGCGAAGTAGCCGAGCGAGTCCTCGACATCGGAGCGTTCCAGCAGCCCGCGGATCGCGGACTCGTCGGTGCCCGTCATCGCGTTCGCCGCGCGCTGCGAGCGAAGCAGGATGATCACCGCGGCCAGCAGCGCGATGGCGCCGAACAGGCCGAGCAGCAGGTTGACGAACGGGCGCGGATGGCCGTCGAAGTGCTCGTTGTCCACCAGCACTGCGGCCGTCACCCGGTACACCGCCCAGCCGGGCCGCTGTACGCCGCTCGGCAACGATCCCGGGAACAACTCGACCAGGCCCCAGCCGAGTAGGCAGCCGACCGCGAGGCCGCCGACAAGCACGCCGAGCGCCTTCCAGCCCGCGCCGTGGCGCACCCTCGTGTAGAACTCGCGCCAGGACGAGAGCAGCACCCCGATCACCACGAGATGCAGGATCATCGCCACCAGGGCGTGAATATTGCCGGTGTCGGCGAATTCCCAGGCGTTGGCGAACGCGTACAGCGACACGTAGCCGAGTAACAACCACCAGGCGATGCGCTTGCGGCTGGCGAGCGCGCCCGCGAGCAGGCCGATGATGAGCGCCCACATCAGGTTGGTGTCCGGCGCGTCGAAGTAGTAGTTGTCGACGTAGCGGCGCGGCACCTGGGTCAGGAAACGCAGCCCCGGCGAAAGGCTCCACAGAAAACACGCCACCGCGAACACCCCGAGCACCAGACCCGCGATATGCGGGACTTCGGCGAGTCGTCCGTGCCCTCGATGTGGGACTGGTGGGGTCGGTCTGTCCGCTGGCGGTTCGATCAGGTGTTGCCGGGCTTGCGTGGTGGTCACTGAACCAGTGTGTACGGTGCCGCCGCCCGGGTGCTCGAAGACCACCCGGGCATGTCGGTTACGCGCGGATCGTCCGCGCGTCCGCGACCCGATGTTTAGTGTTTACGGCCGCCCGGTAAGGATGTATCTCATGTCAGAACCAGTCGATGTACCGATCGATGACGACGTCATTCGGCTCGGTCAGTTCCTGAAACTGGCCAACCTGATCGAATCCGGCTCCGAGGCCAAGACAGTGATCGCCTCCGGCCTGGTGCGGGTGAACGACGAGGTGGAACTACGCCGCGGGCGCCAGTTACAGATCGGGGACGTCGTCGCCCTCGCCGGGCACAAGGCCAGAGTGGCTGTCTGACCCCTACTTTCAGCTCTCGGCGCGCACCACGACGCCGTCGTGGTCGCTGTAGAGCATGTCGCCGGGCACGAAGGTGACACCGCCGAACTCGACGGGGACGTCGCGGTCGCCCGCGCCGGTCTGCGTGCTCTTGCGTGGGTTGGTGCCGAGCGCCTTCACTCCGATGTCGAGGGTGCGCAGGATCGCCGAGTCGCGGACCGCGCCGTTGACGATGACCCCTGCCCACCCGTTGTCCACGCCGCGGCCTGCGATGATGTCGCCGACCAGCGCGGTGTGCACGCTCGCGCCGCCGTCGACCACGAGCACCTTGCCTTGGCCTGGCTCGCCGAGGGTTTGCTTGACCAGCAGGTTGTCCTGGAAGCAGCGGATGGTGGTGATGCGGCCCGCGAACGCCGCGCGCCCACCGAACTGGATGAACTGCGTGTCGCAGCTGCGGATCTCGGGGCCGATCTCGTCGGCTAGGTCGGCAGTGGCTACGAAGTCTTTGGATTCGGTCACGGGCTCAGCTTAGGGATGGCCGAGGCGCACTTCCGGGAGGGCCACTCCCGTTGCGAGGTCGATCGCCTGGAAGGTAGCTAGCGGTGTCCGTAGTGCAGTTCGTACATCTCTCGATCGTGTTCGGAGAACTTGGCGCGGTCGACCAGCGCGGGATTCAATCCGTGCTGGACCAGACGGAAGCGGCGCCACACATAGCTGAGCGCCACGGTGAAGATGATCAACGGGACGATCATCATCACGATCAAGCCGATCTTCAGCGGCATCGGGCCCGGAAAGAGCAGTACCAGGGCGAAGAACGGAATGACCGGCCCGAGGAACCGGACGAGATAGCGTTCCATGGCCCCGTGTCCGACGAGGTCGCGGATGACCCACTCGTGTAGCTCCTCGGGGAGCTCGCGGCCCAGATCGTAGGCGATCCGCTGCCTGATGGTGGGGGTGTTCATGCATCAAGGCTATGCCTGTGGCATTGGTCACCGCTAGGTTGCTGAGTGGGTCAACCTCGGCCGTGCCTGCGCTCGTAGGCGAGGCGTTCCGGTTCCGCTTTGCGCCGGGCCGCTTCATCGGCCAGCGCCGGATCCAGGCCGTGCTTGATCAGCCGATGCCGCCGGTAGACATACATCAGCGCCACCGTGAAATAGATCAGCGGCAGATACAGCAGCGCCATCATTGCCAGCCCCATCCACAGCGGGCCGGGCAGCAGCAGGAACAGCATCAGCACCGGGATGATCGGCAGCAGGATGCGCAGCAGATAGCGCCGGGTCGCGCCGCGTCCGACCAGGTCCTCGCGCACCCAATCCGCCATCGACGCGGGCAGGGTGCGGCCGCCGATATAGCCGAGGCGCTGGACGAAGGACGGTGTCGCGCTCATCGGACCAGCATCCAGGGCCGATGGCCGCCCGTGCAAGTGGGATCAGTGCACGGATTGCCCGGATTCGCGGGACGCGTGGAAGGCGACGATCTGGGTGATCAGGTGGTGTGTGGTGTGCTGCACCGCGATCTTCACGAACGGTTCGATGGTCTTGCCGAGCGCGCGTCCGGCCAGCCCGCTGCCGACCTTGAAGTCGACGATTGCGTCGACGGTGCACAGCGCGTCGCCCTTGGGATGGAACAGGAAGGTCGATTCGACGTCGAAGCCCTTGATCGACTTCACCGCGATGGCCGCGTGCTCTTCCCAGCGGATCACCTCGATGCGCGACTTCAGCGAGGCGGGACCGAGTTTGATGTGACCGTCGAAGGTCGCGCCGACGCCGACCGTCTGGGTGCCGACCGGCGTGAAGGACTGGATTCCGTACAGGAAGCGCGGCAGGTTCTGATAGTCGTTCACGTAGGCGAACGCGGATTCCGCCGAGGCGGCACAGTCCTCGACGATCTTCACTTCGGTCATGCGAAAACAGTAACCGGTGTCGATCTCGGCTGCCTGGTCAGCGCCGCACTACGCGGTGACCGCGAGGGTGGCGGCCAGCCCGAATGCCAGTGCCATCACCACCACTTCGACAACGGCCCTGCGCAGCGACGCCGCCGCGGTCATCCGATGGTCCGCGGCCAGCTGCACCCAGCTGCGCCGCCACCACCAGCCCAGCGCGAGCAGGACAAGCAGCACAAGGGTTTTCGCGAGCAGGATGCGCCCGTAGCCGGTCTCGACGAACGGCGTGATCCCGCCGACTCTGACCAGCCCGTTGAGCAGCCCGGTCACCGCCACCGTGGCGATCAGTGGTAGCGCCACCGTCGAATAGCGCGGCAGCACCGTTGCCCATTCGCCGCGGGTGCGTATCACCAATGCGAGCGCGACAAGCAACCCGAACCAGGCGCCCGCGGCCAGCGCGTGCACGGCCGCAAGCACCGAGCCGAAGGTCTGCTGCGACATGTGCCCGGTGATCGGCCGCAACGCCAGCGCGACCGCCGCGAACACGAGGACCAGATCGGTGGACGCGATGTCGGCCCGCCGGAACGCCACCGCCGCATAACAGGCGACCGCGCCGACCCCGACCAGGATGGCGATGCCGACCTGTCCGCCGCTGAGATCAATCAGGTAGTTGCCGAATTGGTTGGCCCGCAACCCGTCCACCGGCACGCCGACCACCTGCGCCGCCTCGAACACCAGCACCGCGAACTCGGCGCCGCACCAGAATCCGGCGAGCACGGCGAGCAACCGCCACGGCGGTTCGAGCCGCGGCTGCAGCCGCGGCAGTGCGGCGAGCCCGAGCACCGTCGCGCCTGCGCCGTCGGCGAGCACCCTGGCCACCGACTCGGCGGCGAACGGCGCGGGCAGCGTGAGCACCCAGGCGAGCAGCACGCCGAGCAGCGCGGCCGGGACGATCAGCAGCACCGACCACGGTGCGCGCACGGTGCTCGGCCGCGCACCGCCTCGGCCGCCGATCGTCCGTCCCGTCACGACTTCGGTTTCCGGCTCCTGCCGCCGAACAGGGCGAACGCCAGCCCGCCACCGAACAGGACGACGGCGCCGACGATGAAGACCCACAACGGAATTCCGCCGGAGCTGGCCTTGTCACCGTCGGACCCCTTGGCCGTCGGCTTGGGGCCTGGGGTTCCGGTGCCTGCCTTGCTGAGCGTGAAATGCCGCTTGCCGGTGACCGGATGTCCGTCGGCGGAGGTCACCCGGTAGGCGACCGTGTACTCGCCTGCCGGTCCGAGCTCGCCCACCTCGACGCTGACCGTCTTGCCGTCGACCGTCGGCGTCGACTTGGACCACAGGTTGCCGTCCGGGCCGACCACGGTGAGCGACGGGAAGTTCGGCTGCAACTCCTCGTTGAAGGTGATGCTGACCCGTGCGGGCCCGCTGTCGATGTTCGCGCCGTCGTCCGGCACGCTGCCGGTCGGGGCGGAGTGCGCGGCGGCGGTTCCCGTTGCGGCGACACCGAATCCGAGCAGGAACAGCCCGGCCACCAGCGCGGTGAGTAACCGCCGGGTCATGACTGCCTGGCCCGGATCACGTTGCCGAGGCCGAGTGCCACGCCGAGCAGGCCGAGCGCGAGGCCGATGCCGCCGAGCCAGCGGGCGGTGTCATCGGTGTCGTCAGCGGCGGCGGTGGTTGCGGTGTCGGCACTGTGATCGGCGGTGGTGCTGCCTTTGGCCAGGGTGATCGATGGCGCCGGATGTTCCGGCTCCGCACCGTCTTTGCCCGCGGGCTGATTCCACTCGACGACCTTGCCGTCGCTGTAGGTCTGTTTGGCCGGGAAGCTGACCGCGTCCTGCTTGGGCAACGGGCCGAGCGAGAGCGAGAAGCGTTGGAACTGGCCGGGGCCGACGCCGGGGTTGCCGGGTTCCGCGGTCCAGGTGATCGCGGTGATCTCGCCCTTGTCGTTCTTCTCGACCTTGCTCGACCAGCCCGGAATGGGCTCGGTGCGTGCGCTTTTCAGGTTGGGGATGGTGACGGTGAGCGCGGTGGTGCTCGCGGTCTCCGATTCGGTGGGCACCCGGAAGGTGGCGACCGAGTACTTGCCCTGCTGTGCGCCGGGGGCGTCGACGCTGACGTGGGCGGCGGCGGTGCCGCAGGCGAGCAGCACGAGGGCGGCGGCGGACGCGGCGGTGCCGGTGGCGCGCGAAATCGAACGGTACATCGAAAGGCTTTCTGTCCGAAGGGGGGTGCGGTGGCTGGTCAGGCCTGCCGCGGCGGCGCACGCGGGCCGATGGCGCCGTTCGGAGCGAAGAAATAGTGTGGGAGACCGGGATTGGCCCAGCCTGCCGGTTCGCGCACGCGGGCAGGCCGCACCGCGGTGAGTACCGCGCGCACCGCGCTGGACGCCACGGCGTAGAGCCGCTCGGCGATCGAGATCACCAGTGCGGCACCGAGGGTGGCTACCGCATGCGCGATCAGCATCCAGCCGGTCGGCAGCAGCGCGGTGTCCGGCGCCGGATGGTCGTGACCGAGCAGGCCGGTCAACGCGAGATGGCAGGCCAGCTGGCCGAGCCCGAGCCACAGCAGCGTCGAACCACGTCCGGCGGCAAGCACATTCGCGGCACATCCGGCGGCCGCCGCGAGCAGCACCACGACCGTCAGCTCGGCCGACCCGGCGAAGCCGCCGCCTGCGCTGCCGTGCGCGGCGATGGCGAGCGACCCGACCAGCGCACCCACCAGGCCACCGCGCAGGTGGCCGGTGGCGGGTGGGCGTGGCATCGCGCTGGGGTCAGCGCACGCCGAGGCGCGCCAGCACGTCGGCCTCGACGGTGGACAGCTCGTCCGAAATCGACGCGTGCACCGCGCGGCGACGCGGGGCAGGCATCTGCTCGGCGGTTTGCACGGCGGTGGCGAGGCTCTCCAGCCGGGACTGGGTCGCGGTGACGAACTTCTGCGTCTCGCCCTTGTCCTTGCCGTCCTGCGCGCTCACCTTGCCAAGCGCCGCTTCGGCATTGGCGATCCTGGCCTGCAGCTTGGCGCCGTGGCCGCCGAATTCGCCGAGCTGGTCGAGACCGATGCCGAGCTGCTGGGCCTTGCGGGTGTCGAGCTGCGCGCGCACGAACGTCGCCGCACGGTAGGCCAGCGGCGCGAGCACCGGGATGAGCACCCGTGCCACCCCGAGGTACTTCTTGACCTGGCTCGCGCTGAACAGCTCGCGCTCGGCCTTCGCGGCCACCTTGAGCGAGGCCTTCTCCTCCGCCTGCAACGCCGAGATCTGCGCCTTGGCGACCTTGCGCTGGGTACGAGCCTCGGCGCGACGGGATTTGCGGTCGTTCCTCGCGACCAGCTTGGCCTCGAGGCCGGCCTTGTGCTTGAGAGCTTTCGCCTCGGCCCTGCGGCTCGGGCGCCGCTTGCGCTTCGTGAACAACCCCATCGAAGGCCCTCCGTCATGCTGGTTTGCCATGGCAGTACGACGCCGGGGAAAGCCCGTCCGCCCATGTCACACGGTTTGTCCTTACCCTAACGGGTGGATGCTGACACCACGGAGGGAACCTGCTGTGTCGAATCGGCGGCGCTCCCCGGCCGTGCGTGGTTACGCAAGCTCCGGGCCTGACGCTCGCACCGCGTGCGCATGGGGTTCGTGGGAATGTCGGAGGGAGGGACCATACTGCATTACGTGGATTCGGGCATCGATGACCGGGAAGGTCACACGCACAACGGCATGACCGTCGAACGGCCAGCCGGTGTCGCCGATGTGTCGACCCCTTTCATCGATGCGCGCGCACTCATCGGCTGCCGTCATCGGCTGCATCTGGACGCGGTGCATCCCGGCGCGTTGGCCGGGGTCGGCGAGGATCCCGGCGTGCGGCAGCGCAGGGAGGCGGCGACCCTGCATCGGCTGCGGGTGCGTGACGCGTTGATCGCCGCGGATCCCGAGGGCTGGGTGATCATCGACCCGAGCCTGCGCGCGGCGGAGCGGGCCGAGGCCACCATGCGCGCGTGTGCCGCGGGCGTGCAACACATTTGGGGTGGGCTGCTGCCGCAGGAGCCGGAGACCGGCAGACGCGGCGGCTCCGAGATCCTGCTGCGCGACCTCGATCGCGGCGGCTACATCCCGGTGATCGTGGTGAACCACAAGGTGACCGACCCGCGCAATCCTGAGCCCGCCGACTTCCATCCGACCACCTCGGACCCGTATCACTGGAATCCGCAACCGGATCCGCATCGCAAGCTGCGCCAGCAGCCGCGCGACCAGCAGCGGCTCGCGCACCTGTACCGGATGCTGCAGCGGCACGGCCTGGCCAGCCCGGCGCTGGTGGGCGGCGTGATCGGCTACCACTTCGACCGCATCCTGGTGCACGACCTCGGCCCGGTGCTCGCCGACTACGACCAGCGCTACGCCGATCGGGTCGCCGTGGTGCGTGGCGAGCTGCCGACGGTGCCGTCGAAGGTGCCCGAATGCAGACAGTGCCCGTGGTGGACCCGCAGCGTCGACGGCCCGAGCTGTGAGGGCTGGCTCATCGAACACCGCGACGTCAGCCTGGTCGCGCCGGGCTCGCGGGCCGAGGTGTTGCGCAGGCACGGCGTGCAGACCATCGACGACCTGGCGAGCTGGGTCGGCGACGACCCGGAGGACTGGCAGCACGGGCCGTTCATCGAGGCCGTGGTCACCGCGCGGGCCTGGATCGCGGGCGCGCCGCTGGTGCGCAGAGTGCAGCCGATTCGGGTGCAGCGCGCCGATGTCGAGGTGGACGTCGACCTGGAGAGCTTCCAGGAATACGGCGCCTACCTGTGGGGCACGCTGCTCGACGGGGTGTATCGCCCGTTCGTCACCTGGGATCCGCTGCCCACCGAGGACGAGGGCCGCTCGTTCGGCGAGTTCTGGACCTGGCTGATGTCGGTGCGCGCCGATGCCGCCGCTGCTGGGAAAACCTTTGCCGCCTATTGCTATTCGCGCACCGCCGAGGACAAGTGGTTGTACGAGTCGGCCCGCAGGTTCGCCGGTCGGCCCGGGGTGCCGACGGTCGACCAGGTGCGGCAGTTCGTCGACGGGCCGCAGTGGGTGGACATGTTCCTCGCCGTCTCCGATCAGTTCATCTGCCCGAACGGCAAGGGGCTCAAGAAGATCGCCCCGGTCGCCGGCTTCGCCTGGCGTGACGCCGAGGCGGGCGGCGAGGCGTCGATGAGCTGGTACCGGCTGGCCGTCGGCTACGAGGGCGAGCCGGATATGAGCCAGCGCACCCGACTGCTGGAGTACAACGAGGACGACGTGCGCGCCACCCAGGTGCTGCGCCAATGGATGACCGATCGCGCCGACGCGGAGGTGCCCGGTCTGACGGATTTCCGGCTGGAGGTCTGAGCCCCCCGCGATCGAGTCCGCTGCCGCCGGGTGACCTCCTCCGATCCTGGCCCTTCGGCTGTGCCTGATCGCGGCCGACCGGGTGCCTGCGTGGTGACGCTGCGCTACCTCCTCCGGCACTGGCCGTTCGGCCGCAGCGGTACCATCGCGGCGTGACAGAGCACGTCGAACAACTCGAGTTTCAGGCAGAGACGCATCAGCTGCTCGAGCTGATGATCCATTCGGTCTACTCCAACAAGGACACCTTCCTGCGGGAGCTGATCTCGAACTCCTCCGACGCGCTGGACAAGCTGCGCCTGGAGTCGTACCGGGACAAGGATCTGCATGTCGACACGTCCGACCTCCACATCGAGCTGGCGGTCGACAAGGACAACCGGATCCTGACCGTGCGCGACAACGGCATCGGCATGTCCCGTGCCGAGGTGGTTGACCTGATCGGAACCCTCGCCAAGTCCGGCACCGCCGAGCTGCGCAAGAAGCTGAACGAGGCCAAGAGCACAGGCACCGTCGACACGGCGGAACTGATCGGCCAATTCGGCATCGGCTTCTACTCGACCTTCATGGTCGCCGACAAGGTCACGCTGACCACCCGGCGCGCGGGCGAGACCGAAGGCACCCGCTGGGAATCGGCCGCGGGCAGCTCGACCTACACCATCGAAACCCTCGACGAGGCCCCGCAGGGCACCGCGGTGTCGCTGCACCTGAAGCCCGCCGACGAGGAAGACCACCTCTTCGACTACACCCTGGAGTGGAAGCTCAGGGAGATCGTCAAGAAGTACTCCGACTTCATCTCCTGGCCGATCCGCATGCAGGTCGAGCGCACCGTCACCGAGGGTGAGGGCGAGGAGAAGACCGAGAAGACGGTCGTCGAGGACCAGACCCTCAACTCCATGAAGGCGCTGTGGACCCGCCCGAAGAGCGAGGTCAGCGACGAGGAGTACAAGGAGTTCTACAAGCACGTCAGCCACGCGTGGGACGATCCGCTGGAGATCATCCCGCTGAAGGCCGAAGGCACCTTCGAATACCAGGCGCTGCTGTTCCTTCCGTCGCAGGCGCCGTTCGATCTGTTCACCCGCGAGCACAAGCGCGGCGTGCAGCTCTACGTCAAGCGGGTGTTCATCATGGACAACTGCGAAGAGCTGATGCCGGAGTACCTGCGCTTCGTCAAGGGCGTGGTGGACGCGCAGGACCTGTCGCTCAACGTGTCTCGCGAGATCCTGCAGCAGGACCGTCAGATCCAGATGATCCGCAAGCGGCTGGTCAAGAAGGTGCTGTCCACGGTCAAGGAGCTGCAAGGCGCCGAGGATCCGCAGAAGTACCAGACCTTCTGGAAGGAATTCGGCCGCGTCCTCAAGGAGGGCCTGCTCGGCGACGTCGACAACCGCGAAACGATCCTGCAGGTGTCCTCGTTCGCCTCGACGAACTCCGAGACCGAGCTGACCACGTTGGCGCAGTATGTGGAGCGCATGCCCGAGGGCCAGGACGCGATCTACTACATGACCGGCGAGACCAGGCAGCAGATCGAAAGCTCCCCGCACATCGAGGCTTTCCAGGCCAAGGGACGCGAGGTGCTGATCCTGACCGATCCGGTGGACGAGATGTGGGTCGGCTCGGTGCCCGAGTTCGACGGCAAGCCGTTCACCTCGATCGCCAAGGGCGAGGTCGACCTGGAGTCGGAGGAGGAGAAGAAGGCCTCCGAGGCGCTGCGCGAACAGCAGGACAAGGACTTCGCCGAGGTGCTGTCCTGGCTCGGTAAGTCCTTGGCGGACAGTGTCAAAGAGGTGCGGTTGACCAGTCGGCTCACCACCTCGCCCGCCTGTCTGGTCGGCGACGTCTTCGACTTCACGCCGATGCTGGAGCGGATGTACCGCGCCTCCGGGCAGCTGATGCCGGAAACCAAGCGGATCCTCGAGCTGAACCCGACCCACCCGCTGGTCACCGGTCTGCGCGACGCCTACGACACCCGCAAGGAAGACGCCGACGCGGGCAAGGTGCCCGAGCTCACCGAGACCGCCGAGTTGCTCTACGGCACAGCGGTGTTGGCCGAAGGTGGCGAGCTGAAGGATCCGGCGCGGTTCGCGCACATCCTCACCGATCGCCTCACCCGCACGCTCTGAGATCGAGCAGTCGAATACGGCCGAGGGTCATCTCCCTAGCGAGGTGGCCCTCGGCCGTTTCTGATTTGCCTCGCGCACAGCGATATTCGCACGAGTTGATGGGTTGACGGGCCGGGACGCGGTTAAATTTGGACGATCGAAAGGATCGCCCGCTTATGTCCGGAAACCCCCTCGCCGTCGCCGAACCGTGGGACCTGGTGGCCGACGGCTACGCCGAATTCGCGCCGGCGATCATGCAGCCGTTCTCCGACTGTGCCATCGAATTCGCAGCGCTGACGCCGTCTTCCCAGGTGATCGACGTCGCGGCGGGCACTGGATTGCTGAGCCTGCTCGCTGCGCCACAGGTGGCGCAGGTGCAGGCCATCGACTTCTCCGGCTCGATGCTCGCGCGATTGGAGGCCGCCGCGCAGGCCGCGGGACTGACGAATATCGAGACCAGGGTCGGGGACGGGCAGGCGCTACCGTTCGACGACGAGCAATTCGATGCCGGGTTCTCCATGTTCGGGCTGATGTTCTTCCCGGAGCGCGCCAAGGGTTTTGCCGAACTGTTCCGGGTGCTCCGGCCCGGCGCGACGGCGGTGGTGTCCAGTTGGGCGCCGGTGCAGGATGCACCGCTGATGCGGTTGATGTTCGGCGCTTTTCGCGCCGCCGACCCGAGCGTCGAGGAGCCGCAGCCCAACTACTTGAGCCTGGAGAACCCGGAGGTCTTCCAGAGCGAGATGCGCAGCGCAGGCTTCGAAGGTGTCTCCATCCAACGGCATTCGACCTCGCTCGCCTTCGCCGATGCCGGACAGCTGTGGGACACCATGGCGCGCAGCAGTGCGCCGCTGGTGTTGTGCCGCCGCAAGCTCGGTGAGCAGGTGTGGGCCGAGCGAGCCGCCGTGATACAGGACTATCTCGCCGAGCATTACCGCCCGCACCATCCGCTGTCGACCACCGCGTTCCTCGGCATCGGCCACAAACCGTCGTGATAGCGAAAAGGCCGCCACCGACCCGGATCTGGTCGATGGCGGCCTTGGCGGTGGCTGCTAGCGCGGCGCCATGCGCAGTGCGCCGTCCATGCGGATGGTCTCGCCGTTGAGGTAGTCGTGCTCGACGATGTACTGCGAGAGCTGCGCGTACTCGTCCGGGCGGCCGAGCCGCGACGGGAACGGCACGCCCGCCTCGAGCCCCTTGCGGTACTCCTCGGTGACGCCTGCCAGCATCGGGGTGTCGATGATGCCCGGCGCGATGGTGTTCACGCGAATGCCGAACTGGGCGAGGTCACGCGCGGCGGGCACGGTCATGCCGTGCACGCCACCCTTGGAGGCCGAGTACGCGATCTGGCCGATCTGGCCTTCGAACGCGGCCACCGATGCGGTGTTGATGATGACGCCACGCTGGCCGTACTCGTCGACCGCGTCGGTCTTCGAGATGGCGTCGGCGGCCAGGCGCATCACGTTGAAGGTGCCGAGCAGGTTCACGGTGATGACGGTGCGGAACAGCTCCAGGTCGTGCGGGCCGTTCTTGGACAGGATGCGTCCGGCCCAGCCGACACCGGCGCAGTTGACCACGATGCGCAGCGGCGCGCCGGAGTCGACGACCTGCGCGACGGCGGCGGTGACCTCGTCGTTGCTGGTCACGTCGGCCGGAATCAGGGTGACGCCGGCAGGCACGCTGTCGCCTGCCCGCTCGATCGACTGCGGCACGTCCAGGCCGAAGACCGTGGCCCCCAGCTCGGCGAAACGCTTGGCGGTGGCGGCGCCGAGGCCCGATGCGCCCCCGGTGACAATGGCGGCGGAACCCGAAATCTCCACGATGGTCCTCTCGTTCGTGACAGCCAGTTGGCCCTTCGTCAACAGCACCCTAACCGGTGTCCGTCGCGCAGCCCATCAGGCCTCCCTGTCATTCCGAAGGAAACCACCGCGGAGTTCACGGCTCGGTTACTGGAGAGTCACTTCGGCACCGCGGCAGCGGATCGAATCGCGCAGCTCGGCGCTGCGTTCGTGGACCGCGACTATTTGCGAACGAATGTGTTCTTGGGTGGTACCGTCGCAGCATGAAGCTGTTTTCCGGGGCGTCCGTTGCCGGGCGCAAGGTTTTGATCACCGGGGCAGCGCGGGGGATCGGGGCTGCGCTGGCTCGGCAGTTGCATGCGCACGGTGCCGAGGTCGCGCTGCTCGGGTTGGAGGCCGAACTGCTGGCCGAGGTGGCGAGCGAATGCGGCGACGCGCCATGGCGGTACTGCGATGTCGGCGACGCCGAACAGGTGGATCGGGTGGTGCAGACCCTGGTCGATGAGCTCGGCGGGCTGGACGTGGTGGTCGCCAATGCCGGTGTCGCGCGGCAGTTGCCGTTGATCGGCGGTGATCCCACGGTGATGGAGCAGACGCTCGCGGTCAACGTGCTCGGCGTCTACTACACCGTGCGCGCGGCGGGGCCGCACATCAGTCACTCGAATGGCTATGCGCTGCTTGTTTCTTCGTTGGCCGCCGCGGTGAACCTGCCGCTGGTCGGCGCGTACAGCGCATCGAAGGCGGCGGTGGCGGTGCTCGGCAACACGTTGCGCATCGAGGTGGCGCACACCGGCGCCAAGGTGGGGATCGCGTACTTCGCCGAACTCGACACCGACATGACCTCGCGCGGCTTCGGCACGGACGCGGCCCGTGCCGCGCTCGGCCGGTCCGCCGTGTCCGGCGTCGCGCCGCTCGCCCCCGCCATCGACGCGGTGGAAAGAGCGATCGCACAGCGCCGCCACCGGGTCGTTTCGCCGTGGTGGGTCGGGTTCGCGCTCGCCTTCCGGCCCATCGCCCAGCGACTGGTCGGGCTCTCGTTCCGCCGTGGCGTCCGGCGCGCCTTGGAGATCGCGCGCACTGAAGAGGCACCCTTTACGACAGATCAACCTGATAGACCCAACCCCATGGAGCGGCCAGCATAATTGCGCAGCCGGACACGAGTCCGTCCCATCCCGCGCCGAGCCGGGCGGCCACCGCCGCCGCGCCCGACCGACAACCGGAGTTACCGTATGACCGAATCGGCAACCAGCGCACGCCAACTCCCGCGCGGCAGGCACGGCCTGCCACGGGAGCAGGTGGTTGCCTCGCAGCGCGAGCGAATCCTGATCGCGATGGCCGAGGCCATGACCGAGAACGGCTATGTCGGCACCTCGGTCGCGGCGATCCTGAAACGCGCAGGGGTGTCGAGAGAGACGTTCTACGAGCAGTTCCGTTCCAAGGAAGCCTGTTTCGAAGCGGCCTACGAGCGGGCGGTGCAGAACCTGCTCGGCCGGATGCAGGAGGTGGCAGGCGACGCGGATGCGGCGGCCGAGAACGACCTCGAGCAGGACAGCGTCGCCAGGATGGACCGGATCTTCGAGGCCTATCTCCAGCACATGGTCGACGATCCGGCCAGCGCTCGCCTGTTCCTCGTCGAGGTGTACGCGGTGGGACCGGCGGCGATTTCCCGTCGGATGAAGCTGCAGGAACTCTTCGTCGGCCTGATCGCGAACACGCTCGACGCCAGAACAGCCGACCAGCGCTTCGCGTGCCAAACCCTGGCGGCGGCGATCGGCGCGATGGTCACCGGGCGCATCGCCGCCGACGACATGGCAGGCCTGCTCGCGCTGCGGAAGCCGCTGCTCGAACTGGTCCGCCGGGGTGGGGAACTGTACGGCTTCGCGGTTGGGTCGAACTGAGGGCGAAGCCAATCAGAAACGTCTGTATTCGATTGCTCGAGGCCGGGCGCGCAGGCGAACCGATCGGTAGCGCAAGCGCGCGATCCGTCGGCTACCTGTCCTCGGTCAACGCCGCTGTGCCGTAGCAAAACTCGTGCACTGTGCCAACGTCGGCGTTCCTTGCGCATGTCGCAGGCGGTATTGCGTTCGAGGGCGTGGCTACCGAGGCGCTTCGGGTGCAGGCTGGGGGAGGGCCTGCTCGATGGGTGTCTGCCGACGTGCCCGCTTCCGTATCGCGATCAGCAGGACACCACCCGCGAGTGCGGGGACGAGCGCGGCGAGAGTGGCCACCGCCGCGCCGCTGAGCGCGGGCGCGACCGTGCTGAGCAAGGTCACCGTGCCGAAGTAGAGGAACAGCAGGCCGGAGCCGATGCCGATGGCGCGTTCCGGCAGGTGCTTGCCGACCAGGATGCCGATGCCGATGGCCAGCGCGTCCGCGGCGACCATGCCGATGGTCGAGCCGAGCCACACGCCGACCCAGTCGTAGTCGGTGGCCAGCGCGGCGGTCGCGAACATGGTGCGGTCGCCGAGCTCGGCGAGCAAGAAGGCGGACAGGACAACGAAAAACGGTGCGGCGCTGGCCCGCAGTGACTTCGGGGTGGGGTTCTCCTCGTCCGCGCCGACGTGCTCACGCAACGTCCAGAGGCCGACGGCGAGGAAGGTGAGGGCCGCGACCAGGGCAATGGCCGTGGTCGGCAGTGCCGATCCGAGGAAGTATCCGATGCCGACCGAGATCAGGTGCACCGCGGCGGAGGCGGTCGCGATGCCGCCGAGCACCACCCACCAGCGGTAGCGCAGCGCGAACGTCAACGCCATCAGCTGGGACTTGTCGCCCAGCTCGGCGAGGAAGACGATGCCGATGCTCAGCAAAACGGTGGCGATCATGATGTGTGCGGCTCCCGGGTCTCCGGCCTGTCGACCGGAGTCTGGGTACGCCTCCGGCCGACAACGAAAAGTTGTCTCGGCCGAAGGTCTCGCCCACCGGATGATCCCGGTTCACGCAGCCGGACCCGAGCCCTAGTGGGGCCGTGGATCAGTATGTCGACTGCGCAATTGGGGGCTACTCCCCTTCGCTGCCACCGACTGTACCCGCGCGCACGACGGCATGCCAACTTGCTGTAATCGAAATCGCAATGCGCGCAATAAGTTTGGGGATCCGCGTCCGAGGTTTCGGGTGCCCTTACGCGGCAAGCAGCATAGCCAGAACCGCGGTGTCGGGATCACTGATCGGGTCCAGTCCGACGCGGCTGACCAGGGAGGTGACCGTGCCGTCCGACTCCGCCTCGGCCCACGCGGCGCGATGCTCCAGGCCCAGATGCGGCACGCCGGGCAGCAGCACGCACCCCGAGGCCGCGCCCGCGCACTCCGGCAGCGACGGGCGAGTTTCCGAAGGAGGATGCAGCATCAGCAGGGCAGCGGGCACATGGTCGGCAAACCGGCCGGGCGTGAGCGCCTCCGCGCCGAGCACCGTCCCCTCGGCCATCACGAGGCCGACCATGTCCGGCGCCGGATCGTCGGGCAGCTCCTCGCGCACCCCGAACACCGTGGAGGTGGACAGCAGACCGGGCAACGTCGCCACCCGGACGGCGAGCACGAGCACCTGCGCCCATTCCTTGGTGGTGTCCGGCCAGCGGCCGGAAATGACGAAGCCCCGCAGCGAGCCGCGGGCATGGAACGGCGTGATGCCGATCGGTCCATTCGTACGCATCGTGCCTCCCGTCGTGGAACCGGGGGCGGCCTTGCCCGTCCTCCAACTATGGATTCAGAGAATGAACTAAAAATCACCTGGCACACAAGTACCAAAGAGTGCCAGTTGGTCGGTGGAAACCTGCTGACCAGCGGTTGGTCGGGCATAAGCGACCATCCGGGCCCGTCCGATACCGGTTTGCGGCCCGGGCGTGTCCGGATCGCGTCGCCGGACGCGAACGGGCCCGCGCCCCGAACCGCCGAAACGACGGAAGGGGCGCGGGCCCGTTAGGGTTCCCGGCTACTCAGCCGAAGATCAATCCCTTGCCCTGGCTGACGGCGCGCGCGAAGCGCTCCTGCACGTCTTCCCAGTTGACGACGTTCCAGAACGCGGTGACGTAGTCCGCCTTGACGTTCTTGTACTGCAGGTAGAAGGCGTGCTCCCACATGTCGACCTGCAGCAGCGGGATGATGCCCAGCGGGACGTTGGCCTGCTGGTCGTAGAGCTGGAAGGTCAGCAGCTTCTGGCCGAGGGTGTCGTAGCCGAGCACCGCCCAGCCGGAGCCCTGCAGGCCGTTGGCCGCGGCGGTGAACTGGCCGCGGAACTTGTCGAACGAGCCGAACTGGTCGTCGATCGCCGCGGCGAGGTCGCCGACCGGCTTGTCGCCACCGTTGGGGGACAGGTTCTTCCACCAGATGGAGTGGTTGACGTGGCCGCCGAGGTGGAAGGCCAGGTTCTTCTCGTACAGGAAAATGGCGCCGTGATCGCCGCTTTCGCGCGCGGCTTCCAGCTTCTCGAGCGCGGTGTTCGCGCCCGCGACGTACGCGGCGTGGTGCTTGGAATGATGCAGCTCGTTGATCTGCCCGGAGATGTGGGGCTCCAGGGCGCTGTAGTCGTAATCCAGATCTGGCAGCGTGTACTCAGCCACGATGTCCCTTCCTATGTCGGGCTGTGTGCGCCCTTCTCGAGCACACCCAACCATCATTCGTACACCCGCTCGGTTCCAACCGGGCCTGATGCCCCCGCATTCCGGTGCCGCACCGCGACGTCGGGGTGCTGGGTTCGCCAACGGATGCGGGCTGTGCATCGTCACGTCACCGGCATCGGCACCGTCGAACCTCACGCGTAGCATCGAACCATGTCGTGGTACGACGAACTAGTGGGGCGGCTGCGCCTTACTGGGCCCGTCATGGTTGCCGAGGATCGAGCACTGCCCGGCCGGGCAGATCCGATCCTGGTGCCGGGTACCCACTTCGTCAACGGTCACCCCATCCGGCCGCCGTTTCCGGCGGGCATGCAGGTCGCGGTGCTGGCAATGGGCTGTTTCTGGGGCGCCGAGCAGGAATTCTGGCGGCTCGACGGGGTCTATACGACGGCCGTCGGGTACGTCGGCGGCTATACGCCGAACCCGACCTATGAAGAGGTGTGCAGCGGCCAGACCGGGCACACCGAAGCCGTGCTGATCGTCTTCGATCCCGCGGTGCTCGACTACCCGAGTGTGCTGCGGCACTTCTGGGAGAACCACGATCCGACCCAGGGCATGCGCCAAGGCAACGATCGCGGCACCCAGTATCGTTCGGCGATCTTCACCCGGGACGCCGAGCAGGCCGAGAGCGCGCGCGGCACTGCCGCGACTTTCGGCAAGCGGCTCGCCGCCGCCGGGTACAGCGCGATCACCACGGAAATCACGGAGCTGCCCGATCTTTCGGCGTTCTATTACGCGGAGGGCTATCACCAGCAGTATCTGGCCAAGAACCCCGGCGGCTACTGCCCGGTGCACGCGACCGGGGTCAGCTGCCCGGTCGGCTTGGGCGCCTGAGGAACGGGACCGCGCACGAACCTACTGTCTCCGGGCAGAAAAGGACCGCACCTCCGGTAGTCCGGCTGTGCGGTCTCGGCGTTCAGAGTGGCGGTGCGATACCGGGCCTGGTGGCGCGCGGATCACCCGCGTCGTGCGCCGCCCACCAGCGCTTGCCGCCCGCGATGAACTCGGCCAGCGAGATCTCCTTGCCGTTCGAGTCGTGGATGAGGACGTTGTCGAACCACACGCGGACGTCGAGCTCGCGTGGGTCGATGCCCTCCTCCTGGGAGAACTCCATCACGTGTGCCGACTCGTGGTCGTCGATGGTGGTGTCGAAGCTCAGCAGCTCGCCCCACAGGGCCCAGCCGCTGTCGTCGAGGTCGATGAATTCCCAGCCGTGCAGGCGGCCGCCGCCGAAGCTGCGGATCGCCTCGTCCAGACCATCCAGTTGCAGGGGGAGCACCTGAGCGTCGATGGCGTCCCAGTTCTGCGTCCGCAACGAGGCGGCAACCCGGCTGACCCCAGTGAAGGTCAACTTAACGCGGGAGTCCTCGGTGGGGGTGCTTTGCTCCGCCGGAAGGGTCAGCACTTCTAGGCCGAGTCGTAGTTGTCCAGCCGGTGCGTCGACCTCCAAGCCCAGGCATGTGGCCTCGGAGAGTGCGACGTTGAGGCCGGCTGTGTCCATGCCGTCGAGTAGCCCCCTGCTCACGTTCATGGCCACAGGCTACCGATAGCTACCGGTGGAGCCCAGTATTTAAGTTTTTCGTTAGTGTTCTCGTTTTTTATGGAACCGAATCGGACTCGCCGCCGTCCAAGTAGTTATCGGGACTCGTCGCACTGCGAGTTCCGAGGTCGGCGGGCGGATGACCGCTCCGGGATTGGTGGGTGGAGGGGAGTCTCGGATCGGTCGTCCGCGTCGCCCGACGCAGCGGCAGGTCTGCTGAGCACCCTTGATCGGCCCTGGATACCCGCATCGGGGCGTCCGAAATGAAGTAGCCGACCAGTTGCTTTTGATAGCCGAACACTGGAACTGATGCGCTGTCTGATCGCGCCAGCCTGTGGATGAGGTTGTGGATTATGTGGATAACTCTGTCGGAGATATGCACAAGCGCCACGCGAACCGGGCATCGCTCACGGTTCCGGGACGCAGAACATACCTGAAGTACCGGCGTGCTGTCGAGCCGCTCGAGCTGGCTGGCGCTCACCGGAACTCCACGGCACCTGGACGCCCATGGCAGGATCGAAACCGTGACGAGTCCCCACGTTCCTTCAGTGCCGGTGGACGCGGTGCCGAGCGAATTCGACAGCAGCGCCCCTGCCACGGCCGAGGCCGCCCGAGCGATCCTGCTCGACGTGCGCGAGGACGACGAATGGCAGCTCGGGCACGCGCCGGGGGCGATACACATTCCGATGGTCGATGTGCCCGCCCGGGTGGACGAGCTGGACTTCGACGTCGATCTCTACGTCATCTGCAGGCAAGGCGGGCGTTCCCTCCAGGTGGTCGAATACCTCACACACATCGGCTTCGAGGCGATCCAGGTCCGCGGTGGGATGGTGGCGTGGCAGCAGTCGGGCCGCCCACTGGTGGCCGACGGCGACCGGCAGGCGAAGATCTATTAGCGGCCCAGGAGGCATGCGGCATGAACGTCAGGCCCGGAAGCGGCAGCTTGCGTAACCATGTACGGCTAGCGAATGCCGCCGAGGAGGCACAGTGAGTACGGTCGTCCAACCGTGTGCGCGGTGTGGCGCGCGCTGGGCCGTGCAGTCGGCCCCGATGCACTGGTGTCCACGCTGCCGCGGCGTGCTGCTCTCGCCCGCGCCGATCGACGCGCCGGCCGAACGACGCAACTACCGTTGGGTGGCGCGACGGCCCGACCATCGGGTGCGCCGTCCGTCTGCCGGGCGGCCCGTTGCACGGGAAACCCCGCGCTACACCCAGATTCCGCGCTGGGGCCTGATCGACCAGCCCGCGCCTGCCGCGGCCGGCGCCGTGTCGAGTCCGTTCGCCCGCTTGACCGCTCGGGTCTCCACCCTGCTGATCGCCACCGCGGCGGTCTTCGGTGTCGCCGCCTTCGCCGAGGTGCTTCGCTATGTTTTGTTGCTGCGCAACCGCACCCGGCTGATCCACCCGATGCTGCTGTTCTGCTCGGATGCGCTGGTGATCGGCGCCGGGCTGCTTGCCGTCGTGCTCGCGCTGCTTGCCGCGCTCGGGGTGCTCGGCTGGCTGATCCGGACGCGCCATGCCACCTTTGCGGAGGCAGGCCGTGACGATCCGCGCTCGGTGCGAATGCTGGTGCTCGGCAGCCTGATTCCCGTCGTCAACCTGATGTGGCCCGGGGTCTTCCTGACCGAGATGGTCGCGCAGCGTGACGATCCGCGCGCGCTGCGTGCGGTCCGGATCTGGTGGGCCGCCTGGGTGTTCGGCGGTCTGGTCGCCGCGGCCGCGCTGCTGTGGCGGACCGCGGACTCGTTGCAGGTCAAGGCGGACGGGGTGCTGTTCACCGCGGGCACCGACCTGGTCGCCGCCGCGGTCGCCGTGCTCACCCTCGCCATGATCAGGACCGTTGAGCAGCAAGATCTGCGCGGCCGGAGCAGGTCCGCCCGGCGCTGGGTGATCGCCGTCGACCCGGCCGTTCCGGTGATCGAACCGGTGCACCCTGCGGGGCACGCGCCGAGCGAGCAGGCACGCGAAGACCAGGAAACCCAGGATGACCACAACGGTGCACTGGACCGTGAGCACGAGGAGGTTATGGCCAAGTGAGCCAGGACAGTCGGGCGCCGTTCGTCGTCGCGCACCGCGGTGCGTCGGCGGCGCGTCCCGAACACACACTCGCCGCATATGAATTGGCGCTGCAGGAGGGCGCGGACGGTGTCGAGTGCGATGTCCGGCTGACCAGGGACGGGCACCTGGTCTGCGTGCACGACCGCACCGTCGACCGGACCTCGTCCGGCACCGGCCTGGTCAGCGAGATGACGCTGGACGAACTGAAGGAACTCGACTTCGGCGTCGACGGCGCGCCCGCCGAGGTGCTCACCCTGGCCGAGCTGATCAGCCTGGTGCTGGACTGGCGGAGCAGGCCGACCAAGCTGTTCATCGAGACCAAGCATCCGGTGCGCTACGGCGCGCTGGTGGAGAACAAACTGCTCGCCGAGTTGCAGCGGTTCGGCATCGCCACCCCGGCCTCGGCCGACCATTCCCGCGCCGTAGTCATGTCTTTCGCGGCCACCGCGGTCTGGCGGATCCGCCGCGCCGCGCCGCTGCTGCCCACCGTGCTGCTCGGTGAGTCGTCGCGCTACCTCGGCGGTAGCGCCGCGACCACGGTCGGCGCGACCGCCGTCGGACCGTCGGTGAAGACGCTGCGCGAACACCCCGAACTGGTCGACAAGGCCGCCGCCGCAGGCCGCGCCACCTACTGCTGGACCGTCGACGAACCCGACGACGTGCGCCTGTGCGCCGACCTCGGCGTCAGTTGGGTCGCCACCAACCATCCAGGACGGACGAAGGCGGTACTCGACGCCGCCTGATCGGTCGCACGGCCGAAGGTGCCGCCGGCCAAGGCATTTGGTCGCGGGAACCCGCCTCGGCACCGCCACCGATCGGTCGCCGCGGGCCAGTGCGCGCCGTGCGTCGAGAGTTTGGTGCCACCTGGTGTCGTGGCGCGCGGTGTACCAGCGCTGCGCACCATGTAGGTTGACCCCCCGTGGGAAAGAGCAAGCGCAATAGTCCTAAGCCCGGAGGGAACCGGGCACAGCGTCTCGCCGAGCGGAAGGCAGCGCTGGAGCAGGCGGCCCAGTCCGTGACGCGTCCCTTCGAGGGACTGGCCGCGGAGTGCGATCTGGTCGCGCTGCGTGAATTCGTGCCGTCGGCGACCGCGGAGCTGAAGCTATCGTCCAGTGTCGCGGCGGAGCGTCCGGTGGTGCTTGCCACCGTGCTGCCCGGTGCGGTCGCCGCGCTGGTGCGGGCCGGCGACGAGCCGAGCGGCTATGTCGGCGCGCAGATGCAGTTCCAGGGCGCCGATCCCGGCGCCGATCTGGCCGCCGCCATCCTGTGGACGCAGTCCGCGGAGCCCGGCGACTCGCTGGCTTCGGTGGAGAGCGTGGCGGGCGGCCCTCGGCTGGCCGACGTGATCGATGCCGGTGCGGACCTGGATCTCACGGTGCACCAGGACTTCGACTGGTGGGTGCCCGAGGGCGTGCAGCCCGACGCGCAGGTCGCCGCGACCATCGAGCAGGCCAAGCAGGCGATCATGCCGTCGGCGCGGATTGCGTTGGGCGCGGACGCGGTTGGCGCGGCGTGGTGGGTGGATGCCGGCGACAAGGCACACATCCGCTGGGTCCGTCCGGAGAACGAGGACGACCTGATGTTGGCGCTGGCGCGCGTGCACGCCTCCGGCGGCCTGCAGCTCGGCGAGGGTTCTCGGTTCGCGGGTTCGTTCCGCACGCACGGTGTGCTCGTCCCGGTCTTCGACCTGGACCCGGAGCGGCACGCGGAGGAATGGACCAAGCCCGCACAGGAATTCGGCGCTCGGCTGGCCGAGGCACTGGCCACGGATGCCCCGCTGACCGCCGACGAGCGGCGTTCTCGGGACGGGCTTCGGTCGCGTCAGGTCACGCTGCGCTGACGCGCTGAAATTAATGGAAAGAATTTAGTGAAAAACACATGTTTCTAATCTCATCTGAGGCTAGATTCTCAGCTACACCGAAAGTTGGTGCAGGTGAGGGCAGTCTCACTGAACTGATGAGGAAAGTAGGAACACCATGGACATCATTCTTGCGTTGATCAAGGCCCTCAGCTCTTTGAGTGCCAGCTAGAAGAGCACCATGGAACAGCAACAGGTCCAGCCCGTCGCGGCGGGCTGGACCTGTTGGCCGTCGTGGTAAAGACCGGTCAGATTGATCCGCCTGCGGCCGAAGGGGCACCGGAAGCATCGCTGGGTCCACCCATTTCCCTGGCAATGAACTCCTCCAGATCGAACAGGTTGGATCCGGCGCGATCGGCAATGGTGAGCAGCGTCGTCATATTCGCGACCTCCTCGACCTGCTCCTTCAGGAACCACTGCATGAACTGCTCGCCCAGGTAATCGCCCTCTTCGCGGGCGGTGCTCGCCAGCTGGATGATCTGGTCGGTGACCGTTTTCTCCTGGGCCAGCGCGAGGGCGATCGGCTCATGCACATTCTCGAACTTGGATTTGGCAGCATCGATGCCGGAAATGTCGACGCTGATATCCCGGTCGAGGAAGTACTGCACGATCATCATCGCGTGGTTGCGTTCTTCTACCGCCTGCGCGTAGAAACGCTTGGCCAACTGCGGCAGATCCGCATTGTCGAACCACACCGCGATAGCGATGTATTGATGCTCGGCATTGAATTCATGCCTGATCTGGTCGTGAAGCAGGCCGTGGAATTTGCTGCGCGGGGACTCCGGATGGCTGGACATAGAGGCGACATTAGCGCTGGTCAGGCCGCGTGTCATCCAAGTGCAACCTTATTGAGGCTAGTATTGCCTAATTAATTCTTCGCTGCCCCAGCCATTCTCGGGGTGGTGTTGTCGACTCGATGCGGGGTCCGCAGCTCGCGTGCGATGAACTCTTCGACGTCGAACAGATTGCCGTCGGCGCGGTCGAGCACCGTCAGCAGGGTGGTCATCTTGGCGACCTCCTCCACCTGTTCCTTGAGGAACCACTGCACGAAGCGCTCGCCGAGGTAGTCGCCCGATTCCCGGGCCGCGCGGGCGAGCTCGGAGATCTGTGTGCTCCGGCCCTGTGCCGTCGTCAGCAGGAAATCGATTGCGGCACGGGGAGATTCGAAAGTGGAACGGATCTCGTCCAAACCGGTGACCTGGACGTCGAGATCGCGGTCGAGCAGGTACTGGACCATCCGCAGCGCATGCCCGTGTTGCTCGGCCGCCTTGCCGTAGCAGTGTTTCGCCAACTGGGGCAATCGATTCGCGTCGAGATAGACGGCGGCCGCCAGGTACTGCTGGCCTGCGGTGAACCCGCGACGGATCTGCGTGCGCAATAGCGGAGGGAACGGCTTCTCGGCATCGTTGTCCGGCATGTCCTCGACGTTACCGCGTCAGCAGATCCTCCGGAATCGATCGGTCATTGGCGAGTGCGTCGAAGAACTGGCCCGCCTTCTGCTTGTCCCAAAGCAGCACGTTTCCGCTGTCGGTGTCGTCGAAACCGCCGATCGGCACCGTCGTGGCCACCGTGTCGCCGCGCATCGCCCAGCCGAGCTGCGCCAGATCCCAGATATGGTCGCCGTCATCGACTTTCAGTGATTTGGCGGTGTCGGTCATCAGTGGCCACAACTTGAACGGGTTGGCCAGGGTCGACGTGCTCGTCGCCTTCTTCAGCAGTGCGGCCATGAAGAGGCGCTGGTTGTTCATCCGGTCCAGGTCGGCGAGTGCCGTCGCGCGGCTGCGCACGAAGCCGAGTGCCTCTGGGCCGCTCAGCTTCTGGCAGCCCGCAGCCAGGTTGATGCCTGCCAGCGGATCGTCGATCGGTTTCGGCAGACAGACGTCGATGCCGCCGAGCGAATCGACAACGCCGGCGAACCCGCTGAAGCCGATCTGCGCGTAGTGGTCGATATGCAGGCCGGTGGCGATCTCGACGGTCTGCACCAGCAGCTGCGGACCGCCGAACGCGAACGCCGCGTTGAGCTTGTCCTTGCCGTTGCCTGGAATGCTGACGTATGAGTCGCGCGGCAGGCTGACCAGCGTGGCCTTGCCCGACTTCGGGATATGGACGAGCAGGATGGTGTCGGTGCGCTCCGGACCGACCTCGCCGCCGGTGGCCAGCTCCCGTTCCTGCTCGGGTGTCAGGCCTGCGCGGCCGTCCGAGCCGACGAGCAGCCAGTTGGTGCCAGGCGTGTCGCCGATGCGCTGGGCGTAGTTGGCCAGTGCGGGGATGCGGGTCAACGAGCCGTCGAGCTTGATCACCCCGCCGATCGCTGCGACGACGAGCACCAGCAGCAAGGCCAGGAACCAGCGGAAATAGTGGCGCTTGCGGCGTGGTCGCGGCGCCTTGGGCGGACGCTGGCTGCGCGGCGGACCGGGCGGTGGCGGTGGATCCTGCCGATACGGACGCTGCGGTGGTGCGGACTCGCGGTAGGGGACCGGCTGTTGGGTCGGCGCGTGCGTCGGCGCGCGCCGGGTCTTGTCGAGCGGCGGTGGTGTGCGCGGCCCGGCGGGGGGCGGCGGGACCTGCGAATACGCGAGTGGCGGCGGCCCGTTCCTGCCGTCCCTGCGCAGCACCTGGGTCGGCTCGATGCGGGGCGCGTGCGGATCACCGGGCGGCGGTCCCGCACGGTGCGGACCCGGTCGCTGCATCGGTGGCCGGCCGGGCGGCGGCACCCGGCGCAGCGGTGCGCGGTACTGGGGGTCGTCGCCATTCATCACAGAGACTCTACTTATCGCTCGTCGTTCAGGCTGGGCATGCGACGGACGGATCTTGCTCCGACCCGAGCGCGTCGAAATTCGCGCACACCGGCCGGAGCACTCACCATTCCGAGCACTCTTCTATGAATTCGCCTGCGCTGCGGCGCCGTTATCGCACCGCGGAGAACAGTTCCGTCACGGTCGCCACGCGCCGACATCTGCCCAGGTGAGAGGCCATGCTCACGATCGAAATGTGTTTGTCGACACCGTGTGACCAGCGCGACGGTCATGATCACATTCATGGGCGGGCCCGGTCATCGACTTGGAATCGCCGATCGGTCCGCGCGCCGAATTCTGTTCGAGTGGATACTGCGGATACATCACGTAAACCGTCCTTCCCAACCATGGCGACGAGTTTCGTTGCCGCACACGCGGGTCTGCCCGAACCGCGGCGCGATGTCGCGGAGGGAGCATGGTTCGACGGTATCGGTCAGGGCAGCCAGGAGACGTGGCCGCGCAGTGCGGTGTAACCGAGGTAGGCGACGGCGTCGATGGTGGCGTGGGCGAGGACCAGCGGCCAGAGTTTGTTCGTTCGCTGCCAGTAGCGGCCGAAGATCAGGCCCATCACCAGGTTTCCGACGCCGCCGCCGAGGCCCTGGTACAGGTGGTAGCTGCCGCGGAGCAGGGCCGAGGCCAGCAGCGACGAGTTCTCCGACCAGCCGAGCTTGCGCAGGCGGGTGATCAGGAAGGCGACCACGATGATCTCCTCGGCCAGCGAGTTCGCGCAGGCGGACAGGATCAGCGCGGGCAGCCGCCACCAGTGATCGCCGAGCGACGCGGGCACGATCGTCACGCTCACCCCCATGGCGTGCGCGACCAGATAGAGGCCGAGGCCGGGCAGCCCGATGATCGCGGCAAGCACCAGTCCTGGCAGCACGTCCGCGCGCCACCGCAGCCGCGCCGCAAGCCCGATCAACCGCGGCCCGATGCCGCTGCGCCACAACAGATACAGGCCGAGCGCCGCCCAGCCGAGCAGCCGGGCCACGCTGAGCAGCTGAAACAGCAGATCGATGGTCGACTGCGTTGACCGCGACGGGTTCAGCGCCACCGTGCGCCCGCCGATCCCGCCCGGCGCCAGCGCACTCTCCAGCAGCGACAGCCCCGCGTTGAGCCCGCTGAGCCCGAACGTCACCACCAGCACGACCGCGATCTCGAGCTTGATCCCGAGCCGCTCCCGTTCCGTCAGCTCGACCTGCTCCGACTCGCCCTCAGCACGCATGCCTCGAATCTATTGCCAACGCCGCACCAGGGACGACACGCACCACCGGGCAGGTCGACACCGATCGCCGACCCGCGGCACCGAGGATTGCCACGCGTTGGCACTGTCGGCGTGCGACCCAGATCGCGTCGATCACTGCGTCCGCGGACACCGATCGGGCGACGCAAGCGGAGTGCAAGGGCGGTGCGCCGGACGCAAGGACCGTGCAACCCTCGCTCGCCATCGTCGTAAGCCTGATCGAAAAACGCGACACAGCAAAGGAATTGCGATGACAACTCCGGTCACGATCATCGGCGCCGGACTCGGCGGACTCATGCTGGCCCGGGTCTTGCACGTGCACGGCATCTCGGCCACGGTCTACGAGGCGGAATCCGCACCGACGGCGCGCGCCCAGGGCGGGATGCTCGACATTCATGACTACAACGGGCTGCGTGCCATCGAAGAGGCCGGCCTGATGGACGAGTTCCGCGCCATCGTCGTGCCGGGCCGCCAGGCGCTTCGTGCGCTGGGCTCGGACGGGACTGTCCTGTTCGAGCGGGCCGACGACGGCACCGGCGGCCGCCCCGAGGTGCAGCGCGCGGAGCTGCGTCAGCTGCTGCTCGACGCACTCCCGGAGGGGTCCGTCCGGTGGGGTCACCGGGCCAGCGGCGCTCGCACTCTCGAGGCGGGCCGTCACGAAGTGACCTTCGCCAACGGTGCCACCGTCACGACGAGTCTGCTGGTCGGCGCCGACGGCGCCTGGTCGCGGGTCCGGCCGCTGCTCACCACCGCCACACCCGAATACGTCGGCGAATCGGCCGTGGAGACCTACTTGTTCGACGCCGACCACCGCCACCCCGCCGCGGCGCAAGCGGTCGGCGGCGGGATGCTGGTCACGAGCGGGCCCGGCGGGCAAATCCACGCGCATCGGGAGAAGGGCGAGATCTTGCACGCCTACGTGATCCTGGAGCGGCCGTTGGACTGGTTCGCCGCCATCGATTTCGCCGACGTCGCCGCGTCCACCGCGCGGATCGCGCACGAATTCGAGGGCTGGGCACCGGAACTCACTGCGTTGATCACCGACAGTGACACCGCGCCGATCCACCGGCCCTTCTACGCGCTGCCTGCCGGACACCAGTGGGATCGGGTGCCGGGGGTGACTTTGCTCGGCGACGCCGCCCATCTCGCGCCGCCGAACGGCGAGGGCGCCAACCTTGCCATGGTGGACGGACTCGAACTCGGCAAAGTTCTTGCCGCGCGCCCTGGCGACGTCGAGGTCGCCCTCACCGAGTACGAAGTCGCCATGTTCCAGCGCGCCGCCGAGGACAACGTCGAGGCCGTGGCGGATTTCGCCGAGCTCTTGGAGGCCATCGCCAGCGGTAAGTCGGTCAGCGGCTGATCAGCCAAACAGGCTGCGCTACAGCTGATCTCCCGGCAGTCGCTGCGCGACGGCGGTGGACCGGCTCGGCGTCTAGTGCGAGTTGACCTACTCGTCGTGTGCTCGACGAACTGGCCGGGGTCTGCACCGCGGATGTGCGCGAACGCAACTGGAAGACGCCAGGCGGTCAGATCCGGCGCAGGCCGTTGAGGAAAGGGCAGCCTGCCAGGGTGCGGACGGCGCGGCTGAGCGACTCGATGTCGTCGGCGGGGGAGGTGAAGGGGAGGCGGAAATCGTGGTCGCCGTCGCGGCCTTCGACGCGCAGGGTCAGGCCGTAGCGGTCGATGGCGAGCGGGTGCACGATGCCGTGCTGCAGGCGCGGTGGCAGGTGGCGGGCCAGCTGCGCGACGACGTCCGCGTGGTCGGCGTCCATGTGTTGCAGCCACGCGGATTCCAAGGTGCAGAAGGGATCCGGCTCGGCCTGGCGTAGCTCGTCGATGGTGACCGATTCGGCGCCGGTCGAATCGGCGACCACCGCGGAGTTGATGACGACGCGCAGCAGCGTCGCGGTGTAGCCGACGTCGAGCAGGCCGGGATCCGGGTGGTCCTTGGCGACCTCGGTGGCCAGCGCGCGCTGCGCCTGGGTCGGCACCGCGCGCACCCAGCCGCGCAACCACACCAGCGCCCGGACGGGTTCCCGCAGCGGCAGCGGGGCATGGTCGGTGAGTTCCAGTACCGCAGGCGCACCCGCGTCCGGGGAGTTGCCCGCCAGGACGGCGGCGACCGAGGTGGTCGGCACCGCGATCACCGCGTCGCCGCACTGGCGCAGGTGGTGCACGGAGATCGGCGTCGGATCGATGCCAGGCATGGCCAGCACCGCTTGCTCTGCGTGCGCGCACGCACTGCGCACCCGCTCAGCGGTGGACGGTGCGACAGTGGGTGTCGGACGCGGCATACAAACCTCCGTGGTCAGGGCTCTGCTCGCCTCGCTCGGCGCTCAATTAGGTTACCCTAAGCTAAGTGACGCGACGACCATGCGCAAGCGTTCGCCCCACCCTGATCCTGAGAATTCTCCCGACGTTCAGCGTGGCTGAACGCGCTTGCGCGGCTGAGTGATCAGGCACTCGACCGCGAACGGACCACGGCCGAGCGATCAAGGCCTGAGGGGGTAGCGCGGCGTCAACCCCGTTCGGCCGCAAATAGGACATAGCCGCCGCTTGTTACGGTGGATCGGTGGCAGATGGATCGGAAGCAGCGCGGGAACCGGTGCTCGTGGCGTTGACGGCGCCTGCCAGGCGCAGCTTGGTCGAAGGCCTGGTGCGCGCGCCGTCTATCAGCGCGATCGAGGGGACTCCGGTCCTCGACGCGGACGCCTCCGATGCCGATATCGCCGACTTCCTGGCAGGCATCGCCCACGCCGAAACCGGCTACATCGCCCGCACCGCCTCCGGCGAACGTGCCATCGCCATCGTTGCCGCGACCGCCGCCGCACTCTGCGGTGAAGACATCCGCGCCGCCCTCACGACCCCTGACCTCGCCTTCCTCACCGCACTCAAACCTCCTGCGGTCGAGGCACTTCGTTCCGTCCTGCTCGCCATCGAGACCGACGCCGTCGACGAGGTCACCCGAGCTCTGCACCCCCTCACCTGACGTCGCGTCCGCCCTGCCGCGACCCGCAGCTCATGGCTGCCGGGAACTGGTAGAGGCATTTCGCGGAGTGGGTTCGCGCGGGTGCACCTCCGGCGCTGCCGTGACCCGCAGCTCATGGCTGCCGGAACCGGTGGTGGCACTTCGCGGACTGGGGTCGCGGGTGCACCTTCGGGGCTGCCGTGACCCCGGCTCAGGGTTTGCCGGGAACTGGTGGTGGCGTTTCGCGGAGTGGGTTCGTGCGGGTGCAGCTCTGGCGATCGGTAAAACCCATGGTCTGACAGGGGCGGCGACAAATCCGCGGAGCCTTGGTCGCGCACGCAAGTATGGTCGTAACCGTGCCGCGTATCGCGTACTTCGGGCCCTCCGGAACTTTCACCGAGATGGCCCTTGCTGACCTCGAATCCTCGGGAGCCTTCGATGGGGCTGTCGAGCGTATCGCCGCGCCCAGTCAGGGGGCGGCGCTTGAGCTGATCCGGTCCGGCGCCGTCGACGGCGCGGTGGTGCCGATCGAGAGTTCGGTCGAGGGCTCGATCTCGGCGACGCTCGACTCACTGGCCATCGGTCCGCGACTGCAGATCGTCGCGGAGACCGAGCTGGAGGTGACCTTCACGATCCTGGCCAAGCCCGGCATGAGCCTGGCCGAGGTCCGCACGCTGGCCGCCTATCCGGTGGCCGCCGCCCAGGTGCGCGAGTGGGTGGCGCGGCAGCTGCCGCAGGCACAGGCCTACGTCTCGGCGTCGAACGCGGCGGCGGCCGAGGACGTCACGGCGGGCAAGGCCGATGCCGCGGTCTCGACCGCCCTGGCCGGCGAGCGGCTCGGGCTGGTGGCGCTGGCGTCCGGGGTGGCCGATCACGAGCAGGCCATCACCCGCTTCGTGCTCGTCACCCGGCCGCGGGTGGCGCCGGCCGCGACGGGCGCCGACCGGACATCGATCGTGCTCGAGCTGCCGAACGAGCCGGGTTCGCTGATGCGTGCGTTCGCCGAATTCGCTACCCGCGGAATCGATCTGACCAGGATCGAATCCCGGCCGACCCGCACGGGCATGGGCACCTACCGGTTCTATCTCGACTGCGTCGGGCACATCGACGACACCGCGGTCGCCGAGGCACTGAAGGCGTTGCATCGCACCGCGCGGATCCGGTTCCTCGGATCCTGGCCTGCGACGTCGGCCACCGGCACGCCGCCGCCCTCGGACGAAGCGGCCGCGCAGTGGCTGACCCAGCTACGAAAGGGGGTGGCGGATCTGTGAGTACGGGCAAGTTGGTGCTGGTCCGGCACGGGGAGACCGAGGGCAACGTCGCGAAGCTCCTCGACACCAGGGTTCCTGGCCTGCCGCTCACCGAACGCGGTGCGGCACAGGCGAAGACGTTCGGTGAGACGTTGCTCGACCCGCCGCGGGTGCTCTTCTGCTCGGCGGCGCTGCGCGCCCGCCAGACCGCCGGATACATCGAGGCCGCGACCGGCGTCCCGGCCACCGTGCTGGACAACGTGCACGAGGTCCAGGTCGGCGACATGGAGGGCGAGCACAGCCAAGAGGCACACGCGTACTTCCAGCAGATCTACCACGCCTGGCACAACGGCGACCTGGACGAGCGGCCACCCGGCGGGGAGTCCGGCCACGAGGTGCTCGCCCGCTTCCTGCCGATCATCGCGGACCTGCGCAAGACCTACCTGACACCGGAGTCGACCGGCGACGTGCTGCTGGTCAACCACGGCGCCGCAATGCGCCTGGTCTCCCGCTACCTAGCCGACGTGCTCCCGCCGTTCACCACGAACAACCACCTCGACAACACCGAAACCATCGAGCTTGTGCCGCTACCCGACGGTGGTTGGGACTGCATCCGCTGGGGCCGCTTCACCCCACCTTTCGGCTACGACGTCGCCCCCACCGCTGACGACCCCATGGGTTGATTGCACCCGGTGGTGTGCTGCCGAGTCATGTTGGGTAGCAACGAATTACCGGGCGGCATCGTCCGAAGGCGACTGGGCAACGTCTATGGCGGCGTTCCCGCTTGCCCGTTGAGCTGCGTCCGCTGGGGCCGCTTCACCCCACCCTTCGGCTACGACGTCGCCCCTATGGGTTGACTGCACTCGATGGTGCGCTGCCGAGTCGCGTTGGGGAGCAACGAACTACCGGGCCGCGTCGTCTGAAGGCGACTGGGCAACGTCTGCGAGAGGCGTTGCCGCTTGCCCGTTGAGCTGCGTCCGCTGGGGCCGCTTCACCCCACCCTTCGGTTACGACATCGCCCCCACCCCATGGTTGATTTCACTCGGTGGTGCGCTGCTGAGTCGTGCTGGGGAGCAACGAACTACCGGGCCGCGTCGTCCGAGGGCGGCTGGGCCACGTCCATTGGAGGCGTTGCAACTTGTCCGTTGGATCGTTGCAGCTCAACCGGTGGCATGCCGTCATCCCCACTGCCGACGATCTCACGAGTTGGCCAGGCTCGGTCGTTCGCTGGCGGTGCGCCGCGAATCCTGTTCCGCCACAATAAAACCGAGTGGGGTCTACTGCCCGACCGCGGCGGGGACAGTGTCCGTTGCGGCCTTTCACCCCACCCTCGACTCCGTGTCGATCGCCCAGACCGGCTCGTAGGCGATGACGACCTTCGAGATCTCCTCCGCCGTCAGGCCTTTCAGCGATCCGCGCAGCTGCTCGATGTTGTACTCGACGCGGGTCTTCGCCTCGCTCCGGGGGGATCGGCACCGAGGCGCGGTGTGGCCGCCAGTTCCCTTCTGGAGTTGGTCGATTGATCATGGGGAACTGGTGCAGGCATCGTCCGAAGCCACCTGCACCAGTTCCCCCTCGGTGCGAATCCGCCCGTCGACCCCGTCGGTCCAGACCGGCGGATACACGATGGGCGGGCACTTGGTCCTGCATCGGTTCGTGGGCGAGCAGTCGGGACAGACGCGATTGCCCTCCTTGGCCGCCATCGTGAGCTCGGGGCTGTAGGGCGACCGGGTCGGTCAGCCTATCAGCGGCGCAAGGTATTCCAGTGCGTAACCCGCGCCGGAGGGGGTTACGCGGGCGATGCCGGGTGAGTCGAGGTGGGCGCCGGCGACGAAATGACCTGGGCGAGTCAGCTGTTCGAGCAGGGCCGCTCGCTCGGCGCGGGCTTGGGACCGGTTGCCGTCGTACTCCCAGCACACGTGCGGCTGCTCGAATTGGAGCGTCGGAACGTGCACGGTGTCGCCCCAGACGAGAAGGTTGCCGGTGCTGCTCCTGACGTCGTAGACGGTGTGACCGGGGGTGTGGCCCGGTGTCGGGATTGCGGTGACCCACTCATTGATCGCGACCTTCTCCGACACGGGTACGACCCGGTCGGAGATCGGCTCGAGCCGTCCCGTGACCACCGAGGTGTCACCCGCGCCGATCCACACACGCTCGAGTTTGGTGAACGCCTCTGCACCGTCCGGCATGATCAGGCCGCTCACGTGGTCTTCATGGTTGTGGGTGATGGCCACGTCGGTGATCTGCGCGCGGTCGATCCCCGCTTCGTCGAGTGCGTCGTAGATCAATCCCATGGTGGGGTCGTGCCAGACGTTGGACGCGCCGGTGTCGATGAGCACCGACCGCGTGCCGTCGGTGACGAAGAAGGCGTTGACCGACAGCCGCAAGTTGTCGCCGACCAGCGGCACGGCGGCAGGCAGCTCATCGAGCGCGCGCCCGTCCTCGCTGCGGAGCCGGGTCGGCGGCATGTCGATGTACCCGTCGCGCAACGAGATCACCTGCAGATCGCCGAATTCGAACGTGGCATGGAGCTGGCCACTCGAGATCAGATGCATGGAAACCTCCGTCGTGTCGGGCGCCTATCTAGCGTCTCTGATAGGAGACGATATCTTCTTTAGGAGAAATCTACACTGTGGGCAGTTGAGGTACCCATCAATCGAGGAGCATGGTGGCCGAGCAAGACGGAAACACGGTCGAACCACCGCACCGTGACGACCTGGCCGGCGCGTTCGGCGCCAATGTGCGGCGCCGCCGCGAGGAGGCGGGCCTGACGCTGGAGCAGCTGTCCACGCAGTCGTCGGTGAGCCGGGCAATGCTGTCCAAGGTCGAACGCGGTGAGAAGAGCCCAACGATCGGCGTCGCGTCCAGGATCGCCCACGCGCTCGACGCGTCACTGTCCGACCTCATCGGCGGGGCAGCTGCCGCGTCTGGCGTGGCCGTTGTCATGCGCAAGAACGCTCGCCCCGTTTTCCGTGACCCGGAAACGGGTTTCGAACGACACATCGTCTCAGCGGCCCCTGGCGCAGGCGGAGCCGAGATGGTCGCCCACTACCTCCCCGCACAGGTCTCAACCGGCCTGCTGCCCGCGTATCCGCCAGGCACGGAGAAACAACTCGTGGTGCTCGCAGGCACCCTCACCGTCGCGATCGGCGGAATCAGCGAGACCCTCAACACAGGCGACTCCATGTTCTTCCAAGCCGACGCCGACCACGGCTTCGCCAACCGAACGGACGCCCCCTGCGAATACATCATGTTCATCTCGCGCAGAACCTGAACGGCCGCAAGGTAATTGCCCCCGCCTGCGCGGCCGAGATGTCCCACAACGGTGCAGATACCCACACCGCCACTGATCGTGAAACCCCGCAGCCCCGCACCCCTTTCACGAGTCCGCACCCTTCTGTAGATCCGCACCCTTCTGACGGCCCACGACCAGTGCGAATCCACAGAACGAGTCAGGATCCGACCCTTCGGCTGTGAACCCCGAACTCGCGCGTGACTTGACATAGGAATTGTGCTCTTGACCCATGCTGCAGCGAGGGTCAAGAGCATGCTCTGTACGTTAGACGCCAGACGAAGCGAACGGATGGCAGAACTCATTGGCGGGCAAGAACATTCGACGTAGCTGATCTCGAAACCCACAGACCCGCACACTTTCTGTCTTCCCGCACACGATCTGGCTAGCAAAATCGTGTGCGGGAAGACAGAAAGTGTGCGGCTGAGAGTCTTTGATCTTGAATCTCTGTCTTTGATCTCGAAGTTCTCGAAACGAGAGCACAGCCAAGTGAGCCGGCTGGTACGAGAGAACCCGTGACTGACTGCGGAGGTCAGCCGGGTACGGCAGGCGAGGCAACCGCGCTACTCCAGTGCAAACCCTTGGCTGCCGCATTCGTCAGGAGACCGTATACCCGAAGGAGCTCTGCCTTCGCCGAGCCCAAAGCGGCACGGACACAATCCAACCCGGCCCGTGGGGCGCGGCCTCGGACGCGCGCGGCTTGGGGCGGGCGCGGCTTTGGAGGGGCGCGGCTTTGGGCTGGCGCGGCTTTGGACGCGCGCGGCTTGGGGCTGGTGCGGGTTTCGTAGGGCGTGTTGCGTTTGGGGTGGTGGTTTATCCGCAGGTTGAACGGTCTCCTGGCGAGCAGGACAGTCTCGGGGTTTGCACTGGATAGCGTGGTGGGGTCGTGTGCCGTACCCGGCTGACCTCCGCAGTCGCTCACGCGTTCTCTTGTCCCAGGGCGGGTTGCTTGGCTGTGGTCCGGTCCAAAGATCTTTTCGGGGAAGTGATCTCGAGGGAGGTTGACGGGAGTCCAATGGTGGGCGTCTCGGCGTGTACTGCCGCCATATGACTCCCGTCAACGGCGGTGAGCAACCATTTCACTCCCGTCAACGCGGGCGGCAACCACTTCTCTCACATCGATGAGGCGGTGTGGGCCGCCCGAGCTCAGGCGACGGCGGCCCAGCTCGGAGCCCTTCAAAGCGATCTTGAAGTGTTGGCGTGAGAGAAATGGTGCGTGCTGCAGTACGCGTCGCAACCACTTCTCTCACGCCAATCAGGTTCAGCAACCATTTCTCTCACGCCAACGAAGCTCGGCAACCATTCGACTACCACTCAACGAGGCTCAGCAACCATTCTGACCACCGCCAATTAGGTCACCAATTACTCACCTCACGCCGACGGCCCGTGCACCCACTTCCCCCATGCACAACCCGTCGACCACCCCACCCCCTTGGACAACCCTCCACCCCTTCGGGCAGCCCTCCACCCCTTCGGGCAGCCCCCACTCTTCGGGCAGCCCCCACTCTTCGGGCAGCCCCACACTCTTCGGGCAACCCCCCACTCTTCGGGCAACCCCACACCCTTCGGGCAACCCCACACCTCCCGGCCACCCCCGAACGACTACCCCTGCTCAGGCTTCAACGGAAACTCGTCCCGCTCCGGCAGCGAATCAATCAAGTCCTGCAACGCCGTTCGCAGCCGCCCGTTCGTCCCGGTAGCAAGCGACGTCCACTTCACCCCGTCGTCGGACCTGCTTGCAGTAGCGATCAGCCGCCCGCCTCGCGTGTTGTAGACCGCGATGTGGTTGTCGGTGACGTCGCGGGTGCCGTCGCCGTACACCACGCCGACGATCTCTGCGTGTGAGTGAATCTGCACCATGGCGGACGCCAAGGTTTTCGCATCGCGTGGCGGGGTGCCGACTTTGGCGAGCCGGGCGGCGGTCGCCGTCGCATCGCCGGTGTCGTCGAAGATCGGCACGAGTTGTTCGGTGGGCGCGTTCATTCCGGTGATGTCGAGCGGATCGGCCGCGCCCAACGCCGCGATCACCGGGCCGGGCAGGTCGTCTCCGGCTTCGTCGATCACGTAGGACTGCGGCCCGCGCAGGGCGATGGTGACGAGATCATCGCCCTTTGCGAGACACATGCGACTCACCTGACCGTCGACGTGCAGCCGCAGCGCGACCACCCAGTGCGGGCGATACAGCGCGAACAGCCGGTCTTCGAGTTCCTGGTGGACCGCGTCGCCGATCAGCAGTTCCCGATCGATGAGCGACTCGGCCGCCACCGCCATTGCGGCGTCGTGATCGGTCACGTTGTCGTACTGCCCGCGGGCTTGGAGCACCACGGGCAGTTCGTCGATCTCCAGTTTCTCCAGGAGGAACTGCATTTCGTCGAGCGACAGCACGACCGAAGCGAGCATGGACGGGCCGCGGCCCGCACCCAGCACCGTCACTTAGTGGTCCCGACGGCGTCGGCGCCGATCACCCCGTCCGCGGCGTAGCGACCGTCGTTGAAGTGCTCGGTCGAGCGCAGGAAGTCCTGGCCCTTGTGCTCGGACTCGTCGTCCTCGTCCCGAACCTGGTTGCCGAGCAGCGGGCTACCGGACGCGGTGTTGTTGCGCACCGGTGCACCGGCAGGCTGGCTGACCGTGGCGTTCTCCACGACCGGGGCCGTGGTCGGCGTGCCGCCCGCGACGTGGCCTGCCGCACCCCAGCCTTCGGGGAGCTTCAACGAGCCGTTGCCGTAGGACGCCGAGCCGCCTGCCCCGCCGACCGACGCGGACCGCGTTGTCGCGCCACCGACCGCCGCCGCCATACCCATGCCCATCCCGCCGGCCATGGGAGCCGGTGCGGCACTGGTGAATCCGGGGGTCACCGCGCTGGTGACGGCCGAGATCGCGTGGGTGCCGATGGTGCCCGCCGTCGAAACACCGGTCGTCGCCACCGAACCCGCGAAGTTCGCGGCCTGCGTCGCGGCGCCTGCCACGGCGGGGTTGTTCACGAATGCGCCTGCCGCGGCGAGCGCGGCCTGGACCGGATCGGTCGGCTGGGCGGCCTGCTCGACCCCGTTCGGGTTCGCCTGGCCCGCACCGTGCGCGATGGCGGGCGGCTGGACGAACTCACCGGGAGTCACCACCATCGCGCTGGTCGCCGCCTCGTAGGTCTCCATGGTCAACGCGGCGCGCAGGTCGAGCGCGGCCTTGGCCGCCTCGGCCGCTTCCGCGGTGCCGTTCAGGACGCCGCCGGTCGAGTAGGCCGCGACCCGTGCGGTGTCGACGGCCGCGATCTCCGGGATGCTCGGCATGGCGATCGACGCCACGGTGTAGGCGATCGCGTTGGACGCCGCCTTCGAGCCCATGGTGGCCGCCATGACGCCCTGCTGCTCGGCCCAGCCGATGAAGCCGGTGAGCTTGGACAGTGCCGAGATGCCGTTGATGCCCTGCATGCCGACGCCGAGCTCGGCCATTACCCGGGCGACGGTCGCGGTGGCGTCGACCCACGCGGCGGTGAGCCCGCCCCACGCGGTCGCGGCGGCCGAGATCGGGATCGCGTGCGCGCCTGCGTTGAGCGCGATCGAGTTTCCTTCTGCGAGGCGGGGCAGCCAGAACACCCCGGTGATTCCTGCGGTCATGCGTTTCTCCCCTTATTTGTTCTTCTGTGCTTGGCCCGCAGGCTCAGAGTGCGTTGCCGGTCGCCGCGATGCCTGCCGCGCGGACGATGTCCGAGCTCATGTGCGTGGCGAGCTGGCTGCGCAGGGTTGCGGCGGCGTGATGCAGTTCCAGAATCCCCTGGGCGACGGCGTTGTCGTGCGTCACCGCGGCCTTGTTCAGGTGGTTCGCGGCGTGCAACGACACCTCGTCGATGCCAGAGGGGACGACATGCGTCGCGGGCGCGGTCAACGCGGCGGCGGCGGCGAGCCGCTCGGCGAGTAGATCCAGCTCCGCGGCGGCGGCGAGGACGGCTTCGGGTGCGACTAGTACGTGGCCAACCATGACTCGACTCCTTCTAGTGGCGGCTATGGGGCGGAACCACGAGAATTCCCCCTTCGAGTGATAGGACGCGACAGCGAGGCAATCGGTTCCATCGAATCCCCTAAATTTTCTTCCTGTCACACCCCAACTGCAACCGCACTCATACAGCTGGGGTAAAGACTAGCCCCATCCCAGCTGATGCAGGCGGTCTTCGTCAATGCCGAAATAGTGTGCGATCTCATGAATCACAGTGATCGCCACCTCTTCCACCACGTCCGCCTCATCCGCGCAGATCGCGAGGATCGTGTCGCGATAGATCGTGATGGTGTCGGGCAGCGAACCCCCGTAATGGCTGTCCCGCTCGGTGAGCGCGATCCCGTGATACAACCCGAGCAGATTCGGGTCATTCGGATTGCGAGGTTCGATCAGCACGACCACGTTATCGATGGCCCGCGTCAGCTCGGGTGGAATCCGATCAAGAGCATCACCGACCAATTCCTCGAACCGGTCTTCGGACATGAATACCGACATCCGGCGGACTACCTCGGCTGCGGTTGCGGCGGCAGCGGCGCGGCGCCGGGCAGCGGCGCAGGCGTGGACCGGCCGGTGTTCGGCGGCGGCACCGGAGCCTGACCGTTGATCAGGATGTCGCCCTTCGCCGAACCGGTGATCGGCGCGAAACCTTCCCGATCAGCCCCCTTGCCGACCATGCAGTCCAGTTTGCGACTGCCTGCCAGCCAACTGCGCGCATCCAGATAATCGAAGAACAGCGTCAGTGTCTTGTTGCGCACCACATCGGGCCCGCCGAGATAGTCGGACGAGGTGCGCGCGCACTCGTCCTCGACGAACTTGTCCTGCTCGTCCTTGTCCGGCGGGCTGCCCTGGAAGCGCTGGCCGAGATCGATGGTCGAGACGACCTCGACGGCATGCTGCTGCGCACAGTCGACCGGATCGGTGGGCAGGTTCTGGTTGATGCCGAGGCACACGCCCGGCCCGTACACCTTCGACTGATCGTGTTCGGCGGCACTGCCGGTCGACGCGGGCGTACCCGCGCTCGCCGCGTACTGCACCCCGCAGCGCAGCGTGCGGTCGCCGTGCTGCCAGCCGTCCGGGCTCGGGTACATGAGTCCGACGATGTAGCGCCCGCGCGGATCGAACTTGCCGTTCAGGTACTGCTGCACCGCGGGCACGCAGTGCTCTTCCTTCAACTCGGTGAGCCGCAGCGAGTCCGGGAACCGGGAGCCGGGCCCGAATTCCTTGCCGGGGTACTTCGCCATGTCGACGTCGGCCGCGACCTCGAACATGTGCTTGTTCTCGCAGCGCACCTTGACCAGATCGGAGTGGTCCGGCTTGGTCCAGCTCAGGCAGTCACCTTTGACGGCGGTGCCGAATTCCTTGTCGACCACCGGCTCTGCGGGCGAGCCCGGCGTGTGCGCCTCCAGTCCCTTGTTGTCGAAGCCGGTCACGAACATCGTCACCAACGCAGCGACCACGGCCCCCGCCGCGACCAGCAGCAGCCCCCAGCGCAGCGTCGGCGCAGGCACGTGGGTCTTGCCGGTGAACACACCGATCACCGCGTCGAACGAGCGCCGCACCGCGTCGACGCTCGAGGGTGCGCCGCGTCTGGTCGAGCGCCCGGACGGCTTGGGCTTGGGCAATTGATCGGAGGAGGACATCGCGATCCATCATGGCAGTCTCTGCGCCGCGGTGCCATTACCTGGCCTGATCTGCGCTTTCAGTGCAGATCATGGCCGCTGATCTGCGGTGTCGGCGCACTATCCGCGTAGCGCGGACGCGAAGATGCCAGGAATCTTGGCAGGATTGCCGCTGGCGTAGAACTCGGTCAGCCTCCGACCGGTGGTGGCCGCGGTCGCGTTGTCGACGAACCACGGCGGCTTGGGTGACAGCGCGAACTCACCGCGCAGCACCGAGCGCGGGGCAGGCCGGAACGGTCCGTACACCACCGTGCGTTCCACGTCGTCGAGCAGGAAAGCGTTGTGCACCACGCCGATTCCGCTTTGCACGTCGTCGAGCGTGTGACCGGGGAACGCGCCCCAGGACGCGCGCGGTGCGAGGAAGGCGAGCCCGGTCCAGGTGTTCACCGCGATCGCGCCGTAGCGCAGCCGTTCGATGGCGCGGTCGAAGCCGATGCCGAGCGTGCGGATGGTCGCCGGATCCGCGAGGATGTTGGCGCCGAGCGTCCCTGTCAGTTCCGTGTTCGCGAAATCGACCGCATGCTGCAGGAATTCGCCACCCGCATAGGGCAGTTCGACGACGCCGAGCACTGGCGAGAAGTATTCGGTGCGCAGCAGCGGGGTGTCGCTGAGCGGCAACTGATCGACCAGCACCCGGCCCGAGCCGAGCTGCTCGGCCGCCGGATAGGACGTCAGCGCGTCCGCGACCCTGGCATCACTGCCCGGATAGTAGGCCGTGCGCTGCGGGGCGGCGGCGAGCGCGACGCGCAGCTCGGCCAGGAACTTGTCCTTGAGCGCCCAGTCCTTGCTCAGCACGATCGCCTGAGCGGCGACGCAGTTGTAGCCGCCGTTGTGCAATCGCTGCGTCGCCACATGCTCGGCCTGGTACTTCAGGTCGGCGTCGGACCAGTCGCCGGGCACCACGATCGTCGGCGATACTCCGCCGAGCTCGCTGGTGATCGGCTTGTCCAGCAGCGGCCGGTTGTCCTTCTTGCGCTCCAGCCCTTCCGGGCCCGGCCCCCACACGATCGTGTCGTGGGTGTTGGCGCTGCCGGTCATGTGCACATGCGCGACATCGGCATGATGCACGAGATAGCTGCCGGTCTCGGCGCCACCCGTCACGATGCGCAGCACCCCGAGCGAGCACAGCGGCGCGAACACCATCTCGAACACCGTGTACAGCGGATCGGTGATCGGATTCAGCTTCAGCATGACCACCCGGTTGTGCGCATACAGCTCGTACAGCGCGTCCAACGGCGGGATCGAGGTGATGTTGCCCGCGCCGAGCACGACCCCGATGCCGCCGGTCGCGGTCGGATCGAGCTGGGCGAGCCCGGCCCGCCTGCGTGCGGTGTCGGCGTCGACGCCTTGCCGCAGCCACACCTCGCCGCGAAAGCCACTGAGCAACAGTTTGTCGTAGCCACTGAGCGGCAGGATCGGCACTGCGACGCGACCACCCGGCGCGTCCTGCGTGGTGACACCGTCGAGCGGGCTGCGCCCTTCTTCCAGCGCGGTCAGCGTCGCGGAGAGCGCGGCGACGGCCTGCAGCAGCGTCAGCGGTCCCGACATCCATTCCTCGCCGACCAGCGGCGAGTTCTCGTCGAGTCCCTTGATGGTCCGCGCGGCCCGCACCCAGTCGTCGGCGAAGCGCCCGGTTCGGGTGTGGATGTCGTCGAGGAGCTCCCTGCGACGACGCAGCGGGGTCTGTGCCCACACCTTCTCGCCCTCGCTCAGCTCGTGCAGTGCGTCATCGATGGCTGATTCGTCGAAAGTTGTGCCCACGAACCAACTATGCCCGTGTCAAGGGGCCGGTGGCCCGCATCCTGGGATATCGGCGTGAAACAGCAATAACCCGACCACTAGGCTGAGTGCCCATGATCGACCTCCGATTCCTGCGGGACAACCCCGACGCGGTCCGCGCCTCGCAGCGGGCCCGCGGCGAAGACCCCGCTCTCGTCGACGCGCTGCTGGAAGCCGACGCGGCGCGCCGTGCGGCGGTGGCCACCGCCGACAACCTGCGCGCCGAGCACAAGGCGATGGGCAAGCTGATCGGAAAGGCGAGCAAGGAGGAGCGTTCCGCCCTGCTCGCGCAGGCGCAGGAGATGTCGGTCAAGGTCAAGGAGGCCGAGGCCGCGCAGAACGCCGCCGACGCCGATCTGGACGCCGCGCACCGCGCCATCTCGAACCTGGTCGCCGATGGCGTGCCCGTTGGCGGCGAGGACGACTATGTCGTGCTGGAAACCATCGGCGCCGCACCGGAATTCGACTTCGAGCCGAAGGACCATCTGGAACTCGGCGAGTCGCTCGGCCTGTTCGACATGGAGCGCGGCGCGAAGGTCTCGGGTTCGCGCTTCTATTTCATGACTGGCTACGGCGCGCTGTTGCAGCTCGGTCTGCTGCAGCTGGCGGCGCAGCGCGCGGTGGCCAACGGCTTCACCATGATGATTCCGCCGGTGCTCGTCCGCCCGGAGATCATGGCAGGCACCGGTTTCCTCGGGCAGCATGCGGCCGAGATCTACCACCTCGCCGAGGACGACCTCTATCTGGTCGGCACGTCGGAGGTGCCGCTGGCCGGCTACCACGCGGACGAGATTCTCGATCTGAGCGCGGGCCCGAAGCGGTATGCGGGCTGGTCGACGTGTTTCCGGCGCGAGGCGGGCAGCTACGGCAAGGACACCAGGGGCATCATCCGGGTGCATCAGTTCGACAAGATCGAGATGTTCGTCTACACCACACCCGAGCAGGCCGATGCCGAGCATCAGCGACTGCTCGGCTGGGAGAAGGACATGCTCGCGGCTGTCGAGGTCCCTTACCGGATCATCGATACCGCGGCGGGCGATCTCGGCAGCTCGGCCGCGCGCAAGTTCGACTGCGAGGCATGGGTGCCGACCCAGCAGACCTACCGCGAACTCACCTCGACCTCGAACTGCACCACCTTCCAGGCCCGCCGCCTCGCTGTGCGCTACCGCGACGAGAACGGAAAGCCGCAGATCGCAGCGACTTTGAACGGCACGCTGGCGACCACCCGGTGGATTGTGGCGATCCTGGAGAACCATCAGCAGGCCGACGGATCGGTCCGGGTGCCCGCGGCGCTCGTGCCGTTTGTCGGCACCGATCTGCTGGTACCACCCGCGTAGGTCGGCGGCCCGGCACGCGGAAACGCCGAATTCGGACAGTCGATTTGGCGTACCGGATGTTTCGCTTCGATGAATAGCTGTCGGTTCGCCATGCCGGATTCACGGGATGTGGCAACCGCTGGGATTCGTTGTGTCTAGGCTATTCCCCGTGCGAGGAATCGGGGCGCGCGGCGATACCCGAACCCGGGTGCGGGCGGCATCGGCGCTGGCGACAGCTATGGTCATGGCTCGAACCACCGGGGCGTTCTACGTCATGGGTGGTGTGCTTGGTCTGCTGATAACCGCGATCGCCCCTGGCGACGAAGGTAATCGGCCGCTGGTTGGCGCGGCTGCGGCGATTGCGCTGACGCTCGGCCTCACGCTGCTCGCGTGGGGGCCGCGACTGCCGCATTCCATCCACCACATGTATGTCGCGATCGCGACGGTGCTTGTCACGATCGCGGTCTACGCGTTCCCCAACACCGTCGGCTCGATCAGCCTCGCCGCGTTCTACGTGTTCGTCGCCTGTGACGCCGCGCTGTTCTTCGCGTGGTCGCAGGCGGCCGCGCACATCGCGTTCGCGATGGCGTTGTGCCTGTGGGTGTTGCCCGCGCGGCCGGTGCTGCCCGGATTGCCGTGGTGGTCCGGGCTCATCCCGGCCGGTGTCACCTTCGGCGTCGGCGTGGTCGTCGGCATCCTGACCAGGATGGCCTCGGAAGCCGATATCGACGTGCTGACGGGACTTTTGAACCGCCGCGGCTTCGACCGCGCGCTGAATTCCGCGATCGAGCAGGCCACCCGCACCGGGCAGGGGCTCGCCCTGGTCCTGGTCGACCTCGACCGCTTCCAGAAGATCAACGACCACCTCGGCCACCGCGCGGGCGACGCCGTGCTGCAACGGGTTGCCGACACCTGGTCGAAATTGCTTGCGCCCGATCAGCGGCTGGCCCGCTACGGCGGCGACGCGTTCGCGATGCTGTTGCCGAACACCACCGAGCAGGCCGCGATCCTGCTCACCGAGCAACTGCGCGCGGCGGTGACCACCGGCTGTTCGGCGGGCGTTACCTCATGGCAGCCAGGCGAATCCGGTTCACTGCTGGTCAGTCGCGCGGACGTCGGCCTCTATCGGGCCAAGCAGGCCGGGCGCAACCGGACGGTGCTCGAGTCGTCGCGGCAGCTGCCGCTGGCGGTGGAGCTACGCGAGGCGATCGACCGCGGCGCGCTCGACGTGCACTATCAGCCGATCGTCAGCCTCACCGAGGGCGGCGGCAAGGCGGTCGGTGTCGAGGCGCTGCTGCGCTGGTCGTCGAGCGCGCAGCCGGACGTCACCACCGAGGGGCTGATCCGGGTCGCCGAGGAATACGACCTCATCGCCGATCTGGACGAGCTGGTGTTACGCCGGGCCTGTGCCGACGCGGCCAGGCTGCAGGACACCTTCGCTCAACTCGATCTCACGCTCAACGTCAATGTCAGCGGACTGGAGCTGGCCGAGGCGGGCTATGCCGACCGAGTCGCCGATATCCTCGCCAGCACCGGTTGGCCCGCCGACCAGCTGGTGCTCGAGGTGACCGAGAGCGAGCTCGCGGCCGAATCCCAGACGGCCATCGCCAATTTGCACACGCTGCGGGACCGGGGCGTGCGCATTGCCATCGACGACTTCGGCACCGGGTACTCGTCGCTGAGCAGGCTGGCCACGCTGCCGAGCGACATACTCAAGGTCGACCAGTCCTTCGTCGCCGCGATCCGCTCCGACTCCCCGGCGCCGCCGCTGCTCGGCGTGATCGCCGCCTTGTCCAGCGCGCTGGACCTGCAGGTGATCGCCGAAGGGGTGGAAACCGAGTACCAGGCCGCGGTGCTCACCGAACTCGGTTTCGCCCTCGCGCAGGGGTACCACTACAGCGACTCGCACCCGGTGGCGGACCTGATCAGCGACCTCAACACGAACCAGGGCCGGGTCGGTCCCGGCGCAGCGGATCGCAGTCTCGACGACGGCGATTCGATGCACGCCGCCAATGGTTGGCTGCCGCTCGGATAACGGCTTGACGCAGTTCGCCGGGCTGCGCATGCTGGTCGACATGCGTTTGCTTTTCTACGCCAGTTGATTCGTCAGCGGGCTGTTCGCCCGGCGCACGGATAAAAACGGCATTCTTCGTCGAAGCTCGGACCTGATCGGGGTTCGTGCGCTCACCGTGCGGGCAGTGTTGTTCGCGGGCATCGGCGATCTGATCCCGCTGTACGCGCTGTACTCCCTCTTGTTCGCCGATCACGGGCTCGGCACCGGGCAGATCTCGGCACTGTTCGCGATCTGGTCGACCACCGCCTTCCTGCTCGAGGTGCCGTCCGGTGCGTGGGCGGATACGGTGTCGCGGCGCGCGCTGCTCGTCTTCAGCGGAGTGCTGCTCACTGCGGGGTTCGCGATGTGGACCCTCCTGCCCACCTTCCTCGGTTTCGCGCTCGGCTTCGTCCTCTGGGGCGCGGCAGGGGCTTTGAAATCGGGCACCTTCGAGGCGCTGCTCTACGACGATCTCGCCGCACGCGGTGAGCAGGCGTCCTACGCGCGGATCCTGGGTTACACCCGGGCGGCCTCGGAGACCGCCATCGTCGTCGGCATCGTCGGTGCGACCCCGCTGTACCTCTGGGGCGGTTACGCGCTGATCGGCTGGGCCAGTGTGGGATTCGCCGCGCTGCACACGGTGATCGCGTTGTCGCTGCCGAGTGCGCCGAAGGCCGTGTCGGCGAACGCGGTCGATGAGCTGGAAGAGGAGGATGCGCCGGATAGCCTTGTCGCAGTGGTGCAGTCGGCCGAACGCGACGAGTCGACTATCGCGGCACGGCCTTTCGTCAGATACCTGAGCATGTTGAAGACCGGTGTCGGCGAATCGATTCGGATCAGCGCTGTGCGCAACGGTGTGCTGCTCGGCGCGCTGCTGTTCGGTATCACCGCATTCGACGAGTACTTCGCGTTGCTCGCCGAGGAAGCCGGGGCGGCGACGGCGGTGGTGCCGCTGCTCGTCGGGGTGACCGTGCTCGGGTCACTGACCGGATCCGTGCTGGCCGGACGCACCGAGGGCATGTCGGGACGCGCCATGGCGATCGCCGTCGGCATCGGTGGTGTGTTGTTTCTCGGCGGCGCCCTCGTCGCAGGTCTGGCTGAGCACCGGCCGAGTGCGGTCTATGTGCTTACCGGCCTTGGCTTTACGGCGATCGGCATCTCCTACGGCATCGTCTACAACGCGGGCGTTGTCGCAGGGGCCCGCCTGCAAGACGCGATCGAAGGGCCCGCGCGTGCCACCGTCACCTCGGTGTCCGGACTGCTCGGCGAGGTTGTCTCCCTGGCGGTCTTCGCGTTCGCGGCCGTCGTGACCACGTGGTGGTCGATGTCGGTGCTGCTTGCGATCCTTGGTGCGTGCATCCTTCCGATCGCCGTGCTCGCGCCGATGTGGTTGCCCGCGAAGGTGGTCGAGCAGGTCGATTCGACGTAGCGCCCGCTATTTGTGCCGTCCTGTACGCGGTGGCAGCGCAGTCCCGGCACGAGTCTCGGCCGTGGTACGCCTGCGGCAGCAGGTTGACTTGCTGCGCCGCAGGCGAATCCGTAGTGCGGGAATTCCGTTCCCAGCCGGTCTTATTCGGGAAGCGCGTCGGCCAGGCGATTACGGAACACGTACTCGACGCCAGGGTCACGCGGCAACTCCCACGCGGGTCCGACGAAGTACCTCGCGGCATCCTTGTCACCCTTGGCGAGGTACTGCATCCACGCCAACGTGAGCGTGGTGAAGGCATTGTTCGGTGGCGCATCCATCGGCTTGGTGTGGTTGGCGCCGCGGATGCACGCCAGGTAGCCGGGCACGGTGAGCGTGGTGTGGTACTGAAGCCACATGGGGTGATACCAGTGCCACACAATCGCATCCATGCAGCCGGTCATGTGCATGGTCGGCACGTTGAGCAGGATGCCGATGGCGTACGGGCTCGATTCCCATGGCACTGCGCCGATGATCCGTGCCGCGGGATCGATGTAGCGGTACACGTCCGGCGGCAGGCTCGCGTTTTGTTGAGTCGCGCCGCCGCCGCCGGAATGCCCGACGAAGAAGATGCGGCCGAGATCCACCTTGCCGAACATCGGGTTGTTCGGGTCCTTGTTGGCGTCGGAGAGCGTCTTCACGCCGATGATGCCGATTTCCGGCAGTCCATTGAGCAGGTCGTACGGCATCGCGACGACATAACCGTAGCTTGCCCAGAATTTGGCGCTCGCGTCGTACCAGCCGGGATCCTGTCCGGTGCCTGGTGCGAAAATTACCACCGGAGCGGGGCCGGTATCGGCGATGTCCTTCGGATAGTAGAAGTTGACGCCGAACGGCAATTCATTTCCCGACGGAAATGAATTGGTGCACTGCAGGTGTGACTGATTTCCGAAGAACCGGTACGACTCGTCCATGGCCGTGGCCCACGGTGAGGAGGCGCAGCTGTGTACTTCGTTGGTCTGTGCTGTCTCGTGTGGGCCTAGCTGGCCATATGAGGTCAGCGGCACGTCACCGGGCGCGAATCCGTCGTCGGCCGTCGCGGCCGGAGCGGTCCCGATCACGAGGCCGGAAAGAATCAGTGCCGCGACGAAAGCGGCGCCGAACGAACGATGGCCCATGCGCCGCCGGCCGAGTTGTGCTGTCAGCAAAAGAACGTCACCCGCTTCCATTTCGAACGAATACAAGCAAGGGAACATGGCGCACCCAGCGCCGAATCGACATCACTGTGGGGCAAATCAATCCGGCAGTCAAGCGGCCGCGCGCATTACTATTTGCCAGCACAGTTTTACGCGCAAAATATGCGGTTGCCCTCGAACCAGACGTGTCGAAGGGGATTTACGGCATTTGCCGCGGCCGATGTCGCGCCCGGCGACTATTCGGCGAGCGGGACGCCGATGAGATGGCTTGCGGTGAGCAGGAATTGGTCGGTGGAGCGGTCGACCAGGTCGGTCCTGCTGATCGGGAGCGTGCCCGCGAGCCAGCTGTTGGTGGTCTCCCACAGTCCGCCGAGCAGATGGATCGCCGCGAATTCGGCGCGGTCGCCCACGCTTTCGACGACGTCCGCGCCGACCTCGGCCGCGCAGGCCGCCATCATGATGCCCGCGAAGGAGCGCATCACCTCGGCTCGGCGCATGAGCAGCGCCGGGTTCAGCTGTGCTTCGACGGTGACGATGCGCGCCTTGCGTGGGTCGTCGGCGATCAGGTCGACGGCGGCGGCGATGGCGGCCCTGGTCTTGGCGTGGATGTCGGTCGGCGTCGTGAGGAACGCCGTGACCACCGCCTGACCGATTTCGTCGACGATGCGGTCGAACAGCTCGCTGAACACCGCACCGAGGTCGTCGAAGCTCTCGTAGTAGTAGCGCTCCGACAGCTTGGCCTGCGTGCACAGCCCGGACACGGTCAGCTTGGTGAAGCCCGAGGTGCCGATGATTTCCAGCGCGGCGTCGAGCAGTGCGGCGCGGCGGCGCGCTTTGCGCTGTTCGATCGGCACGCCGCCGTAGGACCGCGAGGTGGTAGCCACCGTTCCATTCTGGCATACAGCCTTGCCAGATATCTGTTTCTGTGGGACGGTCTTGTCAGAATGTGCGGCAGTCGCGCATTCGCGACTCGTAAGTGTTCTCTGCTCGACGCGAACCTCGACCCGACGGGTGAAGTGCAATGGCGCATGACAACCAGAAACTGCCCACTCCGCAGCTCTTCACGGAGTTCCCCTACAAGTACGCCGTGCCGCTGCTCGCACCGGGTGACCTCAGCTGCACTGCGGCCCAACGCGACTCGTTTCGCCGATTCAGCCAGGTCGGCGACCCGCTCGCAGATGCCGTCGTCGCGATGTTCAAGCGACTGCCGGTCGGCGAGGGACGGCGCATGTTCGAGACGGCGGTCGAACACGGCATCGACGCCGTTCCGGACGCGCCGCCGGAGCTGAGCGCGCTCTTCCACCAGGTCGAGGCAGACCCGTACTGGCTCGATCGCGCCAAGCTGGAACACGGCGCCAGGGTCGTCGGCCGCACCGGCGTCTGGGGTGGCATCGCCATGGGCATGTTCGCGCTGATGGGCGGCTATCTCGCGTCCCGCGCGGACAAGACCCTGGTCGGCACCGGCGACCTCGACGCGATGGCGCCGCGCAGGCTCGCCGAGACCACCCAGTGGTGGTTGGACGTGACGACTCCCGGTGCGCTGGAACGCAATGCGGTCGGCTTCAAGAGTGTGCTGCGGGTGCGGTTGATGCACGCGCTGGTGCGTTCCGGCATGAATCGGCGCCCCGACTGGGATTACGACGCATGGGACCACCCGGTCAACCAGGTGCTCACCGTCGGCACCCTCGGCCTGTTCTCCATGGCCAATCTGGTCGGCGCGCAAGCACTCGGCCTGCGGTTCTCCGCCAAGGAGAAGGACTCGGTGTTCCAGCTCTGGCGCTACGTCGGCTTCCTGCTCGGCGTCGATCCCGAGATCCTGCCGACCTGTGAGACCGACACCTGGCGCGCCTTCTGGATCCTCGCCGACACCGAGTTCATTCCCGACGCCGACTCGCAGCGCCTGGCCCAGGCACTCATCCCCGCGGCAGGCGGGCTGTTCATCGGCGACGACACCGTGGCGCAGCGCGCGGTGCGCAAGGTGATCACCAGCTACATGGTCGCCTACAGCCGAATCGTGCTCGGACCGACCAACTCCGACTTCCTCGGCCTGCCCGCCAGCAAGTTCTACCAGGGTGCCGTCATGGCGACCGCCGTCGTCAACGGCGCACTCGAGCTCCCGCGCCGCGTCATCCCCGGCGCCACCCGCTTCCAGGAAAACCTCGGCGCCCGCATCCGCATCCGCCTGGTCCGCGGCTCCATCGCCCGTAACGGCGGCGACCGCACCTACGCCCGCCACGACACCTACGCCGCCCGCCCCTTGCGCGTCAGCTGACCCAGCGGCCCGCTGATCCGGACTGGCCGCGTTCATTGGGTGCGCGGCGGGGTGGGTGGGCGGCGGTAACGTGCCGGGGGTGAGCGTGCGGGTGAGGTGGGGGCTGGTTTTCGGGTTTTGTATCGGCGCGGGGGTGGCGGTGCAGGGGCGGATCAATGGTGCGCTCGGGGGGCGGCTGCATGATGGGATTGCTGCTGCGACGGTGAGTTTCGGGTCTGGTCTTTTGGTGTTGTTGATCGCGTTCGCGGTGCGTGGGTCGCTGCGTGACGGTGCCGAACGGGTTCGGCGGGCGGTGTCGGCGGGGGCATTGCGGCCTTGGCATCTGCTCGGTGGTCTTTGTGGTGCCTTTTTCGTTGCCTGCCAGGGGCTTACGGTCGCTGCGATCGGAGTCACGGCGTTCACGGTCGCGGTGGTGTCGGGTCAGCTGCTGAGCAGTTTGGTGGTCGACCGCCTCGGTGTCGCACCCAGCGGACGGACGCCAGTCACCGCAACGCGATTCGGCGGTGCTGCGCTCGGTGCGCTCGCGGTGTTGATCGCCGGTTGGGGACGCGCCGCCACACCGGGCGGCGCACTCGCGGTCCCGGAGGCGCTGCGTGGTGCGCCGACGGCGCTGCTCATCATCCTGCCCGCGCTGGCTGGTATCGGCTTGGCCTGGCAGCAAGCGGTCAACGGCCGGATCGGCGAAGTCGGCGGCCCGCTGTCGGCCACGCTGGTCAACTTCTGCGTCGGTCTCGTCGCACTCGTCGTGATCGAGGCCGTGGTTCTGATCTGGTCCGGCCTCCCCGCCGAATTCCCTACGCAGCCATGGCTCTACCTGGGCGGACTGATCGGCATCGCGTTCATCGCGCTGGCCGCCGCCACCGTCGGCCGCATCGGCGTTCTGCTCCTCGGCCTCACTTCCGTCGCAGGCCAACTCCTCACCTCGATCGTCCTGGACGCCCTCACCCCGACCAGCGCAGGACTATCCCTCACCGCAGTGATCGGCAGCGCACTGACCCTGCTCGCCGTCGCCATAGCTGCCCGCTCCCACCCCTGAACAGCGCCGTCGGTCGCACGGCCCGACTGAAGTGATTCGATCATGCGGCACGGTCAGCGCGGTCTGAATCGGGGCGGTCGGTTCGTCGCGCTGTGTGACGGCGTCATCGAAAACAGTTCTTGCGATTCATCTTTCACCACTGCGGTGGTGTGGGATCGTGCGCTCATGCTGATCGAATACGGGGTGTGGATTTCGCGGCTGGTGGTTGGTGTGCTGTTCGGGCTGTCGGCGGTGGGGAAGCTGGCGGATCCGGTGGGCACCCGGAAAGCGGTGGGGGAGTTCGGTGTTCCGCTCAGGCGGGTGCCCCTGGTGGGGTGGGGGCTCCCTGCGGTCGAGGTGGTGGCGGCGCTCGCCGTGCTGCTGCCGTGGACGGCGCTGGCGGGGGCGACGCTCGCGCTGGTTCTGCTTGTCGTGTTCACGGGGGCAGTGGTGCGGCTGCTGCGGAAGGGGGAACATCCGGCCTGCTCGTGTTTCGGGGCGGTCAGTGCCGCGCCGATCGGGGCGAAGACGCTGGTGCGCAACGGTGTGCTGATCGTGCTGGTGCTGCTGGTCGCCGGCGGTGCGATTGCCTATCCGCGGGTTCCTGGCGGACTGCCCGTCGGCGACGCGGTCTGGCTGGCAGTGGCTGCCGTCTTGATCGCGGCACTGACCTGGGTGTGGGGCGAGGTGCGTGCCCTGCGCCGCCGGGTCGATGAACAAGCGTTGTCGACGCTCGGTGCCGAGGGCTTGCCGCCCGGGGCGGTCGCGCCGGAGTTCGAGCTACTCGATATCGCGGGCGGCCGAACGAGTTTGGCGTCGCTGCTGTCCCGCGAGCGTCAAGTGCTGCTGGTGTTCGTGCATCCGGGGTGCGAGTTGTGTGCGGCGCTGGCCCGCGAATTGCCACGCTGGCAGGCGCGTACCGCCGAGGTGCTGACGATCGTGGTGGTCGGCAACGGTGACGCGGTCGAACACACCGAATGGGGAAAGGCGCAGGGCCTCAACGGCATTCCGGTGCTGGTGCAGCAGGGAAACGAGGCCGCATTGCGTTACCGCGTACGCGGCACTCCCTCTGCCGTGTTGATTGATGCCGACGGACGTGTCGCGGCGCCGGTGGCACGCGGCGCGATAGCAGCCCGCGAGTTGATTGTGGCGGCGAAGCGAGCGGTGCGCCGATAATTGTGCCGCGCGGTTGGTTCGATATTATTCAACCAATTCGAAAAGTACTGTGCGGTGCCAAAAATGCGGAAGTAACAGATAGCCGGTTCGATCGGTACCGCCGTACCGGTCGCCGAAGCAACGTCCTACCCGGCAAACGGACCGGTTCTCTAATTACGTTGCGGTGCAACCATTTTCATTGCCAAACTACGGCATGACCACTGATCTGCTCGATACCATCGAAGGGCTAGATTCTCCAATCAGAGTCGATTGGCCGCATTCGACTGAGGGAAAGATCATGGCACTCTTCGCATTCACCGATTACTCAGGCAAGGAATTCGTCGTCCAGCTGAACAATGACCAACGAATAGAGGAGGCCAGGCGAATACTGAAGGGCGAGGAAACGATGTCGACCCATGTGATGGGCCGCATCAGGAAGACTCGCGTCGACTACAACCCGGAGTGGGACTTCCATCTCGATCCGGACACCATCACCTTCTTCACGGTGGCCATCGAGGTCTGTGACGCCAGCATCATGTACGCCAACGATCACCTCGACGAGGCGTGCGGCGCGTTCTTGCCCGGCTGCTTCTGGTGTCCCTGGTCATCCAGGCTCACCCGTGAGCTCAACGGCAAGTAGATCTGTTCCACCAGAACCATTTCCGGTCGATACCAGACGGTATCGACCGGAGCCGCGTGTCAGCTGAGCTTGCGCGACCGCAGCTCGTGCCCCTTGGACGTCTTGCACCGCCCCGATTCCAGATCCCACTGCCAGCCGTGCAGGTTGCAGGTGAGGGTATTTCCTTCGACCACACCGAATTTCGACAGGTCGGCCTTCAGGTGCGGGCAGCGCCGCTGCACCTCCCACCCGGACAGCTCGGTGGAGGCGGAATCGTCGTGCGCCTCGGAGAACCAGCCATCGGCGTAGGCGATGCGCTCGTCGGTCAGGCACTTGAAGAACGTGTAGAGGAATTCGTTGTAGCCGCCGATCCGCCACGCCTGGAAGCGGGTGGACAGGAAGATGGTGTTGACCCAGTCGGGTTCCTTGTCCCGCAGCACGGTACGCACGAGCTCGGGGGCGATGCGAAAGCCGTAGCGGTACTTGCCTTCTCCCGCGATCGCGCCGCGCACCACCCGCTTGGGGAAGTCGAGCACGACGGTCTCGTCGCCGATCACCAGGCCGACCGGGTAGCCGATGCCGTCGCAGATCAGATCGCTCTGCCCCATGATCGGCTCGAAGAGTTCCTTCAGCGGTTCCAGCAGGGGCCCGTCACCCGTTGCCCACGAAGCCTTTTCGGCCGCGAGCACCGGCGCGAGCCGCTGTGCCATCAGCTCGATGTACTCGGCCTTGTTGTCGTAGATCAGGCCGGGCTCGAACGGATGGGTGAGGTCGAGTTCGCGACCGCGCACGTCGGCGACCGAGCCGGGGATCATCAGGATCCCGCCCTCGTTGCCGTGGATCCGCATCTGCTCCAGGAACACCATCTGGTCCGGGAAGATGTTGCCTTCGTCGCCGCGATCGTCGTTGAGATAACGCAGCTCGTCGTCGAGGAACACCGGCGGTCCCGCGGACGGCACCACCCAGGTCGCGCCGACCTGCTCGATGTAGCTGCGGCATCGATCCATCCCGCGCTGGCGCTTCTGCTTGCCGAAGTTCGCCTTGGTGCGGTTCGGAATGTCGTAGACCATCGGGTACCAGATGGCGCCCGAGTACTGCAGCAGGTGAATGTCGATGTGGCCGAACGAGTCGTGCAGCACATCCATGTCGACCGGGCGCGCGTCGTTCATGTTGAAACAGGTGGTCTCGCCGTCGGAGACGACGAGCCCGGAGTCGCCGATCGGTCCGTCGGCGGGCGCGCGCAGCGCGATGATCATGATGTCCAGGTCACCGCCGGGCCCGGTCACCGTGTGCTTGACCGAGTCCTCGGTCTCGAAGAACTTGGTGAAGCCGAGCTTCTCCAGTTCCCGCTTCAGATCCGGCACCGGGTAGTCCGGCAGCAGCACGGTCGCGTCCTTGTTGACGTGCTTGGCCAGGTTTTCCGCGTCGAAGTGGTCGCGGTGCAGGTGCGAGACATAGAGGAAGTCGCAATTGCCCAGCTCGTCCCAGTCCAGCTGGGTGTTGTCGGGGAACGGGAACCACGCGCCGAAGTAGGCGGGATTGACCCAGGGATCGCAAAGGATCGACCCGGCCGCGGTGCGGATGTGGAATCCGGCGTGTCCGACGCTGGTGATCTGCACGAGCTGCTCCTCCTGAAGCGTTGCCAGCCATCCAGGGTAGTGGTTGTGTCGAATCGGCCGCCTACGGGGCGACGTCGCCGATGCAGTAGCCCTGCGGACCGGCCGTCAGCGTGAACGTGCGCGTCTGGGTCACACCGGACGAGTTGGTCACCGGCACCTGGACCGTGAGGTAGTCGCCGCGCAGGCGCTCGGATCGGATCTCCTGGTCGGCGAACTTGGTGGCGCCGGTGAGCTTGCCGGGGTTGTTGGCGAGCGGGGCGGCGATCGCCGTGCCGGTGCCCTTGGGATCCCAGCTCGCCGGGGTGGCCTTGCACACCAGCGGGTAGGTGCCTTCTTTGTCGGCGGGGTCGAGCGGTGTGCCGACGAACCGGGCGAGGTACCTGCGCACCGTGTGCCTGGCGTCGGCGTCGTTGTAGTCGATGTCGGCGCCCGCGGTCGCGACCCGAGGGCAGGCGTACTCGGTGTCGAGCGCGGCGCGTTCCACGGCGACCGTGACGGTCCGGTTCTTCCAGGTGATGCCGTCTTTGGTGGCCGTCCCCGGCTGGGCGAGCGCGGCCAGGATGGCCTGCTCGTCGGCGTACATGTCGGTGACATTGCGCGGCGCGATGGTCCAGCACTTGGCCTGCAGCTGGGTGAGGCTGTCGGTCTTCAGATCGTCGGCCCAGCGCTGCACCGCGGCGGGCAGTTCAGCGACGGCGCCGGTCGCCGGGATGGTGGTCGACGGCGCGGTGGTCGACGAGATCTGCGACGTGGTGGGGACCGCGGCAGGCGGCGTCGTGACCGCGGCCGCGGGTCGAACCGGGTCCTCGTTCGGGATGCCCACCGCGGAGTCGCAGCCCGCGAGCACGAAGGCGCCCGCGACGGCCAGCCCGCCGAGCAGGGCGCGCGCCGGCCTGCGCTGCCGAGCTGTCCGGCACGCTGCCGCGGCGAGGTCCGTTCGGACCAGGCGGGCGAGCGCGGGGGAACGGCCGTCGGCCTGGGTGGTTGCGGTGCGAAGAATTTCGGAGTTGTTCACATGTGCTGCTGTCTGGTCGAGCTCGGCACTGCCGAGCTGCCTTGCCCGATCGTGGTTCCGGTGCGATTTCCGGTGGCGTCCACACGATTTCGGTAGGGCGCTGTCCACTTCGACGATCCTCTTCTCTGAGCCTGCTTCGGGGCCGATCGTGCTGTCTCGACCCGGGGCGGCGCGCAGAAGTGGCGGCGCAGTGCCGGATGGGACAGTCTGCGACTACGCTAGCGGAATTGTGGAACCCGTCTACCGGACGATCATCGGCCTGGCCCGTGCCGTCTTCTTCGTCGAAGGTCTGAAATTCACCGTCAAAGGCGATGAACATATCCCCGCGCGGGGTGGTGCCGTGCTAGCGGTCAACCACACCGGGTATATGGACTTCACCTATGCGGGCCTGCCGGTGCGCACCCCCAAGCGCTATGTCCGGTTCATGGCCAAGAAGGAAGTCTTCGACGACAAGATCTCCGGCCCGATCATGCGCGCGCTCAAGCACATTCCCGTCGACCGTGGTGCGGGCGCCGACTCGTACAAGGCCGCGGTGGAGTACCTGCGGCGCGGCGAGTTGGTCGGTGTGTACCCCGAGGCGACCATCAGCCGCAGCTTCGAGATCAAGGACTTCAAGTCCGGCGCGGCACGGATGGCGATCGAGGCGGAGGTGCCGATCATCCCGATCGTCATCTGGGGTGCGCAGCGGGTGTGGACCAAGGGGTTCCCGAAGCATCTGGGTCGCACCAACACTCCGATCTCCATCGCGGTCGGTGCGCCGATCCCGCCGTCCGAGCCCGCGGCCGACCTGACCGCGAAGCTGCGCGCCACCATGCAGGAGATGCTGGTCGACCTGCAGCAGGACTACGTGCACGAACCGGGCGCCTACTGGGTCCCCGCCCGGCTCGGCGGCAGCGCTCCTACCCTGGAGGAGGCCGACGCGCTCGATGCCGCAGAGGCCGCGGAGAAGGCCGCGCGGAAGAAGACGGCCTCGTAACAGCGGAGTGTTCGGATGGCGCGGGAACCGGTTTACGACGTACTCACCGGCCTGGTTCGCACCATATTTCTGGTGCAGGGCCTGCGGATCGACATCGCAGGACAGGACCATATCCCGCGCTCCGGCGGCGCCGTGCTCGCCGTGAACCACACCGCGTACCTGGACTTCATGGAGGTCGGGCTGGTCGGCCGCAAGTCGCACCGCAATGTCAGGTACATGATGAAGGCCGAGCTCGAGCACGGGATCGTCGGTTTTCTGATGAAGCACTGCAAGGCGATCGGCGTCGACCGCACGGCGGGCGCCGAGTCGTACAGCCGCGCGGTGCAGGCGTTGCGCGACGGTGAGCTGGTCGTTGTCTATCCGGAGGCGACCATCAGCCGCAGTTTCGAGCTCAAGGAGTTCAAGTCCGGCGCCGCGCGCATGGCGATCGAGGCCGAGGTGCCGATCATCCCGTTGGTCATCTGGGGTGCGCACCGGGTGTGGACGAAAGACATCCCGAAACAGCTGGGCCGCAACAACTTTCCGATCAATATCCGGATCGGCGACCCGATCCCGCCCGCCGGGCCGACCGACGAACTCACCGCAACCCTGCGCAGCCGGATGGATGACCTGCTCACCCGAGCACAGGACGACTACCCGATGGACCCCGGCGCCCGCTGGGTCCCCGCCCGGCTCGGTGGCACCGCGCCGACGCCGGCCGAAGCCGCCGTCCTGGAACAGGAAGAATTGGCCCGCCGCCGCGCGGCCAAAGCCAAGCAGTCCGGCCACTGAATTCACCAGTGGCACATGGCTGCGGCATCGGCCGAGAAGCCCGCACCGTGGTGTGCCACTCGTCAGAGATGGTGGAGGGGACGGCAGGGCGTCGGGGCGGGGACGGTGCCGCGGAGGAAGGCGGTCGGTGCGACGCCCATGAGGCTGCGGAAGTCGGCGACCAGGTGGGATTGGTCGTAGTAGCCGGTGGTGGCGGCCAATTGGGCCCACGGGGTGCTGCCTGCCTGGGACAGCACTCGGCGGACTCGGGCGATGCGGGCGAAGTGCTTGGGGGACAGGCCGACTCCGGCGGTGAACAGGTTGCGGAGTTGGCGTTCGCTCACGGCGAGGGCAGTGGCCGATTCGGGGACGGAACGGCCGGTCGAGATCTCGACGATGGCGGAGCGGAGCAGGGTGCGGTGGGCGTGCTGGGTGCGATCCTCGGAGATACGTTGCGGTAGTGCGTCTTCCAGGAACGGAAAGATCTCGTCGGGGCCGAGTTCGAGCAGCTCATCGGTGAGATCGGCAGCCGCGCCGGGCAGTTCGGCGAGGCGGATCACCCGATCGGTGAGGACGGCCGCGGGCACACCGAGCAGGGTGCGGGCCGCACCAGGGGCCAGCCGCATCCGGATGCACCCGGTCGGCTTGCTTGCCTTCGAGTAGATCGCCTGGGTTTGCGGGCCGATGACGAGCGCGTCCCTCGGGCCTGCGTCCGGAAGCCGCAGCACGAGGGTGGTCGCGGCCTGGGGCAGGTGGGCGAACGGCTCGATCCGGTCGCGCACGGTCGGGATGTAGTCGAGTTCGGTGAGCCACGGACGCAGCGATTCCGGCGCGGGCACCGTCGCGGCGACGAGGTCCGCGGTCACGACGGGTGCCTGGCTCGGCAGGCCGACGGAGTCGGCCGGGCTCGGTGCACGCAGACTGATCACCAGCTCCACTGTAGGCAGCTTGCTGGTCCGCGGGTGTGCCGGAATTTCCTAGAGCTGCCTGCGGTCCGCGCGGCAGCGTGCGGATCATGATTCTGATCACCGGTGCCACGGGCACCATCGGCAGCGAAGTCGTCCGGCAGTTGGTGGCGCGTGGCGAGCAGGTCCGAGCCGTGACGCGCGATCCGGCGCGCGCCGCATTGCCGCCCGAGATCGAGGTGGTGCGCGGCGACTACACCGATCTCGCGTCGATGGCAGCGGCCTTCGCGGGAGCCGACGCGGCATTCGTCGTCGGGCTCCTCGGCCCGGATTACATCGAGCTCGATCGCGCGCTGATCACCGCCGCCCGTGATGCCGGTGTCCGCCGCATCGTGAAACTGTCCGCCATCGGCACCGGATCCGCGGAGCTCGGCCGCATCGGCACCTGGCACCTGCCCGGCGAACAGGCGGCGCAGGACAGCGGCGTCGATTGGACGATCCTGCGCCCGAGCTCCTTCGCCTCGAACACCCTGAGCTGGGTCGATGCCATCCGTGCCGGTCAGCCGGTGCCCAACATGACCGGCACCGCCACGCAAGGTGTGATCGACCCGCACGATGTCGCCGCGATCGCCGTGGAGGCGTTGCTCTCGTCCGGCCACGCGGGGCAGATCTACACGCTCACCGGTCCGGAGCTACTCACCACCGCGGATCAAGCGGCCACCTTGTCCGCCGCACTCGGCCGACCGGTGGCGGTATTTGATGTGCCGGATGCTGCTGCGCGCGAACACTTGCGCGCCGCGGGCAGGTCCGACGAATTCATCGACGGTGCGCTGGCAGGCCAAGCCTTCGTCCGCGCGGGCGGCAACGCGATCCTCACCGACGATGTGCACAAGGTCCTCGGCCGCCCGCCACGCACCTTCGCCGACTGGGCCGCTGCCCACACCACCGCCTTCGCCGCAGCACCGACTTCCAGCGCCGAGTAGATCGGCGGGCGCGCAAAAGGGGAACTAGTGCAGGCGTTTCGCCCGAGAAGCCACCTGCACCAGTTCCCCCTCGACCGAACCGGTGGCTGTGAGTCGGCTGGCAATGTGGCGGGAGGTTGCCGAGAGTCGGGCGCTGAGCATTGTGGAGTGTTGTTGGGCCGCAGTAGTTTTCGGTTGCCGATAGCGCTCGACGGAAGGTTCGATTCATGCTCGCCTTGCTGACCATCTTGGGTGCGACCGGCAGTGCCGCCGCGGCGTGGGCAACGGGAAGTGCCGCGATGGCGTTGGGAAACAGCGACATCCTGCACTGAAGCCGGAACGGGGCGGCACCGAATGGTGCCGCCCCGTCCGTTGTCCGATCCCTACTGTGCGGTGGAGCGGAAGCGACGCAGCCGCAGGCTGTTGCTGACCACGAAGACCGACGAGAACGCCATCGCCGCACCGGCGAGCATCGGGTTCAGCAGGCCGGCCATCGCCAGCGGGATCGCGGCGACGTTGTAGGCGAAGGCCCAGAACAGGTTGCCCTTGATGGTGCCCAAGGTCCTGCGGGACAGCCGGATCGCGTCGACGGCGGCCCGCAGGTCACCGCGCACCAGGGTGAGGTCGCTTGCCTCGATGGCGACGTCGGTGCCGGTGCCCATCGCCAGGCCGAGGTCGGCCTGCGCGAGTGCCGCGGCATCATTGACGCCGTCGCCGACCATGGCGACGACCTTGCCCTCGGCCTGCAGCCGTTTGACGGTTGCCACCTTGTCCTGCGGCAGCACCTCCGCGATCACCTCGTCGATGCCGACCTGGGCGGCGATGGCCTCGGCGGCTGCCCGGTTGTCGCCGGTCAGCATGATCGGGGTGAGCCCGAGCCCGCGCAGCTGCGAAATTGCTTCGGCAGACGTAGGTTTCACCGCGTCGGCGACGACAAGCACGCCGCGGGCGGCGCCGTCCCAGCCCACCGCCACCGCGGTCTTGCCCGCGGACTCGGCGGCCTGCATCGCCCGCGCCGAGTCGGCATTCAGGTGCTGTGCCCAGTCGTCGAGCAGCCGGGACCGGCCGACGAGTACCGCGTGCCCGTCCACCACGCCCTGCACGCCGAGCCCCTCGAGATTCGCGAAGCCTTCGACGGCGCCGAGTGTGCCGAACCGATCCCTGGCGGCCTTGGCGATCGCCTGCGCGATCGGGTGTTCGGACGAATCCTCCAGTGCCCCGGCGAGGGCGAGGATCCGGTCGGCGTCTTCCCCTTCGGCCGCAACGACATTCAGCAGTGTCATGCTGCCGGTGGTGACGGTGCCGGTCTTGTCGAGCACCACGGTGTCCACCCGCCGGGTCGACTCGAGCACCTCGGGGCCTTTGATCAGGATGCCGAGCTGCGCGCCGCGACCGGTGCCGACCATCAGCGCGGTCGGGGTGGCCAAACCGAGGGCGCACGGGCAGGCGATGATCAGCACCGCGACCGCGGCGGTGAAGGCCGCGGCGACGGAACCGCCGGTGCCGAGCCAGAATCCGAGGGTGGCGACCGACAGCGCGAGCACGATCGGCACGAAGACGCCGGAGATCTGGTCGGCCAGCCGCTGGGCCTGCGCCTTGCCGGTCTGCGCGTCCTCCACCAGCTGTGCCATCCGCGCGAGCTGGGTATCCGAGCCGATCCGGGTGGCGCGCACCACGATTCGACCGCCGACGTTCACGGTGGCGCCGACCACCGCGTCGTCGGGGCCGACCTCCACCGGTACCGATTCGCCGGTCAGCATCGCGGCGTCGACCGCGGACGAGCCGTCGACGACCACGCCGTCGGTGGCGATCTTCTCGCCGGGGCGGACGACGAACCGGTCACCAACGGCCAACTGCTCCACTGGTATCCGCTGTTCAACGCCGTCGCGCAGCACCGAAACCTCTTTAGCCCCGAGTTCTAGCAATGCGCGCAGCGCCGCGCCGGCCCGGCGCTTGGACCGTGCCTCGAAGAAGCGTCCGGCCAGGATGAAGGTGGTGACACCCGCCGCGGCTTCCAGATAAATGCTTCCGGTCCCGTCCATCCGTGAGATGGTGAATTCGAACGGGTGCTTCATGCCCGGCATGCCTGCGGTGCCCCAGAACAGCGCGTACAGCGACCAGCCAAGCGCGGCAAGGGTTCCCATCGACACCAGCGTGTCCATGGTGGCGGTGCCGTGGCGCAGGTTCGCCCATGCGGCCTGGTGGAACGGCAGCGCGCCCCACACGACGACCGGCGCGGCCAGGGTCAGCGACAGCCACTGCCAGTTGGTGAACTGCAGCGCGGGGATCATCGCCATCGCGATCACCGGCACGGTCAGTACGAGCGAGACCAGCAGCCGGGTCCGTAGTGCGGCGGTTGGATCCGGTTCGGCGGCAGTGCTTTCCGCCGGTTGACCGGTCGGCGCGGGCAGGGTCGCGCGGTAGCCCGCCTGCTCGACGGTGGCGATCAGGTCGGCGGGCGAGATGTCGCCGGTGACGTCGACCCGCGCCTTCTCGGTCGCGTAGTTCACCGTCGCGGTGACGCCGTCCAGCCTGTTCAGCTTCTTCTCGATGCGATTGGCGCAGGACGCGCAGGTCATGCCGCCGATCACCAGTTCAACCTGCCCGATGCCGGGTGGCTGTGTCGCGGTGGTCATCGTGTGCTCCGTTCTGTGCGGCACGGGTGGGGGTCGGGTGGATCAGCGGCTGGGACAGTGGTTTACCGGCGTAGCGAACTGGCGCTTTTCGGTTGAGTGGTTCATCGGATGCTCCGTTCGAAGCGGCGCGGTGTCGGCATGACCCGCCGGTGTCAGTGGCCGTGCCCGGTGGGTGCGAGTTCCGGGGTGGCGCCGTGTCCGGTGTGCGCTGCCTCGGACCCGGCGGGTCCCTGGCCGACGGTCAGCGTGAATTCGGCTGTGCGGACCACTCCTTCGTGCTGGAAGTCGAGGAACAAGCGGTAGTCGCCCGCGCTCGGTGCGGTGACATAGAAGGTGATGCCCGGTCCGGCGGGGGTTACGCCGTCGCCGGGGTGGCCGTCGGGGTGCACGTGCAGGTAGGCGAGGTCGGCGGTGCGCAGGGCGACAAGGTGACCGTACGCCGCGAGGTAGGGCTGGAGGTCGGTGACCGGCTTGCCGTCCTTGCTGACCGAGAGGGTGACCTTCGAGGCTTGGCCTGGGGCTACGGTGCCGTCCATGGTGACGGTGTAGCCGCCGACTGTGCTGGTGTTCGCCGCGGCGGGCAGCGGCTGCGGGTCGTAGGCGCCCGCGACCCGCAGGTCGGTGCCGAGGGTGAGGTTCTCGCCGCCGTCCGGGGTGAAGTCGGCGAACACCCGGTAGTCGCCCGCCCGGCTCAGATCCAGTGGGACGCTCCAGGTTCCGTCGCCGCCGAGGACGGGGTGCACGTGCTGGAAGGCGACCATGTCACGGCGGACCACGATCAGGTGCAGGTCCTTGTCGTGGGCGCGCTGGTAGCGGGTGAGCGGGGCACCGTCCTGGTCGAGGATGCGGAAGCGCAGCGTGACGTTCGGCGCCGCGGTGGTGCGCGCGGTGTCGAGCCGCAGGGTGTATCCGCCTTCGGTGGCCATCATTCCTCCAGGTGCGTGGTCGGGCTTGGCGGCGGGCGCTGCCTCGTTGTGTGCGTTCGAATCGGGGGTGGTTGGTTCGGGTCCGACGGTCGCGCCGACTGCGACGGCGATCCCGAAGACGGCGGCCAGGCCGAGGGCGAAGCCGGCGAACTTGGTGGCTGCGTTCATCGGATGCTCGCGGTGCACATGGTGGTCTCTCCTTCGCCGGGTGGGCGATGTCGTTTGTTGAGACTTACCATACCCCCCTAGGGTACTGAGTCAAGATGCTTCTGGAGGGCGGTCGCCGTGCGCCTGGTCACAGGGTGTTCGCGGAATCGTCACCGCGTTGGACTGGGCGACGGTAGACACGAGAAAGGCCACCGCCGATGTAGGCGGTGGCCTTTCTGCCGAGACGTCGTTGGCTCGACCGGGATGGCTCCGGCGGCCTCAGCCTGCGTGCAGGTTGCGGGCGGTGGGGGAAGTTTCGGTGGTCGCGGGGTCCGGATGGGTGCCGAACATGCGGTCGGCGGTGCCGGAGGTGGTGACGGTGAACCAGTAGTGCTCGTTCTTGTAGTGATGGTGGCGGTGATTGCGCCAAACCGCCCGGTAGAGCGAGCCTTTCGGCTTGTAGTCGGTGTGGATCAGATAGTGGATCCACTCGTAGCCGAGGCCGAGCACCGTGATGGTGAGCAGGAAGGTGAGACCGAGGCCGAGGCGCGGGAACGCGAAGGCGGCCAGCGCGATCAGGACCACGACCAGCACCGACAACGTCTTGGTCGGGATGAAGATCAACGGGATGTTGCGCGGATCCACATGGTGCGCACGGTGTTTGCGCGCCAGCTCGCTGTCGATCGGGATCGGCCCGAGCTGCCTCGGCCGCCAATGCAATACCGTGACGTGCACGATCCACTCGAAGGCAGGGAACACCGCGAGCATCACCGCGGGGACCAGCGCGTCGGTCAATTGCCAGTCACCGACGACGATTCGACCGACGAGCGCCGCGACCAGTGTCGTGCCGATGAGCCACGGCGAGGGGTGACGGAGGAATTCGCGGAACGCCGCGTCGAGCGTGAGCCCGCGGCGCAACGAGCGTTCGTCCTTGCGCACCTGCTCGCGAGCCTGGGTGTCCACGGGATCCTGGGCGGACTTGGGTTTCGTCATGGTGTTTCCTAGATCAATCAGTGTCCGCTGAGGACAGCGATCAGAGCGGTGGTCGCCGGCTCGAGCAGGGCCCGGGCGGTGTCGGCGGCCTCTTGCGGCCTGCCCGCATCGATGGCGGCGGCCAGTTCGCGGTAGGCCCCGACGTTGCCCACCTCGGCGGACATGATCGGCGCCAGCGCAACGAGCGCGGGTTCATACGCGGCACGCAGCATGTTGAACATCAGCCGGAACACGATCGAGTCGGCGGCATCGACCACGTGATCCCAGAAGTCCATCGCATGTCGCTGCTGCTGCACCGGATCGGTATCTGCCGCAAGCGCTTCCACGCTGTCCGTCAACGCGGCGCGCACCGATTCGCGGATCCCGTCGGCGGTGCTCGAATGCTGATCTGCGTGGGTCGCGGCCATGCGCGCCGCGGCGAGCTCGGCCACCTTCGGTCCGTTGTGCAGCCGCGCCTCGAGAATGCTGCGCGCCACCGCTGGATCGAGCTCCCCGCCCTGCACCAACAGCCGAGGCAACACCTCGAGTCCTGCCCCCCGTCGATAGTCCAGCACGGTCGTCGCATCCCCCTGCCGAACCGAAACCAGCCCGGCCGCTGCGAGCCGCTGCAACGCCTCCCGCACCGCGGGCCGCGAGACCCCCAACGCCTCAGCCAACTGTCGCTCACTGGGCAAGGTCGCCCCAGGCGCCAACTCCCCACTCAACACATCCGCCGCGATCTGCTCGAAGACATCCCCCGACACTGACCGCTTGACCACAGGTTGCAACGCCATACCCCCCACTCTGCGCTACCAAAGGTAAGGAGGTCAAGTGGTCAGACCAATTTGCTCGGAGTGCCCCGTGACCACGGTGCGCAGGGATGTCAGCTGGGCCGAGTACGCCAGGGAAGGAGAAGTGAGCTGGTCAGAAGGGCGACGGCAGCGCAGCCGAGCGCGAAGCGAACGCTGGTCGCGGCAGCGAGGGCACCGCCGAGGGCGATGAACACCGGTTGGCAGGTGCGCGCACTGACCGACCAGGCGATGCCGACTCGGGACATGTGGCGGTCATCGGTGGCACGCATACGAAACGCGGTGAACACCGGGTTGAACACGCCCGCGCAGCACAGCAGCATCGTCTCGGCCGCAACGATGACGACGAGCCCGGCGACTCCTGGCGGAGCGAGCACGACGAAGCCGAGCCAGCAGGTGCGCAGCCCGCCGAAGCCGAGCAGGACGGTGCGCGCACCGAGCCGGGCGATCAGCCGCCCGGTCAGCAGGGAGCCGACGATCCCGCCGAAGGTCGGGATCCCCAACGCCAGCCCGTATTGCCAAGGGGCGAGGCGCAGTTCGCGCAGCATGAGGATCGCCAGCAGCGGCCCGGAGAGCCGGATCGCACCACCGAAGACCATCGCGTTCCAGAACAGCGCGTGCAGTGCCCGGTGCCGGAAGATGTACTCCCACCCGGCGCGGATGTCGGCGGCCCAGTGGCGTTCCACGTCCGCGACCGGTGGCGGCGGCTCGGGTGTCCGCATCGAGCGGATGCCCAGTGCGGACAGCAGATAGCTGATCGCATCGATCAACACGGTGACACCAGCCCCGAACCACCCGATGAGTAGCCCACCGATCGGGGCGCCGACACCGCCCACCGTCCAGAACGTCGTCTCGAAACGACTGTTCGCGGCGGTCAGCATCGACTCCGGCACCAGCGATTTGAGGTGCGCCCCGCTGGCCGCACTGAAAACCATGGTGCCGAGCACCTGCACGGTGGTCACCAAGCACAGCTGCCAATAACTGAGCATTCCGAATGCCATTGCGAGCGGGACGGTTACGAGCGCCGCGAAGCACAACAGGTCGGCCCCGATCAGCACCGGCCGCTTGCGGCGGAACTCCACGAACGGTCCGAGTGGCAGCACGATGGCCGCGCTGACCACGGCCGAGAGCGCGGCGAGCAGCGACACCCGAAAGTCGGACGCCTGGAGCACGATGATCGCGATCAACGGCAGCGCACCCGCCCCGAGTGAACTCCCGAGCTGGCTGACCGTGAACGCGCCCCACAACCGACGAAAGTCCTTGGGAAGCTGCACTTCCTCCGTCAGCACGGGAACAGGTTAGTCCTGCCGTGACCGTGCGTGGGAGCGGCTCACCGGGTGAGTAGCGTTCGGGCGGTGCGGATTTCGGGGATGCCGATCAGGTGGGTGGCCAGCAGGAAGACGGCGGTACCCACGGCGGCGCCTGCGCCGAGTGTGGCGAGTTGGTCGAGGGTCGGGGTGCGGATGGTGTGCTGTATCAGGGCGATGGCGGCCAGGCCCGCTGCGCCGGCGAGGGCCGTTGCCCAGATCACGCGGTGGACGGTGACGGCAACGGCGGAGAAGCCGAGCAGGCCGTGCCTGCGGCGGAGCAGGATATGGCCGATGGTGGCGCCTGCCACGTAGGCGAGTGAGCTTGCGACGCTGAGCATCACGATGACGAGCTCATTGGGCAGCATGGTCGCCGACACGGCAAGCACCGTCACCTTCGTCAGCACCATGCCGATGTTGATCATCGTGGGGGTGCGCGTGTCGTTGTCCGCGTAGAACACTCGCATCTGCAACATGACCAGGGCGAACGGTGCGAGCCCGAAGGTCGAGCAGGCGACGGCGGTACCGATCAACCTGGCGGCGTCGGCGTCGACCCGGCCGGTGAACACCAGTTCGGCGAACTCGGGTCCGAGCAGGCTCATCGCCATCGCCACCGGTATCAGCGCGGCACAGAGATAGCGGGCGCCACGGGAGAGATCGGTGAGCACCGCGGTGTGGTCGCCCAGGGCGGCGGCGCGGGAGATGCGTGGCATCAGCACGGTCAGCACCGAGGCGGCGAGAATGCCGTAGGGGACCTGGAACAGCAGCTCGGCATAGGTGTAGATGGATACTCCGCCGTGGTCGAAGGCGACCCGCATGGTGACCGCGACACCGATCTGGCTGATCCCGGCGTACAGGAGGAGCCAGCCGAGGACGGGTAGTCCGGAGCGGACCGGACGCCAGGTGTACGGCAGCGGCCGCACTCGCCAACTCCACGCGAATCCGTTGCGCCGCAACGCCGCAACCAGCCACCCGGTCTGGCCGACGATGCCCGCGGTGGTGCCGACGCCGATCGTCAGCACCTGGGCGGTGGTCATCGAGGCGGGGGTGAGGGTGACCGGGCCGGGAAGCAGCACGAACACCGCGCCGGTCAGCATGACGATCACGTTGTTCACCACCGGCGCCCACGCCGCCGTCGCGAAACTGTCGCGGACGTTGAGCACCGCGCTGACGACGACACCCACCCCGTAGAAGAAGATCTGCGGCAACAGCAGATAGGCCAGCCAGGTGGCGAGCTGCCGCTGCGCGGCGTCGGCGACGAACACCCGGACGACCAGCGGCGCGCACAGCACCGTGAGCACGGTGACGGCAAGCAACGCCATGACCGCGGCGACCAGCACGCGCTGAGTGAACTCGCGAGAATGCTTGCGGCCGTGGCGACGTGCCCTGGTCAGCACGGGAACGACAGTGCTGGCGAGCACGCTGCCGAGCAACAGTTCGTAGATCATGGTCGGCAGGTTGTTCGCGCCGTTGTAGGCGTCGCCGACGGCGGCGGTGCCGAGCACCGCGGCAATCACGAGTGTCCTGGCGAAGCCGGTTACCCGGCTGACGACTCCGGCGAGCGCCACCTGTCGACCCGCCCGAGCCAGCCCAGCCGCATCCGAGTGGGCACCAACACCTTTCAGTGCGACGGGCACGGTCGCGCGCCGCGTGGGTTGTTGGATCGGCAACGGTTGCGTCGCAAAACTGCCGTAGTCGTGCACCACATCCCCCTCGACACCGGTATCTCGACCCCAACCAGGCTACGCACACGACCTCACACCCGTTCGACGGTGCCGCGGCACGGCGACGGTGCTGAGCTGGTCAGCTGGGGTCGGAGCCGCGGATGGCAGCGAGCCAGAGAGCCGCTGCAGCGGCGACGGTGGTTGCGGCGACGAAGGTGATCAGGGTGCCGCCGTCGACGTAGATCCACATGAGGGCCGCGAAGGGTGCGGCGACGGTGGGCTGTGCGTCGAGCAGGAGACGGCGGTGGATGCGAGTGGCTGTGGTCGTCAACGCGGGAGCGTCCGGCGCGGGCATGGACGGGTTGTCGATCAGCCTGCCCGGCGGTTCGGTGGCGCGGATGCGGCCCGCCGGATAGAGGCGATGACCTGCCACGGACAAGGATCGGTCGGTGAGGTCCGCGCGAGACTCGGTCAGTGTGAGCAGCATCGGGTCGAAATAGACCGGCACCCACCGCGGCCGGCCGGTGCCGCTTATCTCCAGCCAGGACCGGCTGACCAGCCGATGCTGCTGCCGGATGCGGGAAATGCCCACGGAGCGCGGCGTTCCCGACGGCCAGAATGCGAGACCGCCCAGTGCGACCGCGATCCGGTAGCCGGAGTACCCGATGATGCCGAGCGCCACCGTCGCCAACATCGCCACCTGGTCCGAATCGCCGAACGGCGCCCAGGCGAGACATACCGCCAGGGCGCCGATCGTCACGATGATCGGATAGGCCAGGGGGCGGCCCGATCCGAAACTCACTTCAAGAAGCCGATTTTCGTGTAGTCCAGGGAGGCGAGGCCCGCCGCGCCGTAGTTGGCGAGGTTGGCACGTACCGCGACATTGCCCGCGGACTGCATCAGCGGCAGCGAGAAGCCCTCTTCGAAGACCTTGCGATCGATCTGGTTCGCCAGCTCGATGGCTTTCTCCGGGTCGAGTTCCGAGACCGCCTGCTCGATCAGGTTATTGAGTTCCGGCGAGCCGATCCGCCCGTAGTTGCCCTGCAGATCGTTCGGGTTGTATCCGTAAATCTGGAAGAGGCTGCCGAGCGGGAACGGATCGCCGATCCAGCTCCACTGTCCGGCATCGAAGTCACCCGGCTGGATCACCTCGGTGAAGAACCCCTTGCCCGGTTTGGTGTCGATGTTCAGCTTGACCCCGACCGCGGCAAGGTTCTGCTGCATGATCTGCGCCATCTGGATCCAGGTGTCGTCCTGGTACATCACATCGCGGATCTCCAGCTTCTTGCCGTCCTTCTCGCGGACATCGCCGTTGAGCTTCCACCCGAGTTCATCGAGTTCCTTTGCCGCGGCGGCAGGATCGAACCCGAGACTGTTGTCCTTGTACCCCTTCTGCCCCTGCAAGTAGACGTGGTTGTTCAGCGGCTTCGGGTCCTCGACCAGTCCGTTCTGGATCGCCGTGACGATGCCTTGGCGGTCGATGGCCTTCGAGATAGCTACGCGCAGTTTGGGATCCGCCAGGATGGAGCCGGGAGCTCCGTTGAAGGTGAGGTGGCTCCAGCCGTTGCCCGGCGCGCGCCGGATGGCGACACCGTTGGTGCTCTTCGCGGTCTTCAACTCGTCGCGGGTGCCGATGCCGACCGCGTCGATTTCATTGTTCGTCAGGGCGGGAATCAGCGCCGACGAGTCGAGGACGCTGAAGGTGATTGTGTCGAGCTTCGGCTTGGCGCCCCACCAATTGGGGTTGTGGCCGAGCACAATTCGGCCCTGGCCGCGATCGGTGGACTGCACGATGAACGGACCAGCGGTCGGGCCGACCGCGTCGACCAAGCTCTTGTTGAACGCCTCTGGCGTTGCGGTCACCGACTTCGGGTACAGGAAGCTGTTGCCCGCGAATTGTCCACGCCAGTCGGCATAGTGCGTCTTGAAGGTGATGATGGCTTGCTTGTCGTCGACGCCACGTTCGACCTTCTCGACCCGATCGAAGCCGTTGTTGAGCGCGATCAGGAATGTCTTGTCGACGCCGCTGAGCGCGTTGGCTTGGGATTGGATGTCTTCCCAGGTGATCGGGGTGCCGTCGGACCAGACGGCTTTCGGGTTGATTGTGTAGGTGACCTGCTGCGGCTCGGTGTTGGTGAGCTTGATGTCGGTGAAGTAGTCCGTATTGACCGTGAGATCCGCCGCTGCGTCTGTTGTGAACGCCCGCGGCATCATCGGCCGCAAGACGCCCGCGATCTCGTAGTCGTTGCCGTCGTTGGACAGCGCGTTCCAGTTCGCCGGGTATGCGGAGATCGCAAGCCGCAGATTGCCGCCGTCGCGTAGGTCGCCGACATCGTGCGGGTTGATGTCGTTGGTCGAGCCGATCTCGGCACGGGCGCCTTCCGGCGCGGCCTCGTCGTCGCCACCGCAGCCCGCCGCGAAGAGCGCGAGCGCGAGCAGCGGTACCGCGATATATTTCGAGCTACGTATTCTCACTGAACGTCCTTCCGTTCATGAAGCCCGGACTCACTTCAGGAAACCGATCTTCGTGTAATCCAGGGACGCGAGCCCGGCCGCACCGTAGTTCGCCAGGTTGTCGCGAACCGCGACATTGCCGTGCGATTGCATGAGCGGCAAGGAGTGTCCCTCCTCGAAGACCTTACGGTCGACCTTGTTGGCCAGCTCGATTGCCTTCTTCGGGTCGAGTTCCGAGATGGTCTGTTCGATCAGGTCGTTCAATTCCTGGGAGCCGATTCGGCCGTAGTTGCCCTGCACGTCGTTCGGGTCGTACCCGTAGATCTGGTTGAGGCTGCTCAGCGGGAACGGATCGCCGAGCCAAGTCCACTGCCCGACGTCGAAGTTGCCCGGCTGAATTTCCTTGGTGAAGAAGCCGGACCCGGCCTTGGTCTCGATGTTCAGCTTGACCCCGACGGCGGCCAGGTTCTGCTGAATGATCTGTGCGATCTGCACCCAGACGTCCTGGTTGTACATGACGTCACGGATCTCCAGCTTCTTGCCGTCCTTCTCGCGGACATCGCCGTTGAGTTTCCAGCCGAGCTCATCCAGTTCTTTGGCGGCCGCGGCAGGGTCGAAGCCGAGGCTGTTGTCCTGGTAGCCCTGCTGGCCTTGCAGATAGACGTGATTGTTGAGCGGCTTCGGGTCTTGGACGAGGCCGTTCTGCATGGCGGTCGCAATGCCCTGCCTGTCGATGGCCTTCTGAATCGCCACGCGCAGTTTGGGGTCCGCGAGGGGGGAGCCAGGAGCGCCGTTGAAGGTGAGGTGGTTCCACTGGTTACCCGGTGCGCGGCGGATCGCGATGCCGGGGGTATTCCGCGCGGTTTTCAACTCGTCCCGGCTCGCCAGACCCGTGGCGTCGATTTCGTTGTTCTGCAAAGCGGGAATCGTTGCTTCGGCGGAGAGCACGCTGAAGGTGATGGTGTCGAGCTTCGGCTTGTCACCCCACCATTTCGGGTTGTGGCCGAGGACAACTCGACCTTGTCCCCGGTCGAGGGATTGCACAAGGAACGGCCCCGCCGTCAGCGTGATCCCGTCGACCTGGCTCTTGTTGAACGCCTCTGGCGTTGCGGTCACCGACTTCGGGTACAGGAAGCTGTTGCCCGCGAATTGTCCACGCCAGTCGGCATAGTGCTTCTTGAAGGTGATGATGGCTTGCTTGTCGTCGACGCCGCGTTCGACCTTTTCCACGCGGTCGAAGCCGATGTTGTTCGCGATCAGGAATGCCTTGTCGGCCCCGCTCAGCGCGTTGGCTTGGGATTGGATGTCTGCCCAGGTGATCGGTGTCCCGTCGGACCAGACGGCCTTGGGATTGATCGTGTAGGTGACCTGCTGCGGTTCGGTTTTCGTCAGCTCGACGGCGGTGAAGTAGTCGGTGTAGACCGAGAGATTTGCCGCCGCATCGGTTTTGAACGCTCGCGGCAGCATCGGCCGTGACAACGCGAGGGTGTTTCCTTCGTTACCGTCGGTGTGCAGGTTGTTCCAGTTCTGCGGCAGCGCGCTCAGCGAAAGGCGCAGGTTGCCGCCGTCGCGCAATTCGCTGACGTCTTTCGGATTGATGTCGTTGGTGGTGCCGAGCGCCGCCGCCGAACCTTCCGGTGCCTCCGCGTCGTCTCCGCCGCAGCCCGTCGCGACCAAGGCGACCGCCATCAGCGGAATCACCAGCCGTGTTGTCATCGAACGGATCCGCATGGATGCGCTCCTTTCCGCAGGAATGCTGCGTTCTTACTTCAGGTAGCCGATCTTCGTGTAGTCGTAGGACGCGAGCCCAGGCGACCCGAAGTTGGCGATGTCGGCGCGCACGCCCCAGTTTCCTTCGGACTGGGTCAGCGGCAGGGAATGCCCTTCCTCGAAGACCTTGCGGTCCACCTCGTTGGCCAGCGCGATGGCTTTCTGCGGGTCGAGTTCGGACAGCATGCGATCGATGAGGGTGTTCAGTTCGTCGGATCCGATGTGGCCGAAGTTGTTCTGCCAGTCGCCGGGGTTGTAGCCGTAGGTCTGCGGGATGCTGCTCAGCGGGAACGCGTCGCCGACGAAGACGAACTGGGTGGCGTCGAAATCACCGGGGATGACGACATCGGTGAAAAAGCCTGCGCCCGGCTTGGTGTCGATGACGATCTTCACGCCGATCTGCGCGAGGTTCTGCTGAATGATCTGCGCGATCTGCACCCAGGTGTCGTCCTTGTACATCACGTCACGGATGACCAGCTTGCGGCCGTCCTTTTCGCGGGTGTCGCCGTTGAGCTTCCAGCCGAGCGCGTCGAGTTCCTTGGCGGCGGCGGCCGGATCGAACGGCAGGCTGTTGTCCTGGTAGCCGGCCTGGCCCTCCAGGAAAACGTGGCTGTTCAGCGGTTTCGGCTTCTCGACCAAGCCGTTCTGCACGGCGGTGGCGATGCCCTGGCGATCGATCGCCTTCGAGATCGCTACGCGCACTGCGGGATCGGCGAGAATGGAACCCGGTGCGCCGTTGAACGTGATGTGCCGCCAGCGATTACCTGGCGCCCGTCGAATGACGACACCCGAGGACTTCCGCACCGTCGTGGTGTCGTCGAGAGTGCCGAGCAAGGCCGCGTCGAGCTCGTTGTTCTGCAGCCCGGCCACCCATGCCGTGCGATCGAGCACCGAGTAGGTGATGGTGTCCAGCTTCGGCTTGTCGCCCCACCATTTCGAGTTGCGGCCCAACACGATTCGGCCTTGCCCACGATCAGTGGACTGCACGAGGAACGGTCCGGCGGTCGGACCCATGTTGTCGACCAGGCCTTTGTTGAAGGTCTCCGGATCCGCGGTCACCGACTTGGGGAACAGCGACATGTTCCCCGCAAACTGCCCCCGCCATTCGGCGAAGGGCTGCTTGAACGTGATGACGGCCTGCCGGTCGTCGACCCCGCGCTCCACCTTCTCCACCCGATCGAACCCGACGGTGATGGCGATCAGGAAGCGCTTGTCCGTGCCGTCGAGCGCCTTCGCCTGCGAGCGGATGTCCTCCCAGGTGATCGGATTGCCGTCGGACCACACGGCTTTCGGGTTGATCGTGTAGGTGACCACCTGCGGGGACGTGCTGGTCAGCTGGACATCGGTGAAATAGTCGTGATTGACGGTGAGCTCGCCCGCCGCGTTGGTGTCGAAGGCGCGCGGCATCAACGGTCGTTCGATGTCGGCGATCTCGGCCTCGTTGCCGTCGGTGGCCAGGGTGTTCCAGTTGGCAGGGAACGAGGTGGTGGCCAGCCGCAGATTTCCGCCGTCGCGCAGCTCATCCCGGTTCTTCGGGTTGATGTCGCTGCTGCTGCCGAGCGAGCTGGAGACACCGGCGGTCGATTCGGTGTCACCCGAACCGCAGCCTGTCGCGATGAGGCCGACCGCGACGACGGGTATCGCCCATCGCAGTGCACGCGTGCTCCTCGCTCGAATCCCCATCGCGCTCTCCTTCTATCGGCTGACGGCAGGCACCGGTACCGCATCGATCAGTTTCCGGGTGTACTCGTGCCGAGGATCCGCGAAAATCTGTTCCGCCGGACCGGATTCGACGATCTTTCCGCGATACATCACGGCGATGTCGTGTGCCAGGTTGCGCACCACGGACAGATCGTGCGAGACGAACAGGTACGAAAGCCCGCGCTCGACCTGCAAGGCGCGCAACAGATTCAGCACGCCGGCCTGGATGGAGACGTCCAGCGACGACACCGGTTCGTCGAGCACGAGGATGCTCGGGTCGAGCGCGAGCGCCCTGGCGATGCTGATGCGCTGCTTCTGACCGCCGGAGAAGTCAGCGGGGTAGCGCTCGGCATGATCGCGGCGCAGGCCGACCTGTTCGAGCAATTCCGGTACCCGGCGGGCGATCTCGTCGGCGGAGCGGCCGTCGATGCGCAGCGGTTCGGCCACCGCGTCGAAGATCGGCAGGCGCGGGTCCAGTGAGGCGGTCGGATCCTGGAAGACGATCTGCATCTTCCGGCGGATGCCGCGTTTCTGTGTCTTGGTCAGGGTCGCGACGTCGCTGCCCATGATCTCGATCCGGCCCGATTCCGGCGCGACCAGTTCCAGGATCTGGGTCAGCGTTGTCGACTTCCCGGAACCGGACTCGCCGACCAGTGCCAGCGTGCGGCCCTCGCGCACCTCGAAGCTGATGCCGTCGACCGCGCGGATCTCGCCCTTGCGCCTGCGGATCAGGATGCCCGAGGTGATCGGGAACGTCTTCACCAGTTCCGAAACCCGCAGCACCACCCGGTCCCCGGTGTCGGCCTCGCTCTGCGGTTCGTCCACTTCGTGCCGGTAGGCCTCGAACAGCGCGTCGGTGCCGACCTCAGCGGTGCGGATGCAGGCGGCCGCGTGTCCGGGGTTGGTCTTCTCCAACGGCGGCTCGGCGACCAGGCATTCGGCGATCGAGATCGGGCAGCGCGGCGCGAACGAGCAGCCAGGCGGCAGCGCGTGCATGGCGGGCGGTGCGCCGACGATCGGGATGAGCGGCGTGCGCGGTGGCCGGTCCAGCCGCGGGATGGAGCCGAGCAGGCCCACCGTGTACGGCATCCGAGGAGCGTTGAAAAGCTCTGTGGTGGTGGCGGTTTCGACGATCTTGCCCGCATACATCACCGCGACCCGATCGGCGAGCGTCGCCGCGATGCCCATGTCGTGGGTGATCATAATGACGCCCGCACCGGTGATATCGCGCGCTTTGCGCAGCAGGTTCAGGATCTGCTTCTGCACCGTGACGTCCAGCGCGGTGGTCGGCTCGTCGCAGATGATCAGCGCGGGATCGTTGGCGATCGCCATGGCGATGACCACCCGCTGGCGCATGCCGCCGGAGAACTCGTGCGGGAATGCCCTGGCGCGCACCGTGGCATCCTCGATGCCGACCAGCTCGAGCAGGTCGACCGCGCGCTTGGCCGCCTCGGTCTTGCTCATATCGCCGTGTGCCAGTAGGGCTTCGGCGATCTGCTCGCCGACCCGGTACACCGGGGTCAGCGCCGACAGCGGGTCCTGGAACACCATGCTGATGGAACTGCCACGCAGCCTGGACAATTCGCGATCGCCGAGACCGAGCAGCTCGCGGCCGCGCAGGCGGATCGAACCGGCGATACGCGCCTGCTCCGGCAGCAGCCCGATCACCGCAAGCGACGACACCGATTTGCCGGAGCCGGATTCGCCGACGATGGCGAGCACCTCGCCGTCGGACACGGTGTAGTTGACGCCGCGCACCGCATCGATGCGGCCCTCCTCGCTGGGGAAGGAGACGCGCAGGTCGGTCACCTCCAACAGCGGTGCGGTGAAGTTCTTTTCGACCGTCGCCTTCTCGGTGGGGTCTGCGCCCGTCATACCTTTGCCTTCTTCTTCGAGCGGGCCCGTGCGGCGGAGGGGTCGAACGCGTCGCGCAGTCCGTCACCGACGAGGTTGGCGCACAACACGATGGTGATCAGCACGCCACCGGCGAACAGGAACAGCCACGGATAGGTCAGCGCCGATTTGGTGCCCGCCGCGATCAGCGAGCCGAGCGAGACATCCGGCGGCTGCACACCGAAACCGAGGAAGCTCAACCCGGTTTCGGACATGATCGCCGCGCCGACGGCGAGCGTGGTGTCGATGATCAGGATCGAGGCGATGTTCGGCAGCACGTGGCTGAGGATCACCTTGCGGGTCGGCGCGCCCATATACCGTGCGGCCTTGATGAATTCGCGGTCGCGCAGGCTCAGCGTCATGCCGCGAACGAGGCGCGCGCTGATCGGCCAGTTGAACACGCTGAGCAGCAGGATGAGCAGCAGAATCGACCCGCTGCCCTTGGTCTTCGGCGCGAACAGCGCGATGATGATGAAGCTCGGTATCACGAGCATCAGGTCGATGACCCACATGGCCGCCCGGTCGGTCCAGCCGCCGATCAGCCCGGCCGTCGCGCCGACGGTCGCGGCGATGATGGTGGCGAACAGGGCAACGCAGAAACCGATGACGAGTGATTTCTGCATGCCGCGCAAGGTCTGGGCGAGCACGTCCTGCCCGATCTGCGTGGTGCCGAACGGGTGCTTGGCACTCGGCGGCTTCAGCAGCGCGGTGTAGTCGAGCTGCTGGTAGTCGTACGGAAGCAGTGGCGGCAGTGCGAAACTGGCGATGAACAGCAGGATCAGGACGACCGCGCCGATCACGGCGGGTTTGTTGCGGAGGAACCGCCGCAACACCAACTTGCCACGGCCTGCGGCGGCAGGCTCGGGCGCGCCTTGGACGATGATCTCGGCTTCGGTCATTGCACACGCACCCTGGGATCGAGCAGAGCCAACACGACGTCGGCGAGCAGCCCGGACACCAACACCACGAATCCGGAGAACGCGGTCACCGTGACCACGGGGTAGATGTCCTGGGCGTTGATCGAGTCGACGAGCCACTCACCGACGCCGTGCCAGCCGTAGATCTTCTCGGTGAACGTCGCACCGGTGATCAGGCCGAGCAGACTGTAGGAGAACAGTGTCGCCATCGGGATCAGCGCCGTGCGCAAGCCGTGTTTGTAGAGCGCTTTGCCGCGGGTCAGACCCTTGGCACGGGCGGTACGAATGAAATCGCTCTGCAGCACGTCGAGCATGGCGTTGCGCTGGTAGCGGCTGTACCCCGCCATGGCGCCGAGGGCGAGACCGGCCGTCGGCAACACCATGTGTTGCGCCCGGTCGAGCAATTGCGGCCAGAAGCCGTCGATCCGGTTGGCCGAGGTCTCGCCGGTGTAGAGGAATATTTGCGTCCCGGTGAGCGAATTTATTTCCAGCGCACCGTACTTCAGCAGTGTCGCCAAGAGGAACACCGGTGTGCTGAGGACGAGCAGCGCGATGATGGTGGTGAAGTAGTCGCTGAATTTGTACTGCCGGATCGCGCCCGCCGCGCCGATCAAGACGCCGAGCACCGTGCCGACCAAAGATCCGATGATCAGCAGCCGCAAACTCACCATCGCCCGGCGCGGCAACTCCTCACTCACCGGCTGACCGGCAAGCGTCGTGCCGAAATCCCCTTGCGGGATTCCCTTCAACCAGGTGATATAGCGCTGCGGGATCGGATCGTTGAGATGCAGCTCTTCAGCTTTCGCATCAATGACCGATTGGGGTGGTCGCGGGTTGCGCTGTTCCAGACTGTCCAGCGGCTTGAACGTCAGTGACGCCAGGCTGAACGTCAGGAACGACGCCAGCAGCAACAGCACGACATAGTGAAGCGCGCGTCGTAGCAGGAAGCCGGTCATCAGTCCTCGTGGTCTTTCGGCTGGATGGACCAGCGTCGAGTATTAGCCCCTGATCATAAGGACGTAAACCCGGTCGCGCGTGGCACGCGACGTTCGGGCATGTCCATTATTCTGGCGGCACGGGAGCGCGCGGTTCGACGCGCGGGAGGGGACGTCATGAGTAATCCGCAATATCCGGGTGGGTACACCCCGTATCCGGCATATCCTGCCGTCGGATCGCCGCCGTCGGGCGCCACCGCGATCACCGCAGGAGTACTCGCCGGCGTCGGCGCCGTCGGCCAATTGTTCGGCGGCGCACTCAATATGGTCGTCGGGATCGTCGACTTCGAGAGCCTGATCGGTGAGTACGACACCGGCGGGGTGTTAGGGCAAAGCTGGTTTCGGACCTGGGCCGTCGTGAGTGGCGTTGTCGGAGTGGTGACGGGGGTGCTGCTCGGCGTCGGCACGATCGCGTTGTTCAACCGGAAGCGGTTCGGGCGACTGCTCATCGTGGTCGGCTGTGCCGTGGCGATCATGGTGGGGATCGCCGGATTCGTGATCGCTCAGTCCATCGACAGTTCGCGGAACAGCACGCTCATCAATGGCGGCAGCGGACTGTTCGCGCTGATCTTCCCCATCGCGACCGCGATCCTGCTCCTGGTGCCTGCGACGAGCCGCTGGCTGGCCCACGTGCCCGGCGCGACGGCACAGTACGGCCCCTATCCGCCGCAGGCCGCGCAGTTCCCATCGCAGCCTGGCCGATACGGCGTGCCGCCGACCGGTCAGCAGCCCGGTGCCGCGGTGCCCGATCAGAACGCTTGGCAGCAGCCGCCGTCAGGGCCGCAGGCGTGGGGCGCGCCCGTCGCGCCGGAGAACGCCTGGTCGCAGCCGCCTGCCACCGAACAAGCTCCGTGGCAGGCGTCGGCCGCGCCGCCGGCGCAGCCGGCTGACGTGGCACCTACCCAAATGGCTCCGTGGCAGCAGTCGCCCGGGGTGCCACCGGCCGCGCCGACTCCTGCCGAGGGCAACGGCCAGTCCACATGGAAGCCCGCCCCGTAGGTTCGAACACACGCCCGCGGCCACCTTCCTGGCGATACGCCGGGCACGACGGGATGGTTGTCGTGCAGGATGGAATGGGTGACCCTCCTGCACCTGCCCAAGCCGAAGATGGTGGCCACCGATGTCGACGGCACCCTCATCGATCACGACGAGCGGGTCACCGCGCGCACCAAGGCCGCGGTCGACGCGCTGATCGGCGACGGTGTGCCGTTCGTGCTCGCCACCGGACGCCCGCCCCGCTGGATTGATCCGGTCGTCAACGGACTCGGCTACGCGCCGCTGTGCGTGTGCGGCAACGGGGCGGTGATCTACGACAGCGCCACCGATCGGGTGCTGGCCAGCATGACGTTGGATGTGGCGACGCTGTCCTTGCTTGCGGACATCGCCGAGCAGGCGCTGCCGGGGTGTGGTCTCGCGGCCGAACGGGTCGGGGCAAGCGCGCACGACGCGGTCACCCCGCAGTTCGTCAGCTCCCCGCTCTACGAGCACGCCTGGCTGAACCCGGACGACACCTCGGTGGCCAGGCACGAAGTCATCGACGCGCCCGCCATCAAGATGCTGATCCGACTACCCGGCGCGCGCAGCTCCGAGATGCGCACCGTGCTCGCGCCGCTGATCGGGGAGCGCGCCGACATCACCTACTCCACCGAGCACGGGCTGATCGAACTGTCCGCGCCCGGCGTCACCAAGGCGTCCGGTCTCGCGCTGGTCGCCCAGCGCCTCGGTGTCGAGCCGACCAACATCGTCGCGTTCGGCGATATGCCCAACGACGTCCCGATGCTCACCATGGCAGGCCACGGCGTCGCGATGGCCAACGCGCACCCCGAAGCCATCGCGGCCGCCGACGAGGTGGCCCAATCCAACTCCGACGACGGTGTCGCCCGCGTCCTGGAACGCTGGTGGGTCTGAGCGTTCCCAAAAGTGCAGTGCCGTAAACGAACTCGGAGCCCGCGGCCGGTGACGAGGTCACGGGCGGCGAGCTCCGAGTGCGAGTGAACCGGGGTCAGCCTGCGGGGGCGGGCGTCCGGTCAGGAGCGAATACTTCTGCTTGGGAAGGGATTTGGAGTGGGGCCTGGGCAGCGGCAGGTGCTTCGGCGGGTGCCGAGGACTCGGCCGGCGGCGGTGTCACCGCAGGTGCCGGGACCGCCGCTGGCGCTGGAGCCGGTGCGGGGACCGGCGCGCTGCGCGCCACTTCCTGCTGGTAGGTGTCGTTGTAGGTCTTCCAGACCGTGGTGACGATGCCGGTCATCTGGTTGAGGATGAGCGAACCATTCTGGAAGTCCGAGCGCAGCCCGTTCGGGATCGTGTAGGCGTTGCTCGTCGGCAGGCCGAGCACGCCAGCGTCGCCGCCGAGCTGCAGGAAGCGGTCGAGGATCGCGCCGAGCACCTCGACGATCTGGCCGTCCTGCGCCGTGTACACGTAGCCGTTGGCGAACCTGGCGTACTGCTGGCCGTGCGCGGCAGGCTGCGGCTCGGACTGCACGGCGCCGAGCGGTCCACGGGCGCCGCCCTTGTCGACCCAGTGCTTGGCAATCGGATTCTGATCCACCATGTCGAACAGCTTCTTGGCCAGCGCGGCCAGCTGGGTGAGATCGGGCTTGGGGCGCTGCGGCGCGGCTTGCGGTGGCGTGGCCTGCTGTGGTGCGGCCTGCTGTGGCGCAGGGGCGGTCCCGGTGCCCTGGTCGCTGGGCGGGGCGGCGCGGTAATCGCTTGGCGCCGGGGTGAATCCGCCTGCGGTACCGGCGGCGATCGTGCGGATCCGGTCCATCATGCCGTAGAGGGCGTCGCCGGGGCAGCTGGTGTTGCCGACGTCGCGGTGTGCGAACACGATCGGCAGGTTCACCGCCTGACCCATGGCGTAGGAGGTGTACTCCGTGCCTTCGGAGTACATGGTGGTGTACCCGATCGGGTCGAGGTGGGCGATCTTGGCCCGCCAGCCGATGAAACTGCCGAGGGCGTCGATGGATTCGGCGGTCGGCGATTCGGACATGTAGTTGCCCATCAGCGCGACACCAGCGGTGTTCTCGTTGAACCCGCCCGCGTGCGCGCCCTGCACCGCGCGGTCGAGTCCGCCGAAGCGGCCCTCGAACACCTGGCCGTACTTGTCGACCAGCGCGTTGTAGCCGATGTCGCACCAGCCCAACGTCTGTGCGTGATAGGTGTAGATCGCGCGGACGATGCCCGCGGATTCTTCCTTCGAGTAGTCGTTGCGTCCTGCGGTGTGGTGCACCGTGATCCCGCCGAGGCCGTCGCCGCCGGGGCCGTCGTCGTAGGTGGGCCCATCGCAGCGAATGCTTTCGTCGGCGCCCCATCCCTCACGGCTGATGAAGGTGGGACCGCCGCCGGGCAGCGCCGCGGCGACCTTGTGCAGCGCGCCGTCGATGGCGCCGCGGCCCGGATCGATCAGGACCGCGGTCAGGTCGACGCCGGACATCTGCGCCGGATCGTCCGAGCGCGGCACCAGCGGTGCGGCGTCCGTGGGGTCGGGCGCCGTTGCGGCGGCAGGCTTGCGGGTCGTCAGCAGCTGCACCGCCTTGGTGGTGCCGACGTAGATCGGTTCGGTGCCGGTCTTGCCGCCGGGCGCGGTGTGATCGGTGCGGCGGGTGTCCACCGGTTCGGTGCTGAACCACGGACCCCAGCTGCCGTTGGACTGCCTGGCGCGGACCATCGTCTTGGTGTCCGCCAGATTCGCCGCGGTCACCGCGACCACGCTGAACGGGGTGTCCCTGGAAAGTTCTTTGACCTGCGCGCCGACCTGGTCGACCAGGTTCGGCGGCACCGCACCGGGTGCAAGCGCGGGGGTGTCGGGCGTGGTGCCCGGCTCGAGCCTGCTCGGGTCGGCAACGAACATCGCGCCGGGTGTCGACTCCGCGGACTGTCCGGAAACCGTTGCCGGAGTTTGGCTTTGGCCCGAGTTATCAGCCGGGATGCCAGGCGCCGGAGCGTTCGGCGCTGGGGTGCCTGCAGGTGCTTGTGCGGGGATCGGTCCAGGCGCGGTGTTTTGCGCCGGTGCGGCGGCCTGTCCTGGGATGGCGTTCGGTGCGGCCTGACCAGGAACACCTGCTTGTCCTGGACCCGCGGCTTGGCCGGGGAACGCGCTCTGTCCCGGCGCGACTGCCTGTCCGGGGAATGAGCCTTGTCCCGGCGAGGTGAATTGCCCAGGTGCCGCGGCCTGTCCGGAGGCGGCGTTCGGTGCAGGTGCGACTGCTTGTCCGGGGACAGCGCCCGGCACTGGCGCGGCGGCTTGGCCAGGGAACGTCGCCTGTCCCGGTGTAGCGGCCTGTCCTGGGATGGCGTTCGGTGCGGGTGCGGTGGCTTGTCCGGGGAAGGTGGTCTGGCCCGGTGCGGCGGCTTGGCCGGGGACCGTCGCCTGCCCTGGTGCGGTGGTTTGTCCTGGGATGGCGTTCGGTGCGGGTGCGGTGGCTTGTCCGGGAACCGTCGCCTGGCCCGGAGTGGTGGCTTGTCCGGGGAACGTGGCTTGCCCTGGTGTGGTGGCTTGGCCGGGGTAGGTGGCCTGGCCTGGTGTGTTGGCTTGCCCTGGCGCGGTGGCCTGTCCAGGGAAGGGAGTCCGACTCTGTCCGGGAGTGGCGTTCGATCCAGGTGTGGAGAACTGACCTGGCGCGCTCTGCTGGCCGGGAGTGGTCGGGGAATTCAGCCGGGGTAGCGGGATTTCCTTGGGTAGCTCGACGCCAGGCGGTAGGGGTAGGCCCTCTGGAATCGGGAGGGATGCGGGCAGTGGCAGCATCCGCAGATCGGACAGGTGCAGATCAGGCAGGTCGAGCCCGGTGAGTTCGCGCAGCGGGAGCACGATGTCGGGCGTCGAGTTCAGCACGACCTCGGCGAGCTGGGCGGGGACGGCGGCCAGCTCGGTGCCGGTGGTCGAGCGGTAGTCGGGCGAGTCGCTCATCGTCAGCACCGCGAGCGGGGCCGCTACCGCCAGCGTGGTGACAACCGGGAGCACGTAGGAACGTTTCGGTTTGCGGTAGGGCACGAGCTTCTCCATTCAGGTCGAACCAGTGAATCGCCAGCGAATCAGGGTTGCTTCCTGATGTATCAACGATCACAATAGTCACAACTGTCACAAATCTAAACCTCTGGTTGAGGATTATGTGATTGCTCGAATGTAGCTCTCGGAATGCGGCCGGATGGAACGACATGCCGACAGGTATCGAATCCGCCCGGCCCTGGAAAACCGTGGGAGTGAACGGATGCGACGCCACACAGCACCGGACTTGCAGAGCACGGGGGGAGCACGACTGCGCGTGAAATCCGCGCGCAGCACACCACGAACACGAAGCGGTCGACTACAACCCGCACTACCTGGACGTTCGATGCTCGTCACAGGTAGTGCGGCAGTGGTGGCCGGCACCGTGCTCGTGCTGTGGGCATGGCCGGCGGAGATGCCGTATCGCACCGTGGCGGGCCCGGGGCACGGCAGGGGGATGAGTCAGCTCGGTGCGTTCGCGAACGCGCAAGAAGGGTGGACCGCCGAACGCATCTTGGCGCACTACTATCCCGGCGCGAAATTCAGCACTGCCCCGGCAACTACCGTCGGAATCCGGCTCACCACTCAGGACGATTCCACGCTCGACACATATGCCGATGCGGGCTTGCGCGTCGCCGGTCAGGAATTCGGCGGCGGACAGGCCGCGCATCTCACCCCGCTACCCAACGGCGGCGCCAACGTGGTGGTGACGGTCGGTTGCGACGGTGCCGTGGTGTGGCAGGGGGACACGGCCGACCCGTGGGTGTATCCGATCGATCCGGGCCCCGGCCGCCCCGCCGCCGAACACCTGACCCTGTGCGGTGGCACGGGCTATCGCGGCGCGCTCGGCGTGGCCACGGAGAACGGTCTGGCGCGCACCGTCAACCGGGTCGACGTGGAGGACTATCTGCTCGGCGTCGTGCCGGCCGAAGTGCAGGCCAACTGGGCGGACAAGGGTGCGGTCGAGGCATTGCGCGCGCAGGCGATCGCCGCACGGTCGTATGTCCTTGCCGAGCACCGGTATCCGTACGCGCAGACCTGTGACACCACCGACTGCCAGGTGTATCCCGGCACGGTCAAGGAGGATCCGCGCACGGCCGCCGCCATCGCCGCCACCGCGGGCACCGTGCTGCTGCGCGACGGCCGGATCCTGCGCACCGAATACTCCTCGGCGCCCGACGGCGGTGAGCCCGCCGACATCTACGCCTTCGACGTCGGTCCCGCCGTGCCCGAAACACCAAACGCGCCAACGGATCCGCGCAGGCAGACCGCTGTCGCGGAGTCGCCGATCGACATCGAATACCGGCGCATCGGCGGCGCCGCCAGCGCGGTCGGCCAGCCGATCGGCCCCGAAATGGTGCTCCCGGAAAACGCGGGCACCTATCGCATGTTCACCAACGGCGTCATCATCGCGACGGAAACCCTTGGCGCACAGGTCGTCGACTTCACCACGCTGATGCAGCTGGTCCCCGACCCAGCTGCCGCACCCTCCGGCGCCACCACCCCGCCCGCGGCCTCGGGTGCCGCACCCGGCGCCACCGCCGCCCCGACCACCGCATCCACACCGACGCCGCGCCCAACCCCGAACCACCCGATTCCTTCGGGCGCCCCGACGGGCGTGGCACCCGAGGGTGCGCCAACTGGTCCGCTGCCAGAGGTCGCGCCGCCTGTCGCTATACCGGACAGTGCTCCGACAGGCGTTGTGCCGGAGGGTGTTTCGCCTGGTGCCAGGTCGGAGGCTGCGCCGCCTGATATTGCGCCGGACAGCTCTCAGGCGGGCGTCGAACTGGGCGGCCGGTCCTAGTCAGGTACTCCGTCGCCGAGTGATTCGGCGAGGGTTCGGAGCAGGCCCGCGAGTTGTTCGCGCGCGGGTAGGTCCAGGACGGCGAGGATGCGCTGCTCGTTGTCCATGTGCTTGGGCAGGATGTCGTCGATCGTCTTGCGGCCCTCCGGGGTGAGTCGGACCCGGATCACCCTGCGGTCTTCGGGGCACGGCAGGCGCTCGACCCAGTTCTTCGCCACCAGCCGATCGATGCGGTTGGTGATCGCGCCCGAGGTCACCATGGCGACCTTGATCAACGCGCCTGCGGTCAGTCCTTCGTCGCCGCCGGATCTGCGGAGCGTGGCGAGCACGTCGAACTCCCAGAACTCCATGCCGAACTGGCTGAAGAACTGCTTCAGCTCCTGTTCGAACAGTCGCGACAGCCGCTGGACTCGGCCGATCACCGCCATCGGCGACACATCGACATCGGGCCGCTCCCGATTCCAGTGCTGGGTGAACAGGTCAACCGCATCCGCCACGGGTCTCTCCTCTCCGCTTTAAGAATCTTAACATTCATCTACTTGACGCTGAGGGACCTGAGCGGGTAGATATTTCAACGTTGAGATTATCAATGAGGAGCGAACGACATGTCCACAAGCACCACCCCGCAGACCGGAAATTCCTACGCGGGCACCCTGGCGCTCACCGCCCTCACGCCGATCGTCTGGGGCTCCACCTACGCCGTCACCACCGAGTTCCTGCCGCCGGACCGCCCGCTGTTCACCGCGCTGATGCGCGCACTGCCCGCAGGTCTCGTGCTCCTCGCCCTCACCAGGATGCTGCCGCACGGCCGCTGGATCGGCCGCGCCGCAGTGCTCGGCGTCCTCAACATCGGCGCCTTCTTCCCGCTGCTGTTCCTCGCCGCGTACCGGCTGCCCGGCGGTGTCGCAGGCGTCCTCGGCGCGGTCGCGCCGATGTTCGCGCTCGCCTTCGCCACCGTGCTGCTCGCCGAAAAGCCCAACGGCCGCAAGGTGATTGCCGGACTCATCGGCATCTTCGGCGTCGCACTGGTTGTGCTGCGCGGCACCGCGCAACTCGACACCGTCGGCGTGATCGCCGGACTGCTCGGCGCCGCCTCGATGGCGGCGGGCACCGTGCTCACGCAGCGCTGGGGACGGCCGGACGGCGTCGGACCGCTCGCGCTGACCGGCTGGCAGCTCACCGCGGGTGGGCTCTTCATCCTCCCGTTGGCGCTGCTCATCGAGGGCGCACCGCCCGCGATGGACGGCAGGGCCGTCGGTGGCTACCTCTACATCGGCGTCATCGGCACCGCGCTGGCCTACTGGCTCTGGGTGCGTGGCATCTCGAAGGTGCCCGCCACCTCGGTCGCCTTCCTCGGCCTGCTGAGCCCGGTGTCGGCCGCGGTGATCGGGTGGATCGCGCTCGGCCAGGCACTCACCGCGCCGCAGATCGTCGGTTTGGCCATCGCACTCGGCGGCACGGTGCTCGGCCAGCTGGCGGGCAGGCCCAAGACCGGAACACCGACGCCGATCCCGGTCGCGCCTGCGCAACCGGCAACTGCCGCCGCGTCGACCGCGACCGTCACCCCGATCGCCGCGGAGCCGGTCTTGGCGGCAGCCCGCTGAGCTGCACATAATTGAGGTTGACCTTGACGTTACGTCAACTTGCATGCTGGAAGCACCGACACGAGAGAAGGGAGGACGAAGGTCATGGGCACCCAGGAATGGTCCATCCAGGATCTGGCCAAGGCGGCGGGGACCACCAGCCGCACGCTGCGCCACTACGGCCAGCTCGGGCTGTTGGCGCCGAGCCGGATCGGCGCCAACGGGTACCGCTACTACGACCAGGACTCCCTGGTGCGGTTGCAACGCATCCTGCTCCTGCGCGAACTCGGCCTGAGCCTTCCGGTCATCGCCGAAGTTCTGGCAGGCGAAAAGGATCCCGCCGCCGCACTGCGCACGCACCTGGAACTGCTTCGGCAGGAACAGGATCGGATCCGGCGCCAAATCGAGTCGGTGCAATCCACGCTGCACAAGACGGAACGAGGTGAACAACTCATGGCAGCAGAGGTTTTCGACGGGTTCGACCACACTCAGTACAAGGATGAGGTGATCGAACGCTGGGGCAAGGACGCCTACGAGAGCGGCGACAAGTGGTGGCGTGCGAAGAGCGCGACGCAGAAGCAAGACTTCATGCAGACCGCCAAGGACATCGCCGCCGACTACGGCGCGGCACATACCGCCGGTCTCGCGGTCGACAGCGCCGAGGTGCAGGCCGTTGTCGCCAGGCACCATGCCTGGATCGGCGAGGGCTGGCAGGGACGTGAGGTGGTGAAGGAAGCCTTCATCGGCCTGGGCGAGATGTACGTCGCGGATGACCGCTTCCGCGCGAACTACGACGTGCACGGCGCGGGGACCACGGAGTTCGTCCGTGACGCCATGAAGGTCTACGCCGAAGCCCGGCTCTAGATCACCCGACCCGGTCGGCCGGTCCGCATACTGAATGCCGACCGGCCGACCGTTCTACTATCACCACGCCACCATTGACGGGGAGGACGTACGACATGACCACCGAAGGTGCCATCACGACGCGCCCGTCGTCCACGAACGAGCTGATCCCCGGCCTCACCATCGCGCTCGCCGGGCTCACCGCGCTCTGCAATCTGTGGGGCGCCAAGGTCATCCTGGAGTTGTTCGGCGACCGAAAGCCGCATGTCGACAGCTCGCTCGTGCTGTTCGCCGGCCTCGGCGCCCTCCTCGCCGCCGCGGCCCTCGGCTACGGCGTCTTCCTGATGTCGCGCCGCGACGAAGCGGGCCGCTACACCGTCGTCATCGCCTCCGGCGTCCTGTCGGTCCTTGCCGCGGCCGCCCTCGTCTACGCCCTCGCCGATTACCACCCCGACTACGCGATCGACTGGTACCCCACCGAAGGCCCCGTCGCCGACCCCTTGCTCGCCGTCTTCACCGGCCTCGTCGGCAGCGTCTCCGCTCTCGTCCACCGCGCCTGGATTCCCAGCCTGACCAGCCTCGTCCTCCCGCTCGCCGTCTTCCTCCTCGCCGCATCCCGCCCCACCGCGACCTGGATCGCTCAGCCCCGCTGGACATCTCGGCGCTACTGACGCTCGCCCGAACCTCCGCCCCGCGTACTGCGGTGCTATGACCGGCTTTCCGGGTGCGGCCTGCGCAGAGATTCCATCAGCTGTTCCTCGGTCAGCGGGGGAACCGGGAGGGGATGGGCGGCGTCGGCGCGCAGACCGTCGAGAGTGAGGGCGAGGTGGCGGCGCCACGCGGTCGGCGCGATGGTGGCAGTGGCTTCGAGGATTCTGGTGTGGGACCAGGTGATGAAGGCGATGTCCTCGAGCACCCAGTCGGCGCGAAGGGCTCCGGATTGCTGTGCGCGAGTGATGATTTGGCGCATCACGGTGTGTCCGGTCGCTTGGGCCGCCGCGATGGCGGTGCTCGGCGCGGCGCGGACGGCCAGTCCGCTGATGAGACGGTCGCCGGCCTGGAGTTCGCAGATCATTTCCACCAAGTAGACGAACGCTTCCCAGGGGTCGGGGATCGCGAGCGCTTGCTCGGCGATGCGCCCGCCCGCTTCGATGCGGTCTTCGACGGCGGCGGCGATGAGGTCGTCGCGGGTGGGGAAGCGGTTGTACAGGGTGCCGATCGCGACACCGGCGCGGGCGGCGATGTCCTTGAGTGGGGCGTCGAGACCGCGTTCCTCGAAGACCGCACGAGCCGCGCTCACGATCGCGTCGCGGTTGCGGCGGGCATCGCTGCGTAGCGGCTTGTCCTCGGGCATTCGCCGATCCTACAAATCCGAGCACAGAATTATGTTGAGCCTGGGTTCAAGTTAGTGTTAGGGTCGACGCTAACTTGAACCCATGCTCAACTTAGTGAGGTGGCCATGCCTAAGACCATTGCGATATTCGGATTCGGACCGGGACTCGGCATGGGAACCGCGCGGCGCTTCGGCAGGGAAGGCTTCCGCGTGGCGGTGCTCGGGCGAAATCCTGACAAGGCCCGGCGGCACGCGGCCGACCTCGCCGCCGAGGGCATCGAGGCCGCCGCCTTTCCCACGGACGTCACGGACGAGAAGCAGGTCGACGCGGCGATCGCGCACATCGAATCGACACTCGGGCCGATCGACGTCGCGATGCACGGGGCAGCGGCCGACATCGCCGACCGCATCCCGGCCACGCTCGATGTCGACCCCGCCGCGCTGCGTATCCCGCTGGCACTGAAGCTCTACTCGCCGATCCTGATGACCCGCGCGCTGGCGCCCGCGATGATCGAACGCGGCGACGGCGCGCTGCTGTTCTCGTCGGGGGCCTCCGATCGCCACCCGATGCCCTACCTGTCGAACTTCGGCGTCGCGCTCGCCGCGCAGCGCGGATACCTGCAACAGATGGCCGCCGAACTGCGCGACACCGGCGTCTACGTCGGCTTGCTCAATGTCGGCGCGCTGATCGGCAACAGCAAGGCCGAGCAGATCGTCGACGAACACCCGGAGTGGGTGCCAGCGGGCCTGGAGCTCACCCGCGTCGGCAATGACGAACTCGGCGAGCTCTATTGGCGGATGTACACCGAGCGCCGCGACCTCGAGGTCGAGGTCGGTTTCCCGAGCTGAGCCGAGCTCGCGCCGAGCCCGCGGGATGCTTTGCCAACATTCGGCAAAGTTCTGGTGGCCAAACGACGCATATCGCCCAGCTAGAAGCGCTGAAATGGGTCTTGGGCAGCGTGCACAACCACACACCTCGCGACTCCGCCGGGGCCGGGCGCAGACTTCCGATACTCTGGGCTCCCGTGACCGTCGCATCGTCCCCGGGTAACTCCGCCAACTCCACCGCACAGTTCGATTTGATTGTTGTCGGCTCCGGCTTCTTCGGGTTGACCATCGCCGAACGCGCCGCCAGCCAGCTGGGCAAACGCGTGCTGGTGATCGATCGTCGCTACCACATGGGCGGCAACGCCTACTCGGAACCGGATCCGGATACCGGGATCGAGATCCACAAGTACGGTGCGCACCTGTTCCACACCTCGAACAAGCGCGTGTGGGACTACGTCACCCAGTTCACCGAGTTCACCGGTTACCGGCATCACGTCTACGCGTACCACAAGGGCCAGGCCTACCAGTTCCCGATGGGCCTCGGCCTGATCTCGCAGTTCTTCGGCCGCTACTTCACGCCGGAGGAAGCCCGCACGCTCATCGCGGAGCAGGCCGCCGAGTTCGAGACGAAGGACGCGCAGAACCTCGAGGAGAAGGCGATCTCGCTGATCGGCCGCCCGCTCTACGAGGCGTTCATCCGCGACTACACCGCCAAGCAGTGGCAGACCGACCCGAAGGAACTGCCCGCGGGCAACATCACCCGCCTGCCGGTGCGCTACACCTTCGACAACCGCTACTTCAACGACACCTACGAGGGCCTGCCCAAAGAGGGCTACACGAAGTGGCTGGAGAACATGGCCGCCTCGGAGCTCATCGAGGTCAGGGTCAACACCGACTGGTTCGAGGTGCGCGACGAGCTGCGCGCGGCCAACCCGGACGCCCCGGTGGTCTACACCGGCCCGCTGGACCGCTACTTCGATTACCAAGAGGGCGAACTCGGCTGGCGCACCATCGATTTCGAGACCGAAGTGCTCGAGACCGGCGACTTCCAGGGCACCTCGGTGATGAACTACAACGACGCGGACGTGCCGTACACCCGCATCATCGAGCCGCGCCACTTCCACCCGGAGCGGGACTACCCGGCCGACAAGACGGTCATCATGCGCGAGTTCTCCCGGTTCGCGCAGACCGGCGACGAGCCGTACTACCCGATCAACACGCCGGAGGACCGCGCCAAGCTCACCGCGTACCGGGTGCTGGCCAAGAAGGAAACCGCAACGGAGAAGGTCCTTTTCGGTGGCCGTCTCGGCACGTACCAGTACTTGGACATGCACATGGCGATCGGTAGCGCGCTGAGCATGTTCGACAATGTGCTGCGGCCGCACCTGGAGACCGGTGCCCCGCTTGTCGACGAAAGTGCAGAATGACCTCCCAGCCTCTTTTGGAAGACATGACCACCGAGACTCGCGCGACATCGCTGCTGCAGCGGATCATCCTGCCCCGGCCGGGTGAACCGCTCGACGTGCGCACCCTCTACGTCGAGGAATCCAAGACCAACGCCAAGCGCGCGCACGCCGCCACCCGCACCTCGCTGTCGATCGGCGCGGAGTCCGAGGTGTCGTTCTGCACGTACTTCAACGCGCTGCCCGCGAGCTACTGGCGCCGCTGGAGCATCCTGCCCTCGGTGGTGCTTCGCCTGGAGCTGGCCGGCCACGGCCGGGTGGACGTGTACCGCTCGAAGGCGGACGGTTCGCGAATCCACGTGCAGGGCAAGGAATTCGCCGTCGCGCCCGGCACCGAGTCGGTGCACGTCGAGTTCGAGACCGATCTGGGCCCGTTCGAGGACGGTGGCTGGATCTGGTTCGACATCACCACCGACACGGCGGTCACGCTGCTGGCAGGCGGCTGGTACGCGCCGATCGAAGCGCCCGACGAGGGCAGCATCGCGGTCGGCATGCCGACCTTCAACCGGCCGACGGATCTGGTGAAAACCCTTGCCGCGCTTGGCTCGGACCCGCTGGTGCTGGCGAAGATCGCCGCGGTGATCGTCGCCGACCAGGGCAACCGCAAGGTGGTCGACGAGCCGGGCTTCGCCGAGGCCGCCGCGCCGCTCGGCGACCGGCTGTCCATCCACAACCAGCCCAACCTCGGCGGTTCCGGTGGGTACAGCCGGGTGATGTACGAGGCGCTGAAGACCACCGACGCCCAGTACATCGTCTACATGGACGACGACATCGAGATCGAGCCGGACTCGATCCTGCGCGCGCTGGCCTTCGCCCGCTTCGCCAAGAAGCCGATGCTGGTCGGTGGGCAGATGCTCAACCTGCAGGAGCGCTCGCACCTGCACAGCATGGGCGAGGTCGTCGACCGCGGCGTCTTCATGTGGACCTCGGCGCCGAATGTCGAGTACGACCACGACTTCTCGAAGTATCCGCTGAAGGACCGCGACAACTCCAAGCTGCTGCACCGGCGCATCGACGTCGACTTCAACGGCTGGTGGACCTGCGTGATCCCGCGCCGGGTCGCCGAGGAGATCGGCCAGCCGCTGCCGCTGTTCCTGAAGTGGGACGACGTCGAATACGGCCTGCGGGCGCGCGACCACGGCTACAACACGGTCACCCTGCCCGGCGCCGCGGTGTGGCACATGGCGTGGAGCGACAAGGACGACGCCATCGACTGGCAGGCGTACTTCCACCTGCGCAACCGGCTGGTCGTCGCGTCGTTGCACCTGCCTGGCAACGGCAGGGGCATGGTGGTCAACACCATCAAGGCGACACTGAAACACCTGCTCTGCCTGGAGTATTCGACGGTCGCCATCCAGAACCTGGCGATCCGCGACTTCCTGGCTGGTCCGGAGCGACTGTTCCAGCTGCTGCCGAGCGCCCTCGGCGCCGTGCACGCGCTGCGCAAGCAGTACCCGGACGCGGTGATCCTGCCGTCGTCCACCGAGCTGCCGCTGGCCAGCCATCTCGAGGTCGGCGCGGTGGGTGAGCCTGCCAACCCGATCGCCAAGGTGGTTCGGCTGGCCAAGGGCGTTGTGCACAACCTGCGCCCGGCGCACGCACAGCATTACGAGACCCCGCAGCTGAACGTGCCGACGCTGGACGCGCGGTGGTTCTTGCTGTCGCAGGTCGACGGGGTTACCGTCACCACCGCCGACGGACGCGGGGTGGTCTACCGCAAGCGGGACCCGCGCCAGGCCCTCGGCCTGTTCAAGGAAGCGATGCGCCTGCGCAAGGAGCTGGCCGCGCGCTTCCCCGAAATGCAGCAGCGTTACCGCGCCGCCCACCCGCAGCTGACCAGCACCGCGGCCTGGGAGAATGCCTTCGGCATCGGCGCCGACACGAAGGGTGACAAGCAGTGACCTTGGGCGCAGCGGACAACACCGCGGTGAACCCGATGCAGAGCACGAACGGCCACGGCGGACCGGTGTCCGCCGTGCCGTCGGCAGGCCAGACGCCGCCCGAGGTGCAGATCATCAACGCGGTGCAGTCGCGGATCGCCACTCCCGAGGTGATCAAGGCCGCCCGCGGCATGTCGCATTTCGGCGAGCACGCGCTCGGCTGGGTCGGCATCGCCGCGGCGGGCTGGCTCGTGGACAAGCCGCGCCGCAGGCAGTGGGCCGGCGTCGCGGTCGGCGCGGTCGGCGCGCACGCCGCATCGATCGTGATCAAGCGCATCGTCCGCAGGCCCCGCCCGAACGACCCGTCGGTGCAGGTCAATGTGTCGACGCCGAGCAAGCTGAGCTTCCCGTCGTCGCACGCCACCTCGACCACCGCGGCGGCCGTGTTGCTCGGCAGATTGACCGGGCTACCCTTGCCTGCGGTGCTCGTGCCGCCGATGCTGCTTTCCCGGGTTGTGCTCGGGGTGCATTATCCCTCCGATGTGCTCGCGGGTTCCGCGCTCGGCGCCGCCTCCGCGGCCGCTGTGCTCGCCGCTGAAAAGAGACTCGATGACCGCCGCACAAGAAAGAGCCTCCGCTGAGATGAGTGAAGAGCCGACCGGGACCGACCTAGCCGAAGGGGTCGTCAAGGGCCCGCCGAAGACGTTGGCCGGTGGGCTGTTCAAGGCTGTCCGGCCGCGCCAGTGGATCAAGAACGTCTTGGTGCTCGCGGCACCGGTGGCCGCGGCCTCGGTCAACGAGCTGGACGTGCTGACCTCCGTCGGCATCGCGTTCGTGGTGTTCTGCATGGCGGCCTCCGGCATCTACCTGGTCAACGACGCGCTGGATGTCGAGGCCGACCGGGCGCACCCGACCAAGCGGTACCGGCCGATCGCGGCAGGCGTCGTGCCGGTGAACCTGGCCTACCTGCTCGCCGTGCTGCTGCTCGCCGGGTCGATCGCCGGATCGTTCCTCGCCTCCTGGCATCTGGCGGTCGTGATCGCGGTCTACATCGGCATCCAGCTGGCCTACTGCTTCGGTCTCAAGCACCAGGCGGTGCTGGACATCTGCATCGTGTCCTCCGGCTTCCTGCTGCGTGCCGTCGCAGGCGGCGCGGCCGCGGATATCGCTCCGTCGCAATGGTTCCTGCTCGTCATGGCGTTCGGTTCGCTGTTCATGGCGGCGGGCAAGCGCTACGCCGAACTGCAGATCGCGCTCGGCACCGGCGCCAAGATCCGCAAGTCGCTCGAGTACTACACGCCGACCTATCTGCGCTTCATCTGGACGCTCGCGGCGACCGCCGTCGTGGTGTTCTACGGGCTGTGGGCCTTCCAGCAGGACAGCCTGAAAGACACCAATTGGTACGCCATCTCTATGATTCCGTTTACCATCGCAATTCTGCGTTACGCGGTCGACGTCGATGGCGGCGAGGCCGGTGAACCCGAAGAGATCGCGCTGGGGGATCGTGTCCTCCAGTTCCTCGCAATTGCCTGGATCGGAGCGGTAGGTGTCGCTGTCTATCTCACCTGACGAGATGTTGGTAGCGGGAGTGGAGCGAACGGAATACGCGAACGAGGGGCCGGCCGCACAGCCGGCCCGCTCGGCGTTGCGGTTCGCCCGCCTATCCAAAGCCACGTTCGTCGGTGGGATCGTCCTCACCGTCGTCCTTTTCGCCGTCGGCGGCTGGCAGCGCCGCTGGATCGCCGACGACGGCCTCATCGTGCTGCGCACGGTGCGAAACCTGCTGGCAGGCAACGGCCCCGTCTTCAACGAGGGCGAGCGAGTCGAGACCAACACCAGCACCGCGTGGACCTACCTCGTCTGGTTCTTCAGCTGGCTGACCCAGGCGCGGCTGGAGTACGTGGTGCTCGGTGTCGCGCTGACGGCATCGCTGGCGGCGGTGGTGTTCGCCATGCTCGGCGCGTCCCGGCTGTGGGGCGGTCCCCGTGCCACGCTGCTGCTGCCCGCCGGTGTGCTCGTCTACATCGCGATCCCGCCCGCCCGTGACTATGTCACCTCCGGCTTGGAGAGCGGGCTGGTGATCTGCTGGCTCGGCCTGCTGTGGTGGCTGTTAATGCGCTGGGCCATGGCGGATCGGGTCCGCATGCCCGCACTGCTCGGCCTGGTCTTCCTCGCCGGCCTGGCTCCGCTGATCCGTCCCGAGATGACGCTGGTCGGCGGCCTCGCCTTGCTGATGATCGTCATCGCGCCGATGCCGGAGTCCCGGCTGCGCCCGATCGTGTTGCGCGGCTTGATCATTGCCGTTGCCGGCCTGGTGCCGATGGGCTATCAGATCTGGCGGATGGGCTACTACGGCCTGCCCTATCCGAACACCGCGGTCGCCAAGGACGCGGGCGGCGCCAAATGGGGGCAGGGCTTCACCTACCTCTGGGATCTGGTCGGCCCGTACTACCTGTGGGTGCCGTTGCTCGTGCTGCTCGCCGCGGGCGTCGTCGCGGCAAGGGCCAAGTCCGCCGAGGCCGATCCGGCCGGTCGGCACGTCGCCCCCGAATCGGCACATCGCTGGAACGCGCGCGTGGTGCGCGAGTGGCTGCGCTCGCCCGCCGCGGTGGTCACGCTGGTGCTGCTGAGCGGTTTCCTGCTGACGCTCTACGCGCTGCGCGTCGGCGGCGACTTCATGCACGGCCGGATGCTGCTTCCGCAGCTGTTCCTGCTGCTGCTCCCGGTCGCGGTGGTGCCGATTCGATTGCCGCAGGGCGGACTTCGCGCGGCGACCGCCGCCGACTGGTCCTTCGCGGTGATCGCGTTCGCGCTGCTCGGCACCGCGGGCTGGGCCGTGTTCGCCGCGGGTACCACGGCCATCAAGACCGGCACCAAGATCAGTTCGACCGGCATCGTCGACGAGCGGGTCTACTACGTCCTCAACACTGGCCACGATCATCCGATCCTGGCCGAGGACTACCTGGACTACCCCCGGATCCGGTCCATGGTCGACACCATCGCCGCGCATCCGGACGGCGGCCTGCTGCTGAACTCGCCGTCGTTCATGTTCTGGGACATGGGCTTTCCGCCGCAGCCGATCCCGGAGGGCGGCGCAGGCCATACCGTTTACTTCCTCAACCTCGGCATGACGAGCATGAACGTCCCGCTCAACGTGCGCGTGATCGACCCGATGGGCCTGGCCTATCCGCTGGCCGCGCACACCGAGCGGCTCGTCGACGGCCGGATCGGGCACGACAAGAGCCTGTACTCGGACTGGGTCGTCGTCGACACCGGCATGGTGGACCAGCGCCCGTGGCTGCCCTGGTACATGGACCCCAAGTGGGTGGCGCAGGCGCGCACCGCGATGTCCTGCCCGGCCACCGAGGCGCTGATGGTGTCCTACCGGGATCCGTTCACCTTCGAGCGTTTCCGGCACAACCTGCGTCATGCGCTGACGTTCGCCAAATACCGCATTGATCGAGTGCCCAAGTACGAGATCCAGCGGTGCGGCCTGGTTGATCCCTACCCGCAACCGCCGCGCTGATCACAGCCTCGCCGGGCCCGGTGTTCGCACCGGGCCCGGCGTCTGTCTTTGGTCGGGTCACACAAAGGGCTGCTTGCTTGGCTGTCTCGGTTCGATAACGCCCGGCTAACGATGACACGCTAGGCTGCGAAAGTACGCCCGTCGTGACGTCCACTTGTTGGGGGCAGCGGCGGGTCATCGTGAGACGGCCGCTTCGGCTGCCGCAGGAACGAGAGGTCGAAACTGATGCGAGGCGTGTTCGGGCGTCTGAATGCTCGAAAAGCCGGATCGTGGTTCAGGCGTTCGGTGCTGGTGTCGATGGCGATTCTGCTACCGCTCGGGGTGTCGGTAACAGGTCCGGCAGGCCAGGCGTCGGCGGCTTTCAATCCCGACGGCTTCGATTTTTGGGTCGATTCCAGCATGGGCCCGATCAAGAATCGGGTCTTCCGTGCCGCGGACGGCAACACCAGGCGCGTGGTCTACGCGCTGGACGGCATGCGGGCGCGACCGGATCTGAGCGGCTGGGAAGTCGACACCGAGGTCGTGCGCGAGCTGACCAAATGGAACATGAACGTCGTGATGCCGGTGGGCGGGCCGTCGAGCTTCTACGCCGACTGGCTCGGGCCGAGCAATTTCTTCGGACTCGGCAGCTCAGGCAGTTCCGGTAGTGCCGGCTTGTCGTCCAGCGGTTCCGGCGACTCCGGTTCCGGCCTGCTCTCCGGTTCCGCGGGGTTGGGCAAGTCGAACACCTACAAGTGGGAGACCTTCCTCACCCAGGACCTGCGCTTCGCGCTGCGAGATCGTTTGGGCTTCAACCCCAATGGCAACGCCGTGTTCGGCCTGTCCATGGGCGGCAGTGCCGCGCTCACCCTCGCGGCCTACCATCCGGACCAGTTCCGTTACGCCGGTTCGTATTCCGGCTACCTGAACATCTCGGCGCCGGGTATGCGCGAGGCGCTGCGGGTGGCCATGCTCGACGCGGGCGGCTTCAATATCGACGCGATGGCGCCGCCGTGGGGCCCGCAGTGGCTGCGGATGGATCCGTTCGTGTTCGCGCCGCGCCTGAAGGCCAACAACACTCGGTTGTGGGTGTCCGCGGGCAGTGCGTTGCCGAGCGCAAAGGACGGCCTGAGTTTCAACACCTTCAACGCGATGGGGCTGGAGGCGCTCGCACTGGCCAATACCCGTGCGTTCCAGGTCCGGATGCTCTCGCTCGGCGCCAACAACGCCACCTACGACTTCCCGGCCGTCGGTGTGCACAACTGGACCTATTGGGCCGACGAGGTCTATCGGATGATCCCGGATATGTCGGCCAATATCGGGTGATTTCCCGGTAATCGCCAAGAGACCGCCCGGTGTCCAGACGCACCAGGCGGTCTCTTTTCACGTGTCCGTCGCGGTCTTTTCACATGTCGGTAGTCCAACTCGGGTTTGGTAACGAATGCAGAGGGTAGCGGCGCCATAGTTGTGGGTTGGGTCACTTTCCAGCAACATGGAAGCATCCGCTACCGATTCATACACGGAGAGCATGTACTGAGGTCGATTCGTCCGTTTTCGGCGGACGACGGCCTGCGGTGCCCGACATGGGGCCTGGCGGAGATCGCCAAATATTTGCCGCCCCGGCCGCCAGAGTGAAAGGTCGAGTTGATGCGAATTGCCCGCTGGAGACGTAGGCCCGGTACATCCGGAGCCACAGGTTCGTGGGCGAAGCGATCCGCATTAGGGATTGCTGTCGCGCTCCTGCTGCCTCTCGGGATCTCGGTCGTCGGCACCGGTGCCACCGCATCGGCGGGATTCGACCCCGCGGCGTTCGATTTCTGGGTCGACTCCGGCATGGGGCCGATCAAGACCCGCGTGCTGCGCGCCCGCGACGGCAACACCAATCGCGTGGTCTACGCGCTCGACGGCATGCGGGCGCCGGAGAACCTCAACGGCTGGGAGATCGAGACCAACGTGCCCGCGGCGCTCGCGGACGCGAACATCAACGTCGTCATGCCGGTCGGCGGCATGTCCAGCTTCTACGCGGACTGGAACGCGCCGAGCCAGCTGGCAGGCATCCCGGCCGGTACCGGTTCGTCCACCGGCTCGGGTGCGCTGAACATCCTCGCCGCAGGCCCTGGCAAGAGCTACCGGTACCAGTGGGAGACCTTCCTGACCAACGACCTGCGCTGGGCGCTGCGCGACCGGCTCGGGTTCAACCCGAACCGCAACGGCATCTTCGGCCTGTCCATGGGCGGCAGCGCGGCACTCACGCTGGCCGCCTACCACCCGGACCAGTTCAGCTTCGCAGGCTCGTACTCCGGTTACCTGAACATCTCCGCGCCGGGCATGCGTGAGGCGATCCGCATCGCGATGCTCGACGCGGGCGGCTACAACGTCGACTCGATGGCGCCGCCGTGGGGTCCGCAGTGGCTGCGGATGGATCCGTTCGTGTTCGCGCCCAACCTGGTGCGCAACGGCACTCGCCTGTGGATCGCGGCGGGCAGCGGCCTGCCGACGGCGACCGACGGGCCGAGCTTCAACACGCTGAACGGCATGGGCTTGGAAGCGTTGGCACTGGCCAACACGCGTGCGTTCCAGGTCAGGATGGCGACGCTGGGCGGCGGCAACACCGTGTACTCCTACCCGGCGTTCGGCATCCACGCGTGGAACAACTGGACCGATGAGGCGTACCGGATGATCCCGGACATGTCCGCCAATATCGGCTGACCCCTATCGCTGCGAACAGACCGCCCGGCGCACTCAGCGCCGGGCGGTCTGTCGTTGTCCGGGCTGGTCGGGGCGTGTGTCGGCGAAATGGCTGAGCGGTCGCTACCCATGCGTTCGTGCGGCGGTGGACATCGCCCGCCTAAATAGCTGGCAAACTTCTAGCTTTCATTACGATCCGGCATCGCCATGCGTTTTCGTGGGGACATCGCGCGAATACTGCCTATAGAAGAACGGTATTGCCGAGAACTTCGCGCATGGAAGCCATCGGTGCCCAGTGTCGATCTGCATGCACAACAGTTGCGGTCAACGACGATCGCACAGCGAAAGGTCGAATCGATGCGGTCAGGCGGAGTGCGCGGAATAGTAGCCAGTGTTCGAATGGTGGGGTTGTGGCCCGGACAGAGCCGCCGGTGGTTAACGCGTTCCGCATTAGGTCTCGTCCTTACGCTCGCACTGCCATTCGGTGCCGCGCTAGGTGGTTTCGGCGCGCCCGCACAGGCCGGATACAACCCGGCAGGCTTCGATTTCTGGGTCGACTCCAGTATGGGCCCGGTCAAAACCAGGATCTTCCGCGCCGCCGACGGCAATACCCGCCGGGTGGTCTACGCGCTGGACGGCCTGCGGGCACGCAACGACCTGAGCGGCTGGGAGATCGACACCGATATCTCCAGGGTGCTGCCGCAGTGGAACATCAATGTGGTGATGCCGATCGGTGGGCAGTCCAGCTTCTATACCGATTGGATCGCGCCGAGCAATACCAACGGCCAGGCCGCGCCCTACGCCTGGGAAACGTTCCTGACCAGCAACCTGCGCTGGGCGTTGCGCGACAGGCTCGGCTTCAACCCCGGCGGCAACGCGGTATTCGGCCTGTCGATGGGCGGCAGCGCCGCGCTGGCCTTGGCCGCGTACCACGCCGACCAGTTTCGTTACGCGGCTTCCTATTCCGGTTATCTGAATATTTCCGCGCCTGGCATGAAAGAGGGCCTGCGGCTGGCCATGCTCGACGCGGGCGGCTTCAACATCGACGCGATGTGGGGTCCGCCATGGGATCCGCGCTGGTTGCGTAACGATCCGTTCATGTTCGCGCCACTGTTGCGCGCCAATGGAACTCGGCTGTGGATCGCCACCGGCAACGGCATCAACGGACCACGCGATGTCATCAACGCACCGATCGACGTCTATCACCTCGGCAACGCGATGGCGCTGGAAACGATCGCCCTCGCCAACACCCGTGCCTTTGAAGCCAAGATGAACAGCCTCGGGCCGAGTAATGCCGTCTTCGTCTACACACCCGTCGGCGTACACAGCTGGAGCTACTGGCAGGAGCAGGTTTTTCAGATGCTGCCCGATCTGAGCGCGAATTTAGGCTGAGTTGAATTCGTAGCGCCCACTGGCCGTTCCGGTTACGCTCCGCTCGCTCGCCCGGCACAATGCTCGAGCCGGGCTGCTGACACTTCCGGCCATCAGGTGAAAATTTGGTGTTCCGACACGACAATCACCGGTGCGACGCGATAGGGTCACCGCACCATCACAGATTGCGTACGGGCGGATTTCGGCCACCTGGGTGCCTTGGTCTTGCTAAGGCAACGAGCGTCGAATATCGTCCAGCGGGCGCAAGTGTGACCAGATCGTTGTAGCGCGATGCAGGTACCGGAGTCGGGGTCCGGTGCGATGTGCCGCGTGTCTCGTTGGCAGCACAGGTGCAGCTCGATCTCTCGAGGTCGCGGACCGCACCACAACAGGCAGAAAAGCAGAAAGAGAGCAGGATTCATGCGTTTCGGCAGGGCGGCCGCGCCGATGAGAACCGAGTCGGGCCGGCGAGGCGCACCTCGTGGTTGGCGTCAGCGAATTCTGGCAGTTGGTGCCTCGGCACTGGCACTACCGATTGCCGCTGGTGTGGCGGCCCCGATCGCCACCGCAGCTCCGGTGCACGCACCGGTATTGCGTGCTCCCGCAGGTGGATTCGAAGACCTGATGGTCCCGTCGAGCATGGGCCCGATCAAGGTCCAGGTGCAGTGGGCATCGCGCGGCGGCAACGCGGCGCTCTACCTGCTCGACGGACTCCGGGCGCGGGACGACCGCAACGCCTGGTCGTTCGAGACGAACGCACTGCAGCAGTTCGGTGGCGACAACATCTCCCTGGTCATGCCGGTCGGCGGCCAGTCCAGCTTCTACGCGGACTGGTACAAGCCGAGCAGCCTCAACGGCCAGAAGACGACCTACAAGTGGGAAACCTTCCTCACCAAGGAGCTCCCTGCCTTCCTCGAGGGCTACGGCGTCTCCCGCACCAACAACGCGGTGGCCGGTCTGTCCATGGGTGGCAGTGCCGCGCTCGCGCTGGCCGCGTACCACCGGGACCAGTTCAAGTTCGCCGCTTCTTACTCGGGCTACCTGAACGTTTCGGCGCCGGGCATGCGTGAGGCGATCCGTATCGCGATGCTCGACGCGGGCCGCTACGACGTGGACGCGATGGCGGCGCCGTGGAGCCCCGCGTGGCTGCGGATGGACCCGTTCGTGTTCGCGCCGCAGCTCAAGGGCCTGCCGATGTACATCTCGGCGGCCAGCGGCCTGCCGGGCGAGTTCGACAAGCCCAACTCTGCGGTCGGCGTGTTCAACACCAGCAACGCGATGGCGCTCGAGGCGCTCTCGCTGGTGAACACCCGCGCGTTCCAGGCTCGCCTGAGCTCGCTCGGCATCCCGGCCAAGTTCGACTTCCCGGCCTCCGGTACCCACTCGTGGAAGTACTGGGAGAGCGAGCTCTTCAAGTCCCGCAACGGAATCCTGGACGCCACCGGCGCCTGGTGATCTCTTACTAACGCTCAGGCCGCACCCCATCCGGGTGCGGCCTGAGTCGCGTTTCGGGACAGATGATTGCGCGTGTCGTCCCGGTAACCCGGCTGCCACCGGGGTAGAAAGCTCTTGTGGCAGGGATTCGGCGCGGCAGCTGGGGGAGACGCGAGCGTCGCGGCGCGCGTCTGGTCGGCGGGCGTCTCGCCCTGGTCGCCACCGCCATGGTCATTCCGTTGGCCGCAGGCCTCGCCCCGGCCGCCGCACAGCCTGCCCCTGCGCCCGCACCAGCCCCCGCGCCGGAGGCTGCCCCGGCGACCGTGCAGAAGGTGATCTGGCTGACCGACCGCCGGGTCGCGTTATGGATCAATTCGCCATCGATGGCCACTCCGATCCAGGTACAGCTGCTGCTGGCCAGGGACTGGAATACGCGCCCCGACACGCGATTCCCGGTGCTGTATCTGCTCGACGGCCTGCGCGCCACCGACGACGAGAGCGGCTGGACCAAGGACGCGGGCGCCGTTGATTTCTTCGCCGACAAGAACGTCACCGTCGTGCTGCCGGTCGGCGGCCAGGCCAGCTTCTACTCCGACTGGCTGCAGCCGAACAACGGCAAGAACTACAAGTGGGAAACCTTCCTCACCAAGGAGTTACCGCCGCTGCTGGAGAGCCAGTGGCGAGCCACGGATGTGCGTGGCATGGAAGGCCTTTCGATGGGTGGCACGGCGGCCATGTTCCTGGCCGCCCGCAACCCCGGCTTCGCCAAGTACGCCGCGTCGTACTCGGGCTTCCTGACCACGACCACGATCGGCATGCCGCAGGCCATCCAGTACGCGATGCACGACGCGGGCGGCTTCGACGTCGGGGCCATGTGGGGTCCGCCTGCCGGCCCGGAATGGGCTGCCCACGATCCGTACACGCTGGCCGAGAAGTTGAAGGGCGTCACCCTGTACGTCTCGAGCGGTAGCGGCGCGGCCGGTCCGTTCGATCAGGCGTCCGGTATCCCCGGGGTCAGCACCAACTACGCGGGCATGGGCTTGGAGATCCTGTCGCGGCTCACCTCGCAGAACTTCGTCACCAAGCTCGGCAAGCTGGCGATCCCTGCCCAGGTGAATTACCGCCCGTCCGGTACGCATTCGTGGCCATACTGGGATTTCGAGATGCGCCAGTCCTGGATACAGGCCGCGGCCGCGCTCGGTGTCGACCCTGGCGCGGGTGCCTGCACGGTGGGCGGTTCGATCGCCCCCGTCGCGACAGCGAATGGCTGGCTCGGACCGTGCACGAGTCCGGAGTACCAGGTCGCCGGTGGCATCGCCCAGGATTTCCGGTCCGGCCGGGTCTATTTCACGCCGGGTGGCGGCGCGCATCCGGTCGGCGGCATGATCGGCGGCGGATATCAAGCGGCACAGGGTCCCAACGGCCCGCTCGGCCTGCCGGTCGATGACGAACGTGCGCTGCCGGACGGCAAGGGACGGCTGCAGACCTTCCAGCACGGCGCGCTCTACTGGACGCCGCAGACCGGCGCGCAAGCGGTACGCGGTGCGATCTTCGACGAGTGGGGCAAGCAGGGATTCGAGCGCGGCCCCGCGGGCTATCCCGTCGGACCCGAGATCAAGACGCCGAAACGCGACGGCGCCGTGCAGGCGTTCGAGAACGGCCCCTTCTACTACAGCGCGAAGACCGGTGTGCGCCGGGTCGGCGGCCTGATTCTCGACAAGTACGCCCAAATGGGTTACGAGAACAGCTGGCTCGGTTTCCCCGCCGCCGAGGAGCAGCCGTTGAAGGACCTCGGCCGGTACAGCCGCTTCGAGGGCGGCAGTATCTATTGGAGTCCACTGTCGGGCACCTGGGCCGTCAAGAACGGCGCGATCATGGACGCCTGGCAGGTGCTCGGCTACGAGAGCGGCAAGCTCGGCTATCCGATCAGCGACGAGTTCCCGGTCCCCGGCGGCACCCAGCAGAATTTCCAAACCGGCTACATCCTGGTTCGCGACGGTAAACCCGAAGTACACGGCCTGTGAACCCGCACAATCGATCGGGATATTGCACCCTGCGCAACCACCACGGAGCGAGTTTTGCGAGCGACCCGTTCGCGAGACTAAGGGGCCGCGAACCACGCCGCGGCCACGCGGCCAATAAAACAGCTAGCCTGGGGGCCGACTACCCCCGTTCGCGAACAGATCGAGGAACAGAATTCATGCAGAGGACCCGTGGAAAGGTATTCGGCGTTGTAACGGCTATCGCCGCTACCGGCCTGCTCGCCGCGTGTGGCGGTAACGACTCGACCGCGTCGAGCACGCCGACGTTGACCCGCACCACGGCGGCGACGACGCCGACCGCCGCATCCACCCCCGGCAGCGACACCAGCCAGCAGCAGGCGCCTGCTCCCGAGCCCGAGCAGCCGCAGGCGCCGACGGCGGCGCCGGAGCGGCCGCAGCCGGTGCCGACGAATGCCGCGCCCGCCGACACCTCGAAGCTCAACGACAAGGACAAGAAGTTCCTCGATGCGCTGAAGCAACAGGGCGTCACCCCTTCGACGCCGGATATCGCGCTGAGCGTGGGGAATTACGTCTGTCAGGGCGTCAAGTCCGGTGCGTCGGATCAGGATCTGATGACGTTCGTGACCGCGATGGCCGGTTCCGATCCGTCCTTCGATCCGGCCAAGATGCCGGTGGAGAAGGCGGGGCAGGCCTACATCTCCGCGGCTAAGCAGACGTACTGCCAGTGATCGGACGCCGTGGTTCGACATCCCGCCGGTCCCGACCGGCGGGATGCCTGCTGCTGCTTGCGATCCCGGTCCTGATCGTCGTTCTCGCACTGCTGCTGTGGTACCTGCTCGCCGGGCCGCTGCGGCAGCCGAAGCCGGGCCCGCCCGGCCCGAAGGAGCCGACCTCGCAGTCGGCGAGCTGTCCGGACGTCGAGATGATCTCGGTGCCGGGCACCTGGGAGTCCAACAGCACCGACGATCCGCGCAACCCGAGCGCGAACCCGATGTCGTTGATGCTCAACATCTCCAACCCGGTCCGCCAGCAGTTCCCGAACGAGCGGCTCGACGTGTTCACCGTCCCGTACGTCGCGCAGTTCTCGAATCCGATCGCGCTGCCGCCGGATGGTCAGCAGTCCTACAACAACAGCCGGTCCGAGGGCACGCAGCGGATGGTCGAGGAGATGCGGCGCCAGTACCAGGAGTGTCCGCTGACCACCTATGTGATCGCGGGCTTCTCGCAAGGCGCGGTGATCGCGGGTGACGTTGCCGCGGATATCGGCGCAGGCAAGGGTCCGGTGCCCGCGAAGCTGGTGCTCGGTGTGACGCTCATTTCGGATGGCCGCCGCACCGGCGACACCGGTCCCGGTCAGGCCGTCCAGGTCGGTGACGTGCCGCAAGGCGTCGGGGCCGAGGTCGCGTTGAAAGGCCTCAATGTGCCTGGCATCACGATGACCGGCCCGCGCCCCGGCGGCTTCGGCGAGCTGGCCGAGCGCACCTTCACCATGTGTGCGCGCGGCGACCTGATCTGTGACGCACCGCGAGAAGCGCTGAGCCCGTGGAACATCATGAGCAGCGTCGGGTCGCTGGTGCGCGCCGCGGGCAACCCGGTGCACAGCCTCTACAACGGCTTCGTGGTCGATGACAAAGCCGACACTTCCACTCAGTGGACGGTCAACTGGGCGAACAATCTCGTCGAGTCCGCGCCGCATCCGCCGCATTCGTGAGAACTCACAGGCAATGCTCTTGTCGGAGAGCAGTACACCCAGTACTGCTCCGACAAGGTCGCCTCGCGTTGGGCCGCACGCTGTAAAGTGCGCTGATGATCGCGACGCAGGTAACCCCTGACTCGGTGTCCGGGGCGGGACCGTCCTGCACGGTCGCGCCCGATTTCCTTACAGCCAGGAGCATGAGTTCATGACAGAAGCCGCCGCACCGGTCGGTGAGTTGACCGCGCTGGGTACGCCGCTGCGCAGCTTCCGCTTCGCGGCAGCTGGTGAGGGAAACAAGCAAGAAGGCGGGGCCCGCAAGTTCATCCAGACGGCGCAGCAGGCCGAGGAGTACGGCTTCGACACCTTCGTCGTCCCTGATCATCTCGGTGATCAGATCGGCCCGGTCGCCGCGCTGGGCGCGCTGACCCAGGCGACCGAGCGGATCCGCCTCGGAACCTCGGTGCTGGCCAACGGCTTCCGGCACCCCGTTGTGCTCGCGAAGGATCTGGCCACCATCGACGTGCTGTCCAAGGGCAGGCTCGAGGTCGGCCTCGGCGCAGGCTGGAAGCAGGACGAGTTCGCCGCCGCCGGCCTGCCCTACGAGACGCCCGGTGTGCGGCTGGAGAAGCTGGACGAGGCGCTGACCATCCTGGACGTGCTGCTGCGCGGCCAGGAATGCACGTTCGAGGGCAAGCACTATCAGGTGAACGGGGTCAAGGGCACCCCACGCCCGCGGCAGGGTCCGCGCCCGCCGATCTGCACCGGTGGTGGCGGTCCGAAGATGCTGCGGCTGGCCGCCAAGCACGCCGACATCATCTCGGTCGTGCCGGTCACCACCAAGAACGGTAAAGGCCTCTTGTCGGGTATCACCCTGGAGAAGACGATCGAGAAGGTGAACCTGATCCGCGATGCCGCGGGCGACCGGTTCGCCGATATCGAGCTGAACTGGGCGATCACCGCCATCGTCATCACCGACGATCGCGAGAAGACCGCGGAGATGGCACTTTCGGCCATCGATCGTGGTCTGCACCCGGATCTCGAGGTGGACGTGAAGCTTTCGGTCGAGGACATCTTGAATTCGCCGTACGTCGCGATCGGTTCCTTCGAGGAGATCGCCGAGCAGATCCGTCGTGTGCGCCAACTCACCTCGATGTCCTATGTCGGGGTGTTTCCCACCCAGATGGACGCGTTCGCCCCCGTTATTCCCCTGCTGCGGGACGAGTGAGCCGGTCTTCTCTGTAACATGACTCTGGTTTGAGAACATCTAGCCGATAGCGGTCACCGCGCAGACCGCAGAAAATCTGCAGGCTGTCTCGGCACGTTGGAGCAGCCCGCGGGCGATGCGAGTCGGGGCCTCACAGGTAACAGCGGCGTTGGCGCCGTCTTGCTGCGTGTGCCTCGGAGGAGAAGAAGGAATGGAAGAGACTTTCGACGACTACCTGGACGAGACCGGGAACATCCGAATTCCCGAGGATCACACCCTGGTCGACCACGTCGAGAAGCACACCCGGAACGACGCGAACACCCTGGCGTACCGCTACATCGATTACTCGCGTGAGCGTGATGGCGAGGCGCAGGAACTGACGTGGCGTGAGTTCGGCATTCGGCTGCGCGCGGTGGCCGCACGACTGCAGCAGGTGACCAACCCCGGCGACCGGGTCGCGATCCTCGCGCCGCAGGGCCTGGATTATGTGATCTCCTTCTTCGCCGCGATCTACGCGGGCACCATCTCGGTGCCGCTGTTCGATCCGGACGAGCCGGGTCACACCGATCGTCTGCACGCCGTGCTCGGCGACTGCGAGCCAGCGGCGATTCTCACCGCGAGTTCCTCCGCGGCAGGCGTTCGCCAGTTCTTCCGTGCCCTACCCGCGGCACAGCGGCCGAGGATCATCGCGGTGGATGCCATTCCGGACAGTGTCGGTGAGGGCTGGGTCCGGCCGGACATCGCGATCGATGACATCGCCTACCTGCAGTACACCTCGGGCTCGACCCGCACCCCGGCGGGCGTGGAGATCACCCACCGCGCGGTCGGCACCAACCTGCTGCAGATGGTCGACGCGATCAACCTGGACTGGAACTCGCGCGGCGTCACCTGGCTGCCGCTGTTCCACGACATGGGCCTGCTGACGGTGATTCTGCCCGCGGTCGGTGGCAAATACATCACCATCATGTCGCCGAGCGCGTTCGTGCGCCGCCCGTACCGGTGGATCAAGGAGCTGGCCGCGCAGTCCGACGGCGCCGGAACCTTCGCCGCCGCACCGAACTTCGCGTTCGAGCATGCCGCAGCGCGCGGTCTGCCGAAGAACGGCGAGTCGCTCGACCTGTCGAACGTGATCGGCCTGATCAACGGCAGCGAGCCGGTGACCACCTCCTCGATGAAGAAGTTCAACGAGGCGTTCGCGCCGTACGGGTTGCCGAAGACCGCGATCAAGCCCTGCTACGGCATGGCCGAGGCCACCCTGTTCGTCTCGGCGACCAAGGCTGAGGACGAAGCCAAGGTCACCTGGGTCGACCGCCACGAGCTGAACGCGGGCCGGATGGTCAAGGTCGAGCAGGGCTCGGAGAACGCCATCGCGCAGGTGTCCTGCGGCTATGTCGCGCTGTCGCAGTGGGCCGTGATCGTCGATCCGGAGACCGTCGAGGCCGACGGCGGGCACGAGCTGCCCGACGGCCGGGTCGGTGAGATCTGGCTGCACGGCAACAACATGGGCATCGGCTACTGGGGCCGTCCGGACGAAACCTCCGCGACGTTCCAGAACAAGGTCTCGCACCGGCTATCCGACGGCAGCCATGCCGAAGGCACGCCTGCCGACGCCAATTGGATGCGCACCGGCGACTACGGTGTGTTCCTCGACGGCGAGCTGTACATCACCGGGCGGGTGAAGGACCTGGTGATCGTCGACGGCCGCAATCACTACCCGCAGGATCTGGAGTTCTCGGCGCAGGAGGCGAGCAAGGCGCTGCGCCCCGGCTTCGTCGCCGCGTTCTCGGTGCCTGCGAACCAGCTACCCGCCTTGGTTTTCGACCAGGACAGCCATTCCGGCCTGAAGTTCGACGCCGACGACGCCTCCGAGCAACTGGTGATCGTCGGTGAGCGTGGGCCGGGCGCGGGCAAGGCGGATCCGCTCCCCATCGCCGACGAGGTGCGCGCCGCGGTGGCGCAACGTCACGGCGTCACCGTCAGAGACGTGCTGCTGGTGCCTGCGGGGTCGATCCCGCGGACCTCCAGCGGCAAGATCGCCCGGCGAGCTTGCAAGGCCGCTTATCTCGAGGGAACGCTGCGGGGTGGCTACACCCAGCAGGCTTTCCCCGATGCACCGGAAGAGTAATTGCCCAGGGGGTGGCCTCGACAGCCGACGCCCGGTACGCAGACAGGTAGCTTGAGGAATTGATGGCCGATAACGAGTCCACCCAAACGACCGACATCCTGCCCGCCGACGCGGAGGCCGACCAGGCCACCGCGTCGGTGCCTGCCGTCTCCACCGAGGTGGCCGTGGGCGAACCGGCCGAGCTGTCGGTCGCCGAGCTGCGTGAGTGGCTGCGGCGCTGGGTCGCCGATGCGACCGGACAGCCGATCGAACAGATCACGGTGGATCGCCCGATGGAAGAATTCGGGCTGGCCTCGCGCGATGCGCTCGCGCTCGGTGGTGACATCGAGGAACTGACCGGTGTGGTGCTGACGGCGACCATCGTCTACAAGCATCCGACGATCGCCTCGCTCGCCGAGGTGGTCATCAACGGCGACCCGGAGGCCGACGAAGCCTCGTCCGACGATGCCTTCTACACCGCGGGATTCACCCCGGGGCTGGCGCACGACATTGCCATTGTCGGCATGTCCACCCGGCTCCCCGGTGCTGGTGATACCCCGGACTCGACCTGGGAGTTCCTCATCGGTCGTGGCGATGCGATTCGAGAGCTGCCGGAGGGCCGGTGGGACGAGTTCGCGGCAGACCCGGCCGCGGCCGCAACCATCGCGGCCGCCAATACCCTCGGCGGTTACCTGGACCAGGACGTGGTGAAGGGCTTCGACTCGGAGTTCTTCGCGATGTCGCCGATCGAGGTCGAGAGCGTCGATCCGCAGCAGCGCCTGATGATGGAGCTGACCTGGGAGGCGTTGGAGCACGCCAGAATTCCCGCGAGCGAGCTCAAGGGCGCGCCGGTCGGTGTCTTCATCGGCACCTCTACCAGCGACTTCATGCTCGTCGCTGCCCTCGGACTCGGCGATCAGGACCCGAATCGGCCCGCCTCGGCCGCGGCGTACGGCATCACCGGGGCGTCGTCGGGCATCATCTCCAACCGCGTCTCCTACTTCTATGACTTCCGCGGCCCGTCGGTCGCCGTCGACACCGCGTGCTCGTCCACGTTGGTCGCCGTGCATCAGGCGGTACGCGCACTGCGCGAGGGGGATGCTGACCTGGCCGTGGCCGGCGGTGTCAACATGCTGCTCGCCCCGATGGTCACCCTCGGCTACGACTCGGTCGGCGCGGTCGCGAAGAACGGCAGAATCAAGGCTTTCTCGTCCGATGCCGATGGCATGGTTCGTTCCGAGGGCGCCGGACTCATCGTGCTCAAGCGCCTCGCCGATGCCGAACGTGACGGCGATCGAATCATGGCCGTCATCAAGGGTTCTGCGGTCAACTCCGACGGTCGGTCCAATGGCCTGGTCGCGCCGAATCCGGATGCGCAGGCCGAAGTGCTGCGCCGGGCGTATCGGGACGCGGGCATTGTGCCGTCCACCGTCGACTACATCGAGGCGCACGGAACGGGAACGCTGCTCGGCGATCCCATCGAAGCCGACGCGCTCGGTCAGGTGATCGGTCGTGGTCGCGACGCCGACAAGCCCGCCCTGCTCGGGTCGGCAAAGACCAACTTCGGCCACCTGGAGTCCGCTGCGGGTGCGGCGAGTTTCGCCAAGATCGTGATGGCGTTGCAGCACAACGTCATTCCGCCGAACATCAACTTCACCGGCCCGAACCCGTACATCCCGTTCGAGCAGGCGCATCTGAAGGTCGTCGACGAGCCGACCGAATTCCCGCGCTACAGCGGCAAGGCGACGGTCGGCATCTCCGGCTTCGGTTTCGGCGGCACCAACGCGCATGTCGTTGTGCAGGAATACGTTCCGGCCTCGGCCGAGGTCGCGCCCGAGCCGCTGGTGCCGATGGCCGAGGCGTCGAAGTCCGAGGCGGAGCTCGCCGCGCAGGCGCTCGCCGAGCCGCTCGACGACGAGACCACCGACGTGATCGCGGAAGCGGACGCGGTCGTCGCGGCGGCCGAGTCGGCGGCTGAGGTTGCCGTCGTCGCGGAAACCGTTGCTCCCGTTGTGGAATGGACCGCTGCGCGGAGCGAGCCGCTGCCGGTCATCCTGCCGGTCTCCGGCTACCTGCCTTCACGTCGCCGCCGGGCCGCCGCCGATCTGGCCGACTGGCTGGAATCGGATGCGGGCCGCGATGTTTCGCTGGAGGACGTGGCCAGGTCGCTGGCCAAGCGCAGCCATTGGCGTTCGCGCGGCGTGGTGATCGCCACCACGCACGAGGAGGCCGTGACCGGTCTGCGCGCCATCGCGGCGGGCAAGCCGGGCACCGGCGTGTTCACCGCCGACGCTCCTGCCGCCATGGGCCCGGTCTGGGTGCTCTCCGGTTTCGGCGCGCAGCACCGCAAGATGGGCAAGTCGCTCTACCTGGAGAATTCGATCTTCGCCAAGGCTGTCGACGAGGTCGATGTGCTGGTGGAGGACGAGGCGGGGTACTCGATCCGCGACATGTTCCTCGACGACGGTCAGGACTACAACGTCGGCACCTCGCAGGTCGGCATCTTCACGATCCAGATCGGCCTGGCCGCGGTGCTGCGTGCCCACGGTGCGGAACCCGAAGCGGTGATCGGTCATTCGATGGGCGAGGTCGCCGAGGCCTACATCGCCGGTGGTCTGCCGCTCGAGGACGCGGTGCGGGTGATCTGTGCCCGGTCGCGCCTGATGTACGAGGGCGAGCAGATGATCACCGACGACGACGTGCGCAACATGGCGCTCGTCGAGTACAGCGCGGAGGACATCGAACGGCTGCTCGTCGACTACCCGGACGTCGAGGTCGGCGTGTACGCCGCACCGACCAACACGGTGATCGGCGGCCCGAGGGAGCAGGTCGAGGCGATCGTCGCCCGGGTCGAGGCCGAGGGCAAGTTCGCGCGGATCCTGCAGACCCGCGGCGCTGGCCACACCTCGCAGATGGACCCGCTGCTCGGTGAGCTGGCCGCGGAGCTGGCCGGCATCGAGCCGACCACGCTGAAGACCGGCCTCTACTCGACCGTGCACAAGGGCGCGTTCTATCGTGCGGGCAACGAGCCGGTGCACAACGAGGACTACTGGGTCAAGAACATGCGCACCAGCGTGTACTTCACCAATGCGGTGAAGCTCGCGGTGGACACCGGGCACACCACCTTCCTGGAGCTCGCCCCGAATTCCGTTGCGCTGATGCAGGTTCTGGGCACCACCTTCGCGGCGGGGCTGCACGACGCGCAGCTCATCCCGACGCTCAAGCGCAAGGAAGACGAGTCGGCGGGCGTCATCGGTGCGCTGGCTCAGCTGTACGTGCACGGGCACAAGGTGAACCTGTCGTCGCTGCTGCCCGCGGGCGGGTACGCCGACGTGCCGCGAACCAGCTTCGTGCGCAAGGAATTCTGGCCGAAGGTTTCGCTGTCCGCGGGCAGTGGGAACACTCGGGTGCCCGGTGCCCACGTGGCGCTGCCGGACGGCAGGCATGCGTGGGAGGTGCAGGCCGCCTCGGCCGGTGACCTTGCCGCGCTGGTGAATACCGCTGCGGCACAGGTGCTCAGCGACGTGTCGCTCGGTGCTTCGATCGCCCACGGTGCGGTGCCCGCCACCGGAACGCTGACCACCACGCTGACCCCGCACCCCGGCGGTGCTTCGGTGCAGGTGCACGCCAAGGAAGGCGCGACCTTCCGGCTGCTGTTCGACGCGGTGGTGGCCTCCGGTGCTGCGCTGCCCGAACCTGTTGTGGTGGAGACTGTTCCGGCCGCTGCCAAGGACGTAGCGGCGCCCGGCACCGACCTCGAGGTCGTCGAGACCTTCGGTGAGCGGTGGGATCCGAACGGCACCCAGAAGCTGGAGGATCGGCTCGCGCTGATCGTCGCCGAGTCGATGGGGTACGCGGTCGAGGATCTCCCGATGGAGATTCCGCTGATGGAGCTCGGCCTCGACTCGCTGATGGCGATGCGCATCAAGAACCGCGTCGAGTACGAGTTCGACATCCCGCAGCTGCAGATCCAGGCCGTGCGCGACGCGAACCTGAACGAGGTCGGCAAGGTGCTGCGCTATGCGATCGAGCACCGCGACGAGGTGCAGGCGATCGCCGACAAGCAGGCCTCTGGTGAAGAGATCGCCGTCGACGGTGGTTTCATCGCCGCCGCCCGTGCCGCGGTGGCCGCTGGGGAAGACCCGGCCGCGATTGCTGCCGCCGCAGCGGAAGTCGCTGTGCCCGAGGTGGTTACGCCGACTGCCGCGGACGAGTCGGTGGCTCCCGCGCACGAAGCCGCAGCAACTCCCGCGCTGGTCGAGTCGGCGGAACCTGTTGTCGCCAAACCGGTTCCGGCTGCACCCGCAGCCGCGGCACCGGTCGTCGGCGGTCCGGAGTCGGCCGACGAGGACGACGTCCCGCCCCGCGACGCCGCCGAGCGCCTGACCTTCGCCACCTGGGCGGTCGTCACCGGGAAGTCGGCGGGCGGCATCTTCAACACCCTGCCGATCCTCGAAGAGGAGGTCGCCGAGAAGCTGGCGGCCCGCCTCACCGAGCGGGTCAAGGCCGAGGTCACCGTCGACGACGTGCTGGACTGCGAGACCATCGAGCAGCTCTCCGACATCGTGCGCGAACTGCAGAACAGCGGCGCCGATGTGGACGGCTTCGTCCGCCCGCTGCGTCCGCGGCCCGAGGGCTCGGATGCCTTGCCGGTCTTCGTGTTCCACCCGTCGGGCGGCAACACGCTGGTCTACGAGCCGCTGTTGAAGCGGCTTCCGGCCGACACTCCGATGTACGGCTTCGAACGCGTCGAAGGCGACATCCTGGAGCGGTCGACCCAGTACCTGTCCGAGATCCGCAAGTACCAGGGCGACGGCCCGTACGTCCTGTACGGCTGGTCCCTCGGTGCGGTGTTCGCCTTGCAGGTCGCCCAGTTGCTGCGCGCCGAGGGTGCGGATGTGCGCCTCGTCGGCCTGATCGATCTGGCCATGCCGGTCGAGGACGAGGACAACAGTCCCGAGGAGCGGGTGCGGCGCATCGAGCGCTACCAGGTGTTCGCGAAGAAGACCTACGGCGTCGAGGGCGAACTGCCGGACGAGCAGATCCGTGAACTGGCCGCCGCCTCGGACGAGGATCAGTTCAAGATGATCAGCGACCTGGTCAAGATCAGCGGCACCAAGATCCCCGGCGGTGTGCTCGAGCATCAGCGCACCTCGTGGATCGAGGGCAGGCACCTGGCCAAGACCACGCCGAGCCACTACGACGGCGATGTCGTGTTGTACCTCGCGGATCGCTACCAGGACGGCATGATCGAGCTCGAGCCGCGTTATGCGGATCGGCGTCCGAATGGTGGTTGGGACGAATACATTCCCAATCTCGAGGTCATCCACATCCCGGGCGACCACCTGCAGATCATCGATGAGCCGCGGATCGGAAAGATCGGAGCCGACCTCACCGCGAAACTCGCCGGGATCGAATCACGGAAGGGGTGAAGTGAGTACTACGGCCGAGAAGCTTGCCGACCTGCGAAAGAGGCTGGATTTAGCGCAGGAGCCGGCAGGCGAAGCGGGGGTGGCGAAGCGGGCGCGCAAGGGGATCCCGAGCGCTCGCGATCGGATCAACATGCTGCTCGATCCGGGCACCTTCGTGGAAATCGGTGCGCTAGTGCGCAAGCCGGGTGACCCCACCGCGTTGTACGGCGACGGCGTTGTCACCGGGCACGGCCTCGTCGACGGCAGGCCGGTGGCCGTGTTCTCGCACGACCAGACCGTCTACGGCGGTTCGGTCGGCGAGATGTTCGGCCGCAAGGTCGCCGGGATCATGGAGTACGCCGCCAAGGTCGGCTGTCCCGTTGTCGGCATCAACGACTCCGGCGGCGCGCGCGTGCAGGAGGCGGTGACCTCGCTGGCCTGGTACGCCGAGCTCGGTCGCCGTCAGGAGCCGTTGTCCGGTCTGGTGCCGCAGATTTCGATGATCCTCGGCATGTGTGCCGGTGGCGCGGTGTACGCCCCGATCAACACCGACATCGTGGTGGCGACCGAAGAGGCGCACATGTTCGTCACCGGTCCCAAGGTGATTCGCGAGGTGACCGGCGAAGATGTCAGCTTGGAGGAGCTCGGCGGCGCGCAGAGCCAGGCCGAGTACGGCAACATCCATCACGTCGCGGCGGACGAGCAGTCCGCGTTCGGCTGGGTGCGCCACTACCTGAGCTTCCTGCCGACCAGCTGTCAGGAGGCGCCGCCGATCGTGAATCCGGGCCTGGAGCCCGAAATCACCGACAGCGACCGGGAATTGAACGGCCTGGTGCCGGACTCGGACAACGCCGCGTACGACATGCACGAGATCCTGCTGCGGATCTTCGACGACGGCGACTTTCACGAGATCGGCGCCACCGCGGGCCGCAACATCATCACCGGCTTCGCCCGCGTCGACGGCCGTCCCGTCGGCGTGGTGGCGAATCAGCCGATGGTTTCGGCAGGCGCGTTGGATGCGCGGGCGTCGGACAAGGCGGCGCATTTCGTGCGGCTCTGCGACGCGTTCGAGATCCCGCTGGTCTTCGTCGTCGACACTCCTGGCTTCCTGCCCGGCGTCGAGCAGGAGAAGATCGGCGTCATCAAGCGCGGCGGCCGGTTCCTGTTCTCCTTCGTGGAGGCGACGGTGCCGAAAGTGACTGTGGTGATTCGCAAGTCGTATGGCGGCGGCTACGCGGTGATGGGCTCCAAGCAGCTCGGCGCCGACGTGAACCTGGCATGGCCGACCGCGCGCATCGCGGTGATGGGCGCGGAGAGCGCGGTGAGCCTCATCGGCGGCAAGCAGATCGAGGCCGCACCCGAGGACCAGCGGGCTGCCTTGCGCCAGCAGATGATCGACTTCTACAACGCCACCATGGCGACCCCGTGGGTGGCCGCGGAGCGCGGCTATATCGACGCGGTCATCGAGCCGTCGAGCACCCGGCTGGAGCTGCGTAAAGCGCTGCAATTGCTGCGGGACAAGACGCTGGCGCGCAACCCGCGCAAGCACCACCTGCTGCCACTCTGAAGTCGGAATCGGGCCGCACCTGTTGAGGCGCAGCCCGATTCACCCGTCGATCTGGGTTGTCAGGCGATGGAAGCCGACTCGATCACGACGTCTTCCTTCGGCACATCCTGGTGGCCGCCCTTGCTGCCGGTGGCAACGCCCTCGATCTTGTCGACGACGGCCTGGCCCTCGATGACCTTGCCGAACACTGTGTAGCCCCAGCCCTGCGGGTTCGGCGCCTTGTGGTTGAGGAAGTCGTTGTCGCTCGCGTTGATGAAGAACTGCGCGGTGGCCGAGTGCGGGTCGTTGGTCCGCGCCATCGCCACCGTGTACTTGTTGTTCTTCAGGCCGTTGTTGGCCTCGTTCTGAATGGGCGCCTGGGTCGGCTTCTGCGTCATACCCGGTGCGAAGCCACCGCCCTGAATCATGAAGCCGGGGATGACGCGGTGGAAGATGGTGCCGTCGTAATGACCGGCCTTCACGTAGTTCACGAAGTTCTGCACCGTGGTCGGCGCCGTGTCGTCGTCCAGTTCCAGGACGATCGGTCCGTAATTCGTCTGAAGATTTACGTTGGTCATGCCCCCTACCTTTCCAGGGTGTGGGTTACCAGTCAGCAGTACGGTGCCCATCCGCGCGGATTCGGGTGGCGGCTTTACGCCGTCGTATGCGCAGGGTTTCCATCGAATGTGCTGGTAGTGAATATTTCCGGGCGCGCGAACCCGCCTTGACCACAACGGCGCGAGTTACTCGAGCGTGTTCCAGACCCGCGAAACCCAGGGAACTCCGAACAGTAGGCGTCGTGCACTCCGACAAATCGACCGTGGCACTGGTCGAATGCCCGGCGCGGCTCTTGCGGAGGCAGCGCCCGCACAGACACGCGGCCAGATAGCATTGCCAACCGTGCCCGACGCCGCTACCGCTGTCTTGACTAAACCACCCGCTGCACCCGAGGCCTCCCAGGCCGATTTCCGGACGGCGCGAATAATCGCGTTCGTCGCCGGTGTGCTCGGTGCGCTGTTCGCGCTGGCGACGCCATTCCTGCCGGTGTCGCAGACCACCGCGGTGCTCAACTGGCCGCAGGGCAACACGCTCGGCAACGTGCAGGCGCCGTTGATGTCTCAGATGCCGGTCGATTTACGGGCCAGCATCCCGTGTAGCGCGGTCGCGCAGTTGCCTGAGCGGGGCGGCATGCTGCTGGCTACTGCGCCGCCACAGGGCGATCGGGCCGCCTTGGAGGCCTTGTTCATTCGGGTTTCGGACGCCTCGGTGGACGTCGTCGACCGCAATGCCGTGGTGGTGTCGGCGCCGCGGGCAGACATGGAGCGGTGCTCGGCGATCGAGCTCACCTCCGATGCCAACCGCACGCGCGCGGAGTTCGTCGGCTTGACTACAACGGTCACCAGGCCGGTCGAAGGCGCGGCGCCCGGTACCGAGCAGCAGATCGAGGTGCCGGTCGCGGGCACGCTGAACGGTGACCTGCGTCCCCAGGTGGTCGGGGTGTTCTCCGAGCTCAAGGGCGCGGCGCCCGCGGGACTCTCCTTCCAGATGACGGTGGACACCCGCTTCAGCACGAGCCCGACGGTGATCAAGCTGATCGCGATGATCGCGGCGGTGCTGTGCACGCTGGTCGCGCTCGGCGCGTTGGCTCGGCTCGACGGCAGCGACGGACGCGGACACCGCCGGATTCTGCCCGCGAATTGGCTGAAGCTGACCTGGGCCGACGGAGCGGTCGTCGGCACACTGCTGGTCTGGCATTTCATCGGCGCCAACACCTCCGACGACGGCTACATCCTCAGCATGGTGCGGGTCGCGCCGCACGCGGGCTACATGGCCAACTACTTCCGCTGGTACGGCGTCCCCGAGGCGCCTTTCGGCTGGTACTACTACGTCATCCAGGTCTTCTCGGAGATCTCCACCGCAAGCCCGTGGGTGCGCCTGCCCGCACTGGCCTGCGCCATCCTCTGCTGGATGGTGATCAGCCGCGAGGTGGTGCCCCGGCTCGGGCGCGGTGTGCGCACCAGCAAGGTGGCCCTGTGGACCGGCGGACTTGTCTTCCTCACCTTCTGGTTGCCCTACGACAACGGGCTGCGTTCGGAGCCGATCGTCGCCCTCGGCGCACTGCTTACCTGGGTGTCGATCGAGCGGGCGATCGCGACCGGCAGGCTGCTGCCCGCGGGCGTCGCGGTCCTGATCGCGGCATTCACGCTCGCGGCCGCACCCACCGGGTTGATGTGTGTCGCAGCGCTGCTCGCCGGTATCCGGCCGCTGGTGTGGATCGTGGTGCGCAAGCGACGGCAGTTCGCTGAGCACGGCGGCAAGTGGTGGGCCACGCTGCCGCTGCTCGCGCCGATCGTCGCGGCCGGGCTGCTTGTGCTGATCGTGGTCTACAGCGACCAGACGTTTGCGGCCATCCAGGAGGCCAACCGGGTGCGTCAGGCCACCGGGCCGAACCTCGCGTGGTACGAGGACTACCTGCGCTACTACTACCTGTTCGTGCTCACCCCCGACGGCGGACTGCCGCGGCGGTTCGCGTTCCTGATCATGCTGCTGTGCCTGTTCACCACCATGCTGGTGTTGTTGCGGCGCAGGCGGGTTCCCGGCATCGCGAGCGGGCCGAGCTGGCGGTTGATGGGCGTCGTTTTCGGGACCATCTTCTTCATGATGTTCAACCCGACCAAGTGGACGCACCACTTCGGCGCGTACGCGGGCATCGCCGGTTCGCTGGCCGCGGTGACCGCGGTCGCCGTCTCGGCATCGGCGTTGCGGGCGCGCAAGAACCGTGCGATCTTCCTCGCCGGGTTGATGTTCGTGCTCGCGCTCGCCTTCTCCGGCATCAACGGCTACTGGTACGTGTCGTCCTACGGGGTGCCGTGGTTCGACAAGGTGATCTCGCTGCACGGGTACCAGTCCAACACCCTGATGCTCGCCCTCTTCGGCCTCGCACTGGCTGTGGTGGCCTGGCTTTCGTTGCGTGAGGGTTACACCAAACCACAGGCATCGCCGAAGTCGGTGCGCGGCAAACGGATTCGCAAGTTCGCCGCGATCCCGCTGACCGTAGTCGCCGCGCTGATCGTGCTGTTGGAGGTTGCTTCGCTCGCCAAGGGTGCGGTGTCGCAATACCCTGCGTACTCGCTGGCCCGCTCGAACTTCGACGCGCTGCGCGGCAACAGCTGTGGTCTCGCCAATGACGTTCTGGTGGAACCGGATCCGAACGGAGGCAAGCTGGCGCCGATCATCGATCCCGCGCATCCGCTGACCGACCCCAACGATCCACTGGCAGGCGTCGACGCGGTCGGCTTCGATCCCAATGGGGTGCCCAACGATCTGGCCGCCGACACCGTCGAGGTGAAGCCGGGTACCGGCAACACGTCGAGCCAGTCGATCGGCCCCGCGTTCGAGAAGGGGCAGAACGCGGGTACCGGCGGTGGCCAGGGTGCGAAGGGTGTCAATGGCAGCACCGTTGCCCTGCCCTTCGGGCTCGACCCGGCGACCACGCCGGTCCTGGGCAGCTGGCAGAAGGAAGTGCAGCAGCCCGCGCATGTCACGTCGAGCTGGTACGGGTTGGCGCCGCGTTCGGAGGACAAGCCGCTCGTGGTGATCACCGCGGCGGGCCGCATCCTGTCGGTCGACGACACCGGCGACACCGAGTACGGCCAGTCGCTCACCGTCGATTACGGCAAGCGTCTGCCGGACGGCAGCGTCGAGAAACTCGGCACCTACCTGCCGCGCGATATCGGCCCGCGCCCGTCTTGGCGCAACCTGCGGGTGCCGCTTGCCGAGATCGCGCCGGAGGCCGACGCGGTGCGCATCGTCGCCAACGACCCGATCCTGATCGGTGAGCAGTGGCTGGCGTTCACGCCGCCGCGGATGCCGAAGCTGGAGTCGCTCAACAGCTTCCTCGGTTCGGAGCAGCCGGTCCTGGAGGACTGGGCGGTCGGCCTGCAGTTCCCGTGCCAGCGTCCGCTGTTCCACAAGAACGGCGTCGCCGAGGTCCCCGGCTACCGCATCCTGCCGGACCGCCCGCTCGCCATCACTTCCACCAACACCTGGCAAGCCCAGGAGTTCGGCGGTCTCCTCGGCTTCTCCCAGATGCTCGCGAAGTCTGCCACCGTCCCGACCTACCTGAAGAACGACTGGGCCCGCGAGTGGGGCTCCCTGGAGCGCTACGACCAGTACGACCCCACCGCCACCCCGGCCGAGCTCGACACCGGAACGACCACCCGCTCAGGCTTCTGGTCCCCCGGCAAGCTCCGCGTCTTCTAACCGAATACCCCTGTCCCGCAGGCCCGGCCCGGTTCCCACCGCTCGCCGGGCCTGCGTGTGTCCGGAGTCAATGCTCGGCCGTCGCCTCCCGGTACGCTCAGGGCATGACAAGCGGCGCTCCGAGCGACTGGTACCGGTGGATACCGGAGCAGATCACTGCGCGGGACTATGAGCTGCTCCCCGAAGACTTCTGCCGGACGATCGAGGTGGTCGATGGCCACATCGTGAAATGCGAGAGCCCGTCTCGCTTGCACAACCGTGTGGCACGCCGCATGGCAGAGCGCATGGAGGCGGGTCGTAAGCCGGAGCCCTGTCTCATGGTCGAGACCGATGTCGACGTCCGAATCAGTGACATCCCGTTGAGCCTGCGCAGACCCGACGTGGTCGTCTACCGCTGCATCGATGACGACGCGAAGCTCTACGCGGGTGACACGGTGCTGGTTGTCGAGATCGTCTCGCCGGACAGCTCCTTCCACACCGACACGGTGGAGAAGAAGGCCGCATACGCAGCCGCCGGGATTCCGGTGTACCTCATAGTGTTTCTGACCGAAGCGGGTGACGGTATCGAACTCATCGAGGAGTACCGCCTCTCCGAAGGCCGGTACCACCTCGTCTGCCTGCACACCCGTCGTTTGACAGTGGATTCCCCCCTCTCTGTCGATATCGCGTTCGGCGACCTGACTGCAGGCTAGGGATCGGCAGGCGCCGCGAACGAGTCGTCGCAGCCCCCGAGTTCGCGGCGGAGCATCTCTTGGCATGTGGTGGCGAAATCCGAACTTACCTATGGCCGGGCGGGTATGTCCTGGATACGACAAAGGCACCGAATCGTGGACGATTCGGTGCCGCGGGTGACGGGAGGGCGGTGGCGCGGGATCGGTGTGGAGGTTCCTCGGCGCGGGTCCGATCGATGCCGCGTCGGGTTGTCGGGGGCGGGTCTCAGACCTTGGTCATGCGCTGACCGAGTTCGCGACGGAGGACCTCTTGGGCCGGGAGGCGGTTGAGGACACGCAGGATGGCGGGGCGCAGTTCGCGCTGTTCGTCCTCGGTGAGCAGACCGACGAGATCGCGCAGATCCATCTGGTCGAATGCCGACGTCATAGTGAACAGATTACGGTTTCCGAGGGAATTCGTCCTGTGATTGTGCGGTGAAATCGGCGTCCAACCGGTCTGTTTACGACATTTTTGCGTCACCGCAACACCGGACCGTCTGGTCCGGTGTCGCGGAAAAGGCAAACGGCCCCTATCGGACTCGGATCGGATCGTCCTTCGCCAAGCCGGATCGCGTGACGACGGTGACGCCGATCTCAGCGGGTTGGGCCTTCGGATCGTAGGGGGTGAACTGCTCCAAAGAGCCCCAGTCCCGCGACCAGTCGTGGTCGAGATAGGTGGGGACGGTCTTCGATTCGAGCAGCAGCCCGGTCCAGCCGAGCGGCCCGCCGCCGATGTCGTCCTGCCACGCGTTGGAGGCGTCGGACCCGACCCGGTCGGGCAGAATGCGCCAGCGTGGCACTTCTGCGACACCATCGTGGTGGTTGAACGGGCGCTGGCACGGGAAGGCGAGCCCGACGTGCCAGTCGAGCAGCACCGGATCCGTGGACCCGACCACCGAATTCAGCGTCGCCAGCTTGGGCAGCCGAGGCGGCGTGACGGCGAGCCACTGCTTCGGCGTGATGTCGTTGTCGATCGCGACCAGCCGCACCGCGTTCGCTTCGAGGGGCAGCTGATTCAGCGGCACCCGCAGGTTGCGCCACGAGGGCGCAGGCCCGATATCGAGCGGGTCGACCGAGCCCAGCTTGCGCACCGAGCCATTCGCCTCGCGCACACCGTATTCGACGTGCAGCTCCTGCCCGTAGGTGACCACACCGTCGACGTCGACGTGCCGGATCCGGCCCGCCGCCGTGAGCGCGAGCACCTGGTAGGCCGGGTCGTGGCGCATGCTGTCGCTGAGATCGAGGCCGTACCACTGGGTGGTCAGCGAAGCCTGCTGTTGTTCGCCGTCCTGGTAGCTGCCCATGATCGGCGTCGTCGCCGGGTCGAGGCCGAACGGCAGGGCGACCGAGCTCCCGTTGATGCCGGTCTGCTCGGAGGTGCCGCCGCCGGTGCCTGCGCCGGTGGTCTTGGTTGTCTTGTTCTTCGAGTCGGAGTTGATCGAGTTCGCGCCGCCCGCGACGGTTTCGTCGGCGTCGGCGGTGAGGTCGCTCGCCACGCCGTTGGGCGTGAATCCCTTTGCTTCCGCGGCCAATCCGTCGGCGGGCGAGCCGGTGATGGGCAGCAGCAGCGACTTGGCCGTGTCCGTCTCCACCAGCACTTCGTTGGCGAGCGCGCACGAATCACCGGTCAGCGACTCGAAGTTCGATTTGGCGACCGAGTACGCCGGGTACTGGGCGACCGCGGCCTTCGCGAGCGAGGCCACCTCGAACAGCACCAGCAGCGCCGCGGCGATGGTCAGCGGTGCGGAGGCGAAGCGATCGAATCGCTTGGGCACACCACTGACTCGGCGATACGGCTCTCGAAAGTGCAGCCACACCGCCACGATCAGCGCGACACCGCTCAGTGCGAGGAACAGCGTGGAGAAACCCTTGCCCGCGACCAATGGCGCCTTGTCCCACCACGGCACGCCGTAGCTGGACACGTACCACCAGCCGTTGGACCCGGTGAATGTGATGGCGAGCAGGAACAGCACCGCGGCCGCGAACAGCGCCCGATTGCGTGGCGATCGGATGCCCTCGGTGCCCACCGCGACCGCGGCGAGCGCGGCCAGCGATCCGGCAAGCCCGGCGTACACGCCGAAGTGGTGGGTCCACTTGGTCGGGGTGAACATCATCAGCAGCAGCGACGCGAACACGATGCCGAGGATCCGCACCGACGGGCCGCGAGAAGTGCCGGGAATGCGGCCCTTTCGCAGCACCTGCAGCACACAGACCAGCAGGCACAGCAGCATCACCAGCACGCCGAAGCGCCGCGCGAGCGACCCGTCCGGCGAGAGCATCAGCAGCGAATCCCAGCGCGTGCGTTCGTCGAACCAGGCCACGTTCGGCCCGACGATGGTGCGCGCCCTGGTTGCCTCCAGCACCGTCGACAGCGTCTGATCCGCGAAAACCACCACCAGCACCAATGTTCCGGCGGACAGGCCAGGTGCGAGGACCGCCGCATACCGGAACACCGAGTTCAGCCAGGAGGGTCGACCGGACTGCGTTGCCTGCCCGCTCTTTTCGCCAGCAGGACCGCCGGGCGCATCGAGTCCTCCTGTCATCGCGGGACTTTCGGCGACACCGCCGCCGACCGCGGGCACCACCCCGCGCGCCCGCTTGATGATGATCTGCAGCACCGGTCGCGATCCCGCGATCAACGCCGCGATGCAGATCAGCCCGGTCGGGCCGGCAGCAAGGGAGAACCCGGCGATCAACACCGCGACCGCGGCGGGCAGCAGCCGCCCGGTGGCGATGGCCCGCTCGATCGAGCACCAGGTGAGCAGTGCGCCCGCCGCGATCAGCGGTTCCGGCCGCAGCCCGTTGTCGTAGGGCAGCCAGAAGGCGAGGAACACCAGCCCGGCCGTCCACAACGCCACCTTGTTGCGCCGCACCCGAGCCCCCAAGCGCGGCAGCACTTCCCGGCTGATCACCAGCCAGCACACCACCCCGGCGAACACGGCGGGCAGCCGCATCCACGGGCTGGCGTCCGAGATCCTGGTCATCCAGGCGAGCACCTCGTAGGACCAGCCGAACGGCGCTTCCGGCACCCCGAACCAGCGGTAGTAGTTCGCCATGTACCCGGCGTGCCCCGAGGCACGTGCCATGTTCAGGATGTAGCCGTCGTCGGAGGTGTTGGCGCCGATGAAGTGCCACAGCCCGAGCGTGCCCAGCACCGCAGCGTCGGTCGGCGTGAACCGCCACCAGTGCGCGGGCAGGAAGCGGCGGGCGCGACGCCCGTCGCTGGTGTCGAGCAGATGCAGTGCGAGCAGCGCGACGAGCGTGCAGACAACGGCCGCGATGATCGCGGCCAGCTTCAGCGCGGTCGGCGACGAGGAGAACCGCGAATCGATGTCGGCGTGCACCTTGGCGCCGTCCAACCGGGCGGCCGGGAGATCGGTGAACACGCCGACCAACTGCGGCCGGATATCGCGAGTCACGGTGTTGCGGAACGGCGTACCGTCCTGCCGCGTCGCCCCGGTGATCTCGGTGGTCGTCGCGGCGGCCGTCGACTCGATGGTGACGGCGGTGCAGCCTGCGCCTGCGGTGATTTCGGCAACCGGCGCGGCAAGCAGCGGCACGTCGCGCAGCACCACCGAGAGCACGCCGTCGGCGACCGAAACCACCAGTCCCTTGGTCGCCGCCTGGCCGGAACTGACCGGCACGGTGGACACCACCGTGCCCGACCCCACCGCCTGCACGAGCGAGCACGGCAGCGTCGCGTTCAGCCGTAGCGGCTGATACGACACCAGCGGCGCCTCGACACTGCTGACGCCGGCCTGCGGCCAGTCCAGCGTCGCCCGGTCCTGCCGCACCGGCAACAGCGGTGTCAGCAGCGCCAGCACGAATCCCAGGAGCCCGGAGACGAGGGCGATCAGGCGGTAACGGGTGAACGCTCGAGTAGTTCGGTCCGGTCGCACGGTGCTTGATGCTAGCTACCTCACCGCGCGAACGTCCCAGAGCCACACGTCGTCGACGCGAGCCGGTTCGAAGCCGAGCAGCTGCGTCACCGTGCTGCGCAGCGTGTCGACGTTCTTGGTCGCGGGCAGCACCAGGACGTCCGCCTGCCAGAACTCGAGGTCGGCGCGGGCCTGCGCGCGGGTCTCGTCGGTGATCGGCGGCACGGCCCCGGTCTCCTGTGCCCGCACCAGCAGCGTGGTGGTCGCGCGCCCCTCCGGACCGTAGATGCCCTTCTTCGTTGCCCCGGTCGGGCCGACGAAATACCCACCGGCCAGCGGGAAGTCGAAGCCTGCTTCGGCCTGCCAGCGCAGCGCGCCCGCGTCGAGCGGCCGGGACGGCGGCACCATGACCACCGAGCCGGTGCCGACGTAGTTGCGCACCGTTCCGTCCGCGAAGAACGCAGGCGTCGGACCCCGCTCGACGACGGGAAGGATCGTCGGCACCAACGGCAGCAGCGCCAGCGCGAGCGTGCCGAACCAGGCCAGCGGCCGCCAGTCCACCGGCGACTCGCGCCACCGGCCGACCGCCCGCTGGGTGGCCAGCGCGAGGATCGCCGCGATGGCGGGAATCGCCGCCATGGTCAACCGGGTCTCCAGCACCGTGCTCAGCAGCGGGACGTGTTCGGCCCAGCGCCAAGGCAATTCGACGCCGGTGGGCTTCTTGCCGAGCATGGCGACCGCGCCGAGCGAGAGCACGCCGAACACCACGATCACCACGCCTGCCGCCCGCACCACCCGATCGCGCCATAGCAGCGCGATGGTGGTGGCGAGCAGGAGCAGCAGCGGCCAGCCGAAGTAGGCGTTCTGCTCGGTCTCGTTGATCGCCACGTACTGGCCTGGCGAGAACAGCCCGCCCAGCGATTCGGACGGGAACTGCACGATCGCCTTGAGATCGTTGCCCATCGGGCCGTGGTCGATCGAGCGGTAGCTTTGCGGGCCGAAAAACTGCCACCAGAGCGGGATTTCGGTGAGCATCAGGGTGAACACCGCCGCGAGCAGCACCGTCGGCGCGATCCCGCGCAGTGTGCGCATTCCATAGCGCGGCGCATGCAGGAAGTACACGATCGCGAACAGCCCGAACGCGAGCGCGAAGATCAGCAGCGGCTCCTCGCCGAGCGCGATCTGCATCGCGACCAGCAGGCCGAGCGCGACGGCGTCGCGTACCCGCCTGCGTGGCCGGTCCGGCCCGGTCACCGCGGCCCGGCGCGCCATCCGGATCAGCTGGCCCGCGATGATCGGAAGCAGCACCAGCACAACGAAATTCGGGTGCGCATTGGCGTGCGAGATCATCGCAGGCGCGAACCCGCAGAACAGCCCGCCGATGCCCGCCGCGAGCTTGGACTCGACGAGCTCCCTGGAAAACAGCCAGTACCAGCCGAATGCGGTGGATGCGAGCCCGAGCGTGAGCACGAGCACGAACGTGACCGTCGGCCCGAACATCAGCGTGATCGGCGTGAACGGCACCCCGACCCCGAACATGGCCGTGTTGGCCATCATGTTCACCCCGGCCGGGAAGTTCTGCAGGGTGGTGCCGAGCGGGTTCTCCAGGTGCGCCACCGAGTGCGCGGTGACCGCGAAGAACCACTCCCACATCGTCTGGTCCTGACCGCTCTTGATCAGGTACCCGCTCTGGGTGTTGCGCCACTGTCCCGACAGGACAACCACGGCCAGGGCAAGGTAGCCGAACCCGAACAGCAGGTCGGCACGGTGGAAGCGGGGGAATCTTCGTTTGCGGGCCGGGGCCGACGGCCCCGCGGTGAGCACTCCGGTCGCGATGGTGTCCCTGCTCGCAACCCCTACCACCGACTCGTCCTGCGTGCCCGAATCGGCCTGTAATGCCCGTACCACCTGCAAACTTCTCCTCTATAACTACAGCTCAGCCGCCTACGGTACCCAAGGACGCTGTGCGTCGCCTGGTAACCGAGGCAGTGACCGAATGGGACTCGGCAGCGATGTGCCGCTGTCATGTCCCATTCGATGCCGCGTTATCGACGGATGGTGACGAGGGCGAACGGGCCGATTTCGGTGGTGGTGAAGCGCGGATCGGCGAAGAGTTCCTTCGAGAACGGCACCGCGTAGCGCTTGACGTTCGGGTCGTTCGGGTAGACGTCCTCGGCCAGCTTCAGCGTGTAGCTGTCACCACTGTTGCGGAACAGGAAGGCGTCCGGAGCGCGCCACGGGCTGGCCGCCAGCGCATCGAGCAGCGCGCTCGACGACTTCAGCGTGCTCCACTGTTTGATGGTCGCGGCCCGGCCCTGGAAATCGGCCAGCGGGTTCGCGTAATGCGGCGTGAGCGCCTGGAAGCCGTAATACGGATAGAAAGCCAGGAAGCTGGTGTCCGCGGTGAGCACGACGGTGTCCGAGCGTGGCCGTCCGGTTTGCGCCAAGAGGGCCTTGTCCACCTCGCCGTAATGCGCCACCGCCGAAGGGTTGCGCTGATCGGCGCGCTGACCGTTGCCGTCGGTGTCGGTGTATGCGGTGGTGATCTCCGGGGCGAGGACGTGCGGGATGTCCTGGGTGAACGCGAGCGCGGCGACCACGGTCACCACGGTCACCATCAGCCGGAACCGGCCCGGCTCGTTCAACGCCTGGTAGATCGCTCGCGTCCCCTCCACCACCCCGAACGCGCCCGCCGCGGCGAGCAGCGCGAGCAGGATCGGCTCCAACCGGAACGACAGCAGCGTGGTCTTCGCCACCGTCGCCGTCATCGAGAGCACCGTCCACAGGTAGACCGCGACGACGCCCATGCCGAGCGCCTGCGCCCGGCGCGACGAGCCCGCTCGCAGGACCAGCCAGATCACTCCGATCAGGCACAGCGCGCCACGCAGCGAGAACTCGACCATCGGGAAGAACAGTTCCGAACCGGACTCGGGCAGGTAGTGCTGTGCGGTGCCGGTGCTTGCCGTCGGGCTGCTCAGTGTCTTCAGCAGATACGGCGCCCACACGATCGCCGCGAGCACCCCGGCGATCGCCGCGATCGCGACCAAGCGAACCAGCGGCGCGAGCGCGGCCCGCCAGGCAGGCGGCCCGTCGGCGCCGGCCCGCCGATCCGCGGCCCGTCGTTCCCGCACCGCGAGCCCGGCGGCGAGCAGCCCCATCAACGCGACAGCGAAGGCCGCGAGGAGGAAGTAGAGCGTGTAGAAGGTGGCGCCGAGCCCAAGGAACAGTCCGGTGCCGAGCACCGCACCCCAACCGCCCGCGGTGCCGGCTTTACCGCCCTCCGGACGATGCAGCGCGCCCCACGCCAGGATCAGCGCAGGCGGCAGCAGCAGCACGATGACCGCGCTGTACGCCTCCGGCGACGCGTACGCCAGCACGATCGCGGTGACCGCCGCCGTCACGGCGATCGCCCAGTCGGCGCGAATCAGCTTGGACCACAACACCAGCGAGATCACCGCCGCCACCGCGATCGAACCGATCGCGTACGGCTTGAACGTCGCCCACCCGGCCATGCCGAGCACGTCGGCGACCCGCCCGCCGATCCAGAACCACCCCGACGGGTAGAACGGGGGCAGATCCACATAGGTCATGTCGTGCGGGACCGGGGAATCGGTGAGCCGGGTCAGGAACTCGGTCCGGAACTCCTGGTCCACCGAGACGCCGAACAGATACAGCTTGGTCGCCGCGAGCGGCATCCCGAGGGTGAACGTGACGAACGTCGAAATGCCCAGCCAGGACAGCGTTTTGGCCAACCATGGGGCGCCGAGCCAACCCCGCAGCGTGCCTGCCCGCCGGGTCAGTGCGATCGCCGCGATCACCAGGGCCGCCGCGAAGACCTGCCCGACCGTCGTCAGTGCGCGAGTCACGTTGGAGGAGTTGAACGCGGGCCAGTGCACCATCGAAAAGGCGGTCAGCCCAACGGCAGTCACCACCAGGGCAACCAGACCTGCCAGGACCGCCTCGCCGACTCCGGCTCCGGCCTGCCTGGCCAATAGAGCACCTCGGCTGCGCGGTGCGTCGCGCTCGGTGACCGCCGCGGTCATCGACCCGCTCCGATGCCGCAACCGGCACACCGACTAACTCGCGCCCGAAAACCCAGGGCGGCCTGCGCCCGCACGTCGGTGGTCGCGGCGCACGGCACGCCACAGCCGGTGTCTCCGATTACTCGCATGGCATCTCCGGGTTCCCTCGGGTCGGCATTCGCGTCGGCGCCACGACGCCCATGGGCGTCCCGGCGACCGGCGATCATGCTGCCAGGTCCCGCCCTCGGATGCGTCAGCGTGCTGGTCGTGGCGACATAAAAAAGCCGCACCGTCCGGACTCGCGCGGCTGCGCGAGGCCGATCCCGGTGCGGCTCACCAAGCTCCTAGATGGGCAGCTTGCGGAAGATCGGGCGCGGGACGTGGCGCAGGATCATCATCACGAAACGCCAGGTGCCCGGCGCCCAGATGAGATCCTTACCCTTCTGCGAGGCCGAAACCGCAAGCTCGGCAATGACTTCCTTGTCGACGGTGAGCGGCGCCTCTTTGACGTGCGCGGAGAACCTGGTCCGCACCATGCCAGGCCGGATCACCAGCACACGCGGGCCGTGCGGGCGCAGCGCCTCGCCGAGCCCGAGATAGAAGCCGTCCAGGCCCGCCTTGGTCGACCCGTAGACGAAGTTGGTGCGCCGCACCCGCTCACCGGCGACCGACGACATCGCGATGATCCGCCCGAAGCCCTGCGCCTTCATCTTCTCGCCGAGCAGCACGCCGACCGAAACCGATGCGGTGTAGTTGATTCCGGCGACCTGCACAGCCTTGCGCTGGTTCTGCCACAGCTCTTCCGGATCGCCGTCGAGGGCGAAGGCGACGATGGCGACATCCACGTCGCCGCCGTCCCATGCCGCGTCGATCACCTTCGGGTGACTGTCGGTGTCGAGCGCGTCGAAGTCGATCACGTCGACCTGGGTCGCGCCCGCCGCCTTCATCTGCGCGACCGCGTCCTCGCGGAGCGGATCGTTGGGCAGCGCGGCCAGGATGATGCGCGCCGAACCCTTGCGCAGGTATTCGGTGCAGATCGCCAGGCCGATCTCGGAGGTCCCGCCGAGCAGCAGGATGGCCTGCGGGTTACCGACGGCATTAATCACTGCAGCTCCAGCCTTCTCGCCATATCGGACATGAAAACGCCTGTGGGGTCGACACTTCGGCGGATCTTGATCCACTCGTCGATCCGTGGGTACATCTGGTGGAACGTCTCCGCGGTGGTCCGCGAGTCCTTCGCCGTGTATAGGCGGCCACCGAATTCCAGTACGCGCCGGTCTAATTCGCTGACCAGCTCGTTCAGGCCCGGCTTGATCGGGAAGTCGACGCAGATGTTCCAGCCCGGCATCGGAAAGCTCAGCGGCGCCGGGTTGCCTGCGCCGAACAGCTTGAACACATTCAGCGCCGAGTAGTGCCCGGACGCCTGGATGTCGATGATGATCCGCTTGAACTCCTCGACCGCCTCGGTCGGCACCACGAACTGGTACTGCAGGAAGCCGTTGGAGCCGTAGCCGCGGTTCCACTCCGCGATCATGTCGAGCGGGTGATAGAACTGCGTCAGGTTCTGCACCTTGCCGGTGTAGTTGCCGCCCATCGCGTAGTACGCCTCGCCGATGGAGCGCAGCGTCAGCTTGTTCATCGTCCAGTTGGGGAAGATGTCCGGCACGGTCATCAGCTGCGGTGCGTCGAACTTCAACGGCTTCTTGCGCAGCCGCTTGGGCAGCTCGTCGGCCTTGGCGAGGCGGCCGCGGGTGATGGTGGCGCGGCCGAGCTTGGGCAGCGGGCTGATCACGTCGAACCACGCGCTCGAGTACGTGTAGTTCGCCTCGCTGCCGTCGCTGTGCGCCGCGATCGTCTCGTCGAGCGTCGTCGTCTTCACGCCGTCGTTGAGGAAGTACGCCGACTCGGTCGGGGTCATCTCGATGGTCGCGCGCAGGATGATGCCGGTGAGCCCGTTGCCGCCGACGGTCGCCCAGAACAGCTTGGCGTTGCGCTTCGGCGTGATGTGCTGCACCTGCCCGTCGGCGGTGAGCAGATCGATCGAGCGCACGTGGTTGCCGAAGCTGCCCTCGCTGTGATGATTCTTACCGTGGATGTCGGAGGCAATGGCGCCGCCGATCGTCACTTGACGGGTGCCTGGCAGCACCGGGACCCACAGTCCGAACGGCAACGCCGCCTTCATGAGCTGGTCCAGGCTGACTCCGCCGTCCACATCGACGATCCGCGTATCGCGGTCGATCCGATGAATGTTGTTCAGCGCCGTCATGTCGATGACGAGCCCGCCCGCGTTCTGTGCGTGATCGCCGTAGGAGCGGCCGAGGCCGCGCGCGATCACGCCGCGGCGCAGGTGCGCTGGCTTGGAGTCATTGTCCTCGGCGACCATGGCGACGGCCTTGGCGATCAGTTCGGGATCGCTGGTCGAGAGCACTTCGGAAGAGGTTGGTGCGGTGCGACCCCACCCGGTCAACGTGCGGGTCTGCGTCGGCAATGCGAACGCGTTCCCGGCGGCGGCGTCGCCGTTTGTGACGGTCGCGCCGTTCTCGTTCCCGGTCGTCGTGGTGGCGGTCGGAGCTTTCGTGGACATCGGGATAGAGGCTACAGGTATGACCGGACATCCGGTCGGTCTCGCTTACCCCGCGGTAGTGAGATACGTATCGCTTTCGGTACGGCTACGCTCGTCCGCGTGCATGCCGATCCCCATCTGCCGCTCCCGGCCGAATTGCCGCTGGTCGACGAGCCGGGCGGTACCGATGTCGACCTGAAGACGCAGATTGTCCGGTTCACCCTGACCGGCGGTCTGTCGGCGATCGTCGACTTCGGGCTGTACAGCCTGCTGTTCAACCTGGTCGGCCTGCCACGTGAGGCAGCGAAGTCGCTCAGCTTCATCGCGGGCACGACGACGGCGTATCTGATCAACCGCCGCTGGACGTTCAAGGCGCCGCCGAGTCGAGCACGGTTCGTCGCGGTGGTGATTCTCTACGCGGTGACCTTCGCCGTGCAGGTCGGCATCAACGCGGTGCTGTATGAGGCGTTGCCCGACGCGCCGTGGCGTCAGCTGCTCGCGTTCGTCGTCGCCCAGGGCACGGCCACTGTGATCAATTTCGTAGTCCAGCGCGTAGTGATCTTCAAGATTCACTGACGGCGTTCATGGGGATTTCCTAGCGCCGCATAGCAGTTGGGCGCGTGACGGTCACCGGCAGACGAGCCCGTCCCCGGCGAGCGCACGGCTCTCGGCTTTGGCGCCGAAGTAGTCGCCGCCCTTGGCACGGACATTGTCGGTGCCCCACTCGCGCTGTTCGCGGTCGGCGGGGACCAGATGCGGAATGTGCTTGCGGCAGTGGATGTATGCCTCTTCGACGTCGACGACGACCCAGCGTTCCGCGGCCCGGCCCTTGTGGTTCTCCGGCAGGCCGGTGACGCTGCGGCGCAGCGCGTCGTCCTCGACGATGCGCGCCGCGCCGTTGATGTGCAGGCCGATCAGGTCGCGGACGAAATCGAGGAGCATGATCCCGACGTGCGGGTTCTCCAGGATGTTGCCCAGGCTGGCCAGCACGCCGTTGCCCCGGTATTCGGGGTAAGCAATCGTGCGTTCGTCGATGACGTGCAGGAAGCCGGGCAGGCCCGCGCGGAAGCTCGAATCGCACTCGCCGTGCTTGTCCGCGGTCGCGATGAACGCCATGTCCATCCGCCCGATGAACTCGATCATGGTGGGGTTCAAGTGATCCAGCACCTGGTCGTCATAGAAGCGACCAGCTCTTTCCTGGGTGCCGTACCGGTCTTGTAGCTCGTGTTCGCCGTCGCTACCGCAGTGTGTACCAGGCATCTTCGCCACCCTCTGGTTGCCGGAATCCGGTCCTTCGAGGGTCGACGTCGAGCCCGCGACTAAACCGAAATCCTGTCCATTTTAGTCAGATCGGCTTGAGCAAAACTACGAAATCCATGTTGAGAATGCACTGAATGCTTAGTTAGCACAAGGGTTTCCGGGAAATCACGACAAGCCGACCGGCCGGGATCTTCTGCCCGTTCCGGCCGGTCGGCGCTGTCGTCGATGCGACGAGCTTCACGCCGGCGTCAGGGTCACCGGCACCCCGTTGAACACCGCGTTGCCGGAGGGCACGTCGACCACCGAATCATCGGTCAGCACATTCGCGTTCACGCCTGCGTGCGCCCTGGCGACGGTCTGCGCGCTGTCGGCGTGGCCCCAGCCGTGCGGCAGGCTCACCACGCCGGGCATGATCGCGTCGGTCGGCTCCAGCGGCACCGTCAGCGTCCCTGCGGCCGACTTCACCACCGCGTGCTCACCGAGCCCGAGCCTGGCCACGTCGTCCGGATGGATATGCAGCGTGCACCGATTCGACCCGCTGACCAGCGTCGCGATGTTGTGCATCCAGCTGTTGTTCGACCGCAGCTGACGCCGCCCGATCAGCACCACGTCCGGCGCGGTGTCGGCGAGCCTGGCCCGCATCCTGGCCACGTCGTCCAGCAGCGGCGGCGGGGCGAGCTCGACCAGCTTCGACGCGGTCCGTAGCGCCCCGGGTAGCTTGGGCTGCAACGGACCTAGGTCGACGCCGTGCGGATTGTCGAGCAGCGCTTGCAGATTGAGTGTTCCACCGGCCCACTCGCCGTACGGGCCGAGCCGCAACATCATGTCGATGCGCTGCTCGGTGGTGTTCTCGCCGACCAATTCGGCACGCCGGTCGGCCATTCCGGCCTTGTTCAGGGTGCCCGCCATGATCAGTTCGTCCACCGCGGTGAGCGGGTCGGCCCCGTCGACGCCGTCGTGCGGCATGCCGGAGACCGCCGCGGCCAGGCGGGCCAGCACGCCTGCCTCCGAGGGACGCGCGCCGAGCGGCACCAGCGGGCGCGAATAGCGCGCGTAGTTGCGCACCGCGAACTGCAGCAGCGCGAAGTCGTAGTGTGGCGACTGGGTCGGGCGCGGCGGCGGCAGGATCACGTCGGCATGTCTGGTCGTTTCGTTCAGATACCGGTCCACGCTCACCATGAAGTCGAGCTGGGCGAAGGCGGCATCGAGGCGGGCTCCGCTCGGCGCGGACAGCACCGGGTTGCCCGCGACCGTCACCAGTGCGCGGATCTGTCCCTCGCCCGGCGTCAGGATCTCGTCGGCCAAGGTCGCGACCGGGAACTCGCCCATGGCCTCGGGCAGCGCGCGGACCCGGCTGGTCCAGCGCCCCAGCGTGAACGGCCTGCTGCGGACGATCCCGCCCGCCGCCGCGGTGGCGAACATCGCACCGCCCGGCGCGTCGAGATTGCCGGTGAGCGCGTTGATCGCGTCGACGAGCCACTGCGTGATCGTGCCGAATTCCGCTGTGCAGGTGCCGATTCTGGCGTACACCGCCGCCGTCGGCGCCGCGGCGAGCTCGCGGGCGAGGCGGATCACCGTCGCCGCGGGCACCCCGGTGCGCATCGCCACCGCGTCCGGGCTGAATGCCGCTGCGGCCGTGCGCAGTTCGTCGAGCCCGGCGACCTCGACCCGCACGTCGGTGAGTTCCTCGGCGAACAAGGTGTGCACGATCCCGAACAGCAGGTAGGCGTCGCTACCCGGCCGGATGAAAAGATGCTCGTCGGCAAGCTTCGCGGTGCGGGTCACCCGGGGGTCGACCACGACGAACCGGCCGCCCCTGCGCTGCAACGCCTTCAACCTGCCAGGGAAATCCGGTGCGGTGCACAATGACCCGTTCGATTCCAGCGGATTCGCGCCGAGCATCAGCAGATAGTCGGTGCGATCCAGATCCGGCACCGGCACGGTGAGCGGATCGCCGAACATCAGCCCGCTGGCCACCTGCTTGGGCATCTGGTCGGCGGTGCTCGCCGAGTAGATGTTCCTGGTGCTCAGCGCGCGCAGCAGCACAGGCACGTACAGCGCGCCTGCCACGGTGTGCGCATTCGGGTTGCCCAGGTAGGCCGCCGCAGACTGTTTCCCGTGCTCGGCGGTGATCTGCGGGAAGCGTTCGGCGATGAGGTCGAAGGCCTCGGTCCAGGTCGCGGTCTGCCAGGTGTCGGTGGCCCGGTCCCGGATCATCGGCTCGGTGATTCGATCGGGATCTTCGTCCAGATGTCCGAAGCTGGCCCCCTTGGGGCAGATGAACCCCTTGCTGAACGGATCCTCCCGGTCGCCACGCACGGACGTCACATGGTCGTCCGGATCGAGCGTCACCTCCAGCCCGCAGACCGCCTCGCAGAGCGGACAGGTGCGCAAGAGGTTACGAGAGTCCGTGATGTGGGCCATGCCCCATCCTCTCGCGCTATCGCCGGTCTGAAAAGAGAACACGGGATATGCGATCGGCGAGCGATGGTCGCGACCGTGAAACCAAGAACGACCGACATCCAGATGCCGGGGCAGTCGGCGTGTTCAGGATGTCGGTCGTACCAGCCGGGCGTGGGCCCGGCGGTCTTCGGGTTGCTTGTTTCAGCAGGCGACGCTGGTGAGCTGCGGCCGCTTGCGTGCGGTGACGGCACGCACGGCGGCGCCGAGCGCGACGACCGGCGGGATCCACCGGGCCTCGGCGGGCGTGACGCCCCAGCAGGCCGAACCGGCCGAGAGCTGAGTGGGCGGCAACAGGATGCCCGCGCCGTCGGTGTGGACGATGGCTCCGGCGGCGGTGAGCGCCTCGAGTGCCAGCGTGGCCTTGCGGAGGCCGGTGACCAGGTGGATCTCGCGACGCTGCGCGCCGGGGATCTCGATGACCGGGCCGGACAGGTTGTTCGCGCGCAGGAAGCGGCGAACTTGGCCGGCCAGCTCTCCGCTGACCTCGATGCCGGACACTTCGTCATCGGTGATCAGGCAGAGACCATTGGCCGTTTCGGCGACCGTCCATCCGCGCTGGGTGTAGTCCTGCGCAGCGGCGGTCATAGTGGCCGCCGAGACGGAAGTCGGAAACGTGGTGCGCACTTGTCTTCTCCATTCCCCGGTAGATCTGGGTCCTGCTTCATGGGGCCTATCGCCGCCAGACATCTTCGGTGTTACGCGATCTTCAAAACTTCTTTGCGAGTGTTGGCTACGTCTCTTCGGCACTCCGGTGACAGCGAATTGCTATGACGTTGCTCGACATTGCTCGGTATTGTTGTCCCGCCGCTACTTTCGCCCGCTGACCTGTTCTTTCGCTGTGCCGTCCCTGCGAGACTGCTGAGGGCGGTGGTGTTCGTGAGATCCGCACCGCGCCGCCGATTGGCCTGGATGGGTGTGAGCGGGGAGTATTTCGGTCATGAGCGACGAGCCCAACGGCAACGCCAAAGGGAGTGCGCTGCCGGACCCAGAGGAGTACGAAGCCGAATCGCGGTGGCTCACCTGGAAGGAATCGGCGGCGCGCCGGTTCTCGCGTGCCGACACGGTCGAGGAAGAGGTGGTTCCGGAGCCGTTCGAGAGCCCGCGCGCCTTCGGCCAGTGGGCTGTCGAGGCGGCCCGCGGCCTGCTCGACGTCCAATTCCACCGGCCTGCCACGCGCACGCTGCTGCCGCTGGCCTACATCCTCGGCTTGGCGTTCGCCGTCGCGGCGCCGATCGCGCTGACGGTGTCGATGTGGCGGATCTCGGCGGTGCTCGGCGTGCTCGCCGCGCTGATCGGGGTGCCGCTCGGGCTGACCATCGCGGCCGTCGTCCGGTTGCTGCTGGAGTTCCTCGTCAGCGTGTCCAGGCTGGCGACGCGGGTCGAGCACATCAGCGAGCTGGCCGACGATCTGTTCCAGGCACTCTCCGATGTCGCCGAGCCGGTCAACCAGCTCTCCGAAGACGTTCGCGCGGTGCAGTTCTGGCGCTTCCGCAAGCGCGGCTCGCGCAGGTAAAGTCGGCGAAACCGCACTTACCCATGGCATTTGGCGTTGTGATGCCACCGGCGTGGCTGAGACACCCACCATGGGCTATGGCAGATTTGCTGTGAAAGAATGCGGTTCCGATGCCCGGGTATTGCTTACGGGTATCTGATAGGGATGGTCGATGAGGAACTCGGTTGAGTTCGGGAGAGCGACCATTGCACGGCACCACTTGGGGGAGACACGCTAATGGCTTTACCGCAGGCAACGACTGGATCGACCATGCCCCGGCGCCAACTCGGCCGCCACTTACGCGATCTGCGTAACCGGGCCAGGATGACGACCAGAACGGCCGCACAGCAATTGGAATGGTCCGAGGCCAAGATCTGGCGGATCGAAACCGGCCAGACCTCGTTGCGCAGCCTCGATGTCGAGGCGATGTGCAAGGTCTACGGCGCGCCTGCCGAGCTCATCGCACCGCTCACCGCGCTCGCACGGGAGACGAAGGCGCGGGGGTGGTGGACCGCCTACGGCGACGTGATCGCCGAGGGGTTCGAGGTCTACATCGGCTTGGAGGAGGCGGCCACTCGGCTGTCCACCTACGAGAACGAGGTGGTGCCCGGCCTCTTGCAGACCGAGGCATACACGCGCGCACTGCTGCTGGCCGCGCGTCCGGAGATGCCTGCGACCGAGGTCGACCGACGGGTGCAGCTGCGCATGGCCCGCCAGGCGTTGGTCACGCGCGCCGACGCGCCGCTGTACCTCGACGCGGTGATCAGCGAGGCGGTGCTGTGGCGGTGTGTCGGCAGCGACGCGGTTTCCGCGGGCCAGCTGGCCCACCTGCGCAAGATGTGCGACCTGCCCAACGTCCGAATCCAGGTGATACCAACGGATTCCGGTTATCACGAGGGCATGGAATCGGGTCGCTTCGTCATGCTCGAGTTCCCCGAACTGCGCCAGGGTGAGCTGCCCGAGCCGCCGGTCGTCTATGTCGAGGCGTTCACCGGGCCGGTCTATCTCGACAAGGAAATCGAGATCGAGCGCTATCGCAAGGCCTTCACCAGCATCAAGTCCGTCGCGGTCGATGCGCGCGAGGGGATCGAAGAGGCGAGCGCGGGGCGCACCGCCTGAGTTGGCGCGGCCAGGCTCCTGCTTGGCCTTACGTGCGAGACATCAAGTGCGTCAGCACTTTTGGCCGGGCGAGTCCCAGGTGTTGGTGAGGACCGCCCGGTGGGTCCACACGGCCTCCTCGTGCACCTCGCGGCCCTTGTCGGTGAGGCAGACGAAGACGGCACGCCGATCATCGGCGCACATGGTGCGGCTCACCAGCCCATCACGTTCGAGCCGGGCGACCGCGCGAGACAGGGCGCTCTGACTCAGATAGATGTCGTTGGCCAGATCGCTCATTCGATAGTTGCCGCAGTTGGCCTCGATCAGCCGGTCCAGCGTCTCGAACTCGCTGAGCCCGATCTGATGCTGTCCCTGCAGCGCTTTTTCGAGTGCGCAACTCACCGTCGCGTGCCGGTCGAGCAGCTCGCGCCACTCGCCGAGCAGCCCGGTCGGCGCGACGGTGCGGCGGGCTGTTTCAGTTGTCGACGGCTTCGACATGGCCCCATCCTAGTGGTCGGGAAGGCTTCATGCAACTGCATTAAATGTACTCGCATTTTATGCGTATGCATAGGATGGGCGAGCTGCCCCAGCTCATCATGCCGGTCGGCGCGACAGCGCTCAGGAAAACGGCGGCGCCGCGGTGTCCTTGGCGGAGCGAATGAAAGTCAGCGGCGTGCCGTCCAGGCCGACCGTCGGCCACTCGATGCCGAGCCGCGGATCGAAAGCATCCATGTCCCTGTCGAATTCGGGCGTGTACTCGAGCGAGCACAGGTAGGTGACGGTCGAATTGTCGGCCAGCGACAGAATCGCGTGGCCGAGCCCCTCGGACAGGAACATCGAGCGCCGGTCCACGTCGTCGAGCAGCACGCTGTCCCACCGTCCGTAGGTCGGCGAGCCGGGCCGCAGATCGACGACCACGTCGAGAAACGCGCCGCGCACGCAGGTCACATACTTGGCCTGCCCCGGCGGATCCTCGGTGTAGTGGATGCCGCGCAGCACGCCCGCTGCCGAGACCGAGCAGTTCACCTGGCGCAGATCGAAGGTGCGGCCGGTCGCCTTCTCGAATTCCGACGCCTTGAACCCCTCGAGAAACATGCCGCGCCCGTCGCCGAGCTGGCGCGGGGTGATCACCCAGGCGCCGGGCACCGCCAGTTCGCGAAACTCCATCGTCACCAATCCCGTCCGCGTTCGATCAGGTCGAGCAGGTAGCTGCCGTAGCCGGAGCGGACGAGTGGTTCGGCGAGCTTGCACAGCTGCTCGTCGTCGATGTACCCCTGCCGCCACGCGACCTCTTCGGGCACACCGATTTTGAGGCCCTGCCGTTCCTCGATGGTGCGCACGTAGTTGGCGGCGTCCAGCAGCGAATCGAAGGTGCCGGTGTCCAGCCAGGCGGTACCGCGGGCCAGCACGTCGACCCGGAGCCGATCCTGTTCCAGGTAGGCCCGATTGATGTCGGTGATCTCGTATTCGCCACGCGCGGAAGGCCGCAGGGTGCGGGCGATCTCGACGACGTCGTTGTCGTAGAAATACAGCCCGGGGATGGCGTAGTTCGAGCGCGGCGCCTTCGGCTTCTCCTCGATCGACACCGCGCGGCCGTCGGTGAACTCGACGACACCGTAGGCGGTCGGATCCGACACCCAGTAGGCGAACACCGCACCGCCGTCGATCTCGGTGAACCGATGCAGGCTGGTGCCGAGGCCTGGCCCGTGAAAGATGTTGTCGCCGAGCACCAGTGCCGCCGTTTCGGTGCCGATGTGATCGGCGCCGAGCACGAAGGCTCTGGCCAGGCCGTCCGGCTCGGGCTGGACCACGTAGCTGATCGCGATGCCGAACTGGCTGCCGTCGCCGAGCAATCGGGTGAACGCCTCCGCGTCCGATGGCGTGGTGATGACCAGAATGTCCGTGATGCCCGCGAGCATCAGCGTGGACAGCGGGTAGTAGACCATGGGCTTGTCGTAGACCGGGACCAGCTGCTTGCTCACCCCGCGCGTGATCGGGTGCAGCCGGGACCCGGTGCCGCCCGCCAGAATGATTCCGCGCATGCCGAGGAGTCTGCCAGCTCGGCCTGTCCTGGGCGTCGGCGAGGTTCCGACTGCTCGTCGAATTGATTACGGAATGGGCTTTCGTAGTTTCCGTACCCGCCGGTTCGGCGATGCTGTTGCTTAGGTCACACAACGCATGGTGTTCTGAAGTAACACTGTGTGAGATGTCAGCGCCGACACCTCGCCTGGGACCGTCCGGTCGTGATGCGGCGCGCCAGTAGGTGAGGTAGGTGCGCGATGACCGCGATCAGCGTCGGCGAATCCGGCATGGTGATGAATCCGGAAAATCTGAGCGCACCGGCGCGGCTGCTGCTGGCGGCATGCCTCAGCGTGGTCCGTCCCGCGTTGCGTGCGGCGCCTATCACCCGCGCGACCATCCCGATCGGCGCCGCCGCCATCGACACCCTCGCGCGGCTGCGCCCGGAGCCGCGCGGCGTCGACCGAGAGCGGGTGTCGCTCAACGGTTTCCGGATGGAGATCGTGCGCGCGGCGGGCGCGGCGAGTGCGCTGCGGCACGGTGCGGTGCTGTATATGCACGGCGGCGGCTTCGCGGTCTGCGGGCTGCGCACGCATCGACCGGTGGTGGCGAGCCTGGCCAGGCGCACCGGGCTGCCCGTGGTGAACGTCGACTACCGGCAGCTGCCCGGCAGGCGGATTACCGATTCGATCGAGGACTGTCTCACGGCTTACCGCTGGCTGCTGCGCCACGGCGCCGATCCGGGCCGGATCGTCTTCGCGGGTGATTCGGCGGGCGGCTACCTGGCCTTCGCCACCGCCCTGCGCGCGATCGAGGTGGGTTTGCCCGCACCGGCCGGGCTGGTCGGGTTGAGCCCGCTGCTCGATCTGGACTACGTGGCCAAGCGCAGCCACGTCAACGTCAAGCGCGACCCGTACATCCCGCTGCTCGCGCTGGAGGCGGTGGTCCGGATCGGCGCCGAGGTCGACGGCGTCCTCGACCCGTTGCTCTCGCCGGTGAACGGCCTCCTGGCCGGCTTGCCGCCGGTGCTGCTCATCGCCGCGGAGGACGAGGTGCTCCGCTACGACTGCGAGCTGATGGCGCAGCGGCTCACCGCGGCGGGTGTGCCGAATGCGGTGGAGCTCTGGCGCGGTCAGGTGCACGCGTTCATGAGCATCGCGCCGAGCCTGCCGGAGAGCAGGGCGGCGCTGGCGCGGGTCTCGCGCTTCGTCCGTGCCCGGATCGAGGAGAGCCAGCAGGCGCGGACAGCGTAAAGCTGTCCGGCCTGTCCAGGCGAGCCCCGTTCCGCTGTGGCCGGGACGGGGCTCGCGCATGTTCCGGAATGGCACTGTGGCAGGCGAATTTGAGGCAGGTGGGGTTGAATCCTGCAGGCGGACAGTAACTCTGCTGCGGACGGTGCTGGAAACGAGCGAACCCCGCTCTCGTGCGCCGAGCGGGGTTCGTGTCGTATTCGGTTGTGCGCGTTGACCTTACTTCGCGGCCGGCGGAGGGGTGATCGACGGCTGGTTGATGGTGGCGAAGTACTGGATCGCGGCACCAATGGCAACCGGGGCGGTGACGAGGATCTGGCCTGCCACGGTGCCGAGGGCGCCGACGGCGAGAATGCCGGTGATGCAGCCGATGCCGGCGGCGGGGAGGAAGGGGCCGAACATGCCGACGATGGTGGCCGCGGCCACGGTCAGCGCGAGGCCACCGCCGAGGACACAGCCGACGGCCGCGCCGCCGAGGCCACCGACCAGGGTGCCGATGGTGGCACCCATGCTGATGGTGCTGGTCATCCGGCTCCAGGCGGCCTGCTCACGGTCGTAGTCCGACTTCCAGGGTGCCTTGTCCTCGAACGGCAGCGCGACCGGCTTGTAAACAGCCTTCGCCATGTCGATCTCGGGGGTCAGCCTCGCTGTGCGGTCGGAGATGTTCGCGGCGATCGGGAATTCGAACTCGTCGACACGGAACTTGAGGTCTGTGCCTGCGATGGTGGTGCCGTTGGCGGCCTTGATCTTGAAGGCGCCGTCCTCGACAACCATGGAGCCGGCATCGGTCTTGATGACCGAGGTGGCATCGACTTGCTCGGCCGTGAAGTTCACGGCTCCGTCGGCCGCAGGGGCCGGAGCCGCGTTGACGGTGCTTGCGGTGACACCGAGCGCGGCGATGAGTAGGGCCGAGGTCGCGGCTAACTTCTTGGCAATCATAGGTTTAGGTCCTCATCCAGGTGCTTTTGGCAGGGGGTGGGGGCCGGAAACTGGGTTCGCAAACTGTCAGTAACACGGCCGGGCCCTAAGAAAGCCCTGCCCGACACGGGGTCGAGCAGGGTTTCCTAGGCTCGTCTTCTTCAGTTGTGCGAATTCAGTTGTGTCAGTGAACTTCTGGTCTTACTTCGCAGCAGGCGGCGCGACGAACGGGCCGCTGGTGGTTGCAAAGTACTGGATCGCCGCACCGATCGCGACCGGAGCGGTGATCAGGATCTGACCCGCGACGGTGCCGAGCGCACCGACGGCGATGATGCCGCCGAGGCAGCCGATGGCGGCGGCCGGGATGAACGGACCGAACATGCCGACGATGGTCGCTGCCGCGGCGCCGAGGCCGAGGAGGCCACCGAGCACGCAGCCGACGGTCGCGCCGCCGAGGCCGCCGACCAGGGTGCCGATGGTGGCGCCCATGGCGATGGTGTCCTTCATGCGGTTGAACGCGGCCTGCTCGCGGTCGTATTCGTTCTTCCAGGGCGCCTTGTCCTCGAACGGCAGGGCGATCGGCTTGTACACAGCCTTCGTCATGTCGATCTCGGGGGTCAGCGTTGCGGTGCGGTCGGCGATGTTGGCCGCGATCGGGAATTCGAACTCGTCGATACGGAGCTTGAGCTCGCTGCCCGCGATGGTGGTTCCGTTGACGGCCTTGATCTTGAAGACACCGTCTTCGACGACCATGGAGCCGGAATCGGTCTTGATGACGGACGTCGCGTCTACTTGTTGGGCCGTGAAGTTCACGGCTCCGTTGTCGGCTTCGGGAGCCGGTGCCGCGTTGACGGTGCCTGCGGTGACGCCGAGGGCGGCGATCAGCAGCGCCGACGACACGGCGAATTTCCTCATCAGCATTTTGTGTGGAACCTCAATGTGAAGCGTTCGGAGGGGACTAGACGATCGAAATCTAGACCAGCTAACGCGTGGTGAACCGGTTGTGACCGTTAATTCAAATTTTGTTCACCAAAGAGACCCTCAGCATGGTGGGTTGTCGGAAATGTGCACTCTGACCGGGGTTTTGGCCTGAAAAGAAGTCCAGCGGTTCTATACCTACCGAACAGTATGAGATGAAGGTCACAGAGCGCAACTCTGGCGGCCCGGTCGAGTTGCCTTGGGGTGGCGTCGATCCCGCTGGGCGGAGCCTGCCGACGTAGAGTCGTGGCGTGCGATTGCTTGTCACCGGCGGAGCCGGATTCATCGGAGCCAACTTCGTCAAGCAGACCGTTGTCGACCACGCCGACATCACCGTAACCGTTCTGGACGCACTGACTTATGCCGGGAATCGAGCGTCCCTTGCCCCGGTTGCCGATCGGATCGATTTCGTGCACGGCGATATCGCAGACCTGGATCTGGTCGACGAGCTCGTCAGCGGTGTCGACGCGGTCGTGCATTTCGCCGCCGAATCGCACAACGACAACTCGCTGGCCGAACCATGGCCGTTCGTGCAGACCAATATTGTCGGAACCTATTCACTGTTGCAAGCCGTGCGCCGCCACGACGTTCGGTATCACCACGTGTCGACCGACGAGGTGTACGGCGACCTGGCGCCCGAGGATCCGGCGTTCACCGAGAACACCCCGTACAACCCGTCGAGCCCGTACTCGGCGACCAAGGCGTCGAGCGATCTGCTGGTGCGGGCCTGGACCCGCTCGTTCGGCGTGCGCGCCACACTCTCCAACTGCAGCAACAACTATGGGCCGTATCAGCACGTGGAGAAGTTCATCCCGCGCCAGATCACCAACCTGATCGACGGCGTCCGGCCACGGCTCTACGGCGCGGGACATCAAGTGCGCGACTGGATCCACGTCGACGACCACAACCGCGCGGTGTGGGACATCCTGCAGCGCGGGCGGATCGGGCAGACCTACCTGATCGGCGCCGACGGCGAACTCGACAACAAGTCCGTGGTGCGGATGATCCTGGAGGCCTTCGACCGCGACCCGGACGACTTCGACCACGTCACCGACCGGCCGGGCCACGATCAGCGCTATGCGATCGACGCCTCGCTGCTGCGCGCCGAACTCGGGTGGAAACCCGAGTACGCGGACTTCCGCACCGGGCTCGCGGCGACCGTCCAGTGGTACCGCGACAACGAATCCTGGTGGCGCCCAGCCAAGGCAGGCACCGAGCGCGCGTACGTAGCCGCGGGCGAAGTGACCCTCGACCCGTCGTCCGACTGACCGGCGATCAGCCCCAGACGATCTCGTAGTACTTCCATGCCGCGCCGACGAGCGCGATCACGGTGGCGACGATGACGGTCACCGCGGGACCGACGGTCGGCGTCCGCCCGGCGATGTTGGTGAGCCGCAACGGCATCCAGCGCAGCAGCACCGCGAACGCCACGATCGCCAGCGGCACGAAGTAGCGGCCCTGTACGCCGTCGATGATGTAGTAGCCCACCGGCGTGAACGACATGTACAGCGTCACGTAGATCATCGCGACGCTGGCCGCGACGGTCAGCGCGACGAGCAGCGTGCGCCGGAAGGTGGCCGCGGTCATCCGATCCGCGACGCCGATGCTGACCGCGAACGCGAACAGGCAGGCCAGCATCGTCAGCGCGGGCACGTCGATGTAGGCGAAACCGAGCTCGCCGAAGAACTGGCTGAACCACCGCTCGTCGCGCAGCGCGATGCTCTCGCCGAACACGCTGAGGAAATGACCTGGGTCGGTGAGGATCCCACGCAGCTGGTCGCTGGGGCGGACCGAATGCCATTGGTGCTGCGGCCGCATCAGGCCCATGCCGTCGCCGGTGGGCGCCGCGACCTTCATCCATGCGGCGAAGACGAGCCCGCCCACCGCGGCGAAGACCCGCGGAATCGCGCGCTGCCAGCCGCGGAACCCGAGGCGTTGCGCGGGCACCAGGACAACGAGCATCGCGAGCAGCACATACGTCGGCTTGCTCACCGGCAGCAGGATCGTGGCGGCAAGCAGCGCACCGGTTTCCACCCGGCCGAGCCGGTCGCCGAGGAACAGCGCCTTCACCAGCAGCGCCGACACCATGATCGCCAGCGCGTTGGTCATCGTGTCCGCGGTGACGGTGCCTGCCTGGAACACCGCGATGGGCAGCACCGCGACGGTGAAGGCCAGCCACTGCACCCGATGCTTGCGCAGCGCGTACAGGCCGAAGCCGACGACGGTCAGGTAGCTGAGCAGCCCGGCGAGCCTGGTCAGCGCGACCATCCCGGCGACGTCGAGGTCGAACAGCTCGGCAAGTCGAATGCCAACGGCGGCAGGGATATACGGCACCGGCGAGTAGGCGGCGGTGTTGGTGAACCAGACCGGTTCGGTGGCGTCCGACACCGCGGCGCCGCCGAACCGGTCGTAGGCGCTTGGATCCGCGACCATCGAGTCCGGCTCGTCCGGATTGGTGGTGTAGTCGCGCAGCGCGTAGCCCATCAGGGCGGTGATGCTCTTCGGCACCTCGCCGCCGTAGGCGACGCCGCGGTCGTCGTGGATCTGCTGCGGCAGGAACCCGCCGTGCGCGACCTGGTAGGCGCGCCCGAACTGGGTGATCTCGTCATGGCCCCAGAAGGGCGGCGTGATGACCGTGAACAGCCCGCCGAAGATCGCGACCAGCACGGCGAACGCGACGGTGGCAGGCCCGAGCCGGGTGACAACCCTGCTGCCGAAGCCGCCTACCGAGCGGGACTCGGTCGGCGTCGCCGTGGTGTCCTCGGGCAGCGCCGTGGTCTGCCCACCGTTCGTCGACTCGTCCAGTGCCTGTTCGGAATTCGGTGCTGTCGCCGCTTTCTCCGCCGATGCGGTCACGCGCCGGCTCCGCCGGTGCGGGCGTCACCGCCATTGCCGGTCAGCCGGACGTCGTCAGCGCCCACCGCGGAGTAGCGCAGGTACACCAGCCGCGCGGCTTCGTGCCTGGAGCGCCGGATGCCGTCCAGGATCAGGCCTGCGGTCCAGGCCAGGCTGCCGAGGAGCAGTAACGTGAAGCCGAGGAACAGCGTCGGGAACCGAGGCACCTCGCCGGTGTTGTAGAACTCGACGACGATCGGGATGGTGAGCACGATCGAGACCAGCCAGCTCAGCGTGCCGAACAGGCCGTAGAACAGCACCGGCCGCTCGTGCCTGGCCAGCCCGATGATCAGCGCCAGGATCTTGAACCCGTCGTGATAGGTACGCAGTTTGGATTCGCTGCCCGCCGGGCGATCACGGAAGCCGACCGGCACCGCGGTCCGCGGCACCCGCAGGTGCAGCGAGTGCACGGTCAGCTCGGTCTCGATCTCGAACTCGCGGGAGACGGCGGGGAAGCTCTTCACGAAGCGGCGGGAGAACACCCGGAACCCGCTCAGCATGTCCTCGACGTTCTCGCCGAACACCTTGCCGACCACGCCGTTGAGCACCTTGTTGCCGGTCTCGTGGCCCGCCCGGTACGCCGAGCCGTTCTCGTCCTGCTTGCGCACGCCGAGGATGTGGTCGTAAGGGCCGTCCAGCAGCGTCTTGATCATCAACGGTGCGGCCGACGCCTCGTAGGTGTCGTCGCCGTCGATCATCAGATAGACGTCGGCCTCGATGTCGGCGAAGGCGCGGCGCACGACGTTGCCCTTGCCCTTGGTGTGCTCGTGGCGCACGATCGCGCCTGCCTCGCGTGCGCGTTCGGCCGTCTTGTCCGTACTCAGATTGTCGTAGACATAGACGACGATTCCCGGCACGGCGGCCAGCAGGTCGGCAACGACCTTGGCGACGGCGGCCTCTTCGTTGTGGCACGGCACCACTGCGGCAATACGAAGCTCGGTGGAGTCCACCCGGTCAATCCTCGCGATCGGTGGCGAATGTGGGAACACCGGGAGGGTACAGGGAACCGGACCGGAACGCGTGGCCGACCTCACCGCGTTGGCGTTGCGGATTTCGGCCGGGGTGCGCGGGCTCGGTTCCCGTCCCGCCGTCGCCGACGGCTGCCGTCCCGCTCGGGTACCGTCGGGCCGTGCCAACCAGTGAATCGACCGCGCAGGCGGGCGAGACCGTGCCGCCCGTCGACGCCTCGTTCGTCGGGAAGGTAGTCGCCGCGCTCAAGCAGGGCAGCGCATTCCTGGTCGTCGGTGCGATCGGGTTTCTCGTCGACGCGGGCACCTACAACCTCCTGGTGTTCTGGGGTGGCGAAGGCCTGCTTTATCACTACCCGTTACCTGCCAAGATCATTGCGATCGTGGTGGCGACGGTGGTCACCTACTTCGGCAACAAATGGTGGACGTTCGCGCACAAGAAGACGGACAATCCGGGCCGCGAATATTTGCTCTACGCCGTTTTCAATGTCATCGCGATCGGCCTGCAACTGGGCTGTCTCGGCTTCTCCCGCTACGTGCTCGACCTGTCCTCGCCGTTGTCGGACAACATCTCTGGCACGCTCATCGGCCAGATCGTGGCCGTGGTTTTCCGCTACTGGGCCTACGACACGTTCGTCTTCACCGGTGCTCGGACACCCAGTGACAGCGCCGAGAGTGGCACTCCAGCGAACGGTCAGCAACAGTAACGTGACACGACGGCACCGCGCCTGAGCAGGCAGCTACCGAGCGTGGTTGATATCCTCACCCCCGCCGCGAACGGCATCCAGGGGCGTGTCTGTCCCGTCCGGCACGAGCGACGATTTCGAGGGACTTCATGGATCAGTCGGCTACCCAAGCCGTGACCGAAACGAATGCACGAGCAACGGCCGTTGACGCCCCGGCCACCCTGCGCTCCGACCATCGGGCGCCGGAACGACTGGTGTTGCAGCGGGGCATCTTCACCGGTCCGTCGGCGAAGGTGAGCGACGAGCTGTACGCCGTCGTCAAGGGCCGCGCCCACCGCGAGCGTCAGCTGCTCCGCCTGGACAAGGGCGCCTCTGCGCACACCAACACCTACTTCGGCCGGTTCGCGGCGAGCTACTGGCAGCGCTGGACCACCGTCACCGAGGTGCGGGTCTCGATGGTGCTCGACGTTGCGGCGAAGGCCAAGATCCGGCTGGTCGCCTCCGATATCGCCGGGCATCGCCGGATCATCGACACCGCGCAGGTCACCGAGAGCGGGCCGTTGACGCTGACCGCGCCGCTCGACCAGTACGTCGACGGCGGCGCGATGTGGCTCGAATTCGATGCCGTCGGTGGCGATCTCGGCATCGCCGAGGTCGGCTGGACCACGGCGGCGCCGGATCACATCCGCCCGGTCGCCATCGCGATCTGCACCTTCAACCGGGCCGAGGACTGCGCGCACACGGTGGCGGCGCTGGCCTCCGACGAGGTCGTGCTCGCCGCGATCGACGCCGTGTACGTGGTGGATCAGGGCACCGACCTGGTGGAGAACCGGCCGCGCTACCAGGAGGTCGTCCCGGTCTTCGGCGACAAGCTGCGCTACATCCGGCAGCCGAATCTCGGTGGGGCAGGCGGTTTCACGCGCGGGCTCTACGAGGTGTCCGCGGCCAACGAGCACGCCGACGTCATCCTGATGGACGACGACATTCTCTGCGAGCCGGAAACGGTGCTGCGGCTCAACGCCTTCGCCAACATGACGGTGGAGCCGACGCTGGTCGGCGCGCAGATGTTGTTCCTGCTCAACCCCGACTATCTCAACGTCGGCGCCGAAGAGGTGCACCTGCAGGACCTGCGGCACGGGCAGAAGGTGCCGAAGGCGTTGCGCAACACCAGCATGCTCAAGCGCAACCAGGAGCGCAGGGTCGACGCGGGCTACAACGCCTGGTGGACCTGCCTGATCCCGGCCGAGGTGGTCGCCAAGATCGGGCTGCCCGTGCCGATCTTCTTCCAGTGGGACGACGTCGAATACGGCATCAGGGCGCGCGAGAACGGTTTCGTCACTGTCACGCTGCCGAACGCGGCGGTGTGGCACGCGGACTTCTACTGGAAGGACTACGACGACTGGGCGCGCTACTTCAGCACGCGCAACTCGTTGATCGTCGGCTCGCTGCACACCGATCTGGATGCGAAGGCCATCTCCCGCAAGCTGTTCCGTGAGCTTTCCGAGCAGCTGGTCGCCATGCAGTACGGATTGGTGCACACCACGCTGCAGGGCATCGAGGACTTCCTGCAGGGCCCGAAGGTGCTGCAGGACGGCGGGATCGCCGCACTCGCCGCGGCCAGGGGCAGCAGGGCGGACTATCCGGAGACGATCAAGCATCCGGCGTCGACGCCGCCGGTGCGTTCCGGTGACATTCAGTTGCGCCGCGCCAGCGGCGAACCGAGCCGGGTCATCCTGGTGCTGATCAAGCGGGCCATCAACCAGTGGTTCGGGCGCACCCAGCACGGCGTCATCGGTGTCACTCGCGAAGACGCCTACTGGTGGCATGTTTCGTTGTTCGACCACGTGGTCGTCACCGACGCCTCGCAGTCCGGTGTCCGAGTCCGGCAGCGGGACAAGGCCCGTGCCCGCAAACTGCTGCTCCGCACCATCCACGTGCTGCGCCGCCTGCGCCGGGAACTGCCCGCCTTGCAGCGTGAGTACCGTGCCGCGGTGCCCGAGCTGACCAGCCGCGCGAACTGGGAACGGTTGTACGGCATCGAAAGTCCGGCCAAGCCGCAGGCCTAGGTACCGAACGACGAGGGCCTGCCCGCCGACATCGGCGGGCAGGCCCTCGTTCAGTTGTGCCGGGTGACTGGGTCTTTCACAGGAACAGGTCGGTGGTGAGTTCGCCGTCGCCCGGGGTCACCCGGTACTTGTCCAGGTCGGTGATGCCGTGGGCCGCGAGGACATCGTCATCGATGAAGAAGTTGCCCGACGTGGACTTGGCCGGGGACGTGAGCACCAGATAGGCCGCGTCGGCGTAGATGTCGGGGGTGCGCGAGGTGGAGATCATCTGCTCGCCGCCGAGCAGGTTCTTCACCGCGGCGGTGGCGATGGTGGTGCGCGGCCACAGCGAGTTGACGCCGATCCCGTCGCCCTTCAGCTCCTCCGCCAAACCCAGTGTGGTGAGCGACATTCCGTACTTGGCGATGGTGTAGCCCAGTGCCATGCCCGCCCACTTCGGGTCGAGGTTCAACGGCGGGGACAGCGTCAGGATGTGCGGATTACGGTTGGCGGCGGCCGATTCGCGCAGGTGCGGGATGCTCAGCTTGGACAGCAGGAAGCTGCCGCGGCAGTTGATGTCCTGCATCAGGTCGTACTTCTTCATCGGCAGGATGTCGGTGGGGGAGATGTCGATGGCCGAGGCGTTGTTCACCACGATGTCGATGCCGCCGAATCGCTCGACGGTCTGGCGTACCGCCTCCTCGACCGCCTCGTCGATGCGGACGTCGCCGACGAACGGCAGCACCTGGCCGCCCGCCGCCTCGAGCTCGGCCGCGGCCGTGTGGATCGTGCCAGGAAGCTTGGGGTGCGGCGTATCGGTCTTGGCGATCAGGGTGATGTTGGCCCCGTCGGCCGCGGCCCGCTTCGCGATCTCCAGGCCGATGCCACGACTGCCGCCGGACATGATCAACGTTCTGCCCGCGAGCGGCTTGGATCCCGATTCCGTCATTGACCTGCTCCTGTCGTCTGCGCCGCGGGTGAGCTCCCGCGGCCGTCCGCACTTCGACAGTAAGCGTAAACCTCGGTTCTATGCAATCAGTTGCATAGGGGTAACCGGCGTGCCCGGGTGCGGGGCGGGCGGCGCGGATCGCCAACCGAGTGCCGCCCACCCCGCGATTCCGGGCAGTGTTTCAGCGTTTGGTGCCGCGAACGCGGTAAGCCTGGCGCTGCTGTTTGGAGATGTCGCGCCAGGCGCGCTTGCGCTCGGCTTCCAGACGCTTGTCCTGGCGAGCCGCCATCCAGGCGTTTTCCTTCGCGAGGCGCTGGTAGCTGTCGAAGCGGCGCTGGGTGAGCTCGCCGCTGTCGATGGCTTCCTGGACGGCGCAGCCGGGTTCGCCGTGGTGTGCGCAATCGGCGAATCGGCACAGGGCGGCGAAGGATTCGATGTCGCTGAAGGTCTTCTCGATCCCTTCGGCGGCATCCCACAGTCCGACCCCGCGCAGTCCCGGCGTATCGATGAGCGTGCCGCCTGCGGGTAGCGGCCGCAGTTCCCGATGCACCGTGGTGTGCCTGCCCTTCTTGTCGGCGGCGCGAACGGTGTTGGTGGCGAACACTTCCTGGCCGAGCAGCGCGTTGGCGAGGGTGGACTTGCCCGCGCCGGACGGCCCGATCAGCGCGACCGTCCCTTCGAGCATGGCGGTCAGCACATCCAGCCCGGCGCCGCTGTTCGCGCTGACGGTGAGCGCGATCGCGCCCGGCGCGACCGCCTGCACCTCGTCGATCGGGATATGCACTGCCGCATCGGCTTTGGTGAGGACCACGATCGGCTGCGCGTTGCTCTCCCAGGCCAGCGCGAGCATGCGCTCGATCCGCCCGAGATCGACGTCGCCGTCGGCCGCGGTGCAGATCAGCACGGTGTCGACATTGGCGGCCAGCACCTGGGCGTGTGAACGTCCGGACACCGATGAGCGCATGATCGCCGAGCGGCGCGGAAGCAGTTGCCGCACTGCCGGTTCGGCGTCGACGGTGACCCAGTCGCCGGTGCACAGGCCGCTGACCTCGGCATCGGCCCTCGGGCACCGAGCGCGGAGCACGCCGTTCGGCGTCGCGACATCGCATTCGCTGCGATCCATCCGGATCACCCTGGCGGGGATGCAGCCTTCCTCGATCATCGAGGTGTATTCGAGTGCTACGGCTTCGGTCCAGCCGTAAGGAACAAGGAGGTCGTTGTCGACCATGATGGAAGGAATCCTTCGTTGGGCGCCGAGCCCAACTCAGGGCTCAGCGAGCGGAGAATGAGGGGGAGTTTCGTGTGGCGGCGTGCGTAAGCACAGCTCGTCCGGACACGACAATCCGCACAGTCGTAGCCACGGTCCACACCTCCTTGCCTCTCTCGCAGTTTCCTCACACCTTGGCACGCCCCCGTGCCGCCCGCAACCGAATTAATTCGGCTTCTTCGGGTCCGGCTTGCCGAACTGCTCGTTGCGGCCGAGGGCGCGCAGCTGGAACCATTCGCGCAGGCCTGCCGGGTCACGCCGGGTGACGAGGAAGAACCAGGAGAAGCGAATCCACTCCTGCGGCAGCAGTTTGCGCATGCCGGGCTGCGACATCAGATAGCCGCGGTTGCGGTAGGTGAAATAGCGTTTCACCGGGTCATCGGGGTACTGGGTGTGCATCCGCCCGCCGAGGATCGGCTTGAACTCCGCGGCGCCGTTGGGATGCAGGTACGCGGTCTGCAGACAGGTGCCGAAGGGCAGCCCGGAGCGGACCAGCCTGCGATGCACCTCCACCTCGTCGCCGCGCACGAACAGCCGCAGATCGGGCACGCCGATGAGATCGACCGCGGCAGCGGAGATGAGCGCGCCGTTGAACAGCGACGCGATGCCCGGCAAGAAATCCTCGTCGCCGAGTTCGGACCGCAGCCGCCGCCACACCACACCGCGGCGCAGCGGGAACGCGAGGCGATCCGGTTCGTCGATATCGCAGACCACCGGCGACACCTCGACGAGCCCGTGCCGTCGGGCGCAATCCAGCAGGGTGGCAAGGACTTCCGGGCCCTCGGGCCGACCGTCGTCGTCGGCGAGCCAGACCCAGTCCGCGCCCATGCTCAGCGCGTGCAGCATGCCGAGCGCGAATCCGCCTGCGCCGCCGAGGTTGTGCGCCGACCCGAGGTAGGTGACGTCCATCGGCTGATCGCGGACCAGGTCCGCGACCTCGGACTCGTTCGCGTTGTCGACCACGATCAGGTGATCGACCGGTCGGGATTGGGACGCAATGACTTTCAGCGACTCGGCGAGCAGTTCGCGGCGCTTGTGCGTGACAACGACCGCGACGATGAGTGCGTCGGGATTGGCGTAGGCGGGCGAGCTCACCGGCTGCGACACTGCCTCGTCGGCCTTTTCGCCGACGCCGGCGGGCACCGATTCGCCGGAATCCTCCGGCGCGGAGTCGGCCTGGGCTTCGGCCCCGGTCTCGATCGGGGTGTCCTGCCCGGTCGGCTCACTCATGCCTGATTCCGCTCCAGTTCTCGTTCGTTGCTCATGGACTGTTCCGCTGCCAATTCGCGCAGCACCGTCGCGACGTGGTTTCCCGCGTCCGGACCCTCGTAGGCCCGCACCACTTCTTCGATGCCACCACGCAAACGGATCTGTCCGTGATCGACCCACATCGCGGTATCGCAGAGCTGCGCGAGAAATTCGTTGGAATGACTGGCGAATACCAGGATGCCGGATCGGGCCACCAATTTCTGCAGACGCAGCCGGGCCTTCTTCATGAATTCGGCATCCACCGCGCCGATGCCCTCGTCGAGCAGCAGGATCTCGGGATCGATCGAGGTCACCACGCCCATGGCCAGGCGAACCCGCATGCCGGTCGAGTAGGTGCGCAACGGCATCGACAGATACTCGCCGAGCTCCGTGAAATCGGCGATCTCATCGATCTTGGCCAGCATCTGCTTGCGCGTCTGCCCGAGGAAAAGACCACGGATGATGATGTTCTCGTAGCCGGAGATTTCCGGGTCCATGCCGACGCCGAGATCGAATACCGGCGCGACCCGTCCACGGATGCGCGCGCTACCCCGCGTCGGTTCGTAGATACCCGAAAGCAGCCGCAGCAGTGTCGATTTGCCTGCGCCGTTGTGCCCGACCAGGCCGACCTTGTCGCCTTCCTTCAGCGAAAGCGTGATGTCGCGCAGCGCCTCGACGACAACGACATCGGACTGGTTGCGCCCGATCGCGCCGCCGGCTTTGCCGAGGAACGCCTTCTTCAACGAACGCGATTTCGCGTCGAAGATCGGGAATTCGACCCAGGCGTTGCGGGTTTCGATACTCACATGATCAGTCATCGATCCGCTCCTAAACCCAGTACGGCACGCGCGAACGGAACTGCTTCATCGCGAAGATCGCCACGATCCAGCCGATCACGGTGATGGTGCCGACGATCACCCAGTGATACAGATGCTGGTCGTCGCCGAGCAATGGTGCGCGGATGATCTCCAGATAGTGGTACGTCGGAATGACTTCGAGCAGTTTCGCACGCTCGCTGACCTGGCCACCCTGATCAACCAGGCTCTTGGTATTCCACATCACCGGGGTCAGCACGAACAGCATCAGCGTGAGGCTGCCGAGGATCGGCGTGATATCGCGGTAGCGGGTGCTGAAGATGCCGAACACGATCGACACCCACATCGCATTGAGGAAAAGCAGCCCGAGTGCGGGGATGGCGAATATCGCGGTCCAGTGCAGTTTCTCCCAGACACCGAACGCGACGAGCACAACGGCATAGATCAACATGTTGTGCGCGAAGAACAGCAGCTGCCGCCAGACCAGGCGGTAGACGTGCACGCTCAACGCCGACGGCAACTGTTTGATCAGCCCCTCGTTGGCGACGAAGACATCGGCGCCCTCGAGAATGCTCGCGTTGATCACATTCCAGACGATGATGCCGACCGCCACGTAGGGCATGTAGTCCTTGATCGGCTGGCCGAGCAGCGCGGCGTAGAGCAGACCCATCGCGGCCGCTTGGACACCGGTCGCGATGGTGATCCAGAACGGTCCGAGCACCGAGCGCCGGTACCGCTGTTTGATGTCTTGCCAGCCGAGCGAGAGCCACAGTTCACGCTGTCCGAAGCCGACGCGGAAGTCCTTGAATGCCCGCTGAAAGGTCTGTGAATCCGAGCCGATCGGCTCGATGCTCACCGGTTCGGCGGCCGCTTTGTCGACGGCGGCCTCCTCCTGCAGGGCAGGGGCGTCTCCCGTGCTCACTGGAACCTCGTCTGCCGAGCCGTCATCGGCGCGCACCGAGCTGTCGCCGGAGGAATCGTCCTCGGGACGCACGGAATCATCTGGCAGAACTTTGCTGTCATCTGAACGCATCGAGCTCTCTTCACGACGCTCCGAACTCTGGTCCGAGTCGGGGCGAGCGGCAGCGGCGGGCACGGTGCCCGAGCCTACCCTTGGATATTGCTACTGACCCGGCTGGCACACGCGGATCAGCACCTCAGAGGTACTGCCCGGAACCCCCGGTGACGTGATTGGCCTGGCCGCCGCGTGGGTCCGCCGCATGGATGCCGGGCGGTAGCGCGCCCTGGCGCATCTGCTCGAGTTGCGCTCGCGCCGCCATCTGCTGCGCGAACAGCGCCGTCTGAATGCCGTGGAACAGGCCTTCCAGCCAGCCGACCAGCTGCGCCTGGGCGATCCGCAACTCGGCGTCCGAGGGGATGGCGTCGTCGGTGAAGGGCAGCGTGAGCCGCTCGAGTTCGGCGCGCAGTTCCGGGGCGAGGCCCTGTTCCAGCTCGCGGACCGAGGATTTGTGAATTTCTTTCAGCCGATTCCGGCTGGCGTCGTCGAGCGGTGCCGCGCGCACTTCTTCGAGCAGCTGTTTGATCATGGTGCCGATGCGCATGACCTTCGCGGGTTGCTCGACCATGTCGGCCAAAGATTCGCCGGAATCATCGTGGTCGTCCGACTCGTCCTTTTTGTCCTCGTCGGTCACCACCTGTGCGGTGAAGGGCGCGTCCGCTGCGCCCTCCGCGGGGATGACCAACGGGCGGCCGTCCGGTCCGACAACGACGATGTGGTCCGGTGCCTCATCCGATTGCGTCATGGTCCCTATCATGTCGCGTTGCCGAGGAACGCGCTAAACCGGTGTTCACGGGGCGTGGAAGGACCAGGTGCGACGGGGTTGCCCGGTCCTCGTCATAGCGATGCGGCGGCGTTCTATTCTGTTCGGGTCGTGTGGTTCGGATTTGCTGAAAGTCGGTTGCCATGCTGAGTCCCAGGTCGCTGTGCCCCCGTTTAGTGGCGGAGGGGAACGCGGTTACACAGGCTCGCCCGCTGCCCTTAGAGTGGCCAACATGACTTACGACGTCGCGAGGGTTCGGGGCCTGATACCGTCCCTCGGCGACGGCTGGATTCATCTCGACCCGCAAGCGGGCATGTTGGTGCCCGATGCGGTATCTCGCGCCGTGTCAACGGGATTCCGAACTTCCTCTTTTTCGCATATCGGTCGCAATGGTGCCGCGGTGCGCAGCGCCGCCATTCTGGACGCGGCCCGCGAGGCGGTGGCGGATCTGGTCGGCGGCGATCCGGCGGGCGTTGTCCTCGGCCCCGACCGTGCCGTCCTGCTCGCCTGGCTGGCCGAATCGCTGAGCTCGCGGCTCGGGCTCGGCACCGGCATCGTGCTGTCCCGGCTGGACGACGAGGCGAACGTCGCACCGTGGTTGCGTATCGCGAATCGCTACGGCGCCCATGTGCGTTGGGCCGAGGTGGAGATCGAAACCTGCGAGATGCCGTCCTGGCAGTTCGAGGAACTGATCGGGCCGACGGCGCGGTTGGTCGCGCTCACCGCCGCCTCGCCGATCGTCGGCTCGGCCCCCGCGGTCCGGGTGGCCGCGGACCGCGTGCACGAGGTGGGTGGGCTGCTCGTCGCCGATGCGTTCGGCGCCGCGCCTTACGCGCTCATCGACATCGACGAGCTCAACGCCGACGTGGTCGCGCTCAGCGCGCCTGCTTGGGGCGGCCCACAGATCGGCGCCCTGGTGTTCCGTGATCCGGCGTTCCTCGACCGCATTCCCTCGATGTCGTTGAACCCCTACGCGAAGGGGGCCGAGCGGCTGGAGGTCGGCGGGCATCAGTACGCCCTGCTCGCCGGGCTGACCACCTCGATCGACTTCCTCGCCGGGCTGGACGAGCGTGCCCGGGGCAGCAGGCGGCAGCGGCTGGAAATGTCGATCACCTCGCTGCAGGACTACCACGATCAGCTGTTCGAGCACCTGATGGATGTGCTGGACAAGATCCCGAACCTGACCGTGATCGGGCGCGCCTCGACTCGAATCCCCACTGTCAGTTTCACCCTCGCCGGCATGCAGGCGGAGAAGGTCGCCGCCAAGCTGGCCGACAACCGCATCGGCACCGTCAGCGGTGTGCACGGCGGCAGTCGGCTGCTCGACGCGCTCGGCGTCAACGACGAGGGTGGCGCGGTCACCATCGGACTCGCGCCCTACACAACCAAATTCGAGATCGATCAGCTCGGCCGCGCGCTAGTCGCCTTGGAGTGATCCCGCGCCGCCCGGCATGAGATCCGCACTCTTTCTGCGGATCCGCACCGGTTCCAGCAGCACAGAACGGGTGCGGATCCACAGAGTGGGTGCGGATTTCGGGTTCACACGGTCAAGGTGACCTTGCCGAAGGCTTCGCCGGATTCCAGCAGGCGGTGTGCCTCGGCGGCTTCGGCGATCGGGAGTTCCGCGTGGATTACCGGAACTACGCTGCCGTCGGCGACCAACGGCCACAGTTGCCGGCGTATGTCGGCGATGATCGCGGCCTTGCTGCCTGTGCCGGTGGCCGGGCGGTTGCGCACGTTGGTGGCGTGCACGGTGCCCCATTTCCGCAGCAGCGCAGCAATATTCAGTTCGCCGACGGCGCCGCCCTGCATGCCGATCACGACCAGATGCCCGAAACTCGCCAGCGCATCGACGTTGCGCGTCAAGTAGGCCGCGCCCATGAGGTCCAGGATGACGTGCGCGCCACCGGATTCGGTCACCGCCGCGACGAAATCATCGGTGCGGTAATTGATCAGCAGTTCCGCGCCGAGTTCCTTGCAGCGTGCCAGCTTGTCGTCCGACCCGGCGGTGACCGCGACGCGCGCGCCGAGGCTGCGTGCCACCTGGATCGCGTGCGTGCCGATGCCGCTACCACCGCCGTGGATCAGCACCAGCTGGCCTGCCTGCAGTCCCGCTGTCAGCACCAGGTTCGACCACACGGTCGCCGCCACCTCGGGCAGGCCTGCGGCCGCACCCAGATCGAGGCCGTCCGGCACCGGAAGCAGTTGGGCGGCAGGCGCAACGACCTTCTCGGCGTAGGCGCCGCCGGACAGCAGCGCGCACACGCGATCGCCCACCTGCCAGTCGTGCACGCCCGCACCGAGTTCCGCGATCACGCCGGAGCATTCCAGGCCGAGGATCGTGCTCGCACCGGGCGGTGACGGATAGAGACCTTGGCGTTGCAGCAGATCGGCCCGGTTCACCCCGGCCGCCGCCACCTCGATCAGGACCTCGCCGTGGCCTGGCGTCGGATCCGGCGCCTCCGACCACACCATCACCTCGGGCCCGCCGAAACCGTTCAGTTCGATTGCATGCACGGTTCCCATCCTGCCTCGCGGGAAGGCACGCCGCTCGCGTGGGCCGTTTCCGTGGATCGGATTTGCGCGAGCGGCCCGCACAGGGTGGGTGCACCGACTACCGTCACGGTCGTGAGCAGCAGTTTCGCCGATTTCCAGCACGAGATCTACCAGGTGATCGCCGTCAAGACGGTGCTGTACGAAGGGCCGTTGGCCTACAGGCTCGGCATCGCGGGCGACGCCGGTGTCCGGCATGCCGCGCGGCTGTTGCTGGCTGATTTCGGGACCGCGATGAGCCTCGCCGGTTGTGCGAACCTCACCGCCGTGCCGCGATCGCTCGTCGCGACCGCCCGCTAAGCGAAATAGCTTTCCCTCACAGCGAGTTTCCCCAGGTGGTCGGACTTAGAATGAGCAATGTGCATCCCGAATCGAGCAGTCCCGTCGCGACGGAGCCGAGATGGCTCACCCCGCCGCAGCAGCGGGCCTGGCGGGCCTACATGGACGGGCATCAACGCCTGATGACCGCGTTGAATCGGCAGCTCCAAGCGGACAACGACCTGAGTGTCGCCGAATACCGCATTCTGGTGCTGCTGTCCGAAGCGCCCGGTCGCGCCCTGCGGATGAGCGAGCTTGCCGACGGTGTGCTCTCCTCCAGAAGCCGCCTCACCCATCAGATCCGGCGCCTCGAAGCCCAGCACATGGTGCGCCGCAACACCTGCCTCGAGGACGGCCGCGGCGTCCTCGCCGAACTCACCGATGAAGGCATGCGCCGCCTCGAATCCGCCGCCCCCGGCCACGTCGAGGCCGTCCGCCGCAACTTCGTCGACCTGCTCACCGCACACCAGCTCGAGGTCATCGCCGAAGTCTTCGCCCGCGTCGATCAGGAAATCGGAACGCGACCCCTCTGAGCCGTCCGCTACCATCGTCGTCTGAGGAGACGTGGCAGAGCGGCCGAATGCACTCGCCTTGAAAGCGAGCGTCGCGAGAGCGACCGGGGGTTCAAATCCCTCCGTCTCCGCCAAGAAGCACGCTGGTACCCGTTACCGGCGAGCGTTGGACGACGAAGCGGATCTGCGGCGGGCCCCTATTCTCGGGGGCAGCGGATTCCATTGTGCTGGAACCTGTTGCGGGGCAGGATCGGATCGTGTGATGAACAGACGAATTCGAGGAGCTTTTCTGCTGGCTGTTTCCGCTGCGGCGGTCACACTCACCCCATTCAGCGCCGCGCCCGCGGTCGCGGCGTCCCCCTTCAAGGCCCCCGTGGTCACGTTCGAAGGCACCGGGCCCGGCACGGTGACCGCGACCCTGCACAACCCGAACGACCGCGGCCAATGCTGGGCCGAGGCAGGCGTCGGCCCCAACAACGACCACGTCTTCTTCGGTGAGGCCAAGCCCGAGTCCCTGGCAGGCCCCCGCGAGACCATCAAGACCTCGCTGACCGGCCTCCAGCCAGGTTCCACCATCACCGCCCGCGGCGGCTGCGCCGACACCAGCCCGGCAGGCGGCTACGAGCTCAGCGAACTCGTCACCGTCGCCGTCCCCTCCGGCAAGCCCGCAACCGGCAGCTTCGGCAACTAACCCGACCCGCCACCGAGGCGGCGCAGGCTCCCCGAGCCTGCGCCGCTCCGCACCGAACCCTGCGGGATCTACTCTTCGGGGTCGCCGCTGAAATCTCGGCGGACGAAGTTGGGGCGGATGTCGAGGTCTGGTGGGTCGTAGTAGCGGTGGAAGGTGGGGGTCAGGCCCGATGAGATCGGGGGGTTTATCCAGCTCCAGTCGGTGGGACACTTGCGACCTGCGGTTTCTTCGCGTTTGACGTGATCGCAGAACTGTTTGGCGACGGTGTGGTGGTCGACGATGTAGACGCCCGACTTGCGGAAGCTGTGCAGCACAGCGCGATTGAGTTCGACGAGGGCCGAGTCGCGCCACAGGTTGCGTTCGGAGCGCGTGTCGAGGCACATCATTTCGGCGATCAGCGGCAGCATGTTGTAGCGGTTGGTGTCGCTCAGGTTGCGTGCGCCGATCTCCGCGCCCATGTACCAGCCGTTGAACGGCGCGAACGGGTAGGTGACGCCGCCGACCTCGAGGTTCATGTTGGAGACCGCGGGCAGCGCGTGCCAGCGCAGGCCGAGTCCGGCGAACCATTCGAATTCCGGATGCTCCAGTTCCACCTCGCGGGCCAGCTCGGGCGGAATGTCGAACCAGCGTATCGGTTCGTCCGGCGTGCTGATCAACAGCGGGAGAATGTCGAATGGTGTTCTGGCGCCCCGCCATCCGAGTTTCATCGCGAACTCGGTGAGGGTGATGTTCGCCGCGTCGCCGGTGACCGTGCCGTCTCCGTTGCGGTAGCCCGCGTACCGGATGAGCTGCGGGCTGACGATGCGGAACTCACGCCCGTCCGGCTGGCGCGGCGGGCCGACGGTGATCATCGACTGGATGGCGCCGCCGTTGGTGGCCATCTGCAGGTGCTGCCAGCAGACCTCGGCCAGGTCGCGCGCGGACCGCACTCGCCGCGCGTCGAGCAATTTCAGTGAGCGCCAATGCTTTCGGCCGACACAGCGGGCGTGATTGCGCCACGCGAGTTTGGCTCCGATCAGGATTTCCTCGGCGGTCTGCTGGTAGCTGCCGGTCTGTTCGAGCTGTTCCAGCGCGGTGCGGCGGCGCTGGGACGACAGGTGAGCCAGTTCGGGCATGCGGAAGAATTCGTCGCACTCGCGCAGCCGACGTTTCAGGTCGGTGCTGAAAGGCTTTGTGTCAGGCGAGTTCTCGATCGGTGTTGCGGGTAACACAGGATTCACGGTTTTCTCCGGTCGGGCATAGGTACTGCGGTGAAACAGACAAGTTCGAGCGGGAGAATTCGCGCAGGTGCGCAGCCGGCAGTGTCGCTCGCCGGTGGTCCGCGGGTGCGGGGTGCGAGAGCGATGCCGGGAATTAGCTTCTGCCCGAAAATGATTGTTGCCACGCGGGGACTGTCCCGACTCCGTACCAGGCGGCCGGTCTGTTTGCTGTGTATGTGCGCAGCGTGATGACCTCGATGCCGATGGTGCGGATCAACAATCATGCGCGTCCTAGTTCATGCCCGGAAAGGCCCGGAGAGTAGCGTACGGCGAGTGTGCTGATGGTGTGCCCGGATTTGCTGGATTTGCTGGGTTGGTCCACGTCGGCGCTGAAAATTGGTGACGTTCAGTGCCATTGACTCCGACAGTTGATGTCGGCGTAGGCGTTTGCTCGTGCGCAATGTGAACACGCCGAAGGTTGTCAGCGCGTATGCCGCCTTGTCACAGCCGGCTCGGCGTGCCGCCTTGGCTCGGGTGTTGCCCGAGCCGTTCTGAAGTCGTCGTACTCACGACGGGTCGTTCGTGCGCTACGCCGTGACTGGACGTTCGCCGCAACGGTGCGAGTCGGTGTCGGATTGTCGACCGGCTGGTATGTCGACGACCGGATTCCGCTGATCGACGACCGGATTCCGGTGATCTCGGATACAACGACCTCCTCCACACCGTCGACTCGCCGTCCCGCGGCCAAGAGCCGTTCCGGATGGAAATGTGCAGGAAGACCCCTGTGCGCGCCGACCGGGCAGCGAAAGTGGCCCTGGTCACATATTATTGCGACCCGCTATGGCCACCCGATCAGGCCGGGCATTTCTGGCAGGATGGGTCGCATGCTGTCTCGGCGTGGGGTGCGGCGCTGGGTTTCCAGCGTCTTGGTCAGCGCAGCACTGATTTCCGGTGCTGTGACGTTCGGCGCTCCGCAGTTGTCGGCGGCGCCCCCGGATGATCCGAAACCGAGCACCGGCTCCTCGGACGGCCCGGCCCCCGCCGAGCCGACGACAAAGCAACCGGCGCACCCGGCGATCGACCACATCGAACCGATCAACGACCGATGGCTGCGCGTGTTCGTCGCCTCACCCGCGATGAGCCGCCTCGTCGAAGTACAGGTGCTGCTGCCGCGTGACACCTCGAAGCCGCGCCCGACCGTGTACATGCTCGACGGCCGCAGCGCGAGCCCGACCAGCAACAACTGGACCGAACTCGGCCACGCCGACAGGTTCTTCGAGGACAAGGACGTCAATGTCGTCCTCACGGTCGGCGGCCCGGCCAGCTTCTACACGGACTGGAAGAAACCGGATCCGGTGCTCGGCACGAACATGTGGGAGACGTTCCTGACTCGTGAGCTACCGCCGCTGATCGACGCGACGTTCAACGGCAACGGCCGCAACGCGGTGATGGGCGTGTCCATGGGCGCCGAGGCCGCAATGATGCTCGCGGTGCGGCAGCCGCAGCTCTACACCGCCATCGCCGCGCACAGCGGCTGTTTCTCCATGGGCACCGACCTCGGCCAAGCACAGGCCAGGGCCGTGGTCGCCACCTATCGGGGTGTGCCGGACAACATGTTCGGCGAGCAGGACGATCCCGCCTGGCTCGACCACGACGTGACGCTGCACGCGGAAGCGTTGCGCGGCAAGACGATCTACATGTCCGTCGGCAGCGGCCTGCCTGGCATCCACGATGTGCCGGGCACCCCTGGTGTCGACGCGGCGACCACCATCAGCGTCGGCGGGCCGCTCGAGGCGGCCACCAACAACTGCACGCGCAGGCTCACCGACCGGCTTCGCGTGCTCGGGATTCCGGTGACCGCGGACTTCCGCGCGACCGGCACCCACTCGTGGCCCTACTGGGCCGACGAGTTGGCGCGGTCGTGGCCGGTGATCGCGGGCGCGCTCGGCAGGTAAGACCCTTAACCGAGGAAGCGCGCGACAACCGCCGGATCCGTGGCGAATTCGAGGAACAGATCGTTCTCGTGCGGATCGCCGATGGTCACCCGCACCCCGTCGGTGCCGTAGGGCCGCACCAGCACCCCCGCCTCGGCACTCGCCTCACCGAACGCCACGGTGCGCTCGCCGAGCGGCAGCCAGACGAAGTTGGATTGGCTCGGCGGCACCTGATAGCCGGCCGCGCGCAACGCCTCGCGCACCCGGTCCCGTTCGACGACGAGAGTGTCTGTGCGGTCCAGCAATTCGTGCCGCGCCTCCAGCGAAGCGATCGCCGCCGCCTGCGCGACCCGGTTGACGCTGAACGGAATATGCACCTTCATCAGCGCCGTGATCACCGCAGGATCGCCGACCGCGTAGCCCGCGCGGAGCCCCGCGAGGCCGTACGCCTTCGAGAAGGTGCGCAGCACAAGAACATTGGGCCGGGTGCGGCCGAGCTCGATGCCGTTCGGGAAGTCCTCGGGCGCGAGCCGCAGATACTCGAAGTAGGCCTCGTCCAACACGATCAGCACATGCTTGGGCACCGCGTCGAGGAAGCGGGTCAGCTCCGCCTTGCCGACCGCGGTGCCGGTCGGGTTGTTCGGGTTGCAGACGAAGATCAACTTGGTGCGCTCGGTGACCGCCGCGGCCAGCGCATCCAGGTCGTACACCAGGTCGGGGGTGAGCGGCACCTGCACGGCTGTCGCGTTGCCGACCTTGGTGACGATCGGATACGCCTCGAACGAGCGCCAACCGAACAGCACCTCGTCGGTCGGTGCATCGCAGGTGATCTGCACCAGTTCCTGGCACAGCGCGACGCTGCCGCAGCCGACGGCGATGTTCTCCTGCGCGACGCCGAGGAAATCGGCCAGCGCCGCGCGCAATTCGAGGGCTTGGTTGTCCGGATACCGGTTCGCCAGCTCGGCGGCCTCGGCGATGGCTTTGGCGGCGGAGGGGAGCGGACCGAACGTGGTTTCGTTGCTGGCGAGCTTCACCGCACCGGGATGGTTGCGGCCGGGGACGTACGCCGGAATCGACTCGAGGTCCGGCCGGGTTGACGCTGTCACCCCCCAACCATATGTCGCCGCGCGGAAAGTCAGGCCTGCGTACCGAAAATTCTGTGGGTAACCGACGCTCAACAGGAATTTCTTCCGAAGATCAAGAAGTCGCCCTACCCTGGATTCATGTCGGGTACTTACAACGACCTTGCCCCTTTGCGCACCGACGAACTGGAACCCGAACCTGCGACCGAGGCGAAACGCCTGGCCGCCGACAGTCAAGTGCCCATCATCGTGCTCGAGCCGGAGGGCCACGCCCGCGGCGGCATCGTGATCCTGCACGAATCCCGCGAGTTCACCGGCCCCCTGCTCGCTTTGATGGGTTCGCTGGCCTCCGAAGGCTGGACCGTGGTGGTGCCCAACCTGTTTCATCGCACCGATCCGCGGCGCGAGGTGTTCGGCGAGGAACTCTTCGACGATTTCGACGCCTGCTTCGACTGGCTCACCCGCCGCGGCCTCTTCCCCGACACCATCGGAGTGCTCGGCTTCGACTCCGCGGGCACCGCCGCCTTCCTGGTCGCCACCAACCGCCCGGTCGGCGCGGCCGTGAGCGTCGCGGCGCCGGGCATCGTCGAACCGCTCACCGAACAGGCCGACGCCCTCGTGTGTGTCGCCCCACACCTGCAGGCGCCGTGGCTCGGTCTCTTCGGCACCGACGACCCCGCCACCCCGCCCGCCGAAGTCGAGCGACTGCGCGACGCGACCGGCCGCGCGGCGGTGGCCAGCCTGGTCGTCAGCTACCCGGGGCTCGATCACCGCGCCGACCATCCCGCCACCGACGACGACTACGCGACCGTCGACTCACAAACCAGGATCTTCGACTGGTTCGACAGCAACTTACGCTGATAACCAGCCGTTTTGCGATCTGGACAACGGCTCCTGTAACCTTCATGCTCGGCGGTTCGAAAGGACCGGTGCCCTCGAAGAGAAGGCTCCAGGAGGCGTGCCAGAGCGGCCGAATGGGACTCACTGCTAATGAGTTGTCCCTTCACGGGGACCGGAGGTTCAAATCCTCTCGCCTCCGCCACACCCGGGTAACCGGGTACAACAACTGAATAACCACGCGGCTGTAGCTCAACGGATAGAGCATCTGACTACGGATCAGAAGGTTAGGGGTTCGAATCCCTTCAGCCGCACAACATGAAAGCCCTGGCAAACCAACTGCCAGGGCTTTCATCATTTCACCTGGCATCCGTCGGATCTGCCACCGCCCACTCTCGGCGTCATCCCACACGTCCCCCGCGGTTGGATGCTCACCGGCGAATCGTTCCAGCGCCCCGGACGAGGTCGCCGACGGCTACGCCCGCAAACCCGGTTCCGCCCGCCGCTGGTCCGTCAGCGAAAGCCCAGTCATGTGGTCAATTCTCGCTGGCTCGCAACACTTCCGTTTGTGCGGCCGAGGCGGCAGTATCCGACGGGCACGAGTTCTGCCAGATCAAGAGGATGCATCGATGTCGTCACCGATACCGGGAGTCGTGTCCTGGGCAGTGATCGGTTACGTCACCGTTGTCGGGTCGGGGCGGTTATGGCTTGTCGGCGGCGCTGTTGTCGATCGGCTCATAAACCACGTTGGCCTGTGGAGTATTGCGACCCTGCTGATTTACCAGTGTGCATCGACGCCGACCATCGATGATCCGGCGAATCAGCTCGCCCTTGGCTGCGTTCTCATGACCACCACATATCTGAACAGCATCGGTCGGCTCGTCGGCGCTGATTCCGAGCCGGATACTGTGTGGCGCAACCAGCGCAACGCCGTTCTCCTCGCCATGACCGCGACGGTCTTGATAGTTCTGACCGCCAGATACTCGGGGCGATCGATCGACCTGCGCATCGTGGGGATTGGACTGGGCGTCGCTTGCGCCGTTGCCGTCACCTACAACACGTTCGTGATCACTCGCAGCTGCCTCGGCGCACTCCGCGATGTCGACACTCCGCGCGCGGCGCGGATCGTGTGTCTCGGCCTGATCGGCAGCAACGCCGGTCTCTGGGGTGCGCTGGTGCTCTCGCTCTCCCAGCTGGCCACCGGATTGCCCGACGGACCGCAACTGTCGCTGGTCCAGGCGGCGTTCACGCTGTGGGTCGCGATCAATACGACACTGCACGCGATACCGCTGGTCGCGGAGTTGGTGCGGCGAGCGGGTATGGATCGCGCCACCAGAACCTGCCGTCGACTGTTGCCGCTGTGGCGTGATCTCACCGCGGCGGTCCCGGAGATCGTCATGCCCGCCGATGCGCGGCACGACTCGGATCCGGCCACCCGTCTGCTGCGAATGACTGTGGAAATCCGCGACGCGATGCTCCAGCTGGGCGCGTACCTCCCTGCCGAAACCGGTGAAACGCAACGCAATACCGTGCGCGAGCCCGAATCTGACCGGGGGATTGCCGATTACGCGCATCGGCTGATCCGAGCGGCGCAGGCCAGAAAGGCGGGCCTACCGCCCGCTGGCACCGGGGCACCACCGCCATTGCCAATGGTCGCGCACGATTTCGACGCCGAGCTCGCCCACCTGATCGACCTGGCCCGCATCTGGCCGCAGGCCAAGGCCGCGGTGGGTTGAGTCGACCGCGCAGCGCGTAAGGCTCCTCCCGGATCCGGGAGGAGCCTTCTCGCCTATCCGTGGGAGTGCTGGTTCGGGTTTATCGATCCTGGTCAACGCCTGCGGGCTGATGTCCGAGATCGCGCATATGATGGAACTGCTCAGCGCAACGTAGTCCCGCTCATGACAAAAGCCGACCTCGAATCACCTTGAGCAGCACGGCTTTTGCCGACCTCGAAACTATTCTGCGAACAGTTCGGCGTACCGCTTCAGGTACAACGGCCATCCCGCATCGCCGTCGACACCATCGGTAATCGCCTGCCAGCCCGGTCCGTGCCGGTCGATGTTGCGATGTTCCAGTTCTACCCTGGTGCGCTCGGGGGTCTCGGCAATGAACCGGACCTCGACTTCGCTGGTGTTGTCCTGCGTTGTCTCGATCTGCCATTGCGGGCCGATGTCCCAGCTGAACACCACCCGATCCGGCGGCTCGAAAGCGAGGATGCGCGCCCAGTGGCATTCGCTGCCGTCGACGCCTCGGTCGTAGATGTGTCCGCCGACTCGCGGATCGAAGACGGTTTCGGCGATCGCGACACCGAGCAGGTTGTGCTCTGGCGGTTTGAAATCCCCGAACCGCTCGGTGAATACGGTGAAGGCGCGCTCGATGGGTGCCGCGACGACGATCTGCTTGCGGACCACCGCGGCCGGTGCCTGAGTCATGAACTCTCCTCTGTCGATTCTTCGATGACGTCCTCGTACCCGGCCAGCGCTCGGTTCCAGAAGGTGTCGAGCTGGTCGCGCAATGCGGCCACACCGGCTGGGTTCAGCCGATAGATGCGGCGTGTGCCGGCCATGCGGTCGGTGACCAGCCCCGCATCCTTGAGGACTTTCAGATGCTGGGACACCGCGGGCCTGCTGACCGGCAGCTCATCGGCAAGTTCGCCGACGGCCCGCGGCCTTTCAGCCAGGCACGCGACGATCGCACGCCTCGTGCGATCGCCTAGCGCGTCCCATCCATCCTCTTGGTTAGTGCTCACGAACGGTAAGTCTCCACTTACGGAAGGCTTTGGTCAAGAGTCGGATGGCAGAAATAACGAACCCCTTCAGTGGCGCCCAGGCTGGAACGCCAGGATCGGTTGTCACACTTTCGGATCGTGCTCCGTCTACTCGGTGTTGGCCCCCACACCGCTACAAGGAGTTCCCGATGTTCACTGCCTACGTTGTCGTCACCGTCTTGGCCGCGCTCTGGGTCGGCTTTTCGGCACTGTCGATCCTGCGCCGCGCCACCTGGGTGACCGAACCGCTGACCGAATACGGTGTGCCGCAGTCGTGGTGGACCTGGTTGGGCCTCGCGAAGGCCGCAGGCGCGGTCGGCCTGCTCGTCGGTTTGGCGGTGCCGGTGATCGGCGTGCTCGCCGCCATCGGAGTGGTGCTCTACTTCACGGGCGCGATCATCACCATCGTGCGCGCACGCTCGTACGCGCACATCCCTTTCCCGCTGCTGTACATGATCCCGGTGATCGTCGCTATGGGCCTGGGCGCCGCAGCCTGACGTCGTGGGCATGAGCGCCCGCGCCGCCCCCCGAAGGCATTGCCCCCGAACAACAACCACCACCCACAGCAAAGCCCCGCCCTCCAGGAGCGGGGCTTTCCTGTTCTCCGGCACGAGTGGCACACCATGGAGAGGTCTTCTCGACGTTTGCCGCAGCCATGTGCCACTCGTGGGCTGCCGGAGCGCCGCCGGGCTGCCGGCCGAGGCGCGGGGTTGACCTCCGGCCGCACGCTTTGGGGCGTGCGGCCGTTCCGGTCTACTTCCAGTCGGGCAGTGCGGGCAGCTCGCCGGTGAGATCGGCACCGTCCGAGCGGCCGAGCAACCAGGCGGCCAGGGCGGCAACCGAGCCGGTGATGGTCTGGGCGGGTGTCCCCGTACCGACGATGCCGCTGAACGTGGAGTCAGTGGCCCGCAACGAGAACGCGGGAACGGGTTCGGCTGCGGCGGTGGTGATTCGGTTCATGTCGACGGTCGCCTGGGTGAGGATCCGAGCGGCGAAGTCGGCAGGCCAGTCAGCGGGGGTGAACCCGACGTTCAGGTCGACGTGGTGAATCTCCACCTCCTGCAAGCGCATCCAGCGCACTTCGGTGGCCGGGATCGGCCGCCCCTGCCTGGTGCGGACTTCCGCGTGCCACGCCTCATCGGTCAGCGAATTCGCCACGGCCAGCCAGCGTTTCGCGGCAGCCTCGTTGTCGGCGAGTTGCGCGTCCATCGGTCGTGGCGCGCCGGCCTCGATGTCGAAGTCACGCAGGAACATGTTGGCGTACTGCGGAATCTCGACCCCGGTGTGCGCCCAGAGCAGCAGATTGAGCACGCTGTCGGCATTGCGGGCGACGTGCGCGAGCACGTGGCCGCGGGTCCAGCCTGGCAGCAGCGACGGACCGGTCAGGTCGTCATTGCCCAGCTTGCGGATGCTGTCGAGGAGACGATCGGTCGCCTCGGCGAGGGTGTCGAGTGAGACTAAGGAGTCGCTGGTCACACCTGCGACCCTAGCGACCCGATGGTCCGGCCCGCCGAGGATTACCGGCGGACCGGACGCACTGGCGTGCGGACATGGGACGGAGCAAGAATCTTGCTACTCGGCCACGATCGCGTCGACTTCGATCTCCACCAGCAGAGCCGGGGTGATCAGAGCGCTGATCTCGTACATGGAGGTGGCGGGGCGGATGTCGCCGAACACCTCGGCATGCGCCTTGCCGACCTCGGCCCAGCGCGAGATGTCGGTGACGAAGATGCGGGTGCGAACCACATCGGCGAAGCTCGCGCCCGCCTCGGTGAGGGCGGTGTCGATGCGGCGCAGGACTTCCCTGGTCTGCTCGCCGATGTCGTCGCCGCCGACCGCGTGGCCGCCGGGCAACGATGCCGTTGTGCCGCTGACCGCGATGGTATTGCCGAGCTTGACGGCACGGCTGTAGCCGACGAGGTCTTCGAATTCGGAGCCGGAGGAGATGTTCACACGAGCAGTCATGGCGTCAGCATGTCATGGGCTTGCCTGTGTCTCGAAGCGTGTTTCGACACCGAGTTGTCATCCCCGCGTCGACCGGATGTCGGATCCGCGCGGTACGCAGTCCCGGTGAAAGCTGTTTCTCGTCCCCGAGTCGTCGCCGTCGCCGTGCTTTGCGTCGGTGTGCTGGCCGCAGGCTGTTCCTCTTCGAATTCGACCGCGGATTTCACCGCGACCAAGGATAAGCCGCTGGTGATCTCCCTGGACGACCTTCTCGCGAAGACGGGTGGCAGCGCCGCCATCCGCATCGCCGACCCGGAGCACGGGAAGGTGACCCGTCGCGTCGACGGCGCGCTCGTCTACACCCCGAACCCGGGCTACACCGGCGCCGACACCCTCCAGGTGACCACTACCGACGCGGTCCGCCTGTACACCACCGACATCCCGGCGCTCGGCGAGTTCGGCGGAACCACGGTGCAGGGCAGCGGCTTCGGTTCGGCATGGACGCCGGTGCCCGGCAGCAAGGACGAGTTCTACGGGCTCACCGACCGCGGCCCGAACGTGGACGGCCCCGGCAAGAACGAGAAGCTTTCGCCGACACCGAATTTCGTGCCGAAGATCGGCAAGTTCAAGCTGGTCGGCACCCGCGCGGTGCTGCAATCCTCGCTCGATCTGCACACCGCGGCAGGCGTCGGGTTCAACGGTCAGGTCGACGTGGCCGCGAACACCGGCGAAACCATCAAGGATCTGGCCGGAAACGTGTTGCCGCCCACCGATCACGGCCTCGACCCCGAGGGTTTGGTCGCGCTGCCCGACGGCACCTTCTGGGTGTCCGACGAATACGGCCCGTTCCTGGTGCATTTCGACGCCAAGGGCGGCGAGATCGAACGCCTCGCGCCCGGATCGGGTCTGCCCAAGGAACTTTCGTTGCGCACCCCGAACCAGGGCATGGAGGGCCTGACCGTCACCCCGGATGGCAGCACCCTCGTCGGCGTGGTGCAGAGCGCCCTGAATGCGCCCGGGCTCAACGGTTCCGCCAAGGAGGTGTCGTTCACCCGCATCGTCACCGTCGATCTGAAGACGAAGGCCGTCAAGGAATTCGTTGTCCCGTTGGAGAACCCGAAGTCCACCAAGGTCGCCGATTCGGAGATCACCGCGCTGAGCGCAACCACCTTTCTGATCGACGAGCGCGACGGCAACCTCGCGCCGAAGGCAGACAAGAAGTTGTGGACTGTCGACATCGCCAAGGCCACCGATGTCGGCCCCGACGCCAAGGTGCCCGGCGCGCAATACGATCCGGAACGCGGCGGCCTGCTGGTCGACGGCAAGCCGCTGGAGGCGCTTGTCGGCGCCGTGCCGACCACCGAGGCCGTGGCCGCGCTGAGCAAGGTAGGCATCACCGCGGCGGCCAAGACGACGAACCTGGATCTCAACGGCCTGGTCAAGGATCTCGACGCGGACGGAAAGTTCTTCGGCCACGACAAGATCGAGGGCATCGCCACCTTCGACGGCGGCAAGACGCTCTACATTGCCAACGACAGCGACTTCGGCCTGGCGGGCAGCAAGGGCGAGCAGCCTCCGTTCGGGCTCAAGCCGAAGACGTTGCCCAACGGCGTGCAGGACAGCGGCGAGATCCTCTTCGTCGACACCGCCAAGCTGCCTGCGAAGACCGCGAGTCACTCGGTCAAGCTGGAGGTGAAGTAGTTCGATCGGTGGGGTCGGTCCATTCCCGGCCCTCCAGGATCACCGCGGCGGCCAACGTGATCAGCCACAGCGACATCGAACCGACCTGAATCCGCTGGGCGATGCCGAGCGCATAGTTTCCGGGCAAATGATCGGCGACCAGCATCCACACGGTCGCTGCCGAGCCGACCACCAGCACGACGAGCCCGAACTCGCGCAGGATCCGCCACCGGTGATAGCGGAACGCCGCGAGGCTGAACGCGAAGGTGGCTACGGCGATCGAGGTGACCGCGATGGTGCTCGACAACGCGTGCGGCTGGTGCAACTGCGGGAACAACTCGCTGGGACCACCGCCGCACGCGGTGTCGCTCGCCGTGCAGTCGCGCAGCGGAAGCAGCACGTCGGCAATGGTCGCGGCCCCGAAAAAGAGCAGAGCGACCCAGCCGACGGTGGTGAGCCTGCGCCGGGGGAACACCAGCAGTCCGCCGATCGCGGCGGGGATGAGCAGGGCTCCGACGATCTTGTCGGCGGTCGCGAAGACCGCCCGATAGGGCTTGCCCTCCGCGTCCAACTCGCTGAGAAACGAGTTGACCGGGTCGACGTCGATCTTCAGGACGAACTCGAGCACCCACGACGAGTAGCAGACTCCGGCGATCAAGATGGCCGTCGCGATCGCTAAGGACGCCACCCGCACGCGCCGTTCGGCGATCCTCTGGCTATCACTCACCAGTTCATTCTCCTACGTGCTGCTGGACCGATGTTCAACGGTAACCAAACACACGTCTTTGCCAACTTGTCCACAGGCTCCTGTCAGGTTCGGCGGACAGGCTGAGGTCGAAGCGTTCCTGAGGAGGTCCCATGATCGGCTACGCAACAGCCGCCGCCGGAGTCGTCGTGATGTCGGTGATGGTGGCATCGAGCTACCTGGCCGCGCACGCACCACGCACGTTGGTCCGCGTCCGGAGCCGCCGGTAATCCATCGCCGGTTGGCGTTCGGACCCGGTGCGCGGCAACGCCGCCCGCGAAATCACCGCCCGAGCGCGGCCTGCACGCGATCGGCCGCGGCAACGGCATCCTCGTGTTCCCACACCCGAATCACCTGCCACCCGGCCTCGATCAGCGCCGCGTCCGTCGCGCGATCCCGCGCCACATTGCCCGCCAGCTTGGCGGCCCACCACTCTGCGTTGTTGCGCGGATCGGTCGCATGCTGCGGGCACCGATGCCAGAAGCATCCGTCGACGTAGACCGCGACCCGGCGCCGGGGAAACACCAGATCGGCCCGCCGCCGTTGCCCGCGCAGCGGCGCCCGATCGACGAAGTACCTGACCCCGCGCCGATGCAGCTCCCGCCGCAACGCCAGTTCGGGTTTCGTCCCGGCCCGCCGTTGCCGCGACATCCGCGCGCTGGTCGCCGCATCGGTGGGCGGCCCTGCACTCATGCCGCCCAGCCGCCCATCCGATGGAGATGACTCTCCACGTCGTCGAGGAATCCCGCCGGAAACCGCAAGCTGCCCATGCCGGTTCGCCGGAGGAACCCGGCGGTCGCCCGCGCCGAGAGCAGCCGCGAATCGGTGAGGAAGTTCCGCAGATCCTCGTACGGCTCGTGCACCGGCCAGGTCGACACGGGCACCCGATAGGCGACCCCGTCCCGGCCCCACGCGGCCACCGGCCACGGCGTGCCGGGCGGCAACGGCTGGTCGCCGGGAATCGGGTCGAGCGGCGCGGCCAGCCGGGAACCCACCCAGTCGGCCATCCGCACGCTCACCGCGTTGCCGACCAGCTTCCAACGATGCCCCTGCCGGACGCCGGGCACCTCGGTCGCCGGGGCGGTCCACCCCGCGTCGAACCCTTGCAGCCGTTCCACATCCACCAGCCCCGGCGTGACGATCTCACCGGACGGCAGCCGCACGGCGGGCGGACTCGCGATGCCGAGCGCCGACCCGCCTTTCAACGTCGGCACCGCGTTCACGGCCCAGCCGAGCCCACGCACGCCCTCGGTCCAATAGAACCCGCACGGATCGTTGTCGGCGTCACCGACGATCCGCGGCCCGGCGTCCTCGCCGAACAACACCCCGCGCGGGTCCTCGGTCCGCGAAGCCAGCATCAGCACCCGCTGACGCCGCTGTGGCAGCCCGAACGCCCGCGCGTCCACCACCCGATAAGCCCAGGTGTACCCGAGCTCCTCCAGGGCGCTGGTGATGTGCCGCATCGCCGCGCCGCGACCGAGCTGCAGCATGAACGGCACATTCTCGATCAACAGCCAGCGCGGCCCGCGCTTGCGCCGCACCAGCCGGAACACCTCGTCCACCAGGCCGGACCTGGTCCCGGTGATGCCCGCGGTGCGCCCAGCCTGCGACAGGTCCTGGCAGGGAAATCCGGCCGCGACCAGCTCGGTGCCCGCCGGTATCGCACGCAGCCTGGTGATGTCGGAATGCAGTGGCACATCAGGGAATTGAGCTGCGAGTACACCTTGGGCGCCCGCATCGATCTCGCAGAGCAGCTCGGTCTCCCAGCCATTGCGGCCGAGGCCGAGTTCGAGCCCGCCGATCCCGGCGAACAGCCCGACCATCCGCGCGCCCGTCACGACCGTCCCTTTCCTCGCGTCCTCGGTCGAGACGCCGCCGACGTCGCCTCGTGCCCGGTGAGCAGGGTACTCGAGTTGGTTGGCGCCGTCCGCGAACTACGCCATGACCGTGCACCTGGTACCGTCCGCGTGTCAGCGAAGTGATCGGTGCGCTGCCCCTCGATAATGGTTATCGGCCGATCGCGGGTGCTGCCCTGATGACCGGTTGGCAGCTGATCTGCCTGCGCTCCAGCGAGCCCGACGCGGCCGCCGACGCAGCGGCGTCGGCACCCGTGGCCGCCCGCGGCACGTCGCATGTGAAATGCCCATGCTCGACAAGGTTTTCGGCTTCACCAGTGTTTCCAGCTCGGCAAGTTTCCAGAGCGAGGCTAGGGAAGTGAGCGAAAATGCAGGTACCTTCCAAAACCAGGAGCTTTCCCAACGTTGTCGTCACCAGCCTGGCGGCGACCACGTCGATCGCCGGTGACATCGACTCGACGTGGAAAGGCCTGCTCAACGGGGAGAGCGGCATCGACGTGCTCGAGGACAGTTTCGTCGAGCAGTTCGAATTACCGGTGCGCATCGGCGGGCACCTCAAGGTCCCGCCTGCCGAGAGCCTGACCAGGTCCGAGATCCGCACGATGTCCTACGTCGAGCAGATGGCCACGGTGCTGAGCCGCGAGGTGTGGCGCAACGCGGGCAGCCCCGAGGTGGACAAGGACCGGCTCGGTGTCGCCATCGGCACCGGACTCGGCGGCGGCGAGTACCTGATCGACGCCCGCGATCGCCTGAAAAACGGTGGCTACCGCAAGATTTCACCGCTCACCGTGCAGCGCGTGATGCCGAACGGCTCGGCCGCCTGCGTCGGTCTCGAGCTCGGTGCGCGCGCTGGCGTCGTCACGCCGGTCTCGGCCTGCTCGTCGGGTTCGGAGGCGATCGCCAACGCGTGGCAGATGATCGTCATGGGCGACGCCGACATGGTCGTCACCGGCGGCGTGGAAGGTTCCATTCAGGCGGTGCCGATCGCGGCGTTCACCATGATGCGGGCCATGAGCACCCGCAACGACGACCCGAAGAGCGCCTCGCGGCCGTTCGACAAGGACCGCGACGGCTTCGTGTTCGGCGAGGCGGGCGCGATGATGATCATCGAGACCGAGGAGCACGCGAAGGCGCGCGGCGCGACCATTCACGCGCGAATCATGGGCGCTGGCATCACCTCCGACGCGTTCCACCTGGTCGCGCCCGATCTCGAGGGCAAGGGCGCGGCACGCGCGATGACGCGGGCGATCCAGAAGGCCGGGCTGAGCAAGCAGGACGTCACGCACGTCAACGCGCACGCGACCGCGACCCCGATCGGCGATACCGCTGAGGCGCTGGCGATTTCGTCGGCGGTCGGCAAACACGCCTCGGTCTACGCACCCAAGTCGGCGCTCGGACATTCGATCGGCGCGGTCGGCGCGCTGGAGTCGGTGATCACCGTGCTCGCCATTCGTGACGGCATCGTCCCGCCGACGCTGAATCTGGACAATCAGGACCCGGAAATCGACCTGGACGTGGTCAAAGGGCAAAGCCGGTCGGGCCGGATCGATTACGCCGTGAACAACTCGTTCGGTTTCGGCGGACACAACGTGGCGATTGCCTTCGGGCGGTACTGAACGACGGAAGGCGGCGCACCTGCTAGCCTTCCCGACGCTTCGTTATCGACCTGTGTTCGGTGTAACTGCACGGCCTGAGTGCGTGCGTTGGCAAAAGGATAAGGCGATGATCGACGAGACCTTCGACGACTATTTGGATGATCAGGGCAATATCAAGATCCGCGGTGACAAGACTCTGATCGACTTCGTCGACAAGCACAGCGCGGAGAACGGCGACGACCTCGCCTATCGCTACATCGACTATTCGCGGGAACGTGATGGTGAGTATCAAGACCTGACCTGGCGCGAGTTCGGCGTCCGGCTGCGTGCGGTCGCGGCCAGGTTGCAGCAGGTGACGCGGCCCGGCGACCGGGTGGCCATCCTGGCGCCGCAGGGGCTGGACTATGTCGTGTCCATCTTCGCCGCGGTGTACGCGGGCAATATCGCGGTCCCGCTGTTCGACCCGGAAGAGCAGGGGCACACCGACCGGCTCACCGCGGTGCTGAGTGACTGCAACCCGGCGGCCATTCTCACCGTCAGCTCGGCGGCGGTCGGGGTGCGGAACTTCTTCCGGCATCTGCCCGCGACGCAGCGCCCGCGAATTATTGCGGTGGAAGCGATTCCGGACAGCGTCGGTTCGGCGTGGGTGCGGCCGGATATCAATATCGACAGCGTCGCCTATCTGCAATACACCTCGGGGTCGACGAGAACGCCTGCGGGCGTTGAGATCACGCACCGCGCGGTCGGCACCAATCTGCTGCAGATGATCGATGCCATTGGCGTGACCGAGAATTCGCGCGGTGTCACCTGGCTGCCGCTGTTCCACGACATGGGTCTGCTGTGCGTGATTCTGCCGACCGTCGGCGGCGGATTCATCACCATCATGTCGCCGAGCGCGTTCGTCCGTCGCCCGTACCGGTGGATCAAGGAGCTGGCCGCCGCTTCCGATGGCGCGGGAACCTTCGCCGCGGCACCGAATTTCGCGTTCGAGCATGCCGCGGCGCGCGGCAAGCCGAAGCCGGGCGAAGAGCTGGACCTGTCGAATGTGATCGGTCTGATCAACGGCAGCGAGCCGGTGTCGGTGTCGTCGATGAAGAAGTTCAACGAGGCGTTCGCGCCGTACGGACTGCCGAAGACGACGATCAAGCCGTGCTACGGCATGGCCGAGGCGACGCTGTTCGTGTCCGCGACCAAGGCCGAGGACGAGGCGCGGGTGGTGTATGTCGATCGCGCCGAACTGAATTCGGGCCGGATGGTCGAGGTCGAGCAGGGCACCGACAACGCGATCGCCCAGGTCTCCTGTGGCTACGTCGCGTTGTCGCAGTGGGCGACGATCGTCGATCCGGAGACCGGGGTCGAGCGCGCGGACGGCGAGGTCGGCGAGATCTGGCTGCACGGCGAGAACATGGGCATCGGCTACTGGGGTCGCCCGGAGGAGACCAAGGCCACCTTCCAGGCCAAGATCGTCGCCAGGCAGCCGGCAGGCAGCCACGCCGAAGGCACACCCGACGACGCCAACTGGATGCGCACCGGCGACTACGGCGCCTATCTGGACGGCGAGCTGTACATCACCGGCCGGGTGAAGGACCTGGTGATCGTCGACGGCCGTAACCACTACCCGCAAGATCTCGAGTACTCCGCGCAGGAATCGAGCACGGCCTTGCGCCCCGGCTTCGTCGCGGCATTCTCGGTGCCTGCCAACGAACTTCCCGCGCTGGTCTTCGCGAAGGACAGCCACTCGGGCCTGCGGTTCGACGCCGACGACACCTCCGAGCAGCTGGTGATCGTTGCCGAACGCAACACCGGGGCAGGCAAGCTCGAGACCGATCCGGTCGCCGACACCGTCCGCGCTGCGGTATCGCAGCGGCACGGCGTCACCGTGCGCGATGTGCTGCTGGTGCCTGCGGGTTCGATTCCGCGCACCTCCAGCGGCAAGATCGCCAGGCGGGCCTGCCGGGCCGCCTACCTGGACGGCACCCTGCGCGGCGGTTATCAGCAGCAGGCGTTCCCCGACGCGGTCGAGCGGGAAAACGCGTCCGTCTAGCGCAGGATCTCCTGCGCGATCTCGAATTCGCTGACCTCGGCGCCCACGATGTGGGCGCCGAGGTCGTTTGGTCTATGGCGTAGACCCGCCCTTGACCTCGAGAATGCTTCAGGTTGTTGGCTGGTCACATGACACCGGTCGCGCGCTGTGAGAAGACGGTGATATCCAGCACGGATACCACGGTGGGGGTATCAGAGTGGACAGAAAATCGGTTGGCTCAACAGCCTGATACTGCCACCCTGAACTGTCGGACCTTGGTGCGAACATCACCGAGTGTCCCGTCTCTCGACACTGCAATCCACACACCTCGAGGGGGACCTATGTCAGTCGCAGTGGACTTCGCCGCGACCGATCAGGAGGCCGATAGAGCCGAGCGGCCGACGGCGCCTGCGCCGGGCCGCATGGCATCGTTGCGGCGCTTCTGGCCGTACATCCGACCGCATCGGCGGGCGCTGCTCGCCGCTACCGTGCTCGCGGTCCTTTCGTCGCTCACCGCGATCGTCATCCCGCTGATCATCGCGAGGATCATCGACGGACCGATCGCCCGGCGCGACTTCGGCGCGGTGTTCGCGCCGGTGCTGCTGGTGCTCGTGCTCGGCCTGGTCGAGGCCTTCGGCGTGTGGGGGCGCCGCTGGCTGGTCTCGAAGCCCGCCACGATGTTCGAGATCACCATGCGCGCCAAGATCTTCCGCAAGTTACAGACGCTGGCGATCGGGCGCCACGACGCCTGGGAATCCGGACAGCTGCTCTCGCGTGCGGTCGACGACATGGCCACCATGCGCCGCTTCGTCGCGTTCGCAGGCCCGTTCCTGATCATCCACCTCATCCTGATCCCGGTCGGCCTGCTCACGCTGATCGGCTTGAGCTGGCAGATCGGCCTGATCTTCGCGATCATGGCGATCCCGCTCACCTACATCTGCATCCGCTTCGAGCGGGAGTACGCGGTGGCGTCCCGGCGCTCGCAGGACCAGTCCGGCGACCTCGCAACCACCGCGGAGGAGTCGGCGCAGGGCGTGCGGGTGCTCAAGGCGTTCGGTCGCGGACTGTTCTTCGGCGGCCGGTTCACCGCGCAGTCGCGGGAACTGCAGCAGACCGAACTGCTCAAGGTGAAGCTGGACGCGCGGCTGTGGTCGGCGATGACCGGCATGCCGCAGCTCGCCATCGCGTTCGCGCTCGGCTACGGCGGCTACGCCGTGGTCAACGGCTCGATGACGCTCGGCTCGTTGGTGGCCGCCATCACGTTGGCGAACTTCTTGCAGTGGCCGATCATTTGGACCGGCTTCCTGCTCGCCGAGTTGAACGACGCACGCACGGCGGGCGATCGATACTGGGAGATCATCGACACCCCGGTCGACATCACCGACCCGGCCGATCCGGCCGAGCTGCCCGAAGTGATCGTCGGCGAATTGCGCTTGGAGGGAGTGAAGTTCGCCTTCCCCGACGCGAAAGACGAGGTGCTGAAGGATGTCTCGCTCAAGATTCGACCCGGCGAGACGGTGGCCCTCGTCGGTGCGACCGGTAGCGGAAAGACCGCGCTGCTCAACCTGATTCCGCGGCTCTACGACGTGACCGGCGGTGCGATCACCATCGACGGCATCGACATCGCGTCGATGCGGCTGACCGACCTGCGTGCGCTGGTCTCGGTCGCGTTCGAGGAGCCGGTGCTGTTCTCGGCGAGCGTGCGGGAGAACGTCGCGCTCGGCGATCCGGAGGCCGACGACGACGATGTCCGCCGCGCACTCGACGTCGCCCAGGCGACCGAGTTCGTGGACAACCTGCCGTGGGGCCTCGACACCAGGATCGGCGAACAGGGACTGAGCCTGTCCGGCGGCCAGCGGCAGCGGCTCGCGCTGGCCCGCGCCGTCTTGAGCGGGGCGGGGGCGGGCGGGCGCAGCCGGATCATGGTGCTCGACGATCCGCTGTCCGCGCTCGACGTGGAGACCGAGGAGCGGGTGCAGGACCGGCTGCGCACGGTGCTGGCAGGCGCGACGACGCTGCTTGTCGCACACCGTCCTTCGACCGCGGCACTGGCCGACCGAGTCGCGGTGCTTGCCGACGGCCGGATCGTCGCGGAGGGCACGCACGACCAATTGCTGCGTACCAGCAGCCGATATCGAGAACTGATGGGAGGTGAGCAGCAGTGAGCACGGATATTGCCACCACGAAAGACACGGTGACAGCCGAGGGTTCGGCCGAACCGCGCGACGAGGCCGCCGACTGGCGCGGCATCGCCAGCGAGGACAAGGAGATCACCGAGGCCGGAAACCTGGTGCTGGCCGGTCGATCCCGGCGATTGCTGCTCGATCTGGTCCGGCCGTACCGCAAGCTTGCCGCGCTCGCGCTGGTGCTCATCGTGGTCGACAACGCCGCGATGGTCTCGGCGCCGCTGTTCGTCGCGCACGGGCTCGACGCGGGCATCAGCGAAGGGCGCAAAGGCAATTGGTCCCCGCTCACCTGGACGGTGGGCGGGTACCTCGGTGCGGTGCTGCTCGGCATCCTCACCACGTTCCTGTTCCTGCGCGTCTCCGGCAGGCTCAGCCAGAGCGTGCTGTTCGACCTGCGGGTGCGCTCGTTCGCGCACATGCAGCGGCTCAGCGTGGCCTTCCACGAGAAGTACACCTCGGGCAAGGTGGTCGCCCGGCTCACCGGCGACATCGAGACGCTGCAGGAACTGCTGGAGAGCGCGCTGAATCAGGCACTGAGCGCGATCCTTTCGGTGCTCACCATCGCGGTGCTGCTGATCTACCTCGACCTGACGCTGGCCGCGATCGTGCTGATCGGTTTCGTGCCACTGGTATTGGTGACCCGCTGGGCGCAGCGCAGGCAGCGGGCGGGCTACCGGCGCACCCGCGGCGCCATCGCAAAGGTGGTCGTGCAGTTCGTCGAGTCGATGGGCGGCATGCGCGCGGTGCAGACCTTCCGGCGTGAGCAGCGCAACGAGTCGGTGCTCGCCTACGAGGACGACGAGTTCCAACAGGCCACCACCACGGCTATGCGCGGCATGGGCGACTACGCCGGATTGACCAGGCTGCTCGGCAACCTGACCACGGTGGTCATCATCGTGGTCGGCGCATGGCAGGTGATCGAGGGCAACCTCGCGGTCGGTGTGCTCGCGGCATACCTGTTGTACCTCAACGAGTTCTACGGCCCGCTCGACGAGCTCGCCCAGGTGTTCAACTCCTACCAGTCCGCCGCGGCGGCGTTGGAGAAGATCTCCGGCGTGCTCGAGGAGGAGCCCTCGGTCGTCGAACCCGTCGATCCGATCCCGTTGACGAAGGCGAGCGGCGCGATCCTGCTGGACAAGGTGTCGTTCGGCTACGGCCCGGACCGCCAGGTGCTGCCGGAGTTCACCCTCGACATTCCGGCCGGACAGGTGGTCGCGCTGGTCGGCGCGACCGGTGCGGGCAAGTCGACGCTAGCCAAGCTGTTGACGAGGTTCTATGACCCGTCAGACGGTGTGGTCAGCCTCGACGGGACCGATCTGCGGCGGGTGTCCGATGCCGACCTGCGGCGCACTGTCGTGATGGTCACGCAGGAGTCCTACCTGTTCTCCGGGTCGGTGGCCGACAACATCCGGCTCGGCAGGCCGGACGCGGCCGACGAGGAGGTGTTCGCGGCGGCCCGCGCGGTTGGCCTGTACGACTTCGTGCAGGCGCTTCCGGAGGGCTTCGACACCGATGTGCGCAAGCGCGGCGGCAGGCTGTCCGCCGGTCAGCGCCAGCTGGTCGCGTTCGCCAGGGTCTTCCTGGCGGATCCGGCGGTGATCGTGCTGGACGAGGCCACGTCCAGCCTCGACATCCCCGGCGAGCGGCTGGTGCAGCGGGCGCTGGAAACCGTGCTGCGCGACCGCACCGCGGTCATCATCGCGCACCGGCTGTCCACGGTGGCGATCGCGGACCGGGTGCTGGTGCTGGAATCCGGTCGGATCGTGGAGGACGGCGCACCGGCCGACCTGATCGCGGGCACCGGCCGGTTCGCCAGCCTGCACGCGGCATGGCGGGATTCGCTCGTGTGATGCGAGCTGGTGTGGTGCGGCCAACCCCGCGTCGTCGCTTACGGTAGATACGTGACGACTCCAGCCCCCGAGAGCCAGGCCGCTGGCCATGAGACTGCTCCGGCCTCCCGTTGGCCGGCGATTCTCACCTGGCGCGCGCACAACGCGTCACGGATGGAGTCGGTCCGCGTCACGCTCAACGGCAATCGCATCCGCGCCGCCGGTCGCATGATCGGCGGCGCGTGCGATGACCACCCCGCGTTCAGCGCGTCCTACGACCTGGTCACCGACGAGGCGGGCGCCACCAAGCGCCTATCGCTGCGCACCACGACGGCGGCGGGGGAGCGGCACGCCTCCATCGCCAGGGACGAGGAGAACTACTGGCTGGTCGACGCGGGCGGCAGCCACGTCCGTTCCACCTTCGCGGGCGCGCTCGATGTCGACGTGGTGCTCAGCCCGTTCTTCAACACCCTGCCGATCCGGCGCTTCGACCTGCAGCACGCGGTGCACGACGTGCAGGTTCCCGTCGTCTACGTCCGGCTGCCCGACCTGCTTGTCCAGGAAGCGAGCCTGACCTACAGCAGTGCCGCCGACGGAATCAGCGTGCTGTCACCCGTCTCCAGCGCGACCGTCACCGTCGACGCCGACGGTTTCCTCCTCGACTATCCCGGTCTGGCCGAACGCATCTAGCTCTCAGCGGCCAATAGTGGTTGGCCTGCGCCCGCTTTCCTGTTAGTCCAATCGGGTGATAACCCCGCCACGCAGTCCTGCGTCGCGCAAGTTTCGCAACCAATTGTGGTCACCGGGGCGGACGTCGGTGACTTCCCAGCGTTGGGTCGTTTCGTAGCGTTCCCTGGCGTCGTGACCCGCTTCGACAAGGTCGGCGAGGGAATTCTCCGAGCGCAAGCTATCGCGCGCGGCGCCGAGCACCGTCAGCGTTTCTTCGAGCACTTCCAGAAGTGCCGCGGAATTCGGTTCGCAAATGGCACGAACGAGTGCCGGAGCGGTCGCGGCGACGCGGGTGCCGTCGCGGAAAGAACCCGCCGCGAGCCCGAGCGCCAGAGCGCCGCCGGCCGCGCCCGCCGCCGCCAGCGCCTCGGCGAGCACATGCGGCAGATGCGAGATCCTGGCCACCGCACGATCGTGCTCGTCGGCCACCACCGGAACGACCACCGAGCCGCAATCGATGGCCAGCCGCACCACCCTGGTCCACGGGTCGACGTGGGTGCCCTCGTCCACGCCCACCGCCCACACCGCGCCCCGGAAGAGGCCGGAATCGGTGGCGGCCCAGCCGGATTCGGATGTGCCCGCCATCGGATGGCCGCCGACATAGCGCGCCGAGAGGCCTTGGGCGCGCACCGCCGCGGCGACCGGTGCCTTCACACTGACCACGTCGGTCAGCGCGCAGTGCGGTGCGAAGGTGGCGATGGACGAGACCATGTGCTCGACTGCGGGCATCGGCACCGCGATGACGATCAACGCGTCCGCCTCGGCAGCACGCTTCAGCGTGACAGGCAGGTCTTCAGTGACATCGAAGCCGTCCGCCCGCGCGGCGTCTGCGCCTGCTTGCGATCTGTTGTAACCCCAGGCGTCGTAACCGGCCGCGACGGCGGCGCGCAGCAGAGAACCGCCGATCAAACCGGTTCCGAGGACGCAAACGGGAGCTTTCGCGGCAGGAGTCACCCAAACAGATTCGCATACGACTTCAACATTTCCGCTCGCACAGACTACCGTTGCGGCCATGGCAGCACAGCGCTCGGGCACGAATAGGGCGACGTCGGATGATTACGACGACGTAGAAGGGTTCGCAGTGGCGGTTGTCCGCGAAGAGGGCAAATGGCGGTGCAGCCCGTTGACGCAGGCTGCGCTCACCGATTTGTCGGCCGCGGAAACCGAACTGAAGGCTTTGCGCAGCTCGGGCGCTGTTTTCGGCTTGTTGGACGTCGACGACGAGTTCTTCATCGTGTTGCGGCCCGCGCCGAGCGGCACCCGGATGCTGGTTTCCGACGCGACCGCGGCCATCGACTACGACATCGCCGCCGACGTGCTCGACGCCCTGAACGTGGAGATCCCGGACATCGACCCCGACGAGCTCGACGACATCGAGCCGTGGGAAGAGGGCGACCTCGGCGTGCTCGCCGATCTGGGTCTGCCCGAGCCGGTGCTCAGCGTCATCCTCGCCGAGACCGACCTCTACCCGGATGAGCAGCTCGGCATGATCGCCCAGCGCCTCGGCTTCGCCGACGAACTCGCGGCGGTGCTGGACAAGCTCCCGCGCTGACGTGGGTCTTTCGGACACCGACATGGTGCGGGCCGCGATCGCCGCGGCCGCCACCGCCGATCCGCGCGACGTCCCCGTCGGGGCCGTCGTATTCGATTCCACCGGAAGGGAACTCGCGCGCGCCGCGAACGCCCGCGAGGCCCTCGGTGACCCCACCGCACACGCCGAAGTTCTCGCCCTGCGCCGCGCCGCCGCCGTCAACGGCGACGGCTGGCGCCTGGAGGGTGCGACCCTCGCCGTCACCCTCGAGCCGTGCACCATGTGCGCGGGCGCCCTGGTCCTGTCCCGAGTCTCCCGGCTCGTCTTCGGCGCCTGGGAGCCCAAAACCGGCGCGGTAGGTTCCCTCTGGGATGTGGTCCGCGACCGTCGCCTCAACCACCGCCCCGAGGTCCGCGGCGGCATCCTCGAGCCCGACTGCGCCGCCCTCCTCAACACCTTCTTCCACACGCAGCGCTGACCCGCCCCACCGCCGTCACCGCACCTTCCGTGCCCCAGATCACACCCCGGCCACCACCTTCCAGCCGATTTAACGATCAGCCCCCCTTCCGGTATGGTTGTCCGCGGTGGCGTGTCCGAGCGGCCTAAGGAGCACGCCTCGAAAGCGTGTGAGGGGTAACCCCCCTCCGAGGGTTCAAATCCCTCCGCCACCGCCAAAAGCCCCTGACTTGCAGTAGCAGGTCAGGGGCTTTTTCTATGCCGTCGCCGCGTCCGAACCCGCTGGTTTGGGCACGAATTGGGCGCACTTCGTATTCAGCGCTTCAGCCACGGCGTCGAGATCGGTATCGAAAAGATCCGCGTACACCCGCAGGGTTACAGACGGATCGGCGTGGCCGAGCATCCGTGCCAGCGCGAGAACATTGACGCCCACGCTGATCGCGAGACTCGCGCAGGAGTGCCGAAGGTCGTGCGGGGTGATCCGCTGGACCTTGGCCCGCTTGACGGCTCCGGCGAACCATCCACCACTCGACTTCGGGCGAGGTAGGTAGTCGGTTCCGTCGCCGAACACGAGGTCTTCGTGGTCGCGCCCTTTGCACTGCACCGCGACTTCGTCGAGAACGAATTGCGGCACCGGTACAGACCTCTCCTTGCGGCTCTTGGTCTGGCCAACCGCGTGATCAACGCCGAGCTGCACAGCATTGTCGGCAACCGACAGCCGACGCCGGAGAAACTGAACGTCGCGTACCCGCAACGCTACGGCCTCGCCTCATCGAATGCCCGTGTAGGCCAAGGTAAGTACGAGTACCCGATGCTGCTTGGCCTCACCCGCGAGCCGGGCTACGTCCTGCGCTGTGAGGTACACGCGCCGCTTGCTCGTCTTCCTTATCGCTGCGGGTCACGATCAACGAACCGTTCACCTCCGGCAAGGGCGGCTCCGCCTGGCTGACCGTGAACAAGGACCGCCATGGTGGACTACGTCGGCACTGTCCCGCGGAAGGCAAAGAGCCTTCGGCGGGTCTGTTCTGCCTGACCCCGAGCCCGCTCGGTGATGGAATCCTTGAGCCGGTCATCCGGGCACCACAACCCGGCGATAAACCACCAAAGACGTTCGGTATCAACGGAAAAGACGTCAACAGCCTCGTCGCGGATATCGCCGCGATCGACTCCCTCGACCCACCTCCGACCTCCAAGGAGGACGTGAAAGACCGCCTGCGGTGGGGCAGCGGCCGCGCCCATGCCGCGCTGAAAACGTGGCGCGATCAACGGAGTGAATCGTGACCGAGATAGGGGGTATCAATCGCATCGATCCTTGCCTGGACCACAACCTGGTGGTGTTCGCTTCCCGCGCTCAACTGGAGGCGCATGGGGGTGTCGATGCGGGCATCGGACGTGACCCACTGCATACTGTGGGTGTGCCGAACGTCCGCGCTGTCAGCCTCCTCGTCGGGGGCGCGGCGTGCTCGGCACTCTTCGCGTCTTTGGCAGGGCTGCGGGCGATGCCGACGCCATTTCAGGTCGAATGCCTGATGCTGTCAATACTGCTTAGCGGGACGATGGCGTGGTTGACCATGCCCGATACGGCCCTCGGAGCCCTCGGGACTTCAAAAAAAACGCCTGAAATCGAGTGAGCTTCCTAACACTGAAACTTGACATGGAACGGGATTCTTTCTGTGGCCTGCACCTTTAGGAAGCAGGTCATCCAGCAAGGGGGTGCGTAGATGGCCGCCCCCACCCCCGGCCCGGCCGCGCTGCGGCTGCTGACCGGCTGCGCTGAGAGCCGCGACAGCGGCGGACGAGTCGTCACGCCCCCGCCGGCCTTTCGCCGGATTCCGCCGAAGCCACCGACCTGGCTCAGCCGCGAGGCTGCGGCTGAGTGGCGGCGCGTGGTGCCCGGCCTGCCTCGTATGGACCTGTTCAAAGAGGAGGACCGCGCCGCGCTGGTTTCGTACTGGAGGACACGGACGACCCACGTTGCGTCATAGCCATGGCTCGCCGAACCACTACTCAGCGCGGCTCGGCTGGCGCCACCAGCAACAGCGTGCCCGGCCGCTCGCCCGACACCGCGACGGCGAAACCTGTTGGTGGTGTTGTGAACCGATGTATCGAGACCAGACACGCAATGTCGACGGCGAAGTGCTCGCCGCGGATCACAGCCGAGCCCGCGCACGTGGCGGCACCGAGGCCGATCGACTGCTACACGCGGTGTGCAACAAGGCTCGAGGAGACGGGAGTCGCGACCACCTGCGGCCCGCACTGTCACGCGCCAAGGGCGGACCCGCCGGTAACGTGCTCGCTTGGGGGAAACTGAGCCCCTGACATGACCTGCGCGGTTACGGTGGGCGGTAGGGCGATAAGAGGAGACCGTGGTGGGTGGTGAACAGCAGATCGCGCTGACCCGAGAGACTGTCGCACGTGTCACGGGCCTGTCAGCGAAACAGCTCGATTACTGGGCCGAGACTGCCTTGATTACCCCGGCAGTCGACGAATCATTGTCCCCGCGCAATCGGGTACGTTTGTATGGATTCAGTGAAGCGCTCGCCCTTTCTGTGGTAGCTGAGCTGCGTAAACACCGTGGGGTGAGCCTGCAACACATTCGGCAGATCGTTGGCCGTCTCAAGACTCGTGGTTATCAGCAACCCCTGACCGAACTGGCATTTGCCACCGTCGGTAACAAGGTGTTCTTCCAGCATCCTGACGGCACTTGGGAAGGCAGCCTGCACCCGGATCAGATCGTGATACACCAGGTGCTCAGTCTAGCCCCGTTGCGTGAGCGCATCATGCGTTCGACAAGCCGTGACGCCGATCAGCACGGACACATTGAGAAGCGCCGGAAGGTTCTCGGCAGCAAACCCGTGTTCGCCGGAACCAGAATTCCCGTCGATACCGTGCGTCGATACCTCGCGGCGGGCAAGACCACAGCGGAAGTACTTGCCGCTTACCCGGATCTAACTGAAGACGACATCGAGGCGGTCCGACGGGAGACGGCGGCCTGACATTGCGGTTCGTTCTCGATCATGATGTCGATGTCGCAGTCGGTGCATACCTTCGGAAACTGCGGCACGAGGCATGGTCGGTTGGGAGCGCGGGATTGGCGAAGGCAGTAGATGACGACCTGACCGTCTACGCGACGAATCAAAAAGCTGTGCTGATCACTCACGATGCGGAATTCTCGAAGCGTCGAAACAAGCACGTCGTCGGCCGACATATCTGGCTTAGCTGTGACGAATGGCGAGCCGTCGAACTGCTCACCCAGGACCTTGATCAGATCCTGCCAGCTCTGGAGCGCAAGACCGATCTCTTCGTGAGGTTGTCGTTCGGTATGGATCCGATCCTCACATTCGGCTAGACCTGCCGGGTGCGGGGAACCGCGCAGTGGAAAAAGTCAACACCCCAGGCACCTGACTCGCGGTGGCAGTCAGGAACTTTCTCTCTCCCCGCCGACCACGTCCTGGGTCTTGAGCACCTTGGCTGCGATCTCCATCAACTTTTGGGCTCTCGGGAGCAGCTCGTTGTGAATCGCGGTGGCCTGGGCAACGTATGCCTCGAATACCTGCGGTTCTTCGTGACGTTCCCGCGCTTCTTCTACGCAACGGCCGTACTCACCGCACAGTGGACCCAATGGTGCGAGTTGGTCAACGAGTTCGGGAGCGTCGACAAAAAGGTCGCCGCGGCGGAGTGCTCTCTTGAGCGCGTTAGGTCGCTCGCTCGCGAAGATCAGCTCGCGGTTGAAACGGTCGAGTCTCTCCCAGTACTGATCGCCGGATTTGGTCTCGCACTCGGCCAGCATCCGGGCAGCGTGGAAGAAGTGCTCATTGCCCTTTAGCTCGACGATCGTGTCGGCAATGACAGCGATCGGCTCACGCTGTTCGACTCGGTGCTGTAGTTCGAATTGCTTGACCAGTACGGAGTGCATGTTGCGGCGGCCGATCAGAGCACCGAGAACACCACCAGCCAGCGTGAATCCGCCGGTCAGGAGGGCTGCCCATGGCATCGACGGCATCGACGACCAATCGAAGTGTTCCGCCTTCGATATCAGCGTCAGCCATAGCCAGCACATGCCCGGCATAGAGGCGATTCTGCCACCAGCACCATTTCAGCAACCAGGTTTCGGCTAACAGATTGAACACGCTTTACCGGGCTGGACGACAAGGAGCCCGGCATGTCTCCGACACGACCTAAAGCGTGGCCCAGCGGGGAATCTGGTCGGGATTTAGACCCCGCAGATCGAGCTACGGCCTTGCACCGCAGTCTATTCCGGAGCCGGTGAGAGCGCGATCGGTTACGCTGAGGCCGCGAAGCGGCGCCCGCCGTGGCAGGACGACGTTATCCGTTCGGGGATGGCCAAGGACGCCGAGGGGAAGTGGGCCGCGTTCGAGGTCGGCGCGCTGGGCGGTAGCCCCTCCCCTGGGTCGGAGCGCTGGCGGTTGGCATAGAGCGTGCCAATTCGTACGGGTTCCGAAGTTTTCTGTCAGGGAGAGAGAAACCTCCTGACAGCCGCAGGCGAGTCGGGGGTGGGGTATCAATTTCAGGGCGGCTCTCCGGTGCCCGCGTCGGTGTAGCGCTACCGTCGACCTTGTGAGCCGTACTCAGTGGACGATCCACGGTGAGAACGTCGTGGACGAGAACCGACACATCAAGCTCTCGACCGTCGATATCGAGTTGCCCGACGGAGTGAAGTTCACTCAGTACGTCGTACGGATGCCCCGCTGCGCAATGACGTTGGTACTCAACGACAAACGCGAAGCCCTGCTGATGTACCGACACCGATTCATCATCGACCGGTGGGTGTGGGAGCTTCCCGGTGGCTACGTCGACCATGCCGAGGACGTCGCAGTCGCAGCGGCGCGCGAGGTTGAGGAAGAAACTGGGTGGCGGCCGAATTCCATGGAACACCTGGTCACCTACCAGCCCTCGATTGGCACTCTGGACCAGCCGCAAGAGATCTACCTCGCACGAGGTGCGGACCTGACTGATACGCCGCCGGACATCAACGAAGCCGAAGACATCCGCTGGATTCCATTAGGGGAAGCAGTCGAGATGGTCGATCGGGGTGAAATCGTAGGCGCTGCAACGGTTGTCGCGCTATATCGGGCGCTCAGTCTGCCCGCGTAGTGATGGTGAATACCTGCCGTCGGAAGTGGTCGACGTCGGGCAGATCGATGTGTGCCGCGAGGCGGTGGCGTACGTCGCGAAGGTAGGCGTGGGTCCGGTGAGACTCCAGTCCGCCCACGATGTCGAGTGCTTCGGTTCCGATGCGTGCTGCCTCGTGGGGATCTTCGTCGGCGAGGGCCGACGCCAATAGGCACAGGTTGAATGCGCGCCCGCGAAGGTAGCCGTCGGTCATGTTCAGTGATTGCTCGGCGAACTGCGCTGCCCTCGCGTAGTCGCCCAAGTCGCGGAAGCAGTGGGCCGTCTTGGCCGACAGATATGCGCTGTCGAAGTAGTCGAGCCAGGCCGGGTGTGACGAGTCGGCTCGGCTGTATGCCCGTTCGGCAGCGTTGAGGGAAGCGGCGCACGATGCGCTATCAGCGCGGGCTGCGTGGCCATGAGCTTCGACCATGTGGCAGCCGGACTCCAGGGCCGCCAATCCTGCACCGCGAGCGGCGATTTGCGCTGCGCGTGCGAGATCGATGGCGTCGCCTGGACGACCAACGTAGGTGGCCTGGTGGCTCATCGCGGCAAGAATTTTGCACCTAGCCCTACGTCCCCCGCTGCTCGGGACATCCGAAGGGCTTGGATCAGGTACCGCTGCGCGAGACCGTGTTCTTCGAGGTCGTAGGCTGCCCATCCCGCGAGTTTCGTCAGCTCGGCGGTCGTCGCGAACAGCTGACGTCCGACCGGTTCGTTGTAGCTGCCGTGCAGGAGCGGTGCGACCGAGCTGTGCAGGTAGTGGACGATCGTCGAGCGGACCTTGCCGCCGCCAACGCGGTTGTCCAGATCGCGGAATGCCTTGGTCATCGTGCGTACCGCGTCGACGTCGGTTTGCCCGACACGGCGGAATCCAGCGGAGACAGGGTGCTCGGGGCCGGGAAGGGTGAGCCACCGCATCGAAGCAGCTGGGTACACCGCTACCGCGTACGAGGCTCCCATCAGGAACCGCCTGCGCTCCACATCACTCCTCCACAACGCGGTCGCAGCGGCTGTCGCCTCTGCGATGCTCAACGAGAACTCCAACCCGAGATCGGCCGGGGTTTGCCCACCCGGCATCCCACAGTCCGACGGAACTATCCGTCGGCCAAGAACTTCCGTCAGAACCTCGGCGATCAGTTCCGGCCCAGGTGAGTTCGGTTGCTCGCCCGCGAGCCATCTGCTGACCGCGGTGTGGTCGTAGCGAAGTTCGACACCGACCGCACGCCCGCGTTCAACTACCCGGCGGGCGAGACCTTTTCGGCTGAGCTTGGGCTGGGTTTCCTCCAGCAGCTCGACTAATTGCCTGTTCGGCTGTTTGGGCTGGCGTCCCATAACCAGGAGTGTGCACCCGTATCGCTGCCGACGCCATGATCGGTCAGCCGCGCACACCCCCTGTGCACACACTTGCCTGCTGCGCACGCCTTCCGCGCCGCATCGGATCAGCGGTCCCCTTAGATCGACACCCGACGCCGGGGCGATGCCGTTGTCCTCATTGGCACACCGACCCGCAGTGAGCCGCCCGTCGGTGGCGAAAGCCCTCGGCGTCGGGTGCCACCAACGACATTGAACCGGCAGGGGTGAAGCGGTGGGGTTCAACTAGTGGCGGGAATCTGAGATGGATGGCCCGTCGGTGCAAGAGATCGTGGACCGCGTGCAGGCCGAGTGGAGAGCCGAGCGCCACCGTCGGGCTAGTGGCTGTCCGCACGAGGCTCCCGATCATCCGCTCACCGTGGCCGAAGCTCACCTGATTATGCAGCAACTGCTCGGGTGCCGTGCCGAGGAATGTCTGCGCAAAGCGGCAGCACGGCAAGCGTTGATCGATGCGGGGCGAATGGTTCCCGACCCGTCGCGGGGATACCGATGATCTTCGTCAACAGCGTCCGCGCAGCGCGGGCGGCACAAAGGTAGTAGTCCAGATTGGGGAAATCCATTGCAGCACAAGATATTTCTATGCATCATGTTCGTAACCATCTTCACGGCCGTCGTGATCACTGGCGCACAGCCGGTCGGCGCTGCGCCGAATCCAGTACGCGCGGCGAAGGCGTGCGATTTCCGGACCGCCTTCAGCAAGCCGACCCTGCTGCACCCGGTCATCTCCGCCGACGTGGCAGCGAAATGCGAAGTGCCCCCGGAAAGTCACACGTTGGAGCTGAGTTTGGATCATGTCAGCGGTGGCCGCTGGGTACGCTGGGCACTCACCGTTGATTCCGGGATTCCCTATCCCGACGAACGCAGGTATCAGGTGAGCGCAGAGTGCGAGACCGGTGATTGGCGGACCACCGTCCGTGTCTATGGCTCGCTGCAAGGTCGCCCGTTCGACTTCACTGAGAACGGGGACACCCGGGTTGCGTCCAATAGCGTGGTGTAGCAGCTGTCGCTCGGCCGATGAGGTCGAATCTCGGACGTGAGGGTGGCCATCGCGTGATCCTTCAAGAGAC